>CAYZWI010000003.1:0-316698 GCA_964482205.1 uncultured bacterium | reverse complement strand
AAGTGTCACCCATGTACCTGGACTAATCTGTCACCGATGTTCCCGGCCGCTCAGCCCTCCCGCCGGCCAGGAGAGCGAGATCATCGAGATCGGCATCGCGGTACTCGAGGTGAACTCGCACGAAATCTCGGGAAGGGATGCGATTCTCGTCAAGCCTGAACGCTCTCGAGTCAGCGACTTCTGCGAGGAACTGACCTCACTCACGCAAGAGGTCCTTGACCGGGAGGGAATTGCCTTCGCCGACGCCTGCGCGAAGTTGACCGAAACCTACTCCACCCGGACGCGCACCTGGGCGAGTTACGGAAGCTATGATCGCAAGATGTTCGAGCGGCAATGCCTGGAGCGCGCGGTGAAGTACCCTTTCGGGGCGACTCACCTTTGCTTGAAGAATCTATTTGCGCTGACGCAGCGTCTCCGGCGCGAGGTGGGGATGAGCACTGCGCTGCGCAGAGCGGGCCTTGAACTGCAGGGCAGGCACCACCGCGGCGTGGATGACGCGTACAACGCCGCCAAGCTCCTGGCATGGATGCTTTCCGGGAATTCCCGGCCGGGCGATTGCTAGCGCGCGCGACGGCGGATGCGTCCCGCCCGCTCGAGAAGCCAGCGTCCTTCCGGGACGCGCAGCGCGATCGTGAAGACGAAGTAGGCGGCGCCGTAGATGCCGAGAATCGCGAGCCCGACGAGCAGCGAGCGATCGAGCGAGGTGACGAGCCGGAGCGCCCAGGCGAGGGCGCCCGCGAGAATCGCGGCGAGCCACATGCGCGCGAGAACCTGCGCCCAGCGTCCCGTCCTACCGATCCTGCGATGCAGCGCCCGCCGCAGCAGGGTGAATTCCACCCAACCGGCGAGCCCCGCCGCGGCCGTGATCCCCACCACGCCCCAGCGCCGTTCGAGGCCGAGCAAGCCGGTGAGATGGAACGCCGCGAGGTATCCGAGCGTCGCCGCGGTGGCCACGCGCACGATCGCGAAGCGCAGCGGCGTGCGCGTGTCGCGCAAGGCGTAGAAGGTGGAGCTGTACAGACGGCCCATCGTCGTCGCGAGGAGCCCGAGCGATGCGCCGGCCAGCACGACCCAGACGAATGTCGTGTCGGTCGCGCCGAAGCGGCCGGTCTGATAGATCACCGCGACCACGATGTCGCCGAGCGCGAGGAAGGCGACCATCGAGGGCACCACGAAGAAGGCGATGCGGCGCAGCCCCGAGTCGAGACGCAGGCGCAACTGCTCGTGGACCGCGGCCGTCTCGCCGGTCGTGCCCGACATGAGCGGCAGCTCGGCCGCCGACACCGACATGCCGAAGAGGCTCACGGGCAGGAGGTAGAGCGTCTGCGCGTTGAAGAGCGCGGTGACCGCGCCCGTCGACAGGAAGCTCGCGAGCAGGTTGTCGATGTAGGCGCTGATTTGCACCACGCCGCGGCCGATGAAGACCGGCACGAAGTTCACGACCACCTGGCGCACCTGCGCGGAGTTCTCTCCGAGCCAGAGCTTCAGTCCGCGCGCGAGGCGCAGCACGGTGGGAAGCTGCACGAGGAATTGCAGCGCGCTGCCCGCGACCGAAGCCCACGCGACCGCTTCCGCGAGCCGTCCTTGCTCGAGGCGCAAGCTCTCCGTGATGCGAACGCCTTCCAGCCGCGCGCCGAAGCCGGCCAGGGCGGCGATCATCACCGCGTTCCAGGCGAGGGGAGCGGCATAGGAGAGGAAGAAGCGGCGATGGCTGTTCAGCACCCCGAGGCACCAGGCCGAGAGAACGAGAATGCCGGTGCCGGGGAAGATGATCTTCACGAGGCGCACGAGCAGGTCGCGCTTCGCGCCTTCGAATCCCGGGGCGATGAGATCCACCAGCCAGGGCGTCAGCAGCACGCCGCCGACCACGAGAACCGAAACGAGCAGCGCAAGCAGCGAGAAGACCGCGCCTGCGACGCGCCCCGCTTCACGCTCGTCGCCTTCCGCGAGAAGCCGCGCGTAGACGGGGATGAACGATGCGGAGAGCACGCCTTCGCCGAAGAGATTCTGCAGGTAGTTGGGAATGCGAAAGGCGGCCTTGAAGGCGTCGCCCGCGTCGGAGAGTCCGAAGTAGTGCGAGAAGACGCGTTCGCGAATCAGTCCCGCGATGCGGCTGAGGAGAATGCCTGCGGCGACGAGCGCCGCGTAGCGCCCGCCGGACGCTGGCTTGCCGATCCCATCCGGCTTGCCGGGCGAAGATGAATTCTGCATGAGCGGCAAGAATTGCGGGCCTGCACCCTTCTGTCAAGGCGAGTGCTAGATCTGTTCCCCGATCTTCGGCCTCTGGGGTGGCGCTCCGCGTCGCTGGAAGATCTCGCCTCCCGCGGGCGGCGTGACCGTTTGCGGCGGAGGCGCGAGCAAGGCCGGAGGCGCGCTCGGCGTTTCGCCGGTGTAGAGCGTCGCGGTCCCCAGGCGCGCGTAATCGAGCGCCAGCGCGCAAATGCGCGCGGCCTCCTGGGACGCGTGGAACCCCATCGAATTCTCCGCTTCGATGAAATCCGTCAGGAACTGCGCGCGGCGTTGGTAGGTGCGCGCCGCGGTGAGCACCGGTTCGGGGGTCCCGCGCTCGCTTTCGCGCGCGATCGCGTTGGCGAGCTCGATGACCGCGTCGATGGCGAGGTTGCGCAGCTGATAGGTGCGATCCTGGATCGTGAAGACCCGATTCTGCAGCTCCTCTTCCGACCAGCGATGGCAGGTCTGACAGGCGGCCGCCATGTTGAGCACCGGACTGCGCACCCAGTGATCGCTCACTTTGAAGGCGCCCTGGCGCATGTAGGGCATGTGACAATCGGCGCAGGTCACGCCGCTGCGCGCGTGCACGCCCTGCATGTACATCTCGAATTCGGGATGCTGCGCCTTCAACACCGGCGCCTGGCTGATCGCGTGGGTCCAGTCCTTGAACCCCGTCTCCTCGTAGTACGAGAGGATCTCGTCGGCGCGCAGACCGTTCTTCCACGGATAGGTCAAGCGCTTCTCGGGGCCTTGGAAGTAATACTCGACATGGCACTGCGCGCAGACATACGCGCGCATCTCGTGGCGGGTCGCTTCCTTGTTGATGTCGTAGTTCGGATCGCCCATCAGCGTGCGCATGCCTTCGATCAGCCCCGGACGCGTGATCCGCAGCTGCATGGTCTCAGGATCGTGGCAATCGATGCAGGAGACCGGATACTTCGCCAGCGCGGCCGCGTCCCGATAGGGCATCGCATTCACCTTGGCGAATCCCGCGATCAAATCGCCGCCGCCCTGATCGCGGTACACGGTGTAGACGGAGGCATGGCAGTGCAGGCAGGCGCCCGGCTGCTGCACCACTTCCTGGCGGCGCGTGAAGACCTGGTCGATGAACATGTAGGCGTGCCCGCGCTCCTCACGGAAGTCCTCCGCGAAGGCGTAACCCGCCCAGAAGCTGCGCAAGCGCGGGTCCTCGACGAGGCGCGAGTAGGAGAGGACCTCGGGGCGCTCCATGTTGGCGGGCGCGGGTGGCGTCGCGGCCGGCGTTGCCGGAGGGGTCGCGGGCGTCGTGGCCGTCTGCGTTCCCGCAACCACCGGCTCTCTGGGCATCGCTTCGCTGCCGCCGTAGCGCGTGCGGGTCATGTCGACCGTGCGGACGTAGCGATCGTACTGCAGCGGGAAGTTGCGGCCCCAGACCGCCGGGTCCACGGTGTTGTCGTCGAGAGTCACCACGCGGAAGAAGGGATTTCGCGACTCCGCCTTTCGTTGAAGGATGTTGGTCAACAAGAGCGCGATGAGCAGCGTGACGATCGCGGCTCCCACGGCGGCGGCGACGAGCCATCGCCCCCCGTAGCGCCGTCCCATGCTTCCGGTCGAATGCGTCGTCATCGCACCTCCTCACACGCTCGCTCGTTCGCGCCCGATGCCGGCTGCGCGTATGCGCGCAGACCAAGCCCGTGCCCAGACCGTCTCATCGCATCATCGCACCCAATGCCCGACATAGTGGTGACAATGCGTGCACTCCAACCCTTCGCGGCTCGTCCGGCCGCGCACTTCGTTGGACGGCGGATCGATGCCCGCGTTCATCGCCGCCACCATCGCCTCGTGACAATCCCGGCAACGCAGCTCGAGGACATCGTGATTGCGCTCGGTGATCCTGAGTGGGTAGGGGAAGGCGTTCGTCGTGAAGTAGAACGAATGCCAGAAGCCGTTGCGCGCCTTGACCGCGTACTTGCCGGCCAGCTCGTGAGGAACATGGCAATCGTTGCACGAGGCCACGGCGTGATGGCTCGAAGCCCGCCAGGCCGCGTAGTGGTCGTTCATGATGTGGCAGTTGGCGCAGGCGGCGGGGTCGTTCGAGAGGTAGGAGTAGCCTTTCGCGTAGACGAAGGTGAAGAGGCCCAAGCCAATCGCCGCTCCGGCCAAGACGGCCGTCGTCAGGAGCGCCCAGTACGAGGCGCTACCGGCCGAACGAGGATGTGCCCCTTCACGCGCCAACTCACCTCCAAGAAACCTGACGGTCCGTTCGCAAGACGCCAGTCGATCGGAATGGAGATCGTGAGCGCAAAGGCAGCCGGCCGGGCTCTGTCCGGGAGGCAAGAGACAGGCCGGGCTCGCGCTTCTGCTTCTAGTACGATTCGGGGACCGGGACAATGGGGGATTTCCGGGGTCCCAACCGGCGCCCCTCAAGCCTCCGGTCCGCCGCTTCCCTCGTCCGCTCGTTCCCGTTTTCCGGGCAGGTCGCGCAAGACTTCGCGCAAGGCGTTGAATCGCAAGCGAGCCTCGATGTATTCCGCGTGACCGAAGCCGAGCTCGGTCGCGATTCGGCGAATGGTTTCTTCCTCCTCCACCGAAATCGAACGGTCGGCCGCCGAGACGGCGAAGAGGCAATGCAGCAGCTCGACGCGCTGCGAGACCGTCGAGATCTCGCGGAATTCCCGCGTCACGACGAAGTCCTCGGTCGCTCCGAAGAGCGAGGAGCGATGCTTGACGATGCGGACGACCAGACGGGCGAGCTCTTCCGGAAGATGTCCCAGGCGGCCGACGAGATTCTCCATCACCCGGATCTCGGCCTCATCGATCGTCAGATCGGACGCGGCCGCGCGACCGAGGATGCAGGCGAAGGCGGCGGCGAAGCGAGCTTCTTGGGGCTCGAGCGCATCCAGTTCCTTGACGATGCCGCGCACGGTGGCCGACTTGGGGCCGGCATCGTGCTCGGTGCCGCCGGCCGCCCGGAAACGATCCATCCAGGACATGGCTCCTCCAAACGGAGAGCTTGGGAGGTTGCCTGCTTCAGGGCCTCCCATCGTGAGAAGCGATGGATGAGCCTATCACCGTAGTCCGTGGAAGGCGAGCGAAGCGGTATAATCATGGTGGGCGTGCATGGTGGGCGCGCAATCTCTGCGCGCCCCGTGTGCTGCGCGGCCATCCGATGCGCCCGCGACCCGCGCACAGGCGAGGAAGCGCGATTTCCCAGGCAACGCGCATCCGTGCCGGAGGACACGATCCGATGAGACGACGCCGGCCATACGGCGGTGCCCCAGGCACGACGAGGCATGAGACTCGCCGACGGCTCTTTCTCCTGACGCTCGCGCTCGTCGCGGGAACGCTGCCGGCCTTCGCCCACACGGAATTCACGGAGACGATCACGACCAGTCTCGGAGACACCGAGACCTTCTGGGTGCAGATTCCCGAAAGCTACGATCCTCAGGTTCCTTGTCCGCTGCTGATCGGTTGGCATCAACTCGGCGCCTCGCACCTCGAGATGAAAAACGCCACCGACTTCGACGAGATCGCCGGCGAGCGCGGCTGGATCGTCATGAGCCACACGGGGGTGACGGCCTCGCACTGGAACAATCACGCCACGCAAGCGCATGTGGTCGATGTGATCCGCTGGTTGGAGGAACGCTACGCGATCGACCCGCTACGCATCTACATGGTGGGAGCCTCGATGGGCGGAGCCGCGGGCATGATCTTCTCGAACAATCATCTCAATCCCGCCGGACCGATGGTGGCGGCGGCCGCGTCGTTGTCGGGGATTCAGGATTGCGAACGTCGCTTTCACGAGCAAGGCATCAACAACTCGATGATCGCCGCGTTTGGAGGAACGCCCGAGCAAGTGCCGTTCGAATACCACCGCAACTCCGCGATCGTCTTCGCCGACTCGACCGCGAGCATGCATGTGAACGCGAGCCACTTGCCTCTCTGGCTCACCTTCGGGCTTGGCGATTCGGATCAAGTGTGGCGCGAGCATGCGGAGGACCTCTACGCCGTGATGGAGCCGGTGGCCGACACGGTCGTGTTGCGCGAGTCGGTGCACTCCGGCCATGGCTGGGGTTGCGCGGAGGAGCGCTTGATCTGCGATTTCCTGCAGCGTTTCACGCTCGATCCGCTGCCGAAGGCGATATCGATCAATGCCGATGCGGAAGGCGCCTGGTACTGGGCGCGCCTCGAGATGCGCAATCCTCTCGGCGACTTCGCGCGCTTCGATGCCTGTCACTCGACCGCGAACCTCATGGCCTCAACCGCACCGGCCGTCTCACAGGAAATTCGTGTCCGCATGATTCACAATGTGGCCGGGCTCGAGCTCGATCTTGCTTCCCTCGAGTTTCCTTTTGAAGACGATGCCTTCCTCGTTCGCTGGGATGCCGGAGACGAAGGCCCGGCTGAGCTCGCCCTGCTCGGCGTGCCCGCGAGACCCGAGGCGATCTTGAAGGACGGCTCGCTCTTTGCCGCCTGGACCTACGACGAGAGCGGGATGCTCGTGATGACGGGCGATGGCGAGGGCGAGTATCTCGTCTTTCTGGACGCCTCTTCCGTCGACGATTCGCAAAGAGACGGCTGGCGCTCTTTCGAGCATGCGTTCCACGCTGCCTCGATTGTCCGGTTCGACGGAGCCATTCCCTGTTTGCTGCCCGCAGGCCCCGCGCTCGACTGGTCGCTCTTCGACGCGCTCGGACGGCGCGTGGCCTCGGGGCACGAAGCGGCCCGGGCGGGCGACGAGCGCGCCATGCTTCTCTTGCCCAACAGCCTCTCGTCAGGCGCCTATCTTCTCCATCTTCAGCCGAATCCGGCCGGTCCTCTGGCGCTTGGGGAAATGGCCGCGGGGTCCCGTGCCTCTATGCGGCCCGGCATCGTTCGCCGCGTGACGATCGTGCGCTGAGCTCGATGCGTCGAACGGATGCGCCTGCCTCGATGCGCTCACCTCGATGCGACTACCGGCGTGCGATTCCGAGCGAGTCATGAGACCCCTATTCCTGCATTGATCGCCTTGTCCGGATGAGGCACTTTCGCGCAAGGTTGCGCGCGGTGGATCGTCCGGCGGCCGATCGCCCGGCGCCTGCACATTCGGCAGTCACCGGGTGAATCGATCCGGCCGTGATGCAGGCGGAGGGATGCCATTCATTCGCGGGAGGGTTCGTGAGCGATTACTTGTTGTCTATTCTCCTGGGCATCGTGGAAGGCCTGACGGAATTCCTGCCGGTCAGTTCGACCGCGCACCTGCGCCTCGTTCAATCGCTCTTCGGCCTCGAGCTCACCGCCGGCTACTGGAAGATGTACGCGGTCGTGATCCAACTCGGCGCGATCCTCTGCCTGCCCGTCTATTTCCGCACGCGGATTGCGCGCTTCCTGTCCACCTTCCCGCGCGGCGAAGCCGGCGATCGCACCGTCCTCACGCATCCGCTCGGCCTCGTGGCCATCGCCTTCGTCGTCACGGCGGTGCCCTCATTTCTCCTGAGCCGCGTGATCGGCGAGCATCTCGAGAGCCTGGTGCTGATGGGCATCGCGCTCCTCGTGGGCGGCATCATCATGTGGTTGATCGACGCCCGGCAAGCGCCCGCGGAGAAGGTGGGCCCGGGGCACGAAGCGGCATCGGACGGCCAAGGGCGCATTCGCACCTGGAGCATGGAAGCGATGACTCCCGCCCAATCCGCATGGGTCGGCGCGTGCCAGATTCTTGCGGCCGTCTTTCCGGGCACTTCACGATCGATGGCGACCATCGCCGGCGGACAACTGGCCGGCATGTCGCGCGCGGCCGCGCTCGAGTTCTCCTTCTTTCTCTCGATGCCCACGATGGCGGTCGCGACCTTGTTCGATCTCTTTCAGACCGTGCGCGGCACGCCCGACAATCCGCTCGGCGCTTCCGGGATCGACGGCCATGGGTGGATCGTGCTGGCGATCGGGTTCGTCGTTTCCTTTCTGGTCGCCTATGCCGCGGTCGCGTGGTTCATGGCCTGGGTCCGCCACAGAGGATTCGCGCCCTTTGCGGTATATCGCATCGTGCTCGGCATCGTCGTGTTGATCGTGGCGGGAGGCTGGCTGCATTGAGGAAGTAGGAGGGAAGCTCGATCGAGCGACACTTCGGAAGGAACGCACGATCGAGCCATGACCGGAGCAACGCCGATCGATCGTTTGCCCTCAGGGCTCGCGCTCGTGTGCCGCGAGATCTCCTTCCTGCTCGAGCTCGCGCGCCGCGATGAGGAGAACTCCGCGCAACGCATCCACGAAACGAGCGAAGGGCTCCCTCGTTCTGTGCCGCTCGAGCACGGTCAGCCCCTGGAACATCGATCGGCGCAGCGCGCGGCTGAGTTCGAGCTGCACGCCCCGGCCATCCCGCCCCTGATTGCAGAGATTGCGAGGATCTTTTCCCGAATGGTCCGTCGCGTCAGGCGCGGCGTCAAAGCCCGCGGCCTGCAGCGCGGACAGGATGCGTTCGCCCAACTCGATGTGAAGCCCTCCGACGGAGGCGATCGATTCCGATCCCTCGCACCCATGCAGGGCCACGACCACGCGTGCCCGGCCGGCCGCATCGATGAAGGCAGGATCGTCGAAGCGATGGCTTGGAAGGTGCAGGCGTAGATTGCCGCGCGGCCGCGTTCCGAGCAGGCTGTAAAGGGCGAAATCGTCGCCCGCGACCGCTTGCGCGAGTTCCGTGGTGCCCGGCTCGATGCCGCCGCCATGAGGAGCCGCAATCAGGAAGGGCGAGGCACGAGCGACGAGAGCGCGCGACCAGGTGGACCCCTCCGGTGCACGGCGGGCGAGTTCTTCAAAACTCCGATAGCTTCCCAGAAGTGGAAAGAATCTCATGCCCACTTGATAGCAGGTGCGGACGTGGAGGGGAAGCGCGCGCATGCAAGGCGATGCGGCCATTCCGAGAGGCCCGACGACGAAGAAGTCCCCGCCCTCACGGCGCGGGGACTTCTTCCACGATCCGCAAGCGATCGAAAGCGATTACCGATAGAGGGACTTGATCGCGCCCCAGCCCGGTTCGTCGGAGGGAACCGGAATGACGCAGATGCCGGGCTCGCAGGCGCGTTCATCGACGAGCCAGCGGCCTTCCAAGGAGGCGCAGTCCTCTTCGCGATTGATGTAGCAATCCTCTTCCACGCAGCACACGCGCCAGATCGGGCACGAGATGTCGCCGCCGTCCTCGAGGCATTGCGAGCCCACATGCCAGGTGCCGCCTGAGGCCAGGCAGTCGGTCTCGGTTAGCGTGTGGCAGGTGTCATCGAGATCGAAGCAACACGCGCAGAGAGGCAGCGGGCAAAACTCCGGTTCGCAGGTTTCGGCTTCCTCGTGCACCACCCCGCCGGCTGTTTCACACACATCGATGCGAAGCACTTCGCAATCGCCGTTCTCGAAGCAGCAGGCGCGCTCGGGCAACGGCGTGGGATAGAAGAGGACGCCGAAGAAGGAGATGTTGTCGGGGTTCTCGTAGTAGACCTCGAACCACGCCGTTTCTCCAGGCAGGACGGCGTCCGTGTGGAAGCTCAGATCGAGGATCGCTCCGACCACGACATTGTTGATCGTCCAGGTGAGCGGAACCTGGCTGCTCGTTGGGTCGGGCCCGCCGAGACTGCTGTCGGTGAACTCGATGTTGCTGATGTCTTGTCCGCCTATCTGGTCGTAGATCCCGAAGTGGAATCCGCCCCAGGGCTGGCTGCCGCTGTTCGTCGCGACGACATAGACCGATTGGGTCATGGCATCCGCATCATCCTCGACGTCGATCATCACGGCGGATTCGGGCCCCATTCCATCGATCTCCCCGCTCCATTGGATGGGATTCGCAACAGCGGGCCTGGCGATAAAGAGCAATGCTGCGAAAAGAAGAAGCGCGGGGACGAGGAGACCAGCACGAGATGCCGAGAGACGGGTGGCGTACATGGCTGCATTCCCCCACAGGAAGATGGCCCCCGAAGCGGCTTCGAGGATGAACAGTCGGGAACGTTCAGTGGCAGAAGAATAGCAGGCGGCGGCCCGTAATTCAAGCGCCCTGGCGGGTTGAATTCGTTAGATATGGCGGACGGTATGGCCAAGGCCCCCGGATGCCCGCGCATTCCATGGAGGTCGTACGAGGGCCTGGGCGAGGGCCGGCCGAGGCGGAAGGCGCCGCGGATGAAGGCGCTAGCGCAGGTAATAGTCGATCGTCGCGACCACGCGCACGGTCTTGTGCCGCTGGCTCTCGTCCATCACTCCCGGCGCCTGATCGCGAGCCTGGATGATGATCGTTCCCTGGTTCGCCTGGCGGATGCCTCCCAGCTTGGCGCCGGAATCCTTGGCGAATTGCTCGGCCGACTTGCGCGCGTTGGCCGTCGCTTCCGCGATCAAGTCGGGCTTCAACTCATTGAGCTTGGTGAAGAGATACGTCGGCCCGCCCCACGGCCCTCCCTCCGAAGAGAGAATGACGCCCACATCGACCAACTGCCCGACATCCTGGCTCGCCGCTTCGATGCGCTCGGGCTCCGACGATCGCACCATGAGCGTCTGGCGAATGATGAAGCGGCTCTGCACCATGCCTTCCCCGCGATACGGGTTCGCGAGCAAGTCGATCACCTCGAAATTCTGCAACTCGACCTGCGCGCGATCGATTCCGTGCCGGTCGAGGAATTGGAAGATCGCATCCTGGCTGCGCTGAATCTGGGCTTGCGCTTGACCGAGGTTGTCGTTGGTCGCCACCGCGCGCAGGGGCCAGAGGGCGATGTCGGCCAGCACTTCTCGTTCGGCCAGTCCCTTGACCGTCACGAAGCGATCGGCGGTGCGGCTGTGCACGAATCCGCGTCCCACGAAGAAGCCCGCCAGCGCCAAGCCGATGGCCAGCAGGATGGCCGCGTCAGTTCTTCTCTCCGCCATCATCACCTCCGCGCATGGGCGTTGCCCACACATTCGAATCTCCCGCGGCATTTGCGGGACGGCGCGTGGCCCTTCTTTTACCTGAAATGGGGCCCTGAAACCAGCGATTTCGCAGGTGCGTGGGGCAGGGCGTTCGTGCGCTCCCCGGGCTCACCCAGGATGTCGGATGCACGGTTCGCGCGAGAATCGTGCGAATACTCGGCTTCCGTCAGGGCCGTGGAGCCGGTCGAACCCTGATGCGCATGCGCTTTCCGTTGCGCTCGATGTCAACGTCGGCTCTTCCGATTCGACTGCCTGCCCAGCGAGGTCGACGAGGCCGGAAGGCGGTTTCGGCTCCACCCGGAAGATCTGCGCGAGGAAGATCACGCTCGCGATAGCGAGTGGGATCCAAAAGGTCGCAGCTGTTTGCCATCTCTCATGCCTTGTCATCGCCGGAACCTCTGCCGATTTCCTTCGTGGGGATCTGTTCTTGCAGTCGACCCCAGTCCCGATACTATGTCCGTCATTCCGTCCGTTCTTGCATGGCTCCGGAAGCAGGGCCCCGGCGTGTGGACGGATCTTCGGTCGCTGGCGTTCAACGGAGGGCTTCATGAAACGAACCTGGCAGGTATGGTGGTTGATCCCGATCCTCGTCGTCCTGATCGCGCTCCCGAATTGCTCGGATCGCGACAAGAAGGAGACCGAGCCCGATACGAATCCCGACGCGAGCGACTACGAAGCGTCCGCCGCCGTGTCGACCACGCAGGAGCGCACCATCGAGACCGAGACGGGCGCCTCGATTCAGGTGCCTCGCTACGCCGTGCCGGAAACGGAATCGGGCGGCACCGGAACGATGGTCTTCTCGATCGAGCGGGACCAGACCAGCCCGGCGGTTCCTCCGGCGGGCCATACGACCGCCTCGGATGTCTATCGCTTCGGCCCGGACGGATTCACCTTCGCCGAGATGGTGAAGGTCTCGATCCCGGTTCTCGGCGATACGACGGGGAAGAACTATGCGCTGCAGCGCATCGATCCCACGAGCGGGATCTCCGAAACGGTGAGCGGAACCTACGATCCGTCGACCGGAACCGTTACGGGCCAGACCTACCATCTCTCCTCGTGGTATGTGACCTCGTACATGGCCGCGAACACCGCCTACGGGGCCTTCCATGTGACCAATCTCTCCACCACGCATTGGCTGAAGATCTGCGTGGTCGAATACACCCTCAAGTATCCCGCCGTCGACTCGAATTTCGATGGCGGCGAATGCATGTGGGCTCCCGTAGGTACGATCGGCTGGGCGAGCTCCGGCAACTGGTACCTCCCGCAGGGAACCTACAAGCTGTGCGTCTCGATGAACACCGCGGGAACGATCAGCGCGCCTCCCGGAGATCCGCAGCACTGGTTCATCGACAACAAGGTTCTGGACGCGCCCTGGTCCATCTATCAACCGACCACGAGCGATCTGACGGTGAGCTACTCCGACGGGGCCCTGCCCGGTGGATGCGACTGCACGCCGGTGCCTTCGACATCGGTGGGCAGCGGAGAAGTGCAGGTCACGCTCACCTGGCACAATGCGCAGTCGATCGATCTCGATCTGTATGTGACCGAACCGGGCGGCGAGACCTGCTATTTCGGACACGACTCCACCTCTACCGGCGGCGCGCTCGACCGCGACAACACTTGCGGCAGCTATGTGAACGGGCGGCCCGAGAACATCTTCTGGACCGATGCGCCGGCCGGACAGTACAAGGTGAAGGTGGATTGGTGGTCGGACTGCGGCAACGAGATCGCTTCGCAGGCCTTTGATGTGCGCGTGGTCGCGGGCGGGAATGTGAAGACCTACCATGGGACGATCGCGGAAGAAACCGAAGTGCAGGTGTGCACCTTCACGGTCGGTTCTCTGGCGCGATCGATGAGCAGCAGCGATTCATGGATTCCCGTGGAGTGGAGCGCCTACGACGGGACCTCGCAGCCGTCCGGTCCGCGCGAACCCAAGCCATAGAGGCGCGGAGAAGCCACCGAGGCCGGGGGCAACAAGCCGGAGAAATCGGGGCAAGAAAACGGGAGGCCGGCTGATCTGCCGGCCTCCCGCATCTACGACTCCATGACCTAGCGCATGAGGATGAGCTTCCCGCCCAGGTCCTCGTTGCCCTGCGTCTCCAAGCGGTAGAAGTAGATGCCCGCGGCCGCGGACGCGCCCTGGCTGTCCCTTCCATCCCACGCGACCGAATGCGTGCCCGCCTGTTCGACGCCCGCCTTCACCGTGCGCAGCACGCCGCCGTCGGGACGGATGATGCTCAAGCGGACTTCGCCGCGCGCCGGCAGGTGGTAGGTGAGAACCGCGCCGCCGGGAGCCGGATTCGGGTACGCGCGCACCGACAGAAGCGCGGAGGCTTGCGGCTCGGGAGCACCGGCCGAGGAGACTCCCAACCACTCGATGGCCCGCGCGAGGAGCAGGCGCCGGTTCTCGATCGTGGTGATCGCTTCGTAGCCGAACGCCAGGTACACGACGCGATACGCGCCCGTGTCGACCCGCACCGCGCCGGAGTTCGAGGTGCCCGAGTAGGTGAAGATCGTGGTCGCCATCGCATCGCGCGGCGTGATGATGTCGGGATAGGGATTGAGCGTCGCATTCAGGTTGAGCGTCATGCCGTCGGAGATGGGATCGCCCGCCACGCCGTTCAAGATGTTGCGGTTCGCGTCGTCGTTCGTGAAGTTCACATGCAGGTAGTTCTGGTACCACGAATACGCCGCGCCCCCGGAATCGTTCATCTCCCAGCCCAGTTCCTGGCCGGTGATGAAGAGGCGGCCGCCTCCGCTGAGATAGGTGCCGAGCGCGGAGCGGTCGCTGGCGGTCAGGGTCGGGTACATCAAGCCCAGCTCCCACACGACCGCATCGAACTGCGCGAGATCGGTGGATTTCACCTGCCCGGCAATGGCGGGCCACACGCCGTAGCTGACGCCCGCCTGCGTGAGCGCGTCCTGGTAGTAGGTCTCGTAGGCCGCGCTGCCGTCGTCGTCCACGATCAGCACTTGCAGGTCATCCGTGATGAGCGCGTAGGGAATCGTGCGCGTCTTGCCCGGCTGATTGACGGAGCTGAGCACGACCTTCGGAGCTGCGTAGCCCGCGTCGCCCACGCCGATCTTCATGCGAAAGATGCGCGATTCGCCCGGGTTCAGGGCGAGATCCGCATAGTCGGTGTATTCGGTCAGGCCGTCGGTGAAGACGCAAGTCCAGCCGCTGGGAAGCGTGCCCGGCTGCAGCGTCGCGCGGATCACGTCCGGCTGGGTGCCGAGATTGAAGACGGCGAACTCGGGAAATTCATACAAGCCCGAATGGGAGGGCCGCACGACTGCCTTCTCGTCCTTTGCCCAATAGCGCAGCGAGTACGCGGGCGCCGGGCGCGTGCTGGCCGACTGCAGGATCTCCTTCGTAGTGTCTTTCTGAACGAAGACGGCCGCCCACAAATCCGCGGTCTTCCAACCGGCCGGAAGAGTGAAGTTCAGGCTGACATTCTGGACCTGTTCGAGTTGGGAGACGGTCAAGGTCGTCACCGGGAGCACATCCCTGGTCACATCCGTGTAGGTGGTTCCGCTGTAGGTGACATTGTTTTCCATGATCAGGACGCGGATCTGGGTGTTCGCGATGCTCGCGAGCGTCTCCATCACTTCCACATCGAAGTCGATGGATCCTGAAGGCTGAACGAGATCGACGCTGTTGATCGTGATCTTGAAGGGCGAAGGGCGTCCGATCTCGGCCGCGACGATGGGATCGTATTGCGATCCCGTCGCAATCTCGACGGAGCCGCCTCCGACTTCGAACATGCCGTCGAAAAGCACGGTGGGGAAGCCAGTGACTCCGTAGTAGTCGATGCGGGCGTCCATCTCGGCCGTGCCCAGTCCACCGCTTGTCGCGTAGTAGCGGGTGGAGTTGAATTCCGTCGCGTCATAGCGGTTCTTCATCACCTCGAGGCCCTGGTAGGCATACGGGCAGTATCCGCACCACGTCGCCGTGCAGTCTTCCGCCAGAACCCCGCGCGGGTACTGAGCGTCGGCCGTGGAAGAGAGCAGGAAGAGAGAGAGAGCCAGGAGCGAGTGGGCGGTCCAGAATCGCATGCTGTTGTCCTCCTTTCCGGAAAGACCCGCATTCCCTGCCTTTCCGGTCTGTTGCGCCATTTGAGATGCAGAACTCGGGAAAGATAGCCGAGCGGACGCGAATCTTCCAGAAGTGCGCAGGTGCCAGGGCGACTTCGATGAGAGTGCCCGGGAGTGCTGGTTCGTTCATGCAATTTTATTGCATGAACCAGGAGATTGGCTCGTCTGGCTTCCTTCAACCGAGAAGATATCCGAATCTTCGATCCACCCGGTCGAGCCCGGCGCTTTCCTGCCGATACCGGAATAGGGTCGGCCAAGCCTTCAATCCAGGCCAGCGGGTCCGGGCGTCTTGAACGCAGACCGGGGCCCAGGGCTGCAACAGGATTTCACTTTAACTGGATTCCTGGCAGCGGTTATAATGAGAAACAGAAATGGCCCGGGAGCTCAGGTTGTGGGCGCCATTTCTCGAACTTGACGCATCTCGTTGTTCCTCAGAGGCCGACCGTTCCGATCCCGGGCAAATGGGGCAGTCTCTGCCTCTTTTGCAGCTTGAGAACTTGGACGTACAACACCGGGGGAAGCATGCGGTCTATGGTGGTACGGCTCTGCGCCGTCGCGCTCGTCTCGTTCCTGCTCGTGGCTCCCTGTCTGGCAATCGAAGGTTCGGCCAACGGAGACCTGACCATTCTGTATACCGATCACTTCGCGCGCGGATACAGCACCAACACGCTCTCCTGGTCGACGATCCTGCTTTCCGGCCAACCGATCAGGCATGGAACGAGCGCCAATCTTGGACTGGTGATCACCACCGAGCGGCTCTATGTCTACAATCCGTTGACCGGGCAGTGGTTCAGCCGAACGTATGTCGGCGATGTCGAACGCGTTGACATGGATGGCCCCGTGGCTGTCTTGTGCACGGATCAGGCCTGCTATGGGATCTCGTCCATCTGGAACAACTGGGCGGTCGAGGATCTGCGCCCGGGAGAGCGAGTGCTGGGCGCCGGCTCCTGCTGCACTTTCGGAATCGTCTGGACCAATCAGCGGGGAATTGCCTATCGAGGCAATCAAAACGCCTGGGCGGGAGTCGATCTCGGCTCCGCTCCTCTAGGAGGCATGGCCGAGCAAGGGCTCGGCCTCGTGTATTGTGCGCATGAGGTCCAGGTGTATGACCCGAGCGCAGGGGGTTGGATCGCGTGCTCGTTTAGCGATGCTCTGAACGGTTTGAGCGCCAGCGGTTCCGGAAAGGTGGCGCTGATCTGGAACAAGACCCAGGCATACGCGTATAGCGGTCATCTGCAGACCTGGACTTCGCACGAGGAAGAGATCCTGGATGGCTCCGCGGGCGGGAATGTCGCTCTGGGCTTCAACAACAAATGGGCGTTCGCCTTCGATGCGATCACCGGGGAGTGGGTTTCGTTGTTCATCGAAGATCAGGGGGGGATGCGCGGCGGGGGCACGCTCGCGGCATTTGCGCCGCAAAACGACTTCGCCTTGCAGGGCAACCCTTCCACAGGGAACTCCCTGCAAATGAGCCTGCCTTCCGAGCAAGGCAATCCTTGGAAGATCGAAGTGCTCGATATCACCGGACGCCGGATCCATTCTTCGGAGATTCCCGCCTCGAGCCAGGGTTCGGTCTTCGAATTCTCCTGGACGGACGACTCGGGCAGGCCCGTTCCCGCAGGCAACTATTGGGTCCGCGCGCATTCGGACAGCCATGAGGAAGTTCGCAGAATCGTGCGCTTGAAGTAGGCAGGCGCAGGAACGATCGCCTTCGCTAAAGCGCCCCGTGCTTGGCGCGGCGATGAGAGTTGGCCGCCGGTCATCCATGCGATGGCCGGCGGTTCGTCATGTGGGCGAGGGGCGTCCAATCGAGAGAAGCATCCAGGCGCCGGCGACGGGGAAGGCGGGCAGGCGCAGGCGTCGCGGGGCACTGGCGCCCAGGTCATCGAGACCCTTGATGCTCGCGATCCGCGGCAGGTAAGGTCGCTTCTTTCAGGGTCCACGAAGAAACTTGGCCGGCCGATAAGGGTGAAAGGCTTCTCCCGGGTTTCACGCGGGCGAAGGAGCCTGCGAGGCCTGGGTTCATCGAGCAAGTTGGAAAGGAGCGCGAGAAGACGATGGGAGGCAAGGCGATGAATCGACAACGGTTTGGCGGGGCTTTCGGATCCTTGGCTTTCCTGGCGATGATGCTCCTGTTCATCGCGTCCGTGGGGAGCGCGGCCCAGCCGGCAACAGGTTCGATGGTCATCGCCACCTATGCGGCCGCACCCCAGCAGTTGGATTGGGCGCTTTCCCTCGCGGAGAGCGTGCGGCAATTCGGAGGCCCGAGCAGCGCCACTCCCATTCGTATCTACCTCAGTCCGTCCGTGAGACTCATCGAGGGCCGGGACGAGCGCGCCCGTGCGGCCCAGGTGGAAACGCGAGTCAGCGAGACGCCCAGAAGCATGGCTGCCTACAAGGGCGGGGGCATCTGCAGCGCCGCCGCCCTCGCGGAAACAGAAGCGCAAGGCCAGGCGGAATTCCTGGTGTGGATGGATTCGGACACCATCGTCTTGAACGACCTCTCCGCGCTCGCCTTGCCGCTCGAAGTCTCTCTCGGGTGCACGCCGGTCTTCCTGCAACGCGTCGGTTCCATGCAGGCAGAGCCGCTGGACCTCTACTGGCAGACGCTCTATGAGACTTTGGGAGTCCCCACAGCTTCCGTGTTTCCCGTCCAATCCTTGATCGACGACCGCACCTTGCGGGCGTATGTGAATACCGGCCTGCTCGTCGTGCGTCCCGGACGGGGGATTCTCCAGGCCTGGTCGGCTGCCTTTGAAACGCTCTGCGGGACCAAGCGGGTCGTGGAATTGGTGCGCCAGGATTTCGACAAGCGCGCGCTCTTTCATCAGGCGGTTTTCTCGGCGATGATCTGCAGAGACTTGAAGCGCGGCGAAATCAAGCTGTACGGCGCAGGCATCAATTACCCGCTCAGCCTTCAGCATCTGATCCCCGATCCCAAGCGGCCCAAGCGGCTGGACGATGTCGTGACCTGCCGCCACGACATGTTCTTCAGGCGCCCCGGGTGGGAAAAGGAACTGCGCGCTTCCGACGAGTTGAAGAGCTGGATGAAGGCGCGGTTCTAGCCCAACCTCCTCCGCTGCCGCGAATGCGATTCGTCCTGGCCGCGGGCGTTGCGCGCCCCCGGCCGGGGACGGGGAAGCCGGCCCCAATGGATCCTCTCCGCCATTTCCCTCGATCCTCGCCGGGCAGTGGAAGGGCTGCAGACAGCCGTTCTCTCCGGCCTTTCCGCCGGCCTCCTTTGCTCCCGCTTTCATGAATCCGATCCATTAACAGACGCATGGCGTGAAAGGGGAATCGGAACCCGGCTCTTTTCGCCGGGTCCCGCGATCGTTCGACCTTGGAGAGGCCAAGATGGACCGTAACGAATTCCGTGCGAATGTGGATGGGCGACAAGCCGCGGAACAAACGGCCGAAGTCCAACGCCAACTCCTCGACCTCGCCGCCACGGCGATTTTCACGGTGGACAACGAGAAGCGGATCACCAGCGCAAATCCGAAGTTCTATGCGGTGACCGGATTCACTCGCGAGGAAGTCCTCGGGCAGCCCTGCTCGATTCTGCGGGGAGAGCCTTGCCTCACGGCCTGCGGCCTCTTTCAACCCGACCGCGTGGAACCGATCTTCGAGAAGCAGTGCGTGTGCAGGACGAAGGATGGGCGCAAGCTCACCGTCCTCAAGAATGCCGGGTTCATCAAGGATGCCGAGGGGCGCACCATCGGCGGGATGGAATCGTTCGTCGATGTCACTGAGCTCATCGGCGCCCGCGAGGCGGCCGAAGCGGCGAGCCGTGGCAAGAGCGAGTTCCTCGCCAACATGAGCCACGAGATCCGCACGCCGATGAACGGGATCATCGGCATGACCCACCTCGCCCTGCAGACCGAGTTGACCGCCGAGCAGCGCGAGTACCTGGAATTGGTCAAGAGCTCGGCGGAGGGGCTGCTGGCGCTGATCAATGATATCCTCGACTTCTCCAAGATCGAGGCGGGCAAGCTCGACTTCGAATCGATTCACTTCAGCCTGCGCGACTGCCTGTCGGAAGCGGTGAAGCCGTTCGCGCTGCGCGCGCACGAGAAGAACATCGAGTTGGCCTTGCGGGTGCCGCCTCCCGTTTCCGATGCCTGGATCGGTGATCCGGGACGCCTGCGCCAGATCGTGGTCAATCTCGTCGGCAACGCGATCAAGTTCACCGAACGGGGTGAGATCACCGTCGAAGTGCAAGGCGAGACGGGGCCGGCGGGGGAGCCGCTGCTGCACTTCACGGTCGCCGACAGCGGTTGCGGGATCCGCCCGCAAGATCGCGAGCGGATCTTCCAGACCTTCGTGCAATCGGACAACGCGCGCTTGAGCGGCGCGGGCGGGACGGGATTGGGACTCACGATCTGTTCGCGCCTGATCGCGCTGATGAATGGCCGCCTATGGGTGGAGAGCGAGATGGGACGGGGGAGCACCTTCCATTTCACGATCGCCCTGCGGCCGGGATCGGAAGGGGATCTGCGCCGCACGATGGCCGATCCCGCGGGACTGCGGGGGCTGACCGCTTTGGTCGTCGACGATCATTCGACCAACCGGCGCATCTATGAGGAACAACTGCGCGCCTGGAAGATGGGCCCGGTGCTGGCGGCCAACGGGCCTGAAGCGCTTGCGATCCTGTGGCGGCAGCGTGCGGCGGGCCATCCGGTCCAGTTGATCCTTCTCGATGCGGCGATGCCGGTCATGGATGGCTTCGAAGTGGCCGAACGCGTGCGCAGTTGCCCCGAGTTCGCCTCGGTCAAGATCGTGCTGCTGACTTCCAGCGGCCTGCGCGGCGATGCCAGCCGTTGCCGCGATCTGGGCATCGAAGCCTATCTCACGAAGCCGGTCAGCCAGTCGCACCTGCTCGATGCCATCCTCGTGCTGTTCGGCTCGACGTTGCCCGCGGACGGCCATCTGCTCACGCGCCATTCGCTGCGGGAAGGACGGGCGCGCTTGCGCCTGCTGCTGGTCGAGGACAACCCCGTCAATCAGAAGCTGGCAAGACGGCTGCTCGAGAACCAAGGCCATGAAGTCACGGTGGCGGGCAGCGGAAAGGCGGCGGTCTCGGCTCTCGAGAAGGATCGCTACGACTGCGTGCTGATGGATGTCCAGATGCCGGAGATGGACGGGCTGCAGGCGACCGGCTTGATCCGCGAACGAGAACGGAGCACCGGCGCGCACACACCCATCATCGCGATGACGGCCCACGCGATGAAGGGCGATCGCGAGCGGTGCCTGGAAGCCGGGATGGACGACTATGTGTCGAAGCCGATCGATCCCAAGCGCCTCTTCCGGGTGATGGACGATACCTTGACCCGCTTGAGCAGGAAGACATCCCCGTCGGCGACCGCCAACACTGCGGAGATGAACGCCTCGCATTCTGGCGAGCAGCAATGCGCGGCAGAGGAATCCACCCACGACCGAGGAGCCGGCTGTCCGGCGGCCGTCCCGGAGGCGAATCAACCGGCCGCGGGCGGTCATCCTGTCGGGGACCTGCCGGAAGCGCGATCCATCACGCCCCTCGCGGCCCATTCGTCATTGGCGTTCGATCTTGAAGGCGCGATGGCGCATTTCGAGGGCGATCGGGAATTCTTCGCCGAAACGGCTGAGGTCTTTCTGCGAGAGCTGCCGGGAGAGCTCGAGCGGCTGCAAGCGGCAATTCAATCCGGCGACCCGAAGGTGGTCGAACGCTCCGCGCACACGCTGAAGAGCTCGGCCGCGACCTTCTGCGGGCAACCGGCCGTCGCCTTGGCCCAGCAAGTGGAGAACATGGGACGGGCGGGCGAGCTGCGAAAGGCGCGAATGCTCTTCGAGCCGCTGTCCCAGTCCTTCGCCGACTTGCGGAGGGCGCTGTCAGGCGCGTTGCGCGAGCTGGCCGCGTAGCCGGCTCTCGCTTGTCTGAGCGGGCGGCTGTCTGGTCGCCCGCGTGGCCGTCAGCTCCGAGGCCCGGTTCGAGGAATGCTGCGCCCGCATCCGCCGGCTTGCTGAACCTTCGCCGAATCTTCACCCCACAACCCTTGAAGAGAGAGCGAGGGCGCCTCAGAGTAGGCGCCGCAATCCTGGCACGCATGGCATGTGCGAAAGGCGGATGAGGGACGGCATGGAGCGCGGCCCGGTCATCGTCGTGGGAGGAGGAGCCTCCGGCCTGATGGCGGCTGGGCGGGCGGCCGAATGCGGCGCACGCACGATCGTGCTCGAGAAGATGGAGCGTCCCGCGCGCAAGTTGCGCATCACGGGGAAGGGACGCTGCAATCTGACCAACATCGCGGCCCTGCCGGAATTTCTCTCGCATTTCGGACGCCGGGGAGATTTTCTGCGCCAGGCGTTCGCCCGATTCTTCACCGACGACCTCACGGAGTTTCTTTCCGAACTCGGAGTGCCGACGGTGACCGAGCGGGGAGGGCGAGTGTTTCCCGCCAGCGAGTCGGCCGGAGATGTGGCCGCGGCCCTCGAGCGATGGGCGATATCCAGAGGGGCGATCCTTCGCACTCGCGTGCCGGTGAGCGAGCTCGTCATTTCCGGCGGTCGCGTGACCGGCATCGCATGTGCTGGCGCTGCGCTGGAAATGGAGGCGGGCGCGGTCATTCTCGCGACCGGAGGCGCGTCGTATCCCGGCACCGGCTCGAGCGGGGATGGATATCGATTGGCGTCGTCGGCGGGACATACGATCGTTCCCATTCGGCCCGCCCTCGTGCCGCTGACGACCGCGGGAGATGCGGCCCAGCGCATGCAAGGGCTGAGCCTGCGCAATGTCTCCGTCGCGCTCGTCGTCGACGGGCGCCGTCGCGCGCAGGAATTCGGCGAGCTGCTCTTCACGCATTTCGGCGTCTCGGGCCCGGTCGTGCTCACCCTGAGCGGCCGCGCGGTAGAGGCGCTCGCGTCGGGGAAGAGCGTGGATCTGGCTATCGATCTCAAGCCCGCGCTCGACGAGAAAGCGCTCGAGAAACGATTGCTGCGCGAAATCGAGACGCTCGCCCGAAAGCGGGCGCAGGCTCTGCTCGCCACGCTGCTGCCTCGCAAAATGATTCCCGTCTGCGCGGACGCGACGGGGCTTGCGCTCGACGCTCCCTGCCATCAGATCACCCTTGCGCAGCGCCGCCGGCTGCGCGCCTGGCTGAAGGATGTGCGCCTGACGGTCGACGGTCATCGGCCGCTCGCGGAAGCGATCGTGACCGCGGGCGGCGTGGATCTTCGCGAAGTGGATCCGCGCACGCTCGCGTCGCGAAAGGTGAAGGGGCTGCACTTCTGCGGGGAAATGCTCGACCTCGATGCCGATACGGGGGGATACAACCTGCAAGCCGCTTTTTCGACGGGACGCCTCGCGGGAGAGGCCGCAGCCGCGGCGGTCACGACTTCGCGTGCGCGCGCATCCTTTCTTTGATATAGTGTGGTGCGAACATCAGCTCCTGTCCGCATCCGGCCAGGCTCTGGGGGCGTCGTGGACGCCCGTCGAGGAGAGTGTCATGCATCGTACCCGCACATCTCATGCCCGAGCGAAGCGTCTCGTCTTCCTCTTCGGACTCACGGCCGTCTGCCTGGCTCTCAACTGCCTGGTGATCGCACCGCCGTGCGGCTTCATCGTGCCAACCGCGATGGCCGAGCAGACACCGCTGCGCTTGACCGATCCTCTGGGCGGCACCGGCGGCGGGCCGATCGCGGGATCCATCACCGTGCGCGTCGTGCAGGCGGGGACTTCCGATCCCTTGCCGAATGCGTTCGTCATGGTGGGGCCCAGGCCCGGCAGGCCCTTCGCGAACAATTGGATGATGACCGGCGCGGACGGCCTCGCGACCTTCGTCTCTTCCGGCTTCACGGGCCCGGTCGATGTGACCGCCGGCGCGGCCGGCTATCGCTATTTCACCATCGTCGGCGTGGACGCTCGCGAGCTCGTCCTTCCGCTGCGTCCCCTCGAATCTTCCACGCCGGAGCACCAGGTGGGCGACCAGGTGGACGGCATCGACGTCAACAACGGCATGTTCCACTTGGGAGACGGCTATTTCGACTTCGCCATCGTGATTCCCACGGCCCGGGGCAATGGCATCAACTCGATCGACACCGGCATGAAAGTCGCACGTCCGGAGACCCTGAATGTTCTGAATCAGCAGATGGTCGTGCCATCGAACATCTATGTGCCGCAGCAATGGGAAACCCTGCTCGAGATCGTGAAGGACCATTACTACATATATCTCGCCCCAGGCGTGTACACCTTGACCGCGATGTCCGGTCGGGTTGCGACGAGCGTGTTGCTCGAAGGCGGCGATTGGAACGCGATCCTGAACGCCACGAGCTGGCGAGAGATCGATGTCCGCGACATTACGGTGACCGGGCCGACCAGTGCCGCGGATCTCCTCGTGGATCCCGACTTGACGGACACGGTGGCGATGAATTTGGCCAATGTTCCCGCGGGAAGCACGACCGTGTGTCTGTCGGCGGGAGATCTCGATCATCTCGAGGGCCTGGGCCGGCTCGCGCCCATGGGATTGCGGTCGTTCTCCTGCGCAGACGGCGGAGCGTGCGCGGGATCGGTTTCGCTTTGCACGACGCCGGCGGTGGGAGAATTCGCGAACACCGGGTACATGGCTCTCGCGATGGTCGACATGACCGCAACCAACGACGCCCTCGTGGTTGCCGATCGCGGGCCGCATCCGCCCGCCTACACGACCACGCTGTCGAGCTTCTTTCACCTCCTCGATCCCGCTTGTGCGGGCGGCGTCTTCACCTGGAACGATGTGACGAATCCCGGAGCGGGCAGCCCGCCGGTCCACTTGTGCACGGCAAGCATCGGCGATACGGCGCAAACGGTCACGTATTGGGAATTGATGGCTCCGGGAGACCGCTTTCGATTCACCCTGCCCGCGCTCCCCGCGCAAGCGCCCCCGGCTCCTGCCGCCGGCGAGCTCCTTCTCTGGACGCACACAGCGCTCGGGCTCGGCTACAATCTGCCCGCGTTCGATTACGATGCCTTCGCCTTTTCGGATGTCAATGCGCACGCGTCCCACGCGTCCAGCGATCTGCTGACATTCGACCTCGTGTACGACCCCCAAGGAATCTGCCCGGGCGAACCGCGTGAACCGCGCCTCGTTTTGACGGTCGCGTCCTCGAATCCCTTCCGGCACTCGTCCCGCATCCGCTTCACGCTCGACCACAGGACCGAGGTCGAGCTTGCGGTCCATGACATCGAGGGCCGCAAGGTGGCCGAGTTGTGGCAGGGGCCTTGCGAGCCCGGTGAGCACGAAGTCGTTTGGCAGGGAACCGCCGCGCAGGGTTCGCCGGTGGCGAGCGGCGTGTACTGGGTCCGCTTGACGGCGGATGGGGCCACGGCCGCTCGGGCGATCGTGCTCCGCCGATAGGGATTTCGCTGCGCCGCACACGTGCATGCGCCCGCAACCTGGCTGCATCTCCAACTCATTCACGCTCCGAGCGAGCATGGGTGCAATGCGCTCCTGCCTCGCAATATCTGTCCGGAATGCGCAAAAACCCGTTCCGTCACAGTCGGGGACCTGCCACTATTCGCCCGTCAAACGATTGTTGTGCGTTCATCGCACATCAGGTGCCGGCATGGACGGGACGGCCGGCTGCTCGCCGATGAGGGAGGAGATGCGGATCGCGTTTCGTGAACGCGATCCGACCGGGCGGGGAGGGAACCCGTGAGAGATCTGGTCTTCTCGAGGAAGATCGTCTTTCTGCTTCTGTTCGGATTCGCTTGCGCCGCCTTTGCTTTTCTCTCCGATGCGCAGGAAGCTTCGCTCGAACCCCCAACGCTCTCCGACGACGATTGCCTTTCATGCCACGACGCGTCCAGCGGGCCGTGGGGCGCGATTCCCGACAGCCTGAAGGCCGGCGTTCACGCGGGATTTGGATGTCTCGACTGCCACGCCGGCATCGTCGAGCTGCCCCATGCCGACTCGCTTCCCGCTCCGGCGTGCGCGAACTGCCACGGCGATGTCACCGAGATGTACCGCCAGCACGGCAAGGGCAAGGTCGGCGAATCGCGCCAAGTGCCGGAATGCGCCGATTGCCATGGGTCGCACAGAATCCTCGCCGCGAGCGACCCGTCATCGCCCGTGCACTCGCTCCATCTCCCTTCGACCTGCGGCCGCTGCCACGAAGATTCCGCGCTGATCGCCGACTTGCGGATCAAGTTCAAGCACCCTGTGCGGCTGTACCGTTTGAGCGTTCACGGGCAGGCGACGGCGGAAGGCAAGCAGCAGGCGGCCACCTGCAACGATTGCCACGCGACCGATGCCGATGCGCACATGATCCTGCCGCCCGGCGATTCGCGCTCGACGATCAACCATTTCAACATTCCGCATACTTGCGGCCGCTGCCATACGACGATCGAGAGCGAATACTGGGAAGGCATCCACGGGCAATTGACCGCCGACGGCGAGACCGACGCGCCCATCTGCACGCAATGCCACGGAGAGCACGGCATCCTTCCGGTGTCCGATCCGCGCTCGGCCGTCAGCCCTTACCGGCTGGCGGAAGCGACCTGCGCGCCGTGTCACGAGTCGGCCGCCTTGAACGAAAAGTACGATCTGCCGACCGGACGCCTGCAGACCTTCATCGATTCGTATCACGGCTTGAAGAGCCAGGCGGGCGACCGCACGGTGGCCAACTGCGCTTCCTGCCACGAGGCGCATCGCATCCTGCCCGCCTCCGATCCCGCCTCTTCGGTGCATCCGGAGAACCTCGTCAACACCTGCGGCGCTTGCCATCCGAAGATCTCGCCGAGCATCGCGAACACGCCCATTCACGCGCAGACGACCGGGCTCTACAGCGGATGGCCGCGCTTCTTCCAGCTCTTCTACATCATCGCCATCGTGGGAATCATCGGAGCGATGACGCTCCATTGGCTGATCGACCTGTTCCGGCAGATTCACAATGTGATGAAAGAGCCGCAAGTGCGCCGGATGGATCTCGATGAGGTGATCCAGCACGCGCTTCTCGCGGTCGCCTTCACGGCGCTCGTGATCACCGGCTTCTCGCTGCGTTTTCACAACGCCTGGTGGACGACCTTGCTCTTCGGCCACGAAGGCGGGTATACCACACGCGGCATCATCCATCGCGTCGCCGCGGTCCTGCTGATCGGGGGAGCGCTCTGGCATCTCGTCTTCCTCTTCACCCGGCGGGGCAAGGCCTTCCTGCGCGACATGTGGCCGCGCCGCAGCGATTTCTCGGACTTCGCGCTCATGATTCGCTACAACCTCAGACGGAGCGCGAGCCATCCGGTGATGGGACGCTTCACCTATGTGGAAAAGGCGGAGTACTGGGCGCTCGTCTGGGGAACGGTGGTGATGACCATCACCGGGCTCTTTCTCTGGTTCGACAACGCGATCGTGCGGATCTTCTCGAAGGGAATTCTGGAGGTCATGCTCGTCATCCACTACTACGAGGCGTGGCTCGCGTTTCTTGCGATCCTGATCTGGCATTTCTACGCGACGGTCTTCAGCCCGCGCGTCTACCCGATGAATCCCTCGTGGATCACAGGCACGATGCCCAAGCGCATGTTCGAGATCGAGCACGAGGCGGCCGAGAGCGTGTCGAACGAGGAGGCCGCGGTCGTCCACGCGCCGCAACCTTCCGTCAGCGAGGCGGAGGCAGGGGAACCATCGGAGGAACCGACAGCCGCGCGTGAGGATGAGGGCGGCAGCGACGCTGACCGCGAGGGCGAGGACGAGAATGAAAGCGAGGCCGGCGCCGAGCGCGGGGACGAGAACGGAAGCGAAGCCAAAGGCGAGCGCGAAGATGTGAACGGCGGCGAGGCCAAAGACAAGAGTGAGGGCGAAAGAAGATAGCTGACAGGCCCAAGGAAGGGCGAGTCGGACGAGGAGGATAGCCATGCTGGTGCGCAACTTCGCCTGGATGGGCGCGGTGCTGGCTCTGGTCGCGATGGCCGGTCCCGGATGCGGCGATGAGGAAACGAAGGTCGTGACGCCCGAGCCGGCGATCGGCGTGAGCCTGGTCGCGACTCCCGCCGGTCTCGACACCGGAGGGCGCGCCGCCGTGAAAGCCGTCCTCGACACGCACCTCGCCGGGCCCTTCACCTTCCGCTGGAACGCGACCGGCGGCCGCTTCGTGAACGCGGACGCGGAGAGCACGATTTGGGTCGCGCCGGAGGATCCGGGTTTGTACAGCCTTGCGGTGATGATCACCGACGGAAGGAACTCCGGTTTCGCCGCGCGCGATGTGGGCGTCGGCGCCTATGTTCCCGCGGACGATCCGTTCTATCGGGGAGCGGCCTATTGCGCGCTCTGTCATGGCGGCGACGGCGAGGAGGATGAGGAAGACTACTACCATGCCTGGGCCGCGTCCGGACATGCGGGGGCGTTCGAGACCCTGCGCGACATCGGCATGCACGACAACGCCTACTGCGTCGGTTGCCACACGGTGGGGACGAATGGCCTGATCGAGCAGGCGGATCTCGACAATGGCGGCTACGACGAGCGGGCCGTCTCCTTCCTCGAAGGGGTGCAGTGCGAGAACTGCCACGGGCCCGGAAGCGCGCATCCGGACGGCGGGATGTCGAAGCTCCCCAGCGACCGGAGCGCCGAGTTGTGCAAACAATGCCACGAAGGCGAACACCACCCGACCTACACCGAATGGGCTCGCTCCCTGCACGGCAGCGCGCTCATCGCGTATCCCGCCATGCAGGGCGGCAACAGCCAGTGCTTCAAGTGCCACAACGGTCTTTATGCGATGGACTATCTCGACGATCCGGCCGGATATGCGAACACCGCCGCTCCGACCGATTCAATGCGCATCACCTGCGTGGTCTGCCACGAGCCGCACGGCAATGCGAATCCCAGCAACCTGCGCGCGGCGGTGAACGATGTCGCCCTCCCGGGCGGGCTGCATCCGGCGATCGGCGCGGGACGGTTGTGCATCGCCTGCCACAATGGCCGGCGGGCGCCGGGCAACATCGACACGCAAATCGCGAACGGCAACGCGAATTTCGGGCCGCACCATTCGAACCAAGGGGACATGCTGGCGGGCACGAATGCCTACGAGGGCGTCGCGCCCGGCTTCCCTTTCGCGACCAGCAATCATGTGCTCATCCAGGATGGCTGCGTGAGCTGCCACAATCACCAGGTGCCCTTCGCGGAAGGGGCGCAGGCGTACACCGGGCACGAGTTCACTCCGACCGTGCAAGCGTGCGCCCCGTGCCACGGCCCGATCGACTCCACCGAAGGCATCATCGCGAAGGCCGATTACGACGCGGACGGATCGATCGAGGCGGTGCAGAAAGAAGTGGAAGGCCTGATCGCGATGCTCGAGCAGACGATCATCGCCGCCACTCCGGCCGATTCGCTGGCTGACCGGCAGGCGCTCGAGGATGGACTCGCGGGCGGCACTTTCCCTGCCGCCGTGGGCAACGCAAACAACACCACCGTCGAGCAGCGCAAGGCAGGCTACAACCTCTTCTTCGTCGAATTCGATCACAGCCGCGGCGTGCACAACGCCGTCTACGCGATCCAGCTTCTGCAGCAGAGCATTCTGTCGCTCGATCCGGGTGCCCTGCCGAGAAGCGCCGTCTTGCGCAAGGCCGGTTGAGCGCGCGCGATCGAGGAGGGGGAATGGTCTTCCATCGAATGCGATGGGCGCAGCGCGACGGGGCAAGGGGTGCGCAGGCGCAGCCTGGGCGCGGCGCTGCGCTGCATGCCGCCCTTCGCGCTGCCCGGGTTGCGCCGGTGACCATGGCGTTGGCGCGCGTTGCGTTTACGCTGTTCGCCTGCGCGATGGCGGCTTTCCCTTCCGCCTTCGCCCAGGAGACCGGCTCGTGGAGCGGCTGGGCGCGGCTGCGCACGACCGCCTACCGCTTCGAATCCATCGACCCCGATGACATTGAATCGGACCGCTTGGGCGCATACCAGGAGTTCGATGCGGCCGTGCGGCAGATGTCCGGACCTCATCTGGCGTTTCGATTCGCGGCGCGGCTGGCGGACGATTTGTACTTGAAGGACAGAGTGCAGGAACGCGGCCGCCTGTTCGTCGGTCAGGTCGAAGCCCGGCCGATCGAGCGCACGGTCGCGCGCTTCGGCCGGCAATTCGTGCAGGAAGGCGCCGCCGGTCTCACGCTCGACGGGCTGTGGTTGAATGCGCGTCCATCGGCGCGCTGGGACTTGCGCGCCTGGGGAGGCGCGCGCGCGCCGCTGAGCCGCGCCTTCCGCGCGGGAAGCTTGGGAGACGAGCCCGCCTGGGGAATGCGCGCGCTCGCGACCGTCTCGCCGCGCGTTCGTGTGGGCGGATCGTGGGCCTATCGCGAGCGCGACGGGCGCGTGGCGGCGCGATTGGGGGGCCTCGAGGCGACCATCCAGGCGCCCTACGGCGTGCGCCTCGCCCTGCGCGGCGCCTACGACTTCGAGCGCGATCTCGCTTCGCGCGCGGATCTGCTCGCGCAATGGCAGCCGTCGCGCAGCGGCCTGGGACGCTGGCCCGCGCTCACGCTGCAACTGGTTCACCGGCACCCCGCGATCGATGCTGTCTCCTACTTCGCGCGCTTCGAATCGGAACCGCGCAACCTGGTGCGCGCCGCGGCCCGCCACGATTTCGGATGGCATGATCTGGGCGCGGAGATCGAGTACTTCGGAAGTTTCGCGGAGGATCGCGACGGGCATCGTCTCGGCGGCGCGCTGCTCTTCAAGTACGGACGCATCGGATATGCGGCGCGGCTGGGGGACATCGGGGAAGAGAGCGATTTCTTCGGCGATGTATCGTACGAATTCGCGAGTTGGGGACGCGTCGAGGCCGGGGCGAGCTTCGTCACCTACGCGCTCCTCGAGGATGCGCTCGAGCGGGACGAGCGCGACTTGACGACCGCGTACGCGCGCGCGCTCCTCAGGCCGCGCGCGGGCGTGGGTCTCGTGCTCGAAGTGCAAAGCCTTACGAATCCCTTCCTCGACGAAGACATTCGCGTGTTGGCGGGGCTCGACCTGACGGCCGGCGTGGGCGCGGGCCGCTTCGGATTGAGCCGGGGAGGATGGTGATGCCGCGCGCAACCGCATGGCTCGCGCTCTTCGGCCTGGCCGCCGCGTGCGCGGCCCTCGTGCAGGTGGACGCCGCAATGCAAGGCCCTGCGCAGGCGGCAAGCGAAGAGGCCGCGGCCGGCCTGGCCGATCGCATCCTCTTCTCGCATGCCCTGCACGCGGAGAGCGGCGTGAGCTGCGAGAGCTGCCATGCCGCCGCCGAGTCTCAGGCGGGCAGCGACAATCTGCTTCCCGCCATGGAGACTTGCGGCGCCTGTCACGACATCGCTTCGTCCGAGCATTGCGGCATGTGCCACGCGAATTCCGAGGCGCCGGGCATCGCGCCGCGCGTGACGGCGGTTGCGCAGAGATTTCCTCACGCGCGGCATGTTTCGGGGGAAGGCAGCTGCGAGCGTTGTCACGGGCCCGCGCAGGCCGGACCCCATCTGCCCGAGAAATCCCTCTGCCGCAATTGTCACGAGACGGCGTCAGGATTATCCGACTGCCGGCTCTGTCACGCGGACACGGAGCCGTTGCGGCCCTCCTCGCATGGTCCTGAATGGGAACTCGTCCATGCGACCGCGGCGCGTGTGGATGCGAGCCGTTGTTCGGTTTGCCACAGCCAGACCGATTGCCAGCCATGCCACTCGGGCGACAATGTCCGCCCGCGCGTGCATCCGTTGAACTTTGCCTTCCGCCACGCGCTGGAGGCGCGCGGGCGGGAGCAGAGCTGCGCCGCCTGCCATGAAGATCCGCAATTCTGCCAGGCCTGCCACGCCGCCCGGCAGGTTCTGCCCAGCGATCATTCCCGCGCCGATTGGGTCACGCGACGGGGGGGACGGCACGCGGAGGAAGCGGAGTTCGATCTCGAGAGCTGCACGGCCTGTCACGAAGGCGGTTCGCCGGTGTGCGCGCGATGCCACGGGAGGTAGATGCGATGCTTCAATCCCTTCGCGCTCGTCACCGGTGGATGGCGCTTGCATGCCTTTGCGCTCGTCCGCGGTGGACGGCGCGCAAGGGCCTCGCCTGTTCCGCGCTGTGCGCCTGCTGCGCCGCGCTGTTCGCTTCCTTTGTGTGCGGATGCGCGGACCAACGCTCGCCGGCCGAGATCGAGGCGCATCCCGTCGAATGGTTGATGCCCGGCTCCGATGATTCTCACGGGACTCGCGTGGCCGAAGAGAGCGCGGAAGCGTGTCGTGATTGTCACGGAACGGAATGGAAAGGCGAAGCGCGCGCGCCCGGATGCGATGAATGCCATCGCGATGCGGGCGGTCATCCGTGGGGATGGACGACGCCCGGACACGAGGAATTCCACGGAAACGCGGTGGCGTTGGCCGGGCCGTTCGGTTGCCGGGCGTGTCACGGACAAGACTATCGCGGAGGCTGGGCCGGCATTTCCTGCTTCACCTGCCATGCGGGTGGACCGAGCGGCCACCCCGACGGTTGGATGGATTCGCGCGCGGCGAGCTTCCACGGGTTCGAAGTCCAGCGCGAGGGTGTGAACGAATGCACGCGCTGCCACGGCGAAGGCCTCACCGGTGGCACCAGCCGCTCGGCTTGCTCGCAATGCCACGGCTGAGGTGATCCTTTGTGCGCGCGGCGGGAAGCCATTCGTGCGATCAGCCTCGCGATCGCGCGCGTCGACGCGCGAGCGAGCAGCAAAGGAAACGGCCGCCCCGCAAGGAGCTGCCGCCATCAGGTCATCGTCGGGGCCAAGCGCGGCGATCGATCCTTTCCCGTGCCCTCGCCCTGAGGCGCTTGCCATCGCACCGTTTCGACGGCCGCCTGCAAGGATCCTCTACTTCTTCGCCGCCTTCTTCGGATCCGGATGCGCGATCACGGCGGAGAACTTCGCGTAATCGAAGGGCTTGTAGGTCGGGCTCTGCTCGTTGTGACAACCGCGACAGAGCTCCTCGTCGGGATGGATCATCCCGAGCGTCATCGCCTTGGCCGCGTCCTTCTGATGCACCATGCGATACTGGGCGGCGGGGCCGTGGCACGACTCGCATCCCACGCCTTCGCTCTTCGCGTAATCCTTGCCCAGCAATTCGGGCTTCGCATTCCAGGCGGTCACGTGGCAACGGACGCACTCGGGCGCCTCGTTCGCGGGCGTCTTCAGCCCCTTCTCGGTCGCGATCTTCTGCGCCTGCTCGCCCGCGAGCGTCTGATAGGCCTTGGCATGCGGGTCCTTCAGCCACTTGTTGTACTGATCGCCTCGCTCGGGATTCTTGTGGCACATCATGCAGGCCTTGGAGCCCACATAGCCGAACTCCTGCTTGGGAGGCGCAGGCTTTTCCTGGCCGCCCGCCTGGATGATCCACGCCGCCGCGAGCGCGGCCACCGCGGGTGCCAGCCACATGCTCCGTCTCATCCGAACCTCCTTCGCGAACGGCCGCCGGCGCGGCGGGAAACGGGTCCATTCACCGTCAAACGGCGGAAGGGTAGCAGATTCCGCGCATGAAGAGGGGACATTTTCCCGTTGCAGTTGAGGGAACGCTTTCGCGTGACAGCAACAGCGGCAGCCACAGGGTTGCAAGACGGGAACGCCGCGCGAGGGAGCACCGGATCGCCCGCGTTTAGCGCACGCGCGCGGGCACGATCACCATCGTCTTTTCTGCCCACTGCAGACGCTTCTGCACCGCGAAGGCGGTCTCGTTGTGCAACAAGTGCTGATACCAGCGCTCGCGGGCAAAGAGGATCTTCCCTGCGAAGAAGATCGAGCGCGGGAATTCCTCCGCAATCTGCAAACAGGTGTGCTCGAGCTCGTTGACCACATCCGTGCCCACCGACAGGCGGAAGGTCGCGGGAACGCCGAAGCCTTCGGCCAGGCTGACATACTCCTGAAGCGCGTGTTCGGTCTGGGCGCGCAGTTCCTCGACCGCGCCGACGCCCTTGAAGGCACCCGAATCGATGACCCCCGCGCTGACGAACACCACATTGCGGAAGTGCCCAGGGAAGAGGCGCAGCGAATTCAGGAAGGTGTGGATTCCCAGGCCGCCGTAGCTGCCCACCAGCACGACTGCGGTGGCAGCGCTTGGGTCGAGCGGGGCGGGCCGTTCCACATAGGTGCGGGGAATGTTAGCGAGCTGGCGGAAGAGGCCGGTCAGCTTCCGGCCGACCAGACCATAGTGGCGCTGGATCGCGAAGCACAGAATCACGAGCCCGCCGGTGACGGCGATCGTCAGCCAACCCCCCTCGCGGAATTTCTCGATCGTCGTGATCACGAGGATCGTGGCGCACAGCAGGAACCCGACCGTGAACAGGGTCGCATCCCGCTTCCAGGAAACGGCCCGGTCGCGTCGCTTCGCGCGGGCGATCGAATCGCGCAGCATCCCGAGCATCGCGAGGGAGAAGGTGAGGAAGACATTGATGCTGTACATGACCACCAAGTGGCGCACTTCGCCGCCGGTGTAGAAGAGCGCCAGCAGGGAGGCGGCGCCCATGAGCAGAATGCCGTTCTGGGTGGTGAGGCGTTCGGAGAGCGAGGCGAAGCGCCGGGGGAACCAGGAATCGTTGGCCATGTTCGCCAGCACTCGCGGCCCCGCGATCAATCCCCCTTGAGCGCCGACGACGAGCAGCGCGCCTTCGGAGACGAGCGTGAGCACAACGAACCAATGCCCCAGCGAGATGCTCGAGGAGAAGCTCTCCGTGAGAACCGCATTGATCGTCCGTCCCTCGATGAAGCGCACATCCCACAGCAGATAAGCAACGATGAGACCTCCCGCCATGAAGGAAAGAGAGGCGGCCATGTACGACATCGTGCGTCGCGCGGTCGCGACGCGCGGCTCGCGCATCACCGGCAAGCCGTTCGAGACCGCTTCCAGTCCGGTGTAGGTTCCGCCTCCGAGCGAATAGGCATGCAGGAAGAGAAGCAGCATGCCTCCCCAGCCGAGCGTCTGCAGTCCGAGCCGGAAATCTCCCTGCAAAGAAACGGCGGTCGCCGGCAGCCGGTCCCAATGGAGCGCGATCGCGCCGAGAATCAAGACCACATGGGTGATGACGAACAAGAGGAAGATGGGCAAGAGGGCCATCACCGACTCGCGCACTCCTCGCAAATTGAGCAGCACGAGGAAGAGAATGAGAAAGGCTTCGGCGGGCAGCTTGACGGCCTGCCATTCGACGGGCATGAGGCTGAAGAGCGCATCGCCCGCGGCCGCGATGGAAACGGTGATGGTCAGCATGTAGTCGACGAGCAGCGCGCATCCCGAGACCACCCCGGCGCGCTTGCCGAGCAGTTTCGTCGCGACGAGATACCCGCCGCCGCCGTGCGGGAAGGCTTCCACGATGCGCCGGAAGGCGATCGCGATCACGACGATCGTGAAGGCGGTGAGCAGAGCCAGACCGACGGCGAGATAGCGGTGCGCGCCCAGGACGCGAAAGGCTTCCGAGGGCCCGTAGCTGGAAGAGGAGAGCCCGTCGGCGCCGAGTCCCACCCAGGCGAGAAACGCCGCCAGCGCGATGTTCTCGAAGACGGACCGGTCGCCGAGGTCGCGCGGCGGACCGATGACTTTGCGGCGGACGCGCGTCAGGAATGGGGGGCCCGTCTCAGCGAGATCCTTCCGGTAGGGATCCTCCTCGCGACCGTGAGACAGGATCGTGTCGATGTGCCGGGTGTCCGGCCCTTCCGCCGAGGAAGGCAGGCCTCGACCCGTGGAATGGGGATGTCGTTGCGAATCGGACCGGGCATCCCGATGGGAATGTGTCTTCCCACGCCTGGACATGAGAACCATCCGGCTTGTATGTCTCGAGGAGGCCCCCGAGGACGGAGGTTCTCCTCTTCGACGCCTACGAGGTTAGCTGACGGGCTCGGGCCGAAGAGTGCCCTACGCCTTTGCAGGCGATGCGCCCCGAGATTGGGTCCCCCGTTCCCGCTTCCCACGAGATTCGGCGATGTCGACCGGGGAATCTGGCACCCTTGCCGGGTGTTTTCAAGAGCGCAATTGGAGGCGGGCCCCCGGGGGGCCATCGCGCGGCCGCACAAGCGGATGCGAAGCATGGGAAACCGGCGGGCCGGGCGGCCACCGCGCGAAGGTCAACGCACGCGCGCGGGCAAGATCACCATCGTCTTTTCCGCCCACTGCAAACGCTTCTGCACCGCGAACGCCGTCTCGTTGTGCAGCAAGTGCTGATACCAGCGCTCGCGCTCGAAGAGGATCTTGCCGGCGAAGAAGGTGGAGCGCGGAAACTCCTTCGATACCTGCAGGCAGAGATGCTCCAGCTCGTTGACCACATCGATTCCCATGGAGAGACGGAAGGTGGCCGGCATGCCGATTCCGTGCGCGAGCTCGACATAACGGGTGAGAACGCCCTCGGTCTGCTCGCGCAAGGCCTCGACCGCGCCGACGCCTTTGAACCCGCCCGAATCGATCACCCCCGCGCTCACGAAGACCACATTGCGGAAGTGCCCGGAGAAGAGGCGCAGCGAATTCAAGAAGGTGTGGATTCCGAGACCGCCGTAGCCGCCCACCAGGATGACCGCGGTGGGTAGGGTGGGATCGACGCGTCCCACCGTCTCCTGATGCGTGCGAGGAATGTTCGCGAGCTGCATGTAGAGCTGGGTGAGCTTCTCGCCGACCTTGCGATAGTGCCTGCGAATCGCGAAGCAGAGGGCCACCAGACCGCCGGTCACCGCGATGGTCAGCCAGCCGCCTTCGCGAAACTGCGCGAGCAGGGTGATGACGAGAATCGTCAAGCACATCAGCGTGCCGACGATGAAGAGGCCGAGATCACTGCGCCACTCCTCCGCCGGACGCCCGGCCCGCGCCCGCTGCCAGGCCGCCCGCAGCATTCCGAGCATCGCGAGGGAGAAGGTCAGGAAGACATTGATGCTGTACATCACGACGAGCAGATGAACATCGCCCCCCGTGTACACGAGGGCCAGGAGGGAGGCGACTCCCATGAGCACGATCCCGTTCTGGGTGGTGAGGCGCTCGGAGAGCGCGGCGAAACGCCGCGGAAACCAGGAATCGATGGCCATGTTGGCGAGCACGCGGGGCCCCGCGATCAGTCCCGTCTGAGCGCCCGCCACCAGCAGAGCGCCCTCCGAGACGAGCGTCAGGATCACGAACCAGTGCCCCAGGGATACCCGGCCGGCAAAACCTTCGGCGAGCACCGCATTGAGCGTCTTTCCCTCGACGAAGCGCACATCCCACAAGAGGTAGCAGACGATCAACCCGGCCGCGGTGACGGCCAGCGAGGTCGCCATGTAGGCCGTCGTCCGCCGGGCGGTCGCGACGCGCGGCTCGCGCATGACCGGCAGACTGTTGGAGACCGCCTCGAGTCCCGTGTAGGTGCCGCCGCCCAGCGAATAGGCATGCAGGAAGAGCAGCAGCATGCCTCCCCAGCCGAGCGTTTGCAGCCCGGCTCGGAAATCGCCGTGCAAGGCGACGGCGGTGGCGGGCAGCCGGTCTCCGTGAATCAGGATCGCGCCGAAGATCAGGACGATGTGCGTGATGACGAACAGCAGGAAGATCGGCAGCAAGGCCATCACCGATTCGCGCACGCCCCGCAAGTTGAGCAACACGAGGGTGAGGATGAACAGCGCTTCGGCCGGCAGTTTCGCGGCCTGCCATTCGATGGGCATGAGGCTGAAGAGCGCATCGCCCGCGGCTGCGATCGAAACGGTGATCGTCAGCATGTAATCGACGAGCAGTGCGCATCCCGACACCACACCCGCGCGCTTCCCGAGGAGTTTCGTCGCGACGAGGTATCCGCCGCCGCCGTGAGGGAAGGCTTCGACGACGCGACGGAAGGCGAGCGCGATCACGACGACCGTGACCGCGGTGAGCAGGGCCAGACCGACGGCGAGATAGCGATGGGCGCCCAGGACGCGAAAGGCTTCCGAGGGCCCGTAGCTGGAGGAGGAGAGCCCGTCGGCGCCGAGCCCCACCCAGGCGAGAAAGGCCGCCAAGGCGACATGTTGATAGATCGAGCGATCGCCCAGGTCGCGAGGAGGCCCGATCAGCATGCGTCTCAGACGCATCAAGAAACTGGGGCCCTCGTTGTCGGGAAGGGGACCGTGATCTCCGGGCAGAGGAGGAAGCGTGACGGGATGGTCCGCTGGGGGCGACGGGGGACGATCTCCCGCGAGCCCATCGGCCGGATGTCGCCGATTCCTATGTCCAAAGCGGCTCTTGGACTTCTTGGACATGCGAACCGTCCGGCCTCGCCGTTCACGAAGAGCCTCCGGGCCGGAGGTTCTTCTCTTCACCGCTCACAAAGTGTCTGATGGGCTCAGGCCGAGGAGCGTCCTGGCCTTGCGACAGCAGGAACGGGCACGCCCGCTTCCCTTCTGCCGGATGGAAGAGATTGGATCCGGAGTATGAAGGGCGAGTCCCAAGCGCGCAACCACTGGGTTGGAGGCCGCGACTCGGGCGAAGCCCTTGGGGCGCGCAAACCTATGCCGGCTAGCCGCGTTCGTCCGGCACTTTCCTCGCCGGCCTCAGCGGATCAACATCGCCGCGCGGTCGATCAAGCTCATCAGCGGGCCCCACCAGACGCCGAGCAGGATCGTCGGGACCGCGCAGACGGCGAGCAACGTCGCGGTCGGGCGCGCGAGGGCGAGCGGCGCGCGTTCGCCCGCTTCGGCCTTCTCGAGGAACATGGCGCGCACGATGCGGACATAGTAATAGAGCGAGACGACCGAATTGAGCACGCCGATCAAGGCCACCACATAGAAGAACGCGCTGCCCGTGCGGATCAGCGAGGCGAAGAGGAAGAACTTCCCGATGAATCCCGCGAGCGGCGGCAATCCGGTGAGCGAGAAGAGAAAGACCGCGAGGCTGATGGCGAGGAACGGGCTGCGGCTGCCGAGACCGCGGAAGGCCGCGATCCGTTCGTCGCCGGTGCTCGCCCGCACCGCCATCACCGCGAGGAATGCGCCCATGTTCATGAAGAGATAGATGGGCAGATAGAGCATGACCGCCCGCACGGCGGGTTCCGTTCCCACCGCGACGGCCATCAGCATGTAGCCCGCGTGCGCGATGCTCGAATAGGCGAGCAGGCGCTTCACATTCTCCTGCGAGATCGCGATCAGATTGCCGACGGTCATGGTCGCGATCGAGAGCACGCCGATCAACGCCGGCCACGGGAAGGTCCCGGCGATCGCGCCTGTGGCGGCGGCGGTCGCGTGCCCGGCTGCGGCGGCGCCGGCCGCCGGGGCCGCGAGCGAGCCGAAGCCGGCGATCACGAAGCGCAGCAACGCGGCGAATCCCGCCGCCTTCGGCCCGACCGAGAGGAACGCGACGAAGGGCGTGGGCGCGCCTTGATACACATCGGGGCACCACATGTGGAAGGGGACGGCCGCCACCTTGTAGCCGAAGCCCACCAGGGAAGCGAGCGCGGCCACCGTCACTCCGAGCGCGTGCGCGGAGCTTCCTTCGCGCATGATTTGCGCGAGCGCGCGCCCGATGCCGGCCAGATCGAGCGTGCCGGTCAAGCCGTAGAGCAGCGAGAAGCCGTAGAGCATGATCCCCGACGAGGCCGCTCCGTAGACCACATACTTCAGCGCCGCTTCGCTCGAGGGCCGGTCGCCGCGGCGAAATCCCGTCAGGATGTACGAAGGCATCGAGACCATCTCGAGCGCGAGATAGATCATCAGCAGATTGCGCGCGGAGGCCAGGAAGCTCATCCCGAGCGTGAGGCACAGGAGCAGGACGACATACTCGCCATAGCGTCCGCGCGAGATCTCGTTCGAGATCGCGCCGAAGAGCAGCCCGAGGAACGCGGCCGCGAGGAAGAGGCCCTTGAAGAAGAGGGCGAAGCCGTCGTGCGCGATCATGCCGTCGAAGAGCGAAGTGCCCGCGTGGGGCGCGCCCGCGGATGCGGCGGGGGGAAGCGGCGACCAGGCGAGCGCCACCGCGGCGATCACCGTTCCCAGCAGACCGAGAATGGCGAGGGCCGTGCGGCGCGCGGCGTAGCGCCGCAGGCCGATGTCGGCGATCACGAGCGCGAGCACCGTGACGACCAGGACCAGCTCGGGAAGGATTCCGGCGAGGTTCGCTCCCATCGTCATCTCCTACATCAGCCCGGCCATGACCGGCATGGTCTTCAACAGATGCTGAAGCGTGCCGTTGATGAGCTGGAAGATCGGCGTGGGATAGACGCCGAAGAGCACCGTGAGCGCCGCGAGCGGATACAAGGTCAAGCGCTCGCGCCAGGTCATGTCCCACAAGTGGCTCCACTTTTCATTCAAGGGGCCGAGGAACATGCGCTGCATCGTCCAGAGGTAGTAGCCCGCGGTGATGATCAAGGCGAGCGCGCCGATCGCGACCAGCGGCCGCAGCATTCCGCCGGGCGCGCCGAAGGCGCCGAGGAAGACGAGCACTTCGCCGATGAATCCCGCCAGGCCGGGCAGTCCGAGCGAGGCCATGAAGGCCAGCCCGGTGAGCCCGGCGTATTCGGGCAGCCGCGAGGCGAGCCCGCCGAAGCCGTTGATCTCGCGCGTGTGCGCGCGGTCGTAGATCACGCCGGCGATCAAGAAGAGGGCGGCCGAGATGATCCCGTGCGAGAACATCTGGAACATCGACCCGGCCAGCCCCTGGGGCGTCAGAGCCGCGAGCCCTAGCAGGCAGAAGCCCATGTGCGAAACCGACGAGTAGGCGATGAGCTTCTTCAAGTCCTTCTGCGCCATGCACACGAAGGCGCCGTAGACGATGTTGATCACACCGAAGAGGGCGATGCCCCACACGGCCCACTCCATCGCCTGCGGCAGGATCTGGAAGTTGAAGCGGAAGATGCCGTACATGCCCGTCTTCAGCAGGATGCCCGCCAGAATGACCGAGATCGGCGTGGGCGCATCCACATGCGCGTCGGGCAACCAGGTGTGGAAGGGGAACATCGGCACCTTGATGGAGAAGCCGATGAAGAGCGCGATGAAGACGACCTTGATGAACTCCAGGCCGAGGATCGGGTTCGCGCCGGCAAAGAGGCCCTGGCGGCCCATCTCGGTCAGGTAGACGAGATTGAAGGTGTGCGCGGTCGCGGTGCCGTCCACGAGCTTGGCGGGTCCCGAGGTGAAGTACATCGCGATCATCGCGAGCAGCATGAGCACCGACCCGGCCAGGGTGTAGAGGAAGAACTTGATGGCCGCATACGGGCCGCCGCGCACGCGCCCGTCCGCTTCCACGCGCGGAGGCGCGCCCCAGATGCCGATCAGGAAGTACATCGGCAGCAGCATCACTTCCCAGAAGATGTAGAAGAGGAAGAAGTCCTGGGCCGAGAAGGTGCCGAGCACGCCGACTTCGAGCAGCAGGAAGAGGATCCAATAGGCGGGCACGCGCTTCTTTGAAAAGTGCGGATGATGCGCGTCGTCGAGCCGTCCCCACCAGGGAACCGATGCGATCGCTCCGACGAGGAAGATGAAGGAGGTGAGGATCACCATCGCGATCGAGAGCCCGTCGACGCCGACGAAGTACTCGACCGCCCAGCTGCGCATCCAGACTGCGTGTTGGACGAACTGCAGCCCCGGGCGGCCGCCGTCGAATCCCGCCCACAGCGCGAGCGTCAGCACGAAGGTGATCGCCGTCGCCGCGAGCCCGATGGCGCGCGCGGCGTTGTCGAGCGACGCTTCGGCCAGGCGCAAGGCGGGCCGCAGCGCCAGCATCGCGAGAATCGCGCCCAGCCCCAGCAGCGGCGTGAAGATGATCCAGCTCAGCAGCGAGCTCGTCGTCGGATACTCCATGTCCTTCGTTCCCCGCTTGCGCGCCCGCGCGCGCCGTTCGGTTGTCGAGCGTCTCTTCCTGCGCGCCCGCGCGCGCGTCCTGCATGTTCGATCGTCTCGCGGGCCGCCGCGCTCACGCGCCCGGCGCCGCCTGCACTCAGCGATTCAGGATGTACGCCAGCACGAGCAGCGCGACCGCCCCGGCGGTGAGCCCGTAGACATACGATTGAATCTGCCCCGTCTGGATGCGGCGCAGCCTGCGGCCCGCGCCGGAAACGATCGCTCCCACGAGATTCACCAGCCCGTCGACGAAGCGGTCGTCGATCCATCCCTGCACGAGCGAGAAGCCCCGCCCGATCGTTCCCGCCAGATTCACGATCCCGTCGATGATCTTCGCGTCCCACCAGGAGAGGCCGTTGGCGAGCTGCAGGGCGCGATTCACGAAGAGCGCTTGATAGGCCTCGTCGACGTAGTACTTGTTGAAGATCGTCTTGTGCACCCCGCGCACGAGCGGGTTCGGGCTCGCGAGCAGGCGCGCGGGCACACGGCTCTTCGCGTCGCGATAGAGAGCGCGCGCGAAGAGGAATCCTCCGAAGGCGAGCGCGACCGAGAGAATCATGAGCGCCCACTCCGCGCCCACGCCCTTGTCCGCCGAGCGGATGAGATCGGAAGATCCCGCGAACACGGGCTCGAGCCAGTGCTCGAAGAGATTCGGCAGACCCCACAAGTGCGGCAATCCCACATAGCCGCCGACGACGGCGAGCGCGGCCAGAATGACGAGCACCCAAGTCATCGAGCGCGGCGATTCCTGCGGCAAGCCCGCATGGCCGTGGCCGTGCGCATCCGCGGGAGCGTGATCGTGCGCGTCTGCAGGCATGTCCGCATCCGCGTGCGCCGGCTGTGCGCCGCGATAGGCGCCGCTGAAGGTCATGTAGTAGCTGCGGAACATGTAGAAGGAAGTGCCCAGGGCGGCGAGGGCCGCGATGACATACAGGATCACGCCGCCGCCGGGAAGCAGGAGATTGCCCGTGTCGAAGGCCTTCCACAGGATCTCGTCCTTCGAGAAGAAGCCCGAGAAGAAGGGAAAGCCCGCGATCGCGGCGCAGGCGAGAAGATAGGTGAGCGCCGTCACCGGCATCAGCTTGCGCAACCCGCCCATGCGGCGCATGTCCTGCTCGTGGTGGCAGCCGACGATCACGCTGCCCGAGCCGAGGAAGAGGCAAGCCTTGAAGAAGGCGTGCGTCATGAGATGGAAGATCGCCACCCAGTAGGCGCCGATTCCCGCAGCCACGAACATGAAGCCGAGCTGGCTCACCGTGGAGTAGGCGAGCACCTTCTTGATGTCGTATTGGAAGAGCCCGATCGTGGCGGCGAAGAGCGCGGTCAGCGCGCCGACCGTCGCCACCACTGTCATCGCCGTGGGACTGAGCGCAAAGACGAAGTGCAGGCGCGCGACCATGTAGACGCCCGCGGTCACCATCGTGGCGGCGTGGATCAAGGCCGACACGGGCGTCGGGCCCGCCATCGCGTCGGGCAGCCAGACATACAGCGGAATCTGGGCCGACTTGCCGGTGGCGCCGAGGAAGAAGAGCAGCGCGGCCAAGGTGAGCAGGCTGATCCCGAGCACGCGCGTATCGAGCATGCCCGCGCGCTTGCCGGGATCGGCGAGCAGCGCTTCGATATGGCGGAAGGCGACGCTCGTGCCGATCGAAGGCGCCGCGTCATCGGCGCCGGCATCGTGCGCGGTCACCGCGGCCGCTGCGCCCGCTCCGGCCTCGTGCGCGTCGTGCACCGCGTCCACCGGGGCCATCGCTTCGTGCGCGCTCACGGCATCAGGAGTCTCGAGCGCGCCTCCCTGACCGTGAATCGAGCCCGCCGCCTGCACATTCACGCCCTCGGAGGCGTGCATGGAAAGCGCGCGGCCGCCCGTGGCGGGCGCGGCGAGCAGGCCCCAGAAGAGCAGGAAGAGCCCGAGAGAGAATCCGTAATCTCCGATGCGATTCACGATGAAGGCCTTCATCCCGGCGACGGCCTTCTCGCGTTCCTTGTACCAGAAGCTGATCAGGAGATACGAGCAGAGGCCCACGCCTTCCCAGCCGACGAACATGAGGACCAGATTGTCCGCCAGGACCAGCGTGAGCATCGTGAACATGAAGAGATTGAGATAGCAGAAGAAGCGCCAGTAGGAAGGGTCCTTCCGCATGTAGCCCACGGAGTAGATGTGGATCAAGCTCCCGACGAGGGTGACCACCAGGCACATCACGCCCGAAAGCCGGTCCATCAGGAAGGCCACATCGGCGTCGAGGGAGCCGATGCGGATCCAACCCCACAGGTTCTGATACAGGGCCGCGCCGTGTCCCTCTCCCGCGAGCGAAACGAAGGCGGCGAGCGCGATCACGAACGATCCCCAGGGAAGCAGGATCGCCGGCCAATGCACGGCCGCTTCGCCGAAGCGTTTCTGCATGCCGACCCCGAGCAGCCCGTTGTAGACGGCCCCGATCAACGGAAGCAGCGGGATCAGGAAGAGCAGGGGAAAGCTCGCGAGGTGCATCCCGTTACTCCTTCAGCTCGGTCGCTTCCTGCGTGTCCACCGTGCGGAACGCGCGGAAGAGCTGGAGCACGATGGCCAGCGCGACCACCGCCTCGGCGGCCGCGAGCACGATGCCGAACAGGGCGAACACCTGTCCGCCGATTCCGCGTCCGAAGCGCGAGAAGGCGACCAGGTTCAGGAGTGCGGCGTTCAAGACCAGCTCGACGCCCATCAGCAGCGCCACCGCATTGCGCCGCGTGACGAGGCAGTAGAGGCCCAACGCCAGCAGCAAGCCTGAGATCACCAGGTAATGGGAGAGCCCGATCGTCATCGTTTCCCTTCCTCTCCTTCATTCCAGAAGCGCGGCCCGTTCCAAGCGAAGCGCCCCGGGCCGGGCGCTCAGTCGTCTTCGGGTTGATGCCCGCGCGCCAGCGTGACCGCGCCGAGCAGCACCGCGAGCAGCAGGATCGAGATCGCCTCGAAGGGCAGCACATAAGCGCTGAGAAGCGCGTCGCCCAGATCGGCGGCAGTCTCTTTCGCCGGGGCCGGTTGCCCGCCGCCGAAGACCTGCAGCGCCACGATGACCGAGATCGCGACCATCACGAGACAAAGGACGAGAGCGGGGATCACGCGAATCGACGGATTGGAGATCTGCAGCGATCCGATCCGCGAAGTGAGCATCACGGCGAAGAGGATCAGGACGAGGATCCCGCCCACATACACCAGCAATTGCACGACGGCCAGCAGATCGGCCGCGAGAAACGCATACAGCCCCGCCACGCCGAAGAAGGTCGCGAGCAGCGCGAACGCGCTGTAGACGATGCTCCTCGAGAAGGCGACTGCGCAGGCGCCCGCCAGGGTCAGGGCCGCGAAACCATAGAAGACGAGGATCGCGCCGAGGGACTCACCCATTGTCTCGCTCCTCTTTCGCCGGCTCCGATGCGGACGGCTTGCTCGGCGATTCAGCGGCGGCGTTCTGCGCAGGCGCGGGCTCCGCAGCTTGCGCGTTCGCGCCGGCGGTCGTCGAGCGGTTCGCATCTTCCGGCGGGGATGCATCGGCGGACGGTTTCATGCCCTGCCAGCGATGTCCGCGCGAACGGCGGCCAAACTCGGCTATCACTTCGTCGAGGATCGAGCCGAGCGGACGCCGCGGCGGAGCGGTGGCGCGCTTCGCCACCGGCACCGGCTCCTTCACGAAGTGCAGCACGAGCAAGTCGGGATGCGGCACGGTCGCCTCGAACTGGGTCGTGTGCATGATGGCGTCACAGTCTTCCGCTTCGGAGCACAGGCCGCAATACATGCAGCGGCCCATGTCGATGTCGAACTGGGTGATCTCGCGCACGCCCGTCTCGGCATTCTTCTCGACCTTGATCTGGATGCAGTCGATCGGGCAGGTGCGCTGGCACAGCAGGCAGCCGATGCAGCGCTGCAAATCGACTTCGAGCACTCCGCGATATCCCGGGGGCAACATTTCCTGCACCGGCTTCTCGACCTTGTCGGGATACTGGATGGTCGCGGGACGGCGGAACATCCAGCTCATCGTGACGCTCAGCCCCTCGAAGGTCGAGGTCACCGCCCGCCAGATGTTCGCCAGATATTCGCGCGCCCGCGAGCGGCGCGGAGCGACGTTCACGGCAGCCGCAACGGCGGGTACCACAGCCCTTTGCCCTCCATCTTGCGATAGGTCGCGCGATCGGCCGCGAAGGTCGCGTAGATGCGCTGCGCGTAGAGAATCGCGATCGCCGCGCCCAGCGCCGTCATCACCCCGCGCACGGCGTAGTCGACGATGCCTCGCGGCGGAATGAGCGCGAGGCACAGGAGCCCGCCCACAATGACGACCAGGGTGAGCGGCACGAGATACTTCCAGCAGGTGATCATGAGCTGGTCGACGCGCAGACGCGGCACCGTCCAGCGCACCTGGATCACGAAGAAGACGATCACGGTCGCCTTGGCCGTGAAGATCGCGAACGAGAGGGCCTGCCAGCCTGCATACGCCCAGCCCTGGCTGGCGGCGATCCGTTCCACGCTCACGCCCGGGATCTGCCAGCCGCCGAGGAAGCAGGCGGTCCCGATCGCGCTCATCACCCAGATGTGGGCCCACTCCGCGAACAAGAAGAAGAGGAAGCGCAGGCCCGAGTACTCGACATTGTATCCGGCCACGAGTTCGCTCTCGGCCTCGGGAAGATCGAAGGGCGTGCGGTTGCTTTCCGCGATCGCCGCCGTCAGCGACAAGAAGAAGGCGGCGAAGAGGAACGGATTGCGGAAGATGAACCACTCCCACGGCAGCGCGCCCTGCGCCCCCACGATTCCCTGCAGCGACATCGTCCCGGCCGCGATCACGACCGTCATGAGCCCGAAGGCCGAGGGGATTTCGTAGGAGATGAGCTGCGCCGCGCTGCGAATGCCGCCGAAGAGCGCCCACTTGGAGTTCGAGCCCCAGCCGGCCAACAGGATCCCGATCACGCCGAGTCCGGTGATGGCGAGCAGGTAGAGGACGCCGACATTGAGATCCGCGGCGACCAGATGCGCGCCGAAGGGGAGGACGGCAAAGGTGCCGAACATGCCGGTGAAGACGAAGTAGGGGGCGATCTTGAAGAGCAGCTTGTCCGCGCAGTCGGGCATCAGGTCTTCCTTGAAGAGGCACTTCAGCCCATCGGCCAGCCACTGCAGCGCTCCCTGCGGCCCGGTGCGATTCGGCCCGATGCGCGATTGCATGCGGCCGGCGATCCGCCGCTCGATCCAGCTCACCGGCCCGGCGAAGATCGCGACGAAGGCGAAGGCGATGAAGCCCCCCAACGCGATGACGACCGCGTAGACGATCCACATCGCCGGCCAGGTGGCGGGATCGACGCCCAGCACGGACTTGGCCAGGAAATCGCCGATCGCTTGGAAGAGGTTCATCGATCCACCTCCGGGGCGATCACATCGAGAGAGCCGATCAGCACGACCAGATCGGCGAGCATGAGCCCGGGGCTCAGGTGCGAGATCATCGAGAGGGCGGTGAAGGAGCCGGTGCGATAGCGCGCCCGGTGCGGCCGGTCGTTGCCGTCGGCCACCACATAGAAGCCCGCTTCGCCGCGCGGCCCTTCCACGCGCGTGTACACCTCGTTGGCCGCCGGCTTGAGCGTGCGCGGCACCTTCGAGCGGATCTCGCCCGCGGGAATGGCGGCCAGCGCCTGGCGCACGATCTTCGCGCTCTCGATCATCTCGAGCAGACGGCAGTAGTAGCGGTCATAGGCGTCGCCCACGCGGCCCCGCCAGCCTTGCCCGGTGATCACATCGAAATCGAATTCGGAATAGATCGAGTAGGGCTCGTCGCGGCGAATGTCCCACGGCACTCCGCTGGCGCGCAGATTCGGGCCGACGATGCCGTAGGCGACCGCTTCCTCGGGCGCGATCACGGCGACATTCGCGAGCCGCCGCACGAAGATCTCGTTGCCGCTGATCAGGCGGTTGAACTCCGTGAGCATGGGATCGAAGTGATCGAGCCAGAGCGAAATCATCTCGGCCGTCTCGGCGTCCATGTCGCGCGCCACGCCGCCGAAGCGCATGTAGTTGTAGGTAAGCCGCGCGCCGCAGATGCGCTCGAGGATGTCGTTGATCTTCTCGCGCTCGCGCAGCCAGTGGATGAAGGGCGTGAAGGCGCCGGTGTCCATCGCCAGCGAGCCGGTCGCGATCAGGTGGCTCGCGATGCGGTTCAATTCGCAGACGATCACGCGCAGGTACTCGGCCCGCCGGGGAACTTCGATGTTCGCCAGCCGCTCGACCGCGCTTGCCCATCCCAGGTTCGTGAACATCGCGCCCAGGTAGTCGATGCGGTCGGTGTAGGGCATCGTGCCGTAGTAGGGCGTGATCTCGGCGAGCTTCTCGAGCCCGCGATGCAGGTAGCCCACTTCGGGGCGCACGCTGCGCAGGATCTCGCCGTCGGTTTCGAGGAGGAAGTTCAGCACGCCGTGCGTCGCGGGATGATGCGGGCCCATGTTGATCCGCATGATCCCGTCGGCCTCCTCGTCCTTCTCCACGTGCATGGGAGGCGCCACGGCCGTGACCCGGCGCGTGCGCGCCACTTCGCGGCTGGTCGGTATGCCGTGGTACTCGTCGGGGCGGACATAGTCCTTGCGCAGCGGATGGCCGACCCAGTCGGGCGGCAGGAAGAGCCGGCGTAAATCGGGATGCCCGCTGAACTGCACGCCCATCAAATCGAATTGCTCGCGCTCGTGCCAGTTCGCGGTGGGCCACAAGCCGGCGAGCGAGGGCACTTCGGGATGGTCGCGCGGAACGCGCACCCGCAGCACCGTCCCATGACGCAGGGACAGAGAGGCGAAATGATAGACGACCTCGAAGGTCTCTCCGCGATCGATCGCCGTCACCAGGCGGAGATAATTCATCTTCAGATCCGGTTCATCGCGCAGATAGCGCGCGATCTCCGGCAGGCTGCGCGTCTCGACGACCGCCACCGGATCGAGAAGAGCGTCCTGGATCTCCAGGATCTTTTCAGGAAAGGCCGCCTTCAAGCGGCGATGGATCTCTGCAGGTTCCATCCTGCCTCGCTATGCGCTCGGGGTTTCGCGCGGCTCGTTCGCCGATGGGGAAGATGCTCCGCCGGGACCTTTGCGCGTTCCGCCGGTCTGCTTGGGGTCCTTGCCCAAGCGGTCGGCCCAATGATCGCGGCGCATCAAGTCCTGCAGGCGCAGCAACGCCTCGTTCAACGCTTCGGGACGGGGCGGGCAGCCGGGCAGGTAGATGTCCACCGGGAGGATCGTGTCGACCCCCGGGATGACCGAGTAGGAACGCTGGAAGAGCCCGCCGCAATTGGTGCAGCTCCCCATCGCGATCACATATTTGGGCTCCGACATCTGCGCGTAGAGGAGCCGCACGCGGTCGGCCATCTTGTAGGTGATCGTGCCCGCGACGATCAACACATCCGACTGCCGGGGACTGGAGCGAAAGACGAAGCCGAAGCGATCGAGGTCCGTGCGCGGCCCGCCCGTCTGCATGAGCTCGATGCCGCAACAGGCGGTCGCGAAGAGCATGTACCAGATGGAGGAACTGCGCGCCCAATTGACCAGATCGTCGACCGTCGTCGTGACGACCAGCGGCGAGCCCTCGCCGCCCGCGGGACACTGGCCGATGTTCTGCAAGGCATCGGGCTCGATCCTGTTGCTTTCGGTCATGAAGATCTCCCGATGTTGGGCGAGGCACCGATGTCAGGAGAAGAATGGGCATCGGGTCCGGCGAGAGACGGCGAGGCGCCGGATGACGCGCCGGGCGAAGAAGGAGTCTGCGGTGCGGGAGAATCGTCGAGCACGCCGCGCAACTCCCGCACCCAGTCGAGATCGCCGCGCCCCCAGACGTAGGCGAGCCCGGCCGCCAGAATCCCGATGAAGATCACGATTTCGGAGACGGCGAGAAGTCCCTTGCCCTGCTCCACCCACTTCCGGACCACTCCCGCAACCGGATAGGTGAGCGCGATCTCGACATCGAAGACGATGAAGACGAGGGCAATTAAATAGAAGCGAGGGTTGAAGTTGAACCACCCGTGACCGATCGGGCGCTCGCCGCATTCGTAGGGCGTGGCCTTGACGGAGTCGGGCACGCGCGGCGCCACGAACCGGGTCAGGAGGAGAGCGATCCCAACGATGCCGGCGCTCACGGAAAGGAAGATGAGAACGACGGAGAAGTCGAAGCGCACCTGTCCTCCCTGACAAAAAGCCCGCCGAATTTCCCTCACAGCGCGGGCCGGAAAAACCGCTGACTCGACCGGAAGCGGGAGATCATGCTGGGGGAATGGGTCGCCTGTCAAGTTGTGGATCGATCATTCGGGTCCGGGCGGGGCTATCTCTTTGAACTGCTTCATTTGCGGGGCTCTTGCCCACGCGGATGTCAAACGAGCGGAATTCGGCTGCAACTTGTTGGCACATAATGCCTTATCTGGTTGCTTCCCCGAATCTCCGACCCACAAGGAGGGGAATACCTGCCGGCCCGCCAGGCGCGCCCGCGCCGCCCCGCGCGCCCCGGCGATCGCGCTTTCCCCGGCCTACTGGCGGCTCCTCAGGATGCGAAGATTCTGGACCGCGTCCATGTTGTTCGGCCAGATCCGCAGCGATGCCTCGAAATGCTCGATCGCCTTCTCCGGCTGGTTCAACCGGTCATAGATCAGGCCCAGATAGTTGTGGATCTTGGCGACTTCAGGATCCGAGGCATGCATCTGCTCGAGCAATTCCCGATCGAATTTCGACCAATCGATGTCGGAGATGTCTCGCGATCCCCACGCGTCCAGCCACGCCTTCGCGTCCGCGTCGACGTCGGCCCCATCCCGAGCGCGGTTCAGCATTTCCTGGAGGGGAAGAGCAGGATCGAGCTGCGAAGCGAGCGCTCTTTCGAACGCATCCCGGGCGAGCTCAAAGTTGCCGAGCTCGGTTTGCAGAGTGCCGATCTTCCGATAGACGAGGTCGTTGCGCAGGTCGGGCCCGAGGGCTTGCCCGTAATAGCGCAACGCCTCCTCGAACCGGCCTTCCTTGCGCGCCACGTCGCCGAGATGAAGCTCGATGCGCAGACGAACACGAGAAGTCGGGTTGAGGCTTTGGGCGCGCAGAAGCGCTTCGCGGGCGAGCGCCACTTGCCCGATCTCCAAATAGGAGGTGCCGAGGTTGTGCTGGATGTCGGCCGCCAGCGGATCGATCTTCGCGGCATCGAGGTAGAGCGCGGCCGCGCGCGCATATTCCCCGCGCCGATAGGCGAGATCGCCGAGCGATTTCGCGGCCGAGCCTTCCGCCGCCCGACCCTTTCGCTGCATCTTCTCCAGCCAGTCGGGGCTGAAGAGCGAGGAGATTCCGAGGCCGATCAACACCGCCCAGACGACGAGCAGGACCCAGGCGATCGTCGTCCGCAGGCCCGATGCGTCGGGCCTGCGCGCCGGTTCCCTGGGCGCCTCCTTGCGCCGCGTCTCAGCAGGCGTTGTGGATGACGAACGCAACCCGCTTCCCTTCCTTCTTCAGGCGATTGAATGTGAGGCAGGCGTCCGCGGTTCGCTGGATGATGACCTGCGTGACGCCTCCCGAATAGGGATTGTGCAGGAACTGAACCATGGAGGGCTCGGGGAACCCTCTTCCGCCGAGCCCTTTCCGACCCGTTCCCACGACGATGATGTCGCTCTCCTGGCGGAGCAGCCGCTTCTGATCCCGCGTGGTGAAAGAGTGTTTGCGATCGACGAGGCGGAAATGCCCGTCGGGAAAGATGAGCGCATCGAAGAACGGCAGCGGCATGCCGCGGTACACCGTCAGCCCGTTGCGATGGGAGACGATCTCCTGGCCGCGGTGATGGATCGCGCTGTATCCGAGGGCGCAGATCGCGATCACCGCCAGCGCTCCGAGCGCGATGCGGCCCGGCTTGCGCAAGAGGAGCAGATAGACACCGAGCGTGAGAGCGGAAAAACCGATGCTGAACAAGGCGACCAGAGGCGCGTACTCCGCGTCGCTCATCAGCGATGCGCAACTCAGGAAGATCAAGGTGAAACAGGCCATCAGGACGAGGGCGACCAGCGGATGGCCGAGCGTCCGCAGGCGGGGCATGCGCCCCAGGCTCTTGATGTCGAGACGCAGTTCGTGCGCATGCCGGCCGCAGAGGGCGACGGCCACCAACCCCATGAGACAGCCCCACACATCCTTTGCCGTATCGGAGAGGTCGAAGACCCGGCTGCTCATGTAGCGCTGGAAGAACTCGTCGAAGGTGGAAAAGCCCAGGGCGCAGAAGAAGGCGATCCAAAGAAACCGCGAGAAACGCACTCCCCGCGGATCGAGATCGCGATAGAGCATCGGACCGAACAGGGCGTAGGCGATGTAGTGCCAGTTCTGGAGGAGGTCGTAGAAGTTCTGCCCGAAGTAGTAGTCCGACATCTGATGCGAGAGCGTGATCATGAGGAGGATGATCGCGGCGGCGAGGAGCATGTTGCGCGTGATCCTCTTGCGCCACCAGATCGCCAGGGCAAGCACAACGACGGCCGCGACGGTCGGCATGATCGGCAGGCTCCAGCCGCCCAGGTTCATTCTGCTCGTGGAGATGGAGGCCACGATGTCGACGAGATAGTTCTGCAGCAGGATGAAGGGGGTGAAGACGAGGAGGAAACTGTAGAGCACGACATGCAAACGCGTGGAATGGATCCATGGCGTGGATGACGCGTTTGTTTTCTTCGGCCGGCCCATGCCTGCTCCTGTTCGCCGGGCAAAACCCACCCCGCCGGAAGAACGCTGCCCTTCCGGTCCGAGGTCCATGATCCGCATGCTCAGATGAATGAACCGCTGGCCCGCGAGTGTACCAGGATCGCGGCCGGCTCCGCTACCAACCGGCCGCTCTCCGAGAACCCGATGGCGAGAATGCGACGGGTGGCCATGCCCGCGAACGGGAACGACCGGCGCAACTCCCGGGCAAGCGTGCGGCCCGCTTACGCGAGCGGGCCGCTCTCGCCGTAGACAGCAGCGGCGCCCGGCTTACAAGAACAGGGGCGCCAGCACGAGCGTGATCGTCGACAGCAACTTGATCAGCACATGCAGCGAAGGCCCGGCCGTGTCCTTGCAGGGATCACCCACCGTATCGCCGACCACCGCGGCTGCGTGAGTGGGGTTCTTCATCTTCGAGCCGTCGGGCGCGGTGAGGTATTTTCCCCCGTGCGCGCCCGCTTCGATGTACTTCTTCGCATTGTCCCAGGCGCCGCCGCCATTGTTCAGGAAGAGGGCGGTGATGATCCCGACGATCGTGCCGACCATCAGCAGGGCTGCCACCGCCTCGGCGGAGATCAGGCGATCGCCCGGAGTGATGAAGATGCGGAAGGCGAGTCCCACGCCGATCGGCATCAGCACCGCGAGCAGTCCCGGGCCGACCATCGCCCGCAACGCGGATTTCGTCACGATGTCCACGCACGAGCTGTAGTCGGGCTTGAAGTCGGCGGGGAACTGGATGATGTCATGCACCCGCGGAAGGTGCGCGTATTGGCGGCGGACTTCCGCGATGATCGCCTGAGCGGCCCGCCCGACGGCCCGAATCGCGAGCGCCGAGAAGAGATAGACGAGCACCGCTCCGCCCAACGCGCCCACGAGCACGACCGGCTTGGAGAGATTGACCGGGAAGGATCCGTGGAAGCCCGCGGCCACCTGAGGGCCGGCATAGTTCAGCACTTCCTCCATGTACGCCTGGAAGAGCAGGAAGGCGGCGAGACCGGCCGAACCGATCGCGTATCCCTTCGTGAGCGCCTTGGTCGTGTTGCCGACCGCATCCAGGCGATCGGTCTTCTGGCGCACCGCTTCAGGCTGCTCGGACATTTCCACGATGCCGCCCGCGTTGTCGGTGATCGGCCCGAAGGTGTCCATCGCGAGAATGTAAGCGGCGGTGGCGAGCATCCCCATCGTCGCCACGGCGGTGCCGAAGAGGCCCGCGTGCGGAAGGCCGCTCGACTGGCCGAGATAGTAGGAGCCGAGCAGGGCGGCGCCCATCGCCAGCGCGGGCATCCAGCAGCATTCGTATCCGACCGCGAGCCCGGCGATGATGTTCGTGGCTGGGCCGGTCTTCGAGGCTTCAGCGATCGACTTCACCGGCCGGTACTTGTACTCGGTGTAGTACTGCGTGATGTAGACGAACGCGACCGACGTGAGCACGCCCAGGATTCCGCAGGCGAAGAAGTGCAGCCACGCGTTCGGAGCCTTGTCGCTGTGGAGCAGCCAGCGCGTGGCCGCGCCGAAGGCGATCATCGCGAACACCACCGCGATGTAGTAGCCGCGATTGAGCGCGGTCATCGGATCCATCTTCTCTTCGCGATCCATGCGCACCGACATGATCCCGATGATCGAGGCGACGATCCCGAAGGCGCGCGCGACGAGCGGGAACATCATCACGCCCACGACTCCGGCGCTGAAGCCCATCCCGGCCCGCTCGGCCGCGGCGGCCAGCGAAGCGCCGAGGATCATCGCGCCGATGTTCTCGGCGGCCGTGGATTCGAAGAGATCGGCTCCGCGGCCGGCGCAGTCGCCGACATTGTCGCCGACCAGATCCGCGATCACCGCCGGATTGCGCGGGTCGTCCTCGGGAATGCCCGCTTCCACTTTCCCGACCAGATCCGCTCCGACATCGGCGGCTTTCGTGTAGATCCCTCCGCCGAGCTGCGCGAAGAGCGCGACGAAGGAAGCGCCGAATCCGTAGCCGACGATGAGCAGTGGAATCTTGGTCTGTTCGACTCCGCCGAGCGCGCTCACCAAGGCGAAGAGACCGCTGACGCCGAGCAGGCTCGTCGCGACGACGAGCAGGCCCGAGACGGCCCCGCCGCGAAGCGCGATGCGCATCGCGGAATTGACGCTGGTGAGGGCGGCGGTCGCAGTGCGGATGTTGCTGCGAATCGAAATCCACATGCCCACATAGCCCGCGAAGACCGAGCAGGCCGCTCCGAAGACGAAGGAGAGGGTGATCCAGAAGGCGAGCGTGACGCCGCTCGAGACGGGATCGAAGTCGCGGTGGCCGCGCAGGAAGGCGTATCCGATGAAGAGCACCACCGCGACAAGGGCGGCCAGCCGGAGAATTGTGCGGTTTTGCCGCCGGAGAAACGCTTCGGCGCCCTCCTTGATCGCATTCGAGATGCGCTGCATCGGGCTCGAGCCCGTCGAATGCCGCAGCACCCAACGCGCGAGATAGGCCGCGAAGAGCAGACCGAAGACGCTGAAGGCCATGACCAGCAGAATCAGCTGACCGGTAGTGCTCATGTTCCCGTGCTCCTCTTCCCGAAGTCGACACGCGAGGGCCCGAAGGGAATTCCCCGCGGATGCGAGACGGCGGGAGAGAGGCATCGAGGGCGAAGGCGCCCCAAGATGCTGTCACTCCAGCCGTTCCGCCGTTTCCGAGCCGGCCGGACGGCCGGCTCCCTGGCAGGTGCGGAGACGAACAGGGCAGATCCTAGCGATCGGGCGGCGATTAGCAAGACCTATGGCGGGGGAGAGGAAGATTGTCGCCAGGCAAGGGCCAATCGGCAAGATATTGGAGTGCAATCAAATAGGGGTGCAATGGTGGCGGCGGCCTGAATACGGTCGATTCCCGCCTATCGGATTAGACTTCCCGGGCCAGAAGCACAGAATGAAGTAGGAAATTCTCCTTACCTAAGGTATCATTTTTTTCAACGGAGTCCGGGTCTGATCGCTCGAATGTAGAGAGCCCCTGGCTGTGCAGTAGGACGCACGGACGAGCTCCCAGCAAAAAAAAGGGGAAAGTGTATGTTCGCTCGAAGCGGCAGTTGTCTTGCCTCATGCCTGATTCTGCTCGCTCTGCTCCTCGCGGCTCCGCCTGCCTCCGCCGCCATTCTGGATCTCACTTTGGAGGACGCGTCCGGCTACATCGGTGATGCCTTCTTCACGCAAGGGACGACGGGCGCGGGGACGGGGGTGATCGATCCCTTCCTGCGGCTCCAACGCAACCATCTGGAGTCCGGATTGAACTCCGACGGCCCCTACCAGCTGGACGAATTCAATCCGACTCACGCCATCCAGGTGAACGCCTTCGGCGTGACCGAATACAACGGCCTGCAGATGATCCGGTTCCTGCTGGACATCAACGAAGTGGACAGCCGGCCGCTGGTTTCTCTCGACCAGTTGAAGGTCTTCGTCGCTCCGGTGGGCACCTACAACACGCTCGCGCTGCTCAATGATCACGCGACTCCCATCTACGACATGGGCGCGGACAACAAGATCTACTTGGACTACTCGCTCGAGCCGGGCAGCGGCTGGAGCGATATGTACATGTATCTGCCCTACGAGCTTCTCCGCGATCATCGCACCGAATACCTCTACCTCTATTGCGAGTTCGGAGCGACGGGCGGAGATTACGAATGCGAAGACGGATTCGAGGAGTGGGCCAGCCCTGGCGATCCCGTGCCTGACGCCGCCTGCTGCCTTTCGGGCCAGTGTCTGGTGAGCACGGAAAGCGAATGCGCGGCCGCGGGCGGGATCTGGCACGCGGACCTCATGGATTGCAGTCCGAGTCTCTGCTTGCCTCCTCCTCCGGAAGCGGCCTGCTGCGTGGGGATCGAGTGCGTGGTTCTCACGGAAGCGGACTGTCTGGCCGAAGGCGGGCAATGGCATGCGGACCTGGCGAGCTGCGATCCGAATCCGTGCCTGATCGAAATGGCCTGCTGCCTCGAAGACGGCAGCTGCGTGAGCGTGTATGCGGCCGAAGAGTGCATCGCCATGAACGGCGTGCTCTATGCGGACATGACATGTTCGACGCCCGGTTTCGCCTGTCCGCCTCCGGAAGGCGCCTGCTGCCTCGATCAGGACGAGCAGTGTTACATGGAGACCGAGGCCGACTGCCTGCTTGCGGGCGGCGTCTGGCATTCCGGCTCCGATTGCGAGAACTTCAGCTGTCCGCAATGGCGGGTGTGCTGCGTTGACAACGATTGCTACATCATGACGGAAGACGGGTGCATCGACGCGGGCGGAAGCTGGCATTCCGGCCTCTACGAATGCGATCCGAACCCTTGCGGCGAAGTGCCCACCCTTCCGCAGAGTTGGGGAGCCATCAAGTCGGTGTACCGGTAGACTGCGATCGCAGACAGACGCATGAACGAACAGCAAGGGGCCGCTTCCCTTCGGAACGGCCCCTTTTCCTGCCCTCCGCCTGCAGCGCCGTGGGCACGGACGAGCGAGTGAAGACGCCGCCCATTGCTTGAATCCTCCTGCGCCATCAGCGATCCTTCCGGCCCATGGCCAGGGAACAGAGAAACGCCTCGCAAAGAGCCGGGAAGTATTCAGCCGGGCGAGCGACAGGCCCAGGTTCGATCCTCGGACGGCCGGATGCTCTCTGGATGACCGCCTGTGCGCTGGCGGTCGCGGTCGAGGCCTCGATTCTCTCGACTTTGGTGTTCGGGCGCATTCCGCACGTGCAGGATTCCATCGCGCAGCTCTTTCAAGCGCGCATCTTCGCGGGCGGGCGGCTATGGGCACCGAGCTCGGCGCTTCGGGAATTCTTCGATTACGCGCACATGATCAACGACGGCCGCTGGTATGCGCAGTATCCCCCCGGCCACGCCTTGTTGCTCGTTCCCGGCGTGTGGCTCGGCATCCCCTGGCTCGTGAATCCGCTGCTCGCCGGGTTGGGCGTAGCGGCCACCTACCTGCTCGCGCGGGCCGCGTTCGACCGCGCGACCGCGCGGGTGAGCGCGCTGCTCGCGCTCGTCTCGCCCTTCCTGCTCTTCATGGCGGCCGAATACATGTCGCATGTATCGGGGTTCGTCATGCTCACCGCGTTCGTGGCCGGACTCTTTCTCGCGGCGCGCGAATCGCGGTGGCGGTACCGGGCAATCGCAGCCGCCGCGCTGGCCTTCGCCGTGCTCATCCGGCCCTACACGGCCTTCGCGATGGCGTTGCCGGCGTTCGCGTGGATCTTGCTTCCTGCCCTGCGGCAAACGGATCGCGGCCGCCATCTGTTCGACGCGCGCTCGAATGTCTGGATCGTGCCGGCGGGCCTGGCGGCGGGCCTGTTGTTGTACGGCTTGTACAACTGGGGCACGACCGGCAACCCGTTCGTCCCCGGGTACATCAAGTTGTACGGCCCGTCACACGGAATCGGATTCGGGAAGGGAAGCTGGGGACCGCCGCACACGCTTGGGCTCGGTCTCGCGCATGCGGGAAGGACGCTCGTGCGCTTGAATGAACACCTCCTCCAATGGCCGGCGACCTCCCTGTGGCCGATCGCGGCGGCCCTCGTTCCGCCGATCGGCTGGCTGGTGCGCGAGACCCTCCTCTCGTGGAAACGTGCGCTGCTGCTGGCCGCGTTTCCGGCGATCGTGCTCGTCGCCTACATCTTCTATTGGTACTACGACTCCTGTTTTGGTCCGCGCTATCTGTACGACGCGCTCGGGCCGTTGATCGTGCTCTCCGGTTGGGGAATCGTGCGGCTCGTGCGCGCGGCGGAGGCAACCCGCTTGCGAAAGCCTCTCGCCGCCGTCGCTCTCGGCCTCGTCGTCGCCGGGTGCGTGGGCTACGCGGCCGCGGTGCGCATCCCCGCCCTGGTCACGCTCACGCCCGAAGCGGCGTCCGCTCCTCCGGGATCGCCCGCGCGAGTCGGCAGCTACTTTCTCCAGTACACGCCCCGCTATTGGGCCGTCGGCCCCTATCTTGGGCAGCTCGTGGAACGCGAGGGAGTGCGCAACGCGATCGTCTTCGTGCGCCCGCGCGAACGGCAGCCCGATGCGCTGCAGGTGCGCCACATCTGGTTCGGCTCGGCCTTCGCGCTCGAGGAGCCGTATCTCGAGCGGGCGAGCGTGATCTACGCGCACGATCGCGGCGCGGAGAATGCGCGGCTCCTGGCGCTCTATCCCGGCCGGACGGGTTACTTGTATGACGGCACGATCGAGGACGGCAGGCTGATTCCGCTCGCGCCCTGATTGGCAACTCGGCCGCCCTTGGCCCCATTGCGCGCAGTCGAGTCGCATCTGCCCTCAGCGGGGCCGCGTGAGTTTTTCCCCACCCGGCTAGTGAAGGCTCACGAGCTCGCGGGTCGAAGTTCCTTTCCGTGCGCGAGACGATGAGTGCGCCCGTCCCTGCGTGCACGGCCGCCTCGGCCCCATTGCGCGCGATCAGCGTTTGGCCGATCGCAACTTCATTCACGAGGGCCGAGGTCGCTATGTCCCGGCGCGCGGCTGCTCCGTCAGTCGATCGCGATGCTCTTCAGGAAGGCCTTGTTGTTCTTGTGCGGCTCGAGCGCCTTCAGGAGCGCCTGCATGGCGGAAGCGGGCTTGCGTCCCGCGAGGGCTCTGCGCACCAGCGCGATGCGCTTGCGCTCGTCGGCGGAGTAGAGCAGCTCCTCTTTGCGCGTCCCGCTGCGGCTGATGTCGACGGCGGGGAAGATGCGCGCCTCGGCGAGCGTGCGGTCGAGGACGATCTCGCTGTTTCCGGTGCCTTTGAACTCCTGGAAAATGAGCTCGTCCATGCGCGAGCCGGTTTCGACGAGCGCGGTCGCCACGATCGTGACCGAGCCGCCTTCCTCGACATGGCGGGCGAGACCGAAGAAACGGCGGGGAACATCGAGCACCCCCGCTTCTAGTCCGCCGGTCATCGTGCGCCCGGTTCCCGAACCCATCACATTGAAGGCGCGCCCCATGCGGGTGAGGCTGTCGACGAGCAGGATCACATCGCGCCCGCATTCGAGCTCGGTGCGGACATGATCGAGGGTGATGGCGGCAAGCTCGATGTGCTCTTCAGGGCTCTGGTCCTTGGAGCTCGCGAGGACTTCCGCCTCCACGCTGCGGCGAAAGTGGGTGACTTCCTCCGGGCGCTCGTCGATGAGCACGACGATGATGCGCGCGTTCGCGTTGGTGGCGCGAATCGCGCGCGCGATCGACATCAAGAGCATCGTCTTGCCCGCCTTGGGCGGAGCGACGATCAGGGCCCGCGTGCCTTTCGCAATGGGCGCGACCAGGTCGACGACCCGCATGCTCATCTCGCTCGTATCGCCGAGGCGGAAACGTTCGGTGGGATCGACCGGCGTCAACTCCTTGAAGGGCCGGCGGCGGGCAAAGACATCGGGGGCGAGGCCGCAGATCGCCGTCACGCCGGTGAGCTCGAGCCCCTGGCGCACTTGGCGGATCGGGCCGGTCACCGAAGCGCCTTGCGGAAGCGCGAAATCGCGAATGAGGCGGCGGGGGACCCAGATTCGCTTGGGTCCCGGCCGGAAGGAGCGATGGGGATCGGAGAGCTCTCCGTCGCCCTGTTCGAAGAGAACGAGGACTCCGGTGATGCTCTCGGCCGATTGGTTCATCGATCATGCATCCTTGCGAATGAGCGTGCTCGAGCGATCAGCGTAGCAACATTCCCTTTTGCGTTCGCTGCCCGCCGTTCCATTCCAGGCGGAAAAGATACAGGCCTCCGGGCGCGGGCCGGCCATCGTTCGAGCGGCCGTCCCACACGATCGTGCCCGGCGCGCTTTCCCGATCGCCTGCCACGATCACTCGGCTCGCGATCACGCGTCCCGAGGCATCGTGAATCGTCAACTGCGCGGGCACCCCCTGAGGCAAGCGATACGCGAGCGCGATCGATCCCGAAGCGGGATTGGGCCGCGCCGGCGAAAGCCACACGAGCGACGCGGCATGTTCGCCGGCGGGACCGGCGCCTGTATCGAGACCGGGCCCCGCCGACATCGGAGATTGTTCGGCGGTGATGTCGTCGATGTACCAGCCCTCGTCGGTGGTCGCGCCGTCGGTGCCGAAACGAAAACGCAGGCGGGCTTGCACTCCCACCAATTCGGAGAGGTCCACCCGCACCTGCGACCAGCCGTAGGTCCCGCTGAAGCAGGGCGTGCCGCCGGGGAAGGGCGAGGCGGGATTCGCGATGATCGTGTGGGGATACCCTCCGTCGGGCGTGATCGCCTGCCAGGGGCCTGCGTCGACCGAAGCTTCAATGACGCCGCCGTCCCAAGCGGTCCCGTTGTCCGCATCCTCCGCGTCGATCCAATGCCAGAAGTCGACCGCCACCACGAAAGCGAGGGAGAACGGAATCGTGACCAGCCCGGCGTCCATGTAGTTCGCGTAGTCGCCCGTGCCGGATGCGCCGCACTTCCAGGCATAGCTTCCACCGGGCGTGTGATTGCGCTGGGTCGAGATGTTCCACTGATCTCGATATCCGGGAGAGACGATCTCGTGCTGCCAACCGAAGACGAGCAGCGGATCGTTCACGCCGACGACGATGGAGGAGTTGTCGGAATGCCCGGCGTTGTCTTGCACTCTGATGAGCAGCGGAATGCCGTCGGCCGCGCTGCCGCTCGCGAGCGCGAAGCCGAAGGGCGGCGTGCCGGTCGCTTCGGCTTCGGGGCCGATGTTTCCAAAATCCGTCGAACCTTGCAGGACCGTGACCGCCCCGCTCGATGTCGTCGCGGTCCCGGAGACGTTGGTCGCCGCCGATCCGATGTTGCGGGCCGTGAAGGAGAGCGTCCAGTCCTCGCCCGGATCGATGTCGCCGTCTGCATTTCCATCCATCGCCGTCAAATTCCAGCCGGCCATGCGAAAGATCGGCTGTTCCTCGACCGTCAAATCCGCGGTCATCCATTCGCCCGAATCGCCGACATTCGTGACCACGACCTGAGTGAGGCCGTTCGCATAGCTGCGCGAGTTGGGAGTGCTGTTGGCGTCGAACGTGCGGTTGTTCGTGCCGCCGGGGTAGGGGTCCCCGCCATCGGAGCCGCGCGCGTACTGCAGGTCCGAGAGGCCGTCGGCTTGCTCGACCATCACGAGCGGATGCCAATCGTCGCTGTTGCCGCTCACGCTTTCGTCGATGTGACAGAGGATCAAGCCCGACGCCGGCAGGGAGACATCGCTGCCGACCCGCTGGCGGTTCTCGACGGTGAAGGATTGCCGGTTGGGGTACCCGCCCGTCCACAGCACATATGAGACCGGATGCGTTTCCACCTGGCCGATGGATACGCCGGTCTGATTGGAGAGCAGGGTCGTCGGCTCGAGAAATCCGAGGCGCGCCTTGCACCAGCTCAGGAAGTGCACGGGCGTCGAACCGCCGCCTCCCCAGGAACCGGTCGACATCATGCACCAATAGCCGACTCCGGAAGAGGAATAGTCGGTATCGTAGAGATCCGGCAGGCCGAGCACATGACCGAATTCGTGACCAAAGACTCCGCGCTTGCCGTTGTCGGACTCCATCGAATAGGGGCTGGCGATGACTCCATCCACGGCGACCGGATTCGCCATGCTCCAGGCATGCGAGTGGATGTCGTCGTCGGAGCCGGTTTCCTCGCGCCCGGGCCCCGCATGCACGATGAAGAGCGCGTCGACGACGCCGTCGTCATCGCCCGAGTCGGGCACGCCGTCCGGGCCGTCATTGTCGTATTGCGAGAAGTCGATGTAGGGATCGGCCGCGACGGCCGCGTCTTCCGCCAGCTTCTGCGCGTTGTGCGGATAGCTGCCGAATCCCGCGCTGCCATCGACATAGTACGCATAGGTCCGAGGCATGCGCAGCCAGATCGTGACGCCGCCGGTGACATCGAACTGGCCGTAGGAATTCTCGAGGTACCAATCGCGCATGCTCCCGCCGGGATAGGCGCCGACGGAGAAGAGCATCTGCTGATAGTGGCTTGGAGGGTACGTGGCTCCGTCGGCCGCATTGTCGCTGAAGTCGACCAGGATCACGATCGCTTGGCGATCGGGAATGATGCGGCCCTTGGCGTGCGATCGCACCCAGGGGTGCAGGTCCGCGGGCGGCTGATCGAGCCCGCGCGCTCGGGCGGCGTCGGTGGCCGCGACGATGGCAGGCAGCTTGCCCTCCTGGCGCAGGGACGCGAGAACATCGGGACGAAAGGGAACCGCATGCGCGAGCGGAGTGAGCGCGGCGAACAAGAGAGGAAGAAGGACTGCCGCCACTGCCGCCCAGCGAGCCGCGGCGCCTGGGATATGAGCGAACCGCATCGGGCCTCCTCGAGGTTGTGTTGCTCGGTTGATGAGAACGAGTATAACCGAGAGACCCGGATCGTATCGCGTCTTTTTCCCGCCCCCGCGGCGCATTTCGACGCTGCAGATCGAGCGAGCCCTGCGCCATCCGCGCCCAACGGTTGCGCCAACGCGTCCGTTTGCGTTCGCGCGCGGAATGCCCCGCACGAACGGCCGCGTGACCGCGCGCGGGGCCCTCAGGATCCTCTGCGTCGAGCGCCCGCCGGCCGAAGGGTGCGCCTGCCTCGGCGGAAATGGGCCATCGGCCGGTCCTCAGGCGAGCCCGATCAACGGGACAGATCGGCCAGTTGCTGAGCGAGGATTTCGGCTGCGAGAAAACCGACGCGCGAGGGACGACTGTCGGCGAAGGCGCGGAGGAGTGTCGATGGCTGCCGCTCACATCCCCCGTTCAGGCAATCGCCGTCAGGACGGCCCCACTTTGCCCCCAGGCCGAAGCAGGCCGGAAGCGGCCGATCGCGAAGATGAGACGACTCACGGAATAGTTGGGGGAGGAGAAGCGCAGCCCATGATACGAGGCGAGCAAAGGGATGGCATCGGCGCCGATGCCATGGGTGGACGACGGATTCGCGCCTCTCTTGCACGACCGTCACCCGCCTCGTGTATAATCCCTTCGTTCAGGGGCGCGCGAAGCAACGCCATCGAAGCGGGAGCGAGTGAGGAGCATGCGAGTCGGGCTCATCTCCGATACGCACGGCCTCGTGAGGCCGGAAGCGATCGAAGCCTTGCGCGGCAGCGATCTCATCCTGCACGCGGGCGATGTGGGCACGCCCGAGGTCCTCGAAACATTGGGCGCGCTCGCGCCGGTGGTCGCCGTGCGCGGCAATGCGGACCGGAGCGCCTGGGCGCAGGAACTTCCGGTGACGACCACCGTCGAGGCGGGCCGCGTCTTGATCCACCTGCTGCATGACCGGCACGCGCTCGACATTTCTCCGGCGAAGGCCGGCATCGCCGCCGTCGTGAGCGGCCACTCGCATTACCCCATGATTCGTCGCAAGGACGGCGTCCTGTGGATCAATCCCGGGAGCGCGGGGCCGCGCCGCCTCTCGCTGCCCGTGTGCCTGGGGCATCTGACGATCACCGAGAACCAACTCGAGGCGCGCATCCAGGAACTCTAGCAGGGGCGATCGCGATCTCGACCAAGCGACCGCCGCTGCGCGATCGCGTCCACTCCGTTTCTTCGCGCGTGCCGCCGACCGTGCGCGCGCCGCGATTCCTCAGCGCCGTGCGTCCACCCGGCCCGATCACGCGACCCGTCACGTGCTTGCGGGTCCATCCCGCGGCTCTTCCGCATGTCCGCGCTCTTCGAGCTCGTCCGCGCGCTTGTCGTCGCGAATCCCGGCCAGATGCCTGGAGGCGATCCATCCTCGCGCCGCCGCCTCTTCCGCCATGGCGAGCGTGTTGCCGGCGCGGACCAGCGGGATATTCCGCGAAGCCGCTTCCGCTTCCAACGCGCGCAACTTCTCGTCTCCGCGCGCGTCGGGGCCGACATCGCGCAGGAAGATCGCGAGCACGCTGCCCGGATGGTTCTTGGCGAACTCGAGGTAGATGTCCGGGTCCTTTTGCGTGCTGTCTCCGATCAACAGGAAGGGAAGCTCAGGATAGAAGGCGATCAGAAGCTCGAGCATCGCGAGCTTGTGCTCGCGAACTTGAAAGGGAAGCAGCGGGCCCGGTCCCAGGCCCCAATCGCCCAGAAAGAGGACCGGCGCGGGCACGCCGCGCAGGCGAAAGAACTCGAGCAGCAGATCGTACAGATTCCACGGCCCGCTGGAGATGAAGAAGAGCGGATTGCGCTCGCGCCCATCGGTCCCGGCGTGAAGCGCGCGCAGAAAAGCGGCCATGCCGGGGAAGGCGATCCGCGTGCGCGCATTCCCGAGAAAGACGGCGCGCGCCAGCCGGAGGAGATGCCTGGTGCCGAGATCGATCACCGTGTCGTCGATGTCGCTGACGATCGCGAAGCGGGCCGTCGCCGGCGGCACGAGCACTTCGCCGACGGCTCGCACGGGCTGCGTCTGGCGAGGCGATTGCGGAGAGAGGAGCTCGATCTCGAGCGGATGCCACATCCGGCCGTCGGGCGAGCGGCGCTCCGCCTGGTTCGCGGAAAGCGCCTGCTCGGCGCGATGGAAGGAGACTTCGAAATAGCCTTCGTCGTCCGCCTGGACTTCGCATTCCTGGGCGGAGAAGCGCGCGCGCAAGCGGGCGTGCGGAATCTCGTCGCTCTCCAAACGCCGATAGGCATTCAGCAGGTTCGTCCAGATGCTGTCGTTGTCCTTCGCCGAGAGATCCCCTTTGTCCTCGAGCACGCGCCCGCGCAGGAAGACCCGCTCCAGGTTGCCGAAGCCGCGATAGGGAACGATCTTGATCGGATCGGGACCGCCCAGCGCGGAATGCAGGCGGTAGCGCAGCCGGTCGAATTCGTTCTCGATGTCTTGGGCGGTCTGCAGAAGGATGTCTCGCCAGTCGGCCATGGATGCGGCTTCCCCATCGGTGATCGTTCTGCCAGAAGATCCTGCGCGCCGCGCGCGCGGCATGATGGCGAGAGCCGGCGCGCTTCGCCGCGCATCCGCGTCATTCTCGTTCCAGAGCGCTGTGGGCGATACCGGAATCCAAGAGAAGCGCATTATCCTCCAGCGGATTCTTCAAGCCAGGCAAGAATTCCCGTTGGCGCCAGGCGGCCGGAACCGCCGGCGAGCGTTCTGGTCCTCGTCGCGCAGGCCCAGCGCGGGTCGAAGAGTTGCTCGGCGATGCCCGGAAATCCGGGGAAGGGCAGCGCGCGGTCGATCAAAGGGGAGTGGCGGGCGGGGCATCGGCCGGCCGTGGCGGCCACGAGCGGTCGCAGCTCCCAGAACATCGGCAAGCCGGCGGGAAGCATCCATCGGCGAATCGCTTTTCGCTTCCTAGGGCAAGGCCTTGTTTGCCAGCGGGCGCCGTTTCATTGCATACTTGCCCGATTCGTTTTTGGAGAAGTGCGGGCGGTGCCAGCGACGGGGACGACGCGCCGTGAGGCGAACAGGGAGAGAGTTCTGGATTTCCTGGGGACACGTTCATGGCCGGCGCGCGCGCGGGCGGCTCGCGGCTTGCGCTGGCCCTGGCCGGCCGCGCTTGCCATGGGGATCGCCGTCCTGATGGCGGCCGGCGCGCTCTTCGGCTGCCTCTTCGTTCCCGAACGCGGCTACCTGGGCGAAGCGGCCTCCAATCAGGCGCCCTTCTGCCGCATCACGGGCGGGATTCTCATCGACACGGCCGATCCCGCGCTGGCCGAGCAAGCGGATGCGAGCGTGCACTTCTATTGGTTCGGCGGAGACACCGACGGCGTGATCCGCTACTTCGAATGGGCGATCGATGACACGACCAGTGCGGACGCCTGGCACATCACCACCGCGTTCGACGAAGTGATTCCCTTCAGCGCCTTCGACCGCCAGCATGGGCGCGACTTTTCCGCCTGGCACACCTTCTTCCTGCGCTCGGTCGACGACGATTTCACGCGTTCGCGCCCCGACCGGCGTTTCTTCAACGCGCACACGATCGCTCCCAAGAGCGAGATCGTGCTTCCGGCGCAGCATCGTTCGCCCAACCGGCAATGGGCCCGCACCCTGCGCGTCTCCTGGCGGGGCGACGATCCCGACGCCTCGCAGGCCGACCGCCGCCCCGCCTGGTACGAATACAAGTGGATCGATGTCGAAGAGACGATCGATCGTGACAACCTTCCGCAGATTCGGCGGCTCTTCGACGAGCTGCCCAACGAATTCATGCGCGACAGCCTGAAGGCGGGCGACTTTCCGCCCGGACATCCGCAGTACTATCAGGAAGCGTTGCGGCAGTGGGTGCGCGTGCCCGGAACGGTCACCGAAGTCTGGCTCGAGAACATGATCATCGACCGCAAGTACGGGTTCTGCGTGCGCGCGATCGACGAGGCCGGCGCGGTCGAGCCCGATTTGAACTGGGACAATTGGACGATCTTCGCGGCGCGCGACAGGAACATCCTCGTGTACCTGAGCGAGCCCGCGCTCGGGTGGCGGCTCTTCACCGCTCCCCAGTACGACACCTGGGAGGTTTCCGTCGCCCCAGATCAGCGCTTCCGCTTTCAATGGACCGGCGACGCGAGCGGTTCGGGCACCGATCCGGGGCCGACCAACTACGGCCTGGACATTCCCGACCCCCAACAGGAAGTCGACCGGTCCTTGGACGGCATGGGCGGATGGATCGGCTGGGCCACGCGCACGCGCATGGACCGGCCGATCTACTTTTCGCGCCTGGACGAAGGTTTGACGCATCATTTCTATTTGAAGATGCGGGATGTCTCGGGCTTCGAAGGCACCGAGACGCGCGCGCACGTCGCCATCCGCGTGCTGCGTTTCAGCTTTCACAAGAAGTTCCTGCTCGTCGACGATCTATGGAGCCCGGTTGAGGGAGGGGGGATCCCGAAGAGCTGCGGAACCTGGTCGCCGGCGGACCCCGCCATGGACGCCTGGCACGAAGAGGTCTTCGCCTCGATGCGGGATTATCTCGCGCCGGGAGACCGGCCCGATCACTTCGGCTTCTTCGGTGAAGGGGACGCGCTCACGCAGGTCCCGGACCGCGAGGACTACCTCGAGACGCTGGCGAGCTACCAGACGCTGATCTGGTCCTCGGGCGATCTGGGCATCGACAACGGCTTGTCGACCCTCGCGCTCTCGGGCGATCTCGCCCGCTACATCGGCGCGGGGGGCAACCTCGTGCTGCTGTGCACCGGCCCGATCACGATCGTGACGCAGGATTTCAACCTCGCGGCTACGGAGCCGAAGAAGCCCAGCGAGACGCTCTCGCTGGACGAAGCTTGGGATCGCTACAGCGTGCTGTATCAGCAATTCCACCTGCGCGGGCCGGTCGACAAGCCGCGCGGCAGCACCCAGACTGCGGATTGGCCTACCTTTCGCAAGTCGACCATGGTCGCAGCCCGAGCGGAGAATCCCATCTATCCCGATCTGCCGCTCGATTGGGAGCGCTGGGATTGTTCGCAGACGGTCTTCGAAGGGGGCATGCTGCAATTCGAGGCGCTCTGGCCGGATGTGAACGATCTGTCGGAGACGCCCTGGTACGGACGGGAAGAGGGCTTGGAAACCATGTATCGCGCGCGCACCTACAAACCCGGGTGGCGCCTGGACGGCTTGCCGGTCGCGTGGCGGACATCGGCGACCGCCGAGGATCGCGCGCTCGGAATCTCGCCCGGGCGGATCGTGGTCTTCGCGTTCCATCCGTATTACTTCGAACGGGAACCGGTGCGCTCCGCGATGACGCTCGCCCTTCAATGGGTCATGACGGGAAGCGACTTCTAGAGACGCGCGTTGCGTGCCGCCGAAGGCGCGCGGAAAGGCGTTCGACGAGATGAATGCGATCGAGTTGACGGGAGTTACGAAGCGTTTCGGAACGACCGTGGCGGTGGACCAACTGAGCCTCGCGGTGCCGGCCGGATCGGTCTACGGCTTCATCGGACCGAACGGCTCGGGCAAGACCACCACGCTGCGCATGCTCATGAACATCTACTATCCCGACGAAGGATCGATCCGCATTCTCGGACAGCCGCCCGGAGAGGCGAACACCGACCGGATCGGCTATCTGCCCGAGGAGCGCGGGCTCTATCGCAACATGGGCGTACGGGAGTTGTTGCGCTTCTACGGCGGATTGAAGAACGGCGTCGACATCGACGGGGAGATCGATCACTGGTTCGAGCGGCTCGGCATGCAGGGCTGGGGCAAGAAGCGGATCAAGGAGCTGAGCAAAGGCATGAGCCAGAAGGTCCAGTTCCTCTCCGCGATCGTCGCGCGCCCCGAGCTGCTGATTCTCGACGAGCCCTTCAGCGGGCTCGATCCGGTCAATCAGGAAACGCTCAAGGATGCGGTGCTCGAGCTGCAACGCCGGGGAACGACGGTGATCTTCAGCACCCACGACATGCATGTGGCCGAGCGGATGTGCGACTACATCCTGATGATCTTTCGCGGCCGCAAGGTGCTCGACGGCACCCTGCTCTCCATTCAGGACGCGTACATGAGCGACACCGTGCGGGTGCGCACCGAAACCGGCGCGGCCGCGATGGAAGGGCTGCCGGGCGTCGAGCGGGTGAACGATTTCGGCAAGCTGCAGGAGCTGCGCATGGCGCCCGGATGCGATCCGCAGGAGATTCTGCGCGCGCTCCTCGCCCGCACCCGCGTGCTCAGCTTCGACATCGTGAAGCCTTCGCTGCAGGACATCTTCGTGCGCATTGCCGGTCCCGCGGAACGGGTCGAGCGGGAGCCGGTTCAGCCGGCCGGGAGGTGAGTGATGCGTAAGATCCTCAAGCTGACCAAGCGCGAGTACCTGGCCGCGGTGCGCACCAAAGGCTTTCTGATCACGCTGATCATCGTGCCGCTGATGATGAGCGGCAGCGGACTGGCGATGGCGTTTCTGAAGGATCGCGTCGACACCACCGACAAGCGCATCGCGATCGTGGACCGTTCAGGCGCAATGGGCGCGGCGCTGCTGCAGGCGGCCGAGCAGCACAATCGCAACGAGGCGGTCGACCCGAAGACGGGCAAGCGCGTGAAGCCGGCCTATCTGCTCGAATCGATCGCGCCCGACGACGCCGATCCCATGCACCAGCGGTTGGCCTTGTCCGAGCGCGTGCGCGAGGGGGAGTTGCACGCGTTTCTCGAGATCGGTCCCGATGTCTACAAGCCGGGCGCCGATTCCGCGCGCGCGGCGGTGGCCTACTATGCGGAAGGCTCGGCCCTGGATGAAGTCCGCGCCTGGATGGCCTATCCGATCAACAACGAGCTGCGGCGCGCGCACTTGAAGGAACTGGGGATCGCCGACGAGGCGGCGGAGAGCCTCTTCCGCTGGGTGCCCGTCGAAGGCCTCGGACTGGTGACGCGCGACGAGACGACCGGCGAGGTGCGCGCCGCGCGCCGCGCGGGCGAAGCCGAGGCGGTGCTCGTGCCGATCATGTTCCCGATGATCATGTTCATGATGGTCATGATGGGCGCGCTGACGCAGCTCAACGCGGTCACCGAGGAGAAGGCCCAGCGGATCGCCGAGGTGCTGCTCGGGTCGGTCAAGCCCTTCCAGTTCATGATGGGAAAGGTACTGGGCGGGGTGCTCGTCTCGCTCACCGCACTGGCCCTCTACGCGCTCGTCGGAGCGGTGCTGGTTAATCGCCTCGACCTTGGGGCCTTCGTGCCTTATGGGGTGCTGCCCTGGTTCCTCGCCTTCACCGTGCTTGCGATTCTCATGCTGGGAGCGATCTATTCCGCGCTCGGCTCGGCCTGTAACGATTCGAAGGAAGCGCAGTCGCTCGCCTTCCCGAGCATGATCCCGGTGATGATTCCCTTGTTCGTGATGATGCCGATTGTGCAGCATCCGCTCGCGCCGCTCGCGACCTGGCTGTCGCTGATTCCCATCTTCACGCCGATGGTCATGGTGCTGCGCCTCGGGACCCAACAGTCGATCCCCGCATGGCAGCCCTGGCTCGGCCTCGGGCTCGTGCTCCTGACCGCGATCGGGGCCGTGTGGGCGGGCGGCCGGATCTTCCGGGTGGCGATTCTGATGCAAGGCACGCCGCCCAAGCTGGGCAATCTGATGCGCTGGGCGATCAAGGGCTGAGCGTGGAGGGGCGCCCGGACCGTGAGGAAGGAGCCTTGCGAGGCGGGCGGAAATCAGCGAGACTTTGCAGTTTTCTTGTGGGCATGACGAGGGAATCGAGGATCGACGGGCCAGCGCGGGAGCGCTGAGTGAGGCCCGTGCAGCGAGGCATCGAATGGGTATCATCTATCTCGACAACGCGGCCACGAGCTTTCCCAAGCCCGATATCGTTCACGACACGATGCGCGATTTCTATCGCGAGAACGGCGTCAATCCCGGCCGGACGGGCTGCGACCTCGCCTTGAAGGCCGAGGAGATGATCCACGACACGCGCCGGCGCTTCTCGGCGTTCTTCAATCCCAGCCTCGCGGCCGCGGGAAAGACCAAGGACCCGAACCGGCTCATTTTCACGATGAACGCGACGATGAGCCTGAATCTGGTCATCAATGGAACGATTGCCGCCGGCGATCACATCGTCACGACCGCCCTCGAGCACAATTCCGTCATCCGGCCGGTGAATCACAAGGTGCAGGACGGCGCGCAGGCGGATTTCGTCACGCCCGATGCCGACGGCTATCTCGATCCCGGCGACATCGTGAAGGCCATCCGCCCGAACACGAAGCTCGTGATCGTCAATCACGGGTCGAATGTGACCGGAGTCGTGCAGGACCTGCAGGCGATCGGGGAAGTGTGCCGCAAGGCGGGCGTGCCGCTGGCGGTGGACAGCGCGCAGACGGCGGGCGTGATTCCCATCGACATGCACGCCTGGCATGTGAGCTTTCTCGCCTTCACGGGACACAAGAGCCTCTTCGGCCCGACGGGAACCGGCGGGCTGTGCGTGGCCGACGACGCCGAGATCCGGGGCACGATCTATGGCGGCACCGGCGTGCGCAGCGCGGTGCCCTATCACCTGACCGAGTTCCCTTATCGTCTCGAGGCGGGCACGCAGAATCTCGCCGGCATCGCCGGTTTGAACGCGGGGCTGCGCTGGGTGGAAGAGCGTGGGCTTACCGGAATCCATCGGCACGAGATGGAACTCCTCGGGCTGCTTCAGGAAGGCCTTTCCGATATCCCGGGCGTCACGATCCACGGCACGCGCAATCTGGAGCGCCGCGTGCCCACGCTCTCCTTCACCGTGCAGGGTTACGATCCCTCGGATGTGGGCACGATTCTCGATGTCGACTACGGGATTCTCACGCGCACGGGGCTGCAGTGCGCGCCGCTCATTCACGCCCATCACGGCACGACCCCGCGCGGCACGGTGCGCGCCTCGATCGGGCCTTTCAACACGCGCGAGGACATCCAGACGATGGTGCGCGCGGTCGCGGCGGTGGCCGCCGACCGGCCTGCCACGCTGCGCGCCTGAGCGGGGTTCGTCGGCTGCGACCTCGTTGATGTGCGGCTGAGCGATTATGCCGGTTCGCGCACCAGCGCGTTGTACACGAGCTCGACGACCGACTGGATCTCCACGCCCAGTTGATAGTGCTTGGAAATCTCGATCAACTGATCGGCGCAGTTGTGGCAGGGCGTCGCGACGATGCGCGCCGCGGTGTTACGGATCTGCTCCGCCTTCTTGCGCCCCGACTTCACCCGCCGCTCGCCGAACTCGCTCATCGAGAGCATGCCCCCGCCTCCGCCGCAGCAGAAATTGTCGGCCCGGTTCGGATGCATCTCGCGAAAGTCGGAGACCACTCGCCGCAGGATTCTTCGCTGCGGCTCGCTCAGTCCGCCCCAGCGCACGAGATTGCATGGATCGTGCAGCGTGACCGGCTCGGTGTTCTTGCTCGGATCCACTCGAATGCGGCCTTGATCGAGGTATTCCTCGACAACTTCGAGCACGCTGCGAACGGGCAGGGGATAGGAGCGGCCCATCCAGTTCGGCCCTTCCCAGCGGAACGCGCGAAAGCCGTGGCCGCATTCCGAGAGCACGATCTCCGCGACGCCGAGCCCGGCCGCTTCCTTCACCACCCGGTCGGTCAGCTCGCGCGCGGCGGTTTCGTCGCCGGCGAAGAAGCCGTAGTTGGTCACATCGTAGCAGCGGCTGGAAAGGGTCCACGATTCGCGTGCCGCGTGAAACACGCCCGCGGCGGCGATCAGCGAGAGCGGAAAGAACTTCACTTCGCGCGGATTGATGAGATAGAGCACGCGCGCGCCGCGCACATCGAGGGGAATGGCGGCCGATTCGTCGGCCATCTCGTCGCGCAGATTCTGGGCGAGCCAGTCGGCCGTCGAGACCAGCTCCTCTTGCGGGATCGCCATCTGGTTGCCGGTCTCGATCTGGTTGTCGACCGTGCGCTGCAATCCCTCGGGCACGATGCCCGCCGCGACGAGCGCGCGCCGGGCGATGCGGATCGCGGAAGCCATGTCGAGGCCGATCGAGCAATGCAGACCGCAGCGGCCGCACGCGGTGCAACGGCCATAGGCGATTTCGGCGAGCTCGCGCAAGCGTTCGGGCGTGAGATCGCGCGCGCCCACCAGGCCGGGGAAATGCTTGCCGAGAAAACTCGCTTGCCGGCGATAGAGCTCGTTCACCCGCGCGACCTTCGCGCCGGGATGGTTCTTGGGATCGGGCTCGCTGAGATAGATGTGACAGCTCTGCGCGCACAATCCGCAGCGCACGCAGGCGTTCAGGGAATCGGGGCCGATCGCCCGGGCCGCTTCCATGAGCGCGCGCCGCGCGCGTTCCAGAGCGTCGGGAGCGAGCGCGTCCGGCGGCGCCTTGCGCTCGGCCGAAGAGGCAGCGGATGCTTGCTCGCGCTTCTGCTCGCGATCAGCCATGGGCACGCTCTCCGCGCCGGGCGGGAGGCAGGACGCCGCGATATCCGAGCCGCGCTCCCTGATCGGCCCGGGCGACGAAGAAGAAGAGCGCGTGGCGCAGCTTTCCGAGCGGCAGATAGGCGAAGAGGAAGATCCCATACACCAAGGCCTGCACCGCCAGGCGCGAGCGCGCGGGATCGAGACCCAGGCGGGCCGTGACCGCAAGCAGGCCGCAGGTCGCGAGAATCGCGAGGTAATCGTCGAAGGAGCTCATCGAGCGCAGCGTGCGCGAGAGAATCCGGCGCACGAAGAGGATCAGGCCCGCCAAGAGCCCTCCGGCGAGCAGCGGCAGGAGGACTTGCGCGAGCACGCGGCCGCTCAAGGGATGGACGATCAGCAGCAGAAGGACGGCCAGCGCGCCGAAGAGGCCGATGTGCATGAGGAGCCCGAGCGCGAAGGCGACCGGATGCAGGCGCACCGATTCCTTGTGCGACGGCAGCATCCCCGCGGTCAGGAACCACACCCGCCCGCGGCTTGCGCTTCCCCGCGGGAGGCTGTAGTCGCGGCGCCTGCGCACCCGGCCGGCGCGCCATTGATACGCCAGGGACGCGAGCGCCCAGAGGAATGCGAGCAGGCACAGGATGCGGACCGTCTCCACGCGCGTCTCCCGCCTACACGCAACCGTCGGGCTTCGGCAGGCCCGCCACGCGGCACGCGCCGCGCGCGGGTCCGGAAGTGAAGAGCTTGTACATTTCGCGCAGGGTCATGCCCGTCTGCTGGCAGAGCAGGCGCACCGGAGGCGCGAGTTGATGCTCGGCGTAGTACTCGCGAATGAAGTGGATCACGGCCCAATGCTTCTCGGTGATTTCCGCGATGCCTTCGCTCTGGGCGAGAAAGGCGGCCACCTGCGCGTTCCATTCACCAGGCGCGAGCATGAACCCGTCGTCATCGAGCGCGATGCGAAGTTCTTCGGACACAGCACCTCCCGGGACGAACGCAAACCCCCGCGGAATTCGGACCAAGGATTGTGCCGCGCGACGGCCCGGATTTCAACCGCGATTCGCTTCGGCTTCGGACGCGGCGGCAACGGGGCCCGGCTCCACGGGCAGGAACGGAGGCAGGGGGCAATCGAGCGAGATCGAGATCACCCGCAGCAACTCGAGCTCGCCCAGGGTGACGCTGCGGTCCTGCAAGGCCGCGTGCGCGCACGCGTCGATCACGAGGCGCTTCACTTCCGGCGAAGCGAGCGCGAGGCGGTGGAGCGCCTGGCCGACTTCCTCGAAAGAGGGAGCGGCGGAGGGCAAGGCCGGCATCGACCGCGCCATCTCAGGCCAGCGCGCAAGCCCCGCGCGCCAGGCGGCCGCGATCGTTGCCTGCGCGCCCGCACTCGCGCCGGCGAGCGCGCTCGCGTTCTCCGCAGCGCCGGCGGACTCGGCATACGCGAGCGCGGCCAGGAGCGCGAGGATCTCGTTGCGCACCGCGCCGGGTTGCGAGAAGGCGATCACGCGCGGGCGGCGCCGGGTGTGCACCAGGCGAAAGGCGAGCAGCCATTGCAGGCAGAACTCGAACAAGGTCACGCGTTGGTCGGCCATGACGAGCAGGCGCGCGCGCGCAATCAGGCGATCGGTCTCTTGCGGAGGGAGCCGCTTCAGGGCGGGCAAGGCGAGATCGGCGAGCGGCAAGCGCGCCTGGGCGGGGAGGCCTTCGAGGAGCGCGCGCATCTCGTCGAGCTCGGCGAGGAATGCGGCCGGGGTGATCGGCCGCAGCGCGTGTTGCTGCCGTTCGCGATTCGCGGGATCCGGATCGAGCAGCAAGGCGAGCATCGCGAGCCCCGCGCGATGCGGCACGCGCACCGCCTCGCGCACGTCCAAGGAAATGCTCTCGAGGAGAGCGGCGCTGAAGACCAAGTGCGCCCCATCCGGACTTCCGACCTGCCCGACCACATCGCGCGGATCGATCGTGGCGGCGCTCTCGTTCGCGAGGCCGGGGGTGGCGCCTGTCGCCGCACCGGCGAAGCCGGCCGCACCGGCGCGATCGCGCGCGTCCTCCGCGAGGCCCGCATCCGGTGTGACCACCGGGAAATCTCCATCGAAGGAGGGATCGATGCGCTTGATGCGCGCGATCAGCGGGGGATGCGTCTGCATCAACCCTTCCAGAAGCCCGAAGGGACGGCCGGGGCTGAAGAAGAGATGCCGCGCCTGATCCGCTTTCGGCGTCTCGATCCGCGAACCGTTGGCATGGCCCCCGATCTTCTTCAGAGCTCCCGCCAACCCGCGCGGATTGCGGGTGAACTGCACCGCGGCCGAATCGGCCAGATACTCGCGCTGGCGCGAGACGGCGCTTTGAATGAGGCGCCCGATGAAGGTCCCGATGTAGCCGATCAGCATCAGCATCAAGCCGCCGATCGCGATCGCGCCGCCGCCGCGCCGGCTGCGCCCGCCGCCTTGCAGGAGGATCCGGCCGAAGATGCCGAGGGCGAGAATGCCGAAGACCACGCCGATCAAGCGCACATTCAGGCGCATGTCGCCGTTCAGGATGTGGCTGAACTCGTGCGCGACCACGCCCTGCAGTTCGTCGCGATTCAACAGGCGCAGGGTGCCGTCGGTGACGGCCACGGCGGCGTCACGCGGGGAATGCCCGGCCGCGAAGGCGTTGATCCCCTCTTCGCGCTCGAGCACATAGACCTCGGGCACCGGCACTCCCGAGGCGATCGCCATCTCATCCACGACATTCAACAGCCGCCGCTCGGCCGCATCGGTCGTGTCGCGCGCGACCGCGCGCCCGCCCAGCATGCGCGCGACCGCGCCTCCTCCGCCGCTCAGCGAGGCGGTCTTGGCCGCGCTCGCGATCGTGATGAAGAGCGTCACGACGATCGCGACCGGCAGGAAGACTTGCGGGTCCCAGAAGGAGACGTCCGGAGGCAGCGCGCCGCTGAATTCTTCGCTGCGCGAGAGGCCGAAGCGCATCACGAGGCGCACGGCCGCATAGACGCCGAAGATGATCCCGAGCACGGCGAGGCCGAAGAGCACTCCGAGCAGGCCCGTCTTCCGGCGCGCGGCCGCCTGATGCTCGAAGAAATCCATGGCTCGATCGGCTCTCTTGCGAATCCGCGCCCCGCGCGCCCGCAGGCACGCAGGAAGACGCGCAGGGCGCGAAGCTGATGGCGCGGCTTAGAAGGTCACCTTGGGCGCGCGGCGTTCTTCTTCTCCCTCCGTCGCAGCGAGCAATTCCGCCGGGCCGAAGTTGAACATGCCGGCGACGATCGAGTTGGGGAAGGTTTCGCGCGTCACATTGTAGTTCATGACCGAATCGTTGTAGGCCTGACGCGAGAAGGCGATCCGGTTCTCGGTGGAGGTGAGCTCTTCCATGAGCTGCATCATCGTCTGGTTCGCCTTCAGGTCGGGATAGGCCTCGGCGACCGCGAAGAGCCGTCCGAGGGCGCCGGCCAGGCCCGCCTCGGCCTGCGCGAGACCGCGCATCGCATCGGGCGTTCCCGGCGCTGCGGCCGCGCGTTGACTGGCGGCAACGGCGAGGTTGCGGGCATTGGTGACCGCTTCGAGCGTCTCGCGCTCGTGCTTGATATAGCCCTTGGCCGTCTCGACCAGGTTCGGGATGAGGTCGTAACGGCGCTTCAATTGCACATCGATTTGCGCGTAGGCGTTCTTGTACTGATTGCGCTTCGCGATCAACCGATTGTAAATTCCGATCGCCAAGGCGCCGAAGACGACGATCAGAACGACGATCACGAGCAAAACGGACATGGCTCCATCCTCCATCGTGGTCCGGCGCCGCCACCCTGTCTTTCCGCACCGCCACCCGGCCGCCGGTCAAACAAGCTCGTTCAAGGTATCCGGCAGGGGCCGGAGGGTCAATGCCCAATGGGGGAAGGAACCGCGGGCGGCGCGTGGCCGGGGATGCGCGCAAGTTCCGCGCGGGCCTGCTCGCCCGTTTCGGGAAAACGCGCCGCGACTTCGAGCCAGCGTCGCGCTTCCTGGTCGTCGCCCTGCTCGCGCAGCGCGATCCCGAGCAGGAGATAGGGACGGGTGGTGTACTGCGCCGAGCCGAAGAGGGGCGCGACATGTTCGACCGCAAGACGCAGAGCTTCGGTCGCTTCGCGCGGGCGCCCCATCTCGCGCAGGAGGATTCCGAGATTCAGGTAGGCGAGATGCTTGAGCGGCATCGTCTCGGTCGCGCGCCGGTAGGCCTGCTCGGCTTCGTCGAGCCGCCGTTCGCGGCGCAGGATCTGCGCGAGCTGATACCACGCCTCGCCTTCCTGCGGGCGGATGGCCACGGCCTGCTCGACGTGCGCGCGCGCTTCCGCGTCTTTCTGGCGTTGGGCCAGCAGCAAACCGTAGTTCAAGTGCGCGCCCGCGGTCGGCCGTCCGGCGGCGAGCGCGTGCCTCCACAGATGTTCGGAGTCCTGCCAGACCTGCGTTTGCCGATGGGCCGCGATTCCCAGGGCGAGCAGCACGGCGGCGGCGGCCAAGGCGAGGGCGATGCGCGCGCCGGTGAGCGCGTGCGATTCGCGCGACGCTTCGCGAGCAATGTCGCTGCGCGTCTCGCGGCCCTTGGCGCGATTCCACAACCAGAGGAATCCCGCGGACGCGAGCGCGGCCAGGCTCATTCCGCTCACATAGGTGTACTTGTCGGCGACGAGCTGCGGCCCGCTCTGCGCGAAACCGAGCACCGGAGCGAGAATGAAGGCATACGCAAGCGCCGCGACGATGAGCGCGGGGATGCGGCGCCGCAGCAGCCAGACCGCAATCGCGATCACGATCACGACTGCATAGCTCGCGAGAAAGCGCGCTTCCCAAGGATTCAGCTTCGCGGGCAGCTCGTACAAGGCGACCAGCTTCGAAGGCCAGAGCGTCTTTCCCAAGTAGAAGGCGAGCCCGTAGAAGGCCTGCACGATGCGATCGCCCACGCTCCATTCCGCCAAACTCTTCATCGTCTGCAAGGCGCCCTTCTGGCTCGCTCCCGCGACGATCGCCGCGCCCAGCCCGAGGAGCAGGAAAGGCAGCTTCTCAAGCAAGACCGCCTGGCCTTCCGACGAGCGCAGCGTGCGGCTCGAGAGGCGCCGCAGAGGATAGATGTCGAGCAGGAGCAGCACGGCGAAGAAGCTCATGCCCCACGCTTTCGAAAGCAGGGAGAGCGCCAGGGCGGCGAGCGATGCGAAATAGAGACCCTTGGAACGCAGCGCCGCCTTGCCCGGCGCGACCGCGCGCAAGTAGGCGAGCAGCGCGAGCAGCAGGAAGAAGCCGCTCAGCACATCGCGCCGTTCGCTCGCCCACGCGACCGATTCCACGCGCAGGGGGTGGAGCGCGTAGAGAAGCGCGCCGAAGGCGGCGGCGAGAGGAATGGCGAGCGCGGCCGCGCGGCCGCCTGCCTGGCCGTCTTCCCCGCGGGGAAGCCCTTCCAGGCCGGACCGCGAGGCGCTCGCGCGCGCGGCGGAGAGAAGCAGGAGCAGGACGAAGTAGAAGAGCGCGGCATTCAGCGCATGCAAAATCAGGTTCGTGCGATGGTAGCTCGCGGGATCAACCCCCGAGATCTCGTAGTCGAGGGCGGCGCTCATCCAGGTGAGCGGCTGATAGTGCCCCATGTAGTGCGTGGTCCACATCCACTGAAGCTGCGCGGGTCCGAAGCCGCGATACATCGGATTGCCGGCATAGAGGCGATCGTCGTCGTAGTTGACGAATTCGGCGTCGAGCGCGGCGGAGAAGGCGAGAAAGGCGAGCACGGCGATGAGCGCGGGAATCGCAATCCGCGCCACCCGGCCGATCGATTCCGAGGGAATCGGGATGCCTTCTTTCGACCCCGCGCGTTTTCCCGAAGTGTTCATGCGCTGCGTGCCTTTGCCTCGCGCCGACGACCGGCGAAGCGTCCGCCGGCCGGGCAACGCCGGCCACTGCCCTCTGCCGCCTCGCTCATCCGAGGGCGATCGGTTTCCGCTGAACGCGACAATCCGAAGGATCAAGGCAGGCATTCTACGAGGCGCGTGACGCGGACTCAAGCCGCCGTCGGCGGCCACGGCGCGGCGCGAAATGAGGCGCCGCGCAGGACGGCAGGCCAATCGACGCAGGGCGAATCGTGGCGCTTCCGCAACGCGCATCGGGGGAATCCCGCTGGACGGCGTTGCCGCTTTCGGGTCAGTGTATGCGGTGAGACTGGACGCAAGGCAAGCGCCGGAATGCGGGCAGGCGCGTCCGATCCAGGCAGGCCGTGCGGGCAGGCCATCCGCATGGCGGGCAACAGCGCTGAGCCGGAGGAACCGAAGATGCGCGAAGAGACGCCCAAGGACGATTCGGGAACGAGAAGCGACCACGATTCGCTGGGAGAGATCGAGGTTCCGGCGTGGGCGAAGTGGGGCGCGCAGACGCAGCGCGCGATCGAGAACTTTCCCGTCTCCGGCATCCCGCTGCCCGAAGACCTGATCACGTGCCTCGCGCTCATCAAGAAGCAGGCGGCCGATGTGAATCGCGGCTTGAACCTGCTCGAGCCCGACATCGCCGAGGCGATCGTGCGCGCGGCCGGAGAAGTGGCCGCGGGCCAGTGGAAGGACCATTTCCCCGTCGATGTCTTCCAGACCGGCTCGGGGACCTCGAGCAACATGAATGTGAACGAAGTGATCGCGAACCGGGCGAACGAAATGCTCGAGATCGTCTCAACCTCCGCCGGCGGCGCGGGCGCGAAGGGCAGGCGGGTGCATCCGAACGATCATGTGAATCGCGGGCAATCCTCGAACGATGTCTTCCCTGCGGCCATGCACATGGCGGCGCGCCGCTCGGCCGCGCGCCTCGCGCTCTCGCTGGCCCATCTTGAAGCGGCGCTCGCCGGCAAGGCGGGGGAGTTCGCGCGCGTGGTGAAGCTCGGGCGCACACACCTGCAAGATGCGGTGCCGATGACGCTCGGGCAGGAGTTCTCCGCGTATGCCGCGCAGGTCCGCGCGGGACGCATGCAGTTGGAGGCGTGCTTTCCTTGGCTGGAAGAGCTGCCGCTGGGAGGGACGGCGGTGGGAACGGGCTTGAACGCGCATCCGCAGTTTGCCGACCGGGTGATCGCGCGTCTCGCCACCGAGACGGGGATTCCTTTTCGCCCGGCCGGCAATCGCTTCGCGCTGATGGCGGGCCGGGAAGCGATGGTCGCGCTCGCGGGCGCCTGCGAAACGATTGCGGTGAGCCTCTCGAAGATCGCGGACGACTTGCGCCTGCTCTCGAGCGGCCCGCGCGCGGGCCTCGCCGAAATCTCGCTGCCCGCGCTTCAGCCCGGCTCCTCGATCATGCCCGGCAAAGTGAACCCGGTGATTCCCGAGATGGTCCTGCAGGTGGCCGCGCAAGTGATGGGCAACCGCCTGGCGATTTCGATCGGCGCGCGGCACGGACCGCTCGAGCTCAACATGATGATGCCGATGATCGCGCACAATGCGATGCAGGCAGTCGCGATTCTCTCGGCGGCCGCTCGTTTGCTGGCCGACAAGTGCGTCGCGGGCATCGTCGCCGATGAGCGGCGCTGCCTCGCCTGGGTGGAGCAGAGCCTCGCGCTCGCGACGCCGCTCGCCCTGCAAATCGGGTACGAGCGCACCGCGCAGCTCGTGCGCGCGGCGGCCGCGGCCGGGCGCACGATTCGCGAGCAGGCCATTTTCGAGAAGCTGCTCACCCGCGAGGAGGCCGCGGAGCTGCTCGATGCGCGACGCATGGCCGAACCGGACGAAGGCAAGGCTTAGGCCGCGCGCGTCAGAACCCGCGTCGCGAACGAGACACGCATCGATCTCTCACTTCCCGGCGAAGCCCGCCGCCCCGATGTCAACCTTCCGAGTGCATGAGCCGCATGGCATGCGCGTGCGCGAGATCCTCGTGATAGGGCAACGCGCGCACCGTGAAGCCGCGCCGGCCGCTCTTCCCGCACACCAGATCGGCTTGATAGAGGAGCGTCTTGCCCTCGCTGCCGGCCACGCGCATGACGGTGAGCTCCGCATCGCGGATCTCTCCGTGTTCATCCAGCGCTCCGTGACGGATCTGCACGGCCACATCGCTCGGTTGCAGATTTCCCAATGCCACTCTCGCCATCACCGTCACGCGATCGCCCACGCGGATGCCGGCCTGCTCTCCCCATCTCAGCGCCCCTCCCGCGGGGGAGCCGGGGGAAGGATTCGGCGCTCCGGTCTTTGCTTCCGTCTGGGCTCTCGTCTCCGCCCCCGTCTGCGCGCCTGCCTCCACGCCGCTTGCCTCCACGCCGGCCTCCGCGCCCGCCATGCGCACATCCAGGATGCGGACCTGGTCCCACGCGCTTCGCACGCGGTCGCACCAGCGCACGAGTTCGCGAGCGCGCCGGCAGTCGCTCTGTTGGAGCGCGAGCGCCCGCGCGGCCGAAGGCAAGTAGTAAGCGTCGACATATTCGCACGCCATGCGATTGCTGTTGAACACGGGGCAGAGCCGGCGCATCGCCTCCTTCATCCGCGCGGTCCATCCGCGGGGGATGTCGTCGGACCCGCGGGTGTAGAAGAGCGGCACGATCTCGTTTTCGAGCAGGTCGTAGAGCGCGCGCGATTCCACCATGTCCTGATAGGCTTCGTCCGCGTACTCTTCGCCGCGCCCGATCGCCCATCCCGCTCCGGGGGCATAGGCCTCGTCCCACCAGCCGTCGAGAACGCTCAGATTGATCGCTCCATTCGCGCTCACCTTCATGCCGCTCGTGCCGCTGGCTTCGCGCGGACGGCGGGGAGTGTTCAGCCATAGGTCGCAGCCCTGCACGAGATAGCGGGCGAGCATCATGTTGTAGTCTTCGAGAAACACCGCGCGCAAACGAATGCGCGGATCGCGCATGCGGCCGATCAATTCGCGAATGATCGCCTTGCCCAGATCGTCGCGCGGGTGCGCCTTGCCCGCGAAGAGCAGCTGCACCGGGCGCCCGCTCGCGGTCAGCAGGCGCACCAGGCGTTCGAAATCGTGGAAGAGCAGCAGCGTGCGCTTGTAGGGCACGACCCGGCGCGCGAAGCCGATCGTGAGCGCGGAGGGATCGAGCATCTCGCCGGCCGTTTCGATCTCGGTCGCCGGCGCGCCCCGGCGCTCGAGTTGCGCGCGCATCGCGCGGCGCACATAGGCGACCAGCCGTTCGCGGCGGCGTTCGTGCGTGCGCCACAGCTCGGCGTCGGGGATCTCGCTCACGCTTTCCCAGATCGACTGGTCGGAAGGCTCTTCCACCCAGCGCGGCCCCAGGTAGCGGTCGAAGAGCGTGGCCATCTCATACGAGATCCACGAGCGCGCGTGCACGCCGTTCACGATGGCGCCGATGGGGATCTCTTCTTGGGGAACGCCTGGCCAAAGCGGCGAGAACATCGCCCGTGCGGTGCGCGCATGCAGCCGGCTCACGCCATTGACCCGATTCGCCAAATGGATCGCGAGCACCGCCATGCTCACCTGGGTGTCGCCCGGCTGCTGCCCGAGCTCGATCAAGCGCTCGACCGGGACGCCGAGCTTCTCGGCGTACGGAGCGAGATAGCGGCGCACGAGCGGAACGGGAAAGATGTCGATGCCGGCGGCAACGGGAGTGTGGGTGGTGAAGACATTGCCCGCTTCGGCGATCGTGCGCGCTTCTTCGAATCCGATCCCATGATGCTGCATGAGACCGTGGATCCGCTCGATGGCGAGGAAGGCCGAGTGCCCTTCATTCATGTGACAGGCGACCGGATCGTGGCCAAGCGCGTGAAGCGCACGCATGCCGCCCACTCCCAGCAGCAGCTCCTGGCGAATGCGCATCTCGGCGTCGCCGCCGTAGAGTTCGTCGGAGATGTCCTGATCGGCTTGAACGTTCCCGGGCATATTCGTGTCGAGCAGATACAGCGGCACGCGCCCCACCTGCGCCCGCCATACGAACGCGGAGATGCTGCGCTCGGCCATCTCCACCTGCACGAGCAATGGGCGGCCCTGGGGGTCGCGTTCGAGCAGAATGGGGAGCGTGTGGAAATCGTTGATCGGATTGCGCTCCTGCTGCCACCCGTCGTTGGTGAGGTACTGCCGAAAGTATCCCTTCTGATAGAGCAGACCCACGCCGACCAACGGCACGCCCAGCTCCGAGCACGATTTCAAGTGGTCGCCCGCGAGAATCCCGAGTCCGCCCGAATAGATCTGCAAGCATTCGGTCACGCCGAATTCCGCGGAGAAGTAGGCGATCGATGCGCCGGCGACATCCGGATGCGCTTTCTCGAACCAGCCTCGCCGGGTCATGTGCCGGCGAAGCTCCGCGGCCACGCGGTCCATGTGCACAAGGAAGCCTTCGTCGGCCGCGAAGCGCGCCAATTCGGCCTGGTCGATGTCTCCCAGCATGCGCACCGGATTGTGATCCGCTTCTTCCCACAGGCGCTTCGAGAGGCGGCGGAAGAGCTCGATGGTGTCGTGGTCCCAGCACCAGCGCAGGTTGTAGGCGATCTCCATCAAGGGAGCGAGACGCGGGGGAAGCGCCGGGGCCACCTGGAATTCATGGATGCGCATCGCGGGGGACCTCCATCGGCTGCGCCCGCCTCGATTGGCTTGCGCGAGGCATCGACCCTTCGATCATTCCAGGCATTGTGCGCCAGATCGACCTCGCCGTTCAACTCGTGGTTCGGCCATCCTCCGCTTCCGTCCGGCCGCGAGCACAATTCCGGTTCGTCGTTTGCTACGCAAATCGCCGAGCGCGCATCACTCGTCGCGACAGGGGACGCAGGTTGCGGCCCGCCAGGGAGGTTGGACGGCATGGACACGATCGCGTCCTCTCACCTACGCGTCGCCCACGGACGAGGCGGTTCTCGCCGAGGACAAGCAGATCGAGCGCTACCCGCTCGCAATCGCGCCCGAAAACATTCGGATCATTCCGGTGGAAGAGATCTTCGAGCGCTGAGAGCCGCGCAAGCTCTCGAGCGCGGAATCGGGCCGCGCGCATCGCCGGCGGGGCCGACGAGCGCATGCCCGCTCAGCGACTCATCCGCGCAGGAACGCGCGCATCGCCGCCGTCATGTACCACGCATCCAGCGCGCCGCCCATCTCGCGGATGCTGTGCATCGCGTACTGCGCGTTGCCCACATCCGCCGTCGGCACGCCGAGCTGAGCGGCGGTCATGCTGCCGATCGTGCTTCCCGACTTCACGTCCGATCGGTTGACGAAGCGCTGGAAGGGCACGCCCGCGCGCCGGCAGGCGAGCTCGAAGAATGCGGCCGCATAGGCGTCGGTCGCGTAGGCCCGGCTCGCATGCGCCTTGATGACGGGTCCCTCGTTCAGTCGCGGAGCATGGCGCGGCTCGCTCTTGTCGGCGAAGCCGGGGTGGACGGCGTGCGCATTGTCGGCCGAGACGAGCTGGGATGCGGCCAGCGCGCCGAAGTAGCCCTCGCGCGTGTTGCCCGAAGCGAGCGCGATGCGTTCGAGCAGGTGGGGGAGGAGGTTCGATCGCGCGCCCGCCGGCGTCTGGCTCCCGATTTCCTCGCTGTCGTAAAAGACCGCGACCCTCGTCGCCTCGCAGGTTTCGTCGGCATCGCCGATCAGGGCGAGCGCGCCCGCATGGCACATCGCGAGATCGTCCAGCCGCCCGCTCAAGATGAACTCCTCGTTCCATCCCGTGAAGCAGGCCGGCTGGGTGTCGTAGAGATACGCGTCGAAAGCGACGATCGAGGAGGCGGGAACATCGATGAGCTCGCCGATCAGCATTCTCACGGTGTTGCGGCTCGGAAGTCCGGGCGCATGCACGCGGAACGCCGCCTCCGGCTCGGATGCCTGTGCGCGCTCGCCATCCGGTTCCTTGGCCTGCTCCACCTGGCCGAGAACGGGCGTGAGCTGCGTTTGGGGATTCAGCTTGAGTCCCTCGTCGTTCACCGTGCGGTTCATGTGCACCGCGATGTTGGGCAACCCGATCACCGGCCGCCGGGTCGCGAACAGGCGCGTCTCCAATCGCTCGCCGTCGGGCGAGAGAATCGCGCGTCCGCACAACCCGAGATCGCGATCGGCCCAGGTCGCGAGAATCGGGCCGCCGTACACTTCGACGCCGAGATGCACGAGCCCTTGCGAGACGATCTCGGGTCGCGGCTTGAGCTTCAGCCCCGGGCTGTCGGTGTGCGCGGCGACCATGCGGAACCCGGCATTCGACGGCGGCTTCGTGCCGCGGATGAAGGCGACCAGGGCGGAGCCATGGCGGTCGACGAGGTACTTGCCTCCGGGCTCCAAGCGAAAGGGCCGGTCTTCCCCGAGAGCGGCAAATCCCGCCTTCTCGAACATCGCGCGCAAGTTCGCGACCGCGTGATACGCGCTGGGGCTGCCGTCCAGGAAACGGAGCAGCTCTTCGGCCGTCGCCCGAGCCTCGCGCCTGCGCGCATCGTCGATGCTCTCGGAGGAAGCGTGCCCATCGCTTGCCTTGCTGGAATTCGTCCGGTCTTCGGTCGCCATATCGCCTCCCTGTTCAGGAACGATTCGCCTTCTGCAGACGCATCCGTTCCTGTCGCGCGTGTCCGTGGCCGGCCCACAACAGAAACGAAGCGCATGGCCCGATGGTAGCGGTTCCACCCCGCGGTCGCATCCCCTTTGGCCGGGGAGCTTGAGCCTTGCGGTCCTCGCGCGCAGCCCATAGGATCGGGCCATTCGTGCGCAGGGACGGGACGGCCAGGAGTGCGCCGGGCCATGGAGACAACCAGGCCCGACGACCGCGCCGTCCCAATGGATGCCGGCATGCGCCGCTTGCGACGGCGCGCCGCCGAGGTTCAATGAAGCCCGTCGAGCTTCGCAATGCTCGGCGGGATGCGCTTCAAGGAGGAACGCATGCGGATGCTCACGCTTCGGCTCGCCCTTCTCGCGGCCCTCGGCCTGCTCGCCGCCCCCGTTTTTGCGGAGCAGCCTGCGCCGGGGCCCTGGCAGGCGACGGCCGACCTGGGACTCAATCTCAATCAAAGCAGCTATAGCAGTTCCTGGGCCGGAAGCGAAGAGGGCGCGATTGCCTGGACGGCGCTCGCGAATCTCCTCGCCGAACGGCAATTCACTCCGTCGATCAACTGGCGCCACACGTTGAAGCTCTCGTTCGGCCAGATTCATCGCGAGGATCGCGACCAGGACGATGCCGACCTGGACGGCGATCGCGAGGAATCGCGCTGGATCGCGCCCGAGAAGTCGGCCGACCGCATCTTCTACGAATCGCTGCTGCGGCTGACGCTGGGCGGCTTCGTCGATCCGTATGTCTCGTTCACCTTCGAAAGCCAGTTCTTCGACGGCACCCACCCGGTCGTCAATCGGCTCTTCAATCCCATAACGCTCACCGAATCGGCGGGTATCGGGCGCACCTTCATCAAGAACGAGCGCACCGAGCTCTATTCCCGCCTGGGCGCCGCTGTTCGCCAACTACTCGACCGCCAAGTGACGCCCGATGAGCTCGACTTGCCGGAGGACGATTACTCCACCGATCTCTCCACCACGGTCGACGGCGGCGCCGAATCGGTGACCGACTTCAAGCACACCTTCAGCCCGAGCTTGAACTACACCTCCAAGCTGCGGTTCTTCCAGGCGGTGTTCAACTCCAAGGCCGACGATCTGGAAGGCCTGCCGCAGGAAGACTACTGGGAGACTCCCGATGCCGCCTGGGAAAACACACTCTCGGCGTCGGTGGCCAAGTATGTGCAAGTGCAGCTCTTCTTCGAGCTCCTCTACGACAAGGAGATCGACCTGCGCGGGCGTTACCGCGAGACCCTGGGTCTCGGTTTGACATACAAGCTCTTCTAGTCAATGACCAATGGGGCAGAGCCAGTGCGCCCGTTTGTTGAGACGAGAAACCGTGGAAGGAGGAACCTATGCTGAAAGAGTTCAAGGAATTCGCGATGCGCGGCAACATGCTGGACATGGCGGTCGGGATCATCATCGGGGCCGCGTTCGGCACGATCGTGAGCTCGCTGGTGAAGGACATCATCATGCCGCCCATCGGCCTTCTGCTCGGCAACGTGGACTTTTCCAATATCTTTCTGGTGCTGAAAGACCCCGGGGCGGGAGGCTACGCGACGGTGGATGCCGCCAAGAATGCCGGGGCCGTCACCATGAACATCGGCATCTTCATCAACGCGATCATCAGCTTCCTGATCGTCGCCTTCTCGGTCTTCTTGCTCATCAAGAGCTTCAACTCGCTGAAGCGCAAGGAAGCGCCGGCCGCGCCCGACACCAAGAGCTGCCCCTATTGCTTCTCCACGGTGGCGATCAAGGCGAGCCGCTGCCCGAATTGCACCTCGGAGCTCCAGGGCTGATCGAGCGCGGCGTGACGCGTGATGCGTCGCGCGTCGTCCGCGGATGAAATCGGCAACAGAATTCGGGAGGCCGGCACTGGCGGCCTCCTGTCTTTTTCGTGGTGCGGCCTGCGTGGCTCGAATACTGATTCCTCTCGTCAGACCCCGGGGCTTACAATATTGATGAGACGCTCCCTAGCCCGGATGATTCATGAAATCTCTGCTGCGACATCGTATCTGCCCGTCGCGGCCAATTCTGGTTCTGAGGTAGCGGAAGCGTGACAGCCGGACCATGGTGAAGTTGAGGTCCAACATGCGTGGCTTCATCGCGGCATCAGTGGCGAGCATCCTGATCGGCTGGCTGAGTCCTCTCGCCGCGACGACCTATCTCGTCCTGCCGGACGGGACGGGGGACTTTCCGACGATCCAGTCGGCGCTCGACGCGGCAGTGAACGGAGATGTAATCGAACTGGGAGACGGGACATTTCGGGGAGAAGGGAATCGAGCCTTCGTTCTGTCCAAGGCATTGATTCTTCGATCCGTCAGCGGTGATCCGGATCGCTGCGTTATCGATTGCGAAGGAAGTTCCTCTGAATCTTCCGGAATCGGGATTTGGCCGAGTGCCACTTCATCTGCCGTGATGCAGGGTCTGAGTGTAATCCACGGCTACGGGGAATCTCATGGAGGCGTCCTCTGTCGTGCGTCCATTTCCTTCGTAGATTGCGTCTTCGCGGACAATACGGTTGAGTGGGGTTATGGTGGAGGGGGGGTGTGTTGCCGTGATTGCGGACCCACGTTCATCGGGTGCCACTTCGAGCGCAACTCCTCTCTGGATGCTGGCGGCGGCGGAGTTCTAGTTTACTTCGGGGGGCCCGTGCTTTTTGACGGCTGCACATTCTTGCAGAATGTCGCCCCTGTGGGTGGCGGCGGATGTGGGCTCTATGAGAGTTCTGCGATGTTGTCTGACTGTGTCTTCCTGGAAAACGTCGCTCCGGTTGGAGGGGCGGTGACTGCTGGCCAGGGAGCCAGCGCGACAATGGAGCGATGCACTGTGGTGGGGAACTTCGGGGGGGGACTATGTGCCTGCAACGGGAGCCTACTGACTGCCACGACCACGGTGATCGCCTGGAACGGTGATGGGGTGGGCTTCTGTTGCTCTGGAACGGGTGTCGGCGCCCTCTCTTGCTGCGACATCTTCGGCAACGAAGGCGGCGACTGGGTGGGCTGCATCGAGGGCCAGCAAGGCATGAACGGGAATATTTCGCTCGACCCGCTCTTTTGCGACTGGCAAGGGGGCGACTTCCATCTTCAGATTGGTTCGCCCTGCGCACCGGACTACAACCCCGTCTGTGGCCTGATCGGGGCTCTGCCTGTGGGCTGCGGTTCAACGCCGGCACAGGAAACCACCTGGGGCGCGATGAAGGCGCTCTTCCGGGGGGACGCGAAGTAATCAGGCGAAGGAACATCGCCTTCGCTGCGGCGCGGGTGCGGCCTGCCCCGCGGCGTCCTACTCGCCGATGGCCGGCCGTTGGCTGAGCGGAAGCGGCTCGCGCGACATGCCCTGCGAAGAGAGCTCCATGTCCTCGACCAGAATGTCGGGGGTGACGATAGCCATCGGATAGCGCAATCCGGTCATCGGGGCCGGCTGCCGCATGTTCACTACCCGCGTCTGCGATCCGAGCGCGGCGATGTCGCGCAGCGTACGGATCGTCACTTCGTCGAAGGCGAGCCCGCGCACCGGTTCGCGCCGTCCGTCCTTCGCGTAGATGCGATAGACGAGCATTGGCGCGGTGAGCATGCCCTCTTCGTCTCCGCCCGATGACATCCATTGATAGGCGCTCGAAATCTGCGGGTCGTCCAGGCGGGTGACCAGGAGACCGTATTCGTTTCCCGCTTCCTGGCAGAGCTTGCGCAACTCTGAGACCAGGTCCTCGACGGGACGCGAGGTTTGGACGAAGAGATTCGTCGAGGCGGTCGTCATCCACTGATTGGGCAGCAGCAGGGCGTGGCCGTTTGAGGCGCTGAGCTTCTTCGTGGGCAGCCGGCGCATCGGGAGATCGACGAGACGGCCGTCGCGCACGAGGGTGAGATCGCCGGCCGCCACGCCTTCGTCGTCGATGGCCTGATAGCCGGAGAGCGCGACGCCCTGGAAGCGATCGCGGGAAGGCTCGTCGGTGACGCTGACGAAGTCGGGAAGCACGCGGCGGTGGAGGCGCGCGGCGAGCTTGGCCTCTCCCAGATTGCGCGCCATCCACTCGTCGGCGGTGAGCGGCTCGCGCGCGGGGCTGAGCTGCGCGACGAAGAGCTGCGCGATGAGCTGGGCGGCGGCGTAGTCGGTGAACAGCACGGGCCCGGCATATTCGTCGAGCACCGGCGCTTGGGCCATCGCGCACAAGGCGCCCGCAAACGCGCGGATCTCCTTCGCAAGCGCTTCTCCCGAGAGGGGCTCTTCATCGCGCGTGTCGAATTGCACGAAGCTCGAGAGGCGCTGTCCGTCGGCGGCCTGCGCGGTCGCGCTCACTTCCAGGTGATGATGCAGCCCGCCCTTCAAGTGGCGGTGATTCTCCGAGGTGAGATAGCGCTTGTTCACCGCCACGGTGAAGTAGCTCACTTCCCAGTCCTGCAATTGCGGATATTCGCCGAGCACCCGCCCGGCCGCGCACACTTCCGCGCTCCAGCGCGCGGGATCGGCGGAGATGCGCGCGGGCTCGCCCAGATAGGCGAGCTTCTCGGCGGCGACGAAGTCGGGCAAGGTGTCTTTCTGAGGATGGGCCTGGAGATACGATTGCTTGCGCGCGAGCGCTTCCAAGGCGTCCTTGTAGGCCGCATCGGTGTTCAACCAGATCTCGTGGCGCAACCCGAGGTAATCGTCCTCTTCGCTCAAGCGCGCCCGCATGGTGGAGGCGTCTTCCCACGATCCGATGAACCCGGTGTTGTCGCGCTCGGGCGAGCCCACGCGAATCTCGGTCGAGAGGTAGCGTTCGCGCGAGCGGTCGACTTCGGCTAAAGCGCCGTAGCGCGCGCGCACGGTGAGCATCTCGTTGTCCTGGACGCAATAGGCCAGGTAGTAGGGCCTGGGCATGCCGGGCAACGCCAGGCGGTCCATCGATCGGGTGAGCTCGTCTTGCATCGCGCCGAACACCGGATCCTCCGCGGAAGCGGCGGACGCGGCCGGGGAAGTCGACGGGGGTCCAGCGGAAGGTTTCGCCAAGGGCGCGGACGAGGCCGTCCGCTCCTGAGCGAGGACGGGCGAGAATCCGGTCGTCGCGAACATGGTGAATAGGCACGCCGCGATCAGCGGCAGCAGAAGCGCACACGCGCGCGAATACCCGGATGCTCTCATGGCGTGAATCGCGGAACCTCTGCGGCCCATCGTCATCTCCTGTTCTTGTTTCAAGCGATCTTCTCTGTTCCCGTTCCAACTCGCGACAGCTCGGACTTCCCGCACTTGGACCTACGGCCGGCCCTCGTGTCCCGGCGGCGGAAGAATCGGCGGCTTGTCCTGCCCCTTCGGCCGCTTCTCGACTTCGATCTCGGAGACGAGCACGCTCGGCGAAATCGCGGAGACCGGCACGCTGCCCGACTCGGCGCCGCAGGTGCCGTTGAACACCGTGTCGTCGTCGCCGGCCAGGATGATCTTGCTGAAGCTCGTCAGCGGTGTGCCGACGATATCGACCCCGCGCACCACTTCATCGGGCCGCCCGTCGGCGTAGACGCGGTAGACATAGAGCGGATTCACCTTGAACGCTTGCGGCCCGCCGCGGCCCGTCATCGTGTATCCGCCCGAGATGTCCGCAAAGACGAGCCCGTACGGTTTCCCCTGCCGGCGGCATTCCTCGATCAGCGCGGCGCGCAATTGCTCGAAGGAGACGCGCTTGGTGGAATCGACGATGAGGTTGCCTTGCCGCGCGACCACCGCCGATCCGAACTCGCGTCTTCCATGCCCGTTCGACGCCGGGAAGTTCTCGATCGGCGAACGCGTGGTGAGGAAGTTGCGCAAGATTCCGTTCTCGACCACCGTCACTCGTTCGGCGGGAGTGGCCTCGTCGTCGTAGCGATAAAAGCCGCGCAGATCGGTGTCGCGGAAACGCGCGAGAGTGGGATCGTCGTAGACGCTGATGAAGTCGGGAAGAATCTGCTGTCCGACTTTCTTCGTGAAGGTCTGGCCCTCCGATTCGCTCTTCTGCCGGTGGCCCTCGATGCGATGGCCGAAGATTTCGTGAAAGAAGACACCGCTCGCGCGATGGAGGAGAATCGCCGGCCCGATGTAGGGCTCCACCACCGGAGCGCCGATGAGCGCCTGCAACTCGTTGACCAGGCGCTCGGCGTCGGCGAGCACGGTCGCCTCGTCCGGCAGGTTCCCGATCACCGCGCCGTCGTAGATCATGCCGCGCTGGAGCGCCATGCCGTCCTCGGCCATGCCGCTGATCGAAAGACGCAGACGGATGTAATGATTGCCGTGCTGCAGGCGCGAGCCCTCGCTGTTGACGATCGTGCTGCCTTGATCGGTCACATTCAGAAAGGCGGAGGATTCCTGCACGAAGGGAAAGCGGGTGAAGAAATCGCCGACGCGATCGAGCAGCGCCGTCCAGCGCGCCTCGTCGATCGCGGTGGTGGAGAAGGGCTCGCTGTATTTCTGCGCTCCGGCAGGCGAGAAATCGTCCGACTGATCCTCCTCGGCGACTTTCACTTGGCGGTTGGTCAGCACTTTCGTGAAGCGCTCTTGCGCTTTGCGATACTGGAACTCGGTTTCGTTCCAGAGCGCGGCGCGCACGGCGGCCGCATCGTTCTCGAGCGGAAAGTCGAGCAGCCGGCGATCGCTGGAGTTGTCCCGCCAATCGCCTCCGCGGATTTCATGAGTGCTGTCGAGCTGCGGGCTTCCCACGCGCAGATCGACATCCAGATAGCGGCGCTGCTCCCGCTCGGGAGACACGCGCGCTCCGTTTCGCACCCCGAGGCTCAGGCCGTGGCGCTCGGTCACCGCGTACTGCAGATAGAAGAGCGGCGCATCGCCCTCTTCGTGCAAGTTCTTGAGCGAGCGCTGCAATTCGGTTTCGAGGAGCCCGACCAGGGAGGCTTGCGACCCCGCACGATCGCCTGCTTCCCGTCCCGCGGCGTAGGCGGGCCGGGGCAACGGCGCGAGCATCAAGAAAACGGCAAGCGTTCCAAGGACCATGACCCATGCGGCCGTCTTGCTCATCTGCGATCTCCTGTTCGCGTCCAATGCGCGCGTTCGAACTTCAGGCAGCGAATCCTCGGGGAAGCGGGTCTCGGAAAGGTGCTCCAAACGACATCCATCGAATGCCCATCAAGAGAGAAAGCGTTCCACCCGCGCGCGCAAGGCGGCCAGGGGCAGGACGCCCACGATTCGGTCGACCTCGATTCCGCTCCGCAAGAGAACCTGAGTTGGGATCGAGTGGATCGCGAAGCGCGTGGACAGAAGCGGTGCGGATTCGGTATCGACCTTGATTACCAGCAGGCGGCCGCGAAGGTCCGCGGCAAGCTGCGCGAGGATGGGCGCTTGCATCTTGCAGGGAGCGCACCAGGCGGCCCAGAAGTCGGCCAGCACCGGGAGCGGGCTCGTGCGGGTCACGAGGTCGAAGCGGCCTTCGCTCACATCCACCGGCTCTTCCGCGAAAAAAGAGCGCGGCGGAAGCTCCGCATGACAGCGGCCGCAGCGCCCTTGCTGCCCGACTTTCGCGAGAGGAATGCGGTTCTTGGCCCTGCACGACGGGCAAGTCGACAAAAAGGAGTCGGCCATCTGCTCCTCCGTAGGCCCGGATTCGGGCCGCCGGGGAAGTCTAATCGGGCGCATAGGGGAGGACAAGGCCCGGCCGCCGCTGGCCGCCCGCTTCCTTTCCCAACTCCGGCAGGCGTACACTCATAGAACAGTCATCGGCCGGCCTCACAGATTCCATCCGAGCCGGTCATTCGCGCTGTCCCGCGCCGAAAGGGGGCCACCCATGCGTTCGAGCGCGATGATACTCATCCTGCTTTTCGCCTCTGCTTCATTGGGGCAAGCCGCAGATCCACGAGATTTGAACCAAGGGGGCCCTGGGTTACCGCAGACCTCGGACGCTGCATTCCCCAACGCGCGAGGACCGAAATGCGTGCGCGTGGGCGAGGAGGATAGCGCCTTCGCCCCGCTGCTTCCCTCAGCGCCGGCGCTGACCTGCTCCCTCTCGTGCCCATGGTTGGGCGAGCCCGAGGGCGAGCCTCCCTGCCACGACGGGTACGTCGACCTATACAACGGCGGCTGCAATTGGTCTGTATTTCAGAGTCTGGCCAGTTGTGTTTTCTGCGGCAAGAGCGGGACTTTCATAAACAACGGCTACCAATACCGTGACGCGGATTGGTTCGAGATCGTCGGAACGGGGGACACGATGTCGGTCACTTGCACGGCGGAGTTTCCCGTCTCGATCTGGCTTTTCCCGGAGAACGATTGCATGTTTCCGTACGAAGTCGCGAGTGGCATTTCCTGTGAAGAAGTCGGCTTTCGCAGGGTGATGTCGCGCTTCGAGCATATCTGGTTCGTCGTTGTGCCGAGCGCGTACGCCGGCGTTCCCTGTGAGAGCGACTATCTGCTGCGGCTGAAGGGAGCCCAGTATTGGCCGGGGCTTTTCGGCGCCTGCTGCCTGCCCGACGGATCGTGCCAGCTTGCCGAACTACACAGCTGCACGGACTATCTCTTTGGGGTCTGGCTGGGCAAGTGCGTGTTTTGCGATCCGGATCCATGCCTGCCGCCCTCGGACATTTTGCCGCCGGACGACCCAGAGACCTGGGGAAACGTCAAGAAACGCTTTCGGTGAGAGGAGAGGCAGGCGCCGGGCACGAACCCGAATCCGCCTTTGAGCACCGGCTGGCGACCTGCCCTTCTTCCCGTGTATCTTCTTCCCGCATCATCAGCTCCACTGGCCCGACTCCTCGTCCGCCCCGCATGGGCCACACCCACGCGCATGGCGGGCATTCGGCCGAGGCCTGGCCCATGTGCGGGTCGACCGCGTCCTGGGCGAGCGCGCAGAGGCAAGGACTTACGGCTGTCAGTGCCCGTTTGCAGCGGCCGGGGGGTGGACTTTTCTAGATCGATGGACTATAGATCCAAAGCTACCGGTACATCACAAAACCATCGGGCGGCCGGCCGCCCGGCGCCAAGAAGAGGAGGAAAGTCAACATGCGTTCCTGGAAGTCCATTCTGCGGTTCACCGGCGTCGTCTTGCTGATCTTCGCGTGCGGCCTGTCGTACGGATGCGGCAAGCGGACGACGACCGGGGCCGCGATCGGCGGAGCCGCGGGCGCGGTCGCCGGCGCGGTGATCGGGCATCAGACCGGGCACAAGGCCGAAGGCGCCGTCATCGGCGGCGTGACCGGCGCCGTGATCGGAGGGGCGGTCGGCCACCGGCTCGACAAGCAGGCCGAAGAGCTCGCGAAAATCGCCGAGACGCGCCGGACGGAGCAGGGCGTGATCGTGAGTCTCTCCGAGAACACGATTCACTTCGCGGTCAACAGCAGCGAAGTCAACGAGGAATCGCGCGGGACTCTGGCCGAACTCGGGCAGGTGCTGAAGAACTATCCCGAGGACTTGATCACGGTGACCGGACACACCGACAGCGATGGAGCGGCCGACTACAACGAGCGCCTCTCGCTCATGCGGGCCCAGGCGGTCAGCGACATCATCATGGCGCAGGGCGTGCCGGCGAATACGATCACCGTGCGCGGCTACGGCGAGACCCAGCCGCTCGTCGCCAACGACACCGCGGCCAACAAGGCGATCAATCGGCGCGTCGAGCTTTCGATCACCGTCGATGAGAGCAAGGTGCCTGAGGAGTAAGGACGTCTGATGGAGCAAGGCGCCTGATCTGCGGCGCGTGACGAGCACGGCGGCGGATCGAATGCCGTCGGTGAAACCGGTTGCCGGTCCGCAGGGAAGCGGGCCGGCATCCGGGCCTTGCTGATCCTGGCCTCGCCTTCTGGCACGAAATGCCGTTCGCATGTCTTCGCCCAAAGCCGATCATGTTCTCCGCACTGGGCGAGCGAGAGTTGCTGCTGCGCGCGATGGGGGAGCCGATGATCGCCATCAACCGCCGCATCGCAATCGATGAAGACGAAATCTCCTTTCGCTTCATTCGCTCTCCGGGCCCCGGCGGCCAGAATGTGAACAAGGTCGCCACGGCGGCGCAGCTCAGCTTCGATGTGCGCCGCTCTCCGAATCTCCCCGACGAAGTGAAGGAACGCCTGAGCGGGATTGCCGGAAGGCGCATCTCGCGCGAAGGCGTGCTCGTCATCACGGCTCGCCGCCATCGCTTGCGCGAGCAGAACCGCCAGGATGCGCTCGCCCGCCTGATCGCTCTGCTTCAACGGGCCGCCGCTGTACCGAAGAAGAGGATCGCGACCCAACCTTCGCCAGCCTCTCGCGCCGAACGCGCGGCAACGAAGCGCAAGCGGTCAGAGACGAAGCGCCGCCGCGGCGCGGGCAGGCGCGAAGCGGAAGAAGTCTGGCGCGAAGAAGAAGCGGAGTGATGGCGCGCGGTCCCGTCCCGGCGATTTCTTCCCAGCGACGGGGAAGCTCGGTGATCCGCAGGTGGATCGCCGTCGCCAGGCGCCCCTCGATCTTCCGTTCCTCTTCGCCGTGCACATCGAGAATGCGCGCGCCCGCGCCTGCATCCAGCGTGCGGCACAACTCCTGGCTGTGATCGTGCCGGTCGTCACAGTGCGCGCGCCGTGTTGATACCAGCAGCGCATGCCTCCCGCGAGATAGCCGCCGAAATGGTCGTATCCCATCCGAATCAAATGGCGCACGGCCTCGTCCACATCGCGGCGAGGATCGATGGCGACCGCCTGGCGCTGATCTTCGATGATGCAGGGAAAATGGGCGAGAGAGGGAGCGGATGCGACGGGGGCGTCTTGCGATCGGATGGCCGGCCGTGGATGTGCGCGCATGGAAAATGCGCCCACTCGGACAACGCTCGCCGCTTGCGCTACAATGCCGGGCGACGGGCGACGCGGGCGATGGGTGCTTGCGGGCCCGGCCCTTGGAACGAAAGGAGAGCAGATTCATGCAGCCGTGCAGCGATGACAGACGACCGGGTGACGGCAAGCAGCCGAGTGACGCAAAGCGGTCCGCCGGCGATCCGCAACCGAATCCCAGCCTGCTTCTCGAGAAAATCGGGATTCGCGCCCCGCTGATCGGTTTCTACGACGCCCCCGATCCGTCCCCGTTCGAGCCCTTCGTCGAACCGCCCGCGCAAGGCCACGCCTGCATCTTCGCCTTCTATCATCGTTGGCTGGAAGGCAAGATGCTGCACCTCACGCGCGACAACTTCGGCTGCGGCGGAGCGGGCATGTGGATGTGCGGTGTGCAGTCGCGTCCGCGCGCGGCGATGGTGGATTTCCTCGTGAACGAGGAAGGTTTGAAGGCCTCGCCCGAATTGATGGAAGAGTGGCTGGATGCGATCCGGCCCTACGAGCCTCGGCATGCGCATCTCTTCGTCGGGCCGTTGCGTGAATCGCAATACGAATGGCTGCGCACGATCACCTTTCATGCCCCGCCCGATCAGCTGGGGATGCTCGCGCTCGGCGCGCAGTATCATGCCTCGCCGCGCGATCCCGTTCCCGTGCTGGCGCCGTTCGGATCAGGATGCATGCAGATCGCGGGAGCTTTCCCCGATTTCGACGCGCCCCAGGCCGTGATCGGGGCGACCGACATCGCGATGCGCCAGTATCTGGCGCCCGACCTGCTCGCCTTCACCGTCACGAAACCGATGTTCGAGCGGCTGTGCGCGCTCGATGAGCGGAGCTTTCTGTTCAAGCCGTTCTGGGAGAGGCTGAGAAAAGCTCGCGCGGCGGTGTAGCATCCGCTCTTGCCTGCTGCGGCCTCGGGTGATAGTATTCCGGCTGCGAGAGTACGCATCATGGTATGCAGCCCAAGTCCGGCTGCGCCGTTCTCGAGTGCATGGCTGTACAGCCGGCTCGCGGGGCTTCACTCGGCTGGGGACGTTGGAGTGAAACGCCGGGCCCTTGCCATCCTGCCTGCAATGTCGTGGCCCTCGCCTCCACTCCGCATCTCCGCCGATGGCGCGCGCACCATTCCCGTTGTGCATCGCTCCCTGTTGCGCGTGTGCGAGGAGTGCCTTCCATGGGCAGGATGCGAAGACGCGATTTCCTGCGCGCCCTCTCGGCGGTGGCCGGGATGGCGGCGCACGAAAGAACTCGAGCGCTCCTGATTTCCGATCGCGATCGGCCGGAGTCCGCCTGCTTTGCGGCGTCTCCGGCCGCCGGCCGCGTGACGGCGAGCGGCGCGGTCGTGAATCTCGTCACCGCCGAGAATTCTACCGGATGCGTGACGGCCCGCGTGCGATGGGCCGAGAACGAAACTGCGCTTCCCCAATCTCCGCACGTTTCCGAGGAACGAATGGTCGCCGGCCCGCTGCAGGCGCTCGAATTGCCGCTGAGCGGGCTCGCGCCTTCCTCGGAATACTGGTATGGCGTGGAATACGAATCCGGCGCGGAGCCGGGCATCTGGAGATCCTTGCCTGCGGGGCGGCTGCGTACGCAGAAGCCTCCCGGGGAAGCGTTCGATCTCTGCATCATGGCCGATACGCACTGGGCCGACCTCTTCTTCGACTTCGACCTGAGGACCGTCTGGGGATACAACGCGCTCGCCTGCATCGCGCAAGTGCTCTCCGAGGATCGATCCGATTTCTGCATTGATCTGGGCGATTGCGTCCATCCCAACTCCGTCTGCTCGGAGCTGGACGCCCTTCGGCACTATGTCTCCTACCGCCGAGTGATGGCGTCGCTCTTCGCGCGCGCACCGGTCTATTTCGCGTGTGGAAACCACGAGATGGAAGCAGGCTTCTTTCAGCACGGGGACGACGGCATGCATTCGTTCTCTCCGTTCGGCAACCATCTCACGCCATACCAGTACGCCCAGAAGTGGTCGACGCATGCGCGTTTGACGCTGATTCCCAATCCGCGCGGCGACACCTATCCGGAGGGCGGCGAGGGTGGAGTGGACACGGACTCCTCGAAAGATTGGGGAGCGGGCGAAGATCCCTGGAACGACGGAGAGCGCGCCCACCTGCAGAATTTCTACGCCTGGAGCTGGGGCGACGCGCTGTTCGTGGTGCTCGATCCTTTTCGCTACACGCTTCCTGGAGCATTCGTGCGTCCGACGCGGCCCAGCCAGTGGAGTCTAGGTGAGACTCAGCGCGTATGGCTGACTAGAACGCTCTCCGAATCCACGGCGCGTTGGAAGTTCGTGATCGCGCATCATCTCGTGGGAGGGGGGCTGATTGGAACGGCCGGAGAGACGATCGTCTCCGGGCAAGGGCTGGCCTACGGGCGGGGCTGCGCGATCGATGCCATCCGGCCGGGCACCGAGCAGGCGTGGATTCATTCGATCATGCGCGCGCACGGCGCTCAGTTCTTTCTCTATGGCCACGATCACTGCTTCGCGCACAGCGAGGCCGACGGGGTGCACTATCTGGCTTGCGGGCGGCCGACGCACATCGAGCGCTGGTTCTCCCGTTCGGGAATGCAGCACAGCTACGGCGATGTGTTGCGGCAGGGAACCGACCGCCCCTGGATGCGCCAGCTGCTCACCGTTCTTGGTTACACGCGCCTGCGCATCCGTCCCGAATCGGTCGAGATCGACTGGATTCGGACGGGCTACTCGTTCTACCCGAATGTGATCCCCTGCTTCACGCTGGATTACCCGCGACGCGACTGGAGAGAGTCGTGGTGCGGCCGCGCCTATCCCGTCGGCGGAGACGAGGTGGAAGTGGAGAGCGTTCCGAATGATGTCGACGGAGTGCGCACCTTGGACGGGGCGCAATTGAACCAGATGTACACCGAACCGGCCGGAGAGGATTACTACCTTCAGCCGATTCCGACGCGTCCCGAAAGCTACGCCGAGGCGCGCATTCCGCTATCCGGGTATCCCGCCGGGGAGCATCCGGTCGCGGTGGTCGATGTTGTTCCCGAATGCGTGTACTCGCAGGCCTGGAGCGATCCCGCCGGCGTGGAGGAAACGGCGGAAGCTGCCCGGGGCCAACGCCGCGGCGCCGTTGACGAATTCCCCCCAGCCGGCGCCCTTCGCAATGTGCGCCTGGAAGCCAATCCCGGTCGAAGAGGCGCCGTCGTTACCTTCCACGCCTCGCAACGGCTCACGGGCGTGCGTCTCGTCGTGCTCGACAACGAAGGCCGGACGATCGACTGCGTGCCGTTGGCGCCGATCGAATGCGGGCCGGGGAAAGCGCGCTGGAACGGAGCGCCGGGCGGGCGCGCCGTCGGGTCCGGAGTGTACTTTCTGAAGATCGGCTACGACGGAGGCGAGACCCGGGCGTGCAAGCAGGTCATCCTTCATTGAGCCCATAGCAGGCCGTCTTCAGGACTGCGCTTCCCCCAGCCGCAGATTCATGCGCCGTTGCTGCCGCAGGAACAGATAGGTCGTCGCTCGGGCAATCACCTTCATCACCACTCCGAGCAGGCGCCGGGGAATCGGCCAGCGCATCGGCCGCCGGCCCAGGATGCGATGGACGAGGAGATAGCGATCTTTGTGGCCATGCGGCAAGGCGCGTCTCTTCGCCGGGGCGGGACGCTTGCGCGTCCACAGATCGACCGCCTCGGAAATCTCGCGCGTGAATTCCTGGAAGCGAAAGTGATCAGGAAAGGTCTGCGCTTTTCCCGCCACCGCGCAGGCGAGGAATTCCTCGACCGATTGCGCCTTGGCCTGCGTGTAGCACTTGCCCACTTGTCCGACATGCGTGTCGGAGTTGGCGATCAACGGCTTGCCGTGACGGCGGGCGAGCGCGGCGGTGCGCGCGTTCAGTTCGGGAATGCGGCCCGCGTTCAGCTCGATCACTGGGAAGAAATCGACGGCCCGCTCGACCTCCTCGATCCGCGGCCGCTCCCCGCGCTCGAACCACAGCGGATGGTTGTAGGTGTGGAACAAGCCGTGGCGTCGGCAATACCGCGTAAAGCGCGGCAGGGAAGACCTGCGCTGCTCCAGCCGCTCGTGGTCCTGCGGGCTCAAGCCGAGCACATTCACATGGATGGTGTGCCCGATCGAGGGATCGAAGAGCTTCATTTCAACGCCCGGGATGACGGGGATCGGCGGATGATCGCCGTAGGTCGCCTGCAGGCTGCGTTGCAGGTCTTCGATTCCCGCGAGAGTGTCGTGATCCGTGAGGGTGAAGAACGCCATCCCCCGGTTCACGGCGCGATCGTAGAGCGCGCGCGGCGAGAACTCGGGAAGATTGGGGACATCGTACGAAAAATTCGAATGGACGTGCAGATCGGCCTTCATGAACGAGGACGTCCTCCTTGCGCCGCCAACCGTGTGCGATGCAGAGCGCCGATGCATTTGCCAGGCCAGGCCGCCCGACGAAACCGGGGCGCGAGGCGGGGCAAGGGAAAACCGACGCAGTCTATCGAAAACGGTGCCCAAGCGCAAACATCAGAATCGATCCATTGCCGATGACAACGCGAGCGCCCGAGCGCCCGCGATTTCGAGGTCCTCCTACCCCTGTGCCCACGTACGGGTCCGGGGAAATCCGAGGTGGTCTGCCCGGACCCGCCCGAGGGTCTGGATCCTCCTCGGCCGCCGCTTTCTTATGCCCGAATCGCCTCAAGCATAGGGAGGTACCGTTCTTTCGCAAGGCCCGGCTGCAACTTCGGTTCGTCGAAGCGGTGAGGCGAGGACATGGCTTGCCAGAGGCCGGGAGGCGGAGGCTCATTTCCTCGCCTCGCCCGTCATCGGCACGAATCGCACCGGAGCGGCCTGGCGCTCCTCGATGGTTCCGTCCGCCCGCTTCTCGACCACCATGAGACTTTGGCGTTGGTCGCCCACCGGGATCACCAGACGGCCGCCGGGAGCGAGTTGCTCGATGAGCGGCGGCGGGATCTTTTCGGGGGCCGCGGCGACGATGATGACATCGAAGGGCGCATGTTCCGGCCAGCCGCGGTAGCCGTCTCCGCAGCGCACTTCGACATTGCGATAGGCGAGGCGCTGCAATCGTTCGCACGCTTCTTCCGCGAGCGGGCAGAGGATCTCCATGCTGTAGACCGAATCGACCAGTTCCGCGAGCACTGCCGCCTGATAGCCCGAGCCGGTGCCGATGTCGAGCGCGCGCGCGTCCGGCTTGGGGTTTGCGAGTTGCGTCATGAGGGCGACGATGTACGGCTGCGAGATCGTCTGATCGTGCCCGATCGGCAAGGGCGTATCCGCATACGCGGAGCCCCGCAAATTTTCGGGAACGAAGAGATGTCTCGGCACCGCCCGCATCGCCGCCAGCACCGTGGAGTCGGTGATGTCCCGGCGAGCCAGCTGCTCGCGTACCATGCGCTCGCGCTCCTGGGCGAAGCGCGCCTCCTCCTTGGTCGGGCTCGGCTGCCCGCGGCGCGAATCGGGACTGCCACGCTCGCCCGCCTGCCCGCTGTCGCTCGCGCTCTGCATGGTCGGCCCTTTCGCCTGCTTCGATTCGCCGGCTCGTTTGAATTCCCCGGCCCGCCTCGATTCCTCGCCCCGCTTCGATTCTTCAACGCTGCCCGAACCCTGGCAGCCTGCAAGCGCGATCCCGAGCGTGGCCGCCGCAAGAAGGCACTCGAACGCCGGGACGCGCCATCGCTCGCGACAGGCTCTCGCGCGCAGCGCGACCATACGCCACGCCCAGGAGATCATGACCTGTCCGCTCCTTGGCCTTCGCCCGCGCGATCGTCGCCGGAAGAAGAAGGCGCCTGCCCGGCCAACGAAGGATGGGGAGCCGCCTCGTTCAAATGAATCGTCTGTGTCGGATAGGCGAACGCGATTCCCGCCTCCTGAAACGCGCGAATTACGGAGAGCACGATGCCCTGCTGGATGTCCATGAAGAGCTGGTAGTCGGGGTCGGGCACCCAGTAGATGGACTCGAAGATCAGCGCGGATTCGCCGGCTTGCTTCAGGTGGCAGCGCTCGAAGCGGGCGCGCGGGTCGCGCGAGATGATCTCGCGAATCATCCCGGGAATCGCTTCCAGCTTTGCGACCGGCGTGCCGTAGGCGACGCGCAGGGTGAGCTCGGCGCGGCGATCCTCCATGCGCTTCAAGTTGCGAATGCGGCTTTGCAGGAGATCGTTGTTCGAGAAGATCAGCTGCTCGCCCGATACGCTGCGCACGCGGGTGGTCTTCAAGCCCACATGCTCGACGGTGCCCGAGAGAGTGTCGACCGCGATGGAATCGCCCACCACGAAGGGCTTGTCGAAGACGATCGAGAGCGATGCGAAGAGATCCGAGAGGATGTTCTGCAACGCGAGCGCGATCGCGATCCCGCCCAGCCCCAGTCCGGCGATGAGCGCGGTGACATCGACGCCCACATTGTCGAGCGCGAGCAGGACGAGCACCGTCCAAAGCCCGATGCGCGCGAAGAAGCCGAGCGCCGATACGGTCGTGGTCGCGGACGGATCAGCGGCCAGGCGCTCGGCCGCGTAGCGCCGCACATGGAACATGATCAGCGCCGTTCCCCAGATGCCCGCCTGGACCAGCATGCCGAGAATGACGATGACCGAGAAGGTCTTGGCCGCTCCCTGGGGAAGCTGCAGCGCCAGGCGCCCGATGTAGGCGGCGATGAGCAGGAGGAAGAAGTTCTTGGTGCGTTGCAGCATTGCGAAGAACGAGTCGTCGATGAGCGTCGTGGTGCGCGCGACGAGCGGGGCGATGCGGCGGCGGATGAGCCCGTTCATGATGCGCAGCGCGAGGAAACAGACGGCCAGAATGCCCACAGCGACCAGCCACGCGCGCAGGGGATTGTGATAGAACATGAAGTCGCCGAGGCTGCTCAAGTCCATCGTACCTCCCGCCCACGAATGTGCGCTCGCGCGGCCATCGAGCTGGCGCCGCAGCCGAGCCACGCGCCATCCTACCGCATCCCGGGACCACGCGCGGACGAGGGCTTCCTGGGCGGCATGGAAGCGACGGGCTTTCGCTTGGTGGCCATGGGGTTCCTCGCCCGGCTGAGGGGTTGCGAAGACGAACCGGGAACGCAGGAGGATGGCACGGAAGCCAAACCATGGCAAGCGAGAGGGCGTCTGGGCGGCCCGCGCCATTGCTTGCGGGGCAATCGTTTAGGAGACTGTCGTCCCCGGGGGAGCAGGCATGGTATGCTTCTTTGGGACCGCATCGTTGGAAGTTCATGAGGAGATAGCCATGTCGCGTGCCTTCGTTATTCTCTTCCTGGCGCTCGCCCTCGCGGGATTGTCCCGCCCGGCGTCCGTGAGCGCGATCGCGATCGGAGACACCCTCACCATCATTCAGCGCCCGCTGCTCAACATCCCATCCTTCGTCGTGCCGTGCGATACGCTGCGGATCGAATGCGCGGCGCCTTCCTCAACGACCGGCTGGAGTGCGCGACTGCAATTCGCCTCCCATGAAATCGCGCTTCCGATTCTCTCGGCCAGCTACGACCCCGCGACGGTCTGGTGGACCTTGACGGCGCAGGTTCCCGAGGCCGCCGACATCCCGCTCTACGAACAGTACGATCTGATCGTGCAGGCCAACGGCGGCATCTGGGATCGCACGCGCAACGCGGTGGTCGTGATTCCCGAATACCGCGAGGAATACTACTTCGTGCACATCTCCGACCCGCATCTGCCGACGGATCTCTATTACTACGAGGCGGGCGCCGACACCGACAGCTCCGAGATCATGGACCTGAGGGCAGTGATCGCCGACTTGAACATCATCAATCCCGAGTTCGTGCTCCTGACCGGCGACTTGATTAACGAGGGCGAGCTCGAGGACTTCCTGCTGAAGCGCTACTACACGCGCGCGCAACGCGTGCTGACCGAATTCAAGATGCCCGTCTTCCTCACCGGCGGCAATCACGACATCGGGGGCTGGGACGCCACCCCGCCGCCTGATGGCACGGCCCGCCGCGATTGGTGGCGCTTCTTCGGATGGAAGCGCCTCGACAGTCCTCCGCCGGGCGCCCCCTGGCGCACGCAGAACTACAGCTTCGACTACGGCACGATCCACTACACGGGGCTCGAGTCCTACGACAACTACGACGGCTTCCGCTATTCGATCTACGGCGAAACGAGCTTCATCTCCGAGCAGTTGCAGTGGCTGAACGCGGACCTCGCCGCGGCCGCGGGAAGCACCGCCAATGTGCTCTTCCATCATTACGATTTCGCCGACCAGTTGAATTTGAGCAGTCTGGGAATCGACCTCGCCCTGTGGGGGCACATCCATCGCGACGCGGGCTCGATCACGCAATATCCGTACGATCTCGGCACCAACAATCCCGGCGGCGGCGAGCGCGCCTTCCGGCTGGTGCGCGTGGTGCAAGGCCAGGTCTATCCCGAGCTGACGATGTCGGCCGGCTCGACGGGAGAACGCTTGCGCGTGCTCTACACGCCCGCGAACGACGGCACCAACGACACCGTGACCGCGTCGGTGTTGAACGCCTATCCCGAGCGCTTCGAGAACGGGTTGTTGCGCTTCTTCATGCCCGGCGGCGCGGGGCAGTATCAGGTGAACGGAGGACGGCTCATTCAATGCGATGATGCCGGGATCTTCTCGGTCTGCTATGTCGGCGTCGACATCCGCGCTTCCGCCAACCAGACGGTCACGATCGTGAAGATGCCCAGCGATGCGGACGATCATCCTCCGCTCGCCCGCCTGAGTCTGTGGCAGAACAGTCCCAACCCCTTCGCGCTCGCGACGGAATTCGGCTTCCTGCTCCCCGCGGCGGGCCATGTGCGCCTGTCGATCTATTCGCTGGAAGGCCGGGAAGTCGCCCGTCTCGTCGATGAATGGCGCCCGGCCAGCAGCTACACCGCGGCGTGGGACGGGCGAGGGGCGGATGGAGGCCGGGTGCCCGCGGGCATCTACTTCGCGCGTCTGACCTGCGCCGGCTCCGAGGTGACCCGCAAGGTCATCTTCGCGCGCTGAGCGCGCTCTGAGCGCGAGCGCGCGAGGCGGTATGGCAATCGAGGATGGCCTGCCCATCGAGGCAGGCGCATCGGCCGTCGCGCCGCATGGCAGGGGCGGCAGTCCTGGAGCATGACACGGATGTCTGAGCGTCTCGTGGTGATCGGAGGCGGAGCGGCGGGTTCGAGCATTGCCGCTAAAGCCAGGCGTTCCCGTCCCGATCTCGAAGTCCACATGTTCGAGCGCGGGCCGCATGTCTCCTACATGTCCTGCCCCACGCCCTATTACATCGCCGGCCGCATTGCGGACGCCGGGCGCCTGGTCGCCCGCACGCCGGAGCAATTCGAGCAATCGGGCGTGCGGGTGCATCTGGGAACCGCGATCACGGCCATCGACTTCGCGAGAGGCATCGTGCGCGCCGAGGGCGGCCAAGGCGCGCGGGGTGAACGAGGTCACGGCGAAAGCGCCGGCGGCGAATCGTGGCCATTCGATTATCTCGCCTATGCGTCGGGCGCATCCCCGCTCGTGCCTTCCATCCCGGGAATCGGGCACGAAGCGGTCGTCACGCTGAAAGACCTGAAGGATGCGGTGCGCATCAAGGAAGCGATTCGCGCCCGCGGGGCTCGCAGCGCGATCATTCTCGGGGCGGGATTGATCGCGATGGAAATGGCCGAGACCTTCCGCGCGCTCGGTCTCGAGACGCGCATTCTTCACCACGGCGATCGCCCGCTGCGCCGCCTCGCGCCTTCGTTTTCGGAAGCCATCCGCAAGGAGCTCGAGAAGCAGGGCGTCGAATACCTTCCGGAAACCGAAGCGATCGCGATCGAGCCCGCGTGCGGCGAGGCGCAACCAGCGGGCGCTCTGCGATCGCCGGGGACTGCCGAAGGTCGAGCCTGCGGGGCGCGGGTGCGCACCAGCGACGGCCGCACCTTCGAGGCCGATCTCGTCCTGGCGGCGTTGGGCATCCGGCCGAATGTCGATCTCGCGCGGGAAGCGGGAATCGCGCTCGGGTTCTCGGGCGCGATCGCGACCGACGATCGCATGCGCGCAACCGTCTCCGGGGATTCCGGGCGCGCGCCCGCGGCCGGACGCGCGTACGCGGCGGGCGATTGCGCGGAAGCGTGGCACAGGATTCTCGGGAAACCCGTTTTCTTTCCCTTCGGCGATGTGGCCAATCGTCAAGGGAGAGTCGCGGGATCGAACATCGCCGGCCAGGAAGCGCGCTTCCCCGGCGTGGTCGGGTCGTGGTGCTGCAAGATCTTCGACCTCGAGGTCGCGCACAGCGGCCTTTGCGACGAGGAGGCGCAGGCGGCGGGCATCGATATGATCTCCGCGCAAGTGACCGCCTCGACGCGCGCGCGCGCGTATCCCGGTTCGCAGCTTTTGCAGCTGCGCATTCTCGCCGAACGGGCGACGGGCCGCCTGCTCGGCGCGCAGGCCATCGGAACCGAGGGCGCGGTGAGCCGTGTGAATGTCGTCGCCGCCGGATTGCATCGCGGGATGACGCTCGAGGAGCTCGCGCAAATCGACTTGTGCTACGCGCCGCCCTACGCTCCGGCCTGGGACCCGCTGCATCTCGCTGCGAGCGAGGCGCTGAAACGCTCGTAAATCGCACAGGCGGTTGAGGCAGGTTCTCGCTTCTGCGCGCGCCTCGGTTGTGTCACAATCGCCCCGATGGCGGCCGCTCCCCCCAGGCCGCCGGCTCCGAGCGCTTTGTCCATGCGCACGAGTGCGCGATGTTGCGGCTCGACCGAGTCGCGCAACGGCATATCCGCATTCACTGATGATCTTCGTGGAGCCGCCATGATCGTCGTCGGAGTGCCCCAGGAGACCTTTCCCGAAGAGCGCCGGGTCGCGCTCGTTCCGGCGGTGCTGCCTTCCTTGACGAAAGCGGGAATCGAAATCGTCGTCGAAGCGGGCGCGGGAATCGCGGCCGGATTCTCGGACGAGGAATACACGGGCAAGGGCGCGCAAATCGCCTCCTCGCGCGCGCAGCTCTTTTCCGATGCGCACATCATTGCGCAGGTGCGCGCCTGCGGGGCCAATCTCGACGCCGGGCGCATGGACATCGGGGCCTTGCGCTCGGGGCAGGCCTTGATCGGCCTCTGCCATCCCTTCTCGGCCGCCGACACCGCGCGCCGCCTGGCGGAATGCGGCGTGCTGCTCTTCTCGCTGGAATTGATGCCCCGCACCACCCGCGCCCAGGCGATGGATGTGCTCTCGTCCATGTCGACGATCTCGGGCTACAAAGCCGTCATTCTCGCGGCCGATGCGCTCACCCGCATGTTTCCGATGCTGGTCACCGCCGCGGGCACGGTGGCCGCCGCGCGCGTCTTCGTGGTCGGCGCGGGGGTGGCGGGCCTGCAGGCGATTGCGAGCGCGCGAAGATTGGGCGCGCTCGTCTCCGCCTACGATGTGCGGCCCGCCGTGCGCGAGCAGGTCGAAAGCCTGGGCGCGCGATTCGTGGAGTTCGAGCTTCCGGCCGAACAAGCGGAGGACAAGAGCGGTTACGCGAAAGCGCTGAGCGAGGAGTTCTACCGCCGGCAACGCGAACAAATGGCGGAAGCGGTGGGCGCGAACAATGTCGTCATCACGACCGCGCTCGTGCCCGGGCGTCCCGCTCCGAAGCTGATCAGCGAGGAGATGGTGGCGGGCATGGCCCCCGGGTCGGTGATCGTCGATCTCGCCGCCGAGCAAGGCGGCAATTGCGAGCTCACCATTCCGGGGCAGACGCTCGTGCGCCACGGAACGATCGTGATCGGGCCGATCAATCTCCCTTCCACGGTTCCGTATCACGCCAGCCAGATGTACGCGCGCAATCTCGCGGCCTTCCTGTTGCACATCGTGAAGGACGGGGCCCTTCATCTCGATCCGCCCGACGAGATCGTCGCCGCGACGCTCGTCACCCGCGGAGGGGAAGTCGTGCAGCCGCAAGTGCGCGACTTCCTGGGCATGGGGCCTTTGCCGGAAGCCAAGCAGGGCGGATGACTCGCGCGAACGCGGGGCGCACAGAAGATGTCCGGATGTTCCACGGATGTCCGCAGGAGGGAACGCGGCGAAGACCTCGATTCGACGAAAGGGCAAGTGCCATGAACGATTTCATCGGTGCGCTGGCGGTCTTCGTGCTGGCCGCGTTCGTCGGCTTCGAAGTCATCGCCAAGGTGCCGCCCACGCTGCACACGCCGCTGATGTCGGGATCGAATGCGATCTCCGGCATCACCCTGATGGGGGCCCTGATCGCCGCCGGCGCGGAGCGGGGAGGGCTGGCGGCCTGGCTCGGCTTCTTCGCGGTCGTCTTCGCGATGGTGAATGTGGTCGGCGGTTTTCTCGTGACCCATCGCATGCTGGCGATGTTCCGCCGGAAGAAATGATCCCCGCGTCTCCCTTGCGGTTGCGGGGCGGACGCGTGCGCGCGCGCTGGGGGTCGAGTCGCCCCGGTGCGCGGGAGCTTGGCCTGGACCAGGGAAACGGCGGGCGTTTCGAACAGGGAGTGTGAATGTCCGGGAGTCTCATCAATCTCGCCTATCTCGTCGCGGCCGTGCTCTTCATTCTCGGCCTGAAAGGGCTCGCGCATCCGCGCACGGCGGTGCGCGGCAACTTGCTCGGCGCGCTCGGCATGCTGCTCGCGATCGTGGTCACGCTCCTCGACCGCCAGATCATCGACTTTCGCCTGATTCTCGCGGGCCTCGTGATCGGAGGCGGAGTGGGAGCGGTACTCGCGCAGCGGGTTCCCATGACCGCGATGCCGCAATTCGTGGCGCTCTTCAATGGATTCGGCGGGATCGCTTCGGTGCTGGTGGCCGGCGCTGCGCACGCGAGCGCGGTGCATGCCGGACTGGCGATGAACGGCCAGTTCACCGTTTCCACGGCCGCGACCGCGCTGATCGGCGCGGTCACCTTCTGGGGCAGCATGGTCGCCTTCGCCAAGCTCCAGGGGCTGATGACGGAGAAGCCGGTCGTCTTCCCCGGGCAATTTCTCTTCAATATCCTGCTCTTCGCGATCTGCCTCGCGCTGAGCGCCTACCTCGTGATGTCGCCGCGGCAGATCGCAACCTACTGGGCCCTTTCCGGCGTGGCCTCGCTGCTCGGCGTGCTGCTCATTCTTCCCATCGGCGGCGCCGACATGCCGGTCGTGATCGCGCTCCTCAATTCCTACTCGGGTCTCGCGGGAGCGGCGACCGGCTTCGTGCTCTCCAACGAAGTGCTGATCATCTCGGGCGCGCTCGTGGGCGCTTCGGGCATCATCCTCTCGCAGATCATGTGCCGGGCGATGAACCGTTCGCTCACGAATGTGCTCTTCGGGCGCTTCTCCGCGAGCGCGGCGGCTCCGGCGGGCGAGTCGATCTACGCGGGCAAGGTGAAATCGGTCAGCGCCGACGAAGTGGCGATGATCCTCGAGGGCGCGCGGCGGGTCGTCTTCGTTCCCGGCTATGGGCTCGCGGTCGCGCAGGCGCAGCACGCGGTGCGCGATCTCGGCAATCTGCTCGAGCGCCAGGGAGCGAAGGTGGAGTACGCGATCCATCCCGTGGCGGGCCGCATGCCGGGGCACATGAATGTGCTGCTCGCCGAAGCCGATGTCCCCTACGACAAGCTCGTCGAGCTGGAAGCGATCAATCCGCAGATGGAGCAGGTGGATGTGGCGATCGTGATCGGAGCGAACGATGTGGTCAATCCGTCGGCGCGCGATGATCCGAAGAGTCCCATCGCCGGCATGCCGATCATCGAAGTCGACAAGGCGCGGGCGGTGATCGTGATCAAGCGCAGCTTGAGCCCGGGATTCGCGGGCATTCCGAATCCGCTCTTCGCCGCCGACAACACGCTGATGTATTTCGCCGACGGCAAGAAGGCGATTCTCGATTTGCTCGCTGCCTGGAACAAGTGAGCCGCACCGCCGGCGCGCGAGCCGCCTACTCCAGCTCCTCCAGCCTTACGACCTCGATCTTTCCCAGCCCGTTCAGCTGGTCCTTCGTCTCGGCGTAATGGGTCATGACGAACAGCAGATCGTCGTCGTGCCAGAAGCGCTCGCGCGCGACGGCCAGGCAATCGTCTGCGGTGACCGCGTTCACCTTCGCGCCGTACTCTTCGAGGAAGGTGAGCGGCCGTCCGTAGAAAGTGAGAGTCGTGATCCAATTGGCGAGTTGATCGTTCGTCTCGAGATTGAAGGGGAAGAGCCCGACCAGGTAGCGCTTCGCTCCCTCCAGTTCTGCGGCCGTCAGCTTCTCGTTGCGCATGCGCGCGAGCTGGTCGAAGGCCACATCGATCGTCTCGCGCAGAGTGGCGTTCTTGGTGAAGGTGGAGACGCTGAAGTAGCCGCCGTCCTTGAGTTGCGCGAGAGAGCTGCGCGCGCCGTAGGACAAGCCGCGATTGACGCGGATCTCTTCCACCAGACGCGAGGTGAAGCCGCCTCCCAGCACCGTGTTCGCGACCAGCAGCGGAAAGTACTCGGGAGTGTCGTAGGGCACGGCGATGTTGCCGATTCGGATCTGCGATTGCGTGGCGTCGGGCTTGTCGATGACGATCACGCGCCGGCCGGGGAAACTGCGCACCTCCAGGGGCGCGACATTGCGTGCGGAGGCGCTTCCCTGCCACTCGCCGAAGCGCGCGCGCACGAGAGCGAGGGCGTTTGCGGGAGCGATGTCGCCGACCACGGCCAGGATCGCGCCCGCGGGCACAAAGCTCGCTCGATAGAAGGCGAGCAGGCCGTCGCGCGTCATGCCCGCCACGCTGGCTTCGCTGCCGTCCACCGGATGGGCATAGGGATGCGCGCCGAGCAGCGCGCGGCGGAACTCGCGGTTGGTGAAATCCGACGGCTCGTCCTTCACGCTCGCGATCTCGGCGATGACCATTTCCTTCTCGCGATCCACTTCCTCCTGGGGAAAGGCCGGGCGCAAGGCCACCGTCGAGAGCAGGTCCAACGCGCGGGCGAGATCGGCGGCGAGGAACCCGGCGCTCAGCACGGTGAAATCCGATCCCGTGCTCACCGAGATCTGTCCGCCGGCCTGCTCGATCGCGCGGGCGATCTCTTCCGCGGACATTTCTCCCGCTCCGCGCATCAAGAGCCGGCCGGTCAGGCTGGCGATCCCTTCGCTGCCCGGCTGATCGACGGCCGAACCCACCGGCACGAGCAGATTCACCGTGACGAGCGGCACTTCGTGGTTCTCCATCAGGAACACGCGCAGCCCGTTCGGCAGGGTCTGCTCCTGATACGGCGGAAGGCGCAGCGCCTGCTCGCTCTTGGCCTGTCCGCTCGCCGTCTGCGCGGCCTGGAGAATCGTGAGCGCGATGCCCGTCGCGATCGTCGCTTTCCACAACGCGTTCATGCTTGCTCCTTATCGTGTCGCCTCGGCGCTCTCGTCCGACGCCGGAATCAGAGTGACGACATTCCGGTTCGTCTCGGCGAAGTACTGTCCGGCCACGCGCTTCACATCGTCCATCGTGACGGCGCGATAGCGGTCCTGCATGCGAAAGAGCTCGCGGTAGTCTCCGAAGAGGATCTCGTAGCGTCCGATCTCATAGCCTTTGTCGTTGACCGTCTGGATGCTGCGATAGAAGCCGGCCAGCAGGCGATTGCGCGCCTTCTCGAGCTCGGCCGGATCGACTCCCTTGGCCGCGATCCGCGCCAGCTCCTCGTAGATCGCGCGCTCGGCCGCCGCCGGATCGGCGTCGGGCCGCACTTGGACATCGAAGAGGAACAGCGCCGGATCGATCTTCCACTCCGCCCCTCCGGCGGCGTACACGGCCAGCTCGAGCTCGCGCACGAGCTTACGATAGAGCCGCGAGCTCTCCCCGTCGGTGAGAACCATCTGCAGGACATCGAGCGCGACGAGATCGGGAGAGCGCACATCGCCGATGTGGTAGCCGATCAGCACACGCGGCATCTCGGCCGCTTTGCGAAATTCCGCCCGGCGTTCGCCCGCCTGCTCGGGCTCTCGTGTGCGCACCGGTTCGGGCGGCGCCTGCCGGGGAATGTCCCCGTAGTAACGCTTCGCGAGCGCCAGCGCCTCTTGGGTGTCGAAGTCTCCGGCGACGATCAGGACCGCATTGTTGGGCGCGTAGTAACGCTTCCAGTAGGCGACCGCGTCGTCGCGGGTGATGCTCTCGAGGTCGGACATCCATCCGATCACGCCCCACTGGTAGGGATGGGCCTTGTAGGCGAGCGCGGACAATTCCTCGTAGAGCAATCCGTCGATCGAATTGTCCACCGAGAGGCGCCGCTCTTCGCGCACGACGCCCAGCTCGCTCTGCACCGCTTGCGGATCGAAGGCGAGCGAACGCATCCGGTCGCTGTCGAGATCGAAGCTGAGCTCGAGGACATCGGAGGCGAAGTTCTCGTAGTAGGCGGTCATGTCTTCGGAGGTGTAGGCGTTCGAGTAGCCGCCGTTGGATTCGAGGATCCGGTCGAACTCCTTCGGCCCGTACTTGGCCGCGCCGTTGAACATCATGTGCTCGATGTAGTGCGAGATGCCGGTGATCCCCGGCCGCTCGTTGCGCGCGCCCACATGGTAGTAAGTGTAGCGGCTGACGACCGGCACCGAGTGATCTTCGACGAGGATGATCTTCAAACCGTTGGCGAGGCTGTCGACCGTAACCGGAAATTCCGGCAGGCTCGTTGGCGCGCCGCCGGGCTGGGCCTCAACGGGAGCGATCGTGGCGGCCGCAACCAGAAGCGGCATCGCGACCCAGGCGCGCCGGCCATGAGCGATCGCAACGCGGCACGGCTTCGGAGGCCGCATCCCCAGCCGGATGGGAGCACGGTGGGCGAGCGTGAATCGATTGCATCGTGTCATACGAGCATCCTCTCCGTGATCTGGGAGACCTGAGAGGCTCCCGAAGAATCATGAACCCATGGATCGATGGGGGCTGCGCAATCGCCAGGCGATCCTGTCAGCAGCGCGCGTGGCCGCGCAATGGGAAATCACCCTGTGGCGGACTTTCTGTTCCGCCTGTGGCCTGGGCATTCGAAGCAAGCGGATCCAAGTCAGAGAGCAGCATCGTGTTGCGGGATCGTTGCCTTCTCGCAAGCGGCGCTGGGGCCGATGCCCGGGATGCCGCAAACCGGCGAAAGGTCTCCCCGCTTCGCTCGGCACTGGCTGACATCAGCCAACCCGCCTTCCTTGGAATCGAAACCTTCGCAACAACATGTGCGATCCGCATGGAAGAGCCCTCTTGGCTATAGCCAAAACCGGGCCGGCATTCCACTTGCGCCTCTTCGCTGCCGATCTTTTGCGTGACACGCGCGGCGATCCGTTCGCGCGGCGGCGGACGCATCGGGTGAGGACGCAGGCCCGCGCGCGCGCCGGGGGAGAAGGCGGCGGCGGCAAGCGCATCGCGCGAGAGAACAGGGCCTGCGATCGCGTGGCATGAGAACGCCGGGCATGAGGGAGTCAACATGCGGGAGACCATGAGGCTGCTCGGAATCGGCATCGTCATCTTCATCAACCTCCTCCTCTTCTGTCTTGCCTCGACGCAATCGTCCTACGCTCTCCCGCCCGACACCTCCTTGGGGCACGCGGAAGTCGATGGGGAATACGAAGACGACTGGAATCTCGAAGCGGACTTCTTCGCGAACATGTATCGGGCGGGCCGTCCGACATTCCCCTTGGAATCGAAGCTCTGTCTGCGCTACGACTGCGCCGAAGGGACGATGTACGCGCTCGTTCTGGTGGAACCCGAGGTGGCCGGCTGCATCGATGCGCATGATGTGACGAGCTGGATCGCGATCGATCGCGTCAACCGCAAGGTCGTCAACCAGGAATCGGGAAACGACGGCACCCCGCCCGACTTTGCCTGGGTGGGCGCCGGCTTCGATGGCGACCCCGCGCACGCGCTCGGATACGAAGCCTCCTTCCTCATCGCTCCGGGAACCACCCACATCATCATCGCCCACTTGCAGGTCTGGGATGACGGCGCAGAGCAGGGTTCGGCGACCGAAGGCTCTCCGGGCACCGGTCCGCAACTCATCGTCCCCGCTTGCACGACGGCCTACGCCTGCTGTTGGACCGATGGGTCGTGTGCGCTTGCGCTTCCCGCCGATTGTTCGACGGGCGGCGGCACTTGGTACCCGGTCGAATCCTGCGAACCCCAGCCGTGTCCACAGCCGCGGTATGCCTGCTGCCTCACGGACGGCACCTGCCTGCTCGCAACGGAGATCGAGTGCGCGCAGATGCAAGGCGCGCTCTATATCACGCTGAGCTGCGAGCCGAATCCCTGTCCGGTGCCCTATGCCTGTTGTCTGGAGGACTACACCTGCGAGATGAAAACGCCCGAGGATTGCGATGCGGCGGGCGGCGTCTTCCTGCTCTACGAATCGTGCGCCTCCGAACCTTGTCCCGAACCGGACTATGCCTGCTGTCTCCCGAATGGCGACTGCCGGCTCACGAGCGAGCAGGAATGCGCCGAAGCAGGCGGAACGCTGTACCTCGAAACGTCGTGCGACCCCAGTCCTTGCCCCGAGGTTCTGTTCGCCTGCTGCTTGCCGACCGGCGAGTGCCGCGTGATGCGCGAGACGGAATGCCTCGAGATGAGCGGGAATCCCGAGCCCACGGATTCGTGTGAACCGAATCCCTGTCCGCCGCCGTACTACGCCTGTTGTCTCGAAAACGATGAGACCTGCCAAATGATGAGTGAAGAGGAATGTTTCGCGCAGGGCGGGGCGTGGTTCCATGACCAGGTCTGCGAGAGTTCGGGCGGATACTTCTCCTGTCCGCGCGTCCGCGTCTGCTGCGTCAACGAAGATTGCCGGCTCGTGAGCGAGGAAGCGTGCGAGGAGCTGGGCGGGGAGTGGCACGAGGAGTCGGACTCCTGCGCGCCTCCCAGTCCCTGCAGCGCGCCGGTGCCTGCCGATCCCCAGACTTGGGGAGGGATCAAGTCGATCTTCCGTTAGCCGCCGTGATATCTTCCCGTGTGGCCGGCATGCGAGGAGACGCCTGCCGGCCCGTTTTGTGAATTCGGCGACCCCATGCAGGCCAAGCGGGTTCGGCGCGGTGGGCGACCCGATCATGCGGACACACTTCTTGTCGCGGAGAGCGCGATGACATCGCGGCCATGGAAGCCGACGCGTGAGCAATTGCTCCAGGCGACGGGCAAATCGGTGCCTGATGTCATTGGCCACGGATTGAAGCTGCTCTTCGTCGGCATCAATCCGGGCCTCTACACCGCCGCGGTCGGCCATCACTTCGCCCGGCCGGGAAATCGTTTCTGGCCGGCGCTGCATCAAAGCGGCTTCACCGAACGGCAGCTTTCTCCTTTTGAAGAACGGGAGCTGCTTGCCGGCGGAATCGGCATCGCCAATCTGGTCGGACGCGCGACGGTCGCAGCGGGAGAACTCACGCGCGCAGAGCAGATCGCGGGCGCGCGAAGACTCGTCAGCAAGGTCCGGCGCTATCGCCCGCGCTTCATTGCCGTCCTCGGCCTCGATGCCTACCGCAACTCCTTCGAACGCCCGGGGGCCGCGATTGGCGAACAGCCCGAGCGGCTGGGCGAGACCCGCATCTGGGTACTTCCGAATCCCAGCGGATTGAACGCGCATTATTCGCCCGCCGATTTCGCCCGCCTGTTTCGCGAATTGCGGCTGGCGGTCGAGCGGTCGGCCGAAGAACCGCGCGGCGCGCGAGAAGAGTGACTCGCGCGAATCGGCCGCTCGGCTTTCAAGGCCTTGAAACCGATTTCCAAACCCTCGCGGGCGGCGCCGTCTGTGCCGGCCAGGCGCAGCTCCCGCTGGACACCAGGAGCGCGAATGCCCTACAGTAACCCGATTCGCGCTGGGAACCTGCCGGCGCGAAATCCAGGTAGGATCATCCTTGCCTGTATCGTCGCGCCATCTGATCACGGCGCTCCTGGATTCTCCGATTTCGTTGAAGGAGGAAGCGTCAGACATGGAATCTCGCACCTACACCCTGTCGGCTTTTCTGGAGGAGGCGGCGACACGCCATCCTCATCGTCCGGCCGTCGTCTTCGAAGATCAGCGCATCGATTATGCCGAGCTCAATGAGCTCGCCAATCGCTTCGCCTCGGGACTGCTCGCTCGCGGCCTGAAGCCGGGCGATCGCGTCGGCATCTACATGACCAACTATCCCGAATGGGTGATCGCCTTCTTCGGGATCGCGCGCATGGGCGGGATGATCGTGCCGATGAACTCGCGCTATCGCGGGCACGAGCTCGCTTACATCATGAACAACTGCCAGGGCTCGGGGCTCGTGATCGGCTCGAAGTTCCTGAAGAGCGATTTCGTCTCGATCGTGGAATCGGTGTGGGACACGATCCCCAGCTTGAAGCAGGTGATCGTGCGCGGCGAGGAGAAGTCCCCGCGCATGGCGTTCTTCCAGGAGATCCTGGCGGCGGGCGCGGGCCATGCCAAAGACCCCGCGCTGGCGGCGGCGAGCGGTGCGATCAAGCCCGAGGATCCCGTCTTCATCCTCTACACCTCCGGCACGACGGGCGAGCCCAAGGGCGCGGTGCTCACGAACTTGAACATCGCGCAAAACGGCGAGCACATCGCGCACGTCATGCGCCAGGACGAGAACGACCTCACCCTCGTCGTCGTGCCCTTCTTCCACTGCTTCGGCTGCGTGATCGGCCTCACGGCCAGCGTGTCGGCGGCGAGCGGCGTGCTGCCGCTGCCCGCCTTCGAGCGGGCCGAGGCGCTGCGCGCCATCGAGAAGCACCGGGCCACGATCGTGCACGGCGTGCCCACGATGTTCATCGAGTATCTCGAGGAGATGAAGGACAAGCGCTACGATGTGAGCAGCCTGCGCACGGGGGTGATGGCCGGCGCGCCGTGCCCCATCGAGGTGATGAAGGCGGCCCACGACACGATGGGCGCGAATGTGGTCATCGCCTACGGACTCACCGAGACCTCTCCGGTCATTACCATGACGCAGCTCGACGACTCGCTCGAGGACCGCGTGACCACGGTGGGACACCCGCTCCCCGGACAGGAAGTGCGCATCGTGGACGACATGCGCCGCCCCGTTCCCAACGGGCAAACGGGCGAGCTCTCCGTGCGCGGCTACAATGTGATGAAGGGCTACTACGGAAATCCCGCGGCCACCGCCGAGTCGATCGACCGGGAGGGCTGGTTCTACAGCGGCGATCTCGCCACGATGGACGACCGGGGATACATCCGGATCGTCGGGCGCAAGAAGGAGATGTACATCACCGGCGGATTCAATGTGTATCCGCGCGAGATCGAGGAGTATCTCTTCACGCATCCCAAGGTGGCGAATGTCGCGGTCATCGGCGTGCCCGACGCGCGCATGGGCGAAGTGGGCTGGGCGATCGTGAAGCTCGCCGACGGCGCGCAGGCGACCGAAGAGGAGTTGATCGCGTACTGCCGCGATCAGATCGCGAACTTCAAGGTCCCCAAGCGGATCGTCTTTGTCGACGGCTATCCCATGACGCAATCGGGCAAGATCCAGAAGTTCCGCCTGAGGGAAATGGCGGAGAAAGGGACCTTCGCGCAGCCGTCCGGGGCGTGAACCGGGGCCTCGCCGGCGCGACGGCCGGCGCAGCGATTAGAGTGAGCCGGGCGGTACGCGCGTACAGGCGAGACCATGTTTCCCATTCGTGACGACATTCCGACGCGCATCCGGCCGCTCGTCACCTGGGCGATCATCCTGGCGAACGGAGCGGTCTTCGCGATCGAACTGGCGCTCGGTCCCGAGCGCCTGTCCGTCTTTCTCGAGCAATTCGGGTTGGTGCCGGCGCGCTTCACCGGCTCGGCCGATGTGATCGCCTCTCCCGTGGGAGCGGTGGGCACGCTCTTCACCAGCATGTTCCTGCACGGCGGCCTGCTTCACATCCTGCTCAACATGTGGACGTTCTGGATCTTCGGCAACAATGTTGAAGACCGCATGGGCCACGCGCGCTTCCTGGTCTTCTACCTGCTCTGCGGCCTCGCGTCCGCCATCGTCCACACGCTCTTCCAGTCCGCGTCCGTCATCCCGACGGTCGGAGCGTCGGGCGCGATCGCGGGCGTGCTGGGTGCCTACTTCCTCATGTATCCGCGCGCGCGCGTCGTCGTGCTGATTCCGATCCTCATCATTCCGTACTTCACGCAGCTTCCCGCCTTTCTCTACCTGGGCATCTGGTTCGTGCTGCAGATCCTGAGCGGCGCGGTCTCGATGACGAACGCGGCCATTGCGGAAGGAATCGCTTGGTGGGCGCATGTGGGAGGATTCGGGGCGGGCATGCTCCTGCACCGGCTCTTTCTCGTCCGCAATCGGCAGGAAGAACGCTTGGAGCTGGAAAACGCCTGGGGCCGGGGAGCGTTTCGAAGACGGTGAGCGCGTGCCCGCCGCGCTTCGCGGTCACGCACCCTGCGAAGTTGCTGGCCGTTTGCGCCGGCCGCCCCTCGCTTATTTGCCGATTCCCGCCGCGGAGAACTCCTTCGCCGCGCTCACTGCCAGCACCTCTCCGAAATAGACGCGGTGGTAGTCCTTCGCCGGATACTGCCTGGCGATGTGGGTCGCCAGGAAGTGGGCCGGATCGAAGTCCTGCCAGTACATCTTCGCGCATTCGATCACGAGATCGGCTTCTTCGTAGCAGGGAGACGCCACGCGACTCGCGGCCATGGGAGTGAGCCTGGCGGCGGCGATCTTGTCTCCATCGCGTCCGGAGGTCGTGCCGAGCAGGTTCAAGGCTTCGCGATAGCGCTCGGGAAAACTGCACAGCGTGAAGCTGTCGTGGCGCTCCATGAACCCGAAGGTGTGGCGCACGGGACGCACGACCACTTGCGCGAAGGGCCGGTTCCACATGGTGCCGAAGCTTCCCCACGCGACCGTCATCGCATTGAAGTCCTTCTTCGCGAAGTCCCCGCAAGTGAGCAGGAACCAGCGCTTGTCCCAGATTTCGAAGGGATGAAGAAGGAGCTCCCTGATCGCCACCTTGTTCCGCTCCATGCGATCCTCCCGGGCGAATTCCGCTCGCGGCCCTCACGCATCGCCGGTCATGCGTTTCGCCGTGCTCGGTCCGTTCTCTTCATCTGTTCTGCTTGCGCGATCCGCAGCGCCAGGTTCTGCGCGTCTCCATCGAGTGGAGAGGCTACCACAAAACGGTGGGATTTGGATGTGAGCAGAGGCCGGCGCAATGGCTGCGGGCCGGCCGGTCGTGGGCCTTGTCGACGGGTCGCGCGCGCGATTGCGATCCGGAACCCGGGCAGGTAGCATCCCAGGCACGCGGTCGGACAATGGAATCCGGAGGTTGCATGCATTTCCTTCGCGCTTCGCGATTGGGATCTTCACGAGCTCGCCCGCCGGGAGCCTTGCGGGGGGCGTGGATTCTCGTCTGCATCGCTTTCGCATGCGTTCCCTTCCCGGCCGCTTCCGCGCTGCCCGGGCGAGCGGATGCCGCTTCCCCCCAAGCGCCGCCGGCGGCCCCCGGCGCGTCCGAATCCTCGTCGGTCGTCTCCGTCGCACCGAACGGCCCGGTCTATCGCCCTGCCGTGCGCGATAGCGTGATGATGGAGATGAGCCGGCTGCGCAAGGCGAGGCAGGCTGCGGCCGATTCGTTGTGGATGGACGCGGACCGGCGCGCTCGAGAGCGCGGGCAGACGCGCGAAAGGCGCCTGCAGCTGCGCATGGATTGGACCGGCATCGAAAAGCCGGCCGGTCCGGAGGCCTTCTCCCCGGCGTTTCATTTTCCGCCTCAAGCGCAGTACATGACCGGCACCTGCTGGTCGTTTTGCGCCACTTCGTACCTCGAGTCGGAGGTTGCGCGGCGCACCGGTCGAAAGATCAAGCTGTCAGAGATGTGGGCCGTGTACTGGGAGTATGTCGAGAAGGTGCGCCGATTCGTTCGAGAGTACGGGCACTCGTATGTTTCCTCGGGCTCGGAGGATCAGGGCGTCCGCAACGTCTATCGCCTGTACGGAGCGGTTCCGGCGGAAGCCTATTCCGGAGTTCCGTTTCCCGACGGCCGGCACGATCACGCGCGCCTGGCCGAAGAGCTCGACGCCTATCTCGCTTGGGTGAACGAGCATCACTACTGGGATGAAGAGGCGATCATCGCGCATGTGCGCGGGCTCCTCGACCGCGAGCTCGGCCCGCCTCCCGAGACCTTTCGCTTCGAGGGGCGCGCGTACGACCCGCGGCAGTTCTTTAAGTCGGTTCTCCGCTTGGAGATGGATGATTACATCTCGGTCGTCTCGACCTTGAAACAACCGTTCCACGAGTGGGTACTGTTCGATGTGCCGGACAACTGGAGGCGGGAAGAGGACTACCTGAATCTCCCGCTGGACGAGTTCTATGCGGTGCTGGTGCAGGCCTTGAAGTCGGGCTACACCGTGTCGATCGGCGGAGACACGAGCGAGCCGGGCATGGACGGGGTGGAAGGAGCCGCGGTGATCCCGGAATGGGACATCCCGGCGGAGTTCATCGATCAGGCGAGCCGCGAGATGCGCATCGACAACGGGACGACGACCGACGATCATGGCGTGCATCTCGTCGGCTATGTGCGTCACGGCGGGCGCGACTGGTTCCTGGCCAAGGATTCGAATCGCAGCTCACGCCTCGGGCGGTTCAAGGGCTACGATTTCTATTCGGGCGATTATGTGCGCTTGAAGTCGCTGTCGTACATGGTGCCTCGCGAGTTGCTGCAGGGCCGGTTGCCCGAGGCGGCGGCGAGGTCCGATCAACCGCGGGACGATGCGCGGCAACCGTCCGGAGAGTGAGGACGGGCGCGCGGGCGCGCACAGAGACGAGAGTCGAACAGGGGAGGACCGAGCACTCATGATCAGCATGCGCAGGATTCTTGATGAGCATCGCGGTGGCGGTCGGCAGGGCGCCGGCGGAGAAATCGGTATCGGCGCGCAGCGCGAACAGGTCGGAATCGAACGGCGACTCGCAAAGCGGCTCGTCTTGGCCGCGAGCGTCTTCTTCTTCGTGAGTTTGCTGTCTCCCGCCCTCGTGCCCGCCGCCGGTCCGGGCGTCGAGTGGGAGAAAATGACTCTCGATCAAGCGCTTCTCAAGGCCAAGGACAAGAACCGCATCGTGATGATCGATGTCTTCAGCGATCATTGCATGCAGTGCAAGGACATGGACGAGCAATTCTGGTCGACGGCCGAGGGCGCGCGCCTGGCCGACGATCTGATTCCCTTGCAGATCATGTCCGACGGCCCCGAGGGAGCCCAACTCGGGCGCCGCTTCCCGATTCTCGGCCTCCCGGCCGTGCTATTCATCGGCCCCGACGGAAAAGAGATCGGACGGGTCGTCGGCTTTCGCGGAGTGCAGAGCTTTCTCGATGAAGCGCTCGGCCTGAAGAGCGGGGTCGATCCGCTTCCCGCGGTGGAAGCCGATCTGGCGGCCCAGCCAGGCTCTTTCACTCTGATGGCCAATGTGATCGAGGAATATCTCTTTCGCAAACGCGAGGACCAGGCGAGACAACTGCTCGACAAGATGGTCGCGGCCGACACACAGCGCACCTCGATCGAAGTCACGCGCGCGATGTCCTCGATGGGGAAGTACTACGAGTATTTCAAGCAGGACGGGGAAGCGGCGCTGACGATGTGGAAATCCATCGTCGAGCTCTATCCGACCAGCGCCGGCGTCGCCTCGGGCATCAGCGGCTCGTGCAAGATCGCCGTCTCCTGGGGCAAGACCGCGGATTGGATCGACTGGATCTGCGGAATCGGAGCGGAGCATCCCGAGGACGGCCGTCTGCACTACAACATCGCCATGATCGCGTACCGCCAGGGTCTGAAGCACGCCTGCCTGGCCGCTTCAGCGCGCAAAGCGATCGAGAAGAAGGTCGGCCCCCCGAACATGGGCGAGATCGCCGCGGCGTTGGAGGGCAAGAGCTGAGCGCATGCCAAGGCACTACGCTCCGTTCTTCGTCGGCGTTCGCTTACAAAAAGCGGGCAACCTTCGCTGAGACGGTGATCCGTTTGCCGGCGCGCTCGATCTCGAGGCGGCGGATGTCCCCAGGCTTCCCGCGAAGGGCGTCGATGACGGTTCCCATGGTTGTGCCCGTCGCTTGGAGGCCGTCGATCGTGAGCAATCGATCGCCCGCCATCACCCCTTCGACGGCCGGGCGCCCGTCCATCACGGCGACTCCGATCACCGAGTAGCCGCCATCTTCTTCGGGGCGCAGAGTGAGTCCGACCAGATCCATGTCTTGAACGCCGAACTCGCCGGTGCGGTGAAAATAGACGGCCGAATTCTCGTAGTCGATCTCCACGCGAAAAGCGCCGAAGGCGTTTGGTCCCAGGAAGCCGTCGACGGGGCGGGCGGTCTTCCGCGAATACCATTGGCCCACGCTCGCATCGTTGCCGAAGAAGTTGGGAAGTCCCACGACGCCGACACCTTCGAGGTGCGCCGATCCCCAGGCGATCTCCGGGAGACGCACCACGGGCCAGACGGGCTCATCCGGCCACCATCCCCAGATGTTCGCGCAGCCCAATGCCCCGTTCATGCGCGGCCATTCGGGATGCGCCCGCGACCAGCCTTCGAGGATGCCGGCCGAGGTGAAGCAATAGGATGCGCCGTTGTCGAGCGCGAAGCTCAGGGTGTCTCCGGCGATGACCGCATCCAATTGAACGATGCCGGTCTCGAGATTCACGGCTGCCGGCGAGCGCTCGCCGCGCGGCTCGAAGGCCCCCGGCCGGCCAAGCGTTAATGCGCGCCCGGGGTAATCGAACACCACCCGAAAGCGCTTCAACACCGAGGCGGGAAGGTTGGCATCGATGCGCATGGAAGTGAAGAGCCAGTGCGGTTGCGCCAATACCGTTGTCTGCACCCCCGCGTAGTCGAGGGCCATCTCCCCGATGCGCACGCCCTTGGGTGGCTCAACGTAGATCGCTCCCGCCGCTTGCCCCGCGGAGTCCGTCATCGCGGAAAGGTCGATGCCCAGATCGCGCGCCAGGTCGGCGCTGATGAGACAGGCCGGGTTTCCGGTGTCGACCCAGAGACGCACGGGCCTCCAGGTGCCGTCGGAACGAAGGAATTCGGCATCGAGCAGCATGCGGTTGTGATCGAGGACGAAGGGAACGGTGACGGAAGACGGAGCATCATCGGGTGGAACGGATGGCTCCTCCAAGGCTGCTGCAGGGAGCGAGAGCGCCAGCAGGCAACTTCCGGCGATTGCGATCTGCTGCAGGCATTTCGTCGATCGCATCTCAACCTCCAGGTTTTTGACTTGCGGAAGCGTTCGGAACGCCCGCACATCCGGACCTGTCGAGTTTTCGGCGACCCTCGAGCGGTCGGCTATGGATGCCCGGCTCATATCACCCAAGAATACCGGGATCAACGAGAACACCCGAATCAACCATGTCAAGCCGACAGCCCTAGGGCAAGAGTAAGCGGAATGCCGATCCGCGCGTAGTCGCCGAAGATATAACGGCCGGTCCGAGCACTGTAGGTCTGGCGGCTCTGCGGGTGAGCGCGAGGCGGAACGCTTGGGCGGGCCGGCGTCCGCGCGGCGTGAAGCGAAGTGCCCGTCTTCGCACTGATCTTTCCGCCAAAAACGAAGAGCGGGGGTTGGCTGTTCCAACCGCCCGCTCATTCCGTCTCTCTCGCGCCGATGATCGGCGCTTCAGATCGCGCTTCCGATCACTTCACTTCGACCGTGACCTTCTCCATGACGAGCTTCTCGGCCGTCGCGCCGGTCTGCGAACCCGCCGCCTCCAGCTTCTTCAGCGTGTCCATGCCTTCGACGACTTCGCCGAAGATCGTGTGCTTGCCGTCGAGATGGGGAGTGGGAACGAAGGTGATGAAGAACTGGCTACCGTCCGTGCCCGGCCCCGCATTGGCCATCGAGAGCATTCCGGGCTTGCTGTGCTTGACCTTGGGATCGAACTCGCCCGCGTACTGATAGCCCGGGCTTCCGTTGCCGCGTCCGAGCGGACAGCCGCCCTGCGCCATGAATCCCTTGATGACGCGATGGAAGATCAGGCCGTCGTAGAAGCCGAGCCGGGTGAGATAGATCGTGCTCGTGACATGCATGGGTGCCACGCCGGGCATGAACTTGATGACGATCGGGCCTTTGTTCGTCTGAATGTTCCAGTAGTAGGTGTGCGCCGGATCGAAGGTCGCCTGCTCGGGCTTCGGCAGCGTCGTGCGCCAGTTCGTCTGGCTCTTGTTCACGGCCGTCTTGGCGATCATGGCGTCGATCTGGTCGATGGCTTTGTCCTGCACGCTCTTCTCCTTGACGGCGGGCGCCTTCGCGGCCGCGCCCGGATCTCTGGTGGGGGTTTGCGCCATCGCCATACCGCTCAGGGCCAGGGCGAGAACGCCGATCAACACGGACTTCATTCGCATGCCTCCCTTGGTTCGTGACAAACGCACAACATCCAAGCTCGTCCTCGCGCATGGCGAGCGGTCCCAGAGCTGGACGCTTCCGCTCGAAAAAAATCCGGGTCGACAGGGTACCCGATCGACCGGCCTGCGGCAACCCGGCTCCGATCGATGTTCATAACCGCTTCTGCAAGGCGGGTTCCGGAGAAGCGGCTCCGATTTAGCGCACGATTCTTCGCCTCATGAGCACGATGGCGAGCGCTGAAGCGACCAGCGTCCCGGCAAGCAGATAGAGGAGGCTGGCGGCGAGATGAGGAGGCGGTTGCGCCAGGCATGCGCCGCGCACGAGGTAGGAAATGTGCGTGAGCGGGAGGGCGAGCGCGACGTGCTTGGCCCAGGCGGGCAGCACATCGATGGGGAAGAAGGTCCCGCTGAAGAGAAACATCGGAAAGATGAGCAGGAAGCTCGGGATGTTGAAGGAGTCGATGCGCGGAACGAGCGCCGTCGTGATGAGCCCCGCCGCCGAGAAGAAGAGCCCGCCGATGACGGCGAGAGGCAGCACGAGCAGGCCCGCGGGCCAGGCGATCATGCCGAAGATGCCCGTCATGGCGAGCATGATCGCGGCGGCCATGACCGACTTCGTCGCTCCCCACAGCCATTCGCCCGCGATCACATCTTCAATGAGGAGCGGAGTCGCGAGGATCGCCTGAAAGGTCTTCTGGTAGTACATGCGCACGAAGGAGGCGTAGGTCGTCTCGAAGTAGGCCCAGAACATGATGGAGACGGAGATCACGCCCGGGATCATGAAGCGCAAGTAGGGCAGCGAGCGACCCTGGTAGGCCACCGCGCCGATGAGCGTTCCCATTCCCAGGCCGAAGGCCACGATGTAGAGCACGGGTTCGAGGATGGGAGGCAGGAAGTTGGTGCGCCAGGTGGTGATGTAGACATCGTAGTCGCGGCGCCACACATGCCACGCGCGGCGCGAGACATTGCCGAAGATGGCGCTCGTTTTCATCGCCTGCCTCCGCCGGAGTTCCTCGCCCGCGCGCTCAATCCCTCAGCATGCGGCCCGTGCGATGCAGGAAGACATCTTCGAGAGACGCGCGCCGGATCAGGCGTTGCTGGCCGGGAAAGCGCGCGCCGATCGCCTCCGCGATCCGCCCGCCCACGCGATCGTGCAGATAGAGCCGCTCCTCGCTCTTCTCGCACGGCCACTCTTCCTGCCGGATGAGATCCTCGACACCGGGCTGAAGGTCCCACAGTTCGACCACTTCCTGTCCGATCTCCTGCGCGATCAACTGCTCGGGCTCGCCTTCCAGCACGATCCGGCCGCGATCCATGAGGATCACGCGGGTGCAGAGCTGGGTGGCCTCTTCCATGTAGTGTGTCGTCAGCAGCAAGGTCGTGCCCGCGGCGCGCAACTGGCGCGCGCGCGTCCAGATCGCGTGGCGCCCTTGGGGATCGAGCCCGGTGGTGGGCTCATCGAGGACGAGCATGCGCGGCTCGTTCAGCAGCGCGCGAGCGAGGATCAAGCGGCGCTTCATGCCTCCCGACAGATCGTCCACGGAAGAGCCGGCCTTCTCGGTGAGCTGCGCGAAGTCGAGCAACTCGTCCACGCGCCGCACGAGTGCCCGCCCGCCCAGCCCGAAGTAGCGAGCATAGACGAGCAGGTTCTGGCGCACATTGAAATCGGGGTCGAGGTTGTTCTCTTGAGGGCACACGCCGATGCAGGCCTTGATCCGGCGAGGCTCGAGCGTGACATCCCGGCCGAACACGAGCGCGCGGCCCGAGGTCGGCGGAGACACGCAGGTGATCATGTTAACGGTCGTCGTCTTGCCGGCTCCGTTCGGACCAAGGAACCCCACGCACTCTCCGGCCGCCACGCGAAAGTCGATCCCATCCACGGCGGTGAGCGGGCCGAAACGTTTGGTGAGAGCGCTCGCGACGACCGGAGCCTGTTCCTGTCGCTGCTCGTTCATGGGAGCGCAGGCTAGTGGGTCTTTGCGCGGCTAGCAAGCCGGGCCTGTTCCTCGGGTTGCATCCTTTCGCGCGCGAAAGGCTGTTCGGACGAGCCTTGGTGGTTCGATCGAGCATCCGGCAGAGCCGGAGCGGGCGCTCTCCAGAATTCAGGATGCCACCAGCGGAAATGGTATGACCCTACACTCCGAAACTTCAGCAGGAGCGCAGCAGGGTCATGTGGCGGGAGTGGAATGCGCCTTGCTTCCGGTGAGTTTGCGCACCAGCCGCAGAAGTCCCCCGCGCCTTCTCTCCCTCTCATCCCCGGACATCACGGCGATGGAGCGATCGTCCGTGCGGGGACTCCGATTCTTCGCGCTCTTTCTGTGCGAGGCCGCGGAGACGGCATGTTCGCGGGCGCGGCCATGCGACCGGGCGTTCTCGCGCCCTCGAGCGCGAGCAGGCGGACGGGCACCCCCGTGATCTTGCCTGCGATCGGGATTCGACTGCCGCCGTGCGCGCGAGAACCCTTCCGCCCGCGAAGGCAGGTCGCGCGCGACCGGAGCCGGGTGGCGGGAGGCAGACGAAGCAGGCGAGGCCCGGCGGCGAGAAGCATGCAAACCACTCGCCTGGCTCGCATCCGCATCACGGCTCGACGGCATCCGCCCGGGTTCGTCCAGCCATTGCAGCCGCCGATGGATCAGGCGCTCGATCGAGGCGACGCCGGCGGAATCGTCGGGCGTGACGATCGAGATCGCCCGTCCCCGCCGTCCCGCGCGGGCCGTGCGGCCGATCCGGTGTACATAGTCCTTCGGCGTGTGAGGAAGATCGAAATTGACCACATGCGAGACATCTTGCACATCGATGCCCCGCGCGGCGATGTCGGTGGCGACGAGGATTTGAATGCGCCCCTCGCGAAATCCCTCGAGCGCGCGGACGCGTTCGGCCTGGCTGCGGTCGCTGTGGATGGCAGAGGCCTTGTGTCCGTGTTCGCGAAGCTCCATGGCGAGACGCGAGGCCCCCGACTTCGTGCGCGAGAAGATGATCGCGCGCTCCATGCCTTCGCTGCGAATCAGACTCTCCAGGACGGAGCGCTTCTCGCGCCGGGTCGCCTGCACGAGGAACTGATCCACTTCCTCGAGCGTGCTCGACGGGGGCGCGACTTCGATGCGCAGAGGATCGCGCAGGATGCCCTTGGCGAAGCGGCGGATCTCCTCGTCGACGGTGGCGGAGAAGAGCATCGACTGGCGCTCTTCCGGCAGCAGCTCGATCAGCTCGCGCACGGCCTTGATGAATCCCATGTCGAGCATGCGGTCGGCTTCATCGAGGACGAGGAAGCGAGTGTGACGGAAATCGAGATTGCCGCGCCAGACATGGTCCTTCAACCGCCCGGGAGTGGCGACGAGAATGTCGACCCCCTGGCGGAGCCGGCGTTCCTGCGGCTCGATCGGCACGCCGCCGTACACGGTCGCCGTCTGGATTTCGAGATAGGTCCCGTACAGCTCGAGGCTCTTTCCCACCTGCAGCGCGAGCTCACGGGTGGGGACGAGGATGAGCGCGCGGATGGGAGCGCGCTCGCTTTGCGACAGGAGATGCAGAATGGGCAGCGCGAACGCCGCCGTCTTGCCGGTCCCCGTCTGCGCGCAGCAGATCAAATCCCGGCCCGCGAGCGCGGGCGGAATGCCTTGAGCCTGAATGGGAGTAGGTTGATGATGTTCGTTCTCTTCGAGAGCGCGGATGAGCTCCTCACGAAGCCCCGTTTCCTGAAATGTCATGAATCCTCTTTCGGTGGTCGCTGGAATCGTTCTTCACACCCGAAGGCGTCCCGTCCGGTTCCGCATGGAATGATTACAGGAAGACCTGGAAGTGCTGGTCGCAGAGGGGATGGCTCCTGAATGCGGGTCACCGATCGGCTCTGTCGTTCACGGCTACCTCTGTCTTTCCCTGGACTATCGACCATCCGGGCGGGAAATGCCAGCACGATTTTTGCCGGCCCCGATGGGCGAGCTCCGACGGGCGCGGAGCGATCGCGCGCAAGTGTCATCCTCGCAGGCGGAACGCGCCCGGCAAGGGCAGCGACAAGCGCACGTCCTCCTTCGTCACCGGATGCGTGAAGGCGAGCAGATAGGCGTGCAGGCCAAGCCGCCCGATGGGATTCGTGCGCGCGCCGTACTTGCGATCTCCAACGATGGGGCAGCCGAGCTCGGAGAGATGCGCGCGAATCTGGTTCTTCCTGCCCGTCTCGATTTCGATTTCGAGCAGCGCGTACGAGCGATGTTCGCGCCGCAGGCGATAGTGGGTGACCGCCCGTTTGGCGCCGGCTCCCGGAAGGCCCGAATACATCTTGTGCGCCTGGTTCTCGTGCAGCCAGCTCTGGATCGTGCCCTCGTCGCTGGGCGGCCGTCCCTCGACCAGCGCCCAGTAGCGCTTGCGAACCGCGCGCCAGTTGCGCTGCAGCGCCTCCTGGATCTCAGGGCTCAAGGCGAAGACCATGATGCCGGAAGTCTCGCGATCGAGCCGGTGCACGATGTAGGCGCGCGCGCGCCCGCCCGACGTCTCGCGGACATGGCTTTGCACGCTGCGATAGAAGGTCTCGTCATCGGGCCGGCGGGCGATCGAGAGCGCCCCGGCCGGTTTCTCGATCGCGAGCAGATGCTCATCGGCGAAGAGCAATCGCCCCGGCGGCCGGATGCGCAATGGCGCCTTCTCGCTCGCGATCTCGATCGTCTGCCCCGCGAGCACGCGCGCATCGGCACGCGCGGCGGCAACGCCGTCGATCGAGACCCGCCCATGCCGGACCATGTCGCGCAGCGTGGTCTTCGAGGCTTGGGGCAGACGCGCCTGCAGGAGCTCCAGTAGCACACCCGCTTTCGAGGCCTTGAACTTCGTCATGATCCTATCCGTGGGTCACGCATGCTGCCCGCCATGCGGCGAGCGGTTTCGAGAGAAGGGCATGGTTGTGCGATCTCTGGTCCAGGACCAAGGAGGGCATCGTCGTGCCGGCGAGCCGCGCTTTCAACGCGCCCGCAGGATCATGACGGCCGCCTGCTCGCCGTGCGCCCACAGCCTGCACCAGTAGACTCCGCTTCGGGCGCGCGTTCCGCGATCATCCCGCCCATCCCAAGTGACCTGCTGCCACCCGGCGGACTCCGCGTCGCAGACGAGCGTCCGAATGCATCGACCCGTCACATCGTGAATGTCCATGCGAGCGCGGCCGGGAGCGGGAATCGAAAAGCGCAAGCGAACTTCCTCGCGCGAAGGGTTGGGAGTGGGATCCGATAGAAGAATCCCTGCCGTGGGGAAGGGAGTCGGACCCGATGGCTCGTCCCGCTCCTGAACCATCGTCGCTGCGCAGCTCTGTTCGTGCGTGATGCCGCTCAGCGACGCGAGCAGGTCCTGGAAGGTCGTCCAGCCTTGCGGATCGCTCTTCAGGATGCCGTCCAGCCAGGGGAGGACGAGCTGCGTCACGAAGGCGTGCTGTTGCGCTCGCGAAATCGAAGGGTCCTGGCAGCCCCCTTCACCGAGATTGCAGTAGAAATTCGACTCCGCGAATTGACAGTGGCTCGCGCCGGTGATCGTCACCCAGGTCTTGCAGTCGCAGGCGAGCGCCGCGTACATCGGTTGTTGATGCTGCGCAGGCGGAGTCACGCAATCGTGAGACCCGGAGAAGAGCAGCGCGGGCGCGAGAATGGAGCCGGCCACTTCGATCGCAGAGGGATTCGTCTCGGCGGCGGCGAGATGGAAGATGGCGTCGGCGCTCGGCTCGGCCGCCGCGGCGAGCATGCTCGCTCCTCCGCCCATCGAATGCCCCGCGACGGCGGCGCGCTCGGAGATCGCGCCGTAGAAACGCGAACCGGGCGTCGCTCCCTCGATGCGCATGCGCCGGATCAGGAAGGCGAGGTCGAGACCGAAGGCTTCATGGCTGGGTAAGAGACTCCCTTCGGTGCGCGGAAGGACGACGACATAGCCGGCGGGAGCGAGCGCCTGCCAGATGTAGGCGTACGAATCCCAGCCCATGAAGAAGCCGTGGCCGAAGGCGACGACGGGGAAGCCTCCCTCAGGAGGAAGCGCAACGGGGACATCCTCGCCCGCGATGTCGGCCGGGTAGTAGATCTCGCTCGGGATCGAGCGATTGGCACGCGCCGGATCGGTGTACGTGGCGGAGGTATGGCCGATCGCATAGGCCCAGGCGCACGGCGCGGCGGCATGCAAGAGAAGAACGAGCGCAATCGTCATCCAGAAAGCGAGACCCACAAGCCGGACCGTGTTCGAAGGAGATGCGCTCATATCCAAATTCTCATGATCGCCGTGCGTTCGAGTGCGCATTCGTCTCACTCTCGTGGCGCCCGTTGGTCGCATCCCGGATTCTGTCCGCCGGCCTTGCGTCGACCCGTGGGCTGCGTGGCTCGATTATACCAGAGCGTCCGGCTCGTCCCCTCGCCCTTCTTCGTCCGGCGCCTCTTCGGCCAAGCGCTTGGGCCGGAGGAGCAAGTACAAGGCGAAGATGACGGCCAGGAGAATGCCCGTCACGAGCAGCTCCCCGCGCTTCGCGTGCGCGATCATCACCGCGCAGACGAGCATGCCGCCGAGCGGCACGACCGCGGGCACTTCGAAGTGCCCTTTCGGTTCTCCGCGACGACGCTGGAGAACGAGCAGCGCGAGATTGATGACCAGAAAGACCGTCAGCAAGAGCAGCGCGGTCGCGCGCGCCAGGGTCGCGATGTTGCCGGTGAAGGCGAGCGCGAGGGCGACGAAGAGCAGGGTCGCGATCGCCACATGCGGGGTGCGCCGCTGCCGATGCACCGTGCCCAGCGCGCGCGGCAGGAGCCCCTGGCGCGCCATGCCGTACGCGAGTCGCGATCCCATGACATAGTTCAGCAGCGCCGTGTTCGCGACGGCGAAGAGCGTGATCGCGCTGAAGACCCAGGGGCTCAGCCAGGGAGCCGCCCGGCGCGTGATCTGCACGAGCGGCGCGCCCAGGTTCTTGTCGGCCAGTCGCGAGGCTTCGACCACTGAGACGGCCGTGATGCTGACGGCGAGATAGAGGAGCGTGGCAATCGCCACCGCGACGACCAGGCCCCAAGGCATCGTGCGTTCGGGATCGCGCACTTCCTCGGACACATTGATCATGTCCTCGAAGCCGACGAAGGAATAGAAGGTGAGCACCGCGCCGGAGAACAGCATCGGCAGGGTGAGCGAAACGCGCCCCTGTGCGCTCGCGGGCGTCTGCAGGTAATCGATGCTGCCCCAGTACTTCATTCCGATCGCGATGATGAAGAGCAGGCCGCCCACTTCGATGGCCGTGCACAGCAGATTGGCCCACATCGATTCGCGGATGCCGCGGAAATTGATGGCGGCGAGGGCCAGAAGAAAGACCGCGATCAGGATCCGCGGCGCGATCCCTCCGACGAGCGGGGAGAGATTCTGGGCGAAGACATTGCTCGCGGTCGCAATCGAAGTCAGGCCCGAGGCCATGACCGCGAGGCCGATCGCGTAGGAGAGCAGCGGCTTGCCGAAGGCGCGTTGGGTCACATAGGCGGCGCCCGCCGCGCGCGGATAGCGCGAGGAGATGGAGGCGTAGGTGAGGCCGGTGAGCATCGCCGCCACCATGGCGGCGAGGAAGGCGAGCCAGACGGCGTTGCCCATCGCGCCGGCCGCGACGCCGATCGTGCCGTAGATGCCCGAGCCCACAATGTCGCCGACGCCATAGACGATGAGAAAGAAGAGGCCGATGTGACGCGCGAGCGCGGGAGCGTGGGAGGAAGAGGGGGCGTGGTTGGTAGCGTTGCGTGATGGCATGCGGGCATTCAAGCAGAAGCGCGGCTTTTCCGAAAGAGCGAACGATGCTCGGGAGAGTGCGGCCCGCCCGCGCCTGCGCTTCGGAAGCGGAGGGTGCATCCTCGCGGCTCGGCTTTCGATGGGTGCAAGCGATCCGCATCGTGAGCCTCGGCGATGAGCGGCGCGAGATGTGGAAGGGGCGATCTTCACCCTGGCCGGTGAAGATCGCCCCATGGTGAGGGAAGCCGCGCTCGAATGCCTTCGCTCGTCTCAGTTCACGAGCAGCATCCGCATCGTCTGCTCCGCTCCCTGAGCTCGCATTCTGCACAGGTACACGCCCGACGGCAGCCCGGCCGCGTCGAAGTCCACGCGGTAGCTTCCCGGCGCCATCTCCCGATCGACCAGGGTGCGCGTCAGACGCCCTTGAAGATCGAAGAGCTGCACCGCGACGCGCCCGCGCTCCGCAATGCGGAAGTCGATCGTCGTGCGGCCGTGGAACGGATCCGGACGGTTCGGTTCGAGAGCGAGACGCGCGGGCGAGCCATCGGGAGCGCTCGAGCCATCGTCATTGGCCGCCCCGGGAGTCGGCACCGGCGTGATCACGAACGGGCCGCTGCCGTTCGGGATGCGGGCGAGCGAGTAGTTCGTCTGCTGCGGGCCGAAGGTCGTCTGATCGACGACGCTCAGGTCCGCATTCGAGAGCACCACATCCTCGCCGTCGGCCGAGAGCTTGAAGCCCGCGTGGAGACCTTCCTGCCCCGTGTCCTCGTCGCACCAGATGACCAGATATCCATTCGCGGGAAGGATCGTGCCGGTGGGGAACTGCCACTTCGTCGGCGCGCCCTGGCTGTCGCTCAGATACAAACCGGCCATCGCGATCGCCTGCCCGGTCATGTTGTAGATCTCGAGCCAGTCGTCGGTTTCTCCCGCGGGGTCCTCGATGATGTCGTTGTCCGCCATGATCTCGTTCACGACGACATCGCCCGCCGGGACGATCGTCCCGTATCCGTTGAACGCCTGGAAGGTCGGCGGTCCCTGCACGAACACGCCGGTGCCGTTCGGAACGCGCGCCATGGTGAGATTGGCCGTCTGCGCGCCAAAGGTGACGCCGTCGAGAAGCGCCGCGGCCTGATCGTAGAAACCGATGTACTCGCCGCCCGCGGAGAGCTTGAAGCTTGCGTGCAGCCCTTCCTGCCCGGCGTCGTCGTCCAGCCACACGATCAAATATTCGTTCGCGCCGATCGTCGTGCCGGCGGGGAACTGCCAGAGCGTGGGCAAGCTCTCGGTATCGGAGAGATACATCCCGCCCAGGTCCACCGCCTCGGCGGAATTGTTGTAGAACTCGACCCAGTCTTCCGCCTCTCCGGCCGGATCGAGAATCTGGGTGTTGCTCGCCGCGAACTCGTTCACGACGACGACACCCACGCCGAGCCCGTTCCGTCCATTGAAGGTGGGATGGCCTTGCACGAATTCTCCGGTGCCGTTCGGGATGCGGGCCATGGTGAGATTGGCCGTCTGCGCGCCGAAGGTGACCGAGTCGAGCACTGCTCCCTGCAGATCGGAGAACCCGATGAACTCCCCGCCCGCCGAAAGCTTGAAGTCCGCGTGCAGGCCTTCCTGATCGAGATCCTCATCCGCCCACACGATCAGGTACCCGTCGGGAGCGATCGTCGTGCCGGCCGGGAATTGCCACAGGGTGGGATTCGAGGCGGTGTCGGTCATGTACAGGCCGCTCAGATCGATCGTCTGCGTGGTGTTGTTGTAGAGCTCGATCCAGTCCTCGGCTTCGCCGGCGGGATCGAGGATCAGCGTATTGCTCGCCGCGAATTCGTTGATCGCGACATCGCCCGGAGCGATCACGAATTCGCAGGAGATCCCGAGCGCCGCGAGCTGCGTCTCCACGCTCGCCCCCCGCGCCGCGATGAAGGGCTTCAATCCGGGCTTGCGATGGCCGCCCACGGCCAAGTCGCTATCGAGATTGGTCTCGAATTGCTCGTTCGTGTACATCTTGCGCGGGTCCGCGTAGACATAGGGGCGGACCAGGTTCGCGAGCTCATCGACCCGCGCCTGCAGCCCGTCCACCGAGTAGTGCTCGTTGAAGAGTTCGCAGAAGGTCTGCAGATAGTCGTGGCACAGGACCGGATCGCCGAAGATCTTGCCCGCGAGCGGCCGGTTGGCGGCGTTGCTCACATAAGTGATGCTCAGATCCTCGAAGTTCGTTCCCAGCGACCAGTAGGAGCCGAAGCTCATCCCCGCGTCCCAGACGATCCACTCCATCTTGGTCGTGAGCGGATTGAAGTAGGCGTAGAAATTGCGGCAGCTACCGACATACGAGTCGAGATTCGCGAGCAGGATGTCGGCTGCGAAGGCGCGGTACACGCTGGGCAGGTTGATGACCGGCGGCATGGCCGCGGAAACATCCGCGGTGTTGTTGATCGAATCGATCACCGCGATCAGATCCGTCCAGATGGGATAGGAGGGCTCGTCGGTCTTCAACTCGTAGCGATTCAGATAGTAGCTCGGATCGTCGCCGTACCACTTGAAATCCGAAAGCACCGGCATCATCAGCCCATCGACCGCCTTGTAGAGGTTGCCGTCGTTGTCCCCGTAGTGCGTTCCGAGAAAGGTCTTGTTGACGTGCTCCTCGAGACCGTAGAGGCCCCACACCTCTCCGTTCAGCGAGAGCTGCGCGAAATTGCCCCGCGGCCCGGGAATGCCCGCCTCGTGATTGAAGTCGAGATGCAGCTTCTCGCGGATGAAGGTCGGGTCCTCCCAGCAGTTGTTCAGATGCACGCCCTTCAGGCCGTCCCACAGCTGATCGCCGTGGAACTCGTCGAAGCTGAAACGGAAGGGCTTCTTGTCGTTGGGATGCGTGTAGGAGGCGTTGCCCTTCAAGCGCACGCCGACGCTGTCGAACACCGTGCCGTCGATGGTGACGGTCGCGGGCATGTAATGTTCGAGCCCTTGATTGTAGTAGTAGACCAGCGAATCCCAGTAGGCCGGCTGCCAGAAGTCGATGTTGATCGCATAGACATGCGTCTCGCCGAAGACTAGGTCGCCGGGCGCGGCGTGGGCAGCACACGGCAGCAAGGTGAGCAGGAGCAGGGCCAACCAGGAGAAGCGATACGCGTTCATGGCACCCCCTTGGATCTCGACGATAGAAAATGCGGGCCGGATGGCCGGTTTGCGCCGATGCGGCATGAGGGAGGCACGGAGGCCGGCAGGCAAACGAAAACGCAGGCACCTCTTGGCGCCCGAGTCGGTTTCGGGGGATCTCGATGCTGTCCCGCCCGTGGTCACGCCCATCCTCCCAGGAAGGAGACAGCCGGAAACCGCGAGCGTTAGGCGGTTTCTGCCCGGCGGACGCGACATCCGTCACGAGGCAGCATGTTTTTTCTAACACTGCGGCCTTCGGGTCTGTCTATATGCCGGGCATGGGGATTCCCGGCGCCGACGACAAAGCCCTGATCGAACGGGTGCGCTGTGGAGATGCAGCTGCCTTTGAAGCGCTCGTCGTGAGGCACGCGCGGGCCGCGTTCGCGGTCGCGCTGTCGTTCGCCGCTAATCACGCGGATGCCGAGGATATCTGCCAGGATGCCTGGGTGCGTGCGGTCGAGCACATCGAGGATTGCCGCCAGCCGGAGAAATTCGCCTTCTGGCTGCTTCAGATCGTCCGCAATCGCGCGCGCAATTTCCTCGAGCATCGACGCATTCGGGCGGCCCAGCCGTTGGATGACGCCTTCGCGTCCGGGGGCCCGGCGGGAGGAGAGGATCCCGTCCGCTCGCTCGAACGGCGGAGGCAGCGGGCGGTGCTCGAGCGGGCGATCGATCGCCTGCCGCACGAGCAAAGGGAAGTGGTCCTGCTGCACGATCTCGCCGGATGGAAGCATCGCACGATCGGCGAGGCGCTGGGGATTTCCGAAGTGCTATGCAGGCAGCGCCTGTTTCAGGCGCGAGCGCGATTGCGCAGGTTCATCGAGGACGACGCTCAACGGTGAACCATGAATCTTGGAGGTGAACCATGAGCCAGGGGCGGAAAGAGCGTCACAAAGGTGGACTGCCGCCCGATGCCGAAGCGGGAATCGATTTCTCTCCATTGGATCCGACCCAGGACCGGGATCGATTTCAGCGCTTCGTGCGCGAGATGGGAGCGGCCGCCCGAGAAGCCTTCTCTCATCGCCGTCCGCTTCCCAGACTGGGCGACATCATCCTGCATTGGAAGCGGCCCATCTTCGCGGCTTCCGGCCTTCTGCTGCTGTGGTCGCTACTGATCTTTGCCATCGTCGATCGCCCGGTCGTGAGGCAGTCCATGGACGAAGCGCTCGGCATTCCGGCACCCTGGGCGCGCTGGAGTCAGGCGCAAGAGAAGCCGACGGCCAGCGAGATTCTTTTCGGGAATGAGATGCCCGGCGACGAGCGGACTCCGTGGCTCGAGGAGAGGCGATGAAGTCGGGATTCGAATCGCTGCAGCGTTTTCATCTCCAGGCGATCCTGCTGCTGCTGGTCGTCTTTCTGATCGGAGCGGTGGTGGGCGTCGCCTTTCAACGCGCGCAATGGGGCCGGTGGCATGGGTCCGGCCGGCCTCCGAGCCCGGGGCGCTTGCCGCCGGAGTTGAGCGAAGGCTTGAACCTGCGCCCGGAACAGGAACGGGCGATCGATGAGATCCTGAAGACCTTCGGTCCGAAGACCGATGAAGTGATGGCCGATTGCCTTCCGCGCATGGAAGCGTTGCGGGACAGCGCGTTCGCCCAGGTTCGCGCGCTTCTCGATCCGGACCAGCGGAGAATCCTGGACGAGCGAAAAGACCGGCGCGGGCGCGGCCCGCATCCACTCTGGGGCAGCCGACCGGGCGAGCCGCCTCCCGGCCCGTCGGGTGAGATGCGGGACAAAGGCGGCCCGCCGCAAGACGGGGGCGCGGACACGCGAGGGGCAGACTCGCCCGACTGAAAAAGATATGATGCGGCTCCTGACGAATCCCCGGCCGTGATTCAGGGAGCGCGGCCGGAAGGAATCATCGGCCTTCACGCGAGAAAGGAGTCGACATGGGCGAGGCGGACATTCTTCAAGGAATTGCAGCAGCGAAGTTGATCGAGTATCAGCCGGGCACGATCGTCAGCAAGATCCTCGTGAAGTCGCCATCGGGAACCATCACCGTCTTCGCCTTCGACAAGGGGCAGGAATTGAGCGAGCACACCGCGCCGCACGACGCGCTGGTCATGCTCCTCGATGGCGAAGCGGAGTTCCAGGTTTCCGGAAAGCTCCATGCGCTGAAGAGCGGCGATGCCCTGCTCATGCCCGCACGCTCCCCGCATGCGGTGAAGGCGACGCAGGGGTTCAAGATGCTGCTCGTGATGATTCGCTCGGAATAGCGTCGCTTCGCTTGCTCCGGTGATTTCGGCAGAAGCCGCCGGCGGAAGGCAACAATCCACGCCGGCGGCGCCGGTCCAGTTGTCGCATGCGGATTGCCCGCCCTTGCGAACCGATGATCGCGTGCGCGTGGCGCATCATGCCGTTCTGTTGCGGGAAGCGGGCAACATAGTTGCAGCTCGCGCCCGCGTCATCGCTCCTCCTGTGGTTTTCGGAACTCCCTGACCTGCCCTCGGTTCTTGAGGGGCAAGTGGCGGCAGGCACGCGCCGATCGATGAAGAGAATCCGGTATCCACGCGCGCGCATGCGATCGTGTATCATTTTAGCGGAATGAATGAGGTCGGGCGTCCAAGGATCCACGAACCATTGATCAGGAGCACGATGCGAAGCTTCTTCCATAGCGCGCTTGCCCGGCGGCTGTCTTCGTTGCACGCCATCGTCGCTGTGACGCTGCTCATCGCGTCGGCCCATATCTGCACGCACACGCCTCTCTCCGCTCCCCCTTCGGCTTGTCCGGTCGTTGATGCGGCCGAGGGAGAGCACTCGGCCTGCGAAGCCGGCGGTACCGCTTCTCAGGTTTGCTGTCTCTGCATCTGCAAGACTCCCGGCAGCGCGATCGTTTCGGTTCCGCTCGAAGAACCGCTCCTCTCCGGCTGGCTCGTCATCGACGCCGGTCGACTAGGAGAAGCGTTCTTTACAGACTCTCTCGATCGTCCTCCGCGCTTCTTCCTCTAATCCTCTTTTCCTTTTCGCTCCCATTTCCGAATGCCGGGGTCAAGAGGTCCGGCGAACAAACATCCCGATCATCCGAGGACAACGAGCCGCGCTCGAAAAGGAGCTGATGCTCTCCGGCCTACGGGAAATCGGCTTCTCGAATGTTCAACGACATCGGTTCGATGAGGAGAACCCATGAAGCAGGTTCGACAAAAACCGCGCAGCATTCTCGCGGCGCACGTATCTGTCCAGGCTTTCGCGATCCTGATGCTTCTTGCCGCGGTCCCCTTCGCCAGAGGCTTGACGCTCGAAGAAGCGCGCGAGCGCGCGTTCGCGCACAGCCCCGCTTTACGGGCGGCCGCGAGCGAAGCGCAAGCGGCCGAAGGGGCGCTGCGCCAGGCGGGCGCCTGGCCGAATCCCGAGATCGAGATGGAAGCGGAGAACTTCGGCGGCGATCTGCCCGGTTGGGATGAATCCGAATGGACGCTTTCGCTTTCCCAACCGCTCGCGCTCTTCGGGGAACGCGGCGCGCGTGCGGAAGCGGCGCGGCACGGCCGGGAGGCGGCGGCGCTCGCTCTGGAAGCGCGCGAATTCGATCTGCTCACGGAAGTCGACCGGCGGTTCGCCCGCGCGCTTGCGGCCGGTGCGCGCGTCGCAGCCGCGGAGGAAAGCGATCGGATTGCGGCCGACATCGTGCAAGCGGTGAACGCGCTCGTGCAAGCCGGAGAGGTCTCGCCCATCGAGGAGGATCGAGCCGAGGCCGAGCGGGCGGGGGTCGCCATCGAGTTGCGCAACGCTCGCCTGGAAGAAGAGACGGCCCTCCGGCAGTTGGCCGAATTGTGGGGAGCGCGCGCAGGGGATGTCGAGAGCCTGGAAGGCTCCCTCGAGATCGATGCGACCTCTCCAGCGCCCGGCTCTTCCGCGGCCGCCGCCGAATCTTCGCCCGATTGGCTGAGAGGCAAGGCGCAGGAACGAAGCGCGCAGGCCGCTGTCGCCCAGGCGAAGAGAGCGGTTTGGCCGGAGATTGCGGTGCGCGGCGGGATCCGGCGCGCGAACGGTGAAGAACAGACGAGTTTTGTCGCCGGCGTCGGATTCGAGTTGCCGCTCTTCGACCGCGGCGGCGGAGCGATCGAGGAAGCTCGCGCGAGGCTCGCGCAAGTTCGCGCTGAGCGCGCCGCGGAGGAGAGCCGGATCCTGCTTGCGCGCGAAACGGCCTACGCGGCGTTGTCCAACGCGATCGAAACCGCGCGCACCGTGCGCGAGATCGCCTTGCCGCGCGCGCAGGCGATTCACGATGCCGTCCAGGAAGGCTATCGGCGGGGGAAATTCTCGCTGCTCGACATGCTCGATGCGCGCCGCTCGCTTGAGCAGGCGCGCCTGCAGTCCATCGATGCATGGGAATCGGTCTGGTTCGCGCGCGCCGATCTGGAGCGCCTGCTGGCTACGCATCGGAGTTCGAACGAAGGAGGATCGCGATGATGACCATGAAGAATGCGGGATCGGGGAAGAATGCGGACTCGGGAATGCTGAGGAATGGACGGCCGGCGGCTCGGGCGGCGTTCGCGGGCTCAACATTCCTGTTCGTCTTTGCTCTCTTGCTCGCCAGCGCGTTGACGGGCGCGATCGGATGCGGCGGCGGGCGCGCGGAGGCCGAGGGGGATGACGCGCAGCGCGCGCATGGCGAAGATCTTCACGCGGAACACGCGCATGCCCAAGATGCCCATGCCGGACACGCACATGGCGGAGACGCGGAGGCGATCAGCGATCTCGATCGCCCGATTGCGGAATTGATCGCCGAGCGCTGCGAGCACGACATGCTCACGCACGCATGCGACGAGTGCCGTTACGAGACCGGCATCGTCAAGGTGAGCGCCGATCTCATCGACGCGGATGGGCCCCTGGCGCTCGCGCACGCCACCTTGCTCGAGAGCAAAGAGGGCGAGACGCATGTGGGCGAGGTGCGCCTGAACGAGGAGCGCTCCGCCTTTGTGTGTCCGCGCGTGGAAGGCACGGTCCACTCGATCCTGGTCGATGTCGGGCAAGTGGTACAACGCGGGGACGCGCTCTACACCGTCACCAGCGCCGGCTTTTCCGAGGCCAAGGCCGCCTACCGGAAAGCGCGCGCCGCGTTGCGGCTGGCCGATGCCGAGCAGGAACGCGAGCGCGACCTGTACGCGAAGAAGATCAGCCCGCACAAGGATGTGCTCGAGGCGGAAGCCGCGCGCGAAGACGCGGCCGCAGCGGCCCAGGCGGCGCGCGAGCAATTGCTCGCCTGCGGGATGAACGCAAACGAGATCGAGCGTCTGGCATTGGCCGGCGCGGAAACGGGGAGCGGCAATTCCGCCGGCGGCGAAGCGCTGACCGTGCGCGCTCCCTTTGCCGGCGTGGTGCTCGAACGGAGACTGAGCATCGGCGCAAACATCGGGCCGGGAGACGAGCTCCTGCTTCTCGCCGACACCTCCGAGATGTGGATTGCGACCAGCTTGTACGAGCGCGAGCTCGCGCGTGTGACCGGACCGCGGCCGGGAAGCGGCTCTCTCGCGTATGTCGAAGTGCCCGCGTATCCGGGACGCGTCTTCGAGGGGCGCCTGGACCGGTTCGGCGGAACCTTGAACGAATCCACTCGCACTCTCGAGGCACGCGTGATCGTGCCGAATCCCGGCGGTCTGCTGCGCGCGGGCATGTTCGCGAATGTGCGTCTGCTCGGGACAGGAAGCGAACGCGTGCTCGCTCTCCCGGCCGAAGCGGTTCTCGAGGACGAGGGACGCCGGTTCGTCTTCATTCCACTGGAAGCGCCCTACTTCATCCGCCGTCCGGTGTCGACCGGCCGCGCCTGGGAAGGTTGGGTCGAAATCGTCGACGGCCTTTCGGCGGGCGACGCGGTCGTCGGTCAAGGCGCCTTCACGCTGAAATCCGATGTCCTGCGCTCGAAGATGGGCGCCGGATGCGCCGACTGATCGGGATCCGCCGCCGTGCGATGCCGCACGCGCGCCAGGTAATGCCGCGCGCACGCAGTCGCGCCCGGACGCGCGGGCAGAGACGGTTTGCCGGGATGGGGAAGGAGATGCAGGCATGAACAAGCTCTCGCACTTGCCGCTTACGAAAGGCGGATCGGTTCTCGCGATCGCGGCGCTTCTCGCCGCGCTTGGTTGGGTGGCGTGGACCCGGCTGCCGATCGACGCCTTTCCCGATGTCACGAATGTCCAGGTCATGATTCTCACGAAAGCCTCGGGGCTTTCGACCGAGGAATGCGAGCAACGCATCACCTATCCCATCGAACAGCAAATGGGCGGCCTGCCGCATGTCGAGCTGGTCCGCTCGCTCTCGCGCGCGGGGCTTTCGCAAGTCGTGGTCGTCTTTCGCGACTCGGTGGATCCCTACTTCGCGCGCCAGGTGGTCTTCGAGCGCCTGCAGGAGGCGCGCGAAAGTCTGCCTGAGGGGGTGGAGCCCGAATTGGCTCCCCTGAGCACCGGGTTGGGCGAGATCTTTCAGTACACCATCGAGGGCGACAGCCTTTCCGCCATGGACCGGCGCACGATCCAGGACTGGCTCGTCGCGCCGCAGCTGCGCACCATCGCGGGCGTCACCGAGGTAAACAGCTTCGGAGGCCTCGCCCGCCAGTACGAAGTCGTCGTCCACCCCGAGCGGCTCGTGAAGTACGGATTGACCCTCAGGGATGTCGTCGAGAGCGTGGAAGGAAACAACGCGAACGCGGGCGCGGGGTACATCGTGAAGGGCTGGGAACAGGTCTACATCGTGGGCCAGGGCCTGTTCACGACCGCCGCCGATATCGAGCAGGTCGTGCTCACAGCGAGCCACGGCGTGCCGGTCTTTCTGCGGGATGTCGCCGATGTGCGCATCGGCAGCATGACGCGTCAAGGCGCGGTCACACGCGATGCGCGCGGGGAAACGGTCGCGGGCATGGTGATCATGCTGCACGGCGAAAATTCCAAGACGGTCGTCGAGCGCGTGAAGGAGGCGGTGGGGCGCATCCAGGCGAGCCTTCCCCGGGGCGCGCGCCTGGATGTCTTCTATGACCGGACGGCGCTCATCGAAGCCTGCATCAAGACGGTCATGGATGCGCTCCTCATGGGCGCGCTGCTCGTCATCGTCATCCTCTTCTTCTTTCTCGCCGAATTGCGCACGGCCTTGATCGTCGTCCTCTCGCTGCCGATCACCTTCTTGTACACCTTTCTCCTCATGCGGGCGACGAATCTGTCGGCGAATCTGATGAGCTTGGGCGGCCTGGCCTTCTCGGTCGGCATGGTGGTGGACGCATCCATCGTCGTGGTCGAGAACATCCGCCGGCATCTGGCCGAGCGAGGCGCGGGGGAGTCGAAACGCGCGGTCGTGATCGGCGCCCTCGAGGAAGTCGCCCGCCCGGTCAGCTTCTCGGTGCTCATCGTGGCGCTCGTGATCGTCCCGCTCTTCACGCTGCAAGGCGTGGAAGGAAAGATGTTCCGGCCGCTCGCCCTGACCCTGCTTCTCGCGCTGCTCACCTCGATCCTCGTCGCGATATTCGTCGTGCCCCCGATCGCCGAACGCGTGCTGCGCGCCGTTCCCGAACGCGAGTTCGGCATCGTGCGCCGGTTCCATCAAGGCTATCTGCGCCTGCTGGAACGCGCCATGCGCAGGCCGAAGAGGACGATCGCCGTCGCCGTGGCGGTGCTCGTCCTTTCGCTGGGGCTCTTGCCCAGACTGGGTACGGAGTTCATCCCTTCGCTCGACGAAGGCGCGATTGCGATCAATGTCGTCCGGCTGCCGAACGCCTCGCTCGACGGATCGGTGGCGATCGGCCAGGAAATCGAGAAGCGCGTGCTGCGCTTTCCCGAAGTCTCGACGGTGGTGTCGAAGACGGGCCGGGCGGAGATTTCCGAGGATCCGATGGGCCCCGAGCAGAACGATGTCTTCATCATGCTGAAGCCTCGGCGCGAGTGGAAGACGGGACGGAACAAGCAGGAGTTGATCGCCGCCCTGAACGCGGAGATCTCCGCGATCCCGGGCTTGCGGCTCTCCTTTTCGCAGCCGATTGCGCTGCGGGTGAATGAACTGATCTCAGGCGTGAAGAGCGATCTCGCGGTCAAGATCTTCGGTCCCGATCTCGAAGTGCTGAAGGGCCATGCCGATCGTGCGGCCGCGATTCTCGGGCAGGTGCACGGAGCGCAGGATGTGAAGGTCGAGCAGATCTCGGGCATGACCCAGGCGACGATTGCGCTCGACCGCGCCGCGATGGCGCGCCATGCGATCAACGCGGCCGATGTGAACGATCTTCTCGAAACCGGAGTCGCGGGCCGGGTAGTGAGCACCTTCGTGGAGGGCGAACAGCGCTTCCCGATTGCGGTCCGGTTGAGCGAGGACGCGCGCAACGATCTTCCCGCGCTCGAGAACCTGCTCATTCCCGCTCCCGGCGGAGAGCGGATCCCGCTCGGGCAGATGGCCGCGATTCATCTGGGCGATGGGCCGGCCCAGATCAGCAGGGAAAACGGCATGCGGCGCGTGGTCGTCGAGACGAATGTGCGCGGCCGGGACTTGGGCGGGTTCGTGGCGGAAGCGCAGGAGCGGCTGCGCGATCTCGAAGCCTCGCTGCCGCCCGGGTACTTCGTGCGCTACGGCGGGCAATTCGAGAACCAGCAGCGCGCCATGCGCCAGCTCGCGATCGTCGTTCCGATGGTCCTGCTCCTGATCGCCTTCCTGCTCTACTCGGCGCTCGGCTCGGCGCGCAATTCGCTGCTGGTGATTCTCAATCTGCCTTTCGCGCTCGTCGGCGGATTGATCGCCGCGGTCGCGTTCGGCATGCATCTCTCGGTGTCCGCCGCGGTCGCGTTCATCGTGCTCCTCGGCATCGCGGTGCAGAACGGGGTGGTGTTGCTGGCCTTCTTCCGTCAGCTCAAAGAACGCGGGCGCGATGCGCGCGACACGGTGATCGAAGGGTGCCGCCTGCGTTTCAAGCCGCTATTCATGACCGCGCTAACGAGCTTCATCGGGCACTTGCCGATGCTCTACGCGACCGGCTCGGGTGCCGACATCCAGAAGCCGCTGGCGGTCGTGGTCATGGGCGGGCTCGTCACTTCGACGCTGCTCACCTTGATCGTGCTGCCGGTGCTGTACTACGCGATCGAGAGCCGCAGTCGCGGGGTCGCGGCGATGAACAAATCCGCCTCACTGGAGGAAGCAGCGGTGTGACGAAAACGCACGGCGCGTCAATCGTCGTGCAACACTCGAAAGCCGGAGCGGAGGAGATGCTCCCAGGTCTCGTCCAATTCCGCGAGCGGGGGCACGAAGACGACCGTTCCGTCACGGCCGCGGGTCAGCAGCACGCGATAGGCGTTGCGCCTAAGCTGCAGCGGGTCGTGCACTTTCGCTCCGCGCTTGTACCCGCGGGCGAGGGCGTTGGACCAGCGCCCTTCCGCGCGCAGGAAGTCCGTTCCCCAGGCGAGGACGGCCAAATCGAGCTCCAATCCTTGCGCCGCGAATTCCGTGGCGATGTCGCGCAGGCGGCAACAGGAATCGGGCTCGTCAGGCTCGGCGTTGTACCAGGGGCCGACGCGCAGGCGCTTGGTGGTTTGAAAGCTGTTGTCGAGGCCGAAGCTCACGAGGTCTTTGTCTTTGGAGGACGCGAGCAAGCCGAAGCGGGCTAGCGGAAACTTGGCGTAGCGCTCGCGCGCATAGCGGCGGGCCTGTTCGATGTCGCGCGTCAGCAGGAAGCGATGTCGTTCCGCGTACAGCTCGTTGCCCAATGTGCGCACCATCCCGACCGGTTCGTCGTCTTCCAGCAGGCCGTTCACGAATTCATGAACCTTGGGCGTCAAGTGATAGCGTATCTCGGTGTCGAGATTGAAGCCCGGCTCCCATGAAGTCTGCAGGCCGACGAATTCGCGTTCGAGGTGCGCGGGCGCATGTACGCTCCATTCACCGCGGCGGTCCGAGCGCTCGATCGCCTGCCGCCATTGCGCGATGCCGCCTTCCTCGCCGACATGGATCTCCTGTCCGCTTCCGATCAATCCGACCACCAGGCACCATTCGGGCACGCGCTCGGCGAATTCGATGAACCATTCCGGCTCGGTCTTTTCCTGCGCACCCTCCGCGTGCGTCTGGGCCATCTTCTCGGCGTCGAAGGCGCGCTGGGCTTCGTCGAAGATCAACACATGCTCCGGTGGAATGCGGGTCGCGCGTCCCGAATAGGCCTTCACATACTCCTTCACGCCGCGCACGAAGGTGCGGCCTCCGCCGCCCGCCTTTCTGAGCGCATGTTGCAGCACTTCCACGAGCGGCCCGTTTCCCGAGAGGAACACCGCCGGAGAGGAAGGTCTTCCGCCCGCGCGCTCGATCGCGAGGCGATCGAGCTCCGGCTCATGGACAACCCGCAAGCCCACGAGCGTCTTCCCGGATCCCGGAACGCCGGTGATGAGCGCTAGCCGTCTCGTCTTCGTGGCCGCCGCTTGCTGCGCGATCTGCAGGATGCGATGCACGGCGGGATCGGTGGCCGCCCGCGCGCGCTTGATGTACGGCAAGGGCTGGCGATGGAAGAGCTCGCGCGCCGCGGTCACGAGGCTCGGCATCGGCTGATACGCGTCTTCGCGCAGGAAGCGCTCGGGCGAGAGGGCCGGCGCGGTGGACTTGCGCGAGAATTCGAGGAGCAGGCCGTCCAAACCGGCAGGCCCGACCACATGCACATCGTCGATTCGCGACCGTTCTCCCTGCGCGCGGGTGGGTACGAGCACCGCATGCACCGGCCGCTCGTGGCATTCCGTATGATAGGCGCGTAGGTCGCGCGCGTACGCCATCACCTGGTCGATGTCCGCGGGGCTCGGCCGCTCCTTGCCTTTCAATTCGAGCACGACCACGACGCCGTTTTCGAGAACGATCACATCGGTGCGCCGCGATTCGAGCGGCAGCTCGTATTCGAGAATGGCAGTGTAGGTCCGGGCATCCGAATCGCTGTCGATGAGCTCGTTGCATTCGCGCTGCAGGAAGGGAATCGACTGCGCCCAGGCGCGCTGTTGGGCGGCGCCCGCGTCGCGCACGAACCCTTCGAGACTCACGCGAATGACTTTCGGTTCGGTGCGCGTGAAGGTGGGAAGATCGGAGTTCCACCCGCAGGGACGGCGATGATTCCGCGGCGGAGTCGCAGCGTATCCGTCGCCTCGATTCATACGGCCCTGCCTCCTCGCTGGATGAATGCCGAAGGAAACGCAGGTGGACAATAGCTGTCCGTGTGCGGCGAGGCAACGACCTTGCGCGTGCAAGCGGCGAGGAGTATACAGCGCAAGGAATGTCTTCCTTCAACTCGACCAGCGCGCTCGCGCGCGCGCGGCAGGTTCTCGGACGCCTTGCTCCCGGCGCCTGGCTTGCGGCGGGCCTCACCCTGCTTCTGCACCTGATCTCGAACGGCCGCTACGGAATGTTCCGCGACGAATTCTACTACCTCGCCTGCGCGGACCATCTGGCCTGGGGCTACGTGGACCACCCGCCCTTCTCGATTGCGATGCTCGCGGCCTGGCGTGGGCTGGTCGGTGACGGCGCGTGGGCGATTCGGCTCGTTCCCGCCCTTCTTCACGCCGGCGTCGCATTGGGGGCGGCCGACCTGGCGCGGCGGATTGGCACGTCCGGACTTGTGACGGGCCACGAGATCGAAGGCGGGAGAGAGGCGCACGCAGGCAGAACCGGCGCGCTTTCCGGAATTCCGCAGCGGGCGAGCGGGTTCGCTCAAACCATCGCCGCCCTGACGACCGGCTTGATGCCCGGCATGCTCGGGACCACGAGCGTGATGTCGATGAATGCCTGGGAGATCGCCATCTGGACGGCGCTCGTTCTCGTCTTCTGCGCGCTGCTCATCGATCCATCGAGGCCTTCACTAAGTTCCGATCGCGCGCGGCCGGGATTGTGGGTCCTTCTCGGATTTCTTGCAGGGCTCGGACTCCTGAACAAGTACGGGATCGGGATGGCTCTGGCCGGGATCGCGGCCGGGATCGTGCTCTCTCACTTGCGGACGCGCCTGCGCACGCGATGGCCGTGGATCGCGGTCGCGATCGCCTGCGCGATCGTGCTTCCGCATCTTCTTTGGCAAGCGCGACACGGCTGGCCGACGCTCGAATTCATGGAAAGTGCGCGTGAGAACAAGATGATCGCCTTCGGGCCAGGCGCCTTCTGGGGACAAGTGGTCTTCTTCGCGCATCCGCTGTATGCGCCCGTGTGGCTGATCGGTCTCGCGGGGCTGCTCTTCGTGCGAAGGCTGCGCCGGGTGCGCGCGCTCGCCTGGACCTTCATCGTTCCGGCGATCGCTCTCACGGTCGGTCAGGGCAAGCCGTATTATCTTGCGCCTGCCCTTCCAGTCCTTCTCGCTGCAGGAAGCGTGATCATCGCCGGATGGATGGCTCACCTTCGCGTGAATGTCCGTCGATGGACAGCCGTTGCCATTCTAGTGAGCGTACTTCTCTCTGGCCTCGTGACCGCTCCTCTCACGATTCCATTGCTTCCGGTCGATGCGTATGTCCGCTATGCGAAGATGCTCGGCGTTTCTTCCCAGTCGGAAGAGCGGCACGCGCAAGGCGTCTTGCCTCAGCATTTCGCCGACCGGTTCGGCTGGCCGGAGCTGGCTGGAGAAGTAAGGCGCGCATGGCAGAGCCTCTCGCCGGAAGATCGAGCCGACTGCACGATTCTTGCGGGCAATTACGGAGAAGCGGGCGCAATCGCGTATTACTGTCGCGAACCCGGATTTCCTCCGGTGGTCTCCGTGCACAATGCGTTTCACACCTGGGGCCCCGGAGACCGGTCGTGGGATGTCGTTCTTGCGGTCGGAATGTCGCGAGAAGATCTGACGGCGTTCTTTGCGGAAGTGGAGCCCGTCGGACGGCATCAGCAAGCGCTTGCCATGCCCTATGAGGCGGATCTCGTCATCTGGCTGTGCCGGAAACCGCTCGGGCCGGTGAAGGAAGGCTGGGCGGCGGCGAAGCATTACATCTGACGGATGAAGGAACTCGCCCGCGCGGTTCTGCAAACTCCCGTCTGGGGCCCAAGCCGATCAGCTCATGCGCGTCAAGTCGGGCAAGTCCCGCTCCCTGCAATAGCCTTCGGGATCCTGGTCGTACGCTGCGATCTCTGCCCGCAGCTCCTCCGCGTCCGGCAGCCCCGCCTGCGTTTGCGCGAAACAGTACAAGCAACCGTATCCCGCGCTGAAGCAAGTGCGCGAGCCGGTCGAGTAGCCGATGTCCCGGCTGTAGGTGCAGCGGCAGGCCGCGCGCTGGCTGCCGATCCGGTTGTGGGGGACGATCGTGGCCGCTTCCGTATCGGGACCTTTGAGCGCATTCAGCCAACGCCCGTCGATGCAGCCCCAATTGTCGAGCAGGCCGGAGGCGAACGGCTCGCAACAGACGCTGAAGTCCGCCTCGCGCGAGCGGCAGTACGCATCCATTTGCCGGCAGAAAGTGATCGCGGCGGCATCCTCGATGGGCAGCCACGCGAGCCCCACCGAAGCGACGCGGGTCGCGACCTTCGGATAGCGAAGCGCGTCGCCGCGGCTCGTGGTCACGCGCTTCACGCCCAGTTGCAGGACGGGATCGCCTACGGTCGCGAACGCTGGCAGCGAAGCATTCGTGAAGATATGTCCTCGCGAAGTGCGCACCGCGAGAAAGGGATCGTAGCGGTAGATGACGGCGCGCGGATCGATCCATCCTTGCGCGAGCAAGGCGCGCAGGTCGGCCTGCGCTTTGCGCCAATGGGGAATGCCCGGCTCGAGGAAGGTGCCGCCGAAGCCGGTGATCGTGAGGCCGAGGGAGATTTGCGCGCGCTGTCGCTCAATGAGCGCTTGCAGGGTGCAGCGTAGCTCAGCATGTTCGAGCAGATTCGTGAGGTCTTTCGTCCACAAGACCACGCTGTGGATGCGCTCCGGCGCGAGTCGCGTTTCCTGCCCATGCGGCCCGAAGCGGCAAGGCGCCTCACCGGTGAGAATGCGCGCGAGAAGATCGGGGCAGCGGTGGACCATGTCGCGCGTGCGCGATGCGGAGACGATGATGGGACGGGCGAGCTCCTCTTGCTTGTCCATGCTGTCAGTGTGCGGAGTCGGCCCCTGCCTGTAAACGAGCAGAAGCAGCGAGGCAGGAAGCGCCCCTCGCGGATTCCGCGATCGGCGCACCGAGCGTTTGACCTTCCACCGCCGATTCTTTGCGGTTCAAGGCTCATGCAATCGGCTGCCCTGCCCTTCGTTGCCGGTAAACAAGCCATTGGTGCGCTCTAGTCGGGGTTCGATCAGCGGCCAGAGATCGCATTGGCCTTCCAAGAGTATGTCCCAACTCAGCCGCTGGAAATTCGGTCGTGCATCGAGAGCCCGTTTGCGCCTCCGGTGATCGGACGAGGTGGATTCTTGCGGGCGCGGCCGCACATCGACGATGACTCCTCCGCAGGAAGGCATCCACAAACGGAGCACCTCGTAGCCGTCCGCTCGATTCTGGACATGCTGATTTCGCCACACGGACCAACGCCCGGGCAGGCTTGTCGGAACCGCGAAGGATTGCAGTCCGAAATCGTGGATCAAGGGGCCGAGGAGCGCTTCCGCAGCATCTCGATGCTGTTCCTGGAGCAGTCTCGCGACGGCGACGCAGCGAAAGAGGTTTTCCAGTTCTCGATAGACCGGGCGTTTGTCCGCGATGGCCGAGTAGAACTCTGAGAAGAGGTCGGAAAACCTCTTCGCCCGCGGGTCGCTTCGGCCGGTTTGTTGTACGGCGCCCGAGCGAAGGATCTTCTCCGCCTCGGTCAAGAGAATGACGGGACAGCGCTCGATGAACGCGCCCGCCTGGTCGGCTCGATAAGCCCCTTGTCCGGAGCAGAACCAGAAGCGATTCAATCCGGAAATCGATATGGGTTGGCGATCCCCCCGAGCAACGGCCGCCTCCAGCTCGCCGATTTCCATGTCGGACAAGCTCTCGAAGCCGGGGATTCCGAGCGTGTCCGATCCATCGACGATCCGCTTCATGTCGTAGTCGGCCTGCACCATGATGCCGGCGAAGTGGCAGTCGGGAGGGACTCCCCAGACGCTGACGAGCTGCTCTCGCTCGCAGATCGCGCACCATTCCTGAATGGCCGTTTCGGGATCGGCCTGGTCGAGGCTCTCCTGGATCTCCTGCAAACGAGCCAGCACTTCCGCCACGGGATCGATCGAGCAGCCGGGATCCGAATAGTAGATCGTGTCATCCCTTTGTTCGGCGCGCACGAGCCAGACATTCTGCAGCGCGGCGGCGAGGTGATCCAGCAGCAGAGGAGAGCCGGCGCCCGCTTCTCCGATGAGCACGATATCGTTGGGAATCATGCGGTCGTCGAGCACATATCCGTCCAGCCGAGTGAGACCCGCGAGCGTGTAAATATCCTCCGGGATCGGTTGCCCCGGCTGCAATTCCCCGAGCTGTTGCTGGAGGACGCTCAGCGATACGGCCCTGCACACGGGAGGACGGCTCTTGGCCGGGAGGCAACCCAGCAACGCCAGGACCGAGGCGACGGATATCATCCTGGCAATGGAAGCCATGGAACGCACACGCCACATGGATCACCTCCACTTTCGCACTCGCGATTGCGAGTCAGACTCCCATGTCTGCGGAAAGGGCCAGCCAGGTCTTCGCCCGGCGTTCACGCTGATCGGATGCGGCGCTCCTGCTCTTCGATGACGGCAAGCAGCTCCGCGCGAGACTCGAGTGCCGTCATGCTTGCGGCTGTCGCGCGTGCCTGGGTGCAATGCCGCTCGGCTTCCGCAAGGTCTTCGAGGTCGAAGGCCAGCAGATCCGCTTGCGCGAGCAGACAGCGGACGACCGCATCCCAGTCTTGCAGGCGCCGGAACAATTCTTCCTGGTCTTTTCGCTTGCTCAACGCCTTCCGGAACTCGTTCGCCTCTTCGTACAAGTCGCATTCCAGGCCGGCCACGCGGGCAAGCCCCTGAAGGTCGCCGATTTCCTGAAAGACTTCCCTCGCTTTCAGGCACATTTCCATGGCCGCGTCTCGTTCTAGAAGTCGGGCGTGCGCCACGGCCATGTTCGCCACGATCCGGCCGAGATCGCTGCGGTCGCCGGTTCGTCGGAACAGGATGGCGAGTTCCTCCAGCGTCTCGAGCGCTGCGCGCCATTCTATTCGCCCTGCCAGGCGGTTCGCCCGCATGGCGAGGATGCGCTGAAGACCCGCGATACTTCCGAGATCCCGATTCATTTGCTCCGCTTCAGCAAGCACACTTTCGAGCAAGCAGTCATCTCCGTGCTCCGGATCGTCCATTTGGGCTGCCAGCAGAATCCCGGCTTGATTGCTGAGATTGCTGGCCAGGGATGGGCGGTCGCCCAATCGTCGGCACAGGCTTGCTTCTTCACGGTAGAGCTTGAGCGCTTCCGTTCGCTTGCCCGATTCATACGCGATCACGGCCTGATTCGCAAGCGCGCGCCGCAACACATCGGGGCAGGAATGCTCCCGGGCGATTCGGGCGGCCGCTTCGAACTCGAGCTCGGCCTCCGACAACGAATGCGTTTGCTTCAGAATCAAGCCCCGGTTGTTGTGCGCCAGCGCCAAATGTCGAAAGTCGTGCTCCCGTTCATGTCGCGCGGCCAAGCGCGTCCACAGATCCAGGGATTGCTGCGGGTAGCGCGTTTCCCGGAGCAAACGGGCAAGCTCACTCAGGACCGCGGTGCCCCCTTTCCAATGAGGCGATGCGAGAATGCGACGATAGGCATCCGGCATGCGATGGTCTGACCGTTCTTCGACCGCGGTCCAGAATTGCTTCACCTCGAGAGGATCCTTCCGCCAGGCCATCCGGAAGAAATCGAGATCTGCCAAGGTGGCCGCAAGCTCGTCCCATCGGCCTGCTTGCGCCCACTGCCAAGCCAGCTCCGCCACGCGTCTGTGCCCGGGCGCGTGATCTCGAAAGTACCTCGCGAGCGCGACATGCGCCGCGCGGGAGCGGCCGCTCGTTCGCAGATAGCGTTCTTGCACCGCCTGCCGCAGACCATGATGCCGGAACCCGACCAAAGGTCCTCGGAGTTCCAGGTGGGTTCGAAGCTGGCGCAGGACGAGCATCGCGCTCTGTGAACCGTCGCTCTGCACCGATCCGCTCACGATCGCATCGATTTCCTTCTCGCTCAAACCCTGCCTCGCGCTGGCAAGAAGCATCAAGCTGCGACGGGTGGCCTTCGGAGAGAAATCTTCTTCCAGCCGTTCCAATACTTCCTGGAACATCGCAAGGACGGGGTCGAATGCACGCGGTTCGCCGACCTCCCGGCCTTTGGCGGCCGCGGCGCGGGGGAGACTGAGAATTCGCTGATTCAAGTACTTGTGCGCGCCGAATCCACGCAGCTCATCGAGGGCGATTTGCAGGAACAGGGGATTCCTGGTCGCTTCGTTTTCGAGCAGCAACCGGACCTGGTTGTCATCGAGGGACTTGGAGGAAAGCGAAGCTGTCTGGTGCACATACCGCAGCCGTTCCTCATCGGTCAGCGGCCCGACGGCCAGATCTTCATCGACGGTGGTACCTGCCGGAGCTGGTTCCACCGGCCAGCGATCGGAGCATCGCCTGAGGCCTTCCTCGGAGGAAGATCCGAGTCGAATCGAGGAACTGAGCACGATCGTCACATGCGCGGGAATTTCATCGGGCAACCAGGAGAATGAGGTTGCTTCGCGATTGCCGTGCAAGTGGTCGACACCGTCGATGACCAGCACCAGAGGCCGAGACTCGGGGATCTGCGCCAGAAAGCACCGAAAGGTTGGGCAAAGATCGTGGATTTCGCGCGGCACGCGATCGCTGAATGCGTAGGTCCGCTTCAACTCCAGGCAGAGCCGTCGAAGCGTCAGGCGCAGCTCGCCGGACAACGGGCCGGCTCCGACAAAGTGAGAAATCAAACAGGCGGACGGACGCTCTTTGCGCATCGTTCGACAAAACCAGCCGAGGAGCGCCGTCTTTCCGAGCCCCGCGCGGCCCGTGAGCCAAAGGGGGCGCCCGTGCGCCTGTCGGACGCGCTCGCGCAGCCGCTCTTCGAGCACCGGGCGGGCAACGTAGCCCTGCGCTTGGGACTCGAAGAAATGCTCGTGGAGCGCGCTCTCGTTGTCGAGATCTGCCTTCTCCATGCGCGCCTTCGTGCGCCGCGCGCTCGGGGGAGAGCGACGATTGCGCGCATTCACCTCCGGGTAAAACGCCCGGATGCTTTGCCAGAGATCTTCACGAACGCGGGTTCCGAAAGCCTCGAGATGGTCGAGGTGCAGATAGCCGAAACGCTGGGCGATCGCCTGAAGCCGCCCATCCATTCGAGCGAATTCGGCCGGCTCGATCCAGTCCCGCCGCGCGGCCTGATCCAGCGCCCGCCAATCGGCCGTCGGCAGCTCCATGCGGGCGATCCGTCGCAAGATCTTCACCCCAGCGTACGCGCAGGGATAGTCCTCCTCGGGAGGATGCTCGAGCCCCGCGTTTCGCAAGCGTTCCTTCAAGTCGAGCTGAGCTGCGGCGGCGCTTGGAGACTCAGGCTTGACCCAGGGCCACAGGCATCCAGGCATGTCCGTACTGAAGGACGGATCGCGGAAGTAGAAGAAACTGCGATCGCACAAACGCGGGTTCCGTAGGACCGCATGCTCGATTTCCAGAGCGGTGATGGAATGCCCTGTGCAAGTCTCCAGCCATTCCCGCCCTCGCTTGCGCGCCGACTCGTCAGGCAAAGGAGAGAGCGGATGGCCATAGCGATCTCCCAGAATGCCGATGAAGAACGGCGCGCACTCCTCGATCACATCCAGGCAGACGGAAAGCGCCTGGCCATTCTCGGATTGTTGGGCGGTCACACCCCAGCGAAGATCAATGTCGACGAGATGGATGCGAGTCGAGGAAAGGCGTTCGCGCAATTCAGGGAAGACGATTCTCGCAAGATAGTCCCGTTCGGAATGCATGCCATGGAAGGTCGAGGAGATGAAGACCTTGATCGTCTTCCAGGCTGTGCCCATCGCCTCTCCTTCACACGAGCGGGCCGTTCACGCATCCGACAGTCTGAATCATATTCTTGCTGCGTTCCCGCTCACTTCCCCGCAAACGCCGGCCGCACGCCCATCTCGTCCAGCAGGCGATCGGCCTTGTCCAGCCGGTCCATGACCCACAGGACATAGCGGATGTCGACATGGATGGAGCGCACGCGCTCGGGCTCGTAGAGCCAGTTCGCGAGCAGGCTCTCCCAGGCGCCGTCGAAGAGTAGCCCCACGAGCTGGCCGCGCGCATTCAAGGTCGGCGAGCCGGAATTGCCTCCCGTGGTGTCGAGCGTCGAGAGGAAGCAGACGGGGATGGAGCCGAGCGACGCGAGCGTGTAGGGGCCGTAATCGCGCGCGTGCACCGCGGCGAGCAAGGGCGCGGGCGCGTTGAAGGGCTCCTTGCCGGTGTCCTTTTCGAGAATGCCTTCGGGGGTCGTGAACGGCTCGTACCAGACGGCGTCGCGCGGTTCGTAGCCTTCCACATTTCCGTAGGTCACGCGCAGCGTGCCGTTCGCATCCGGATAGACCGTCTGTCCGCGGCTCTTCTGATACGCGATCAACGCCTCCATGAAGCGCGGGCGCACGGCGTCGAATTCGCCCGCGATCGCCTCGTCTTCCGCTTCCATCGCGAGGTTGGCCGGATAGAGCGCCACCGCAAGACGAATGAACCCATCGTCGCTGCGCTCGAAGTCCTCGACGGACGCATCCATCCAATGCAGGCGCGTCTGCAGGTCGTTCAGCCGAGTGCCCGCATAGATGCGATCGAGCGTCGCATTCACCTGCGCTTCGTCGACCGCGCCCGGGCCAATGTCCAGCGCGCGGTCGAAGGCTTCCACCCGCTGGCCGGCGGGCAGGGGCGCGTACATCTTGATGCGCTCGAAGGCGAGCAGGCGGTCGACGCGCGGGTCGTACGTCGTCTCGATGCGTTCCATGCGTTCGCGGATGCGGCGCAGGTCGCGCTCCTGGTAGCCCGGCTCGCGCTCGATGTCCGGCTTGCGCTTCTCCTGCGCGAGGCGATAGAGCGTGGAGGCGGCGTCGAGCATCGTCCAGCGCGTCGCGGTGCCGTAATAGAGATCGCGTTCGCGGTTCTTTTGCTCGCGCTCGATCAACGCGCGCAGATCGGCCAGCGCCTCTCCGTAATGCGCGGCGCGCTTTGTATCGGCATGGATCCAGGCTTCGAGTCCCCGCTCCAGCTCGCGCTTCGGCGTGACGACATCCGTGCGCTCGAAACCCGCCAGCAAACCCTCGGAATTCTTCGCGCGATTGCTGAGCCCGGCGATCATCGGCTCGAGCTTGAGGCGCGCGTCCGGGTATTGCTGCAGAACAGTCTCGATTTCGGCGAGAAGCGAGCGGGTGAGCGCCGTCGAGTTCGGATAGTACCAGGCGATGTTGTTTTCCACTTCCGCGGCGAGGCGATAGCGATTCGTGCGGCCGGGATAGCCCGCGACCATCACGAAGTCGCCCTCGTCGACGCCGTCCGTGGCGATGCGCAGCCAATGCTTCGGGCGGTAGGGGACATTTCCAGGAGCGAAATCGGCGGGCTTGCCGTCGGGGCCCACATACGCGCGGAGGAAGGAGAAGTCGCCGGTGTGGCGCGGCCACATCCAGTTGTCCTCTTCGCCGCCGTACTTGCCGATCGAGCTCGCGGGCGCGTAGACCAGGCGGACATCGCGAATCTCGAGCTGCGTTACCAACTCATAGTAGAGGCCGCCGTGGTACTCGCTCACGCGGCAGCGCATCCCCGGCTCGCGTTCGCCTTCGGCGACGAGCGCTTTCTCGGCGGCTTCGATCGCGTCGTAGCGCGCTTTGCCCTGCGCGCCATCGGGAACGGCGGCGAGAATTTGTTGCGTGACATCTTGGACGCGCACCATTACATACACGCGCGTGCCGGGCGCGGCCGGCAGTTCGTCCTTCAGCGATGCGGCGAGGAATCCGTTCTCGAGGATGTTGTTCTGCCCGGTCGAGTTGTGCTGAATCGATCCGTAGGCGCAGTGATGGTTCGTGATCACGAGCCCTTGATCGGAGACGAACGAGGCTGTGCATCCGCCGAGCGAGATCACCGCGCCCATCGGAAACCCCGTGAGATCGGTGAGCGTCGCCGGGTCGAGCTCGAGGCCGGCCGCCTCCATCTGTTCCGCCAGCTCGGGCAACTGGGCCGGCATCCACATGCCTTCGTCGGCGCGGGCCATGGATGCAGAGAAGAAGATCACCATGCCCAGCGGGATTCCCAAACGAAGCCTTCGCACGAGAAACCTCCAGTCCTGCTTCGCGCGAACTTGCGGCAGGTTCGCCGAAGCGTTTGCCGGCTCACGACCGGCTGCGGCCCCTGCGGGCTTCAGAGGAAGACCGAGTTTCCTCTGCGCCGGCTGAGCCAAGGCATCAAAGAAAGCGGGACTTCGAGGGGCAACAATAGCGAAACCCGAATCCGAATCCCAGAGTCCAGTGCAAGCCCATCCCTGGCGCTTGAAGCAGCGCGCGTCCGCATCCAGAATCGGGAGGGGAGATGGCGCCGGTCATCACGCACGCGGTGATGACGGGAAGTGCTGGACGATGATCGGGGGCGTGGACTTGGAGCAAGAAGGGGACATGGACGACACGATCCTGGAAGCCGGCCTGCAAAATGCTATGGAGTCGATGCCGCCGGATGTCATCGCCGCCTACCTGTTCGGCAGCGTGGCTCGGGGAAAGGCGGGCCCGGAGAGCGATGTGGATATCGCGGTCCTATACCGCGATCCTCCGCCTCGTACCCTTGCTGGGCTCGAGGTGGCCTTTCGGATGCAGGATGAGCTCCAAAGCAAAGTGGGGCGGAAAATCGACCTGGTCGTGCTGAATACCGCCCCGTTGGATCTGACGCAGCGGGTCCTGCGGGACGGGAAGATCCTGATCGACCGTGACCGAGGCGCGCGCATTCGATTCGAAGTGAAGACGCGCATGGCCTTCCTGGATTTTCTGCCTGTTCTGAATCGGTACCGTCGTTTTGGGGGAGAGGAAATCGTGACGGATCCGGAACTTCTGGCCAAGAAGCTCGCTTTCATCGAGACCTGTGTGGCAGAGATACGGCGCTTGTCCGATGTGGATCGAATGGCGACCGATCTTCGAGAAGAACGGTTTGTGATCCACACCCTGCAGATCGCGATTCAAGCCGCCTTGGACATCGGCTCGCACATCATTTCCGACCTGCGACTCGGAGAGCCGGGCAGCTATCGCGATGTCTTCCAATTGCTGGTCAAGAGCGGCTGGCTGCCCGCCGAGTTGGCGCAGTCGATGAGAAACATGGCGGGCTTTCGAAATGTCGTGGTTCACGGGTACGAGGCCGTGGATTCCGAAGTCGTTCGGGAAATCGTCCGGGCCCGTTTGGACGACCTGCTTCTCTTTGCGAGCGCCATCCGCGCCCATTTGAAGGACGAGTGAATCGCAGCGCCGGGCGACATGTTGCCGCCCGCGCGCGTTCCCGCGGCCGAGCCTCCCACTTGCCGCCTTCCCTCCGGCCCGTGTTTCCGTTAGTCTCGGCGGACTCAGAACTCAGAGCGCTCGTCGCCAATGCCTGACCCGTTCCTGCGTCTTCCTCGGCGGGGTAGGGCGGTTCTGAGGGAATCTCGGACAAGGAGGTTTGCATGAAGCGCGCTCTCTCCTCGATCTTTTCCCGCCCCGGCTCCGTTGCCGCTGCTGCTGCCCCGATCGCGATGATGGTGATGATCGCCGCGGTCGTCATCGCCTGCGGTTCTCTCGTCGGCTGCGGCGGGCAGAAGTCCAACGAGGTCCTGATCGGCCACATCGCGCCGCTCACCGGCGACATCAAGACTTTCGGGGAATCGAGCCGCAACGGATTCCTCGTGGCGATCGAGGAGGCCAATCAAGCGGGCGGCGTGCTGGGCAAACCGATCCGCACGGTGGTGACCGACGACAAAAACGACCCGACCGAAGCGGCCAACGCGGCCCAGAAGCTCATCAACCAGGACGGCGTGCACCTGATCGTCGGTTCCATCTCCTCGAAGTGCTCGATCCCGATTTCGGAGATCGCGCAATCGAACGGCGTGGTGATGATCTCTCCCGCATCCACGAACCCGAAGGTGACGATCCGCGAGGATGGGTCGCGCAAGCCCTTCGTCTTTCGCGCCTGCTTCACCGACGGTTTCCAGGGGGCGGCCGCTTCGCGCATCGCGCTCGATGAGATGCATGTTCGCCGGGCGGCGATTCTCTACGATGTGGGCAACGATTATGTGAAAGGGCTGGCCGAATTCTTCCGCGACTCCTTCGCCAAAGGCGGCGGGGAAGTCGTGCTCTACGAATCCTACGCCAAAGACGATGTCGACTTCTCGGCCCTGCTCACCAAGATCAAGGCCGCGAACCCCGATCTTCTCTTCCTGCCCGATTACTACAACAAGGTGGGATTGATCGCGAAGCAGGCGCGGCAGATGGGCATCGCCGCGCCGCTGCTCGGCGGCGACGGCTGGGACTCGCCCGACATGGTGAAGATCGCGGGAGCGGCAATCGAAGGCGGCTGCTTCACGAATCACTACGCCGCCGACGACCCGCGTCCCGAAGTGCAGACCTGGGTGCAGAAGTACGAGGCGAAGTACCACGCCAAGCCCGATGCGCTCGCGACGCTCGCCTACGACGCGACCTTGCTGATGCTGGAAGCGATCCGCCGCGCGGGCGACACCGATCCGGTCAAGGTCAAGGACGCGATGGCGGCGATGCAGGACTTCCCGACCGTCTCGGGGAGCGTCACATTTGACAGGGACGGCAATCCGGTCAAGAATGTGGCCGTTCTCGAATACAAGAACGGCCAGCAGACTTTTCGGGCCTTGATCACGCCCTGACCGTTCGAGCACGGCGGCCACCGCGTGCCGGGCACGCGGACGGATGGCATTCGAGGCGATCGGCGGCCATGGGCGCACGCATGGCCTGCCTCTGAAACGCGGAGCCGATGGCGTACCTCGTCCAACAGCTGATCAACGGGCTTCAGCTCGGGTTCGTCTACGCCTTGATCGCCCTCGGCTACACCATGGTCTACGGCATCGTGCGCCTCATCAACTTCGCGCACGGCGATGTCTTCATGGTGGGCGCCTACCTCGGCTTCTATGCGATCACGCGCGCCCACCTGCCCTTTCCGCTCGCCATCGTGATCGCGATGCTCGGCTGCGCGATTCTCGGGGTCGTGATCGAGCGGATCGCCTACAAGCCGTTGCGCGCCGCTCCGCGCATCGCGGCGCTCATCACTGCGATCGGTGTCTCGCTGTTCATCGAATACTTCTCGAGCCTGCGCTTCGTCTTCGGCCCGAACTACCTCGCCTATCCGCAGCCCATTCCCATCGTGAACTACCAGCTCGGCGGAGTCACGATCACCAGCATCCAGATCGTGGTCTTCGCCGTGGCGACGCTGCTGCTCGTCTTCCTGCAGCTCTTCGTGCAGAAGACGAAGACCGGCATGGCCATGCGCGCCGTCTCGTATGACCGCGACACCGCGCGCCTGATGGGCATCGATGTCGATTGGATCATCTCGATCACCTTCGCGCTGGGCTCGGCGCTGGCGGCGGCGGGCGGCGTGCTCTACGGCATCGCCTATCCGCAGATCCATCCCTTCATGGGAATCATGCCGGGCTTGAAGGCCTTCGTGGCGGCGGTGCTCGGCGGAATCGGGATCATTCCCGGCGCGATGATCGGCGCGCTCATTCTCGGCGTGGTCGAAGTGCTGGCCGCCGCGTTCGTCTCTTCGACGATGCGCGATGTCTTTGCCTTCGGGATCCTGATCCTCGTGCTGCTGGTGAAGCCGACCGGGATCATGGGCGGCTCGAGCCAGGAGAAGGTGTGAGGCGATGGGAGCGGGCAGGCGCAGGAAGCCAGGAGAAGGCGTGAGGCGATGGGAGCGGGCGGACGCATGGAACCAGAAGAAGGTGTGAGGCGATGAAGAGCCGCAGCCGCTGGATCGTGCTCGTCGTCGTGGCCGCCATCTACGCGGCGGTCATGATCGGCTCGGCCACGCGGGTGCTCAATCCCTACTGGCAGCAGATCTTTCAGTACGCCTGCATCATGACGATTTCGGCGCTCGGGCTGAATGTGATCTACGGCTACACCGGGCAGTTCTCGCTGGGGCATGCGGCCTTCTACGGCATCGGCGCGTACACTTCGGCATGGATCACCAAGAGCTGGGCCGTGGGAGCCGTGAGCTTCCCGATCGCGCTCGCGGCCGGCGTGATCGCGGCCGCGTTGATCGCCTTCCTGATCGGGCTGCCGATTCTCCGCTTGCGCTCCGACTATCTCGGCATCGCGACGCTCGGCTTCGGGATCATCGTCAAGGTGCTCTTCGACAACGCTGACGCGGTCCTGCCGACGCTTGGCGGATCGCGCGGGATGACCGGCATTCCCCACTACACCTCCTTCACCTGGGTCTTCCTGCTCGCGGTGGGAGCGGTGCTCTTCGTGCGCAACTTCGTCTTCTCGAGCCCGGGGCGCGCCTGCATCTCGGTGCGCGAAGACGAGATCGCGGCCGAGGCCATCGGCATCGACACGACCCGCTACAAGACCCTCGGCTTCGTGATGGGCTGCGCGCTCGGCGGGCTGGCCGGCGGCTTGTATGCGCACTTGTACACCTTCCTGCATCCGATGAACATCGACTTCCTGAAGTCGTTCGATGTGCTCTTGATCGTCGTGCTGGGCGGACTCGGCAGCATCAGCGGCACGGTGGTCGCCGCGTGCGCGTGGACGCTGCTTCTCGAAGGCATGCGCGTGGTCCTGCCGAGCGAGATCCTCGACTGGCGCTTCGTCATCTATCCCCTGCTGCTGATCACCGTCATGCTGCTTCGCCCCCAAGGGCTCTTCGGCGGCCAGGAATTCAAGTTCCTGCGACCGGGGGAGAAGACATGAGCGCGCTGCTCTCGATCACGAACCTCACGAAGGACTTTGGCGGCTTGCGCGCGGTCGCCGATTTTCGTCTGGCGTTGGACGAAGGCGACCTGGCCGGCCTGATCGGTCCCAACGGCGCGGGCAAGACGACCGTGTTCAACCTGATCACCGGCACGATTCCTCCCACGAGCGGGACGATCGAGTTTCGGGAGAAGAGCCTGGTCGGCCTGAAGCCGCACAAGATCGCGCAGTGGGGAATCGCGCGCACATTCCAGAACATCCGCCTCTTCAACGACCTCTCGGTGCTCGACAATGTGCGCATCGCGTACCATCCCTATGCGGGCTATGGGCTGGCCGAAGCCGTGCTGCGCGCCCCGCGTTTTCGAAGAGGGGAGCAGGCGCTGACCGAGCAGGCGCACGAGCTGCTGGCCGTGGTGGGATTGGAGAAGCGCGCGCAGGAAGCGGCGCGCAACCTGCCCTACGGCGATCAGCGGCGCCTGGAGATCGCGCGCGCGCTCGCCGTGCGGCCGCGCCTGCTCCTGCTCGACGAGCCGGCGGCGGGCATGAACCCGGGCGAGATCGAGCGGCTGATGACCCTCGTGCGCGGCATTCGCGAGCGTTTCAAGCTCACGATCCTTCTGATCGAGCACCAGATGCGCTTCGTCATGCAGATCTGCGAGCGCCTGACGGTCATGGACTTTGGACAAGTGATCGCCGAGGGCACCCCGCAGCAAGTGCAGGCCGACAAGAAAGTCGTGGAAGCCTACCTCGGGAAAGGGCCTTGTTGATGCTGCTCGAGGTGAAGGACCTGCAAGTCGCCTATGGGATGATCCGCGCGCTCGACGGCATCTCGCTCACGCTCGCCGAGGGCGAGATCGTCACTTTGATCGGCGCCAACGGCGCGGGCAAGTCCACCACGCTGCGCACCATCTCCGGCGTCGTGCGCGCCGCGTCGGGCGAGATCATCTTCGATGGGCGACCCATCGGGCGTTTGCCGAGCCACAAGATCGCGCGTCTGGGAATCGCGCATGTCCCCGAGGGGCGCAAGCCGTTCGCGAACATGTCGGTGCGCGAGAATCTGCGCCTCGGCGCCTATCGCTTGAACGACCGCGCCGAAATCCAGAAATCGCTCGAGCGCGTCTTCCGCTCCTTTCCGCGTCTGCGCGAGCGCATCGACCAGCCGGCCGGCACGCTTTCCGGCGGAGAACTGCAGATGCTCGCGATGGGACGCGGCCTCATGTCGCGTCCGCGGCTGCTCATGCTCGACGAGCCCTCGATGGGTCTCTCGCCGATCCTGGTCGACGAGATCTTCAACATCATCCGCGAGATCAACGAGGCCGGGACGACTATCCTCCTCGTCGAGCAGAATGCGCGCATGGCGATGAGCGTCGCCCATCGCGCGTATGTGCTCGAGACGGGCGAGATCGTGCTTTCCGGCAAGGCGAGCGAGCTCATGTGCGACGAGCGGGTGCAGGCGGCGTATTTGGGGGGATGAGTTCTCATCGCGGCGGCGGACGGATTGCATCTCGCGCCTGGCGCCAACGCTTGGACCCGAGGTGGAAGGCCCGCTCCTGCCCGATGCCTGCCACCCCTGCGGAGGTGTATACTTCTCTCCGCAATTCCGCTCGAAGGCCTTTCCGTCGGACGACCGCGGAGGAGACCATGAATCGTCTGCCTTCTTCCCGCATGGACTGGTCGGATGTCTCCCGTCATGTCCGCGCCTCGCTTCTGCGCCTGAGCGCCTTGACGGTCCTGTGCCTCACTGCCGGTTGGATCCCGTTCGCGCATGCCAATCCCGTCCCGATGACCTACCTCGGCGTTGCCGTGCGGGAGGAATCCGGCGGCTTTTGCGATGAATGGCCTTTCGTCGAATGCCAGGGAATCACGGATGTGACGGATCTCACGGGAAGGCTCGAGTTTGACTTCTACTTGTTCTCCTATGTGCCCGATTCCTTGGTATGGGAAGATGTGCGCTGGCGAGCGTATTGGCCTTCGGACTGGGCGTTCGTTTCGGCGGAGGTGTGCGGCGGTTTCATCGTGGAGCAAGGCGCCAATCAAGTCATCTTGGAGAAGCCCAGCCTGGCAGGTGGCTCTTCGACGGCGTACACCCGTGCACTGGCCAGCGTGGTGTTGGATGTCCATTCGCGCGGCCGGCTGCAATCGAGGTTCCTCTCCGGCGAACTGGGAGATTCCTTCGCGCCCGATTGGAATGGCAGTGCGGAGGCCGGGTATCCCTGTGGCGGTTGTCCGGATCGCAGTTGTTACGGAGGCTTTCCCTTTGATCCCTCGTTCGATCCCGAGAGCCTTGCGCTGGAGATCCCGATGGGCTCGGTGAGACACGAAACCTTCGAGATCAATGCAGATGATGGCGAAGATCAAGAGCTGCTGTTTTCGTCCTCCGTTCCCTGGATGACGATTCAGGAAGTTCAACATCCGTATGATTGGGAGTATTCCGTGACGGTGAGGATCAGCGCCCAAGGGCTCCCGACCGGCGACTATCAAGGTGTGCTGCTCGCCGATGCTTCGAGCTGCGCCGAGTGCGCCCCCATTCACTTGACGGTGCTCGAACCGACTTCGGGGACGGAAGACGGGACCTGGGGAGCGCTCAAGCGGCGGTTTGTTCGCGGGAGCCGGTGATCGAGCGATTGCGGATGTTGCGCGTGCGTCCGTGGGAGTGGTCCCATGACTTGCGGTGCTCGACGCGCAAACGGACGCGCGATCGACGCGTTTGCGTGAAACTGAGGCGAAGGCGGGCCTGATGAAGGCCCGGCTGACGATTTCAACGCCCCTCCGTCCCCACCGTGATCTCCACGATCTCCCAGCGCCGGTCCGCAATCACCTTGTCGATGGCCGGCGATGGAGTCAGGTACCACATCAGCAGCGCTTCCCCCTTGTCGAGCGGCATCGCGACCACGACCGCCTGATCGATCCGCTCGCGGTTGAAGCGCACCACATTCATCAGCCAACGGCCCAGCCCGCGCGCGTCCGTCGCATTCGAGAGCTGTCCTTGCTTCACGATTCGCGGATGGCCGATGACGAAATTGACTCCCTGATCGCGGAGATGGCTCAAGGTCGCATGGCGGCGGTGCCCCGGGCGTCGCGTGCCGGTTGCGGGATTGCCGTGGCGCGGGATCTCGAGATCGTTCAAGCCCCATTGATCGATGGTGCGCAGGCCGCTGTAGAACGGGACTGCGCCCACCGCGGTCGTAGCGATCACGGCGTTCGTACCTTCGAGACTCTGTTTCAACGCCAGGCCGAGCCGGCTCCAGTCGCCGTCTGAATAACGGCCGTAGAACGTGCCCAACATGGGGATGCTGTCGAGCGCCTCGTCGTCGGTCATGCCGGTGAAGCTGCGCGCGTGATGGAACGACGCCGCGCCGAGCAGGAGAACGCTCGCGAGCGCGACTGTGAGGGGCCGGCGGATCCACGCGCCGCCCAGCGGAAACCAGACGAGATAGGCAAGGAGCAGAAAGAACAGCGGAGCGACCGGCACCAGCATGCGGAATTCCATGAAGTCGCCGCCGATCACGACCGTGTAGGTGAGCCACGCGAGGACGATTGCGGCGTAGGGAGCGAGCGCACGGAGCAGCCGGCGATCGAGATTCCGCCGGTGAAGGAAGAGCCCAATCAACCCTGCGGCGAGCACGGGCCAGAGCAGATACGCATGCAGGAAACGCCAAAGGAAGAGGAGGCCGTTTCCCGCGAGCGCCGCGCCGTCGCCGAGCTTGGCGTAATAGGAGTTGGGAAGCAGGCGCCCGTAGTAGGAGAGCTTCCAAGCCGCATATCCGCCGACGAGCACGACGAAGGGAAGCGCGAGCGCAAGAAGAAGTGCAAGCGCGCTCGAATGCGCGCCTTTGCTGGGACTCGCATGCCGGATGTCATCGGGGTGGTCGGGCTCGAGCGCGCGATCGGCATGCTTCGAAGAACGAGCGATCCGCGACAGGGCAAGACCTCCCAGGATCGCGGCGGGGAGCGCGCTGTCGGGACGGGTCAGGCATGCGAGAGCGAGAAGCAGGGAGAGGGCGAGCGCCGTCCTGGCTTGCGAAGGCGAGCGCGCGCCTTCGCAAGCGCCTATGCGCAGGCGCTCGCAGAATACGGCGCTCCAGGTGAGAAAGGCCGCCTGGGTCATGGTCTCGAGGCCGCCGGTCGCATAGGCGAGAACCGTGTAGTTCGTCACCAGCAGGAGCACGGAGAGCAGGGAAGGAAGCGTTGCGCGAAAGAGGCTTCGCGCGAGCGTCCACAATCCGGCAAGAACGAAGGCAAAGGAGAGCATGCTTCCGACATGCGCCCATGCGACCGGAGCGATGCCCAGCTTCATCCCCAAGGCGATCCAGAGCACCCAGAGGAAATTCGTGTAGCCTTCGACGCGAGTGCCGAACCAGCTCAGACCTTGGCCATGCACGAGACTGCGCGAGTAGACGAAAGAGATGAAGGCATCATCCTGGATGAAGCGGCAGATCCAGGCGAGCGCCAGCGCGAGAAGGCTCGCGATGGCCCACAAAGGCCAACGCCAGGACTGCGCGCGAGATTCCCATCGTTCCGAAAGAGAGCTCATCGGTAGCAGAGATTACCATTGATGCCTTGGCCGCGAAACGGACCGATCGCCGAATCGCGATCGGGCGGTCTCCGGTGCGAGCGCCGGCTTGGTGGGCGGCATGCGGCAGGTGTATGCTTGTCTTCGCGGATCCGCTGGACTGGTCTTTTCATCAGACAACCGAGGTGGGCCTGGCCTTGACCAAGGAGGTCGTCATGACTCTCCTCCATCGCTCTTCGCGCGTCGCATCATCGAATTGCGCCCCTCCTCCAAGGGTTCGCCTGCTTGGCGGGCTCGCCTTGATGCTCATCAGCCTCTCTGCCTGCTGGGCCCCGATCGCGAGCGCGAATCCCGTCCCCGTCTCCTATGTTGGAGTGGCCGTGCGGGCCGAGGCCGGCGGCGTTTGCGAACAGTGGCCGTTCGTCGAATGCGAGGGCATCACCGATGTGACGGACCTGATGGGGAGGCTCGAGTTCGACTTCTACTTGACGTCCTTCTTTCCTGATTCCCTCGTCTGGGAAGATGTGCGCTGGCGTGTGGACTGGCCTTCGGACTGGTCGTTCGTTGCGGCGCAAGTCTGCGGCGGTTTCATTGTGGAGCAGAGCGGCAATCAAGTGATTCTGGAGAAACCCGATCTTCTGGTAACCGGCCCTTCCCCGGAATACATTCGTGCGCTTGCCACTGTCGTTCTGGATGTCACTTCGCGTGGACGGCTGACATCGCGCTACCTCTCGGGCGACATGGGATTCTTGTACGAACCTGAGTGGGACGGCAGGGCCGACGCCGGGTATCCGTGCGGCGGGTGTCCGAATCGAAGCTGTTGGGGAGGGTTTCCCTTCGATCCCTGGTTTTTTCCTGGAAGCCTGGCGCTGGAAATTCCGATGGGTTCGGTGACACAGGAGACATTCGAGGTCTACGCCGAACACGGCTATGATGAAACGCTTTTTTTCTCGTCCTCCGTTCCCTGGATGACGATCGAGGAAGTCGAACAGCACGATTCGGAGTATTCCGTGACCGTGAGGGTCAGCGCCCAAGGCCTTCCGGCCGGCGACTATCAAGGACTGCTGCTCGCCGATGCTTCGGCTTGCACCGAATGCGCGCAGGTTCAACTGACCGTGCTCGACGCTTCCCTCACGGAAGAGAGGACCTGGGGAGCGCTCAAGCGGCGCTTCGTTCGCGGGAGCCGGTGATCGAGCGAATTCCCGGGCTTCCCCGCGATCGGTCGGAGGGGCAGAAGTCAATCCCCGCAAGCGCCTCTTGAATCGTCGAGCGCTTTTCCGTATAATCCGTCCGATCGCTCTTCCCGCCACCACACCGTCATGCGGGAGGCCACCATGAACTCCAGTCTACGTCTTGCGCGCCAGCTTCCTTCTTCCAGACGAGTCCGAGCCGCCGGGAATCTTCGCCTGAAGTTGATCGGTCCCATGCTTCTGGCTTTGGTGGCCGGCTGGATTTCCTGCGCTGATGCAAATCCCCTCCCCGGCACGTATATCGGCGTTGCCGTCCGCGAACCCGCCGGAGAGTTCTGCGCGGGATGGCCTTTCGGGCCGGGCTGCGCCGGGATCACGGATGTGACCCCATTGACGGGCAGGCTCGAATTCGATTTCTACCGTTGGTCGGACTATCCTCCCGACTCCATCCTCTGGCAGGATGTTTGCTGGCGAATGTACTGGCCCGAAGAATGGTCCTTCGTGTCCGCTAGTGTTTGCGGCGGCTGGGTGGTGGAACAGAGCGGCAACGAGGTCGTCCTGCAAATGCCCGATCTATCCCAAGCTCCGGGGTTCCCCCCCTATTTCTTCGGTTTGGCCAGCGTGGTGCTGGATGTCACATCGAGAGGAAGACTCCAGTCGCAGTTCGTCTCGGGATACATCGGACAAGGCACGGTCAATGAGCCGGACTGGAATGGCAGCGCGGAGGCCGGATATCCGTGTGGCGGGTGCGCGGATCGCACCTGTGGCGGGGGATGGGGGCGGGACCCCGTCTTCGTCCCTTCGAGCCTCGATGTGGAAATCCCTTCAGGGTCGTCACGGGAGGTGATCGTCCAGGTCTTCGACGAATTCGGTGACGAGGGACTGGCTTTCTCCTCCTCGGTTCCGTGGATGACGGTGTTGCAGGTCGATCATCCTTATTCGGGCGAATACACCGTGACCTTCCGAATCAGCGCCCAAGAACTCCTACCCGGCGAATACGAAGGCCTGATGCTGGCCGATGCTTCGACATGCGTCGAATGCGGGCAGGTGCGCCTGACGGTGCTCGAGCCATCGGGGACGGAAGACGGGACCTGGGGAGCGCTCAAGCGGCGGTTTGTTCGCGGGAGCCGGTGACCGAGCCGATGCGGTCGCGCACGGGAACGTGCTCCATGAAGCGGCCTGAAAACGAGGGCGCTCGCTGGTTGGCCCAGGCCCTATCCGCGCTCGACGCTTGGACTACTCGATCCTGACCGCCCGCACTTGCTTCTCGACTTCGCCCGCGTGCACCCTGATCCAGTACGCGCCCGCTTCCACGCGCTGTCCGTCGCCGCGCGTGCCGTCCCAGGCGATGCGATGCTCGCCGGCGTCGAGCATCTCGTCGATCAGCGTGCGCACGAGCCGCCCTTGCACATCGTGCACCGTCACTCGCACCGTCCCGTTCGCCGGTTGCGTCCACGCAATCGTTGCGCCAGCGCGGAAGGGATTCGGAGTGCACGCCAGCGCGAGGCGGCTGGCCACCGGCGCGGTGTTGCCCGGGTCATCGAGCGCGGCGGGGCTCGCCGGCGTCCGCAGATCCATTTCGGCGGCGCCGTTGCCGGTGGCATGGAACCACGGTGTGCGCGGGAAATAGGGATTGCGCGATGCGATCCGCATACGCCAACACCATCCGCGCGGACCGACGAGGCCGCTCACCGTTTCCTCGATTGCGATCATGCTGCCGAGCGAAGGATCGGGGAGTCCGGTGTCGTACGTGGTCCCCGCTTCGATGTCCCCGTCGTCGAGGCTCGTGCCGAAGCGCGCGACTTCCCATTCCATGCGCACATCCGTCCGTCCCGCCGCCGAGCGCCCGATCGCGTGCAGGCCGAAGCCGTCCCAGCTTTCGCTGAAGGAGAGCAGCGGAATGGGATCCGTGTGGTCCGCGCGCCACTGGTCGGGCGAGCGGCGCAGGCCACGGCCGAGGTTGCCGTAGTGCAGGAACGCGCGGCCTTCGTCCGTTTCGCCCTGATCGTGCTTCGGCGCGCCGATGAGCACATCGGAGAACCCGTCACCATTCACATCCGCGGCCGCGATGCTCTGGCCGAACATCGCGCCCGCCTGCCGGCCTCCGATTTCCGGGGGCGTGAACAGAATCCCCTCCGGTGAACCGCGTTCGAACGCCACGGCTCCTGCTTCCGCGACGCCGCCCCAGGTCGCATAGGGCGCGCTCACGATGACATCGGAGTACCCGTCGTTGTCGACATCTCCCGCCGATGCGACAGCATATCCGACCTTGTCGTGATCGCCGTTGCCGAACATGCGCCAGTCGGCGTCCGAGGGGTCGCTTCCGCCCGGCCCGCTCGACGACCCGTACCAGCACAAGGCCATGCCGGGCATGTGCAGGCCGTCTCCATACTGCGGCATGCCGACCAGGATGTCGCTGAAGCTGTCGCCGTTCACATCGCCCGCGCTCGCGACCGACCAGCCGAGCAGCGCTTCCGGTACGCTTCCTTCCACCGTCCACGAAGCGGTCTCGCTCGGTCCACCCTCGCCTCCATAGTACAAGTACACCGCTCCCGCGGCTTCAACGGAGGTCTCGAAATAGGGAGAGCCGACGATCACATCCGAATACATGTCGCCGTTCACATCGCCCGCGCATGCGAGGGAGTAGCCATAGTACGCCCCCCCGTGCGCGCCCTCGCCGAGCCAGTCCGGAAAGTGCGCCGGTCCCGAGGGAGAGCCGAAGTACAACGCGGCCGCGCCTTGCATCCCGTCGAGCAGATTGTATCCGGGCACGCTGATCAAGAGATCGGCATGGCCGTCGCCATTCACATCTCCGGCGGATGCGACGCACTGCCCGTAAAAAGTGTTCGCTTGCGCGCCATCTTCCGCCCAGTCCGCATTCGCGGGAGTGCCTATGGGCGGAGGGCCTGCGTTCGTGCCTCTCCATACGAACGCGGCTCCGCAATTCGCCAGCCCCGAGACATCGTAGTAGGGAGCCCCGATGACCACATCGTCATATCCATCGCTGTCGATGTCCCCTGCGCCCGCGACGGAGAAGCCGAGTCCCGCGCCCACCTGATTGCTCTCCGCCAGCCAATCGGGAGAGATGCTGGCCCCGTCCCGTCCGCCGAGAAACAGGAACGCGACTCCTTCGTCCGCCTGGCCCTTGTCGTACTTGGGCGCGCCGACGAGGATGTCCTCGCAGCCGTCGCCGTTTACATCACCCACGCTCGCGACGGAATACCCGAACTCCGCGCCCGTCTGATTCGGTTCGATCACCCACCCGGGCGCCGTGCGGGGGCCTTCGCCCGATCCGAGGAACAGATACGCGCGCCCTTCCATTTCCTGATCGTCGCTGTAGAAATACGCGCCGGTGAGGAAATCGCCGAATCCATCGCCGTTCACATCGCCGGCGCAAGCGACGGTCTCGCCCAAGCGCGCGCCGGCTTGATCGCAGGTGTACACCCAGGCGGGCGCGGTGGCGATGCTGTCCAGGCGAGTGCCGTAGTACAGATACAATTTCCCGAAACCACCAGCCACCATGCTGTACGGTTCACCGACGAGGAAGTCGGCCAGTCCATCGCCGTTCACATCGCCGGCCGTGCCGAGTGCACTGCCGAAATAGGCCGTCGGCGGCTCCCCCTGGCGCGTCCAGAATTCCTCGCTCTCCAGGCCCTCCGTGTTACCCAGGAAGAGGTGCGCGCAACCGAGCGAACCGACGAGCACATCTCCATAGCCATCGCCGTTCACATCGCCCGCGAGGGAAACGGCCGTGCCGAAGCGCCAGCTGGCCGCGAATCCATCCTTGGTCCAGCACGGAGCGGGTGAGAGCCCGCCCGCGGAGCCGCAGTAGAGATAGGCGCGGCCGACATCGTCGCTGAAACGGGAAGCGCCGATCACCAGGTCGTCATATCCATCCGCGTTCACATCGCCGGCGGAACTCACACCGCCGCCGTAGTAGGATTCCTCCTCGGTGCCTTCCTTGAACCAGGCCGGGGTATCTTCCAGGCCGTCGGAGCATCCATGATAGACCCAGACCGCGCCGGCTTTCGGTATTGCGCCGTCGTGCCCAAAGTCGGAGACGGCCACATCGTCGAAACCGTCTCCGTTCACATCGCCCGCGTAGGACAAGTGGCCGGCGAAGGTGTGCGTGGTATCGGGAGCGAAGGTGCGCGCGCTCCAGTGCGGACCGGTGGGGCCCGACGGCGAGCCGCAATAAAGGAACACGCTTCCCTGCGATCCGTCTTCGTGGAGTTGCATGGGGGCTCCCACAATCACATCGTCGTACCCGTCTCCGTTCACGTCGCCGGCGGTCGACACGGAAAAGCCGAAGTAGCTGGACGGGCTTTCTCCCTCTGCCATCCATTCGGGGGTTGTCGAAGGGCCAGTCGGGCCTCCGTAGAAGAGGAGCACGCGGCCTTGATTCAAGTTCGGTCCGTTGTCGTAGCTGCCCAACCCGAGGAGAACGTCGCTGAAGCCATCTCCGTTCACGTCGCCGGCGGTCGACAAGGCCCGGCCCGCCACCACGCGCACCTGATCGCCAAGAAAGTCCCACGCGGGAGCCGCAATCAGAGGATCAATGATGACGGGATACTCCGCGCCTCTGTCATCGACGAGAATGCGAAGGCGATCCTGATCGAAGGCGATCTCTCCCGGCAGTTCGCGTCCGCTGGCATCCATGGCCAGAAGTCCGCCGTAGTGCAGCGTCGCCCGACTGTCGGGGCCGCGGAAGGTGACGCCTGAGGTTTGGGCGCCTGCTGCCCGATCGTCCGCTGCAGGGCCCGCTGCCGCCGGCGCACTTGCCGCGCGCGTCGCCATCGCGCGCAGACTGCCGCCGATCGTCGCCTCGATGCAGATGCGCCCCTCGCCGGCCGGCGTTTGCGCGATCGTGAAGCCTTGCTCGAGTCCCGATGGTCCGTTCTCGTACCACTCGTCGAATCCCGCGCGCCGGTATTCGACGCGGCTCATCGTCTGGATGGGATCCGATGGCGCGAGCGCGACCGTGCCTGTCTCGCGACCGAAGGAACGAGTGGTCCAACTCCACTTCCATTCGGTCTGCGCCGCCGTTCTGGGGACGAGCTCCACGCCGTCCGCATGAAACTGCGCGCGAAATCCGTTCGCCCGGTTGGGAGCCTGCAGGCCGAAGTCCGCGCGCGACGGCCGGTACTCCATCTCCTCGACGACGACCGAGACCTGCTTCCACCAATCCCCTTGATGCGGCTCCCGTGCGAGGCCGCCATTCGCGCGGCTGTCCATGTTCCATGCATCGTCGGGGTTCTTTGCGACGGCGCGAGGAAGCGAATCAGGATCAGACAGAATGCTTCCCGAAACGAGAAGGGCGCTTGCAGCGAGTATGCTCGCGCATGCAATCAGAGCGCGTCGATCGCAAACGATGTTCAGGACTCGAGACATGGTTCACCTCCGAAGAGAGACGCCCAAGGGCTAAGGCAGGCATGGGACGAATGGCGAGAGGTCCGGAGAGGTCGATGTCCCGCATACGTGAACGATGGGTAGGAAAGCACATGCGCGACTCCGGGATGCGACATCGCATGCAGCCGCTCGCCGTTGCATGAAGGAGAGAAACGCGAACGACCGGGCTGTCACGGGAGGAATGATACCATCCCGAGGAGGTGATCGGAAGTGCGGATCTCTACGAGGCGATCAACGCGAGGAGGGCTTTGGAATCGATCGCGCTCAAAGCGCGCATGGCGAGCTCGCGATCGCCTCGAATGGCGAGGAATACCGTCTGGGCAGTGGTGTGCGGCAGCGCGGAGTTGGGTCGCGCTTGATACATCGTCTGCTCGTTCTCGGTGCTCCTCGTCCAAGGGCCGATGAGAACGACGAGGCGGTCTTCGTACACGCCTTCCGGATCGTGCTCGATATATCCCATCTGTCCGAACGGAGGCTTCCAGTCGACGACGCGGTTGGCGGGGAGGGAGGCGTAGAGACTGTTGACCGACATGTCGATGACGACGCGGCTCTTGTGAGCGAGCGTGCTCATCTCGCCGTCGAGGACGGCGTTCTGCTCATCTGCGGCCTTCTCCATCTCCTTACCGAGCGCCTCCATTTGCGCCTGGATTTCCTCGACTCGCGCCATGTTCTGCGCCTGCATGGCTGCGGCGAGCTCTTCGGCCAGCTTCTGCTGCTTGTCCATCAATTGCGTCATGCGAATCTGCGTGTCGCCGGATTGCAGGCGGGCGGCGGCGCGCTCGACCGCCGCCGCTTCCTGCAGCTGTTCCTGTTCTTCGAGCTGAGGATTCACCCAATCGACTTCGTAATCGACGCCGAGCGGCGACTGCTCGCAACCCGGAGAGAGCGATTCGAATCCCCGCAGCTCGGTCGTGTCGGCGCGCTCGAATCCGGGAAGGGGATGGGCCACTGCGCGCGCCATGGCGGTCAGCATGCGCAGGGAGAAGTCGCGTTCGGCCGCGGTCGCGGCGCGGCTGTCGCCGTCCGCCCATGCGGGAGCGGCTGTCCCGGCCGCCCACGAGAGGAGCAGGCTCACGAACATGATCTTCGAGCAACCCATCACGATGGACCGCATGATCGAACCTCTCCAGCTTTCGTGAAGATTGAGAATATGCAAAAACCGACGGCGCGCCGGACGGTATCGGGCCGTCGATAGCATCACGCCGTCGGTGAAATGCCACGCTTTTGGCGCACGGCGAGAACGCAGCGCCTGCGATCACCACGCGCTTGGTCGGTGCGCTTCGGAGAGCTACTGGCCGAAGAGTTTCCCGAGTCCCTTGCGGGCCAGGTCGCTCAAATCCACATCGCCATCGCCATCCGCGTCGAGAAGGCTCTCCAGGAGTCCCATCTCTCTCGGCGCACGTTGCTCGATCGATTGCCGCTCCCGGTTCAGCATCGAGCCCAGACCGCTGGAGTCGAGATTCTGCTGGCGTTGCATCTTGCCGAGGGCGCCGAGCACGATCGGGGCGAGCATCGTGAGCAGCGTCCCGATCTGCCCTGCGTTCAGACCGGTCGTCTGCCCGAGTCCGCGTTGGACGCGGTCCTGGCCCGCGCCGAGGACATGTCCGAGAATCGCGGCCCCTTGCCCGAGATCGAGATTCCCGAGCATCGAGCCAAGCCCATCGAGAATGCTGCCGTCGTGATCTCTCTCCAACGCTCCATGAAGGGATTCGGCGCCCGATGGATTCGAGGAATTCCGGGCGAGGGCGCCGACCAGAAGCGGCAGGGCGGCGGCGATGGCGTTTTGGGTGGTGGCCGGATCCGCATTGAGCCGGCGGCTGATCTGGTTCATCGCCTCGCCGCTCAATTGCTGCTGAAGAATCTGCATGACTGCTGACATCGTCTTGCTCCTTTCCTGTGATATGCCCTAACGAAGCCCGACCATACCCGGTCTGAAGGCTTTTTGAAACCCCCAGGTGCTGGCTATGGCCTGCCGGGCGGCATTGCCCTACAATCCCGCTGAAGATGTGACGATCGGCAGTCGGCCGAGGGCGCTTCCCGTTTCCGGCGGCAGGGGAGCAGGGCGCTTCCATCCGGTCGCACAAGGTCGGTTCGTCTTAGAAAGGTTCTGCGATGATTCCGGAGATCCTTCTCAGCCTCCTCGTCGGCATCGCGCTCGCCGCGGCCTGCGGGTTGCGCATCTTCGTCCCCTTGCTGGCCTTGAGCGCCGCCGCGCACTTCGGCCACTTCGCGCTTTCGCCGGGATTCGCCTGGCTCGGATCGTGGGGCGCATTGATCGCGCTTGCCGCGGCCACCGTGGTCGAGATCGTTTCCTATCATGTGCCCTGGCTCGATCACCTGCTCGATGTGGCCGGCGCGCCGCTCGCCGTTGCGGCCGGCGTGATCGTCATGGCCGCTTCGATGGATCAGGTGAGTCCCTTCGTCCGCTGGGCGCTCGCCGTGCTCGCGGGAGGGGGAGTCGCCGGCCTGTTCCAGGGTCTCACCGGCATGACGCGTCTCGGATCGACGATGATGACGGGCGGCGCGGGGAACCCCGCCTTCGCGTCCGCGGAGTCGGGATCGGCGATCGTCGTTTCGATTCTCGCGATCGTGATTCCGCTGGTGGCGTTGCTGGCGCTCGTCCTGCTCGGCGCTTTCGCCTTGCGACGAGGTCTTCGTCTGCTGGGAGGAAGAGGGTGAACACGATTCTGGTCGGAAAAGGAGAGCAGCAGATTCGCCTGCTCGCTCCGTATGGAAATCGTCACGGTCTCGTCGCCGGAGCGACGGGCACCGGGAAGAGCGTCTCGCTGATGGTGCTCGCCGAAGGGTTTTCGCGTTTGGGCGTTCCCGTGTTTCTCGCCGATGTGAAAGGCGACATGGCCGGGCTCGCGATGCCTGCGATCCCCAATGAAAAGATCCAGGCCCGCGCGGCGCAAATCGGGATCACGGACTACGCGCCCGAGGGCAGCCCCGTGCTCTTCTGGGATGTGTTCGGAGACGCGGGCCATCCGGTGCGCACGACGGTGAGCGAGATCGGCCCCAGCCTGCTCGCGCGTATTCTCGAGTTGAACGATGTGCAGGCGGGAACCCTGGAGGTCGCCTTCAAGCTGGCCGACGAGCAAGGGCTGCTGCTTCTCGACCTCGACGACTTGCGCGCGCTGCTCACCTATGTTGCGGACCATCGCAAGGAGATCTCGAGCGAGTACGGCCTCGTGAGCGCGCCCTCGATCGCCGCCATTCAGCGCGGGCTGCTCACCCTCGAGCGTGAGGGCGGGACCGAGCTCTTCGGCGAGCCGGCCCTCGAGCTCGGCGATCTCATGCGCACGGATTTGAACGGCCGGGGGGTGATCAGCATTCTCGCGGCTGATCGTTTGATCCTGAAGCCGCGCATGTATTCGAGCCTGCTCCTCTGGCTGCTCTCGGAGTTCTTCGAGAACCTGCCCGAAGTGGGCGATCTGGAAAAGCCCAAGCTCGTCTTCCTGTTCGATGAAGCGCACCTGCTCTTCGACGATGCGCCGCCCGCGCTGCGCCAGAAAGTCGAGCAGGTGGTGCGGATCATTCGTTCGAAAGGCGTCGGCGTGTACTTCTGCTCGCAATTCCCCGACGATGTGCCCGACGAAATCCTCGGACAGCTCGGCAATCGCATCCAACATGCGCTGCGCGCGTACACGCCGCGCGACCAGAAGGCCGTGCGCACCGCGGCCGAGACCTTCGTCCCCAACCCTGGCGTCGATGTGGCCCAGACGATCTCGCAGCTTCAGGTGGGAGAGGCGCTCGTTTCGTTGCTTCAGGAGAAGGGCATTCCCATGCCGGTCGAGCGCACGCTGATTTGCCCGCCGCGCTGCCGCATGGGCGCCATCACGCCCGAAGAACGCGCGGCGGTGCGCTCACGAAGCCCGGTGGGGAGCAAGTACGACGCGCCCGTGAATCGCGAGTCGGCCTACGAGATCCTGAGCGCGAGAGCCGAACAGGCGGGCGGGAATGCGCCGCAAGGTGAAGGCGAAGGACGGTCGCGCGGCGGTTCCTCGCGTCGGCGCGCGCCTCGCGAGAGCGAGCCGGCCGAGCGCAAGTCCGAGAGCCGCGGACCGGTGGGCGACATGTTGTGGGGAACGAAGCGCCGCCAGGGCATGGTGGAGACGATGGCCAAGCAGGCGGCGCGCACGGTCGGCAGCCAGATCGGGCGCCAGATTCTGCGCGGCATGCTGGGAGGAATCCTCGGAGGAACGCGCCGGTGATAGGAGCAGGCGCTCGGGATGCCCGCAAGCCGGGCATCCCGAATGTTGGACCCTGCAAGAATCGACTACTGGAAGAGCTCCTTCACCTGGCCCCAGCTGTTGACATCCGCAGGCACCAGCAGGAGATCAGCCTTGATCTGAAGGATCGTGGTGCGGCCATACGCGCTGTCGCTATCCCAAACCCCGCCATACCAACCGTAGGTCTCCACGCCATTGTAGCTGGTCATGCCCATCATGCCGGTGTTGTCCATGCCGAAGCAGATCGTGTCACCGGCCGGGAAGAGAATGTTCGATGCGGAGATGTCTACATAGGTGTAGTCATCAGGCGGGAAGGTCGAGGGGTCGGGATCGTCAGGCGTGTAAGGTCCGAAGTACTCCGCCGTCTCAGCGGGACCCGGAAGGGTTTCCCCTGTGCCGGTCCAAACGATCCATCCATACGGACCGCTGGCAGGACCGCTGCACGGCCAGGAGATCTCCGTGAGGCCCAGGTCGTTGTAGGTGGAATTCGCAACGAAGGCGATTGCCCACTCGGACCAACCCGTCGCGGAACCGCCCGTGCTCGGAGGGTAATCGATGGCTCCACCGGTGTTGTACTCGAAGAACGCGCGGGTCGGGCTCGCCACATTCGGCGTTCCCGGATTCACCACGACAGGCGTGCCGTCCCTGGACGCGGTGTCCGCGAATGCGGGGGAGGCCGCCAGCAGGGCGATCACAATCAGCAGCAGCAGTTTTCTCATGTCTCTTTCCTCCACTAGCTGAGAGCACTTGGACCGGCTGCGGCCCGGGCCATGGATTCATCTTCCCGTCTGCTCGCCGCTTCGCTTCGTGACGCGGCGGATCAGTTCCTCCTCCAATCGCGCAGCGGTTCCTGCCGAATGAGCAACTCCATGTTCAGGCGCTCGCGCTCGAGGATGCGCTCGATGGCGCGGTTCTGCTCGACCCCTTTGGTCTTCACGAGCAAGTAGGGCCGCGCCTCCGCCATCGTGCGGTCGCGCGCAGGGCGGCGCTCCTCCACCCGCACGAAGGCCCAGCCTCCCGCGGAGGTGCGGAAGACGTCCGAGTACTGCTTCTCTTCGAGCTCGAGCGCCACGGGCCAGTAGTCGGCCAACTCCGGACGGAAGGGCCCGAGCGCGACATTGCGCAGCTGCGTGCGCGCGACGAACCAGGCCCCACGCTGCTGCGCTTCGCGCGGGCCGATGGCCGCCAGCGAGTCGGGCGATGCCGCGCGCAATCGTTGCAGGATTTCACGCGCGCGCGCTTCTTCCGAAGGAGGATAGCTGAGCAAACTGAAGGAGACGGCTTCCGGGAAGGCGAGCAACGAGCGGTAGCGTTGATACGCGGCCGCGAGGGAATCGGGGCTCGGATCGGGAATCGACGCTGTCACGTATCCAAAATAGGCTTCGAGCAGCCACTTGTCTACGAGCATCTGCAACGCTTCACGAAATGGAAGGCTGGAAGGGATTCCACGGCGGTTGGCTTCTTCGGCGAGTAGAATGCGCTCCACGCGCGCCTCGAAGTGCTCAAGAGCCTTGGTTCCCGAGACCATTCCCGGCCAGTACTCGACATCGATCTCCTCGAGACCCGCGAGATAATCGGCGACATCAAAAGCCCGTCCCCGGAGCTCGTACACGGGCAGGGCGAGCTCGTCGCGAGAGAATCGCCACGCGGGCGGGCGGACAGACAGGATGTCGAATGGGAATCCTTCGGCGCGAGCCGCTTGCAGGGAATCCCACATCGCAGCGAAGCGCTCCACGATGAGCGCATAGGTTTCCGGATGGGTGGCCAGTCCGGCCGCCTGCTTCAAGCTGTCCGACCACTCGCGCGAGCGGTCGATCCAGAGGAGATTCGTGAAGGCGCGTCGCGCCTGAGAGAGCCACGAGGAATCGGAAGCCTCGGACAGCGGCTCGTACCCGAGGACGCGAACGAACACCGTGCCTTCGGGCATGCGCACCGGCTCGCCCACGGATCCCGGCTGCAGATCGCGCAGCAGACATTCCTTCAAGAGCGGCACGGGAGCCTGGCGGTCGTCGATGCGCACGACCTTCGATTGAACCGGCGCCGCCGGCGCCCCGCCGGGGGAATGGACATCGCAGAATTCCTTGGCCGCCTCGGCGAAGTCGCGCCCTTCGCGCAAGGCGTTCTCCGCTTGCACGGCCCGGCCGTTGTCGATCACGAGAAACTGCTCCGTGCGAGCGGCGCGAAGCAGGCGCGGAAACTCGCGCGCCTCCTGCAGGGAATCGGGATGGAAGCGATCGCGAAGATCGCGCAGCAATTCGCGGATGAGCAGTTTCTCGTGCTCGGCTCGATATCCCCGCTGCGCGCGGCCTGCGATGGCCACTTGTTCGCTCTTGGCGAGGCGGAAGAGGATCTCGCGGTCGGCGAGCGTGCGAGCGAACGCCACCCGCGCGGCGACGTCCAGGGAATCGAACGCGCCTGCCCCGCGCACGCGATCGCATTCGCTGGCGATCTCCGCGGCGGTCATGCTCCACCCGCGCAGCGAGACGGCCGCATCCTCGGCCGCCCCTGACGGCGGGAAGAAGAGGAGAACGGCCAGCAATCCCATGGTCGAAAAGAAGACGATCCTCAAACCCATTCTCCTTCCCCGCGGATCGAGCCGAGTTCGCATCGCGTCCCGCCTTGTCGGCTAAGGATTTGACGACTGCCCTGCGAGGCGGGCGCGACGTTCCAGATCGAGCGCTTCGAACGGCCGCCCGATGCGCGCATTCGCGCGCGCGATGGCGCTCGCCCAACGGTCCGGCCGCAAGGCGAGGATCGATCGATAGAGATCGCGCGCCTCTGCGCCTCTTCCTCTGCGCTCGAGAAACTCGGCGGTCCGCTGCATGGCGACAGCATACGCCAAACCGATGGCCTGCGTCTCCAGGTCGGCGGCTTCACGCACGCCCGGCAGCGATGAACGAAGATCATTCCACAAGGTCACATTCGCGGCGGCCAGGGAGTCGCGGTCCAGCGACGCGCTTCTCGGCGCGGTGAGCGCCAATCCGGAAGGCACGACCGTGCGGTCCTGCCACCAAGGCCCCATCGTCCGTTCCGCAAAGAGGGCCGGGCTGAAGGTGAACGCGACCGGCCGCGTCGCTCCCTGGCTTTCGAGAAGCGCCCGGTAGGCGTCTTCGGGATGCTGCCCGGAAGGGAGGCGCGGAAAACCGACCGCGGAACGGCGAGCGAGTTGATCGAAGTACCATTCGGACGCATGCCCCGTGGAAACCAGCAGAAGATCGGTGCGTTGGCCTTCGATGCCCTGCAGATACCAAAGCACATGCGTGACCGTGTCGCCCTGGGTGAGAAGCAGCGCCGAGTGCGGGACGCCGCGCAGGAGTTGTTCGCCGTACACGCGCGCCGCGTCGTCCCGGTGCAGATCATTGGTGCGGAAATTGAGCGGCAAGCTGAGCGCGCACAGCAGAACGATGGCCGCGCCTGCCGGATTCCATGCGGACTTCGCCATCGATCGATCTGTTGCCCGCGCTCGGCCGAGGAAGGCCAGCAGCCGTTCGGCGCCGAGCGCGCCGAGGATCGCGATCGCAAGCGCGCCAGGCAGCCGGAAGCTCGCGACATCGAGCACTCGATACGCCGAGACGAGCAGCAGATTCAAGATCAAGAGCAACGCAGCGCCCTGCGAGAGACGCCGTCTGCCGGTGTCCGACGATCGAAGCGAAAGGAGTCCGACGACGGCGAGGATCAGGCCGAAGCCCGCTTCGAACGGGAGCGCACATACATGATGGATCATCCGCGTGGCTGCGGCGGAGAGAGGGAACGCGTCCACATGGCGGACATACGGCGCCCCCCGAACGACCTCCAGAAAGCGACCGAACGATTCCGGATCGCCGATGTCGATCGGCGGGTTCGCGCGGCTCGCGATCGGCAAGTACAAGTACACGAGCGAGGATCCGAACACACCCAGCAAGTACGAGCGGGTGCGCCGCCAGATATGGCGAAGACTGCGGCCGTTCTCGAAGCCGCGTGCGGCATGGTGCGTGCTCGACGCGGCCAATCCCTGAGCGAGGAGCCAGATCGCGGGAAGATAGAGGAAATTCAGCGGGCGATGTCCGAGCCAGAGGCCGAGGGCCAGCCCCGCCATCATCTCGTCGGTCGCGCGGTCGCTCTTCCGAGCATGCACGATGGCGACGATGGAGACAGCCAGCAGAAGGATGTCGAACGCGTACACCTCCGCGGCAACGGCCTGGGCCCAGGTGGATCGTCCCAAGGCCAGGATCGCGGCGGCGGCCAGGACCGCGCTCGTCGAGAAGGCCGCGCGGGCGAGCAGCAGCGCGACAAGGCCGGCCGCAAGAGCCGCGTGCAATCCCGAAGCGAGGTTCGCGGCGAAGTCGCGCAAAGAAGTGGGGAAGAAATGCGTCCAGAGGCCGGTCGTCAGCGTGTAGAGCGGATATCCAGGAGGATGTGGAACGCCGAAGCACGCGGCGGCACCGGCCAGTTCGGCGCTGTCCCCGACGAAGATGGTCCGCGCGGCCGTGCAGGCATACAGGCCGGCGGCAGCGATCGTGCAGGAGGCAGCCAACAGAGCGCTCGCACGCGTCGAGGGAGAGTTCGTCAGGCGGCCCTCGGAGCGGACCAGGGTCCGGGCGGCTGTGGGATGGGTCGGCATGTCCGAGAATTATGGATCGTGGTGGAAGGAACCGGAATGCATTTGTTGCCGCCGCGATTCCGGCCAAGGAGAAGCGCAGGATGCAGACGATGCTTGCGGCGTTCAGAGTGCCGGGCCGCGGCGGCTCGAGGCCAACGAGAAGCGGATGCAAGAGCTGCGACCATGAGCCACAAAGAGAACGGGATGCCCGCAAGCCGGGCATCCCGAATCTCAGACCCTGTGAGGATCGACTACTGGAAGAGCTCCTTCACCTGGCCCCAGCTGTTGACATCCGCAGGCACCGGGCCTTCGAGATCAGCCTTGATCTGAAGGACTGTGGTACGGCTATAGGGGGCATCACTGTCCCACATCCCGCTATACCAGCCCCAGGTCTCCACGCCATTGTAGCTGACCTGGCCCATGATGCCGGTGTTGTCCATGCCGAAGCAGATCATGTCACCGGCCAGGAAGGGCACGGCCGCAGCGGAAATGTCCACATAGGTGTAATCGAGAGGCGGATAGGTCGTGCCGTCGGGATTGTCCGGCGTGTAAGGTCCGAAGTAGTCCGCCGTGGAAGCGGCACCCGGAAGGACTCCGCCCGTTCCAGTCCAGATGATCCATCCATACGGACCGCTGGCAGGGCCGCCGCACGGCCAGGAGATCTCCGTGAGGAGCAGATCGTCGCCTGTCCCATTCGCAACGAAGGCGATCGCCCACTCGGACCAACCCGTCGCGGAACCGCCCATGGTCGGAACGACATCAATGGCTCCACCGGTGTTGTACTCGAAGAGCGCGCGGGTCAGGCTCGCCTCATTCGGTGTTCCCGGATTCACCTCGATGGGCGTGCCGTCCTTGGACGCGGTCTCCGCAAACGCGGGGGAGGCCGCGAGCAGGGCCATCGCAGTCAGCAGTAGCAGTTTCTTCATGTCTCTTCCCTCCACTAGCTAAAGGTGCTTGGACCGGCTGCAGCACGGGCCCTTGATTGGGCCGCACATCAAGATTCTACCGGGCTTTTGAGAGAAAATCCAGGAAAAACCTCTATCTGCATGTCAGGCATCAGACGGCGCGCTCGGCTCCAGAAGCAGGATCGAAGGAATAACTTCAAACCATGCAATTAGTTATGAAATATCAGATATGGCTGACCAGCGCCATCCATGCGCGTGAGGCTCAATCCCACCCGATCTTCCGTCCCTTGTTCTGCTCCTCCAGCCAGGTCATGAGCGGCTGGTAGTATTCGAGCATCGCGCGTGTGGAGAGATCCTCGCCCGTCGCCTCGCGCAGCAGCGCGCGCCAGTCGCGCGTCGCGCCCCAGCGTTGCATGCTCAGCAGGAACTCGCCCACTTCCGTTCGTCCCGCGTACATGCAATGGCGCGGATCTTCGTGGAGAACCTTGCGGGCGATGTGATCGTGCAGCTGGTAGCTCATCACTGTCGCGATCGTGTAGGAGAAATAGTAGCCGGGATTCGTGTTGATGTGCGTCTTGGTGGCCGCGTCGCAGAATTCCTCGCCGCGCGGCGCGGGCGGCTCGACGCCTTGGAAGCGCTCGACATATTCCCACCAGCGCGCGTTCCACTGATCGGGCGGCAACTCGTTCGCATAGAGATCGGCTTCCCAGTGGGTCATCGTCCCCGAGGCGAAGAACATGAAGGGGATGTTGTTGAGCGCATCGCGAAGCAGGAAGGCGATTTCGTCGTCGGGGCCCTCCGCCAGAAGCCCGAGCGATTTCAAATAGGGAACCTGCCTGCCCCCCATCTCGCCCAGACCCGCGAATGCCTCGTGCATCGCCGGGCTCGCGCCGGTGCGAAGCAGGAAGGGAATCGGCGGCTTCGAATAGGCCATGTCGTAGTAGGCGTGACCGAGCTCGTGATGCGCGGTCGCCAACCAGTACTCGTCAGCCTCCACGCTCATCAACGACCGGATGTCCAGGCCGAGATCGATGCTCCAGCAGGAGGCGTGCGTATTCTTCTTGCGCGCGTCGCCGGGCGGCACCGGATAGAGGTCCGACTTCTCCCAAAACGACGCGGGCAGCGACGGAAGCCCCATGCTCGTATAGAAGCGCTCGGCCGTTTGCACGACCCATTCGGGCGAACGATTCTCGAAGGCCTTGCTCATTCCAGGCGTCGGCAGCATGCCGTTCCATTCCTGCGCCCATCGATTGGTGATCCAGTGGGCGGGGATCTTCTCGGGCGCCGGCTGCCCGTAGCGGCGCGCCAATTCGTGTTTGGCCCAGGTGTGGATCTGCAGGTAGAGCGGCTGGAGCACCTCGAGGAACTCTTCCTCGAGCGCGAGCAACTCCGCGACCGTGAGATCGTGACGGGCCGCCTGAAGCGCGAGGTAATCGTGATAGCCCAGTTCGCGGGCGACTCCGTTGCGCAGCGGCTGCAGCTTCACGAGACCCGGCTTGAGCGCGGGGCCCGACATCTTCGACGCCTCCCAAACGGCGAGCCGCTCGGCCAGGTCGGTGGACTCGATCAAGCGATCGTCGATTTGATTCGTGGAAACCGGCTGTCCTTGAAGCACGAAGGGAAAACTGTTCAAGGTGGAAGTCTGCGCCGTCTCGGCATCGATGCGGGCAGCGACGAGTTCGGGGTTGGTCATCGGCCCCTCGGCCGCATTGAGGAGCGCCTGGCGCAACTGGCGCACGGTCACCGGGTCGAGCTCGCGTTCGTGCGCCAGGAGCTCGCGCGCTTCGGTGATGATCTCGGGATTTCCATTGAAGGCGGCCAAGGCCTTGCTCGCGGCGGCGGCGGCGGCGTCATGCTCCGGAGTCACATCCGTCTCCGCGGTCCAGGTGGTTTCGTGCTCCAGGGTGCGCAGAGCCTGATAGCCGCTGTTCACGAGGGCGAGAAAGCGATCGGCGCGCTCCTGCAAGGGATTCGGGCGGGTCGACGCGGCGCCCGCGTTCCCCATGGGATGCAGGAAAGCGACCAGAACGATTCCCGTCAACAGGATGAGGGCGGACATCGCCAGGCTCGATCGCGACCATCGAGACGCACGAAACCAGGACGAGAAGCGCGAGCAGCGGCCGGAGAATCTACAATGCATGGAGGTCCCCCCGATTTCGAGTGAACATGGATGTCACGAACGGGAGATTCTATCGCAAGGAGCGGGAGAGGGGAACATCGGCGACAAGAAGAATTCTTCTCGATCGCGGAGCCGGAATACCCGGCTCCTGCGCCGCTCCTGCCGTTGCACTTGGATTGGCTGAGCGGAAGGATCTTTCACGATGGGGGCGTGAGTTGGGACCGAGGCTCGCCGGCGCCTGGAAATGGCAGCTTTCGGCCCGATTTCCGGGCATTCTGTGACCGGCCGAACACAGGGGCGACGGAGCCGGCGCGGGCAGTCACCCGCTTCTGCTACAATGGAATCGAGGTCGCCGGGCTGGTGTATGCCCCCTCGTTGCTTCGCTTCTCGAGGTCCGACAACTCCGGAGGATTCTCCATGAAGGACTTGCGCCGCATCGTGGCGTTCTTCCTGCCCCTCATCGCGCTTCTCGCCTGCGTGCCGATGCTGTCGGCCCTGGCCCATTCCCCTGAGCTTACTCCTGCGCTCGAATCGCGCGCCGCCCGTTCGAACAGCCCGACCGCTCGTCCGCACAGCCCGAATCCGGGCCGCGCCTCGAAGCTCTCCATCGATCGCCACCTTGCGCTCCAAACGCCCGCTCCTTCGGGACGGATCGTCGTCAAGTTCGCCGCATCGACGGGCGTGCGCATGAAGGAGGAGGGTCCGGAAGCCGCGGCGCCCCAACTGGAGCGCGTGCGTGGATTGCTCGACCGCTTGCGGGCCGCGCACGGCGATGTGCGCCTGCAGCGTCACTTCTCGCGTTCGGCGGACGATCTCGACGCCGAGCGGCAAGAAGCGGAGCGTCGCTCGGGGCGCGCGCTTCCCGATCTGAATCGTTACGCGCAGATCGTTCCTTCGCGTTCGCTCTCGCGCGCGGAGCTCCTCGACATGGTCGCCGAGCTCTCGGCCGATCCGGCTGTGGAAGCGGCCTTTCTCGAGCCGGTCGCCGTTCCCGCGGCGCTCGGCTTCGATGCCTTCACCGGCCGGTACGATCCTCATGCGGCCGCAGAGGAAATGCGCGCGCACGCGATCGTGCAGGCCCCTTCGCTGGATGCGCGCGTGCGGACGCTTGGCCGCGAGGCCGCCATCCCGGCGGGCGCGTTGCTGCCCACTCCCAGTTTCGTCGATCAGCAGGGCTATCTCGATCCCGCGCCCCTCGGCGTCGACGCGGAAGGCGTGTGGACGATCGCGGGCGGACGCGGTCAGACGGTGAAGTTGATCGACATCGAAGGGGCTTGGCTGTGGGACCACGAAGACCTCGTGACGCCCTTCTTCACGGCGGGCGGCGAGATGACGGATGCGAGCTGGCGCAACCACGGCACGGCGGTCATGGGCGAGATTCGAGGCACGAGCAATTCGTACGGCGTGAGCGGCATCGCGAATCTCGCGCAAATCGGTGGCGTGTCGATCGCCGAGCTTTCGGTGGCCGACGCGATCAACACCGCTTCGGCGCAGCTCGCCCCCGGCGACATCTTCGTGATCGAGCTGCACGCGCCCGGTCCCAATGCGACCGGCGAAGGGCAGTTCGGGTATGTCTGCATGGAATTCTGGCTGGACAATTTCGAAGCGATCCAGATCGCCACGGCCAATGGAAGGATCTGCTGCGAAGCGGCGGGCAACGGTTCGCAGAACTATGACGATCCGGTGTACGGAAGCCTGTTCGACCGCGAGGCGCGCGATTCGGGCGCGATTCTCTGCGGAGCGAGCGACGGCTCGAGCCTCGAGCCGGCGGGCTTCACGAACTACGGCGCGCGCGTGGATCTGCACGGATGGGGATACAATGTCGTGACTTGCGGATACGGCAATCTGCAAGACGGCGACGAAACGGAATGGTACACCGACACCTTTTCCGGCACTTCCAGCGCGACTCCGATCGTCGCCGGATCGGTGGCTTCGCTGCAGGGCATGGTCAAAGCCGCTTTCGGCATTCCGCTGGACGCGCATCTGGCGCGCGAGATCTTGGTTGAGACCGGCACACCGCAAACGGGAACGGCCCACATCGGACCGCGGCCGCACTTGACCGCGGCCTGGGCGGAAGCGCAGTCGGGCATCGGCAGAGTCGCCGGCACGGTGACGGCGCAAGGAACGGGGCAGCCGCTCGCGGGAATCGATGTGCGCATTCCCGAGACGGGAGCGTACGCCGTCACGGCCTCCAATGGCGACTACGCCATTCCCCTGCGCGCGGACAGCTACACCCTCGAATTCGATTCGTTCTTGTACGAAGAGATGAGCTTGCCGATCGAGATCGCGGGCGGGCAGACGACGACGCAGGACGCCGCCCTCGCGCTGCGCCCGACGGTGGAAATCGGCGGGAGCGTGATCAGCGACGACGGCGTCACGCCTCTGCCCGGCGTACGCGTCGCTCCGCAAGGCGTTCCCATCGGTGCGACCTCGACCGATCTGCAGGGCGATTGGGCGATCGACGGCTTTCCGATGGGACACACCTACGCGTTTCTCTTCGACGGCCGGCCCGGCCACGGCGCGGAATTCGCCAGCGTCGCAGTCGAGCGTCCCGCGCGCTTCGACTACGGCATTTTCCTGCAGTTGCCGGCGGTGACGGCGGATTTCGAATCCGGGGCGAACGGATTCACCGGCGATCCGATCTGGTCGCGCGGTACGCCCGTGGGAGCGGATGGGCCGACCGGGGGCTTCAGCGGCGCGCGTTGCTGGGGCGTGGGCATGAACGGCGACTACGACGACGATGTGAGCGGCTACTTGACCAGCCCTTCCTACGATTTCTCAGGCGTGCAGGAGTTGAAGCTCAGCTTTCACTACTGGTGCGAGACCGAAGCGGACTACGACGGCGCGGCCGTGGATGTGTGGGATGCGAGCACTTCTGCTTGGGTGCCGATCGTTCCGCTGCCGGGATACGGCTCGGCGACGTTGGGCGGATTGGACTATCGCGACGGATGGTCGGGATCGACCGGCGGTTGGGTGGGAACGGTCTTCGATCTCACGCCGTACATTTCGTCGCATCTTTCCTTCCGCGTGCTGTTCGGCTCCGACCAAGGAGTGAACGGCCCCGGCTTCTGGATCGACGACATCGCCTTCGACACCGGCGACGCCTTCTCTGGAGTCGGTCCGCGCGAAGGCGATCTTGCCATCGCCCTCTTCACCCGCGGACCGAATCCCTTCGCCGGCTCGACGCGCATCGCGCTCGCGCTGCCTGGGAGCGAGGAAGTGGATGTGGCGGTGTTCGACGCCGCCGGCCGGCGCGTGCGCACGCTGGCGAGCGGCCGCGTGGATGCGGGCGTCACCGAACTGGCTTGGGACGGCCGCGACGATCGCGGAGACGATCTCGGAAGCGGGATCTACTTCGTGCGCCTGGATGCGCGCGGGCAAGCGTTCACGCGCCGGGTGGTGCTGGCGAAATAGCGCCCCGCGAAGCCGGCAAGCAGTCCGCACAGTCTCGAGGCTGCGTTGATCTTACCCGGCCTGCGGCTTCGGCTTGCGTTCGCCTCCGATTTGAGGAAGGATGCGGGCGTTCGTCATCCGGCAACGGGCTCGGTGTGGGATTTCGCGCTTGCCGAAGATGCGACGGTCGTCCTCTTTGCGCGACCTGCCGAAGCCGCCGAAGCCGCCGAATGCCGTGAACGCGGCGGATCCACCGGAAGACACGAAGAGGATTCCTATGCGATGGTCGTCGATCGAGAGCGTGCGTCGCATGTTTCATGCGAGCGCGGGCAACGCGAACCTTTCCTCCGGCTTGGCAAACGCAGCTGGTCTGCTGCTCACGCTGATCCTGATCGTGTCGGGATGCCGCCCGGGCGGCGGAGCGCCCAGCCTCACGGCCGATCAACACGCGAAGAACCTGCAATCCTTTGAGGAGGTCTGGACCACGATCCGCGACAAGCACTGGGACCCGACCTTGGGCGGGCTCGACTGGCAGGCGGTGCACGACGAGCTTCTTCCGCAAGCGGAGCGCGCGCGCACGATGCCCGAAGCGCGCGGCGTCATGGAAGCCATGATCGAACGGCTGGGCCAGTCGCACTTCGGCATCATTCCGCAAGAGATCTACGCCGATGTCGATCAGGCCAGCGGAGGGGCTTCCGGCGATGGAACGACGGGCATCGATGTACGCGTCGTCGAAGGCCAGGCGCTGGTCACGCGCGTCGAAGCCGGCTCGCCCGCCGATTCGCTCGGTGTGCGGATGGGATGGGAAGTCGTGCGCGTGGGCGAGGAGGACATTCCCAAGCGCTTGAAGGCGGTCGGGGAACAATTTGCGGGCAAGACCATACTGCCGTTCATCGAAGCGCGCTCGGTGATCTCGCGTCTCAGCGGGCCGGTTGGGGAAACGGTGAAGGTTCGACTCCTGGATGGCGCGGGCAAGCGCGTGGAGCTCGCGATTCCGCTCGCCCAAGCGCGCGGCCACAAGATCGGGATGGGCAATCTGCCGGCGCAGCATGTGTGGTTCAAAAGCCGGCGGCTCGAAGACGGCGCGGGATACATCGCCTTCAACATGTTTCTCGACCCGGCGGAGATGATGCCGCAATTCGACGCGGCCATGGAATCGTTCCTCGATGCTCCCGGAGTGATCATCGATCTGCGCGGCAATCCCGGCGGCCTCGGAGGAATGGCGATGGGCATGGCCGGATGGCTCATCGAAGAGCAGGGCCGGCAGCTGGGCACCATGCACACGCGCATGACCGAACTGAAATTCGCGGTCCTGCCTCGCCCCCAGACCTATCGAGGGCCGGTGGCCGTGCTCGTCGACGGATTGTCGGCCTCGACCTCGGAGATTTTCGCCGGTGGAATGAAGGATCTCGGGCGCGCGCGCATCTTCGGCGCGCGCACGGCGGGCGCGGCGTTGCCCTCGATGGTTTCGCGCTTGCCGAATGGGGACGGCTTCCAATACGCCTTCGCCAACTATCTTTCGTACAGCGGCGCAGTGCTGGAGGGAGAAGGGATCGAACCGGACATCGCGATTCCCGTCGTTCAATCGGATCTCCTTCAGGGAATCGATGCGCCCTTGCAGGCGGCGCAGGCGTGGATTCGCGGGGAGCAACGCGGAAGGTGAGGCGAGCGTCTGCAAGGCGTTCGCACGGGAGTCGCGTGAGCTCGAATCGCGCTTGGACTTGAATCGAAGGGAGGCGGACGAATGAGATTCGGTTGGATGTTGCGCAGGAACGCGGGAATCATCACGCGCAGCCCGCTTCACCGTTGGGCCGGCGCGTTGGCGATTGCGTCGATGTTGGCCCTGGTGGGTTTCGCGGTTGGCGCGCAGGACGCTGGCAAGGATCTGCCGTCCGCGGAAACGATCATCGAAAAGGGAATCGAGGCGACGGGAGGCCGGGCCGCGATCGAGAATGTGCGCACGATGGTGACCAAGAGCACGATGGAATTGCCTGCCATGGGCATCAAGGCCTCGATGACGCACTACGCGGCGCTTCCGCATTCGAGCTACTCGGTCATCGAGAGTCCCGAAATGGGCAAGATCGAAGAGGGAGCGAGCGGTGGCGTGTATTGGGAGATGACCCAGATGACGGGGCCGCGGATCAAGGAAGGGGAAGAGAAGGCGCTGGCCAAGCGTTCCGCCTTGGATTCGGATCTGCACTGGCGTGAAACCTTCCCCGATGTCTCGGTGGCCGGCATCGACACCGTCGACGGGCGGCCGTGCTACAAAGTGGTGATGATTCCCACCGAGGGCCCGGTCGACACGCGCTACTACGACATGGAAACCTATCTGGTCGTGAAGCAGGAAATGGAAGTCGAGAGCCCGATGGGCAGAATCCCGATGGAGTCGTTCGCGAACGATTACCGCTGGGTGGAAGGCATGTTGATCCCTCACCGCAGCCGGCAGGTGGTCATGAAAATGCAGGAGATGGTCTTCACGACGGATTCCATCGCCTGCAATGTCGCGATTCCCGACAGCGTCTTCCGTCTGCCGGAGCCCATTCAGGCGTTGCTGGCAAAATCCGCGGCGCCCGCCGAAAGCGCGCCTGCGGGCGAAACGGAAAAGGCGGGCTCGTCGACCGCGTCCCCGGGGAAGTGACGGCATCCGTCCGCCCGCGATCCGCGCGGGGTGCAGTCACGCGGGAATGCGTTCCAGGATGCATGTGGGATCGATCCCGAGGAGCGCCCTCGGCAGTATCCGGGCCGGGTGCGCTCCATCTTCCCATCGACGGCTCACAGGGATCTCGCTCTCCGCGTGGGTGTCTGCTATCATGCGGCTCGTCAGGAAAACCGTGAACGAACCTATGACACGGAGGAATGTGATGGCCCAACATAATCTGCTCCCGAGAGGGCGCGCTCCGCGCCTGGCTGTCCGGACGGTCGGACTGCTGCTCCTCGCCGCCTTCATCGTGACCTGTTCGAAGGTGCCCATCACCGGGCGTCAGCAATTGAATCTCATTCCCGCGGAAACGATCAACAGCCTCGCCGGCGATGAGTACAGCGAATTTCTCGCGACTCACGCCGTGAGCAACGATGCGCGCGACAACGACATGGTGCGCCGCGTGGGCGAGCGCATCGCGGGGGCGGTCGAACGCTTCTACGCGCAGCAGGGCCAGTCGGACGCGCTCGAAGGATACAAGTGGGATTTCAATGTCGTGGAAGACGATCAGGTGAACGCCTGGGCGATGCCGGGCGGCAAGGTCGTCGTCTACACGGGACTGTTGCCGGTCGCGCAGAACGACGCCGGTCTCGCGACCGTGCTCGGCCACGAGATCGCGCACGCCGTCGCGCGGCACGGCAACGAGCGGATGAGCCAGACGCTGCTCGCGCAGTTGGGAGGCATGGCGCTCGAGCAAGCCTTGAAGGAAAAGCCCGCTGAGACGCGCAGCCTCTTCATGACCGCCTTTGGCGTGGGCGCGCAGGTGGGAGTGCTATTGCCCTTCAGCCGCCTGCACGAGTCGGAGGCCGACCGTCTGGGCATGATCTTCATGGCGATGGCCGGTTATGACCCGGCGGCGACGATCGACTTCTGGGAGAGGATGAGCGCGAGCAAATCGGGAGGCGCTCCTATCGAATTCTTGAGCACGCACCCGACGGATGAGACGCGCATCCGGAATCTGGAAAAGTGGCTTCCCGAAGCGAGGCAGTACTATCAGGCCAGATGATTCCGGTCCGCATGGCCGCATGCGCGAGCGCCCGGGGCGCGGAGCGTCGTCGTTTGTTCGTGGACGATCCATGAACAAGCGCACGCCGGCTCCCTGAACGGACGCGCTCCGTTCTTGCTTCCCTTCGCGATCCTCCCTTACGCTCGTTTCGTTGCCGCATCTTCTTCGACGCGCAAGGGAAGGAGCGTTTCGTGAGACCACGGCTCAGATTCCTCGACGACCCGTTGCTGGAACGCATCGTGACCGAAGGGCGGGATCTCCTCTGCCGGCTGGGCCTCGAGGTCCACAACGATCGCGCCGTCCGGCTGCTCGCCGACAACGGCGCGCAAGTCGGCCACGCCGACGGCCGCGTGCGTTTGACGCAGGCGATGATCGACGAGGCGCTGCGACGGGTGCCCCGGTCGTTCAAGCTCTACGATGTTCTGGGAAACGAGACCCACGACTTCATCGACGACCGTGTCTATTTCACTCCCGGCTCGGCGGCCATTCACATCCTCGACTATCCCTCGGGCGCGATGCGCCGGCCCGAAACCGCCGATTATGTGCGCTACACGAAGCTCGTCGCGGGGTTGAAGCACATCGCTTCGCAGAGCACGGCGATGATCGCGGCCGATGTTCCGGCCGGCATCCAGGACAGCTACCGGCTGTACTTGAGCCTGCTGCACGGCGAGAAGCCGGTCGTGACCGGGGCCTTCACGATTCCTTCGTACGAGCTCATGCGCGACCTGCAGATCGCGGTGCGCGGATCGGCCGAGGAGCTGCGCGCGAAACCGCTCACGATCTTCTCCGTCTGTCCCACCGCGCCGCTCAAGTGGAGCGAAGTGACTTCGCAGAACCTGCTCGACTGCGCGCGCGACGGCGTGCCGGTGGAATATGTCTCGATGCCGCTGGCCGGCTTCATGGGGCCGGTCACCTTGGTGGGCTCGCTCATTCAGCACACCGCCGAGACGCTGAGCGGAGTGGTCCTCACCCAGCTCGCCCGCCCGGGCGCTCCGGTGCTCTACGGCGGATCGCCCGCGATCTTCGATGTGCGCTACGAGACGACTCCGATGGGCGCGGTCGAGACGCAGATGATCGATTGCGCCTACAGCGAGATCGGCAAGCATCTCGGGATGCCGACGCAGGCCTACATCGGACTGAGCGACGCCAAGCAGCTCGACGCGCAGGCGGGGCTCGAGACTTCGATGGGCGCGACGCTTGCGATGCTCTCGGGGGTGAACAGCGTCTCGGGGCCGGGCATGCTCGACTTCGAGAGCTGCCAGAGTCTCGAAAAGCTCGTGGTCGACAACGAGATCTGCGGCCTCGCCGGCCGGTTGGCGGAAGGCATCGCGCCACGCGAGGATTTCCCTTCGCTGGAGCGCTTCGAGGAATTGCTGCGCGAAGGCCACTTGCTCATCTCCAAGCACACGCGGCGTCACTTGCGCGACGAGCACTACATCCCCGGCCCCGCGATCGATCGCGCCAATCGCGCCCGCTGGATGGAAGAGGGCGGCCTCACTTTGGGAGAGCGCGCGCATCGCGAAGTCGAGCGGTTGGTGGCGGCGGCGCAGCCTTCGAGATTGTCCAAGGAGGCGAAGACCGAGCTCACGCGGCTCATGCAAAAGGAGGCGCGCAAATTCGGGATGGACGCGCTGCCCAAGAGCGGATTGGAAGCGTGAGGGCAGTCGCGGCCACGGAACGGATTCGAAGCGGAGTCGCGATGCCGCAGAGCGGATGCGAAGCGTGAGGCCAATCGCGATGGGCGAGATCGTGCGCATGTCCGCGGAAGAGATCGTGCCCGATGTCGAGCGCGTGCGCTGCGCGCTCGGGTTGCCGGGAGCCGCGGAGGCGGACTCGGGTGCCCACCAGGGCGCGCGGACATCGGAACTGCTCTCTCGCGCGCTCGATGTTGTACGGGAGTGTGCAGAGCCGGTGGGCGTGTGGAAGGATGTGAGCCCCGAACGGTTCGCGTTCATCTATCAGGGCGAAGGGAAGAATGCGCCGGAAGGCCCCTTAGCCGGCATCTTCCCGAAGGCCGAACGGCTCGCGATCTTCGCCGTCACGATTGGGGCGGAGGTCGAGCGGAAGATCGCAGAGTTATTTCAAGCGCGCGAATTCGCCCTTGCTGCGGTTCTCGATGCGGCCGCGTCGGAAGCGGCCGAGCGTGCGGCGGAAACTCTGGAAGAGCGGTGGGAAGCGCGGTTTCTTGCACCGTGCGAGAAGCGCGACGGATCGCGCGCCGATGAATCGGCGGGGCGTTTGTGCGCGATGCGATACAGTCCCGGCTATTGCGGCTGGGATGTGACCGGCCAGCGGGCGCTCTTCGCCGAATTGGGGCCCGAAGCGATCGGCATTCGACTCGGAGAGAGTTGTCTCATGAGTCCGCTCAAGTCGATTTCGGGCGCGATCGTGCTCGGGAGGCCCGAAATCCACTCCTTCGCGGCCGAGTTTCCGTTCTGCGGGTCGTGCCGTTCGCGCGAGTGCGTCGATCGCGGGCGCAAGGCAGCGGCCAAGAGCGCAGGTTGAGGAAAGGAAGATTGATGGACATCCTGGAACGCATTGCCGAGGAATTGCAGCGGGGCGACGACGAACGGGTGCAGGCGCTCACGCGCGAAGCGATCACCCAGGGAATCGCTCCGAAAGAGATCCTCGACCGCGGCCTGATCGCCGGGATGAATGTGATCGGCGAGAAGTTTCGCGTCCACGAGATCTTCCTGCCCGATGTGCTGATGGCGGCCAAGGCGATGTACGCGGGCATGGATGAGTTGAAGCCGTTGCTGGTCAAGGAAGGGATTCCGACGGTCGGCAAGGTCGTGCTCGGCACCGTGCAGGGCGATCTCCACGACATCGGCAAGAACCTGGTGGCGGTGATGCTGCGCGGGGCGGGGTTCGAAGTGATCGATCTCGGTCACGATGTCGCGCCCGAACGATTCCTCGCGGCCGCGCAGGAATCGGGCGCGCGCGTGATCGGCATGTCAGCGCTGCTGACGACGACGATGCCGACGATGGAGCGCGTGACGGCACTCATCCGCGAGCGCGGCCTGACGGGCCAAGTGCGCACGATCATCGGCGGCGCGCCCGTGTCGGCGGAGTACGCGCGCAAGATCGGGGCGGATGACTACGCCTTCGATGGAGCGAACGCGGTCGAGCGCGTGAGGGCGCTGCTCGCGTAGGGATCAGGCTCCGCCCTTCGAGGACTTCCGGGAAGTCGCGCAATCGGAGGATCGCATGCCAACGCTTCTCGAGCGGTTGCGAAGCGGAGAAGTCCTCGTCTGCGACGGCGCCATGGGAACGCTCCTCATCGCGCGCGGTCTTCCGCCGGGCTCGCCGCCCGAGTCGGTGAACCTCGAGCGTCCGGAGATTCTGAAAGAGATCGCCCAACTCTACCTCGATGCCGGCGCACAGATCCTCGAGACGAACACCTTCGGCGGCTCTCCCGCGAAGCTCGCCTTCTACGGCCTCGATAGCCGCATGGAAGAGATCAATCGCATTGCCGTGGAAGCTGTGCGCGAAGTGGCGGGCGTTCGCGCGTGCGTGGCGGCTTGCTGCGGGCCGAGCGGCCGCATGCTGAAGCCGTATGGCGATGCCGAGCCGGCGGAGCTCAAAGATGGATTCGCGCGTCAGATTCGCGTGCTCACGCAAGCGGGGGCCGATGCGATCATCATCGAGACGATGACCGATCTCGCGGAGGCGAAGCTGCTGGTGGAGGCGGCCCGGGAAGCAGCGCCCGGCCTCCCCGTGATCGCGTCGATGACCTTCGATCCCACACCGCGCGGTTTCTTCACGATCATGGGCAACAGCATCGAGCAGGCGGCGGCCGGGCTCGCGCCGGCGGGCGCAGATGTGATCGGCTCGAACTGCGGCAACGGGATCGAGCAGATGGTCGCCATCGCGCGCGCCTTCCGCGCGGCGAGCGAGCGGCCGATCGTGATTCAATCGAACGCGGGGCTGCCCTCGTTGGAAGAGGGACGGCCCGTCTATTCCGAGACGCCGGAATTCATGGCCGCGCGCGTTCCCGAGTTGATCGCGGCGGGAGCGCAGATCATCGGCGGCTGCTGCGGCACGACCCCCGAACACATTCGCGCGATTCGGAGAGCGGTCGATTGGGCGCGGGAAGAGAGCGGGCGGTAGGCTCGGCGACCGCTGGCCATCGAGCCGGCCTGCGATCGCGGACCGATTCGCGGTGACGATCCGCCTGCCATCAATCGCTGACGCGACTCAACCTGGCAGCATCTCCGTATCGCCACGCCGCGCGCAGGCACCAACCGAAGAACACCACTGCCGGCACGCACTTCACGCTGAAATGCCAGGCGCGAAACCACCCCGGCCAGGCGCCGATGGACGCATCTCGCGCGGCTCCCGTGATAACCGGACCGAGGACGAAGATCGTCGGCATGCCGATGAGAACGGCCAGGACGATGAGCGTGCGCGAACCGGTGAGGAGAATGAGCGCGCTCAGGACCGGCAGCATCATCAGGTAGTGGTATTCCCAGACGGTCTTGAAGACGAGAAAGAACACCGTCACCCAGAGGGCGAGGTCGATGGCCGAGCGCATTGCGCTCGAGCCGTTGCCTGCGCGGCGGCCTTTGCGATCGTCGGCCGCGTCGGGCCCATTCGTGGAAAGCGACGCAGATCTCGCGGAATGTGCGTATCCGGGCGGCGTCGCCATGCGAAGGGAAGCGAGCAGCGCGAGCAGCACGATGACGATCGAGACGAAGAGCAGGATCGCGCTTCCCACGCGAATATCGCCTCCTCCAATCACGATCCTGACCGCTTCCCAATCGTTCGGAAGATGCGTGAGCAAGTCGCGCAGGAAGGTCTGAAGTCCGAAGGAGCCTTTGTAGATCCCGCGCGTGAACGGAGTCAGATTCAAGCGCACGAATTCGCCCAGGTCCTTGGGCCGCGCGAGAAAGTAGGGAAGGCTCGCGGCGATGGTGAGCGCCGCGCCCGCGAGTATGCGCTTCCAGCGCCCATCGCGAAGATAGGGAATGGCAAGGAGCGCGGAGAAGCTCTTCAGCGTGATGCTGGCCGCCCAGGCGATCGGAATGCGCCACGGCCGCACGGTATCCGCGCGCCAGCGATAACTCGACCAGCGCATCCACAGCGCCTGCCAGACTTCGCTCCATGGCCGGCGTGCGGGACCGACAGTCATGCGCGCGCGCGTTGCATCCGTGGAGTCACGGCCCGCTTCCGGGAGGTCAGGGATGCAAGAATCGGCGCGAGCTTGGCGAGTGGAACCGTGCGCGGGATGGTTGGCCTCCGCGCGCCAAAGAAACCAGAGCAGCACGGCCATGGTGAGCGAGAACTGGCCCATGAACTGCTCGACATACAGGGGAAAGAACCCGACCCACAATGCGGCGACGAGGTAGCGCCTCCACGCTTGCCAGCGCGTGTCCCGAAGAAGCGAGACGACCACGAGGGCGACCAGCGCTTCGTTGATGAGCACCCAGGCCCAGTATGCGGGACGAGGCGGAAGGGCGAGCGAAAGCAGCGCCGAACCGTACGCGGTCGGCGGAAGATAGCGATAGAAATAGTACGAGGGCACGACCTGCGGCGCCTCGTGAAGATAATCGGGCGAGTCGTAGATGCTGTAGCCGTGAGCGAGATTCGCGCCCGCCTGATAGATGCCGTGGAAGTCCGACGCCTGCCCGTACCCTTGGCTCGCCTCCACGAACAGCGGATTCAGAAATCCCGTCGCGAGCGAGACGAGAAAGAGCGCATGGAGCGCCAGGGCCGCGATGAACGCGAACTGCGCGCGCTTGTCCGCATCGAAGGGCGACATGCCGTGCAGCCTACGCGAGCGACTCCGGTTCGCAAGCGCTTTGTCGCAGCATCCCGCCCCAACGCTTGCATAGCCCTGCGAGGCCTGTGGAACCTCGCGCCGCGTGGCCCGCATGGTGTCTCGGGACCGGCGCGCGCTCAGAGAGAGTTCACGCAGGGGGCGCGCGCCTTGTACGCTCAGCGCCGTCAGGGCCAAGAGAGGCCTGGAGACTTCCGCGGCCGCGCTTCGCTTACATCCCTATGACACCATGCGGGCCGCCGCGGCGCGGTTGCAGGGCGGTGCAGAGCGAATGCTGGGCATGCGGCCTGCTATAGCAGGCCATAGGCACGCGAAAGCTGGGCCTTGCGTTTGCTATAGCAGGCACCGTGCGCCGGGGAGCTGGGCATGCGGTCTGCTATAGCACGCTCGTGACGCGATCCTGGCGGCAGGACGCGACCTTGCTGCGGGCGCGTCGCTCGGGTATTCTCCAGGGCGGCGAGAGGCGCGCGAGCGCGGTTCTCGCTTCCCATGTCGGGGCAGCCGGATGAACGGCCTCTTGCCGTTCTCCCCACCATCCGGTCGCCGCGAGAAGCGCGATTGACCTTGGCATCGTCGCGACAGTGATCTCTGCATTCCTGCGGCCGCCGGTTGGAACCCCGCCGTTCGAGCCGGGACGATCAGGAGGCATCACCATTGGAGGAACGATGAGAATCGAGCTCGTCAATCCGGCCACCGGCGAAGCGGCCGGCGGATATGAGACTTCCTGCCGCGAGGATGTGCGCGCCATCGCCCGGCAGGCGCGTGAGGCCTATACCGAATGGCGCGATGTCGATGTGACCGAGCGCGCCGGGCTCTTCTTCCGCCTCGCGGCGGTGTTGCGCGACAGTCTCGAGACGAATGCCCGCCACATCACCACCGAGATGGGAAAACCGATCGCGCAATCGCGTGCGGAAATCGAGAAGTGCGCGTGGCTGGCCGAGATCTACGCGGAATACGGTCCCGATTGGCTCGCCGAGGAAACGGTGGATGCGGGCGGGATCGAGAACCGCGTGGTCTTCGAGCCGTTGGGCGTGATCCTCTCGATCATGCCCTGGAATTTTCCCTTTTGGCAGGCGTTGCGCTTTGGTGTTCCCGCGGTGCTCGCCGGCAACGCGAGCCTCCTCAAGCACGCGCGCAATGTGCCTCAATGCGCGCTCGCCATCGAGCGCGCGTTTCGCGAGGCGGGGTTTCCTCCCAACATCTTTCGAGCGATCTTCACCGATCACAAGACGGTGAGCGGGTTGTTCGAAGGCGAATGGATCCAGGGCGTCTCCCTGACCGGCAGCACCGAAGCGGGTGCGCGCATTGCCGAGACCGCGGGCCGGGCGTTGAAGAAGGTCGTGCTCGAACTGGGCGGATCGGACGCCTTCATCGTGCTCGACGACGCCGATGTGGAATTCGCGGCGCGTCAGGCGGTCGCGGGAAGGATGATCAACACGGGGCAGAGCTGCATCGCCGCCAAGCGCTTCATCGTGGCTGAACCGCTCGTCGAAGCCTTCACCGAACGATTTGCGGCGGGGATGGAAGCGCTCGTCGTCGGAGATCCGCAAGAGGAAAGCACGGAAGTGGGGCCGCTCGTCGATGAAGATGCGGTCGCTCAACTCACCCGGCAAATGGAGCAATCCGTGAGCATGGGCGCGCGCGTCGTCACCGGAGGGCAGCGGCTCGAGCGGCCGGGATTCTACTTCGCGCCCACGGTCGTCGCGAATGCGAATGCGCAAATGCCGGTCGTGCTCGAAGAGGTCTTCGGCCCAATCGCTCCGGTGATCGCCGCGAGAGATGACGACGATGCCGTGCGAATCGCGAACGCGAGCCCCTTCGGATTGGGTGCCAGCGTCTGGACGCCGGATCTTCGCCGCGGCGAACGCCTGCTGCGCAGGCTCGAGGCGGGCACGACCTTCGTGAACAGCGTCGTCAAGTCCGACCCGCGCATGCCCTTTGGCGGCGTGAAGCAAAGCGGCTTCGGGCGAGAGCTCTCGCATTTCGGATTGCGCGAATTCGTGAATGTGAAGGGCATCAGCATTCACGCGCATGGGGAACAGCACGTGCCGGCCACGAGAGCGGCCAGGAAGCGTGCGGCGACGGGAACGGGGAAGCGCGCTGTGCCGCCCGCGACGAAAGCGCCCGCGAAGCGTGCATCGAAGGCACCTACGAAGCGCACGACGACATCGATCGCGAAGCGGTCAAGCAAGGGTAAACCAAGCCCCACAAGAACGCCGGCCAAGAGGACCGTCGGCAAGAAAGCGCCCAGCAAGAAAACCAGGTCTCAGCGCGGCGGCCGCGGGGCGGGCGTCTCGCGCGCGCGGAAATGACGGGGGAGGGATGAAGGCATCCGATCTGTTTGTTCGTTGCCTCGAACGGGAAGGGACCGAGTATGTCTTCTGCGTTCCCGGTGAAGAGAACCTGGATCTGCTCGAAAGCCTGCGCACCTCGTCGATCCGCTTGATCGTGAATCGCCATGAGCAGGCGGCGGCGTTCATGGCCGCAGGGTACGCGCGCATGACCGGAAAGACGGGCGTGTGCCTGGCCACGCTCGGCCCCGGCGCGACGAATCTCGTGACGGGGATCGCGCACGCGCAGCTCTCCGGCGTTCCGCTGCTCGCAATCACCGGCCAGAAGGGGATTCGCGAGAACTGGCAGGCCGATTTCCAATTGCTCGACATCGTGAGCCTCATGCGTCCGATCACGAAGCGCACGATCCAGATCCAGGATCCAAAGATGATCCCGACCGAAGTGCGCGAAGCCTTCAAGGTCGCGACCACCGAGCGCCTGGGCGCCTGCCACATCGAGCTGCCCGAGGACATCGCCAACGAATCGGTTCCGGCGGAGTTCCGGCCGCTCGATCCCGGATGGATTCGCCGCCCGGTGGCGGAGGCGAGCGCGATCGACGCTGCGGCGGAGATGATCCGCCGCGCTCGCGATCCGATCCTGATCGTCTCGAGCCGCGGACAGCGGCGGCGCGTGCACGAGAGCCTGCGGCGCTTCTGCGATGCGACGAACGTCTTCGTCATTCACACGCAACTCGGGAAAGGCGCGCTGGGAGACGACCATCCCAACTCGCTCTTCTCCTTCGGCGTCCACCGGCACGATCATCTGAGCGCGATCGTGGAAGGCGTCGATCTGATCATCACCGTGGGCTATTCGACGAACGAGTATCCGCCGCGCTTGTGGAACCCGCGCATGGACAAGCCGATTCTGCGCATCGACTTCAGCGTGGGGAAGACCCAGGCGCATTACAACCCACGCATCGAGCTGATCGGCGACATCGCGACCACCCTCGACCGCTTGGGCGAACGGCTGGCGAATTACCGCTACGCGGGCGACACGCTCGCGCGCTTGCGCCGGGAGTTCGAGCGGCGCCTGCACGTCGAAGGCGCCGATGACACCGCCTTCCCGCTGCGCCCGCGAAGGATCGTGGCCGAATGCCGGCGCGCGTTGGGGCGGGAAGATGTGCTCTGCCTCGACAACGGGATCTACAAGCTGTGGTTCTCGCGCCATTACCCGGTCTACGACATCGGCACCTTCATTCTCGACAACAGCCTCGCGACGATGGGGGCCGGCATGCCGCTCGCGATGGCGGCGAAGCTCGTGCGTCCCGATCGCCGCGTGCTCGCCGTCGTGGGAGACGGCGGATTCCTGATGAACTCCCAGGAGCTCGAGACCGCGGTGCGTTTGGGAATCGCCGTCGTGGTCCTCATCCTGAACGACAACGCCTACGGGTTCATCAAGTGGGAACAGCAGAGCCACGGATTCCCCGACTTCGGCCTGGATTTGCACAACCCCGTCTTCTGCAAGTACGCGGAGGCCTACGGCACGATCGGCTATTGCATCACCGCGGAGGATCAGCTACGACCTGCCCTGGAAGAGGCGTTTCAACAGAACCGGCCGGTGCTCATCGATTGCCCGATCGACTACGGCGAGAACAAGGATGTGTGGGTGCACGAGTCGGGAGCGCGGCCGGGATGGGAGAAGAGCTGATCGGTAAGGGCTGCGCGCGCAAGGATCGCGCGAGCTGCGAGTAGAAGAGCCGCTCGCTGCAGGCGCGCGCAGAGGGCGCTTGCAGAAGGCAACGCGCATCAGGGCCATGCGGGGAAGGGCAGCGCAAGGATGCATCCACTCGATGAGCCGCGCCGGGCGACCGCCATCCGCGCTTGCGTGTTCGATCTCTTCGGCACGCTCGTCCCCGTGTCGCGTTTGACCGATTACTACGGAACGCTGGCCTCGCTCTCCGCCGCGCTCGGGATCCCGGAAGCGGCCTTCCGCGCCGAATGGGACGCCACCTATCGCGAACGCAACGACGGGCGCCTGGCGACGCTCGAAGACAACGTCCGCGTGATCTGCGCGCGCTTGCAGGTGCGCACAGAAGACGACGAGATCACCCGCGGCCTCGTTCCCTTTCGTGAGCTCTTGCGCGCGACGCTTCGGCCCAAGCCTGAAAGCGAAGAAGTTCTGCGTGAGATCGCAACACGCGGATATCCTCTCGGCCTGATCTCGAACTGCAACCCGGATGTGCCCGCGGTCTTTCGCGCCGGTCCGCTCGCGCGGCACTTTCAAGTGGCGCTGTTTTCGTCGGAGGTGGGAGCGGCCAAGCCGGACGCGCGCATCTACGCGCAGATGATCGCCCGCTTGCAGGTGGAGCCGGCCGCGTGCCTGTATGTGGGCGACGGACACGGGCGTGAGATGGCGGGAGCGGCGCGCGCGGGGATGGTGACCGCGCTTCTCGACAACGGGCAGCCGGACGGGTACATCTTCGATCGCGACGAGTCGGCCGATCACGAGCTGCGAGACTTGCGGGAAGTGTTGCCGTTGCTGGATGCATTGAATGACGCCACAGGAAGACGAGTGCCCGAGCGCGCTTTCAGTCCGGACTCCGAGCAGTCGACCAGGATCGGCTAGCTCTATTTCGCGCCGCGGCCAGAACCCCGTCCGCTATCCTGGCTGGACATCCAAGCGTCCTCGTCCGACCGCCTGGACGAGACTGGCGACTGTCGTCGATACTCGCTGTCCGAACCGGACCGAATCACTTGGTTGCACCAGGATCGGGGAGTTGGGCGTCAGCATGGCGTTGTTGACAAAAGTCCCATTCGAAGATCCGAGGTCGGTGAGCGTGTACTGACTACCGTTTCCGTCCAAACGCGCATGCCTTCGAGACACACCTGGGCTGTCAATTTCAATCGTGCCTTCACGGCCAATGATCCAGGAGCCTTGCAGGAAGGGGATGCCGGGACTACCGCCAAGAAACAAACCCGCTCCAGGAGCGTTCTGCAAACCCGGCAAGACTGGCGGGGCATCGGGAAGAGGCATGCCCACATGATGCATGTAGAACGCCTGCAGAATATCATTGGTCCCCTTGCTCGCGGCCATGGCGACATCTAGCGCGCGTTCGTTCCGATAGAAGCCAATCAGGAAATTCATCACTTGGTCGGGGCTCACCCGGTTTCCCGTCCGGTCGTAGATGAGATTGGCCACATCCATGGCCACCTTCTGGAAGAGCCCTCCCTGGGCAACCTTCACTTCGAATTTGGCCAGTTGCCCGCGCCCCTCCATGGTGGCTTGGACTTCTGCCTGAACGGCCTTTTTCACCTCGGCATTATCCGCATCTACATCCGTCAGCCAAACCTCGAGCACTTCCAGGCCCCATCGCTTGGCCGTTCGGGCGAGTGCCTGGCGGATTAGTTCCCGCACGGAGTTTTGAGACGATCCCCCAAACATCACTTCATCGATGCGCATCGCCTGGATTGTCTCGCGAATCGAGTTTTGGACCAAATTCCGTAAAGCGATGTTCGCCTCTTCCGAGCCACTTTCGGTGTTTCCATAGCCTTCTCTGGTAAACGGACCGTAGGTGCCAGGTCCCTGGCTGAACAATGCGGCTGCATCGGCGACGGAAACCCGGATCGTAGTCTTGAAAGCGATTCGAACGCGGTCGGATGTGTAGTACTGCGCCGTGGGAATGTCGACTTGGCGTTCACGAATGAAGAGGACAACGACGCTCTGGAAGAAACGAGCTAGCCAGGTGTTTCCCTCCGAGCGCACATCGCCCGTCCGCCTCCCCATCGTGACGACGAGTCCCACAGCACCCAGTGGAATCCTGCGAAAGCCGGCGATGAGGTAGATGACGAGGGCGATCACAAAGACCAAGAGCGCAATCAAGGCCGGATTGATGCTGCCGCCTTCCATAGAGGGGACCCTCGCGTTGAACGGTTGTGAAGCGACACGAACGACCGAAGACCGCAAATGCTACGGAATCGCAACACTCGATGTCAGCCATGTCCTGATCGTCTCTGATAGTGGAACGCAACCGTGAGGAGAGTCAATCTTTTTGCGCAGATGCGGATAACGAGCCGCATGCGGCAACCGACCGCCGCTGGCGTGGCCAGGATGCAGAGTCTTCGCGAAGATACGCCGACAAGGAATTCCAAATGAAGGGAATAGCTTCTGCCGGGAAGGCGCAAGTGACGCAGCTGCGTCGCCTGCGACATCGGAAAAGCTTCTGAAACCCAGGGGGAGGTTCGTGCCGGCAGGGGCAGGCCGTCGAAATGGCGATCGGGGGCCACCACCGGGCAAGTTTCGCATGGTTGCGCCTTGCGTCACTATTACCTAGTATGGAACTTGCTCAGTTCTCTATACCGTGAGGCAAGTGAAATGGAGGGGCACCATGTACTGTGCCAACTGCCGGGCAGAAGTGAAACCAATCAATGGCTACTGCGAACGGTGCGGAATCCAGCTGAATGCCAGGCTCTGCCCAAACGGGCATATCATGGACCCGACCTGGACGGAGTGCCAATACTGTCCGCCAACCGCGCGCCATCGAAACCAAAGCCCGGGCACTTCCGCCAATCCTCCCGTTGGGCCTCCAGGGGCGTTCACCAAAGGGGCCACGATCCTGGAGCAGCCGTCGACCGGAGATCGCGGCGACCAGGCCCGAGGATCCTCTCCGAAGCCTCGCACGGTCATGGAAGGGGGTGGCGGAGGTCGGAGCGACAAGGGGAAGACGGTCTACGATCCGGGAGTCCAGGCGGCACCGGAGCAACCGGGTCTCCCGGCAGGCCGGGCTTCTTCTTCCGAGCGCAAGCTGGTGGGTTGGTTGGTGACTTTCTCCCAAGGGCCGACGGGTCGAGATTTTCGACTGCGGGAGGGCCGGAATCTCATCGGATCCGAAAGAGAGTGTGAGATCTGCGTCGACTGGGATCCCACGATTTCGGGACGGCATGCGGTCATTCGGTTTCAGGACGGTCAGTTCTACATCAAGGACTGTGATTCCATGAACGGCACCAAGGTCAATCAGCAGGATCTGTTTGCGGAGGGGGCCGTTCTCTTGCAGAACCGGGATTCGATCGAACTCGGGAAGCGCTCGGTCTTCACGATCTACATGATCTAACCGGGGCGGTTGACAGATGCGCGTCTGCCAGGTCGGGAGGATCCGTTTCGCGCCTGCGACATGCCCGGAATCCTCCCGTCGACCCACGAGCCAGAACGTCCTCGTCGAGATCCGGCATGGCCTGTTTCCTGGCCAGTCGGGTGGCCGTCGCGCATCCCAGGGACCGATTGCTCACGCCCGAGGCACTGTTCGGGTCCTTGACCAGGGAGGGCAGAAGTGATGATGCCTTGTCTCCGCCTGTCGATTGCCGCCTGCGTAGCGCTCTCTGTTGTGCCGGGCGTCCACGCCGCAGTGTGCGAGCTGCAGAATGCCGGCATCGACACGACCGGATATCCCCGCATGGCCATTCGGTTCGAAGTCATGTCCGAGCACAGCGAGCTGGTCAGCAGCCTGAACGTCGAGGATGTGACGGTGCTGGAGAAGGACCAGCCGGTGAAGGGCGAATTGCGCAAGATCGGTCTGGTCAACGGCATTGGGTTCGTGTTTGCAGTCGACGTCTCCGGTTCGATGAAGGAAGTGATGCCGGAGGTGAGAACTGCCTTGGTCGATTTCGTGGGGCGGTTGGAGGACGGCGACCGCTGTGCCCTCGTGGCCTTTCACGATGATCAGCAGCAACTCATCGATTTCGCGGTTGACCGCTCGGCCTTGGTTGCCGCGATGCGTGAAATGGAGACGCCCGGAAAGCGCACGGAGCTGTTCTACGGCGTCGTGCGCGGGCTCGAGTTGCTCCAGCAGGAAGGGTTGCCCGAACGCAAGGTGCTCGTGCTGATCTCGGACGGGAAGAACGAGGGGGGGGCCTACACCCTGGAATCCTGCCGGGAAATGGCCGCCAAGGTGGGGGCCAGCATCATGGGGATCGGCATCAAGTCCGGCAGCCAGACGGACTGGCGCAACGTTCAGCGGCTGTCCACCGAAACGGGAGGAGTCTTCCTGCCTTTCGAGAGCGGGCAGCGGTGGAAGGACAAGCTTGCGGCCATGCGGACCAACCTGGAATCGCGCTGGGAGTTCGTCTGGACTTCGAGCTTGCCGGCGGACGGTTCCGAACATGCGGCCGTGCTCGAGGTGAAGATGCCGACCACCCAGGTCCGGCGGAGTTTCTCCTTCCGCGTGCCCCTTCATGCGATCCCTCCCCAAAAGACGCCTTGGCTGCTCTACGTCGGAATCGCCCTCGTGGGCGTTGCGGCGTGCTCGGCGTTGCTCTGGTTCAGATCGCGCGCCCGTCACCTCGCGTATCAGGGCGAGATGCATCGCGTGGAAGAGGAAAAGAGGCAGCAGGCCGACGCGTTTCAGAAGCTGGAAGGCCAGCTTGCGCAGGCGACGGCCAGCATCAAGGAGATGGAACAGCGAGTCGTCCAGTCCGGCTCGGATGCTCGCCCCGCCGCCCCGCCGGCTGCGCGGCCCAAGCAACGGACCATGTACGATCCCGGGACATCGGTCCTGCAGGCCTATCGCGCCGGCTCGCTGCACGTGGAAAGCGGCCCGCTGGCCGGATCGAATCTGCCCTTGCTGCCGGCGCGCACGTCGTTGGGCCGGGCCCTGGACAACAACATCGTCTTGGATGAAGAGCGCGTTTCCTCCCACCACGCGGTCATCGAATTCCGCGACCATCAGTTCTGGCTGGAGGACCTGCAAAGCACGAATGGCACGTACCTCGCCGGGGGCGAGCGGATCGATCAACCCACGCTCTTGACGTCCGGGCAGCGGTTTCGTATTGGCGGCGTCGTGCTTCAGTTCCGTGGGGAGGTCTGATGAGCCTGTTCCGGCGCCAGATCCCGCTGCTTGTCAGCAACCACAGTGATGTCGGCAGAGTTCGAGAGACGAATGAGGACTACCATCTCTATTGCCAAATCGGCTCCCAGCGACTGTTCGTGGTCGCCGATGGAATGGGTGGGGCGTCGGGCGGGCGAGAAGCGAGCCGCACTGTCGTGCAGGCGGTGCACGCGGTGTTCCAGAAAGGCTTGGGGCAGACTCCCCGCAGGCTGATTGCCCGGGCCATGCGGGAAGCGAATTTTGCCTGCCAGAGCGTCAAGGAAGAAAGGCCGGAGCTCGCCAACATGGGCGCCACCCTCGATGTGGTCGTGGTGGAGGAGAATCGTGCCTGGTGGGGTCACATCGGAGACGGCCGCATCTACCATTTGCACGAAGACGAAGCCACCCAAGTCACCCGGGATCATACCCTCGTGCAAAGAATGATCGACGACGGCCTGATCACGGTGGAACAGGCGCGTGAGCATCCCAAGCGACACGTCCTCGAGCGCGTGATCGGACCGGCCTCCGACATCGATCCAGACATCTGCACGATGCCAATCCGATTGGAGGAAGGCGACAGCCTCATCATGTGCACGGACGGGCTGTATGACGCCGTCTCACCCAAGGAAATGGCCTGGATGAGCCGGCAATACGGACCCCAGAGAGCATGCAAGCGCCTCGTTGACTTGGCGAATCAGCGCGGTGGTCACGACAACGCCACCGTGCAGATAATCCATCGCGGACGACCGCGAGGCACGTGGTCGCGCATGCGCAGCCAAGCGCCGGTTCCGGATTTCGGACCCGCCGGGCGCCGGAAACTCACGTGGCACTGGATTCCCGCTGCGGCGGCTCTCTTGCTGGGTATCATCGTGGGCTCGGCGTACTACCTGTATTCGGCCCACAGGCCTCCCTCAGCGGCCTGGTCGACTGGCGCATTCCAGACGCTGAATGACGTGATTCGAGGGCCGGCCGACACGGGAGATGACTTCGGCGGCGAGCTCCGGCTGATTCTGCAGGACCAGGCGGCGGGAGCTCCGTACATGAGCATTCGGTTCGCTCCGGCTTCTCCCCAAACCGATCTGGTGGCGCTCTGTGGTTTCTACCTGCCCGATCCGTCCGACACCGCCAGCGCGTGTCTTCTGCGTATGCGCCGGTACGTCGGAGAAGAGAAGGGGGACCTGATCAGTCTTCTTTCTCAGTGCGGCCAATTGCATGTCGATCCATCCTCGTCGGCATCGGGTTTGCCGCAAGGCGCTCTCGGACCGGGAACGCACTACCTTCTGCTCCGAGTCCGGTCTTTAGGATCCGAGCTCACAATGGACCAGGCGCCCGAGCCCCTTCGTCTTGATGGGAATGTTCTCCCGACGACGGGCGCCTCGGTGCATGTCGATCTCTTGCCGGACGGGAGGATTGCAGCCATTGCCTCCAGCGGCACCGGCTTGGTGGTGTTCGGAGTCTGGGCGCGGACCGTGGCCTCTTCGATGAGACTCGAGCCAGTCGAGTGGATCGCACGGGCAAAGAGCGACACGCTCCGGCAGCACCTGCCTGACGATATCCAAGGGTTGTCACGGAGAGCCTCGGACGATTCGGATGTTGACGCGAACACTCCTCGTGCGCGATCGGCTCCAGCGGATCGTGTTCAGCAGCAAGGCGCGGTAGAGCCGGCGGCTCAGCCGACGGCGGCTGCTCAGGCGCAGCCCGCCGCCTTGCGAGCGGGCCAGAGAACGGATGCGGGCAAACCAGCCACCGCGGACATCAGGAAGACCGGGTCGGCTGGGCAGACCCGGCCGACCGGGCAGACCAAGCCGGCCCCGCGGACGAGGCGCGGCAAGTAGAGGGCTGGCGAGGCGGACGTCAATTGCGGAGTGGAGATGGAGTCGATCGGGCGCTACGAGATTACCGGCGTGATCGGTGACGGAGGCATGGGAACCGTCTACAAGGGACGGGACCCGCGCTTCGACTCTCCGGTCGCGATCAAAGTCATTCATGAGCACCTCGCGCGCGATCCGGCGACCTTGGAGCGGTTCAAGAGCGAGGCGGTCATCCAGGCTCGCCTGCAGCATCCCAACATCGTCACCGTTCACGACTTCCTTCTTGACGAGCACGTGGCCGCCATTGTCATGGAGTACGTCGACGGCAAGAGCCTGACGGAGGTTCTGGCCGAAGTGACCGGCCCGATGCCCTACCCGATGTGCTGCGAGATCATGTCCCAGGTCCTGAACGCACTCGGCTTCGCCCACGCCAAGGGATTGATCCACCGGGACATCAAACCCTCCAACATCATGATTCAATGGTTCGGCAAGCGCGTGCATGCGAAGATCATGGACTTCGGGATCGCAAAGATCCTCGGCGATGAAAAGAGGCGAACGAATCCGGACGCGAAGCTGGGGACCTTCTTCTACAGCTCCCCGGAGCAGATCCGCTCGCCGAAGGATGTCGATGCGCGGTCCGACATCTACTCGCTCGGTTGCACGCTCTATGAAATGGCGACGGGCGTCCTGCCATTCCAGGGCGACAGCGAATACGAGGTGATGACCAAGGTCATTACGCAGGATCCGCCGTTGCCCAGTGAGCGATATCCCCATATCTCCAAGAAGTTCGAGCAGGTGATTCTGCGCGCCATGGCCAAGGACCCCGACAAGCGTTTTTCAAACTGCGAGGAGTTTCTCGAGGCGCTTCTGGACGCGGGGACACTTCCGCCACTGGTGCCCGAGGCGCCGGCCGAGACGCCGGGGAGCGCCGCCGCGGCTTCAAAGGAACAGGCGGGTCCAGGCATGGCGGTCCCACCAGGCGTTTCGGTTGCCACCGGGCAGGTGGCGGCCCCGACTCCGGAAGGTGGGCGGGGAGCGCCGGGCGAGGGAGCGGGAAACGACCTCCGGCCAAGGCCACCAGACGCACCAGCGCAGAAGGTGCAGGGCCTCGCGCCGAGAAAGGGCCAATCGCCACTTCGCTACCTGGTTCCGATCGTGCTCTTGATCGCGGCGGCAGTCGTGGCGATTTTGGTGATCCCGAATGGACACGACCCTGACCCGATCGAAGACACAGGCGGAGGCCAGGTGCCGACCACCGGAACCCTGATTGTGAACATGCAACCGGCCGGTCGTGCCTATGTGGACGATTTCTATTCCAGCGGGAAGAACTCCACGAAACATGAATTTCTCAACTTGTCGGCCACGGGACACACGGTCAAGGTTTGGTGGGGCCATCACCAGCAAGAGAAGAAAGTGAGCATTGAACCCGGGAAGACGATCTCCGTCTCCTTTCCCTGACAGTCCTGCAAGCAAGGAGGAAAGAGCTATGTCCGCTCGTGGCGTGCGTTCGCTGCCTACGCTGATCTTCCTGTCCGTCTGCTTGATCCTTGCCGGGACATCCTGCCAAGAGGAGGAGAAAGCCTCGAGGGGCAAGTCCAGCCCAACCGACATCGACACGGCCTTGGATGTCTTCAGCCGAGGGGAGACATCTCAGGCCGTCGACCTGCTGCAGGGGGTCGTGGAGACGTACGAAAAGGACGCGGTCGGTGACCGTGCGGCTCTCGTGCTGGGCAACATGTTGATCGGCATGCGCCGCTATTCGGAAGCTCTCCCTTATCTGGAGCGCGCTTCAGCGGGCACGGTGGGGCCCGAGTACGGAAAAGTGCTCGTCGCCCGCGCAGTGATCGAAGGTGGGCTGCAGGACCAGTACACCCTGGCCTTCGATCGCCTGCAGGAGATCTTGAGCGCAACGGGACCGGGCGGAAGCCCGGTCCTGGAGAGGGAAGCGCAATTCCTGCTTCTCAAGTTGGCAAGCGCCCAACAGCGATGGCCCCAGGCGGCGTCCGCCGGGTTGACCTTTCTCACTCGCTGGCCGAAGGCCCGGGAAATCCACGAGGCTCGTTGGCTGACCGCCGAGGCGGAGCGCCAGGCGGGGAACGCGGCTGAAGCCCACCGCCTTTACGAAACGACATGGTTCGACACTCCGCGCAGCCCCTGGGCCGTGCAGGCCAGAGATCGCGCCCGCGACCTCGAACGCTCGGCGGGGCTCGCGCCTCGCACAATGTCTTCCGCGCGGCGGTTTGAGTTCATATCAAGCCTGGGGGCCGCAGGTCTGAAGAGCGCCATGAAGCAAGAGATCGAGACCTTCCTGGGCTCCCATCCGGGCGACCCGCGAACCGACGAAGTTCTTCTGACGCGCGCGCAGTGCCTCTACGATCTTCGAGAAAACGATGCTTGCGTGCAGACCGTCCGGGACTTGCGATCGCGGTATCCCTCGTCGAATTGCGTTCCATCGGCCGTGCTCTCGGCTATCGCGGCGCTCCGCCGGACCTCGGGCAACACCGATGCCATCCGCCAATGGGCGGAATTCCTGAAGGGGCAATATCCGGGAAGTTCCAGCGCCGCGGATGCGATGTACGCCTACGGCGTGCATCTGGGAAACGACGTGAGCATCGAACAGGCGCTGCCGGTGCTCGAGCAGGTGGTCGGAATGGCGGGAGAGAGCGACGTGGCCCATGACGCGCTCTGGAAGCTGGCCTGGTTCCAGAGGAATCAAGGCAACACGGCAGCGGCGGTGGCCACCATGCGCCGCTTGTTGGCTGAACATTCAGACACCGGCTATAAGAAAGCGGCTCTCTACTGGATTGCTCGCTTCACCGCGGATTCCGATCGGGCGGGGGCGATCGAGCTGTACCAGCAGCTCGTCCGCGAGTACCCCCAGGACTACTACGGACATCGGGCCGTCGAGAACCTGCTGGCTCTGGGCCAACAACCGAGACAGTTCGGAAACCTCAAGCCCTTTCCCGCCTTCGACAAGCTCACGGATGCCGCGGCCGGCCCCCCTGGAGAGGGAGGGTATGCCCGGGCGGTCAATCTGCGCGCGATCGGACTGTACGAATTCGCCGCGGCGGAACTGGCCTCCGTTCCTTCCGCGGCGACCGATCCGAAGCTGAGGCTCTCCTTGGCCTACTTATACAGTCGAGCAGGTCAGAGTTGGGAAGCGATCGACATGCTGGTCGACAGCTATCGGGACTTCGTGCTGTCCGGATCCAGGAACGGCGACTTGGTTCCTATCGAGTTCTGGCAAATCCTCTATCCGTACAACTACAAGGAGGAGATCAGGCAAGCCATCGAGGAAACGGGCATTCTCAAGAACGGAATCGACGCTCACCTGACGGCGGCGTTGATTCGCAACGAGAGCAAGTTTTCCCCTGTGGTCACGTCCGGTGTGGGTGCGATTGGCCTGATGCAGCTCATGCCCGGAACGGCCGAGCAGATTGCGAAGGAAAGGGGCCTTCCGGTGCCGGGGAAAGCCGACCTGGTCAATCCCCAGACGAACATTCGGTACGGAACGTACTATCTGGCCAAGATGGTCCAGCGGTTTGGAGGCGACTGGTTCCCCGCTATCTGCAGTTACAACGCCGGACCCGAGCAGGTTGAAAAGTGGTGGAACGCCAAGCCGGCCGATCAGCCTGTGGACGAATTCATCGAGAACATCCCATTTCAGGCGACCAGGAACTACATCAAGCGAGTGCTCGGAGACTATAAGAACTACCAGTGGATCTACTCCCAATGAAGCGGCATGGGCAGCGCAACAGACGTCTCGGGAAGACCCGGGGGCGGCGCCCGGCCTTGGGAGCCTTCGTCTCCCTGGTTCTGGTCTTCGCGGTCGGCACGGGGATCGGGCGGTTTCTTGTGGGGCCGGGCCTCGAATCGCTCGGTCTCGATTCCAACGCAAGCCGCGCGACAGGTGCCCCGCCTCGATCGGCGGGCGACTCCTCCGGGCATACGGGCGGAACCGGGCCGGCACAATCCGCTGACGCGGCCCAACGTGCGACGGACGCGCCCTGGCGGGGAAAGGCCGTGCTGCGGTTGCAGGACAGGCAGCGACCCTGGAGTGACGTGTTCGAGAGCCCGTCGGAGTCCTCCTCACGTCTGGCCCAGCTCTTGGTCGGGGACCGGGTGGAGGTGCTTGCCAGCCAAGGGGCCTGGAGGGAAGTGCGCTTTGGGGAACGAGGTGACCCGACGGGTTGGGTGCCGGTCACCGCACTGGCGCCGGAGCAGAGCGATCATGGGATGGAGGATTCCGGGGATTCGTTCACCGTCGTCGCCGCTCCCGGCGTGCCGTGCGATCAAGGGATCTTTCTGCCGTGCGGGGCCCGCCTGCGGGCGACCGGGGTAGGCCGGCCTCGGGGGCAGAGTGCCGCGGATTCCTCGGTGACGTTGGCGGTTCCGGGCGGTCCAAGTGTGCGCGTCGATCGAGCGAACGTGGCGCCGCTATCAGAACCATTGCCCATACCTGACGCCATCGAAGCGGTTCGCAAGTTCCGTAGGACGCGGTACCAGACCGGGGCGAACAGCATGGCGGCGATGGATGCCGAAGGGCTGGTTCATCTTTTCTTTCGCCTGGCGGGAATCAGGGCGCCGCGGACGCTCGAAGCGCTAGCCGATTGGGGCAATGTCGTGTCAGTCGATTCCGCGAAGGTAGGAGATATCGCCTTTCTTTCGACTCTCGATCCCGGGCGATCCCAGCCGGTCATTCTCTTGGACGGTGGCACGACCTTTCTCCGCGCATCGCCGGAAGAGGGCGTGGGCGTGGGGAGCACCAGCTTGATCGGCAATCGCAGAATTCTCGAAGTGCGCCGCTACAGATAGGGATCCACGAGTGACCCGGGAGATGGAGAGAGCCAGCAGATGATCGGAGAGCAGATCGGGCCGTATCGGATCGATGCGTTCCTTGGCGACGGCGGCATGGGGACCGTTTTCCGGGGGACCGATTTGCGTTTCGATCGGCCGGTTGCTGTGAAAGTCCTCCATTCCTTCTTCGCCCGGGATTGTCAGGTGCGGGAACGGTTTCGTGCGGAAGCGCAGATCCAGGCGCGACTGAGCCATCCCAACATCGTCCATGTCTATGACTTCATCGAGGAGGGGGAACTCCTCTGCTTGATGCTGGAATATGTCGACGGTCGACCGTTGGACAAGGTGATCGCCGAGGAAACGGGCCCGATTCCCTTCGAGCGGTGTATGGCAATCATGGATCAGGTTCTCCGGGCCGTGGGATACGCCCACGACCAGGGGGTGGTCCATCGGGACCTGAAGCCGTCGAACATCATGCTGAGTGTGGTAAAGGGAGAAACGCTGGCTCGAGTAATGGACTTCGGAGTGGCCAAGATCCTGGAAGGAGGCAAGGGGCGAACGGCGACAGGAGCCAAGATGGGAACGCTCTGGTACATGCCTCCCGAACAGATTCGCGCAGCTCGAGACGTGGACCGCAGGTCCGACATCTATTCGTTGGGAGTCACTCTCTATCAGATGGCCACGGGCAGAGTTCCCTTCGATGCGGATACGGATTTCTCAATCATGCAAGCGATCATCTCGGAGGAAGCGCCTGCGCCCAGCAGATTCTATCGGGGAATCTTCCCGGGTTTTGAGGCGGTCATTCTGAAGGCGATGGCGAAGAACCCGGACGCGCGTTTCCAGAGCGCGGAGGAGTTTTTGCAGGCCCTGAAGGCGCTTGCGGTGGGTGCGGTCGTAGGCACGGATCGCGCTGCGCCCGAAGGAAAAGTGGAGCCGAGGGGTGTGCGCTCCGTGAGTGCGGGGACGCAGCCTCCTCCCGGTCTGGCTCAGTCCAGCCGGTCGAGCGCTGGGGCGAGAGAAGGGACCGGATTCCCGCTTGAGAGCCGGTCACGGTCAGCGGCGATCGATGCCGAAGCACCTGCCGTCGAGGGGAGGCTCCAGCGCTGGACGAATCATTCCACTTTGGAGGGGAGTTCCCGTCCCTCCGCTTCCCGGCCGTTTCCCGTGTGGCTCCTGGGCCTGGGTCTACTCATCGTTGTCATCATGGTTGTGCTTGTCATCCGAGGCTCCGACGGAGGGGCCAGCCAACGTGCAATCATCCAGGATGTTCCACGGGCTAGCACGCAATCCGCCTCCTCTACGCCGGTCCGGCAGGTGGCGACCGAGAACCCTGTTTCGTCGTCCCATGAGCAGGACCGTCAGGCGATTCTGGGAGTGGTCGAAACTTGGCGGCGCTCCCTCGTGAACCGGGACCTCGAGACCCATATGGGGTGCTATGCGGACCAGGTGGAACGGTACTTCGGGTGGACGAACGCCTCCAATGCCCGTATCCGCGACGACAAGCGGAAAGCCCTTGCGCGCTTCGAAGAGGTTCTTCGGTACGATGTGCGCGAGGTCTCCATCGACTTTCTGGGGGCGGACCATGCCCTCGTCACCTTCGCCAAATCCTGGGACATCTTGCAGGCAAACGGCAAGCGATACCGTGCGAGCGAAAAACAACAGCTTTGGTTCCGCCGGTTTTCGGCGGGATGGAAAATCGTTTCCGAAACCGAAAGCGATGTGGTCAGGGACCCCTGATGAGCGGAATGCATACAGACCCGGATCGAATTGGGCGCTACCAAGTCCTCGGCGTTCTGGGAAAGGGCGGGATGGGCACTGTGTACCGTGCTCAGGACCCCGACGGCGGCAGGATGGTGGCCATCAAGTGTCTGCATTCCCATTTCCGTCAGGACGCCGCGGTGCTTGATCGCTTTCGGGCCGAGGCCCGCATTCAAGCGCAATTGGTCCATCCGCATGTCGTGAAGGTCCTCGATTTCGTCGAAGATGAGCAGGCGATAGGCATCGTCATGGAATATGTGGACGGCCTGCCGGTGGATCAGCTGATCGTCCGCCAGGGAGGCGGCCTGCCCCTTGGTCAGGTCATGGCCATCACCTTCCAGGTGCTCTCCGCGCTCGAAAAGGCCCACGGATTGGAGCTCGTCCACCGGGATCTGAAACCCAGCAATATCCTCGTCACCAGATCGGATGCCGGTCTAGTGGCCAAGGTGACCGACTTTGCAGTCGCAAGGGTCCTTGGCTCCGAGGAGCTGAAGGCGGCGACGGCGATGAAACCTGGTACCTTGGCGTACATGTCGCCCGAGCAACTTCAAAATCCCCGGGAAGTCGACGCTCGCTCGGACATCTATGCACTTGGAGTGATGATGTACGAGATGATCACGGGGGTAAGACCTTTCGAAGCGGATACAGATGATCTGCTCATGCGCAAGATCATGGAGGAAGCACCTCCGCGACTGTCGGGTCTGCTTTCGAACATCGATCCCGGATTGGAGTCTCTTGTGTGGAAGGCCATGGCCAAACGGCCGGAGCATCGCTTCCCTTCGATCCGGGCTTTCCGGCATGCGCTGGAACGCGCCACGAGTTGGCACACGGCAGCTCCGCCACCTCCCATCGCGGCCTGGCAGGAGGACAAAGACAGGCACCGCGGCAACTTGTTCCCGCTTCCCTGCCCGGAAGGGCAAGGCAACCCTCCGGCTCTCCGCGGATCCCAGGTTGTCGGAGACCTTGGGGCGAACGCGGTCCCGGGGGAGTTGCCCCTCTCCCATGCCGGGTTCTGGCTGAGAGGCTCCGCGCTCTTGTTGGACGGCGTGATCCTTGTGCCGGTCTTCTTCCTGGCTGCGCTGCTTTTCTGGCGACTAAGAGTCCCACCATTGGTTCTTATTGGACTTGGCTCGTATCTGGCATTGACGATGTACTACGCGCTCTTTGAGATTTCCACATGGCAGGGCACACCCGGCAAGCGCATCATGAATATCCATGTTACAGACGAACTTGGCAGACGTGTCGACTTCCGACGCGCTTTCATGCGCAACCTCCTGAAGCTGCTGTCGCTGGTTCTTCTAGGGGGCGGGTATCTGATGGCGGCGATGACTGACAAGGGCCAGGCGCTGCACGATTCTCTCGTCCACTGTCTCGTCGTGAGGCGAGTACGGCTGTGACCCAACCGGCTGGCCGTTTCTGGCCGCCGTACCTGCATCACTGGGCCCTGGGTCCGCCGGGCCTATGGCCGCTGGTCTGCGTGCGTCTTCGCCTCCGCACTCCCGCCATCCGCTCGTCGAGGCCCAGCCACGCGCGCGCCTCTTTCGCGGTGCACGGCCTTCGTCCCATCGCCTGCCCGATCGTGAGCACACGCTCGACGAGGTCGCGATTGGTCGCGAGCCGCGTGCGCTCCTCGTCGTACCAGATGTTGTCCTCCAGTCCGACGCGCACGCCGCCGCCCGCGACGATCGCCATCGCGTTCATCGACGCTTGGGCATCGCCTACGCCGCCGACCGACCAGATCGATTCGGGCGGCAGCTCGTTGATCATCAGGCCCAGCGAAAGGAGCGTGGCTTGGGCGCAGGCGATGTTGCCGAGAATGAGATTGAAGTAGAAGGGCGGCCGGAGAAGGTCTTTTTTCGCGAGGTATTTCGCGTAGTTGATCATCCCGAGATCGAAGGCCTCGAGCTCGGGCCGAATGCCGCGCTCGCGCATCTTCGCGGCCAGGCTCTGGATCATCTGCGGCGTGTTGATGCTCGCCTGCTTGTTGAAGTTGAGCGAGCTCAGCGTCAGGCTGGCGAAGTCGGGCTTCGCGTCGCCTTCCAGATCGAGCACCTCGGAGCGCTTCTCGAACTCGGCCACTTGCCGCCCGCTCGTCGAGACGCTGATCACGAGGCCGGGGCATTGCTTGCGCACGGCCCGGATGATCTCCGCGTAGATCTCCTTGCGATGGCTCGGTTGCCCGGTCTCCGGGTCGCGCGCGTGAATGTGCACCATGTTCGCGCCCAGCGCGGCCGCTTCGCAGATCTGGGCGACGATTTCCGCAGGCTGGACGGGCACTTCCGGAGTCATCGCCTTGGTGGGGATCATGCCGGTCGGAGTGAAGTTGATGATGAAGCCGGGCGGCATCAGAAGGCGTCTCCCTGCCACGACGTGGGGGGCTTCGGAGGCGCGCTGGGATGCGGGCGCCCGGCAGGGGAGGAGGCGGCCGAGGATGCGGCGTTCGCGGAAGCGGCGATTGAGGATGCGGCGACGGTCGAAGGCACCTGCAACCGCGCTTCGGCGCGCGCGCGGAAATCGGCCATGTACGCGGCCGCGCGCTCGATGCCGAGGTTCATCAGAAGGTCGATCGCGGTCACCTCGTGCAGACAAGGAGAGCCGTGCACCTGGGAATAGTCCGGGTAGCCGGAATAATCCATCCAGATCACTCGAATGCCGGCCTTCGCAAACAGTGATTCATCCAAATAGCTGCGTGCGGCGGGCCCGGTGAGATATTCGTCCGCGCCGAGTTGACGGCAGAGATCGACGAGCCGCGCGGTGCGGCCCTCCACGAGGGGGAATTCCATCGACCAGTGAAGCGGAGTCGTGATGTTGAGCATCCCGGCCAGCAGTCGCAGAAAGCAGCCGTTGATGTCGCTCAAGTGCGTCTCTGCGCCGGCGCGCGCGTAGGCCTCTTCGATGGCCGGCGCGATTTCGGAGAAGTGTGGAGCCTGACGATAGTGATGGCAGAGCGTGCGCCAGTGGCGCTCGGCCCAGCCCGGCTCGCTCACCTGGGCGTCGCGCACGCGCTGAAAGCGCTGGCCCTTGACGGCGATGGGAATCGAGATCCACTGGGCGCCGGAGGAAGTCCGAATGCGATTTCGATTGCGCCAGTCGCGCGTGTACTGCACATCGTCATAGAGTACGAATTGGTCGACAAGGTCGATCAGGCTGAAGTAGCCCTTCCACGGGATGTAGCACGATTGCACGATCGCCATGCGCATGGTTCCGCTCCACGAAGCCGCGTCGGATTCCGCAAGCCGTGTCGGATTCCAGAAACGGTCAGGCTCCCAACCCATCGGACGCACGGAAGCCGCTCGATCTTGCGGCCCCGCGTCGCTATCTCGGCATCACCAAACTTGGCCTTTCAGCATACTCCCCCTGGAGCATTTTTGAAGCAACGGATGTGAGCGTCGGATTGATCGGCTGGTTCTCGGTCACCTTCAGGAAGCGGCGCAGCGGATCGCGCCACGAGCCCGCGACCGGCGCCAGCGACAAGCCCGTCGCGTCCGCGCCTGCTGCGCGCCCGCCTTGCGGGCCCGCCTGCGCTTCCACATACCAGCCGATCACCCCCGCGTTGTAGAGCGCGATCGGGTCATCGGGACGCACGGCGAGCGCGGCCTGGGCCGACGCATACGCCGCGCGCTCGTCGTGCTTGCTCCAGGAAGAGGCGATCACGCGATAGTAGGCGTTCACGAGGAGATTGGGGTCGGAGATCGCGCCGCCCGCGCGGCATTTCTCCAGACGGCGAATCGCTTCCGGATAGTTCTCGTCGTAGTACGCGCGGGTGCCCGCGTACAGATCCTCCATCGACTCGGTCATTGCGCGCGTGTGCGAGCAAGGAAAGTGACTGCGCATGCGCGCGAGAATCTGCGAGGAAGTGTCCCAGTCGCTGATCGCCATCGCGAAGCGGAAGACGAAGAGCGCCTGGCTGGCGTTCGAAATCCGCGCGATGCTTTCGGCGGAACGATCCTCCATCTCCGGGATCGGGATGTCGCTGCGGGCGAAGACCGCGCTGGACGGCCCATAGTAGGCGAGCTTCCAATCGGGCTGACGCAGGAACCAGGCAGTCAGGCGCTCGTACGAGTGATTCACGCACCAGACCTCGGCCGGAAAGTCCTTCAGGAATCCCGGCATGTCTTTCGCGTCCGCGAGCGCTTGATAGCGCGAGATCCACGAACGGTACGGGAAGCCGCGCGGATCGACCATCACCTTGGTTTTTGGATAGAGCTTCCACAACAGGTAGGCCCCGCCGCCGTAATCGTTGCCCAGGCGGCGGCCGGCGAAATGCGTGCGAATGAACTCGGCCTCGTCGACGGGATTCTGGTACGAGACGCCGAAGCCGCACCAGCGCGTACCCGTCGGGCGGCAGATCGACTGATAGGTCGCGCGCGTCGAGAGTGCGAGAGCGCCGATCAAGAAAACCGCGCCGATGGCGTAGGCCGCCCAGCGCGGGCGGGCCGCCCAGAGTGGGCCGCGCCGGCGCGACAAGAGGAGCAGCAGGCCGATCGCCAAGACGGGCGCCCAGTAGTAGGTCGACCGCAGATAGCGCGTGTAGACAAACGCGAGGCCGAGATTGGGCAGGAGGAGCGCCCAGTCGATGCGCCGCAAATTGGGCTTGCCCCACGCGGCGAGCGCGAACAACCCGATCACGATCGCGAAGTAGGGCACATAGAACAGATGCTGCGCGCGCGAGTCGAAGATCGAGAGATAGGCGCGCACCATCCCCCAGTCCTCGGGCGAATCCTTCGAGAAGACCGTCAACAAGTGCAGCGGGTAGCGAATGCCGTAGGGAGTGACGAGGATCGCGAGAGCGCTCAAGGCCATCGCGTACGAGAGATGCTTCCACACCCTCGCGGGAAGCGCCTGGGAAGGGGCGAAGCGGCGATTGACTGTTTCGCCCGCGAACATGAGCGCCAGGAACAAGACGCCGAAGATGTATCCGCCGTGACTGTTCACCCACAGCAGCATCAGGACGGGGAAGCCGTAGACGAGTTTCCAGGCGCGCTCTCCCGCGGTCTTGACGAGCGCCCACAAGGTCACGGCGACGACCAGGAAGACATAGGAGAAGATCTCGGGCTTGTTGTAGGCTGCGCTATCGGACATGAGCAATCCGAGCAGCAGGATCACGCCGACCAGCGGATGGCGAAGCACGCCGAGTCTCCGGGCCATCCAAAGCGTCGCGGCGACGAAGACGAGCAGGCAGAGGTAGGTGAAGGCGAAGAGCGGGGCGTAGCCGCCCGCCTGGTGCGCGAGATAGAAGAAGATCTCGGGAATCCACGCGCAGTAGATGTTCTTGCCGTCGGTCGGCGACCAGCTGAAGGCGGTGTGATCGGGAATCAGCGTGTGATGCTCGAGGAAGTAGCGCCCATAGGCGAGATGGAAGAAGAGGTCGCCGTCGCGCACCGGCTCGGCGTAGTGGATCGCGGCCGTCGCAAGGGCGATGAGGATGAGGGCGATCGTCCAGGCAGGGCTCCACGATGCCGGACGCGCGGCAACGGGAACGGCCCCCGGCTTTGCGGCGGGGCGCGAACGAGTCTGGACTCGCGACAACGGACTCCCTCCAGGTGGTCACTCGCTAATGCCAAATGCTGGGCAGGCTGTCAATAGGCCGCATGCTCGCGCCCTCGCGCCCAACTCCTGGCGCAGGGACCCGATTTCGGCCACGAGCGGCTCAGACGGCGGCCGCCCGGAGATTCTGGTCCGGATTCCGGTTTGAACATTTGGGCGCCCGGATGCGTCTACTATCGGGAAGCGAGGAAAGCTGGGGAGGCGGCGCGTATTCATGACCGATACCGAGCTCGTGGTTCTTTCCCAGCAGGGAGACCTGCGCGCGTTCAATGAGCTGGCGGGCAAGGCCCATGCCGGGCTCTTTCCCTTCGTGCGCCGCATGCTGGGAACCAGCGAGGACGCGCAGGATGTCTGCCAGGAAGCGCTCCTCAAGGCCTATCTGAACATCCGTCGCTTGCGCGAGCCGGAGAAATTTCGCGCCTGGCTGCATCACATCGCGCTCAATCTCTGCCGCGACTGGCATCGCGCTGCGCAAGCGCGTCCTCATTTCCAGTCGCTCGATCTTGAAGAGGGCGCGGAAGGCGCGCGCCTGTCGGAGATGTCGCTCGTTCCCGCGCAGGAAGAAGTGATCCGCTGGCAGACGGCCCAGGCCTTGCTCGAGCGGCTCTCTCTCGAGCAACGCACCGCGATCTTGCTGCGCGAGTACCAGGGCTTCACATCCGACGAGATCGCCGAAATCACCGGCGTGCCGGCCGCGACCGTCCGCACCCGGATTTTTTACGGCCTGCGCGCCATTCATCAGATGCTCGCTGAACAGAATGCCCCTTCGGATCGTCGAAAGGGGATGAAAGGAGGTGAGCGGGCATGACCGCCGATGCATTGGATCCTCGTCGCGATCGAATGATCGCGGCCCTCTACGGCGAATTGTCCGCCGAGGAGGAGCGCGCGTTTCATGAAGCGCTCGCCACGGACGCCGGGCTGCGAGCCGAGTGGGAAGAGCTCACGGCCGCGCGGGGCTTCTTGCAGGAGTCGCGCGTGGAGGAGAAGGCGCCCGCGTTTTCGTTCCTGTTGCCGGTCGACTCCTCGAGCGATCGTGCTCTGCAGTCACACGGGGTGACAGTGCGCGAAGAGGAACGGCGATTCGAAACGCGAAGGGCAGGATCCTGGGCCGCCCTGCGCCTGCCGATCGCGAGCTTCGCCTTGGGCGCCGCCGCACTGCTCGTCCTGATGCTGGCCGGATTGCGGATCGATCGCGAGAACGGGGCGCTCGTGGTGCGGTTCGGAGAGACGCAGATGGAATCGAACGATTCCATCGCGAACTCGACTGGGCCGTCGAACGAAACGGCGGCGCGCGCGGATGAGCCGGCGGCTGGTTCGCGCGGCCCGCTGGCGGACATTCCGCTCGAGGAGACGAATGACGCCAAGCAAGACTCGCAGGGGATCCCGCTCGAGCCGAGCAGGACCCCCGCGGACGCCCGGGGAGAGCCGGCCGGTGATGCTCTGCGCGCGGACGGCGGTGTACCGGCCGGTGAGCCGGGCGGACCGCGCGCCGGTCAAGATGTGGTGCGGCCGTATCTGACGCGCGCTGAATTCGCCGAGTACTCGAACCAGTTCGTGCAGCTCATCGCGCAAGGCTTGACCGAATACGACCGCCGCCGCGAAGCGGAGCTCGCCTATGTGCTGAACGGCATCTACGACGATCTCGATTCGCGCCAGAAGCGTCATCAGGACGAGATGAATGCGCAGTTCGCGGACGCCTTGCTCAAGCTGGCTGCCTACCAGGCAACTGGAAGCGGCGGGATGGAACGGCCGTTGACAAGACCATCGACGCAACAGGAAAACACGCTCGGCCCGTCTCCACGGGAGAGCGATGACACCACGAGGTGATGGGCATGGAAATGCGGATGCGAGGAGGCAACATGACTCGAAATGCATGGAAGACGGCCGGGCGGATGTCCGTCTGGGCGATTGCGACAATGGGGATGCTGGCATGGGTGTCGGTCGCTTGGGCCCAACCTGCGGGCGGCGGGGCCATGCCGGAAAAGTTGAAGCGCCAGGTCGATGTCATGGAGACGATCATCGACAAGGTGCTCGTCAAAAGCGACAACTTCATGGTCGCCGGCCTCCATCCGGTGCGCGGCCTCTATCTCCCGGGATATGGAGCGATCTTCAGCTTCGAAGCTTCCGCCACCGGCGGACTGCGCTTCTTTGGAGACAATCTGATCATTCAGGACCTGCCCGACATGCCCGACGTCCCGGACATCGGCTCGCGCTTGCGTAACATTCACGTGGAGACGAATGACGATGGCACGGTGACGGTGATTCGAAAAGAGACGCATGACGATGACGAAGACGAAGATGGAGACGAAAGCGACGACGAAGACGACGATCGTGGGGGCAAACGGAGGTACGAGTACCGCGTGCGGGACCGCGACGAGGTCGGCGATGACGATGATGATGACGATGAAGATGATGATGAAGACGAGGTCGAGAAGAATGTCGAGGTCCGGATGATGCGCGCGCCTCTATTCGACGGAGAATGGGGCGCGGAGTGGAAGGAAAAGCAGGCGGAGGCGGCGGAACGCAAAGCCGAACGGCTCGAGAAGGGCCGGCAGGAATTGATGGACCTCCTGATGGACTACGGCGACACGCTGACGCGACTGGCGGATGATGAATGGGTGGTGATCGCCGCGTTCTTCCCGAACGAAGTGCGCGTCGGCGATGACGAAGAGGATGTGACCCGTCTCGTGCTGCGCGCTCGCATGGGCGATCTGCGCGCTTTCGGGCAGGAGCGCATCGCGCGCGACGCGATGCCGGCAAGGATCATCGAAGAGCGCTACTAGGCGTTCGTCCTGGGTGGAGCCCCCTCTGCCCGCGCATGCGAACGGCGGCTTCCGGAGCACGGAGCCGCCGTTTGCTTCTCTTGGGGCGGCGGGGTCGGATGGCCGCGCGGGACCGGCGCGCGCCAAGAGAGAGTTCGAGCAGGGGGCGCGCGCCTTCACCTCAGGGCATCAGCACGGCGCCACTCGGCACGATGCTTTTGCCTTCTTCCTTCGCCCGGCGCCAGGAGATCCACGCGTCTTCGTTGAAGACGCAGCGGCCTTCGAAGGAATAGATCGCGTTCGAGTTGTAGCTCCAGCCGAGCGCATCGGAGCCGCCGCCCCCATGCGTGGTGACGAAGATGCGGTTCCCGAGGCGGCCGATGCAATCGGCCTGGCTGCCCGGCGCGGGTTGATCGCCGGCTTGCGGATCGAAGGGCACCCAGCCGTAATTCGGCAGATAGATCTCAGTCCAGCGGTGATAGGCGACATCGACGCTCGCATCGTCGCCGCGCAGAACGGTGCCCGCTTCGTAGCGCGCGGGAATTCCCGCCGAGCGGCACAGCGCAATGAAGAGGAAGGTGTACTCCGAGCAGGATCCCGTCTTGCGCTTGATCAAGGTCTCGGGCACATCCCAGCCGCCGACCATCTCGTAGCTCATCGTCTCGATGATCCAGTCGTAGATGTTGCGCACCATCCAGTAGACATTCGTCTCGTTCCCGACCAGGCGCTTCGCGGTGTCGCGCACGAGCGGGGTGGTGATGCGATAGCGGTCGCTGTCGGCGGTGTAGGCCTTGCGGATGTCGGCGGGAATATCCTTGAGCGTTCCGACCTTGTCCGGAATCACGATGTAGGCGAGGTTCGCCAGCTTGATCCGCGTGCGATAGGAGAATTCGCAGCGCTCTCCGGGCTTGATGATGTCGCGCCGGAAGGTCGCGATCGACTGGCCCCATTGATCGACGCTGCGTTCGGAAACGCCCGGCGAGAAGACGAGCGGATCCAGGATCGTCTGGTTCTCGAGCGTTTCTTGGGGCACCGCGAAGTGCACCGCCGCATCGACGATCTCGCCGGGCCCCTGGTTCTCGAGGCGATAGATCATCTCGATCTCGGCCTCGCGCCAATCGCTCGTCTGATAGGCGCGGCATTCGCGCGGCGCGCAGAGGGTCAGATTGCCGGTCTCGTTGTCGGCGACCCACAGCCGTCCATTCGGCAGCGCGGCCAGCCCGCAGGGATAGGGCCCGGGCGCGTCGAAGCTCGTGATCGCCCGCCCGGAGACGGGATCGACCATGTAGATGCGATCGTGCATCCGTTGCGTCACCCACAAGTACTTCCCGTCGAAGGCGAGACCGCCCGGGTCGCGCTGCGGAGATGCGAAATAGGTGAGCGCGGTGCCGTCCATCGGAATGAGGCGTTGCAGGCTGCCGTCGGCCGCTTCCGCGAGCCACAGCCCTTCGCCGTCCCACGCGAGACCCTGGCCGCCTTTGTGCGGCGTGGCGTAGCGCGTGAGCGTCCGTCTGCTCGCGGGATCGAAGACATAGATCATGCCTTCGAAGTCGTCGGCCACATACAGCAGGTTCTCGCGCCACTCGAGCCCGCGCGGGCGATAGCAAGGCGCGTCGATGCGCTGAAGCGTGTTGCCGCGTTCGGGATCGAAGCGGATCAGTTGCCCGCGCTGCCAGTCGGAGACCCACAGCGCTTCGCCGTCCCAGGCGAGATCGCCGGGCGTGTCGGTGGGCAGCGGCAGCGTGCGCAGGACGAGCCCGCCGTCGTTGGCGAGCGGCGCATCGGTCGCGGGATCGGTCGCAGTGCAGGTTTGCGCGCGAGCGGGCAAAGCGACGAGCAGCACACATACAAAAATGAGCGCGCAGGCGAAAACGGAGGGAATGCGGTTCATGGCCGTCTCCTTCGGCAAGATGCGCGACCGTCCGCCCCTAACGGTGGGGGGAGCCCCTGCAGGCGCGGTCAACTCCGCTCAATCGGCCTGCATGCGGCGTTCGATCGCGTCGACATCGATTTGATCCGGCTCCCACTGTATGCGCCCCTCCATGCCTCCCGCAATGGTGAGGATCTCGCCGCTTACATGCCGGGCGGCGAGCGGGGAGGAGAGGAAGAGCGCCGCGCGGGCGATGTCCTCGGGGCGCGCGATCTGCTGCAGCGGCATGGTGCGCACGATGCGCTTCACCGCGCTCGCCACGCGCAGCGTCTCGCGCGTCATCGGCGTGAGTGTCCAGCCCGGCTCGATCATGTTCACGCGCGCGTAGGGATCGATGCTGACGATCTCGTTCTTCAACGAGCGCACCAGACCGTAGAGCGCCGCTTTGCTGGCCGAATAGTCGCTGTGGCCCCGTTCGCCAAAGCGGCCGGCAGTGGACCCGATGAAGGTCGCGCTCGCGCCCGCGCGCGGATCGCGCGGCGGTCCTGAGGCGAGCGCCCGCAGAAAGGCGCGCACGGTCCAGATCGCGCCGAGCAGATCGACATTCACGGTGTGGCGGATGCGATCGATGGTCATCTCGTCGAGACGCAATGACTCTTCCCACCAGATGCCCGCGTTCACGATGCAGATGTCCACCCGTCCGAAATGTCCCACCGCCTCGGCGAATGCGCTCTGCACCTGCTCGGGCTGCGAGACATCGGCTCTCAAGACCAGCGTGCGATCGGAGGGCAGGCGTTCGGCGGCGAAGGCGCGCAGTTCGTCGAGATGCCGGTGCGCTTGCAGAGCGAGCAGGCTTCCTTCGGCGAGAAAGGCTTCCGCGAGCGCGCGCCCGAGCCCGCCCGACGCGCCCGTGATGAAGACGACTCGATCCTTCAATCCGAGATCCATGGTTCCTCCGAGGCTGTTCGCGCCCGCTTGCGTGATCGCGCGATCACGGTCGCGCGCCGTCCGTGCCCGAATGTGGGACCCATTGTGCGGATTGCCTCGTCGATTCTCAAGCGTCCGTCGAGTCTTGCCGGCGCGCGGTCCGCGAGCTGCATTCGCGCGGCTGCCACGCGCGGCCGCCAAGAAGGGTTGGCCCGCTTCGTATGCGGAGCTACCATCCCGGCGCGTGCCCGCCGCGCCCTCGTCTCGGGGGCGTGAGCGCGGGCGCGCTATGGAGAAAAACGAATCTGGTGCGGGTGGAGGAAGTGTGAAGTCATCGCCACGACGAGACAGCATGCGCAAGTGGATTCGGCCTGGCATGCGGGCAGGATCCTGCGCAGGCAGGTGGGTCCTTGCGGGCCTGCTCCTGGGTCTCTTCTTCGGATCGGGAGTCAGTCACGCGCAGGAGAGCCTGGATACGAAGGACTGGCGCATCTCTCTCGAGACGGTTTTCCCCGAGCAGACGCCCGCGAATGCCTTTGTGGAAGAGCTGGTCCTCGCGCTGCAACGCGAGAACGGCCCGGGCGCGCCCGTTTCGCTCGAGGAATTGCAGGAATGCATCCGGCGCGGCGATCCGGTCGTGTATGTGCAGCAGTTGATCAAGTACGCGACGCCGAGCAGCGTGGAGCTCCAGAAGAAAGAGCAGTTCAAGTACGCGAAAGCGCTGATGCGCGACGAGCCCTTGCAGGCGGGCGTGCGGTTCCTGCGCGAACAGAAGCTGCTGCTCGATCGCGCGGAAGCCGAGTACGGAGTCGCCCCCAAGGACATCGTCTCGATTCTGATGTGGGAGTCGGGGCTCGGAAATGTGGCGGGCGACTACTTCGTCTTCAACATCTTCATGGGCCAGATTCTCTATCTCGAGCACGCGCGCGATGTGGCCGTGCGCAAGACCGCGCGGGGAACGGAGCCGCCGGGTGCGGCGCAGGGAAAGGAACGGGAGCGGCTCGACCGCATTCGCAGGCGCGCGGCCGAGAACCTCGCCTCCCTCCTGCGCCACGCCAAGCAACAGGGGACGGATCCGCTGACGCAGGTCGGCTCCTGGGGCGGCGCGATCGGATACACGCAGTTTCTGCCGAGCTCGCTCGTCTACGCGGCGGATGGAGATGGAGACGGGCGGGTTGACCTGAACAGCTGGCCGGATGCGATCTTGAGCGTGGCGCGCTACCTGCACGAACATGGGTATGCGGAAAGCGTCGAGCTGCGCAAGAAAGGCATTCACGCCTACAACCCGATCGACACCTATGTCAGCGGTGTGATCGGGTACGCCGACGCGATCGGACATCGTTACGCGGAGAGCATGCGTTAGCGCCGGCATTCGCGCGCACGCGTGATGCGCACGGCAGGGGCGATCGCATTTGCGCGCACGAACGGTGCCGCGCGGTCAGTCCCCACGCCGGTCGCGATGCAGGAGTCGAGCGGGCCGGATCTTCCCTTCTCCGAAGCGATCCTCCAGGCGATCGATCGTCTCCGCGAGGCGCTTGCGTCGCGCGCATTCCTCCTCGGGCGCGAAGAGATCGAGCGTTTCCGCCGCGCAGGGATCGACCCCCGACACGCCGGCGCCGAGCAGCCGCAGCGCCTTGCGGTTCCACGCCCGCCGGAAGAGCGCGAGCGCGGCTTCGTAGATCTCGCCGCCGTCGGCGGTCAAGCTCCGCAGGGTGACTTGGCGCGTGATGGTGCGGAAATCGTGATAGCGAACCTTGATCTGCACGGTTCTTGCCGTGACGCCGTCCCGGCGCAAGCGCCGCGCCACGCGATGCGCCTGATCGAGCAGCACTTCCTCGAGACGATCGGGATCGCTGACATCGCGCGCGAAGGTCTCCTCGTGGCTGTACGATTTCGCATCCCAGTCGGGGACGACCTCGCGCTCGTCGATTCCTCTGGCGAGCTCGTGCAGATGCTCGCCATGCTGGCCAAAGCGCGCGCTGAGCAGCTGTGCATCGCAAGCGGCGAGATCGCCGACGGTGCGCAAGCCGATCTCCTCCAGGGCGGCCCGCGTCTTCGGGCCCACTCCCCAGAGACGGCCGAGCGGAAGCGGCCGCAGGAAGCTCTCCACCTCGCCGGGCCGCACGATCACGAGACCGTCGGGCTTCTGGAAGTCGGAGGCGATCTTGGCGACGAACTTCACCGGCGCAATCCCAACCGAGGCCGTCAGTCGCGTCGCCTCGCGAATCCCGTCTTTGATCCGCCGGCCCAGTTCCGGCGGAGGGCCGAGCGAACGCTCCGTGCCCGTCAGGTCGAGGAAGGCCTCGTCGAGGGAGAGCGGCTCCACGAGCGGAGAAAAGGAGCGCATGACTTCCATGATCTGATGCGACACTCCGCGGTACTTCACGAAATCGACCGGCAAGCGCACGAGCTGCGGGCAGCGGCGCTCGGCCTGCGCCATGGGCATGGCCGAATGGATGCCGTACTTGCGCGCTTCGTAGGACGCCGCGCTCACCACGCCGCGTTCGGAAGTCGCCGCGCCCACGACGACGGGCTTGCCCGCCAGGCTTGGATCGTCGCGGATTTCGATGGAGGCGTAGAAGGCATCCATGTCGACATGCGCGATGGCGCGCTGCCAGGGGAGGGCAGGCTGCGCACAGGAGACGACTCTGGGCGGCTCGCGATGCATGCTTGCATGATGGCACACGAGGCGATGGGGGAAAAGAGGCGCGCGGCGCGCGGCCAAGCGATGCGGGAGAGTGCGCGCGGGCGTGCGCCAAAAGACTTCACGATTTCGAATCCGCATCGTACCATCCAGGTGAAGACGACGGATCAGACCCGGCGCCGTCCTGCGGGGCGCAATGCCGATGAATGATCGAGGAGATGCGATCGATGGAAGAATCGAATGTCGAGCAGACGGACCGCGTGGATCCCGAGGGGGCGCTCGCGCTCTTGATGGAAGGCAACGAGCGCTTCGTCCAAGGCGCGCTGCAGCATCCGCATGCCAGCGTCGGCTGGCGGAGAAGCCTTCTTGCGGCGCAGCGGCCCTTTGCGGCCGTAGCATCCTGCTCCGATTCCCGCGTCTCGCCCGAGATCCTGTTCGATCGCGGCTTGGGCGATCTCTTCGTCGTGCGGACCGCGGGCCATGTGCTTGGAGAGCAGGGGATCGCAAGCCTGGAGTATGCCGTCCTGCACTTGCACGTCCCGCTCATCATCGTCCTCGGACATGCGGAGTGCGGCGCGGTGCACGCGGCCCTGGAGCGCTCCGATGTCCTGCCCGGCCATCTCTCCCATCTCGCTCGGGCGATCGCGCCCGCGATCGGCTGGGTGCTGGAAGAGGCGAGGAGAACGGGGGAAGAAAAGGCGCAACGAGCCGCGGAACAAGCCGTGCAGGAAACGCTCGACCCCGCGGAATCAGTGCCTCGACGGGTCGCCCACAATCGAGTCGCGCAGTTGCACGCGCGCTTGACGGCCGAAGCGCTGCCGGTCGAATCGCGTGTGATTCGGGAGCGAGTGGCGCAAGGGAGCTTGCGCGTCCAAGCCGCCTACTACGAACTCGATTGCGGCAAGGTCGACTTGCTCGATTGATGGGTATTGGCTGGTGGAGGCAGCCAGCCCGAGTCTTCGACCCACAACCTACTGGATGTATCCCAAGGACCGCAGGTTCTCCAGCGCCGACTCGTCCAGCTTCGCCTCCGTCGAAATCCCATAGACCTTCGCGATCGCCAGGTTCTGTTCCGTCGCTTGCTGGAGGAGCGAGATGAGCGTGTTGCTGGGCGTGCCTTCCTGGCCGAAGATGTTCGTTCGTTGGCCCGGATCGGCGCGCATGTTGTAGAGCTCGCGGCGTTCTGCTTCCGCCTGAACGATCAACTGGTAATCGCCCTGGCGGGTGCCGTACCAGTTCTTGATCTCGCGAGCTTCGAACCCTCCGCCACGCTTGGGGAAGAAGTTCGCCGTCAGAAGCTCCATATAGGCGGTCCGAGAACCGGGCGGCACGGGACCGAGCAGAGAAAGGCCCTGGTTGGGCTGGTCGCTCTCCGCGTGCGCGAGCTCGAGGATCGTGGGGAAGATGTCCACCTGGCTCGCGAGCCGCGCGTCTCTTCCCACGCCCACACCCTTCGGATACTTGATGATCAAAGGAATCTGCACGCTCTCGGTATAGAGATTTTTCTTGTGGCCCTTCTCCCCGTGCTCGAAGAACTCCTCTCCGTGATCGGACAGGACGATGATCGCGGTGTTGTCCCACATGTGCTGGGCTTTCAAGGCGTCGAACACGCGCTCCAAATGCTCGTCGGTCCAACGGATTTCGCCGTCATACTGCGACTTCACATAGGCCAGCTCGCCCGGCGCCATGCCGGGGTGAATGCGTCCGGAGGATTCGTACTTGCGGACGTCGATCGGCTGGCAGTCGGGCGTCACGAACATGCGGTCATACGGGGCCGGGGGAATGTAGTCGTAGTGCGGATCCCAGAAGTAGGCGAAGAGGAACATCGGCTTCTTGCGATCGCGAAGCACATTGATGACATGCCGCAGGCCCGCCTCCATCTCCCGGCCGGTCACCTTGGAGTGGCTCAGTGATTGGCTCTCCGCCGAGGGGTTCTCGTTGAAGTGCTGGAACCCCTGCGGCACGTTGTGAGCCCGGCTGAGGTACGGGCCGCTGATCACTCCCGCGCAGTAGTAGCCGGCGTTCGCGAGCGCCTCGGTGATGGTCGTGTACTTGTCGTCCAGTCGGCTGAAGGGGCCGGTCACCTGATGCGCGTCCGGGTAGAGCCCGGTGAAGATGCTGGCATGCGCGGTCAGCGTCCAACTCGTGACCGCTTGCGCGTTTTCGTAGATCACGCCTTCTTTCGCCAAGGCATCCAGCGCCGGGCTGGTCGGCTTGTCGTATCCATAGCAGCCGAGATGATCGGCGCGAACCGATTCGAGCGTGATGAGAACGATGTTCGGCTGCTTGGGATGATGAAAGGCCAGCCAATAGACGAGAAATGCCGCGATCGGCACGGCGAGAACCGCGAGCCCGATCAGCCGGCGGCCGGAAGAAGAGCTGTTCTTTTTGCGCATGCGCGGCAGTGTAGCGCGCCGTCCCCGCGGGCGGCAAGGGCATTGGGGGGCTGCCGATCCTTGGAGGGCCGCAGGCGCAGCGCCCGCGCTCAGGCGGACGCGCTACCGAACTGGAGGTGATGCAGGCGGGCGTAGATTTCTCCCCGGGCCAGCAGCTCTTCGTGCGTTCCGCGTTCCGCGATGCGTCCGTGGTGCATGACGAGGATCTGATCCGCGCGTTGGATGGTCGAAAGACGGTGCGCGATCACGATCGCCGTCCGTCCGCGCAGCAGCGAGCGCAGCGCGTCCTGGATCAAGCGTTCGGTCTCGCTGTCGACGCTGGCCGTCGCCTCGTCCAGGATCAGGATGTCGGGATCGAAGGCGAGCGCGCGCGCGAAGGCGAGCAACTGGCGCTCGCCGCCCGAGAAGCTACCCCCGCGCTCGGTGACGATGTGATCCAAGCCGCCCGGCAAGCGGCGCACGAATGTGTCCGCATGGCTCACCGCGAGAGCCGAAGCGAGCTGCGCTTCGGGCTCCGCCAGCAGCAGGTTCTCTCGAATCGTTCCCGAGAAGAGGAAGACATCCTGCTCGACGATCGCCATGCGTTCACGCAAGCGGCGGCGCGGAAGAGAGCGAATGTCCACATTCCCGATCGAGATGCGCCCGGAGGTCGATTCGTAGAAGCGCATCAGCAGGTGCACGAGCGTGGTCTTGCCCGATCCGGTCGCGCCCACGATCGCGGTCGTCTTCCCGGCCGGGATCTCGCAACTGAGCTCGTTCAAGACCGGAGTTGCCCCGTCGTACGAGAAGCTCACATCTTCAAAACGAATGGTCGCGCGCGGATCGAACGCGCGCTCGGCCGCCGCCGCGAGTTCGGGGACCGGCTCCTCCTCCGCGGGACGGTCGAGCAGGGCGAAGATGCGTTCGGAGGAGGCCATCGTGTCCTGGAGAAGATTGAACTGCTCGGCGAGATCGCGGATCGGGCGGAAGAAGCGGCTCACATACTGGGTGAAGGCGACCAGCGCGCCGATGGTCAGGCCGTCGCCGACGAAGCGCACTCCGCCATACCAGAGGATCAGCGCGATCGCGACCGCTTGGGTCAGTTCCACCAGGGGAAAGTAGAGCGAAAAGGCGCGCACCGATCGCAAGTAGGCGTCGGTGTGGTCGCGATTGAGGCGGTCGAACTCGCGCTCGCCGCGCTTCTCCTGGCGAAAGGCCTTGATGATCGCGATGCCGCTCAACGCCTCCTGCAGATACGCATTGATGCGCGCCACCGCCAGGCGGATGTCCCGAAACGACGAGCGCACCGCGTTGCGAAAGCGAACGCTGAACCAGAAGAGCAGCGGCATGACGGCGAAGGCGACCAGCGCCAGGCGCGCGTTCATCGCGACCATGACGGCCATGATGCCGATCAGCGTGACCGAATCGCCGATCAGGGTCACGACTCCCTGGCTGAAGAGCTGATTCAACACTTCGACATCGTTCGTCACCCGGGTCATCAGGCGCCCGACCGGGTTGCGGTCGTAGAAGGAGAGCGGCAGGCGTTGCAGATGCCGGTAGAGCTGGTCGCGGAGCCGGCGCATCGACTGCTGGCCGATCGTATTCGTGGCGACCGTCTGCGCGTATTGCAGGAGACCCGCGACGATGAGCAGGCCGAGCCAGAGAAGCGAGATGCGCAGCAGCCCGGGGAAATCTCCGCGGGCGATGTAATGGTCGATGGCAATCCGCGTGATGTAAGGGCCCGCCAGCGCGGCAAGCGAGCCGAGCACGAGCAGCGCCGCCGAGAGGAGGATCAGGCGCAGCGAAGGGCGGAGATAGCCGAGCAGGCGCCTCATCAGGCGGTGATCGTAGATGCGGCCCGCGCGATCCTCGCCTGGGGAGCGCTCGCTCTCCACCGCGCCCGAGCTACCGCTCAAGCGCCCGCCCATTCCGCCTATGCGCCCGCCCGGCACGCTCATGCGAGCTCCTCCAGTTCCGCCGTGATCTGCTGGCGCTCGAGAATGCGCGCGTATAGCCCGCCCAAGGCGACCAGTTCCGCGTGCGCGCCTCGCTCGATCACGCGCCCTTCGTCGAGGACGAGGATCTGATCGCAGTGGCGCACGGCGGAGATGCGGTGGGAGACGATGATCGCGGTGCGCCCCCGCATCAGGCCGCTGAGTTCGGCCAGCACGCGCGTCTCCGTCTCCGCGTCCACATGGGAGAGCGTGTCGTCGAGGAGCAGGAGGTCGGGTTCGACCAGCAGCGCGCGCCCCAGCGAGACGCGCTGGCGCTGGCCTCCGGAAAGCGTGATGCCGCGTTCGCCGACCATGGTGTCGAGTCCGCGCGGGAAGGTCGCGGATTCTTCCGCGAAGCCCACTTGCCGGCTCACGCGCTCGATGGACTCGCGCGGCGCATCCGGACAACCGAAGGCGAGATTCTCGGCGATCGTGCGCGAGAAGAGAAACGCATCCTGCGGGGCATAGCCGATGGAAGCGCGCAGCGAGACGAGATCGCGTTCGCGCAGATCGGCGCCGTCGATGAGAATGCGACCGGAAGTCGGTTCGTAGAAGCGCAGAATGAGCCGCAGGATGGTGCTCTTGCCGGAACCCGTGCGGCCCACGATCCCCAACGATCCCCCGGGGAGAAGCTCGAAGGAGAGATCGCTCAGCGCATCGTGACTCGCGCCGGGATAGCGCAGCGACACGCGCTCAAACGCCAGGCGGGGAGCGGGTTTCTCGCGGCGCGGCCCGGAGATGATCGTCGCCTGCGCGCTGCGAACGGCTTCGAGGCGCGCGGCGGCGCTCGCCCCGCGCTGGATCATCGCAATCACCCAACCGATCGCCATCACGGGCCAGAGGAGCTCGACGAGATACGCCGACAGCGCGACGAGCGAACCGAGGCTCAAGGTGCCCGCGATGACCCGCCGGCCGCCCACGACGAGCGCGATCACGAGTCCGCTGCCCGCGAGGAGGCTCATCGCCGCGAAGAAGGAGCCGCGCAAGCGGGCGACCGCGAGGTTCGCCTCTTGATAGGCGACATTGAGCGCATGGAAATGTTGGGCGCGCGGTTCCTCCTGCCCGTACGCGCGGATGATGCGCGTCCCGGCGAGATCCTCCTGGGCGCGCGAAGAGATCGATCCGAACAAATCCTGCACGCGGCGCGAGCGATGGTACATCGAGCGGCCGAAGAAGAAGGCGGCGATGGAGACGAGCGGGTAAGGGGCGAACGAAAGCAGCGTGAGCATCGGGTCGATCGCGGCCATCAGCGAAATGGAAACGGCGAGGGTGGTAGTCATCGTCGCCATGTACATGATCCCGGGGCCCGCAACATCGCGCAGCGCGCTCAAGTCGTTGGTGAAGTGGGCCATCAAGTCGCCGGTGTGACGGCTGGTGAAGTAGGGGACATCGAGGCCCTGGAGATGGGAGAAGAGATCGCGGCGCAAATCGTACTCGACCCGCCGCGAGGTGCCGATCAGCAGCCAGCGCTGCACATAGAGGAAGAGCGCGCCGACCGCCGCCGCGGCGATCATCGCGCCGCCGAGGGTGGCGATGCGCGCGGCGGTGGCGCCCGCTTCGAGCTCATCGATCGCGATCTTCAAGATCCACGGCGTCAGGCGCGAGAACCCCGTCGCCAGCAGCATCGCGCCGACGCCGATGAGCAGCGCACTCCGATAGGGGCGCAGATAGGGGATCAGAAATGCCAGACGGCGAATGGCGTCCTCCGTGCGCTCGAGGCCGATGAGCATGCGTGACTGCCTGCCGGATGGGGAACGGCCACGCGCCGCGGCCCCGTCGAGGAGCCGCCGCTTCTCAGCCGTAACCGATCGCGGCAGGGGCGCATCTTAGCACAAGAGATCGGACGAATCGGCGTCTCGCGTGGAAAAGAACCAGGAGGCGCGCCTGCGCGGCCGAGCCTTCCGGTGGCCTGGAGCGGGAAGCGTTCGTTCCTGTATACTCATCGGACCACGGATGGTGCGATCGTTGGATCGTGGAATCGTGACGGGCCCTCGATCCTGCGATCGGTGGGCAACGCCGGGCAACGCCCGCTTGCGGATTCGCATGCGCGGACCTGGGTTCTTCGGGACCCGAGTCGTCTCATGTTCTTGGTCGTCGAGGAGGATCACCACAGATGTCGTGGCGGAGAATCCTGGCCGTATTGGCATGGGGATGCGGTGCGGTGGCATTCGGATGCTCCCAGCCGGCCAAAGGCGCGCCCGTCTACGGCTATGAAGTGATCGCGTCCTATCCCCACGATCCCGAAGCGTTCACCGAGGGCTTGATTGCGCGCGACGGCTTTCTCTACGAGAGCACGGGCCTCGAAGGCGCATCCACCATCCGCAAGGTCGATCTCGCGACGGGAATCGTGTTGAAGCGGACCAATCTGGACCCGAGCGAATTCGGCGAAGGACTGACGGCGCGAGGCAATGACTTCTTCCTGCTCACCTGGGATGACCATGTCGCCTATCGCTATGTGGAAAGAGATTCCTTCGAGCAGACGGCCGCCTTCGCGTATCCCTGGTCCGGCTGGGGCTTGACCCACGACGGCGCGCACTTGATCGCCAGCGACGGCACGGCCCGCATCCGGTTTCTCGATCCGCAGACGCTGGCGCTCCAGTCCTCCATCATCGTGCGGGACGATGGATTGAACATTCAGGAGCTGAACGAGCTCGAGTACATCGGAGGCCGCATCTACGCGAATGTGTGGCACTCCGATCGCATTGCCGTCATCGACCCGGCTTCGGGAAATGTGGAGGCCTGGCTGGATCTGGGCGGATTGCGCGATTCGATGGCCTACGATCCGCATATCGATGTGCTGAACGGGACAGCATTCGATCCGGCGGGCGCCCGCTTGTTCGTGACCGGCAAGCGTTGGCCGAGACTCTTCGAGATCCGTGTCCCGACGCTTCAGGGTGTCGCCGAACCGTCGGCAGCCCGCGCGCCGGGGCTCTCGGTCCAGTGCGTGCCGAATCCCTGCCGGGTCCGAGGAGTCATCCTGTTCGAAAGCTCCGCGCAGGCGTCCGCTTCGCTCGCGCTCTTCGATGCCGAGGGCCGCTTCGTGCGGGCGCTGGTCGGGCCATCGCAACCCCCGGGAATGCAGGCGATCGTTCTCGATGCGACCGGTCTCGCGGCCGGGACCTACTTCGCGCGGATTTCGTCGGCGGGACGCGTGGGGATGGAGACGATTCGGGTCTTGCGCTGAAGCGTCGTCCGGCGATGCCGGCCCATTGGATTCACCCGGTTCCACTCGACCGACTTGCCTCGCTGGTTCACGAAATCACCGCTCCACAAATCGCGACGGAACAGATGATGATGCGCGGCAGCGCATGAACACGTCTCAGCGGGGAATACATAGTCAGCTCCTCCTTCAAACGCCTCGTGAACGCGCCCGTCCTGTCATCCCGGAGCAATCATGCAGTGGTCGCACGCGAAGGGAGCGTTGACGATGGCAAGCGGGGCGTCGCGAAGAAAAGAGAAGACGCTTCGTGAGACGCCGCAACCGCCGCAATGCCACCCGATCTGCGGGATTCGACGGCGCCGGTCGCATCCGCGGGCCGAAATCAGCGTGCACCGCGCGTCGATGACCGATAAGCTGTGGAGTGTCCGGGTTCCGTCGTGCAGGCGCTTGAGGTTGGGGAGGCGCCGGTGGCCGAGATGTCGATCCGCCTGCTGGGCCGTCCGCACATCGAGTGCGGCGGCCTCCCGGTGGTCTTGGAACGCCGGAAAACGCTGGGTTTGCTCGCCTATGTCGCTCTTCACCCCAAGCCCTGCGACCGGCAGGCATTGGCAGCTCTGCTTTGGCCGGATGCGGGAATCGGAGACGCGCCCGCCTACCTGCGAAACGCTCTCTGGCTGATCAAGAAGACGCCCCTTTCCCCCTGGCTCGACGTGGAAGGACCCGAGATCGCGTTGCGATCCAATCGGCCGTTCTTCCTGGATGTCCTCGCGTTTCGGGAGCGGGTTCGAGAAGCCGGCGCGGTTCCCGATCGTCCCGGTTCCTGTGACTGGCCCGGCGCTGGCCGCTTGGCGGAAGCCATCGATCTTTATCGCGGAGACTTCATGGCGGGCTTCACCTTGAAGTCCAATGTGGATTTCGAGGACTGGCAACTCCGCCTGGAGGAATCGTTGCGGCGGATCATGACCGAGTCGCTGGCCAAGCTCGTCGCGTATCACGCGGCCCGCCACGAGGTCATGGAGGCGATGAGCTATACCCGCCGCTGGCTCGAGATCGATCCTCTGGACGAGCAGGCGCAAGCGCGCATGATGGTGTTGCAGGCACGCTTGGGCAAGCGCACGGACGCCTTGCGCTTCTTCGTCCGCTGCGAACGCAGGCTGCGCGACGAATTGGATGTCCCTCCTTCCGGGCGCATGCTGCGGCTGCGCGACCGCATTCGTTCAGGAGAAGTCGGAGAGGCTCCTGCGCCTTCGCGTGAGTCTCAGCCTCGCCGCGCGCTGGCTCCCTCGCAGGCGCCCTTCATTGGGCGCGAGAAAGAGGTGGAAGAGATTTCCCGCATGCTCGGTAGCGGGACATGTCGCATCCTGGCCCTCATCGGGCCCGGCGGGATCGGCAAGACGCGCTTGGCCCAAAGAGTGGGGCAGACCCGCAGCGCAGGGTTTGCGGACGGGGCCGTTTTCGTTCCCTTGGCGCCCGTCGCGCAGGGCGACCAGGTGCTTCCCGCCGTGCTGGCCGCGCTGGGTTCGACAGGCGCCGCGCAATTGAAGGGATCGCAGCGCAACGCCGCGCCGGAGCAGCGTTCGGAGCAAGACAGACTCATCGATTTTCTCCGTGAAAAGCAATTGCTCCTGATTCTCGACAATGTTGAGCATGTCCTCGACGGATTGGGCTGGCTGAATGTCTTGGAGGAAGCAGCGCCACGAGTACGCATCCTGCTCACATCGCGCGTGCGTCCGAGCATTGCCGGCGCTTGGATCATGGAAGTCGGCGGCCTGGCCTGTCCCCAGGCGGGCGCTGACGCCGCCGCTGAACCCGCGTGCGATTCGGTGAAGCTCTTCCTGGAATACGCCCGGCGCGCCGGCGCGCACTTTCATCCGGATGACGAGGAGCAGATTGCCATCGGTGACATTTGCCGTATGCTGGACGGCCTTCCGCTGGGGATTGAATTGGCAGCGGCTTGGACGCGGTCGCTTTCCTGCCGCGATCTCGCGGCCGAAATCCGGCGCGACATCGACTTCTTGAACGACTCCCCGGCAACGGTGCCCGAGCGGCATCATGGGCTGCGAGCCGTTTTCGAGCAGTCATGGGCGCGCCTCTCCGATGATGAGCGGACGGATTTCCGCCGCCTCGCTCTGTTTCGTGGCGGATTCACTCTCCATGCGGCGGAGGCCGTTGCGCGCACGCAGCCACGCGCCTTGGCGCGGCTCTTGGATGCCTCGTTGGTCCGGCGCGCTGCCTCCGGTCGGTACGAGATGCTCGAGATCGTGCGCCAGTTTGCGGAAGAGCGCTTGCGCTCACTGCCGCAGGAATTCAACGAGCTGCGGAATCATCATGCGCTGCACTTCCTCGAAGACCTTGCTTCCCAGCGCGATGATCTCCAAGGCGAGCGAGTCGCAGCGGCGTTGGCGGCTATTTGGGACGACGCCGACAATCTTCGCGAGGCGTGGACGGTGGCGCTCCATCCACCCAAACCGGAATGGATCGTCCCCGCGCTGATTCCCTGCTTTCTGATGCACGACATTCCCAGCCGCTGGCCCGATGGAGCGAGGCGCTTTCACGAAGCGGCCGAAGCGCTGGCCGATGCATCGGATCCCGATCATTCCCTGGCGCTGGGCTTCGCCCTCGTGGCCGAAGGCTGGTTCCAGCGTCAGAGCGACTGGGTGCACGCCTTCGAACGGATGAAGGCCGGCGAAGCGATTCTCGAGCGGCTCGCTCCCGTCCTCGAGTCGACCTTCGGGCGGACGCTGGTCACGGTGGAAACCCGCTTCGTCGATCGGGCACGCGCGGAGGCATGCGCGCGGCGGACCGCGGCGGAGCAGGAATGCCTAAGCGATCGCTGGGGGCTGGCGCTCAATCTCGATATCCTCGCTCTCGTCTCTACGGATCCTGCCGAGCAAGAGCGATGCGCGCTGAGCAGCCTTGCCTTGCGAGAGGAGATCGGAGACCGGTGGGGCACGGCGTTGTCGCAGCATGTGGCCGGTGGCGTCGCCCAGGAGCGCGGCGATCTCGATCTCGCCCGCAAACGCTACGAGCAGAGTCTCGCGGTGCGTCGTGAGCTCGATACGGATGCCTTCGGCACGGCCAGTTGCCTGCTCGACCTCGGCTGGGTCGCCTTCGATCAGGGAGACAGCCGCGAAGCCGAACGATGTTTCTCGGAGTGTCTGGAGATCGGGCGCATTCATGGCAACAGCTACCTGCTGCTGCGCTCGCATTGCGGTCTGGGAACCGCCGCCTTTCAAGCCGAGCGCTTGGGCGATGCGCACGATCACTATGTGAAGACCTTCTCGCTCTCTTCGCAGTTTGCGGGAAAGTATTCCCCCGGGGAGACGGCGGGCCTGCTCGCTTTGATCGATTTCCTGCGCGAGCGGCCCGAGGATGGCCGGGCCAGGCTCGCCGAGGCGCGCGCCATCGATTCCGCCGATCCCTGGGTCCGGCTGGCCGGCGCTCGCGCGGCCTTTGTCGAAGGCGACCGCGCATCCGGCTTTCGAATCCTGGGCGATACCCTGGCTCACATTGCGCGGGATGGTGGAGATGGTCACTTCATCATCGAATGCCTGATGGAGACGGCGGAACGATTGAGCTCCACTGCGAGCGCTCATGAGACATTCGCCGCTTGCGGCTATCTTCTGCGGAAAATGGCTCTCAGCCCGGCCAAACGGACGAGAATTTCTCGCCTGCTCCGCCATGCGGCCCGCAATGTGCCGCGCGCCCGCCGTCCCGGCGCGCTCGCCGAAGGGCGTGACCTCACCCTGCCGGCGCTGGTCGTGCGCATTCTGAGCGCGGCGCCGTTCAGCGCTTCCACGATGCCTGCCCGAATCTCCCCACCGAACGCGTAACTGCCGAAAAGAAGCGGCGGAAGGACGGCGCCGCGGCATCCGACGCCGTGCGCGCGGACGGTTCCCCGGTGGGCTGCCGGCGTGGGCGTCTCCACTTGTCCGCACGAAACCCGACGCTGCGAGACGCCTGCGGAGACGGCGGGATGCGAGACTTTTCCTGGCTGGAGGGTTTTGCCGCAATCGGCGATGGACCATTAAAGGGGGAGGAAATGCCATGAGAGCATCGTTCCTGGCGCTCGTCATACTGTATGCGTGGGCGGCGGCTTCCGTCGTTCCCGCCCTGGTAGCGGATCAGAACGACTGGTCGGGCGGCCCGGGGTCATGGGGACCGGCGAACGCGTGGACCAATGGATTCCATGCGTGTGATGGCCTGGATTGGAGCTCGCCCTGCAGCCTGATGCTCTTCTCCACGCAGCCGGAAGAAGTGCAAGTGACGACGACGATCGACGAACCGGCCTGCATCAACGACGGCGACCTCGATGCGGACGGTGACGTCGATATCATCGCCGCGGCATATCAAGGGCAGGCTTTGGTCTGGTACGCCAACGACGGCTCGGGCGGAGGCTGGCAGGAACATCCGATCGTGAGCGGGCTCGCCTCGGCCGTGGTTGGTCACGCCTGCGATCTCGACGGCGATGGAGACCTCGATGTCGCCGGCGCCGGGGAAGCGGCCTCCAAGATCGCGTGGTGGGAAAACGCCGGCGGGGGAACGGGATGGAACGAGCATCTGGTCGATGCGGCGGCCGGCTCGCCCTTCTCGGTATGTTCATCCGACCTGGACGGAGATGAGGACTTGGATCTCTGTTCAGCGGCCTATGCCGCCCACGACATCGTCTGGTACGAGAATCTCGACGGAAGCGGCGAAAGCTGGGCCAAGCACACGGTCGATGCGGAGTTTCTCGGCGCCTGGTGGGCCGTCGTCGAGGACATCGACGGAGACGGCGATGTGGATATCGTCGGCATCGGGTATGCCGCAAACCAGGTCGCCTGGTGGGAGAACGACGGAGCGGCAGGCGGCTGGATCAAACACATCATCAGCTCTTCCTTCCCCAATGGCTACAATGTCCGAGCGGGTGACCTGGACGGAGATGCGGATGCCGATGTGGTGGCGGTCAACGGTCGCGGGAGGCTCTTCTGGTGGGAAAATGACGGTAGCGGAGGCGGCTGGGTGCGGCACACGGTGGCCAACGATTTGCTCAATCCTTTCGCCGTGCGGATCGGAGATCTCGATGGTGATGCGGATCTCGATCTGGCGAGCAACGAGCGCGACGGGGACCGGGTGATGTGGTTCGAGAATGTCGATTCCGCCGGCGACATCTGGCTTCGTCACGATGTCGACAATGCCTGCGACGGACCCAACGATGTGCTCATCGTCGATATCGACGGCGACTCCATCGCGGATGTCGCCGCCAGCTTCTCTTGGGAAGACCGCGTCGCATGGTATCGGGCGACAAGCAATCATGTCGCTCTCGGCTGGCTCGAGTCGACTCTGCTCGACATCGGAACCAGCGACCATGCCTGGGGGCCGATTTCCTGGAGCGCCGATGGGTCTGCCGGCACTTCGCTCCAAATCCAGGTGCGCGCATCGCAGGATTCGCTGGCGTTGGGAGACTGGGCAACGGTGGCCGCCTCGGGCGAGGATCTGTCGCAGTACCTGGCCGATGGCTTGCGATATTTCCAATACCGGGTCTCCATGGGCACTGCCGATCCGATCGCCAGCCCGGTCCTGCAAAGCATCAGCGTTTCCTGGGGGCCGGCCAGTGACATCGATGGCGAGCAATCGTGGACCGCGCGACCCTGCCGCGTCCACGGCTGTCCAGGCGTGGATGGGTCGGCGAGAATCCGCTACAGGCTTTCCGACCCGCAAGCGATCGAGCTGGCGCTCTTCGACCCGCAAGGACGGCTCGTTCGCACATTGGCCGCCGGTCCTCGAGCGGCGGGAAATCACGAGATCGCTCTCCGTGGCCTGGTGCCCGGCGTCTATTTCTACCGCTTCCAGGCGGGGGGCTCGCTGGACGCCGGAAGATTCGTGATTCTGCGTTAGCAGCCTTGTTGGCTCCGGCCGGACGATGCCGGGGAATCGGGCGATGATCGGCTTTGCCGGGGTGCACTCCCCCGCGGCAAGCGTGGCGCTCGTCCGGCCGTGGCCTCTTGATCTCTTGGACATCCGCACGATCCCGACCGGGGAACGACACGACCGTGCCCCGGCATCCTCACCCGAAAGTCCCATGAACCGGATCCGAGCCGCGGTCGGAAGCCGCGACAGCGTGACCATGGACGGCTCGAATCGGGAACCCGATGCCGGAAAGCGCGTTCTGGATTGCGTGTCCGGCGGCTGGCGAAGTTCGGGCGGGAAGAGTAGGATCTCCGCCCATCGGGCTGACGGCGGGACGATGTTGCGGCAACGGCGAATGTGAGCCGGCCGGCGCGAAAGTCCCAGCAAGGGATGGAGCATGCTTGCGCCCTTGGGGAGGCGGGAGCCTCGAGTGCCGGGTGCGGGCGAAGGGGGAGCACGATGCAAGGGAATCAGGCGCCGGCGGCGGCGGGCAGGGCGGCGATCGCGGAACTGGCCGGGGGGCGGGAGAAGATCCTCGCTCAAGTGCGCCGGGTGATCGTGGGACAGGACCGTGTGATCGACGAGCTTCTGCTCGCCCTCTTCGCCGATGGGCACGGCCTCCTGGTCGGCGTGCCCGGCCTCGCGAAGACGCTGCTCATCTCCACCCTCGCGCGCATTCTCGATTTGCGTTTCAACCGCATTCAGTTCACCCCCGACCTCATGCCGAGCGACATCACCGGCACCGAGATTCTCGAAGAGAATCGCGCGACCGGGCAGCGCACCTTCAAATTCGTGCAAGGCCCCGTGTTCGCGAACCTGGTGCTGGCCGACGAGATCAATCGCACGCCGCCCAAGACGCAGGCCGCCTTGCTGCAGGCCATGCAGGAGAAGCAGGTGACCGCGGGCGGCGAGACCCACTCGCTCCACCTGCCCTTCTTCGTGCTCGCGACCCAGAATCCGATCGAGCTCGAGGGGACGTATCCGCTGCCCGAAGCGCAGCTCGACCGCTTCATGTTCAACATCCTCGTCGACTATCCCGACGAGAGCCAGGAAGTGCAGATCGTCAACACGACCACGGGCATCGCAAGCCCGCCGGTCGAGCGGGTGATGAACGCCGAGGAGATCATCCGCCTGCAGCAGGTCGTGCGCCGCGTGCCGGTGGCCGAACCGGTGGTGCGCTACGCCGTCCGCCTCGCGCGTTCCACGCGTCCCTCGGCGGATGCGCCCGCGTTCGTGCGCGATTGGGTCGCCTGGGGCGCGGGACCGCGCGCTTCGCAGTACCTCATCCTCGGCGCGAAGGCGCGCGCGATTCTCATGGGACGCGAGACGCCGGCCATCGAGGATGTGAAGGCGGTGGCGCCCGCGGTCTTTCGCCATCGGCTGGTCACGAATTTCAACGCCGAGGCCGAGGGGGTGAAGCCCGATCGCATCGTGGCCATGCTCCTCGAGCAGATTCCGGAGCGCGCGTAGGAGCGCGAAGATACGCATAGGTACGCGGCATCGCGCGCGCGCAAGGGGACAACCTGGCGATCACCGCGACGGCTGATCCGCGAACGCCGGGGCAGCCGGCGCAACAAGGACGGGGCGGAGGAACCTGGTGAACACGATCCGCGAGGACTATCGCAAGCTGCTCGATCCCTATTTCGTGAGCAAGCTGAAGCGCCTCGACTTGATCGCCCGCCTCGTGGTCGAAGGCTTCGTCACCGGTTTGCACAAGAGCCCCTATCACGGCTTCAGCGTCGAGTTCGCCGAACACCGGCCCTACATGCCCGGCGATCCCATTCGCACCGTCGACTGGAAGGTCTACGCGAAGACCGACCGCTTCTTCATCAAGGAGTTCGAGGAGGAGACCAATCTTCGCAGCCACATCCTGCTGGATGTCAGCTCCTCGATGGTCTACCGCTCGAGCGACAAGCTGCTCACCAAGCTCGAGTACGGCACCTATCTGGCCGCGGCCCTGGCGTATCTCATGATCCAGCAGCAGGACGCCGTCGGCTTGATGACCTTCGACGACCGGGTGCGCAAGCTCATTCCCTCGCGCTCGGCGAGCTCGCACCTGCGTGTGATCCTGGGCGAGCTGGCGCGCCTCGATCCCTCCGCCAAGGATCAGGCCAGCGGGCGCTTGACGAGCATCGGGCCGAGCCTGCATTACCTCGCCGACCGGTTGAGCCGCCGCGGTCTCGTGGTGCTGATCAGCGATTTGATGGACGATCCCGCTTCGGTGCTCACCGGTCTCAAACACTTTCGTCACCGGCAGCACGAGGTGGTGGTACTGAATGTTCTCGATCCGGCGGAGATCCAGTTTCCCTTCCGTGAGGAGACGGTCTTCGTCGATCTCGAAACGCGCCGGCAGTTGAGCACCGTGCCCTGGGAGCTCGCGCGTGAGTACCGCGAGCGGGTCGAGAGCTGGCGGCGCGCCTTTCGCCGCACCTGCGCCGAGCACGCGATCGATTACGCGGAAATCCGCACCGACACCTCCTACGATGTCGCCCTGCTGCGCTATCTCGAGAAGCGGCGGAGACTCCATTGATGGGCCCGCTTTCCTTCCTGAACGGCGCCTTTCTCGCCGCGCTCGCCGCGGCGGCCTTGCCGATCCTGATCCATCTCTTCAGCCGCCGGCGCCTGCGGGAAGTGCCCTTCTCGAATGTCGCTTTTCTCGACGAGATCACGCGCCGCAAAGTGCGCCGCATGCGCCTGCGCCAGTGGTTGCTCCTCGCCTTGCGCACGCTCGCGATCGCGTTTCTCGCGCTCGCGCTGAGCAGGCCCGTGTGGCAGGGAGCGGGCGCGGGAATGCGGCGCGGCTCGTCCACGGTCGCGATCGTGATCGACGACAGCTACAGCATGGAAGCGCGCACCGATCCCGCCGGCTTGCTGCCGGTGGAAGCGAGCGGCTCGGGCTTGCGATTGCCGACCCGCTTCGCCGAGGCGCAGCAACGCGCGCGCGAGGCGCTCGGGCTCCTCGAAGAAGGCGATCGCGCGGTGCTCGTCTTCGCGGCCGGGCCGGTCGAAGTCCCGTACGAGAACAGCGTGCGCGATCCCGCGCTTCTCATCGAGGAAGTGGAGCGCGCGAAGCCACGCGCCGGGCGCGCCGATTTTTCCGCCGCGCTGGAGCGCGTCTATCCGCTGCTCGCCGCTTCGCGCACGCTCAATCGCGAGATCGTGATCATCTCCGATTTTCAGCGCAACCAGGCGGAGGACCTGCTCCGCAATCTGGGCGCGCAAACGCAGGCCGGCGGCGCGCAAACGCAAGCAGGCAGCGGAAGCGGCGGGCACCGCGAGGGCGGGGAGCCCGACAGCGCGCTCGGTGGGGTCATCGCCGATGGCACGATGAAGGAGGGCCGGGCGCTGCTCGCGCTGCCGCCCGACACGCGCCTCTATCTCCTGCCCGTCTCGAACGAGGCCTCGCAGAATGCGGCCATCGTCGGCGCGCTCTTCGAGAGCGATCCAGGCGGGCGCGGCGGGCGCTTGACCGCGCAGGTGCGCAACTTCGACGAGCGCGATCGCGCGGAAGTGACCGTGCAGGCGCTCGGCGGAAGCGGCGCGCGCGCGCTGCTCGGCGAAGGCGTCGTCACGGTCGAGCCCGGCGGGGCCGCTGCGGCGGTGCTCACCCTGCCGGTCGAGCCCGACCAAGGGCTGCTCGAAGTGCAGAGCAATGCGGATCTGCTCGATCGCGACAACTCGCGCTTCGTGTTCACGCACGCGACGAGCCGCTTTCGCGTGCTCGTCGTCACGGGCGGTCCCCCTGAGCGCGACGACATCCGCGAAGAGACGCGCTTCGCGCTGCTCGCGCTCGATCCTTGGCAAGGACAAGTTCCCGGTGCCGGCGAGGCACGCCCGGGAGATGCGAGCGCGGGCGAGCCGTCCGCGAGCGAGCCGGGGCAAGCCGTCGCGCGCTTGTTCGATGTGCGCACGGTGGCCGAAGAGAATCTCGGGCTCGAAAATGACTTTCAGGTGGATGCGGTCGTCCTCTTGAATGTCGGGCGCTTGAGCGCGACCGCGGTCGAACGCCTGGAGCGCTTCCATCGCGAGGGGGGCGGCCTTCTGATTGCGCTCGGCGATCGCGTCGATGCGCGCCTGTACAACAGCCAGATCCTGCCCTCCCTCACCGGCGCGCGGGTGGGGAATGTGCTCGGGGAAGCGGAAAGCGAAGGACGCTTCACGCTGCGTCCCTCCGCGGTCGGGCAGGCGCTCTTCTCCGGCTTTCCGATCGCGCCCGGCGGCGCGCTGACCGGAGCGCGCTTCCGCCGCGTGATCGAAGTGCGTCCCGGCGCCCAGACGCAGACGCTCGCGGAATTCTCGTCTTCGCTGCCGGCGCTGCTCGAAGAACCGGGCGTGCTGCTCTTCGCTTCCTCGCTCGATATGGATTGGAGCGATTTTCCGACCAGCGCCTCGTACTTGCCCTTCCTCCATCGGGCGCTCCTGCATCTCGTGCTCGGAGGACGCGCGCAAACGCGCGAGCCGCTCGTGGGAGAGCCGCTCTCCTGGCCCCTGCCGCGCGAAGGGGGCGAGGAGCTGTTGCGATGCGTGGGGCCGGGCGGATTGGAGATTCCGGTGCGCATCGCGAGGACCGATCGCGGCGCCGCGCTCGTCTCCGATCCCGCGCCGGAGCCGGGATTCTATCGCGTCGTTTCAGAACGATCGCCGCGCGGAGGGCCCGCCGAGCCGGTCGCCGCCGTGAATGTGGATGTGCGCGAATCCGATCTGCGTCCGATGACGCCCGAGCAGATGCGCCTGCTCTTCGGGGATGACGCCATCACGCTGTCGCGCGACGAAGAGATCGGCCGCCAGATTCTCGAGACGCGGCACGGGCGGGAGTTGTGGCGCCTCTGCCTCGCGCTCGCCTTCGCCGCGCTGCTCGCAGAGAGCCTGATTGCGCGCGGCCGCGGAGTTTCGTAGCGGGGCTGCTCTCCATTCGAGCTCGATTCCACCCAGTCCGCTCTGGATTCCCGCTTCGCGATCCGACATGATGGTTCGTCCGCCGTTTCCGTTCGAGGCGGAGATCCGGTTGACGGATTGCGACACGATGTCATGAGACGCGAAGAGCCAAAACCGGTCGAAGTCGCGTTGATGGACGCGATCGAGCGTGCGGAAGGGGTGCAAGCCATCCTCGCCGCGTTGGGGGCAACTGCGCCCTCGAATGCGGACCCGGCGCAAGCGGCGCGGGCGGCGCAGGCCGCCCAGGCGGTGCAGCCTGTGACCGCTGATGCGCGCGCGCGAGGATTGCATCTCGGGCTCATCGGTTTGCACGGGTCTGCATCCACGGTCGTCGCCGCCACGATTGCGCGCCGCATGGCGGAACAAGGGCGCGCGCCGCTCGTCTTTCTCGCGTCCGACGCCTCCACCCTCGACGAAGCGCGCGAGGATTTCCTCTTTCTCCTCGGCCCCGATCGCGTGGTGCACTTTCCGGAATCGGGAGTCGAGCCGTATGACCTGCAGATTCCGCGCGCGCGCGAGCGGGCCGATCGCTTGGAGACGCTCTCGCGTTTGCTCGACGAACATGCCGAGGGCCGCACGCCCTGGGTCGTGCTCACCACGCCCGGCGCGCTCTTCCAGCGCATTCCCCATCCGCTCCACCTGTCCCGCTTTCTGCGCACCGTGCGAGTGGGAGAGCGGATCGAGCCCGAAGCGCTGGCCGCGTTCCTCGCCCGGCTCGGCTATCACCCGGAATCGATCGTGGGCGAGTACGGCGACTTCAGCCGCCGCGGAGGCATCGTCGATGTCTACAGCTTCGGGCGCTTGAATCCCGTGCGGCTCGAGTTCGACGACGACGAGATCGTCTCGATGCGCGAGTTCGATGTCTTCACCCAGCGATCGCAAGCGGTCCTCTCGAGCTTCACGATTCTTCCGCTGTGGGAGGTCGTCATCGAGGAGAGCGATTGGGAACGCGCCCTCGCTTCCGGCTTCATTCCGCCGGCCGGCCCGCAGCACGAGCATCTGATGATGCTGCGCAGCGAAGGCAGCTTCGAGGGCATCGAGTGGATGATGGCGGGCTTCGGCATCGAGCGCGGCACGCTGCTCGACTATGTGGGCGCGGGACGTCCGGTGATGGTGGACGATCCGCTCTACATCGATCGGCTGTTGCGCGAGGCGCGCGAACGCGTGCGCGAGGCGGCGGCCGAGGGCGGCCGCGAGCCGGGCCGCGCGCGCGACGAATGCGAAACGGGCATGTTGAAAGCGCTCTATTCCACGCCCGATGAGCTCTTTCTCATGCGGGGCGGGCTCTCCGATCTGCTCGCTTCCCATCCGGCCATCTTCTCGGGCGTCGGCGCGCGCTCTTCCGCGGTCGATCCGGGACCGCGCGAGGCGACGCCGCCCAATCGCGGTTGGACCGCGGGCGAGCAGCTGCGTCCGCCCGACCCGCTCGAGATCGATTCCGCGAGAGGGGAGGCGGATTCGTGGAGCCAGGTGCTCAAGCGCAGCGCGCGTCCCGAGGTGAAGAAGAAAGCGAAGCGCGCACGCGCGAAAACGCGGGCAACGAAGGCGCGAAGCGGCGCGGAGGCGGAGGAGGCGCACGCCGGTACTGAGCCATTGGATGATGCGCATGCGCCCACCGGCGCCGAGCTCTCGGATGATGCGCATGCCGCCGCCGGGCTCCCGGACGATGCCCACACGCAAGATGGCGCCGGGCCCTCGGACGCCATGCCCGGCGCCGAGGCGGAGGAGGCGCACGCCGGCGCAGAGGCGATGGCGTTCTCTTCCTGGGGCGAAGATCGCGAGACGGCGGCGATGCTGCCGTACGCGACGCGCTATTTCCCTTTCGCCACCCGTCCGCAGGAACGCTTCGGACGCAATCTCTCGCTGGTTCGCGCCTACATCGAACGCTTGCGCGGCCAGGGCTACGAGATCCGCGTGCTGTGCGACACGATCAACCATCGCGACCGTCTCGCGGAATTGATGGAGGATGTGCCCGCGCAGTTCCTGGTGGGGAATCTCGCCGCGGGCTTTGCCGCTTCCGAAATCCGCCTCGCGGTCCTCACCGATCACGAAATCTTCGAGCGCCTGCGCCGCCGTCGCGCGGGACGGCGCTACAGCCGGGGCATCTCGCTGAAGGAGCTGCTCGCGATGCGCCCGGGCGATTTCGTGGTCCACATCGATCACGGGATCGGCGTCTATCGCGGCATCGAGCGCTTGCCGGTGAACGGGCAGCTCACCGATTGCATGAAGATCGAATACGCGGGCGGCGACAAGCTCTTCATTCCCGTCGATCAGCTCGCGCTGGTGCAGAAGTACTCGGCCGAGGAAGGGCACCGGCCCGCGCTCTCGCGCTTGGGCACCAACCAATGGGCCAAGACCAAGGCGCGGGTGAAGAAATCGATCAAGGAGATGGCGAGCGAGTTGCTGCGCCTCTACTCGCTCCGCAAGGCGCATCCGGGACACGCCTTCGCGGCCGACACCGTGTGGCAGGCGGAGATGGAGGCGCGCTTTCCCTTCGACGAGACGCCCGATCAGTTGAAGGCCATTCAGGAAGTGAAGGCCGACATGGAGCGGCCCGCTCCGATGGACCGGCTGATTTGCGGCGATGTGGGCTACGGCAAGACCGAGGTCGCGATCCGCGCGGCCTTCAAGGCGGTGATGGAAGGCAAGCAGGTCGCCGTTCTCGTGCCCACGACGCTGCTCGCGCAACAGCACTACGACACCTTCACCGAGCGGCTGCGCGGATTTCCCGCGAGCATCGAGATGCTCAGCCGCTTCCGCTCGACGAAGGAGAACGCGGCGGTCGTGCGCGATCTCGCGGCCGGCAAGGTGGACATCGTGGTCGGCACGCACCGGCTGATCCAGAAGGATGTGCGCTTCCACGACCTGGGGCTCGTGATCGTGGACGAGGAGCAGCGCTTCGGGGTGGCGCACAAGGAGCGCTTGAAGCACCTGCGCACGCAGGTGGATGTGCTCACGATGACGGCCACGCCCATTCCGCGCACGATGAACCTCGCCCTGATGGGCGCGCGCGACATGAGCGCGATCCACACGCCGCCGCGCGACCGCCGTCCGATCCAGACCGAGATCGTCGAGTTCGCCGACGAGGTCATCCGCTATGCCCTGATGCGCGAGGCCGATCGCGGCGGGCAGAGCTTCTTCGTGCACAACCGCGTGGAATCGATCGACGCGATGGCCAACTATGTGCGCTCGCTGGTGCCGCACCTGCGGGTGGCGGTGGGCCACGGGCAGATGCGCGAGACCCAGCTCGAGACGGTCATGCGCAACTTCCTGAACCGCGAGTACGATGTGCTCGTCTCGACGATGATCATCGAGTCGGGTCTCGACATGCCCAATGTCAACACGATCCTCGTCAACCGCACCGACACCTTCGGCCTGGCGCAGCTCTATCAGCTGCGCGGGCGCGTGGGCCGTTCGGCGCGCAAGGCCTACGCCTACCTGCTCGTGCCTCCCCACAAGGTGATCACCGAGGAGGCCATGAAGCGCTTGAAGGCGATCGAGGAGTTCGAGGACCTGGGCAGCGGCTTCCAACTCGCGATGCGCGATCTCGAGATCCGGGGCTCGGGCAATGTCTTCGGCTCCGAGCAGCATGGCTTCGTGCTGAATGTCGGATTCGATTTGTATATGCGGCTGCTGAACGAGGCGATGCAGGAGATCAAGGGGCTGCCGGCGCCGGAGGTCCTGCAGGCGCGGGTGGTCACCGATCTGCAAGCCTTCCTGCCGGGCGACTACATCTCCGTCGATGCCGAGAAGATGAACTTGTACAAGAGCCTGGCCGACGCGGAGAGCGTGGAGAAAGTCGACGAGCTGGCCGCCGAGTTGAGCGACCGTTTCGGGCGCATGCCCGCTCCCGCGGAGAGTCTTTTCGAGCTGCGGCGCCTGCGCATTCGCGCGACCAAGGCGGGCGTCGAGACGCTCACCCTGCGCGACGGCGGCGTGCGCCTCGACATGACCCGCGCGCTCACCCGCAAGGATGTGCAATGCCTGATCGGGCAGATGCCGGTGCCGGTCGCCTTCGTCACCCACGGGCGCCATCGGGTGGAAGTGGCGGCGAAGGAAGTGCGCGGGGAGATGCTGCTGGTGGCGGCGCAGGCCCTCGAATGCCTGACGCGCGCGTGAGGCGCTGAGACGATGCCGGCGGCGCATGCCCGCCTGCGGATCGTCTGCGGCCTATGCGCGCATGCGGGCGGTTTGCGGCGCCTCCGCGCAAACGCATGGTCTGGGTCGCATGCGCGCTTACGGATGGTTGCCTGACGGACTCTTCCTTCCTCAACGGTTGCGATTCCTTCCTCGACGGCGTATTCCTTCAAGGGATTTCCTGGCCCATCAGACGATCATGGGAGGCGTCATGCGTTTGCGGTTTGCCTTGCTGGTCGCGACTCTCGCACTGCTCAACGGCCTCGGCGGAATCGCCCGCTCGCAGAGCGGCGCCGCCGGAGAAGCGGACGCCGTATGTTTTCCGCGCCATCCCGCTCCGAGCCCCGACGGAAGCGCGATCGCCTTTTCATATCAGGGAGACATTTGGGTCGTGCCCTCCGAAGGCGGAGAGGCCCGGCGCTTGACGGCGCACACCGCCTACGACGCGAATCCGATCTGGTCTCCCGATGGGCGCTGGATCGCCTTCTCCTCGGATCGCGCGGGCAATGACGATGTCTTCGCGCTGCCGGTGGACGGCGGCGAGGTGCGGCAACTGACGCACAACAGCCAGGCGGACACGCCGACCGGTTGGACGCCCGACAGCCGCGCGGTCCTCTTCCGCAGCCTGCGCGCCCTGCAGAACGGCGACAATCTGGGCATCTACTGCGTCGCGCTGGGCGGGGGCCCCGAGCGCGCGGTTCTTCCCGTGGGCGGAGGCGATGCGACCCTTTCGCCCGATGGGCGCACGCTCGCCTTCACGCAAGGGAGCACTGCCTGGTGGCGGCGCGGCTACCTGGGAAGCGCGCGCCCGCGCTTGTGGCTGTGCGAATTGAATGCGCCACTCGGTCCGCCGACGGAAGGCAAGAGCGATCGAGATGCCGATCAGGCGCTTCTTCAAGGCGCCCCCGGTTCTTCCCTCAGCGCGGACGCGAAGAATTTGGAGACCACGATTGCGCTTCACGGCGTGGCCGCATTGCGCACCGGAGCGCGGTTCCTGAATCTGACCGAGCTCGCTTCCGTGACCGTCGATCCGGACGCGAAGCCGGAGCAATTCTGGGCCGACTGGAAGGAAGAGGCGCCCGATTTCGCGCGTCCCGAGCGCGAACTCGGGGTCAATCGCGCGCCCGCGTGGTTTCCCGACGGCGAGCATCTTCTGTATGCGAGCGAAGCGGGCGGGGTCACGAATCTGAAGATCGTTTCGCGCGCCACCGGCGAGCGGGCTTGGGTGACGCGCCTCTCCCGCGGCCGGCTGCGCTATCCGGCGCTGTCTCGCGACGGCCGGCTCGCCGCCTTCGAGTACGAGGACGGCATCTACGCCGTGCGCATGCCTCCCTTGGCGGGCGGAGACGCAGCGAATTGGTCGGCGGGCATCCCGGCGCCCGAACGGCTTCGCATTCAACTTCCGCGCGACAGCAAGAGCGACGATGTGCAATGGCTCGAGGTGAAGGGCGACGCGAACGAAATGCGCCTCTCTCCCGACGGGAAACAAATCGCATTCGTCTATCGGGGAGAGATCTTCGTCATGAAAGCGAGCGAGAAGGAGCCGTTCGCGTACGATGTCTCGCTCTCTCCGGCGCGCGATCACCAGATCGCCTGGGCCGCGGATTCGAAGTCGCTGCTGTTCGTCTCCGATCGCGAGGGGAACGCCGACTTGTACACCGCCGTCTCCGACGACGATTCGGAGCCGCGTCTCGCCCGCGCCGCGCGCTTGCGCACGACCGCTCTGACCAGCGATGCGCGCGACGAATGGCGCCCGCGCTACTCGCCCGACGGCAAACGGATCGCCTACTTGCGCGGCCTGGGGACGCTGATGGTGATGCAGGCCGACGGGTCGCAGGCGCGCGCAATCGTCAGCGGCCCGCGCGAGCTCGACTACTGCTGGTCGCCCGACGGCAAATGGATCGCCTACACGCAAGAGGACGACGATTTCAACAGCGACATCTGGATCGTTTCGGCGGATGGCGGCGAACCGGTCAATGTCAGCCGCCATCCCGACCTCGACCTCTCGCCCTGCTGGTCGCCGGACGGCAAGATGCTCGCCTTCTCGTCGCGCAGGCAATTCCTGAACCAGACGGACATCTGGTATGTCTGGCTCACCCGCGAAGACGAAGAGCGCTCGCGCGAGGAGCGCCTCGACCGCCTTTCCGACGGCGACGGCGCATCCAAGGCCGGCAAGGACGAGGCGGCCAAGAAGGGTGAGAGCGAGGACGAAGCGGGGAGCGACAAGGGCAAGAAGGAGAAAGAAGAGGTCGTCGTCCGCATCGACTTCGACGGCATCCACGAGCGCCTGCACCGCCTGACCTCCTTTCCCGGCGAAGAGAACGGCGTGCTGATCTCCAAGGATGCTTCCGAGCTCGTCTTCGTCGCCGACAACGACGGCCAGAGCGATCTCTGGAAGATCAAGTGGGACGGCAGCGAGCCCGAGCGCCTCACCAAGGGCGGCCAGAATCCTTCCTTCGTGCAATGGGACCCGAAGGGCGAGAAGCTCCTCTTCTTGAAGAAGGGCGGCAAGATCGCGTCGGTGCCGCTGGCGGGTGGCGAGACGAAATCGTACGACTACGCGGCGGAATTGCGCGTGGATTGCGCCCGCGAGCGGGCCTCGGTCTTCGACGAAGCGTGGCGCACGCTCGGTGCGCAGTTCTACGACCCGCATTTTCACGGATGCGACTGGCAGGCGATGCGTGAGCGCTATCGCCCCTGGGCGCTCGGTGCCTCGACCTATCGCGATTTCCAGGATGTGATGCGGATGATGATGGGCGAGTTGAACTCATCGCACCTGGGCGTGTCGGCGGGGCCGGGCGATCCCGATGCGCGCGGCGCCGCGCTGAAGGCCGAGACGGGCGAGTTGGGCGTGATCTTCGACGCTTCCCATGCCGGGCCCGGCATGCGCGTGGGCTATGTGATTCCGCAATCGCCCGCCGATCGCGTGGCGAGCCGCCTGCTTCCCGGCGATGTGATCCTGGCGGTCGACGGCATGCGGGTGGAAAGAGACGACGACATCTTCCGCCTGCTCGCTCGCTCCGCCGAGAAGCGCACGCGCCTGGAAGTGGAGCGCGACGGCAAGAGCCGCGAAGTGACGATTCGGCCGGTGAAGGGAGGCGATCTCCGCCTGCTCGCGTACCTCGATGAGTGCAGGGTCCGCCGGGAATTCGTGGAGCGGGAGACCGGCGGCCGTGTCACCTACATTCACATTCGATCCATGGACGAATCCTCGCTCGACCGCTACGAGCGCGATCTCTACGCGGTGGCGCACGGCCGCGATGCGCTGATCATCGATGTGCGCGACAACGGCGGCGGATGGACCGCCGACCTGCTGTTGACGAGCCTGCTCGCGGGCGATCACGCGACCACGATCGGGCGCGACGGCGGGCCGGGCTACCCGGAAGAACGGCGCTTGCTGTATGCGTGGACCAAGCCCATCGTCGTCCTCTGCGACGAGGGCAGCTTCTCGAATGCCGAGATCTTCTCGTGGGCCATTCGGACGCTGGGACGCGGGCCGGTCGTCGGCCAGCAGACCGCGGGCGCGGTGATCTCGACCGGCGCGGCGACGATGCTCGACGGTTCGCGCATCCGCCTGCCGGGCCGCGGCTGGTACTCGAAGCTGAACGGCGCGAACCAGGAAGGCACCGGCTGCATGCCCGACATCGTGGTCGCGAATCTTCCCGACGATCTGCAGCGCGGAGTCGACCGGCAACTCGAGCGAGCGATCAAGGAAGCGTTGAGACAGATTCCGAAGTGAGCGGCCGGGCGGAAGCAAAGCAAGCGAGCGTGGCAAGTTCCAAAGGAAAGCGGTGGCAGCCAACCGTGCGCGCGGCCAGGATCGCGCGCCTTGCCGTCCCATGCGCCTGCGCGGCCGCCTTTGCGCTTGGTTCTCTCGCGGAAGCAGTCGCGGCCACCCCGAGCGATTCGCTGTCGAATGCGCACAGCGGTCGCAAGGAGGCCGTTTCTTTCTCGCTCGCGGATCTCGAGCAACGCATTCCTCCCGAGCCGCTGTCGCCCTGGAGCGCGGTCGAGGACGAGATCGAGCGGTTGGTAGCGCGCGGCGAGCTGCCCTTCGAGGCGCGCGACTTCCGCCCGGTCGATCGAGGCGAGCTGGCCGCCTGGCTGGAGGCGAGCGCATCGGGCAGTGCGGATGCAGTGCGCGGCACAAGCGAAAGCCACGCGCGAACAACCCTACGCCAAATGCTTCGCTGGGATTCGGCGTGGGTGAGCGCTTCGCAGATGAGCGGGACGCCGATAGGTGAGGCGCACGCGAGCGCGAGGCAGGCAGGCGGAACGCAGGCGACCGCGTGGCCGCATCGCCCGGGCTCCATCCTTCTCGCCCGGGCAAACGATCGCCTGCTGCTCGTCACTCCCTATGCGCGCGCGATGCCTCGCTTTCAAACGGGCGAGGAGCCCGCGTGGACGGACTCCTCCCGTTTCGGAATCCGCGCTGCATTCTTCGCCGGTCGATCGCTCGTCGTGCAAGGAAGCATGTTCGCGGCCGAAATCGAGCGCGGCCGCACCTTCGCCGATCCGCTCGTCGAGAACACCGACTTCATCCTGCACGCCGACGAGCTCACCCTCTCCGCGCGCCTCGGTGCGCTCCGGCTGCGGCTGGGACGCGACCGGCACCAATGGGGCATGGGGGCGAGCGGCGCGCTGCTGCTGGCGGAGTCGGCGCAGCCGCTCGATTTCGCGGAATACCAGATTCGCCTGGGAGAGCGATTGCGCTTCCTAGCTCTCACCGGCATCACGGATCGTCACGCTTCGCTCGCCGGGGCGAACACGAATCCCGGCGCGAACCGCTATCTCTCCGCTCATCGCCTGCAGTGGACGATCACGCCCGACCTCGCGCTTTCGCTCGCCGAAGGCGCGCGCTATCAGGCCGATCAGCCGGGGCTGCTCTATCTTGCGGGCTTCGTCCCGTACACGCTGGTCGAGCGCCTCGAGATGCAGGATGAACCTTCCGATTCCACCGAGAATTTCCTGCGCAACAATGTGCTCTGGAGCGCCGATCTCTCCTGGCGCGCGCGCCCGGGTCTCTTGATCTACGGCTCCATCCTGGCCGACGACATCGCGACGCAGTCTGCGTCGATGCCCACGCGCATGGGCGGCCAGGTGGGATTCAGCTACGCTCCTCGATGGCGCGGTTGGGACTGGACACTCGCGGGCGAGTACGCGCGCATTTCGGACTTCACCTACTCGGTCTACTACCAGGATGTCTGCCGGTGCGATTGGGAGCATCAGGGCCGCGCGCTGGGATATGCGCGCGGGCCCGATGTGGAAGCGCTGCTCCTGCGCGCGAGCGTGGCGCCGTCGGTCTCGTGGAATTTCGGAAGCAGCGCGCTTCACACGCGCAAGGGCAACGGCGCGATCGGCCGTCCCTGGTTGCCCGAGTCCACCGGCTGCGATCCCGTCACGAATGAAGATTGCGGCGAGGTGAACGCCTGGTCGCTGGACGACGCGCGCAGCTCCTGGCGAGTGCAGGGCGAGGCGCGCTTCCGCTACGGTCCGCTCTTGTGGGCGGGTGTGCAAGCGGCGTGGACCTGGAGGAAGGACGCTGTTTCCGTGAATCGAGAATCCGGATACTTGGAAGAGAAGGAAGCGGATTGGGAAAGCGACACGACGCTGCGGTGCATGATCAGCGCCGGGGGGTGAATTGGGCGGGTCTCAGCGCAAGAGGTACTGGCGGAGGAGACATGCGAGCCACGCGACCCTGGCGCCAGACCGTTCTGGGATGGTTCCTCGTAGGAATCGCATTCGCCGAATGCGTCGGGTGCGATGAGTCACGATGGCATGAGGAGCGATTCATCATCCCCGTCGACAGCATCGGTGTGCCGGAGCAAGTCGCCATCAGCGATACGCTCTGCATTGTGTTCTACGGGTACATCGGCGGAAGCAGCGCCTTTCGTTTTGCGGGCTTCGATGCCCAGAGAGATAGCTGCGATCTGTGGATCACCGCATGGGGCGCAAAGCGATGGAATGATCGTGACTGGTTTGGAGCGCCCGTGGTCGTCCTGTTGGATGGGGAGCAGTATTGTTTGCACGGTCTGAATGAGGGGTGGTTTCGAATCACGGTGCATCAACCGGGCGGATCGACTCTCGAAGACAGCCTGTGGGTGAGCGGGAATGGAGAAGCTCACCCTGCGAAGATGCTGCCCTGATGTTCCGGGGTCACCGCCATCCGATGCGATCGCATGGAATCTGACGAAGAGTCTTTCATGAATCTGGTCACGATCCACATCGACACCGAGCGCACCTGGCGCGGAGGCGAGGCGCAGGCGTTGCATCTGATCCGCGGGCTGCAGCGCGCCGGAGGGACGCCGATCGCCGTCGGTCAACCGGGCAGTCCCTTCGTCGAGAAGGCGCGCGCCGCGGGGGTCGAGACCGCGGCCATTCGCATGCGCGGAGAGGCGGATCTCCTCGCCGCCATGCGCATCGGGCGCCTCGCGCGCCGGCGATCCGCCCGCATTCTGCATGCGCACACCGCGCATGCGGGCGCGCTGGCGCTGCTCGCGGCGAAGGTCTGCCGGGCCCGGGTCGTCATCGCGCGCCGGGTGGACTTTCCGGTGCGAGGCGCGTGGAAGTACGGCACACGCGTGAGCCGCATTCTCGCCATCTCCGAGGCGGTGCGTTCGGTGCTGATTGCGGGCGGCGTGGATCCGGGCAGGATCTCGCTCGTCCACTCGGGAATCGACATCGCTCCGATCGACGAAGCGGCGGTGGTCGACCTCCGCTCGGAATTCGGTCTCGAGGCGAGCGCGTTCGTGATCGGCAATGTCGCCCACTTCGCCGATCACAAAGGCCAATGCGATCTCGTCGACGCGATGGCGCTCGTGCTCGAGAAGCATCGCGAAGCGCGGCTCGTCTTCGTCGGCGACGGCGAGTTGCGCGAGAGCCTCGCCGCGCAGGCGAAGCGGCTCGGCATCGGCCAGGCGGTCGTCTTCGCCGGATTTCGGAACGATGTGCCGGGACTCTTGAAGGCGCTCGACCTCTTCGTCATGTCTTCGCGCATGGAAGGCCTCTGCACATCGCTCATGGATGCGATGGCGGCGCGCCGGCCGATCGTCGCCACGCGCGCGGGAGGGATTCCGGAGGTCGTGACCGACGGACAGGACGGGATCCTGGTCCCTCTGCGGGATCCCGCCTCGCTGGCCAAGGCGATTGTCTTGTTGATCGAGGATCGCGCGCTTGCGGGCCGGCTGGCCGAGAACGCGCGGGGCACGGTCGAACGGAAGTTCAGCGCGCAGGCGATGGTGGAGGGGACTCTCGCCGTCTATCGCGAGATTCTTGGACTGTAGGCGGAGGCTGCGCGATCACTTGGCTGTAGGCAAAGCGCGGCGCGATCAATCGGCTTTGAGGTGAGCGCCGCGAGACGGGAAAAGATCACTCTCCCGTGACGGGGCCTTCCGCCTGCATGAGACGAAACACCGGATAGAGGTTCTGTTCCTCTTCGTCATACGGCGTGCGCGCGAAGAAGAACTCCAAGCGCGCGTTCGCGTCGACGGCGAAGGCGGAGTCCCGCAGCGCCGCTTCGTAATCCGCCCGCGTGGCCGGATCGGCGAGCATCCGCAGCGCATTCTCCTCGAGCGCCCATGGCTCGGTGATGATCCCGCGCTCGAAGATCGTGTCGAAGGCGTTCCACACCAGATAGCCTTCCGGCGCGCGCGGCTCGAGTAGCTGCATGGCGGTGAGTCCCGCCGGTTGATCGAGCGGCACCCAATAGCTGCCTTCGGGAAATGTGCGCCGCTCGGTGGTGACGGCGAACTCGATCGATTCGATCGGATGATGGCCCTGGCGCGGAGCGCGATAGAATTCCACCTGGGTCACGCGATGGACCTCGACTTCACCCGCAAACGGCTCGCGCAGCGTCTCCACCCGGATGCAATGGTCGCGCAGGCGCGCGGCCACATCTCCCCAGGCCTTCTCGATCAGGTAACCGCGCGGCATGTCGGCGGTGCCTTTGGGGACGAGCCGGTCGAAGAAGGGCACTTCGTAGGTGACCGGCGTTTGCGCGTACTTCGCGTAGCTGCTGCCCGTGACCGGGCTCTTCACCACTTGCATCGCCTTGCCGAGCCAGAGAATCGGATGCGAGCGCTCGGGGTCGGCCTCACATCCGAGTGCGATCGCGTGCCGGCCCGGCTCGAGCGCCCAGGAAAGCGCGGTCCGGCGCGCCTGCCCGATCGTCTCGACGATCTCGATCCGGTTGCGCGCGGCGAAGTGCAGCACGGCTTTGACGAATTCGAAGGTCGCGCGCACTCGGCGGGGATACGGAATGTACGGATGCGACTCGGAGAGCATGCTGATCGCCTGGCGGGTCTCGAAGTAACCGGTCGCCAGATGCGGGGCGATGCCGTAGGTCGCGAGCCCTGCGGTGAGATCCAGCTCGTTGCGCGGATAGGCGAGCGGGTGCGCCAACACTCCTTCCGCTGCCATCGCCTGCACGACGAACGGCACGAGCCGCTCGCGCACGAGCTCGTCGCGGCGGCCGGGGAGCGTCGGATCGGGGAAGCCGCCGAAGAGCAGATCGTACTGATAGTCGAATCCGTCGTTGGTGTGCAGATCGAGAAAGATGTCCGGCTGGAATTGCGAAGCCAGGCGGACCAGCGCCCGGCACTCGGGCGATGCGAGCTTGGTGAAGTCGCGGTTCAAGTCGAGGCGCTGCGCATTCCTGCGCGTGCCGAAGCCGTTGGCCGGGCCGACTTGCGTGAAGCGATGATGAGGGCTGCGGCGCGCGTGGCCGTCGACATTGAAGATCGGCACGATCAGGAGATCGAGATTCGCGAGGATGTCCGGTTCGCGTCCGCGCGCGATGTCGCGCAGCAGAAGTTGCACGGCGTCGTTGCCGTCGATCTCGCCCGAGTGGATCCCGGCGATGATGAGCACGACCGGCTTGATGCGGCTGCCGTCGGTCGTCAACTGCGCCCGGTCACGGACCAGCACGAGCGGAAGCGGCCGGCCTTCCTGGCTCACCCCGAAGCTCGAGACTTCAACATGGCTGCAGGTGTCCGCGACCTTCCGCAGGTAGTCGAGCGTTTCGTCATAGGTCGGCGAGCAGGCCAGGCCCGTGACCTCGGCCGGCGTCGGCCCCGGATCGCCCGCCGAAAGTGCCGATTCGGGCGGCTGGCCGGCCAGATCGCGCCCCTCCGCGCGTGAGAAATCCGCGCACGGGATGAGGCAGAAGAAAACGAGCGCGGCGAAGAGGGCGTCGAATAGGGTGCCGAATGAGGCGGCGAAGAAGGAGGATTCGCGGCCCGCTAGAAGATCGCTCTCGGACCGCAGTTGACGCGACCATCGAATGGACATTCGAACGCGCTTCCTTTCAATTTCCTGCGCGGGTTTGTGCCGCTCGGATGGAGAGTCCTCGATGAGCGGCTGATGCGCGCCAGCATATCAGCTTTCCAAAGGGGGAGCATTTTCGGAAGATGCGGCTGGATGGCTGGTTGTAGCTGGATGACTGGATACTGCTGGATGCTGCTGGAAGCGATGGATGGGGCCGGGATGCGTGGATGCGGGTGGATGCAAACGAGAGGAGCAGGAATCGTGAGCCCGAACAGGAAGACGATCCGCATGGAGGAGATGAACTGGCCCGACGTGCGGGCCGCGATCGACGAGGGCTACACGACGGTCGTCGTCGGGGTGGGTTCGATGGAGCAGCACGGTCCGCACCTGCCGGCCATGACGGACACCCGCATCGGCGATGCGGTCGCTCACGGTGTCGCGCTCCGGTTGGGGCACGCGCTCCTCGCGCATACGATTCCCATCGGGGTCTCGGCGCATCACCTCGCCTTCGGCGCGACCCTTTCGCTGCGGCCCGAGACGCTCAAGATGATCGTGCGCGACTATGTCGACAGCCTCGTGCGGGACGGTTTCACGCGGATCGTCTTCCTGCCCAGCCATGGCGGCAATTTCGCGCCGCTCGCCGAAGCGGCCGGCGAGGCGCGCGCGGCGCACCCGGAAATCGCGATTCTCGCCTGCACGGATCTGGACGGAATGAGCGAGATGCTCGACCGGGTGGGCGGCGAATTCGGCGTCACTCCCGAGGAAGCAGGCATGCACGCGGGCGAGAACGAGACCTCGCTCATGCTGGCGCTCGAACCGGAGCTGGTCGTGCGCGAACGATTCGCGCCCGGCTACCTGGGGAAGATGGAAGACGAGGAGATCGCGCTCGTGTTCGAGCAAGGCATGCCCGCGCTGACGCAAAACGGCGTGCTCGGGGACCCGGCGAAAGCGTCGCCGGAGAAGGGCCGCATCTACCTGGAGAAGATGATCGAGTATCTCGTGAGGTTGATCGGCTGAACGCTGGCCCGCGTCCCTGGCGCTTCTCAAAAAATCCTCGCCTCACCGGGTGCCGGCCTGCATGCTCTGCGCATGATTGCGCCGGTCAAACGCCTCTTGGCCTTCGAGCGCCCGTCGCTCACGCTTTCCGCGGCGGCGCTCGTCGCCGCGAATCTCCTGCCCCTGGCCGGCGTCCTCTTCCTGCATTGGGACGCCGCCACGATCGTGTTGCTCTACTGGGCGGAGAACCTGGTCATCGGCGGGTACCAAGTGCTCAAGATGGCGCTCTTGAAGACCGAGCATCCCATTCAGCAGTTGGGCAAGCTCGTCGCGATTCCCTTCTTCTGCCTCCACTTCGGCGGCTTCTGCGCGGTGCACGGGCTTTTCCTGGTCGGGTTGCTGAGGATCGGCGGCGGATTCGATAGCGTCTCTCCCGGCGGAGGCGGATGGGGCGTCGGCCCGCTCGCGTTTCTCGAATTGCTGGTGAATGTGATTCGATACGTGTGGAACGCGCGCCCGCCCGGCTCGAACTGGGCGTTCTACGCCTTGGCGGCAAGCCACGGCGTCTCCTTTATCGAGTACTTCCTGCGCAAGAAGGAGTACGCAGCCGCTTCGATGTCGCAGACGATGATGCAGCCTTACGGCCGGATCGTCGTCATGCACTTCACGGTCGTGCTCGGCGCGATCCCTGCGCTCCTGCTCGGCTCGCCGGTGGGGCTCCTGTGCATCCTGGTGCTGATCAAGACCTGGGCGGATCTCGCCGCGCACGGCAAGGCGCACAAGAGCGCGAGAGGCGCGGATCGCGCTCGCGAGCCGGGCGATGAGGGTGTGCCCGCCGTCAGGAGGGCCGAGGATGTCGCTAGGCGTCGGGAATCAGCTCGTCGCCGATCTGCGCGCGCGTCTCGAAGCGAGTGAACTCTCCGAGGAACACCAACGGCACGATGCCGGTGGGGCCGTTCCTGTGCTTGCCGATGATCAATTCCGCGAGGCCCTTCACATCTTCCTTGTCGGGCTTGTAGACCTCCTCGCGGAAAATGAACATCACGAGGTCCGCGTCCTGCTCGATCGCGCCCGATTCGCGCAGGTCGGAGAGGATCGGGCGCTTGTTCTCGCGAGCTTCGACCGCGCGCGAGAGCTGCGAGCCGGCGATCACCGGGATCTCGAGCTCCTTCGCGAGAGCCTTCAGCCCTTGCGAGATCTGCGAGATCTCCTGCTGGCGGCTCTCGGGATTCTGCAGCCCTTGCGCGAGCTGCAGGTAGTCGACGCACAGCAGCCCCAGCCCGAAGCGCGACTTCAGGCGACGGGCCTTCGCGCGCATTTCCATCAAGCCGATCGCGGGAGTGTCGTCGATGAAGATCGGCGCCTCGCTCAAGCGCGCGGCCGCCTGGGTCAGGTGCGGCCATTCGCTCTCTTTCAGGAATCCCGTGCGCAGGCGGCGGCCGGGAATGCGAGCGCGCGAGCAGAGGAAGCGTTGCACCACCTGCTCGCGCGACATCTCGAGGCTGAAGACGCCGACGGGGATCTTGCTGTCGATCGCCACACTCTCGGCGATGTTCAGCATCAGGCTCGTCTTGCCCATCGAAGGGCGCCCCGCGATCACGATCAAGTCCGAGCGCTGCAAACCCGAGGTCAGGCGGTCGAGGAGCTCGTATCCGGTGGGCACGCCGGTGACCGCGCGCTTGTTCTCGTAGAGCTCCTCGATGATCTCGAAGGTGCGCCGCAGGATTTCCTTCAGCGGCACGAACTCTTTCTTCAGCCGCGTCTGTCCGATCGAGAAGAGCATCTGCTCGGCCGAGTCGAGGATCGAGGTCCACGGCTCCGCGGCCGCGTAGCTCTTCTCGATGATCTCCGCCGAAGTCGTGATCATGCGGCGCAGGACCGCCTTCTCGAGCACCAGGCGCGCGTGAAACTCCACATGCGCCGAGGAAGGCACCGAGTCGAGCAGGCTCTGCAGGAAGCTCGCTCCGCCGATCGACTCGAGCTCGCCCGCGCGGCGCAGTTCCTCGGTGACGGTGATCAAGTCCACCGATTCGTTGCGCGCGCTCAGCACGCCGATGGCGCGAAAGACGCGCCGGTGCGCGTCGCGGTAGAAGGCGCTCTCGTCGAGGATTTCCTCCACCTTGTCGATCGCGGCGGGATCGAGCAGCATGGAGGCGATCACCGCCTGCTCGGCTTCGAGATTTTGCGGCGGGATGCGTCCTGCCGGAGCGAAATCGCGATAGTCATCCGTTCGGCGAGCGCGGGGAGGGCGTTGTTCAGGCCCGGCTTCCCGTTCCATGGCAAGTGGCTCCTTGAGGATGCGGATGCGAAGCCGTCCGGCCTGCTAGGCGAAGAGATCTCCGCTTTCCGCTCGAGGTTTGCGCTCATTCGCTTCGGGGACAGGCGCGATTGTACTTCGAACGGGAGGCCCTTCGTCCAGTAGTTTCCGCAAGACGAGCATATCTTCCCACACCGCGCGCTTCAGCGCGGGATTGCGCAGCAGCGCGGCGGGGTGATAGGTGGGCAAGAGCGGGATTTCGCGATAGCGGAAGATGCGGCCGCGCAGTTGTCCCATCGGCGCTTTGCTTTCGAGCATCCATTGCGTGGCGGTCAGCCCGAGCGCGCAAATGGCACGCGGTTTGAGGATCTCGAGTTGCCGCTCGAGGAAGGGACGGCAGGCCTGGATTTCCTCGGGATGGGGAACGCGATTCCCCGGCGGGCGGCATTTCAGGACATTGCAGATGTAGACCTCTTTGCGGTCGAGGCCGATCGCGGCGATGATCTTGGTCAGCAGCTGCCCCGCGCGGCCCACGAACGCTTCGCCTTGCGCATCTTCGTCCGCGCCAGGCGCTTCGCCGATGAAGACGAGGGGAACGCGTCCATTCCCCGAGGCGAAGACGACATTCGTGCGCGTTTCGTGCAGGCCGCAGCCTTTGCACGAAATCGTCTCCCGCGAGAGTCGCGCGAGGTCCGCTTCCCATTGGGCCTTGCGGTCGACGGCCTGCGGAGGCGCGGGAAAGGCCGGGCGGTTCGCGGCCTTCGCCGGAGCGGCGGCGGCTGCGGGCTGTGGCGCGATGGAAGGACTTGCAGGCGCGGCAGGTCGAGAGGCAGCCGGGGGCGGTGCGGTCGCTGCTCGCGGCGTGGCCATGCGCGCGGGCGCTGGGCGGGGAGTTGCGCCGCGCGAGGCGGTGGTGCCCGAAGTCGCGGACGGCGCCGGCGCGGTGCGCGCGGTCACGGCGCGCGAGGGGGCCGGGTCGGGCGATTCGCTTCCCACATAGCGGCGCGCCGCTTCGTTCCATTCGGCGTCGGACCAGAACGAGATCCCGCGGTCCATCTCCCGCTCGATGATTTCGGCAAGCGCCTTGCGGATGTCGTCGCGTGTCATGCGATCCTCGAGAGGGGGGCGCAGCGCTGATGTCTACGGCGTCGCGACGCCGCCATTCATCTTGATCCCGTGCAGCTCCTCGGCCTGGCCGAGAATCGCGCGCGCCGCATCTCTCTTGCTCATCACGGGCAGGCGCTCGATCCGTCCGTCGGCGAAGAGCAGTTCCGCTTCGATCGTCTCTCCGCCGAAGGCCGATTCCTTGCGAGTCGCATCGTTCAACACGATGAGATCCAATTTCTTGTCCGCGAGTTTTCGTTGCGCGCGCGTTTCGCCTTCGGCCCCGATCTCGAGCGCGAAGCCGACGGTGACGACGCCTCGCTGGCGGCGGCCCGCCGCCACGCCGGCGAGAATGTCGGGATTCGGGACGAGACGGATCTCCAACGATTCGGAGCCCGAGCGGATCTTCGTCGCGTGCGGCTGCGCGGGGCGATAGTCGGACACCGCCGCGGCCATGATCAGGATCTCCGCGTGGGCCTCGACTTCCTGCACGGCGCGTTGCATCTCTTCGGCGGTTGTCACCGAGATCGTTCCCACTCCCGGGGGAGGAGAACACCGCAAGGGGCCGGCGATCAGCGTGACCCGGTGTCCGCTGTCGCGGGCCGCTTCCGCGAGGCGCACGCCCATGATCCCGCTCGATCGATTCGAGATCACCCGCACGGGATCGACCGCCTCTTCGGTCGGGCCTCCGGTGACGACGACGCGCAAGCCGCCCAACCGTTCGAGCAGGATCTTCACCGTGCGATCGACGGCCGTTTCCGGCGAAGCCATTCGTCCAAGCCCGGTCTCTCCGCAGGCGAGATCGCCCGCCTCGGGACCGACGAAGTGATAGCCCGCTTCCTTCAACAGCGCGACATTGCGCTGCACGATGGGGTTTTCCCACATGCGCGTGTTCATCGCGGGGGCGAAGAGCACCGGCGCGGGGCAGGCCATGATCGCGGTCGAGAGCAGATCGTCGGCGATGCCGGCGGCGACTTTTCCGAGGATGTCCGCGGTCGCGGGAGCGACGAGCAGCGCATCGACCTCGCGGCCGATATCGAGGTGCTCCATGTTCGACGCGAGTGCGCCTTGCGCGGAGAACATGTCCACAGCGACGGGATTGCCCGAGAGGGGCGCGAGCGCGTCGGGCGTGATCATGTAGGACCCGGCGCGGGTCATCACGACGCGCACGCGGACTCCCATGCCTCTCAGCAGGCGGATGATTTCCGCGGACTTGTAGGCCGCGATGCTGCCCGTGACTCCGAGGCCCACGGTGCAGTCGGAGAGGCTACGCCGGGCAGCCATGGTTCCCTCATTCGCCCGCATCGTCCTGGACCGGGGCGCTTCCGCCGCCGACTTCCTCGACATCCTCGCCGCCGCCCAGCGGAGCGGTCATGAAGAAGGTGTCGGCCGGCGATTCGGTCATCGCTTTCGCGCGGGCGAGCGCTTCCTGGTTCTCGACCACCGACTTCACCTTGCCTTCGTCCACGCGCTTCAAGGCCTCGATGGTCACCTTGTGCTCGTACTTCGTGCCCTTGCGGCGCATCTCTTCATTCAAGCGCGCCGCTTCCGCGGCCGCCATCATGATGCGCTCGTACTTGTTGCTCGGCGACTCGAGCGTGCCCTCCTCGGGCGCCGCCTGAGCGGGCGTTTCCTCGTCGTTGGCGATGGTGGGTTCCTGATCCTTGTTCATGCGGTTCTCCTATACGCGGAGGCTAGGCCTCCGATGCGGCTCGCGGCTGCACCAGTCCGCGAGGGGTGCGACTCGTCTCGGCGCAGATGATGGCGAGCAGGCGGCCGGCGCACGCCTTGATGTCGTCGTTCACGACCACATAGTCGTACTGGGGAGCGACGGCCATTTCGGCGCGCGCATTCTCGAGGCGCTCGCGAATGACCTCTTCGGTGTCGGTGCGGCGTCCGCGCAGGCGCTCCTCGAGCGCCTCCATCGAAGGCGGCAGGAGGAAGATCAACACCGCTTGCGGATAGGCCGCCTTGATCGTCAGTCCGCCCTGCACATCGACATTCAAGACCACCCACTTGCCGCGATGCAGGCCCTGGTCGATCTGCTCGCGCGGGCTGCCGTACCAGTAGCCGTGCACCAACGCGGATTCGGCGAAGAATCCGTTCTTCTTCTTCGCTTCGAACTCTTCCATCGACAGGAAGAGGTAGTCCTTGCCGTTGACCTCTGCCTCGCGCGGCGGCCGCGTGGTCGCGGTCAGCGCGCGCAAGAGGCGCCCGTCGCTCGCCAGGAGCTTCTCCACCACGGAGGTCTTGCCCGTTCCACTCGGCGCGGAGATGACCACCGGAAACGGCTTCTCGATCAAACGGGGACATTCCATGGATCTTGCGGCTCCGTATTCGCCGGTTCGGCGGCAAGCCGAAACAACCGGGCCGGACGCTCATCGCACGCCGGCGCGGCCGGCGTCTCATTCGATGTTCTGGACTTGCTCGCGAATCTTCTCGATCTCTTCCTTCAGGAAAATCGCTTCACGACTGAGATCGAGATCCTGGCACTTCGCTCCAATCGTGTTCGCTTCGCGGTTCATCTCCTGCAGGAGGAAATTCAAGCGCCGCCCGGCCGGATCGGCGCCCGCCAGGGCGTGCTCGAATTGATCGCAATGCGAACGCAGACGCGTGCACTCCTCCGTGACATCCGACCGGTCGGCGAACAGCGTCAGTTCCGCTTCCAAGCGGTAGCGGTTGTACTCGATGTCCTGCGACACCTGCGCCAGGCGATCGCTCAATCGCTCGCGCACGCGCGCGCTCACTTCCGGCTGGCGCGCTTCGATTCGCCGGACGGCCTCGCCCACCGAAGCCAGGCGGGCCCGCAGATCGCGGGTCATCGCCTCGCCCTCGCGCGCCCGTTGCCGCTCGAACTCCGCCAGGGCCTGGTCGAGCGGCTCCTCGATCAAGGCCCAGCCGGCCTGCTCCGAAAGCTCGTCCTCTTCGCGCTCCAGGACATCGGGAAGCGTGACGAAGGAGGAGAGGTCGATTTCCCCTTGTAGCCCGAAGCGTGCCTTGATTTCGCGAAGAATCTCGAGATACCGCTGGGCTAGCTCTTCGTTCAGCCGGAGGGCGGCGGTTCTCCCCGCATCCCCATCGAGATTGACGCTCGCGTGGACCTTGCCGCGCGAGATCCGGCCCTGCAGTTTCTCCCGGACCCGGTTTTCCAGGGTGGCCAGCCGCCGGGGTAGCCGGGTCGTCACTTCGAGGAACCGATGGTTGACCGCACGGATCTCGATCGTCACCCGGTAGTCGCCGCCCTGGCGCTCCCCACGACCGAACCCGGTCATCGAATGCACCATCGCCCCTCCCAGATGGAAACACCCCAGAATACGCCACCTAGGGAGGGGGTGTCAACGGACCGCCATCCCGAAAGGCCTGGGCGCAGGCTCCCCGGGGTGGTCCGCAAGCCGCCGATTCCGTCCGGCCGGGGAAGCGGATCCCCCAGGCTCCGGCGCACCACCCCCGAGGCCCGCCACCCTGCTAGATCCAAGCTCCCCAAACGCTTCGCCGGATCCCGGCCGCCCGCTCCGGGCTTGGGCCCGTTGTGGCCTTCCTCGGAGAGATTCGCTAGAATGCCTCCGTTTCCCGGCGATGGTCTCGTCCATTCGAGGACCGTCGTCCACCCGGCATTCAGCGAGGGCCCGGATCGTGAAGAAAATCAAGGTCACCAAACGCGTGCGCGCCAAGATCCCCTGGTACGAGCGGCCGCCCCTTCTCTTCGCCGCGCTTGCCATTCTGTTGGGCCTTGGCGGTCTCTTGATGGCGAGAGTCAATTGGGGAGGCGGGGGCAAGCAGAGCGTCTTGGGAGACGACCGCGCCGACAGCACCTTGGTTCCTGGCGGACAGGCGGTCGACTGGCATGCGCAGGCTCCCGGCGTCCTTGAATTGGGCGACGCGCTTCCGAACCCCAACGCGGGAGAGGCGCTGCCTCCCGTGCGGGTGGAGACGCTGATCGAAGCGCCGGAGGCCCGGCAGCTTCTTCGTGAGACTCGCGGCCTGCAACCGGCCAAGGACGGAGGCGCCGCGTTGTACGGATGCGCGCCCGCCGTCGTCCTCGCCGCCCAGCAGGAGACGGGCAGCGTCCAGCAACCCGACTGGGCCGCGAGGACGCTCAAAGCCGAATGCGAGAGCTGTTGCGACTTCGAGATCCATCGCGATTCAGCGGGGCAGCTCTATTTGCTCGGATTCGTGAGCCTGGAAGTGGGAGAGGCGATCGCCGAGGCGGGTCCCCGAATGGATTTCCCCGCGCCTCGTCCCATGCCGCAGAAAAAATGGTGGGAGATCTGGAAAAAGAAAGCGGCCGAAGAAAAGACCATCGCGCGCGGCAGCCTGATCGACATCTACCCGGATCTTCAACCCGATCAAGTTTGCGCGGTCGTTCTGCCTCTCGAGCGCGTGGAGATCATGTCGATCAACCGGGCGCGCGAGGGCGTCGCCAGGCCGGTCGAGTACTTGCAGGTGCGCTTAAAGTAGCGGCGAAGCCTTGCCCCTGGCGCCGCGCCTGCGCCCGCCCATGCGATCGTGCCCAACGCATGCGCCGCACGCGCGCCGGCGCAGCGAAAGGAGGAGCATGCAGACCTTCTGGTCGCACATGACCGAGGACCTTGCGCTGCTCAAGCTGGTCCTGTCGCTGCTCCTCGGCGGCTTGATCGGCCTCGAGCGGGAACTGAAGGGCCGTCCGGCGGGATTGCGCACGCATGTGCTCGTCTGCATCGGCTCGACGATCATGCTGATCGCGGCGCAGCAAGCCACCCGCGTCTTCTCCGACGGCTCGAGCGAAGCGCGCCTGGTGCTCGATCCCAACCGCATCGCCTCGGGCATCGTGACCGGCATCGGCTTCCTGGGCGCGGGCGCGATCTTGCGCATGGGCGATTTCGTCCGCGGGCTGACCACCGCCGCGACGATCTGGTTCGTCGCCGCGCTGGGGATCGTGATCGGCAACGACGCCTTCGGCCTCGCGGCCGGCTCGACGTTTCTCGTCCTGCTCGTGCTCGAAGGGCTCGACTATGTCGAGCATCGCATTCCGCAAATCGGATATCGCACCGTCCGCTTGCGCGTGGCCAACGAGAAGCGTCACGAAGTGGAAGCGGGCACGCGCCGTTTGTTCGAGGAGCACGGCATTCGCGTGCAGGATGTGCTCTTCAGTCTCGATCTCGTCTCCCAGGAATGCGATCTCACCTTCCACCTGCGCGCGCGCACGCAGAAATGGACGGCCGATTTGATCGACCGGATCGCGAGTCTCGAAGGCGTCCACCGGTTGAGCACCGGCCGCATCTGACGCGACGAGCTTTCCGCATCGCCCGGGCTGAAGCATTGGTTTCGGAGACCGATTCATGGCGCTCGTCCGGCTCGCTGCCTTCTGCTCGCACGGCGGATCGAACTTCGCCGCCATCGCCGACGCCGCCGCGCGCGGCGAGATCCCGATCCACGTCGCGCTCATGGTGCACAACAACGCCCAGGCGGGCGCGAAGGAGAAAGCCGGGAAGCGCGGGATCCCGGCCGTGTGGCTGCCGCGCTCGCGTTTCGCCGATGACGATGCCTACGCCGCGGCCCTGATCGAGCTCCTCGAAGCGCACGAGATTCACCTCATCGCGCTCGCGGGATTCATGCAGCGGATTCCCTCCGCCGTGGTCGGGAGGTTTCGCGAGCGGATGACGAACATCCATCCCGCGCTGCTGCCCTTGTTCGGCGGGCCCGGCTTCTACGGGATGCGCGTCCATCGCGCGGTCTTCGAGGCGGGGATGAAGGTCTCGGGGCCGACCGTGCATCTGGTCGACGAGCAGTACGACCACGGGCCCATTCTCATGCAGCGCGCGGTCGCGATCGACGATTGCGCAAGCCCCGAGGAGATCGCCGCGCGGGTGCTGACGGAAGAGCACAAGCTCTATCCCGAGGCCTTGGGAGTACTGGCGCGCGGGGGCTTCGAGGTGCAAGGGCGGAGGGCGATGCGCGTGCCCACGCGCTGAGCGCGGTGGGAACGCATGGCGCGGTGGATGAGCGCGTCGGCCGGGCGTCGCGCCAGCGCGAGCCCGCGCGCGCTCGAGCGCCTCGCATGTCCGCGGGTTGCAGCGCGGCTCTACAAGAACGCGTCCATCCCGATTTCGTCGAACACGCGTTGCATCGCCTGCTCGCCGCTCACGATCTGCATGCGATGGTCGGGGCAACCGTTCCTCTGGCAGACCTCGATCGACCCGCCGCGCGGAAGGCCGAGCGTGAAGACGGGTGCCGCGCACTTCGCGCACCGGCGATCCACATCGGTGAGCGCCACTCCGCAATGTGGGCAGTGGAATTCGGCCACCTGTCCCCGCGGCACGATGATCTCGGAAATGTTGTCGTAGCTGCCATAGACCGGATCGAGGAAGACTTCGCCGGAAACATTTCCGAATGCGGCCCGCACGCGAATCGATGGATGGCCGTGAATCGGATGCTCGCGGTCCATCAAACCGCAGCCGTTCGGGCAGCGCGCATTGCGTACCACGAGCGTGCCCTGGGGAACGATGATCTCGATACGATGGCGCATCTCCGGCATGGCGGACCTCCTCGATCTCGGGCCTCGAATGCTCTGTTCTCATTGTCGGCCGCTCGATCCCCTTTCTGCAAGGAAAGCGGACATTCCCGCGCGAACGCGCAACCCTGGGCCGATTCGGCTTTCCCGAGACAATGGCTGACCGGCGGCCGCCCGGTTGCTAAGATAGGAGAGAACCGCATCGTCCGAGGAGCCGGGCAGCATCGGCTTGGGCCCCCCGCGACCGGGAGCGTGGAAGTGGACCAACGCAAGAAACGGGAAACCACTTACCTTTGCCGCAACTGCGGCAACGACTTCCCGAAGTGGTACGGGAAGTGCCCCCAGTGCGGCGAGTGGAACACGCTCGCGCCCTATCGTCTTCCCAGCGTCGTTCCCGGTGCGGGCGCGCGCCGGGGAGGGAGCCGGCAGGAGAACCTCGGGACTCCTGCCCGATTCGGTTCCGCTCCCGAGCCCCGCGGCTGGCCGAACGCTCCCCGCGATCCCGGATTCGAAGCGGGCGTGCGCCGTCTCGGCGATGTGCCCGCGCAAGGACCCGAGCGCATCGAAACCGGCATCTCCGAATTCGATCGCGTGCTCGGGGGCGGCATCGTTCCCGGATCGGTCACGCTGATCGGCGGCGATCCCGGCGTCGGCAAGTCCACGCTCCTTCTGCAAGTGGCCTCACGCCTGGTCGAGCAGGGACGGGGCGTGCTGTATGTCTCGGGCGAGGAGTCGGCCGGGCAGTTGAAGTTGCGCTCGGCGCGGTTGCGTTCGAGCGAGCATCTCGCCGTGCTCGCGGAAGGCGATCTCGAGCGCGTGCTCGAAGCCGTCGGGGAAGGCGTGCCGGTCGGTCAAGGCGGAACGCGTCCCGTCGAGATCCTCTTCGTCGATTCCATTCAATCGAGCTATCTCCCCGGACTTCCTTCCGCGCCGGGCAGCGTGCTGCAGGTGCGCGAGGGGGCGCTGCAGCTCACCCAGATGGCCAAGCGCCGCGGGGTGGCCGTGTTGCTCGTCGGCCACGTCACCAAGGACGGCAGCCTGGCCGGTCCGCGCACGCTCGAGCACATCGTCGATGCGGTGCTCACGATGGAGGGCGAGCGCTTTCACGCGCATCGCCTGCTGCGCAGCGTCAAGAATCGCTTCGGCAGCGTGCACGAGATCGGCGTCTTCGACATGCGCGCGGACGGATTGTGCGAGGTGACCAATCCTTCGCAGCTCTTCATGGGCGAGGATGCGGGACGCACGCCGGGGAGCGCGATTGTCGTCGCGATGGAAGGGTCGCGTCCGCTGCTGGTCGAAGTGCAGGCGCTCGTGCACCCGACGCGCTATGGCATTCCTCAGCGCGTCGCGACCGGATTCGATGGGCGGCGTCTCGCGATCCTGCTCGCCGTGCTCATCAAGCGCGGGGGCGTGGATGTTTCCTCGAGCGACGTCTTCGTGAATGTCGCGGGCGGACTGCGGATCGACGAGCCGGGAGTCGATCTCGGCATCCTGCTCGCCATCGCGGCGAGCGCGACGGAACGGCCGGCAGGCGAGAAGCTCGCGGCCTTCGGGGAGATCGGTCTGGGCGGCGAAGTACGCCGCGTCTCCGATCCCGAGCGGCGCGTCGCGGAGGCGGCCCGCCTCGGGTTTCAGCGCCTGCTTCTTCCCGCGACGACGATTCGCGATCTGAACGCGCGCGGATGGCGGCCGCCCGTGGGCTGTTCGACGCGCCCGGTGAGCACGCTCGCGGAAGCGCTCGGGATGGCGTTTCCGGTGGAAGCGGGCAACGCCTCGGGGAGGGATTGAGCGCGCGGCGAACTTCGTAACGCGCAGATCAGGAGGACCTCATGTTCGAATCGAGCGAGAGTGGATCGGCGGTCTTGCACCCCCCCGGGCAAAGATACTGGGGCATCGTGCTTGGAGGAGGATCGGGCGCGCGTCTGGGAGCGGAGCAGCCGAAAGCCTTCGTCCCGGTCGCCGGAAGACCGCTGCTTCATTGGAGTATCGCGACCTTCGCGCGCCATCCTGAGATCACCGACCTGCTCGTCGTCGTGCCGCGCGGCTGGGAACGCAATGTGCGCGAGGAAGTGCTCGGGCCTTTGTCGTCGGAATTCCCGGAAGCGGCGATGAAGATTCGCGGCGTGATTCCGGGCGGAGAGCGCCGCCAGGATTCCGCCCGCCTCGCGCTCAAGGCCGCGGCCGACATCGAAGAGGAGCGCGAATCGGCGCGACGCGAACGGTTGCGCGCCGTGCCCCAGCCCTTCGCCGACGCGAGCGCGATCGAAGCGCAGGCGCTCGCGGAAAAGCCCGCGCCCCCGCCGCCCGTGGCGCTGATCCACGACGCGGCCCGCCCGCTCGTGCCCCCGGAATTGATCACCCGCCTGCTCGCCGTGTGGCGGGGCGAAGTTCCCGAGGGCGAGGGCATCGCCGAGGGGCCGCCCGATGCTCCACCGGCGCGCGTGTCGCGCCGCAAGCCCGCGGGCGCGCCCAAGCCGGTCGGCGCGATCCCGATCGTGCCCTTGGGAGACACCTTGAAGATGGTCGATCGAATCGCTCGCGTGGGCGAGACGGTTCGGCGCGACTCGCTCTGGCTCGCGCAGACTCCGCAAGTGTTCGATCTCGCCACCATCCGCCAGCTGCACGAGCAGGCGCAGGAGGTGAGCCACGCGGTCACCGACGATGCGATGCTGTACGAATGGCACGGATATCCGGTGAAGACCACCTTCGGATCGCCGCTCAACATCAAGATCACCTTCACCCAGGAGCTCTCGCTGGTCGAAGGATGGCTGAAGCTGCGCGCATGAGCGAGACTTTTCGCATCGGGCAAGGGTGGGACATCCACCGCTTGGTCGGGAACCGCCCGCTGTTTCTGGGCGGAGTGGAGATCCCGCACGCGCGCGGGCTCGCGGGGCATTCGGATGCGGATGTGCTCGTGCACGCGATCATCGATGCGCTCCTGGGCGCCGCGGCGGACGGCGACATCGGCGCCCACTTCCCCGACGACGACCCCGCGTGGAAGAACGCTCACAGCCTCGTGCTCCTGTCCGCCGTGAAGGAACGCGTCGCACACGGGGGATGGCGGATCGGGAATGTCGACGCGACCGTCGTCGCGCAGGAACCGCGCCTCGCTCCCTTCCGCCAGGCCATGCGAGCCGCCATTGCCGCGATGCTCGAAATCGAGGTCGAATGCGTGTCGGTGAAGGCGAAGACCGCTGAGGGGCTCGGCACGGAAGGCGCCGGTGAGGCCATCTCCGCGCAAGCCGTCGTGCTCTTGCGACGCGCATCGACATCCTGATCGCCAGCGGACGCGCGCATGAAGGACCAGTACGCCGGGGACATCAACGACTATCGCAAGTACGGACTCCTCCGCCGGCTCGCCTCGGGCTTGCAGCTCACCGTTTGCTGGATGCGGACGCCCGACGACGCGCGCAACGACGGATGCCGAATCGAGTACCTCGCGAATCCCAACCTGTGGCGACGCTACGACCCAGAGCTCTTCGATGCGCTCGATGACTTGGTGAGAGGACGCGGCCACCGCAGCGTGGGCTCCATCGAGCGGACGAGGATCCTCGAAGCTCGCGGCCGGCAGGCTGATTTGCTGGGCGCGCGCCGGCTGCGCTTTCATTCCGTTCCGCTCGCCGATGATGGCGCCGAGCGCGACCGCTACTTCCGCGCGCTCTGGAAGATCGCGCGCGGCACCGATCTGCTCTTCTTCGATCCCGACAATGGACTCGAAATCGATTCCTGCCGGCGAGGAACGCGCGGATCGTCACGCTTCTTGTATGCGCCGGAAGTGGAGGAAGCCTGGACGCGCGGCTTCTTCTTGCTCATCTATCAACACTTTCCACGCGTGGATCGCGAACGCTATCTCGCAGGAAGGGCGAGCCGGTTGATGGAATGGTGCCCGGGCAGCAGCGTGGCCAGCTTCGCCACTTCGCATGTGGCCTTTCTTCTGGTCGCGCTGCCGGTCGTGATGCAAGCGTTGGAGGAACGCGTCGCGGGAGTCCGACGGAAGTGGGCGGATCAATTTGCGATTCGGCTGCACGCCGGGCGATGAAGTCGCGGCGCAGGTGTGTGGGCTTCGCTTCCTACTCGGATGGTTGAGCCTTCGTCGTATCGGGCGCTTGCGGACAGCAGGCGACTCCGGGAACGCCGACTCCCAATGCGCCCAGGCAGGCGGCATCGAATTGCGTGACGAGTTTGCCGGGGTTCGTCCATCCGGCGTGATCGGTGCCCTGGAACTTGGTCAGCGGAATCGTGCCCGTGCCCTCGTACTGATAGCCGGCGAACCAGTACATCGGGACGAATTGCCCGCGCCAGTACATGTCGCCGATCGTCGCGAGCGCGATGCCCGTGTTCGGCGCGGGCCACTGGCGCTCTTCATTGTGGTAGATCGCCATGCCTTGCTGCCAGCAGGGGCCGTGTTCGAGGAAGACATACAGATTGGGATCGAAGTCGCCGAGACCGAATTCCGCTGCACGGATGATCTTCGGCTCCGTCCACGCGCTGATCACGAACCAGACGGAGGGCTCCTTGCCCACCTGGGTCTTGATCCCGTCGCACGAAGTGAGATCGCAGAAGTTGCAGTACCCCCCTTTCGGTTGAGGGTTGGTGTAGCTCAGTTCGGGCACGGTGTGCACGATCATCACGCCGCCCGCGAGGTTCTGGGTATTACCGCCGGCCAGCTTCGGGGCCTCGCTGGAAGAGGCCTGGTCATCGCCGGCCGCGCCCTGGGTGGGAAGGACCGTGGCGCAGGCGACCGCTATCGCGAGCAGAAACCGGATCATCTCTTCTCCTTTGCGTCGCGCGCTTCGCGTGCGACTTCCGCGTACAACTTCTCCAGCCGGTCGAGGTGCGGGCCGGGCGAGTACTCGCGTTCCGCGAATTGCCGCGCCTTGCTTCCCATGGCCAGCATCTCTTCCGGATGGGTCTCCATCCAGTCGAGCGCGGCGGCGAGGGCGGCCGCGTCTCCCGGCGCGAAGGTGCGCCCCGTTTCTCCTTCGATCACCATCTCGGGAATCCCGCCGATGCGGGCGCCGACCACCGGCGTGCCGAGTGCGAAGCTCTCGATCACCGAGAAGGGAAGGTTCTCATACCACTCCGAGGGCACGACCGTAAAGGCCGCGTCCCGAATGGCCGTCTGCAACTTTTCGCCTTGCAGATAGCCGCGAAACTCCACCTGCCGCAGGCCCGCTTCCTCCGCCTGGCGGCGCAGGGCGGGCTCGAGCGGGCCTTCGCCGAGGATGCGGCAGACGAGCGAGCCTTGCCGCATGCCGAGAGCCGCGAGCAACGTCGCGATGCCCTTCTCGCGCGAGAGCCGGCCGAGATAGACGAAGTACGACGAGCGTGCGTAGGCCGGGCGATAGTCCTCGAGCGGCAGGAAGTAGGGGAAGTGCACCAGCTTTTCGCGCGGAATGCCGTGCTCGGCCACTTTCTCGAGCAGAAAACGGCTGGGCGCGAGAAAGCGCGCGATGCGCGCGTAGGTCTGCAGCCAGGAATGCAGCCGCCACTCCATCCATCCCGCAACGGAGGCCGGATAGGAATCGAGCAGGCAGCGGCGGGCGATCATCTGTCCATGGTTGCGCTGAGAGCAGGCCTCGCAGATTTGTCCTCGAGACATGAACAGATACCCGGGGCAGACCACTTTGTAATCGTGCAGGGTCTGCACCATCGGCACACCGCACCGGTGGAAGGCAAGAATCAGCGAGGGCGAGATCTGATGATAGATGTTGTGCAGGTGGGCGATCGCGGGCCGTTCCCTGCGCGCGAGCAGCGAGGCTTTGTGGACCGTCTCGCGGCTGTAGATCGCGCGGGCCGCCTGGCGCACCTTGCGCGCCGCGCCCATGCGCGTGCGATAGTCGACGGCGCTGACGAAGTATTCCGCATGGGAAGAGGGCTCGTTGCGGGGGTCGGCCATCGCGAAGGGAATGACCTCGTGGCCGCGCTGTTCGAGACGGCGGCTCAGATCGAGGTAGTAGCGCTCGGCCCCGCCTTTCACGAAGTGGAACTTGTTCGCTTGGACGATCTTCACGGCACGATCCCTGCGCGCAAAGGCGAGACCTGCGCCGCGCAGGCGATCCCGCCTCCCGGCGCCGCGCCCGCGATGCGGCCTTCCTGCGCTGCGCACGCGATGCGGCCTTCCTGCATTCGACCGGCGAAGAAGTCACCGAGCGGCTGGCCGACGGCGTCCACGCTCTTCTCCAAGACGAGCACGCGCACGCCCGCCCAGCGGCGCTCCTCGATCACCCGGGCGCGATTGCGCAAATCCGCCTCCAACGCTCCCTGGGGATCGGGGATCCACTCGCGGGCGAAGAGCACGAAGAGCCGCTGCCCCGGCTCCCAGGAGTCGAGCATGTTCGCGTAGCTGTCCGGCCCGTGGCCTCGCAACGCGGCCGCGCCCTGGCGCATCACCACGCGTCCGAAATCCACCCAGCCCTTGGGAGACGATCCCTCCAATTCCTCGCGCATGTACACGATCCTGATCGGCTGATCGATGGCGATACTCAAGAAGGCGTCGCCGGTGCGCAGCTCGGAACGCAGCCAGGCGGCCGCCCCGCGATAGTCCTCCTTGTGATAGCTCTCGATGAACAGTCCGCGCATCACCGACAAGAGCGAAAGCGCGAGCACGAGCGTGGCCGCGATGAGCCCCCGCTTTCCACGCGGGATCCCGAAGGCGATCGTCGCCACGAACGCGGGGAAGGCGACCGCCGCGTAGCGCGGATTGATGACCTTCACATTGCGCGAGGCGATGAAGAGCAGCAGGAGCAAGGGCAGCGCCTGCCACAAGAGCAGCGCGAGCGCGCCGCGCCGATCGGCGCGCCAGGCGCGCGCGATGCCCGCCATCCAGAGGGCCCCGAAGAGCGCGGCCGCCGCCGCGATCGCGGGCCAATGCGTCTTCACCGCATTCCACGGGCCGAGGGTCCACAGTTCGCGTCGCGAAGGGCCGAGCGAGTGGCCGGCGGCGAAGGTGAAGAGCGTGTACGGAAGGCCGAGCGGAGTGTCGGTCGTTTCCGTGCGCAGTTTTTCTTCCGTCTCGACCGCCGATGTGGTGAGCAAAGCCGAAGGTTTCACTTGATATCGGTAGAAGCGCGCCGCCCAGGGGCTCAGGCATACGATCACGATCAGCCAGACCAACGCCACGCGGGCGACGAGCGCGCGCGAACGGCCGGGCGATAGTGCGAGCAGGCGCACCGCCTGCTGCGCGACGAGGAAGGCCATGCTGAAATTGGACCAGAAGCCTCCGAGCAGCGCGAACCCGTAGACCGCGAGGCGCTGGAGCGAGGGGCCGTCGCGAAGCAGGTTGTCGAAGGCCCATTCGGCCAGGATCGCGAAGAGGATCAGGAACGAATAATTGCGCACCTCCTGCGCGTACCAGATGTGAAACGGCGAAACGGCGAGCAGCGCGGAGCCGAGCCAAGCGACCCGCGCGCCCCACCTCCGGCGGGCGAAGAGCCAGAAGGCAAGAATCGCGAGCAACGAAGCGGCCACCGAAGGCAGCCGGAGCATCGCTTCCGACGTCCCGGCGACGCGGATCCAGGCATGCAGGACGAGCGCGTGCAGAGGGCCGTGCATGTTGTCGAGGAGATCGGAGAAGGTGAGCGGCGCGTAAGGCTTCGCGTAGTTGACGCTGAAGGCCTCATCGACCCACAGCGACTGGCTGCCGAGACCGATCAGGCGCAGCGCGAGCGCAGCCACGAGCAGAAGCGCGAACCAGGCGTAATGCGCCCGCCCGGCGGGCGCGGCGACCGCCGGGGCGACGACGGCCGGCGCGGATGCCGACGGGGATCGCGGCTGCCCTTGCTGTGTGGGAGTCGAAGATTCCACGCTGCCTTCCGGACATCTGTTCGGCGGATCGCGCGCCGAACTCCAGGAACCGCCAAGCCGAACGCGAGGCCATCGTGGATCGAGCGGAAGCCCCGGCAGGCGGCGAAAGCGCTTCCCGGCCCGCGTTCGGAAATCCGGAATGGAAATACCCTCGGATGGCCGTCCCTCTCCACGATACGGCGAACCGGAAATCGTTACCTTTGTGGGCACTCGGCGCAAGGGCGGATTGCGGCGTTCGAGCAGGAGGCGCGCAGGCGGCGATCCAGGAAGCGCTCGGATCCGGGCGCTGAGACGAATTCCTGATGGAAGGGCCGCGGTTGACCCGCGCGAGGCAGCCGTGGCAGGCTACCTCGCCGCCGGTGGCGAAGCGGCGCTTGCGCGCCAAGCGGGCGCCAACGCAGCCGGCGCCTGCATGCCGTTCACTCGGCGGGAGGAACCGTGCCTCACGACGCGCTGATCGACCGCTTCCTCCACCGCGGCCGCAACATCCTGCTCGCCCGCGGCCGGTTCACCGATCTGTTCGCCGACTACTGGGAGCATTCCCGCCGCTGGGTGGGAGAGCCCGACGGGCTCGTGAGCGTGATGATGCGCCAGGGACTCGCGGCCGCCGCGCTCTATCTGACCACGCGTCCGCCCGGCGAAGAGACCGCTTGGACGATCAATCTCCCCGAGCCGCCGCTCAATCTCTTCTTCGTGGCCGACGCTTCGCGCGGCCGCGTGGTCGGGCGCTTCTACGATCGCCATGTGCGCTCGGAAGCGAACAGCCGCCTGTTCGTCCAGCGGGTGCGCGGCGCAGATGCGCCGTACGAAAGCGTGATCGAAGTCCGCGGATTCGATGTGCTCGACATGCTCGAGAGCTATTACGCCCAATCGGAGCAGAGCTCGGCGCGCTTCTTCGAGGACGAGCGCGCGGAGAATGGGGAGCGGGATGTCTTCTTCATGGTGATGGCGCTTCCAGGAATCGACGAGGCCTGGCTGCGCGCCCTCGATCTCGATCGCGCCCGCGATCTCTTCCATGATCCCGGCACCGCGTTCATCGAGCGCCGGGCGGTGATCTTCTCCTGCGCGTGCGACGAGTCGCGTCTGATGGAGCTGGCCGTCTCCATCTTCAGCCGCCGGCCCGAGGAGCTCTTCGGAGAAGACGGCTGGGCGGAGATTTTCTGCCCGCGTTGCGGCCGCGCCTACGAGATCGAGCGCGAGGCGTTCGACCGGTTCGTTGCGGAAAAGCAGGAAGAACGCGCACCCGAGGAGGGCGACGCGGGCGACGAATCGCGCTGAGGCGCGGCGCAGGCGTGGGCGTGGCGCGCAGGCGGCGGCACAGGCATGCATTGCGCCACGCGAGGCCCGACGGCGCACGGTATGCGCGCCGCCGGGCTCCGCGGACGCGGAGCCGGCTGCCCTATTCCAGCTTCATCATTCGCTCGATGCTTCCCACGAAGTCCGTGTGCTCGACATGCTCGCCGCCGTAGGCCGAGGGCGTGGCGCCCATGAACTGGTCGTTGGAACCGAACGCCTGGTGGTCGCCGACCTTCTCGTCGGTCAGGACGAGCCCCGTCACGGGACGCAAGCGGCCGCTGCGCACTTCGGGCATCATCGCGGGATTGAATCCCGCGATCGCCATCTCCGCGATCACGCCCCGCAAGCGAAACGCCTCCGCTTCGTCTCCCGCGAGCGGCTTGCGGTCGTAGGGTTCGAGCCCGGTGTAGTTGCGAAGAATGCGCACGCTCTCCTCGTCGGGCGCTTCCACGCCGATCACGCGCCCCGCGCGCACTTCGATGCGGTAGGGAGCGCGGATCACGCCGTGGGCCGAGCGTTGCGGCTGCGTGTAGACGATCACCCCCTGCAGCGAATCCTCCAGCGGAGCGACGAAGACTTCCGTGGTCGGCTGGTTCGTGATCGCGGAACGATAGGCGGTCGTGCCGCCGAGCGAATTCACGCCCACCGCGCCGCAATCGAGGATCACGGGGCGGTCCTTCACCTTGTAGCGGAAGTCGGTCCCGTCCTCGCGCTGGTAATGCAGCGTGCCGCCTTTGCGCGAGGCGTGGATGGTCAGCTCGACGCCTTCGATGGCGAGCGCGAGGCGGCGCAGTTCGTCGGCCGAAACGGCCATCGAACGAAAGATGAGCGAGCGCCATTCCTCGAGCGTCCAGCGCTTCTCCGCGGGCAGCCCTTCGTTCAGGCGATCGACATCGAGCATGCTGGGAGCGAGCCAGATGTCGTGCGAACGGATGCGCCCGTCGTTGCGCATCGGGCCGATGCCGGCGAGCCCGCGGCCCGCCACCTTCATGAAAAAGTCGATCGCGGGCACGTGCGCGGGATCGGGATCGGGAGCCGTGCCGATGGGAACGATCCAGTGTCCGCGGCCGTTCGCTTCGAAGGGCGCGAGAAGTTGGCGGTAGCCATCGGCCACGCCTTCGATGATGGCGGGATCGGCGTGGGAGAGATCGAGGCTGGCCGAAGCCTTCGCCTCATCGCTCCCGCCGGCCTTCGCTTCATGGCTCGCTGCCGCTGACGCTTCGTCGCCTGCCCCGGCCGCTTGCGCGCCGGGGCCTTTGCCCGCCCTGCGCGCCGCCGCTTGCGCGGCCTGGATCAAGCGGCCCACTTCATGGCCGAGAGAAGCCATCCCGAAGACGACCGTCGTCTCCACACCTCTCGCGATCAATTGCGTGGCCGTCTCGCATCCCATGTCGAGCGCGGCGGGACGCGCGTGGATCACGGCCCGGTCGCCCGCTTCGTACGAGCCGTTGCTGGCGAGCATCGTCGCCACGGCCGCGCGCAATTCCGCGTCCGCGCTCGGCTCGGGTTCGACGAGCACGAGGCCGATCTCTCCGCGCAGCCAGGCGGAACGGGCGATCTCGAGCCAGGAGCCGTCTCGCACCTGGGTGTGCGTCAAGCGCAGGAAATGAGCGTTTGCCATGGCCGACCTCCTCATGCGTTGTGAGCCTGCGCAACGATGTCATGCGGTGTCGCGCCGCGACGAAGCCCGACCGGGCTTCGCTTAAGAGTCGCGAAGCCCGTTCTCCGCCGCCGCGCTTCGAACGCGATCGAACGCCCGATTGTATGGGCTCGAATGGGCGGAAGAAATGAGAGAACCGTTCGCGGTTCGCGACTCGCGCGCGGCCGGCTTGCGCTTCGCCCGCTCCACGATTCCGCGCGTGCTTTCGCGCGATCGCTATGCTATACTCGCACAGAGGGTTGCGCCACGCCGTCGATCAGGCACCAGGACCTCCGGGCCTCCCTCGCCTGGAATATGGGTGCCGCATGACAGGGAGGCTTCTGATGACCACGCGGACCTTGCCGTGCCTTTCGTCTCTGCTCGTCATCGCCTGCGTTCTTTTCGCTTCGGCCTTGTTCAGTGTGCCTGCCTCCGCGGAGGAGCCGGCGGTCACTCGCGACGACGCCGTCTCCATCGCGACCGCGTCTCTTCCCGGCGGCACGCTCGAGGGCGTGCGCCTCTATGTGACCCCGGAAGCGGTCACCGAGGGCTCGGTCGTCTCTTCGTGGAAGCGCGACATCTTCACCGCGCCCGCGGACGGCTGGTTCGTCTTCGTCGACCTGATGCCGGCCGCCAACTGGGAGCATCCCTGCCTGTACCTGTTTGTGGATGAGGCGACGGGCGACGTGCAGTCGTTCGAATCGCGCGTGCCTCCCCGTCATCGCGATGCGATGACCGAGGTCACCAACGGTCGCGACAATCCGCCTCCAGGAGTGTCCGAGCGCGAGCTGGCGGCCTTCAGCGCGCGTCTGCAGGAGCTGCCCAAGCCGCCGCGCGAGACGCGCGGGATGTCCTACGCGCTGATCATCAGCGGGGGAGCCGACCAGGGCAACAACCACATCCGCTACTGGAACGACTGCGCGTTCATCTACCGCACGCTCGCTGGGTACTACGAGTACCCGGACGAGAACATCTACGTGTGCATCTCCGACGGGACCAACCCGGCGGTCGACCGCTCGGACGGCACCAACTCGCCCGTCGATCTCGACAACGACGGCGACGCCGACATCATGTATCCGGCCACGATGCAGTACATCACGCAGGTCTTCAATGAGCTGGCCACCATTCTCACGCCCAGCGATCAACTCTTCATCTTCACCACCGATCACGGCGGCCAGGAGAGCGGCTGGGACGCCTACCTGAATCTGTGGAACTGGGAGGAGATGCGCGACGACCAGATGGCCGCGCTCGTCAGCACCCTGCCGTGCGAGACGGTCATCTGCACCTTCGAGCAGTGCTTCAGCGGCGGAATGCTCGATGACCTCGTGGGCGAAGGGCGGGTGATCTCGACCGGGGCCTCGTACACCGAGTACTCGTGGGCCATGCCGCCCGACTATGTCTACGACACCTATGTCTACTTCTGGACTGCGGCGGTGGCCTGGCAGCTGCCTTCCGGAGCGCCGGTCGACGCGGACATCAACAACGACATGATCGTCGACATGCACGAGGCCTTCCTCTACGCGCAGGCCAACGACTTCAGCGACGAGACGCCGCAGTACAGCAGCACGCCCGCGGACCTGGGCGACATGCTGAACCTGTACGGGAATCTCGCAGGCGTCTATTTGATGCGCGAGGACCTGGTCATCGACGACGACCTGGAAGGCGCCTCGAGCGGAGACGGCGACGGGGTGATCGATTTCGCTGAGACCATCGAGATCTATGTCACCTTGAGCAACAGGGGGACGGAAACCGCCGTGCAGGTGACGGGCACGCTCACCACGCCTTCGCCCTATGTGAGCCTCATCGCCAACGGGATCAAATTCGGCGACATCCCTCCGGGAATGTCGGCGACGAATCCGCAGCCGTTCGTCTTTTATGTGGCCCAGGATGTCCCGGACGGCACCGACCTGGAGATCTACCTCGAACTGAACGAAGAGCCGGGCGGTTTCGGGCTCGGGCTCTCCGCGACGGCGCCCGAATACGATGTGTATCTCCTCGACATCGACGACCCGCTGGGCAACGGCAACGGGGTGGCCGAGCCGGGCGAAACCGTCTCGCTCATCTTCGAAGTGCGCAACACCGGCGGATGCCCCTCGCCCGATTTGAACGCCCGGCTGTTGAGCGGCGATCCAAACTTCACCACCGACGAGACGCCGCATGCGATCGGCATGATCCCCGTCGGGGGAAGCGTTCTCGAAGAGAACTTCCAAGCGACCGTCGCGCTCACCTGTCCGCCGCAATACGCGGGGATTCTGTATCTCGAGTTGCTCGGCCCGAACCACTACCACGCGATGGGCTCCGCTTCGCTGTCCGTCGGCCAGATCTTCTCGGACGATGTCGAAGCCGGCCCGGACTACTGGACCCACTATGTCGGCCCCGGCACCGGCTGGGTGGACGAATGGCATTTGGATACCTATCGCAATCACACGCTCAATGGGTCTACGAGCTGGAAGTGCGGCGGCGCGGGCGCGACCGCGTATGCCAGCTACAATTACTCCATCCTGGAAACCGATCCCTTCACGCTGGCGCCGGGCGGGTCATTGAACTTCTGGCATTGGATGCGCGCCGAGACGAGCTCCTCGTATCCGGACTACTGCTACGACGGCGGCCTGCTGCAGATCTCGGTCAACGACGGCGCGTGGACCACGCTCACGCCCACGGGCGGATATCCCTACACCATCCGCACGGGCAGCACGCAGACCGGGCCCTTCACCGCGGGCACGCTCGTCTGGTCAGGAACGATCGACTGGACGGAAGTCAACGTCGACCTCTCCGCCTATTCCGGAACGGCCAAGCTGCGCTGGGTCTTTGGCTCCGATCAAGCGGTCGTGCTCGAGGGATGGTATCTCGACGATGTGCAGGTCGTGCTCTACGCCGCGTCGTCGACTCCGGACGAGCCGGTGGTGGAGCGCGTGCTCCATCCGCGCTTGATGCCCGCGTATCCCAATCCGATGGTGGGCGCGGAAGGCAACGGCGCCGCGCTGGACGCGGCCGTCCACTTGCGCTTCGAGCTTCCCGCCGCGGAGCGCGTGCGCCTCGAGCTCTTCGACCCGTCGGGACGCTGCATCCGCACGCTGGCCGATGAAGACTTCGCCGCGGGGAGCCACGCGATTGCGTGGGACGGCCGCGACGCGAGCGGACGGCCGGTGGGCGCGGGCAGCTACTACTACCGGATGGTGACGGGAGATCGCACGCAGGCGGGTAAGGTGATGATCGTGCGGTAGGGTCTGAGGGCGATCGCTCGCACACGATCCGCCGCATTCGATGGGATGCGATCGCCGTCCACCTCGATCGCAAACGCTGACGCAAACGGCCGTCTCTTCGGAGGCGGCCGTTACTCATAAGGATTTCCCCCATATCCGCTTCTCGGGCATCGGCCGGTTGCATCGGGAAGCGGTTGGGGCGTTTCATCAAGGGCGATTCTGCAAAGGCGGCGCGGGGACCCAGGAGGTGTTCGAACCCGGACGCTGAATACGGAATACGGAATACGGAATGTGGAATGCGTTCGCGCGCACACCAGGAAAGGAAGAGGACATGCCAGAAGTTACCGGCGCGGATCGGGAAGAAGATCATCAGCGGAACGCGCATGCGATGGACAGCGAGAAGCACGATTCGGCGGACGAGCCGTGGCGGCGCCATCCCCAAGCGGAAGCGTTCTGCCTGCAACGGCTCGAGGAATGCCGGGCCGCGATTGCGCCCTTCGCCACGATCGCGCGCGAGATTTCTTCGCGCACGGGGACGCGCGTGTTCGATTGGATCGATCACTTCGCGCTCGCCGATGGTCGCGGCGTGCGCAAGGAGCTGGCCGCGGTCGGTTACACTCCCGATCCCGCGTCCAACGCCGATGGCACCTGGATCCATCCGGGCGCGATCCTGCCTCGCATTGCGTTGCAGGGCGCGGAGAGCGAAGAGGGCGGAGGGGCGTTGCGCGGCGTGGGCCTCGCGGTCGAGCGCCTCGCCGATTTTCTGGCCGCCTGGCGGATCGATTCCCCGGTGGAGGGCAGTCCGCTCGCTCCCTTGCGCCGCGCGCGCATCTGGAGCGGGGACGGGATCGAGTTCGCCGTCATCGAGCGCACGACCTCACGCGGCATCGCGCCTCGCGAAGTGTCATCGGCGCGCACGGCCGCGCATCTGGCCGCCTTCGAGCGCTGGCGCACCCGCGCGCGACGCGCGCAGGAGCCGGGCGTGGAAGGCGCGCGGGCCGCGATGCAGGCGACCTTGCGCCTGGCGCGCTCGCTGGCCGAAGAGCTCGGTCCCGACGAAGCGGCCTGGACGGCCTTCGCGGCCGAGCGCGACTACTGGCAAGCGCGCAATCGCGCCGGCCGCGCGCAACGCGCTTGCCAGGATGCGCTCGGTTTGGGCTGGGCCAATCACGATCACCACACCTTCCGCAGCTCGCGTGAGCTCTTCCCCTTGCTGCTCGACACGCTTCGGGCCTTCGGCTTCCACGCGCGCGAGCGCTTCCACGCCGGAGCGCAAGCGGGCTGGGGCGCGCAGGTGCTCGAGCAGCCCACCTGCCGGCTGGCGGTCTTCGCCGATGTGGACCTGTCGCCGGAGGAGATCGCGATCGATTTCCGTGCGGCGGAACTCGCGCCTCGCGAGACGCTCGGCACGGTCGGGCTGTGGTGCGCGCTGCACGGCGAATCGCTGCTCGACGCGGGCCTGCATCACCTCGCCGTGCGCGCCGATTTCTCGGCCTTCACGCGCGGCCTGGCGGGCTTCGGCGTCTCGATGATGTCGCCCTTCAGCGATTTCTCGTTCTTGAAGCAGGCCTTTACCGCCGGCGAGCGCTGGGTGGTCGATCCGCTGCGCGTCGAGCGCTTGCCTCTCACCGAGGGCGAGCGCGCGCGTTTCGCGGCGCAAGGTGCGATCGGAAGCCACATGGAGAACATTCAGCGCGGGGAAGGCTTCAAGGGATTCAACCAGACGGCGGTGAGCGACATCATCCGGCGCACCGACCCGCGCGAACAGGGGGCCTGATCGTCACGCTGGCGAGCGCGTACTCGCGACAGGCGCAGCCGGGGGGCTTTCATTCGAACGGCGGAAGCGAGTCGCATCCCGCGATGCGGTAACGCACCTCGCGCTGCCCGCCGTGAAAATCAGACAAGTGAATGACGACCACGCCCGGGCGTCCGTAGGCCTGCAGGTACGCATCGCGCAGCGGAGCGAGGCTGAAGCGCAGCGGGTTCTCGAAGGCCTGGTCGCAAGGCTCGTCGCGATCGTCGTGCACGAGCAGCGCCCTCGTCTGGATGGGCATCGATTCCGCGAAGGCCGTCGAGATGTACACCGCGAAGGGATGATCGGGCCGGCAGCCGCTGTACCCCACGCGCAAGAGCAGGAGATCGCCGCGCACCTGGGCGTCCAGCAAGCGGCAGGGATCCTGGGAGAAGTCCTCGAGCGGCCGGCCGGTCATGATGACCGGAGGAGCTGCGGGCGCGGAGTCGCGCTCCGCGAATCCAAAGTTCGCGCCGCGCACGCTCTGCAGGCGGCCTTCCTCGTCAGCGACGACGACCACTTGCAGCGGATTGGGCGTCGTGAATTCCCCCGGCAATCGAGGCGGAACTTCGCAGCGCAACTCGTACCATCCCGCCGCGCGAATCGCGAAGCGATAGACCCCGGCGCGATCGGTGTGCGCGCGCGCGATGGCGCCGCCGGGCGCCCGCATCACGATCATCGCCCGCAGTCCCGGTTCGGTCGAATCCGCGAGCTCATTGCGGTTGCGGTCGAGGAAGAGGCGGCCGGCGATCGTTGCGCCGGGCGCGGGCGGCTCGGGAGGCTCGCCGGCCTGGATGCGCGCGGCGAAGGTGAAGGGGAGCAGTTCCGGATCGTGGAAGGTCCACCCGCGCGCCTCGGATTCCTCCGCGGGAGCGAGCACGCCGTCCTCGCCGAGTGAGGCCGAATAGTCGAATCCGAAGCGCACCGCTTCGCCACCTCCATGCAAGCTGTCGACGAGATCGGCGTTCGCGACCGTCACGGCGGCCGGACGCAGCCGGCTCACCCAGGCGATGAGGGGCGCGGCCGCCGAGTCGCGCGACGCATTGCGAATGCGCACATCGAAGGAGACCGTTTGCGCCTCCGCATCGACGACGGGGTTGCTGCCGATCAGCAGGAAGCGGCCGTGGCGCTCGGGAGGCAGGTTCGCATCGTCGCTGTCGATCAGGAAGGTTTGCTCTGCCGGATTGATCGAACCGGTGAGCTCGAGATTCTCATCGCTCGTGTCCGTTGTGGAGGGCCCGGTCGAATCCGAGCAGCCGAAGGCGAACGCGGCGCCGAAGGCGAGGATCGTGAAGGCCCAATGCATGCGCCGGCGCGCGGGCGTGGGGCGGGATGCGAATCGCATGGCATTTCTCCGTTGAAGGAAGCGAAGAAGACGAGCGGCCTCACCGCTGTGGTTGCCTTTCAGCACCTCGTTAAGGATACCGCGCGGGCACGAAGGTTGCGAGCGTCGATTCGCCCTCACGCCCGGGATGACGCGGCCGTGCCCGCGATCGGACGACGCGGCCGCCCGCGCACACCGCCCGCCTATTTCGCCGCTTTCAAGTACCGATCGAAGAACTCCACCTGGCGGCGGTATTCCACGATCGTGTTGTCCCGTTTGCCGGTGCCGTGGCCCTCGTCCGCGAAGATCAGCGAGTCGACGGCGCCGCCCCGGTCGCGGATCGCGGCGATGATCTGGCGCGCCTCTCCGATCGGCACGCGCGGATCGTTCACGCCATGCACGACGAGCAGAGGCGTGCGGATGCGATCGGCTTTGTGGATCGGCGAGATCGACGCGAGGAATTCGGGATCGCTGAGCGGGCCGTACTCCGCCTCGCGCAGCGCGCGGCGATAGGCGCTGGTGTTTTCGAGAAAAGTCTGGAAATTCGCGATGCCCACATTCTCGACCGCGGCCGCGAAGAGCTCGGGATAGCCGGCGATCATCGCGAGCACCACGAAGCCGCCGTAGGATCCGCCGCGAATCCCCAGCATGCGCGGCTCGGTGTACCCCTCGTTGATCAGCCAGTCGGCGGCCGCCTTGTAATCCCGCAAGGCGCTCTCACGATTCTTGTAGTTGTCGAAGTTCAGGTAGTCGCGCCCATAGCCCGTCGAGCCGCGCGGATTCGGTGCGAGCAATCCGTAGCCGTGCAGGAGCAGGTACTGGATGTTGCGCTGGAACGCGGGGCGCGCCTGCCCTTCGGGCCCGCCGTGCGCGTCGATGAGGAAAGGAATCGGCCCGCCCGCGTAGCCGGAGGGCAGATAGAGGAACGCGGGGATCATGAGGCCGTCGAAGCTGCGATAGCGGACCAGGCGCGGCTCCTGGAAGCGTTCGCGGTCGATGCCCGCGTAGGTCGCGAAGGTCAATTGCTCGAGCCTCTCGGCGCGCGGGTCCCAGCGCCACACATCGGGCGCGCGAGTGGGGCCGACGAAGGAGAGGAGGAAGCGTCCCTGCCGGTCCGCCATTCCGCCGCCGAGCATGCCCGCGAGCGGCGGATCGGGCAGCGCCGCGTCGCGTTCGAGGTCGCGCACGTGCATGCGCACATATCCGTCTTCGTTCACGAAGGCGGCCAGGTGGCGAACGTCGCGCGAGAGGGTGAGCGCATCGATCTCCCAGCGCGGATCGGGCCAGCCGTCGTCGACGAATTCCACCTTCGGCGAATCGATCGTCATGCGCGCGAGGCGCGCGATGCCGTCGGGGTTCGCATTGCAGGTGAGCAGCAGGGTGCGATTGTCGGCCAGAAAGGCGGGCGAACCGTACAACACATCCTCGTCGTCCTCGGTCAGCTTGCGAGAGGCACCGCTCGCAAGATCGAGAAGATAGAGGTCGTTGTTCGCGCTCGATGTGGCGTGGCTGATGATCAGCGTGCGCCCATCGGGAGAGGGATCCGCGGCGACCTCATTGTAGCCATCGACACCGCCGGTCTCGCCGAAGATCCTGGCCCGCTCGCCGGTCGCGACATCCATGCGATAGATGAAGAAGTCGCGCTTGTTCTCCTCGTTCGAGCGATAGTAGATCTCGCGGTCGTCGAGCGACCAGACGACCGATCCGGCCTGCACGTCGTCGAAGTGCGTGAGCGCCACGAGGCGTCCGCTCTGCGTGTCCATCAAGTAGAGCTGAGCGAGCTCGGATCCGCCCGTCGAAGCGCCCACGATCGCGAGCCCGCCGCCGCGCGAGAGGTGAAAGAACTCGATCCCGTCCTCGAAGAAGCTGAGCTGCATCGGCCAGCCTTCCGCGGTCAGGCGGTACACCTGCGTGGCTCCGGACATCTGCGAGACGAAGTAGACATCCTCGCCGTCCCAGCTGTATCCGACTGGAGTGGCCTGTCCGATCTGGAGGAAGGTCGCGATATCGGGCAGCTCGTCTTGCGAATCGAGCAGCGAAGCGGGGCGGGAGTCGCGCAGCCCGGAGCGATGGCGTCCCCGGGCCTCCGCCTCCTCGCGCGGATGTCCCGAGGTCTGCCGCGAGTCGGAAGTGAAACGAACGCCTTGCTCCTTGGCCGCCGGCGCCCCGCCGGCCGCGTGGAGGAGCAGGACGAGAGCGGCGAGCGCGATCCCGAATGCGAACGATCTCTCGATCCACAACCGATCCCGCATACGATCCTTCATCGACATCTCCTTGGCGGAAGTACCGCATGGCCGGCGGCGAGCGCCCGGGGGAGGGGCGAGCTCGCGAAGAGCCTAGGGTGGAAAGGGGTCTCTGCCAAGCGTTCGGAATGCGCTTCACGCATTGACGCCGCCGCTGCGCGAAGACTAGGCTCTCGCGCCCAGGATCACAACGGCGCGACGAGGATGTGCGCGCCCACCCTCGCGCAGGAGGGTGGATGCCGGCAGTCCCTCCGCTTCCGGCGCGAGGCGCGTGCGCGCAGCCTGCCGGCAGGCGGTTTTCGCTCCCGGGAGAGAAGCGATGACGCGGCGGATTCGGATGGTCGTTCAAACGCTCGCGTTCCTGCTCTTCCTGCTGCTTCTGGTCGGCACGCAGTATCACGGCGACGACGAGATCGGCCGTCCCGTCAAGATCCTCCTCGAGATCGATCCGCTGCATTTCCTCTCGACCCTGCTTGCGACCGGCGCGGTGCCCGGCCTCTTGTGGCTCGGCGCCGTCACGCTCGCGCTCGCTTTCGTCCTCGGCCGCTCTTTCTGCGGATGGATTTGCCCGATGGGGACCCTGATCCAGATCGCGAGCAAGGTTCCGCGCAGGCCGCGGCCCGAGACCGTCGAGAAGAATCGCTGGCGGCCGTCGCAAAAAATCAAGTTCTACCTGCTCTTCGCGCTACTCGTCGCGGCCGTCTTCGGTCTTTCGTGGAGCGCGGTCTTCGATCCGCTCTCGATCTTCATCCGTTCGCTGGGCCTGGTGGCCCTTCCGGCGCTCGAGCACGCGGTGCGACCGGTGTTCGAGGCGCTGTATCGCGCCAATCCGCTCGGGATCGCGAAGGTGAGCGAGCCGGTGTTCGAATGGCTGCAGGGGCAGCTCTTGAATTTCCATGCGCCCCACTTCCATCAAAGCCTGCTGATCGGTCTCGTCTTTCTCGCGATTCTCGGCGCGGCCTTCGCGCGTCCGCGCTTCTGGTGCCGCACGCTCTGCCCGCTGGGGGCGCTGCTCGGTTGCGCCGCGCGCGCGGGCCTCTTTCGCGTGCAACAGCGCGAGGATTGCTCGGCTTGCCGTCGTTGCACCTTCTCCTGCCAGGGAGCGGCCGATCCCGAAGTGCCGGGCAAGTGGCGGGCGTCGGAATGCCTGGTGTGCGGCAATTGCGTGTCGGTCTGCCCTCAGGGATTGCGCTTCGCGTTCGCTCGTCCCGCGTGGATGGAGGCGCATCGCGCCGCCGGGCGCATCTTCCGCCGCTCGCGCAACGCCTCGCCCGCCACGCCCGCGCGCGCGTCGTCGGGAGAGGAACGCGCGCATCCGGGCCTCGAGCTCAGCCGGCGTCACTTCCTGCTCGCGGGCTTCACCGGCCTCGCCGCGGTTCCCTTGATGCGGCTCTCGACCAGCGAAGCGCGCACGCATCCCGATCTCATCCGCCCGCCGGGATCGCTGCCCGAAAGGGAATTCCTCGAACGCTGCCTGCGCTGCGGCGAATGCATGAAGGTCTGCTTGACGAACGGACTGCAGCCCACCTTTCTCGAGGCCGGGCTGGAGGGCATGTGGACGCCGCGTCTCGTTCCGCGAATCGGATATTGCGAATACTCGTGCACGCTGTGCGGGCAGGTCTGTCCGACGCACGCGATCCGCCGCCTCTCCCCCGAAGAGAAGAACCGCGTGCGCATCGGGCTGGCCTTCATCGACCCGTCTCGCTGTCTGCCGCACGCCTTCCAGCGCGAATGCATCGTGTGCGAGGAGCATTGCCCGCTGCCTCGCAAAGCGATTTGGTACAGCGAAGTCGCGGTGACCACGCGCGCGGGAGAAACGCGCACGGTCAAGCAACCGCATGTCGACCCGGCGCTGTGCATCGGCTGCGGAGCGTGCGAGACCGTTTGCGTGATCCAGGATCAGCCCGCCATTCGCGTGACGTGCGCGAATCAGGATCGTCAACCGGAAAGCGGCGTGCTCTTGAAGAGCGCACCCAGTCGCGAGTGAAAGGAAGAGCGATGCGAGTGTGGGTGATCATGGGAGGATGGACGAGCGAGCGCGAGATCTCGATGCAGTCGGGCAAAGCGGTGGCCGCGGCTCTTCAGGAACGAGGGCACGAAGTCCACGCCTATGAATTGCGCGACGGCCGCTTCCTGCCCGCGCTCTCCACCCGCGGCGCCCGCCTCGCGAAGCGGGAAGAGGCCTTGGAGCGCGGGGGGGGAATCGGGACCGGCGAGGCGGCCCGAGAGACGGCCGGCGCGGCGACGGAAGGACAAGGCTGGGCCCGGCGATTGCTAGCGGCCGCGGAGGCCATGCGAAGCGAAGCGGATGTCGCCTTTCTCGCCCTTCACGGAGGCGTGGGCGAAGACGGCACCATCCAGGCCCTCCTCGAGGCGGCCGGCTTCCCGTACACCGGCTCAGGTCCGACCGCGAGCGGGATCGCCATGGACAAGCACTTGTCCAAGTTGATCATGCGGGCGATCGGGATCGAAACGCCGGCCTGGATGCTGGTGCCCGTTCCACGGGAAGGCACTCCGCCCATGCCTGCAACGGCCTTGAAGGCGACCGCCCTCGGCGGGCTGCCTGCGGTCGTAAAACCTATAAGGGAAGGGAGTTCCGTCGGAGTGTCGATCGTCTCCGACCCGGGCGAGTGGGAAGCGGCCTTGTGGGATGCGTCCCGTCCGGACACGGAGGGGCTGGGGTCCTCCGGTCTGGGCATGCAACTCCTTGTGGAGAAGTACATTGAAGGGAGGGAGCTGACCGTGGGAGTGTTCGACGGGCGAGTGCTTCCGGTCGTCGAAATCATCCCGGCCGAAGGTTTCTACGACTTCCGCAACAAGTACACCTCCGGGAAGACCTCCTACCAGGTGCCGGCCGACCTTCCGGCCCATGTCGAACGAATGATTAATGATGGGGCCGCCAGGTTCTACCAGACGCTGGGGTGCCGCGGCATGGCGCGCATCGACTACCGCCTGGCTCCGGACGGCCCGCCGCAATGCCTGGAAATCAATACCATTCCTGGGCTTACGGGTTCGAGCCTCCTTCCAAAAGCGGCCCAGGCGGTGGGCATCGGCTTTGGGGAGCTGCTCGAGAAGGCCTGCCGGTCGGCAATGGAACCGCACCCGGGGCCGGGTCCGGTATGAGGCTCCGCGCCAGGGGGGCTTCCGGCCCCGCCAGGCCGGGGAAACATCTGCGGCCGCCTGTGTAAAGGTCTGCGTGCGCCGGTCGACCATTCCTCTGGGAAGCCGCTAAAACGGCCATGCCATGGCAAAAACCGTCTTGACCGATCCCTCCTGGGGCGCGTAACATTCGTCGCTTTGAAGCTGACCGGGCGAGCTACGCCTCGCGGCAGGGGATTCTCCCCTCGAATCAAAGGCTTGAGTTTTCGGAACAAGGAGGTTGTGAGCGGGACCTCCGCGGCCTAGCCGTGCGAGTCGATACGCTTGGCTGGCGTAGCTCAGTTGGTAGAGCAGCTGATTTGTAATCAGCAGGTCAGGGGTTCGAATCCCTTCGCCAGCTTTGCCGCCGAGACGCGCTGCGGCGGTCTTCCGCCAATGGAGAAACTGCCCGAGAGCGCGCTTTCACAATGGGGCGCGTTCGTTCCGAGTGTCGTGGCGGGGTTCCCGAGTGGTCAAAGGGAACAGACTGTAAATCTGTCGCCGAACGGCTTCGAAGGTTCGAATCCTTCCCCCGCCACAGTGACGATCGATCCGACCCGGAAGGCGCAGTTCGATCGTCGGCCAGCGGGAGTAGCTCAGTTGGTTAGAGCATCAGCCTTCCAAGCTGAGGGTCGCGGGTTCGAATCCCGTTTCCCGCTCAGAGAGTCGCAGGCCCGCGTAGCTCAGTCGGTAGAGCAATTGCATGGTAAGCAATAGGTCAGCAGTTCAATTCTGCTCGCGGGCTCAGTTCCTGCACGAGGTTGCCGGAACCGGAAGAAAGCAGGCCGCGCGCGGCGGGCGGCGCACCCGGTAGGGGCGCCGGGCGGCACGGACGCCGCCGCGCAATGTGAGGAGGAGCGAGACGCATGGGCAAGGCGAAGTTCGTACGGACGAAGCCGCACGTGAACATCGGGACGATCGGGCACGTGGACCACGGCAAGACGACATTGACGGCGGCGATCACGATGTATTTGGCGGGCAAGGGGATGGCGGAGGCGCGCTCGTTCGATTCGATCGACAATGCGCCGGAGGAGAAGGAGCGCGGGGTGACGATCAACACCGCGCACGTGGAGTATGAGACGAAGGCGCGGCACTACGCGCATGTGGATTGTCCGGGGCACGCCGACTACATCAAGAACATGGTGACGGGCGCGGCGCAGATGGACGGGACGATTTTGGTGGTGGGGGCGGACGACGGACCGATGCCGCAGACGCGCGAGCACGTGTTGTTGGCGCGGCAGGTGAATGTGCCCTTCATCGTGGTGTTTTTGAACAAGGTCGATCTGGTGGACGATCCGGAGCTGCTGGATCTGGTGGAGCTGGAGGTGCGCGAGCTGCTGTCGAAGTACGAATTTCCGGGGGACAAGATTCCGGTGATTCGGGGCAGCGCGCTGGCGGCGATGAGCAATCCGAAGGACGAAGCGGCGACGAAGCCGATCCAGGAGTTGCTGGACGCGGTGGACGCCTACATTCCGACGCCGGAGCGTGCGATCAACAAGCCGTTCCTGATGCCGATCGAGGATGTCTTCTCGATCACGGGGCGCGGGACGGTGGGGACGGGGCGCGTGGAGCGCGGTCAGGTGAAGGTGGGCGAGAAGGTCGAGCGGGTGGGGATTCGCGAGACGCGCGAGTGCGTGGTGACGGGCGTGGAGATGTTCCGCAAGCTGCTGGATTCGGGGCAGGCGGGGGACAACATCGGGGTGCTGCTGCGCGGCATCGAGAAGCAGGATTTGGAGCGCGGGATGGTGTTGGCGGCGCCGGGCTCGATCACGCCGCACAAGAAGTTCAAGGCCGAGATCTACGTGCTGGGCAAGGAAGAGGGCGGGCGGCACACGCCGTTTTTCACGGGCTACCGGCCGCAGTTTTATTTTCGGACGACGGATGTGACCGGCTCGATCAAGCTGCCGGAAGGGCGCGAGATGGTGATGCCGGGGGACAATGTGTCGGTGGAAGCGGAGCTGATCACGCCGGTGGCGATGGAGAAGGAGCTGCGCTTCGCGATTCGCGAAGGCGGCCGCACCGTCGGGGCCGGCGTCGTCGCCGACATCATCGAGTAACGGGCGCCGGTGGGCGCATGAGAAGGGCGGGTGAAGCGTGGCAGCCCAACGAGAACTGATCATCCTGGCGTGCGCGGAATGCAAGCGCCGCAATTACACGACGACCAAGAACAAGCGCAAGCACCCCGATCGCGTCGAGTATCGCAAGTACTGTCCGCACGATCGGCGTCACACGGTGCACAAGGAGACGAGGTAGCGGGCCGGGCGGGCCGGCCTCGGGAAGGATGAGGCCCCCGCGCGGGAGCGGGCATCCGAAGCGGAGCGACCCATGAACGCGTTCGACAAGATCAAGAAGTTCCTCCACGAAGTCATGGTGGAGATGCGCAAGATCACCTGGCCGTCGCTGTCGGAGCTGCGCGAGTCGACCACGGTCGTGATCATCTCGGTGCTGATCATCACCGCCTTCATCTGGGTGGTCGATCTTATCCTGAATACGGCGATCACCTTCCTGATCCGCGTCGGCACCTGAGACTCCCGTCCGGCGCCCACGCGCGCGAGCGGAGAGGAAATCATCGCAGAAGCCAGGATGGAGAATTCGTGACTGAGCAGGACGAAAGATTCTCGCGGCTGTTCCGCGCCGACGAAGCCGGGGACGGCGAGTCCGCCGGCGGGCCCGGCGAGCGGGCGGACGAGAAGGACGACAAGCCTTCGGCCGAAGAGGTGGCCTCCGGTTTGGCGGCCGCGGAGGAGTCGACCGAGCCGGTAGCGGAGCGGGTCGAGCGCGAAGCCGCGGGAGGGCCCGCGAGCGAGCCCTCGGCGCCGGCAGCCGCCGTTCCCGCCGCGAGCGCCGCAGCGCGTGCCCGCGCACGGGCGTCCTCGCGCGCGTCGGCCCCTTCCACGGCGGAAGCCGACGCCGCCGCGGCGTCCCCGGAGACTGCGCCGGCGGACGCGGGCGCGACCGCCGGAACCGCTCCGCGCAAGCGGTGGTATGTGGTGCACACCTATTCCGGCCACGAGAACAAGGTCAAGGCGAACCTCGAGCGGGCCATCCAATACAACCGCATGCAGGACATGTTCGGCGAGATCCTCGTGCCGACCGACGACTTCGCGGTCATGAAGGGCGGCAAGAAGCGGATCACCAAGCGCAAGACCTTCCCGAGCTATGTGCTGCTCGAAATGGTGATGAACGACGAGACCCGCGCGCTCGTGCAGAACATTCCCGGAGTGACGAGCTTCGTCGGCGGCGATCGCAACACGGCTCCCCTCACCGATGTCGAACTGCGGCGCATCCGCGGCCAGGAAGTCAAAGAAAAGGGCACGGTCACGACCGAAGTGCCCTTCAAGGTCGGCGAGAGCGTGAAGATCATGGACGGGCCCTTCGCCGATTGGGTGGGCACCGTCGACGAGATCAATCCCGAGCGCGGCAAGTTGCGGGTGATGGTGTCCATCTTCGGGCGCCCGACCGCGGTCGAGCTCGACATCGCCCAGGTGACGACGATCTAACGGAGACAAGCAGATGGCGAAGGAAGTAGTCGCGACGGTCAAGCTCCAACTGGCGGCCGGCAACGCGAGCCCGGCTCCCCCGGTCGGCCCGGCCCTGGGCACGCACCAGGTCAACATCATGGAGTTCTGCAAGGCGTTCAATGCGCGCACGCAGAAGGAAAGTGGCCTGATCATTCCGGTCGTGATCACGATCTACAAGGACCGCAGCTTCACCTTCATCACCAAGACGCCGCCCGCCGCGGTGCTATTGAAGAAGGCGGCCAGCCTGGCCAAGGGTTCGGGCGAGCCGAATCGCAACAAGGTCGGGCAAGTGACGCGCGAGCAAGTGCGCGCGATCGCGGAATTGAAGGCCGTGGATTTGAACTCCGCCAGCGTGGAAGCGGCGATGCGCATGGTCGAGGGCACCGCGCGCAGCATGGGCATCGAGATCGCCGAGTAGTTTTCCGCCGCGCGGGGGCGAAGCTCTCGCGCCGCCGGTTCCGATTCCACCTCGAGTCGGCCGGTCGCATGTCCACAGAGGGAGACCCGCGAGGGTCGGGAGACGCCATGAGACACGGCAAACGGTATCGCGCTGCCTCGGAAGCCAAGGTCAAGCTCCAGGCTCCATCGCTCACCGAAGCGGTGGAATTCGTCAAGCGCCACGCGACCGCCAAGTTCGATGAGACCATCGAAGTCTCGGCCCGCCTGGGCGTCGATCCCAAGTACGCCGACCAGATGGTCCGCGGAACGGTGATCCTGCCGCACGGCACGGGCAAGACGGTGCGCGTGCTCGTCTTCGCGAAGGGCGACAAGATCAAGGAGGCGCTCGAAGCGGGCGCCGATGTCGCCGGCGCGGAGGATGTCGTCGAGAGAGTGCGCGAAGGGTTCATCGATTTCGAGCGCGCGGTCGCGACCCCCGACATGATGTCCGAGGTCGGCAAGCTCGGCCGCGTGCTCGGGCCGCGCGGTCTGATGCCCAATCCCAAGGCGGGCACGGTGACCTTCGATGTCGCCAAGGCGGTGCGCGACGCGAAGGGCGGCAAGATCGAATTCCGCGTCGACAAGGGCGGCAATCTGCACGTGCCCGTCGGCAAAGCCTCCTTCGACGCGAGCAAGCTCGAAGAGAACATTCGCGTCTTTCTCGCGGAGGTCGTGCGCTTGCGCCCGGCCGCCGCGAAGGGTTCCTACATGCGCACCGTGGGCCTCGCCTCGACGATGGGCCCCGGCATTCGCGTCGATCCCGCGGAAGTGGTGAAGGTGTAGTCCGGCCGGACTCCGGCGCGCGGACAGGCGCGGCCGGCGAAGGGCGGTTGAGGATGGGCAGCGAAGGAAAGGCGACGGGTACCAAGATGGAAAGCAAAGGCCGGACCGCGGAGCCGCGCGAAGAGAAGGTCGCCCAGGTCGCGTTGATCCAGGAGATCCTGCGCGACGCGAAGGGCGTGTACCTGGCGGATTTTCAGGGCATGACGGTGGAGGTGATCTCCGAGCTGCGCAAGCGCTGCCGTCAGGCCGATGTCGGCTTCGAAGTGGTGAAGAACACGATGCTGCGCCGGGCGGCCGCGGAAGTGGGCCAGGGCGACGCCCTGCCCCCGCTGCACGGCCCGACCGCGATCGCGACCAGCAAGGTCGACGAGATCGCGCCCGCGCGCGTGCTCATGGATTTCCTCAAGCAGTACAAGATGCCCCGCGTGAAGGGGGCATTGGTCGAGGGACGGGCCTTCGGCGAGGCGGAGATTCAAGGCCTCGCCAATCTGCCGACGCGCGAAGTGCTGCTCGGCAATCTGCTGCGCGCGATGCAGGGGACTCTCTCCGGGTTCGCGCGCGTGCTGGTCGCGCCCGCGCGCGATCTGGCCAGCGTTCTCGACCAGGTGGCGAAGAGGAAAGGCGAGGCTGCCTGAGCCGGCTGTGGGTGGTGCCCGGGTCTCTCAACCCGGGAGCTTCTCCCATCCAGGTCAAGCGACGGGTGAACGCAGCGAGACGAGGCGGAAGGAAGAACGGCTGAGGCAGCGCGCGGCGCGAGCGGCGCGCGTGGCGGACGCCGCGAGGCAGGCCATGCGGCGCGGCGCCGCGCGAGCGAGGTAGGGAGGAAGAGAGAGATGGCGGAGATGACGAGAGAAGACGTCCTCAACTGGGTGCGCCAGGCTTCCATGGTGGATCTGTCCCAGCTGGTGAAGGCGATCGAAGAGGAATTCGGCGTGACCGCGGCCGCGCCCATGATGGCGATGGCGGCGGCCGCTCCCACGGCTGCGGCGGCCGAAGAGGTGGTCCAGACCGAGTTCGATGTGATCCTGACGGGCATCGGGCAGCAGAAGATCCAGGTCATCCGGGTCGTGCGCGAGATCACGGCCCTCGGCCTGAAAGAGGCCAAGGACCTGGTGGATGCGGCGCCCAAGCCCGTGAAGGAGAAGGTTTCGCGCGAGGAGGCCGACCAGTTGAAGGCGAGACTGGAAGAGGTCGGCGCTTCCGTCGAGATCAAGTAGCAGCGGGAACGGCGTGGTTTGGCGGAGGGCGCCGGGGCGAAACGCTTCGGCGCCGGCCGCTGTCCTCAACCCAAGAGAAACCGGTTGGCGTGATCATCCCACGGACGAACCCGCGACCTCGTGTCGGCGGGGATGGAGCCGCCCCGGGCGGCGCCTTCCTGAGCCGGCGGGGTTCGGTGGCCTTGGGCCGCAGGGGAACCTTCCGCTAGCAGGTGTGTGTGCGGCCGCGGCCGGACGGAGTCCGGTGCGCGGCGTTCGCTTCCCCTCGGCCGGTCCTTTCTTGAAACTTCGAGCAGCTCATCACAGAGCAGGAAGGTGAAACCTTGGCTGGAACTGCTCAGCTTCCCGTGCGCGACTTCGCACAGAGCGACGGCGAATCCGCGTTCACATTCGAGATTCCGAATCTCCTCGACGTGCAGCTCTCGTCCTACGAGAGGTTCCTGCAGAGCCGGGTCGCGCCCGAAGAGCGCGCCAACGAGGGGCTTCAGGAAGTCTTCAACGCGGTCTTCCCGATCGAGGACTCGCGCGGCCTCTTCCGCCTCGAGTTCGTCTCCTATGAAATCGGCGAGGCGAAGTATTCGGTGGCCGAATGCCAGGAGCGCGATCTGACCTTCTCCGTGCCGTTGAAGGTCAAGCTGCGCCTGCACATTCGCGAGGAGGTCGACGGCAAGAAGCGCGACAAGGAGATCATGGAGCCGCAGGAAGTCTATCTCGGCGAGCTGCCGATGATCACCGAGAAGGGCACCTTCATCGTCAACGGCGCCGAGCGGGTGATCGTCAGCCAGCTGCACCGCTCGCCCGGGGTCTTCTTCGATTCCTCCACGCACGCCAACGGCAAGCGCTTGTACTCCTGCCGCATCATTCCCTATCGCGGCTCGTGGGTCGAGTTCAGCATCGATGTGAAAGACACCATGTATGTGCACATCGATCGCAAGCGCAAGCTGCCGGCCACGATCTTGCTGAAGGCCCTCGGAATCGTCTCGGACAAGGAGATCCTCGATCTCTTCTACGAAACGGAAACGCTCGATGTCGGCGGGCTGCGCACCAAGAAGAGCCAGGACCTGATCCATCGCATCGCCGCCGAGGACGTCATCGATCCCGAGACGGGCGAGATCCTGCTCGAGTGCAATCAGGAGATCACCGAGGCGATCCTGAAGAAGCTCGTCAAGGCGGGCACCAAGACCGTGGCCGCCTACATCATCCGCCTGCAGGAAGAGGCCGACATCATCCGCAACACCCTGCGCCGCGATTCCTCGCGCAACGAGGAGGAGGCCCTCGCGCGCATCTACAGCTTGATGCGCCCCGGGGAGCCGCCCCGGCTCGAGACGGCGCGCGAGTATCTGAACCGGCTGTTCTTCAATCCGAAGCGCTACGACCTCGCCAAGGTCGGCCGTCACAAGTTGAACGGCAAGCTGCGCCACGAGGCGCTCCTCGGCGGGAAGAAGCTCATGCGCCGGTACGGATTCCAGGCGCCGCCCGACGATTTGACCACCCTGTGCCGCGAAGACTTCGTCGCGATTCTGCGCTATCTCCTGATGCTGCGCCTGGCCGAGACCTCCGAAGGCGCGGGCGGGGCCGTCGAGACCGACGACATCGATCATCTCGGCAATCGCCGGGTGCGTTCGGTGGGCGAGCTTCTGGCGAAGGAGTTCAACACCGGGCTGGCGCGCATGGCCCGGATCATTCGCGAGCGCATGTCGCTGCAGGAACCCGAGCAGGTGAGCGCGTACGACTTCATCAACGCGCGCACGATCTCGGCCGTCATCCAGAGCTTCTTCGGCTCGAGCCAGCTCTCGCAGTTCATGGACCAGACCAATCCGCTGGCCGAGCTCACCCACAAGCGGCGTCTTTCGGCGCTCGGTCCTGGAGGCTTGACCCGCGACCGGGCCGGCTTCGAGGTCCGCGATGTGCACTACACCCACTACGGGCGCATGTGCCCCATCGAGACTCCGGAAGGCCCGAACATCGGATTGATCTCGTCGCTCTCGACCTACGCGCGGGTGAACGAATTCGGCTTCCTCGAGACGCCCTATCGCAAGGTCAAGAACGGGGCCGTCTCCGAGGAGACCGTGTTTCTCTCGGCCGACGAAGAAGACCAGGCGGTGATCGCGCAGGCGAGCGCGAAGCTCGATTCGCAGAACCGCTTCCTGGAAGACCTTATCGCCTGCCGCTACAAGGGCGAGTTCCCCTTGAAGAAGCCGGGCGAGATCCAGTTCATGGACATCTCGCCGATGCAGACGGTCAGTCCCGCCGCGGCGCTGATTCCCTTCCTCGAGCACGACGACGCCAACCGCGCGCTGATGGGCTCGAACATGCAGCGCCAGGCGGTGCCGCTGCTGAAGACCGAAGCGCCGCTCGTGGGAACCGGCCTGGAAGGCAAGGTCGCGCGCGATTCGGGCGCGGTCGTGATCGCCCGCCGGAGCGGAATCGTGGAGACGGTCACCGGCGATTCGATCACGATCAAGTACGACGCCTCTTCCGGCATGCAGCTGCGCGATTTCAGCGCGGGCGGCAGCGTGGATGTCTACCCGCTGGTCAAGTTCATGCGCTCCAACCAGGACACCTGCCTCAATCAGCGGCCCATCGTGCAGCCGGGCCAGCGGGTCAAGGCGGGCGACATCCTGGCCGACGGACCCGCCACCGAGGGGGGCGAGCTCGCCCTCGGCTTCAATGTGCTGGTCGCGTTCATGCCGTGGCGCGGATACAACTTCGAGGACGCGATCCTCGTCAGCGAGCGGTTGATCAAGAACGACGTCTTCAGCTCGATCCACATCGAGGAGTTCGAGCTGCAGGTGCGCGACACGAAGCGCGGCGTCGAGGAGATCACCCGGGAGATCCCGAATGTCGGCGAGGAAGCGCTGCGCTATCTCGACGAGGACGGGATCATCCGGGTCGGCGCGCCCGTCAAGCAGGGCGACATTCTCGTGGGCAAGGTGACCCCCAAGGGCGAAACCGACCTGACCCCCGAAGAACGCCTGCTGCGCGCGATCTTCGGCGACAAGGCGGGCGACGTGCGCGACGCCTCGCTCAAGGCGCCTCCGGGAATGGACGGGGTCGTCATCGATGTGAAGATGTTCTCGCGCAAGGAAAAGGACGACGCCACCAGGAAGCGCGAAAAGAACAAGATCGATCGCGTGCGCCGCGTCGCGCGCAAAGAGATGCAGATCATCCGCGAGACGCGCGACGAGGAGTTGCTGCGGATCCTGAACGGGCAGGTCCTCGAACGCATCCTGGCCGCCAGCAGCGGCGAGATCCTGGTGCGCGCGGGCACGAAGGGCAACGCCGAGCGGTTGCGCGAGCGGTTGAACTTCGACGATCTCACCTACGGCAGCCCGGTCGCGAAAGACAAGAAGATCAACGATCGCTTCTGGGCCCAGTTCGATCTGGCGACCCGGGCGATCGACCGCCGCCGGCGCGAGGAAGAGAAAGAGATCGAGAAGATCACCCGCGGCGACGAGCTTCCTCCGGGCGTCGTGCGGATGGTGAAGGTCTACATCGCCAAGAAGCGCAAGCTTTCGGTCGGCGACAAGATGGCGGGGCGCCACGGCAACAAGGGCGTGGTCTCGAAGGTGCTCGCCGAAGAGGACATGCCCTACCTGCCCGACGGCACTCCGGTGGACATCGTGCTCAACCCGCTGGGCGTGCCTTCGCGCATGAACGTGGGGCAGATCCTGGAGACCCATCTGGGCTGGGCGGCGCGAGTCCTCGGCTTCCGCGCGGTCACGCCGATTTTCTCGGGCGCGTCGGTGGCCGACATCAAGGGCAGCCTGCGCGAAGCGAATCTGCCCGAGGAAGGCAAGATCTGGTTGCACGACGGCCGGACGGGCGAGCTCTTCGATCGCCCGGTGACGGTGGGCTACATCTACATGATGAAGCTCAGCCACCTGGTCGACGACAAGATCCACGCCCGCTCGATCGGACCGTACTCGCTCGTCACCCAGCAGCCGCTGGGCGGCAAGGCCCAGTTCGGCGGCCAGCGCTTCGGCGAAATGGAAGTGTGGGCCCTCGAGGCGTACGGCGCGGCCCATACCCTGCAGGAATTGTTGACCGTCAAGTCCGACGATGTCGAAGGGCGCTCGCGGATCTACGAGTCCATCGTGAAGGGGGAGAACCCCCCCGATCCGGGCGTCCCCGAATCGTTCAATGTGCTCATCAAGGAGCTGCGCAGCCTGTGTCTCGACATTCAGTTCGAGTAGCGGCCGCCGGCAACGCCCGCTAGACGGGAGGAACAAACGCCCATGGCAGAATCCACGGAATTCCGGATTTCCGGCCCGTTGATGGCTCCGCCGATTCCGATCCTGCGCGAACGCGAGCGCGACACGCGCCGGAAGTTCGACTTCGGCCTGATTCGCATCGGGCTCGCCTCTCCCGAGACCATCCGCAGCTGGAGCCACGGAGAGGTGACCAAGCCCGAGACGATCAACTACCGCACCTTCCGGCCGGAGCGCGACGGGCTCTTCTGCGAGCGGATCTTCGGTCCGGTGAAGGACTGGCAGTGCGCCTGCGGCCGCTACAAGATGATCCGCTATCGCGGCGTGATCTGCGACAAGTGCGGGGTCGAGGTGACGCGTTCGAGCGTGCGCCGCGATCGCATGGCGCACATCGCCCTGGCGGTGCCGGTCTCGCACATCTGGTACTTCAAGGGCGTGCCCAGCCGCATCGGGCATCTGCTCGAAATGCCCGTGCGCCAGCTCGAGCGGATCCTCTACTACGAATCCTATGTGATGATCGATCCGGGCAACACGCCCTACAAAGCGAAGGAGCTGATCACCGAGGAGCAGTATCACGAGCTGCTCGAAGACGGCTCCTACCACTTCGAAGCGAAGATGGGCGCCGAAGCCATTCGCGAGCAGCTGCGGCGCCTCGATCTCGACCAGCTCTCCGAGGAGCTGCGCGGGCGCGCGCGCACCGAGAAGTCGGTGCAGCGCAAGAAGGACGTGCTCAAGCGCCTCAAGGTCGTGCAGGCCTTCCGCCAGAGCAACAACAAGCCCGAATGGATGATCCTCGAAGTCATCCCGGTGCTGCCGCCCGATCTGCGGCCGCTCGTGCCCCTCGAGGGCGGGCGGTTCGCGACCTCCGATTTGAACGATCTCTACCGCCGGGTGATCAATCGCAACAATCGCCTGAAGCGCCTGGTCGAGATCCGCGCGCCGGAAGTGATCCTGCGCAACGAGAAGCGCATGCTGCAGGAGGCGGTCGACGCGCTCTTCGACAACGGGCGGCGCACGCGCGCCGTGCGCGGCCAGGGCAACCGCCCGCTGAAGTCGCTCTCCGACATGCTGAAGGGCAAGCAGGGCCGCTTCCGTCAGAACCTGCTCGGCAAGCGCGTGGACTATTCGGGCCGCAGCGTGATCGTGGTCGGTCCCGAGCTGCGCCTGCACGAGTGCGGCTTGCCGCAGACGATGGCCCTCGAGCTCTTCAAGCCCTTCATCATCCAGCGCCTGGAAGCGGCGGGCGAGACGGTCAAGCACGCCAAGCGGCTGGTCGAGCGCGAGAGCCCGCAGGTGTGGGAGATCCTCTCCGAGATCATCAAGGAGCATCCCGTGCTCCTGAACCGCGCGCCGACGCTGCACCGCCTGGGGATCCAGGCCTTCCAGCCGGTGCTGGTCGAGGGCAAGGCGATCCGCATCCATCCGCTCGTCTGCACCGCGTTCAACGCCGACTTCGACGGCGACCAGATGGCCGTGCACGTTCCGCTTTCGTGGGCCGCGCAAATCGAATCGCGCGAACTGATGATGTCGACCAACAACATCATGCTGCCCGCCAACGGCCGCCCGGTCGCGACGCCGACCCAGGACATCGTGCTCGGGTGCAACTACCTGACGAAGCCTCGCGACGGCGCGCGCGGCGAGGGGAAGATCTTCGCCGACTCCCAGGAAGTGATGATGGCCCTCGAGCACAAGCAGATCGATCTGCACGCGCGGATTCGCTGCCGCGTGCGCGGCGAATTGCTCGAGACGACCGCGGGGCGGGTGGTCTTCAACCAGGTCGTGCCGGAAGAGCTCGGGTACCACAACGAGACGTTCGGCAAGAAGCAGCTCGAGCGCCTCGTGGCGAACAGCTTCCACAAGCTGGGCAAGGTGCGCACCGCCCGCTTCCTGGATCAATTGAAGGACTTCGGCTTCACCTACGCGACCCAGGCGGGCATCACGGTTGGGATCGACGACATCCTGATTCCCGACGAGAAGAAGAAGATCATCGCCGAGGCCGAAACCGAAGTGAACCGCATCAATCGCCAGCATCGCGACGGGGTCATCTCCGAGCGCGAGCGGCAGAACCGCGTGGTCGAGACCTGGACGAAGGTGACGAACCAGGTCGAGAAGGTGACCATGGAAGGCCTCGCCCGCAGCGGCCAGGGCTTCAATCCCATCTGGATGATGGCCGACTCGGGGTCGCGCGGAAGCCGCGAGCAGATTCGCCAGCTGGCCGGGATGCGCGGCCTGATGGCCAAGCCGCAGAAGCGCCTGACCGGCGGGGCCGAGGAAGTGATCGAGCAGCCGGTGCTGCGCAATTTCAAGGAAGGCCTGACCGTGCTCGAGTACTTCATCTCGACCCACGGCGCGCGCAAGGGCCTGGCCGACACCGCGCTGAAGACCGCCGACGCCGGCTATCTCACCCGGCGGCTCGTCGACGTCGCTCAGGATGTCATCGTGACCGAGACCGACTGCGGCACGATCCGCGGCATCGAGCGCGGAGCGCTGAAGGACGGCGAGCAGATCGTCGAGCCCTTGAGCGACCGCGTTCTCGGGCGCGTGACGGTCGACGATGTCTACGACGCGCATGACGAGGAACGCCTGATCGCGGAATCGGGCACGTTGATCGACGAAGAGATCGCCGGGAGCATCGAGCTGTCGGGCGTCGACAAGGTCATGATCCGCAGCGTGCTCACCTGCGAAGCGCGCCGCGGGATTTGCGCCAAGTGCTACGGGCGCGATCTCTCCTCGGGCAATCTCGTCAGCATCGGCGAGGCGGTCGGCGTGATCGCCGCGCAGAGCATCGGCGAGCCGGGCACGCAGCTGACCCTGCGCACCTTCCACATCGGCGGCATCGCGGCCCTCGAAGTGGGGGCCTCCACGGTGCGGGCGCGGCGCGAGGCGACCGTGCGCTATGTGGGCTTGAAGGTGATCGAGCGCCAGGACGGGACGAGCGTCCATGTCGGCCACCAGGGCGAGGTCGAACTGATGGACGATCAAGGCCGCGTGGTCGACCGCTTCCGCCCGGCCTACGGCACGATCCTGCGCTTCGTCGATGGCGCGCGGGTGGCCAAGGACGATGTCATCTTCGAGTGGGACACCTACAACATTCCGATCGTCGCCCTCGCGACCGGCAAGGTGCAGTTCGTCGACATCAAGGAGAAGGTCACCCTGCGCGACGAGACCGACGAGGCCACCGGCAAGCGCGAGCTGGTCGTGGTCGAGGATCGCGAGCGGAAGCTGCAGCCGCACATCGACATCGTTCCCACCAAGGGCGCGAGCGGAACGCAACGCTCGCCGATTCCGACCGGCGCGCGCCTCGTCGTGCGCGACGGCCAGAAAGTGGAAGCGGGCGATGTGATGGCGACCTTGCCGCGCACCTCGGGCAAGTCGCGCGACATCACCGCCGGCCTGCCGCGCGTCGCGGAGCTCTTCGAAGCGCGCCGGCCGAAGGACCAGGCGACGATCAGCGAGATCGACGGGGTCGTGCGCCTCGGAGATCTCTCGCGCGGGATGCGCCGCGTGATCGTCGAGGCCCAGGATGGCGGCGATCAGCGCGAGTACTTGATTCCCCACGGCAAGCATCTGCACGTGCACGACGGCGACTTCGTGCGCGCGGGCGACGCGCTCACCGACGGGCGCATCAATCCGCACGACATCCTGCGCGTGCGCGGCATCAAGGAAGTGCAGGAGTACCTGGTCGACGAGATCCAGGAGGTCTACCGCACCCAGGGCGTGGGCATCGACGACAAGCACATTGAAGTCATCGTGCGCCAGATGCTCCAGAAGGTCCGCATCGAGGACCCGGGCGACAGCCGCTTCCTGGAAGGGGAAGTCGCCGACAAGAACATCCTGAAGGACGAGCAGGAGCGAGTGGTCGACGAAGGCGGAAATCCCGCACGATTTGCGCCATTGTTGCTCGGGATCACGAAGGCCTCGCTTTCGACCAACAGCTTCGTCTCGGCCGCCTCGTTCCAGGAGACGACCCGCATCCTCACCGAGGCCTCCATCAACGGCAGTACCGATCCCTTGCGGGGGTTGAAAGAGAATGTCGCCATCGGGAAGCTGATCCCCGCCGGAACGGGCATGCCGAAACTGCGCAGGCTGAAGTCGGTTGCGCTCGACGCCCAACCGGAGGAGGAGGAGATCGACCTGCTCCTCGATTTGCCCTCGATCCTGGACGCTCCCTACGAGCCCGGCGACGACCTCGAGGAAGTCGCGGAGGGCGACGAGGCGGAGGAAGGGCCGGTATCCGGGGAAGCGGGGCCGGGCCCGAAGGCGGGCATCCCGCAGGAAGCGGAGGGTTTGGACGAGGAGTTCGAGGACGCCGGCGAGGCGGAAGAGGACGACCTCGACGATCTCGACGAAATCGAGGACGACCTGGAGGAGCCCGGAGAGGACGATCTGCCCGAGGAAGAAAACCTGCCCGCGGACGATTGAGCGGGTTGACAGAGGAAGTCTGGGCCGGTAGAATCTCCGTTTCGTGCGTCTGACCACGGGTTTGGGACGGATTTCGTCCGCCTGCGGTCGAGGGTACCATCCAGAGGGAATCGCAAGGAGCTATAGGAGTGCCCACACTCAACCAACTGGTGCGCCAGGGCCGGCGGCGCATTCAGGCGAAGACATCCGCCCCGGCGTTGAAGAACTGCCCGCAGAAGCGGGGCGTCTGCACGCGCGTGTACACGACGACTCCCAAGAAGCCCAACTCCGCGATGCGCAAAGTGGCGCGAGTTCGTTTGACGAACGGCATCGAAGTGACCGCCTACATTCCCGGCGAGGGGCACAATCTGCAGGAGCACTCGATGGTGTTGATCCGCGGCGGGCGCGTGAAGGATCTCCCCGGAGTGCGCTATCACATCATCCGCGGGACCCTGGACGCGAGCGGGGTGGAAAGCCGTCGCCAGAGTCGTTCGAAATACGGCGCGAAGAGGCCCAAGAAGGGCGGCGCGGCCGCGTAAGGCGGGCGCCAGCGGAGAGCGAGATGCCGAGAAGGGCGAGATATTCCAAGCGCGATCTGGTCCCCGATCCCAAGCACGAAAGCGTGCTGGTGACCACGTTCATCAATTATCTCATGCGGCGCGGCAAGCGCAGCGTCGCGGAGCGGATCCTGTACGACGCGATCGACATCCTGGGCGAGAAGACGAAGCAGGACGGTCTCACGGTGATGACCGCGGCGGTCAACAACGCCAAGCCGAATCTCGAAGTGAAGTCGCGGCGAGTCGGCGGCGCGACCTATCAGGTCCCCGTGGAAGTGAAGCCCGGACGGCGCACCGCGCTCGCGCTGCGCTGGATCATCGGCTTCTCGAAGGCCCGGCCCGAGCACACGATGGAACAGCGGTTGGCGGCGGAGCTGCTGGCCGCGTCGAAGAACGAAGGCGCCGCCATCAAGAAGCGTGACGACACGCATCGCATGGCGGAGGCCAACCGCGCGTTCGCCCACTATCGGTTCTAGGGCGTTCTCGCGCAGGGACGGACGATCGCCGAGGGCGATCGGGGATGGCGCGCCCGAGCGGGCCGCCGTCCGATGGGGCAGATGGAATCCTCGCGCGTCTTCAGGGAAGGAAGCGCGAGGCTGTGGGGATCGCGGATGCCGCACGGCATGCGCGAGGGTCTCCTCGAAGACCGGGGCAGCTATCGGGTCTCTGCCTGACGCCCATGCCCGGACCCCGCAGTGAGGGCGGCGCCGCCCGCCGACGCTCGAGGATGAGCGCCGCGCGCGGCGTTCGAAGAGGCCCGGAAAAGCCTAGGGGAGCCCACCAGGTCTCACCGGCTTTGCCAAGGCTACGAGAATGCGTTCGGGCGGCAGTGCGCCCGGAGCGCCAGACGGCAGGTCTGCGGGCACCGCAGCGTCCTGGAGGCATGGCCGACGGCCGCGTGGACACGGCCGCGGCGCAAGTTCCGCGGAAGGAGCGAGACGCATGGGCAAGGCGAAGTTCGTACGGACGAAGCCGCACGTGAACATCGGGACGATCGGGCACGTGGACCACGGCAAGACGACATTGACGGCGGCGATCACGATGTATTTGGCGGGCAAGGGGATGGCGGAGGCGCGCTCGTTCGATTCGATCGACAATGCGCCGGAGGAGAAGGAGCGCGGGGTGACGATCAACACCGCGCACGTGGAGTATGAGACGAAGGCGCGGCACTACGCGCATGTGGATTGTCCGGGGCACGCCGACTACATCAAGAACATGGTGACGGGCGCGGCGCAGATGGACGGGACGATTTTGGTGGTGGGGGCGGACGACGGACCGATGCCGCAGACGCGCGAGCACGTGTTGTTGGCGCGGCAGGTGAATGTGCCCTTCATCGTGGTGTTTTTGAACAAGGTCGATCTGGTGGACGATCCGGAGCTGCTGGATCTGGTGGAGCTGGAGGTGCGCGAGCTGCTGTCGAAGTACGAATTTCCGGGGGACAAGATTCCGGTGATTCGGGGCAGCGCGCTGGCGGCGATGAGCAATCCGAAGGACGAAGCGGCGACGAAGCCGATCCAGGAGTTGCTGGACGCGGTGGACGCCTACATTCCGACGCCGGAGCGTGCGATCAACAAGCCGTTCCTGATGCCGATCGAGGATGTCTTCTCGATCACGGGGCGCGGGACGGTGGGGACGGGGCGCGTGGAGCGCGGTCAGGTGAAGGTGGGCGAGAAGGTCGAGCGGGTGGGGATTCGCGAGACGCGCGAGTGCGTGGTGACGGGCGTGGAGATGTTCCGCAAGCTGCTGGATTCGGGGCAGGCGGGGGACAACATCGGGGTGCTGCTGCGCGGCATCGAGAAGCAGGATTTGGAGCGCGGGATGGTGTTGGCGGCGCCGGGCTCGATCACGCCGCACAAGAAGTTCAAGGCCGAGATCTACGTGCTGGGCAAGGAAGAGGGCGGGCGGCACACGCCGTTTTTCACGGGCTACCGGCCGCAGTTTTATTTTCGGACGACGGATGTGACCGGCTCGATCAAGCTGCCGGAAGGGCGCGAGATGGTGATGCCGGGGGACAATGTGTCGGTGGAAGCGGAGCTGATCACGCCGGTGGCGATGGAGAAGGAGCTGCGCTTCGCGATTCGCGAAGGCGGCCGCACCGTCGGGGCCGGCGTCGTCGCCGACATCATCGAGTAGGAGGAGCCCCGTGGCTGGGCAGAGGATCAGGATCAAGCTGAAGTCGTTCGACCACGATGTGCTCGACAAGTCGGCGGGCGATATCGTCAACACCGCGCGGCGCACCGGGGCGATGACCTCGGGCCCCGTACCGCTGCCCACGCAGCGTTCGGTGTACACGGTGCTGCGCTCGCCGCACGTCGACAAGAAATCGCGCGAACAGTTCGAGATCCGCGTGCACAAGCGCTTGATCGACATCAGCCAGTCGACCCCGCAGGCGATCGACGCGTTGATGAAGCTCGAACTGCCCGCCGGCGTGGACATCGAGATCAAGTTGCTCTAGGGGACGCGCTCGCCGCGCGTGCCCGGATGGGGTTTCGCAGGCCGGCGCGGGTGCCGGGCCCCATCCGCCCGGACGGCGAAGGCGCATCGAATCGATCGGCAGCCAACGCGAGCGGCCGGATGCGCGGGGATCAGATCGGAGTGAGGACATGCCAGGCTTGATCGGACGCAAGATCGCGATGACGCAGGTCTTCCAGGAAGACGGGACGGTCGTGCCCGTCACCGTGCTCGCGATGGGGCCTTGCCCGGTCGTGCGCGTGAAGACGCGAGCGAGCGACGGCTACGCGGCCGTGCAGATGGCCTACGACCCGGTCAAGGCCGGCAAGTTGACCAAGCCGGCGCGCGGGCATCTCGAGCGCCATCAAGTGCAGCCGCATCTCGTGCTGCGCGAGATGCGCACGCCGGAAGACGGCCTCGAAGCGGGCGCGGTGCTCGATGTGAACATGTTCGCCCCGGGCGAGATCGTCGATGTCATCGGCACCAGCAAGGGGCGCGGGTTCCAGGGCGTCGTGCGCCGCCATAACTATCGCGGCGGCCCCGAAACGCACGGCTGCAAGACCCACGACATGCCCGGGTCGATCGGCGCGAGCGCCTGGCCTTCGCATGTGATCAAGGGGCGGCGCCTGCCCGGCCACATGGGCATGGCGCGCACCACGGTCCGCAATCTCACGGTCGTCAAGATCGACCCCGAGCGCAACCTGCTCCTCGTGCGGGGCGGGGTGCCCGGGGCGCGCCATTCCCTCGTGGTGGTGCGCAAGCGCGCGAGCGCGCGGAAGGATGGGTAGCCATGGCAACGGCCAAACGCTTCGCGCCCACGGGTGAGCCGCGCGGGGAAGTCGAGCTTCCCTCTGCCATGTTCGGCGTGGAGCCCAACGAGCACGTCATGTGGGAGGCGGTGCGCAATTACCTGGCCAACCAGCGCCTGGGCACCGCGAGCGTGAAGAATCGCCGGGTGATCTCGGGCGGCGGGCGCAAGCCCTGGCGCCAGAAGGGCACCGGGCGGGCGCGCGCGGGCACAACCCGCTCTCCGGTGATGGTCGGCGGAGCCCGCGCCTTCGGGCCGCATCCGCGCGACTACGGCTACGCCTTGCCGAAGAAGGTCCGCCGCCTGGCGCTGAAGTCGGCCCTCTCGGCCAAGGCCGGGTCGGGCGAAGTGCGTATCATCGAGGACTTCCGCGTGCAGGAAGCGAAGACCCGCGAAGTGGCGCGAGTGATGAAGAGCCTCGAGCTGTATGCGAGCAAGTGTCTGCTCGTGGTTCCCGAGCACGATGCCGCCCTCGCGCGCGCGGCGCGCAATCTGCCGCGTCTCGCGGTGCGCGAGTACCGGCTCCTGAATCCGTACGAAGTGCTGCACTGCGACTGCCTGCTGGTGATGGAGTCGGCGGTGCCCAAGATGGAGGAGGCCTGGGGGGCATGAACCTCGAGCCGCGTGCGATCGTCCGGCGAACGCTGATCACGGAGAAGGGCGCGCAGACCCGCGAGCAAGGCAAGGTCGGCAAGCGCTATCACTTCGATGTGCACCCGGACGCCAACAAGATTCAGATCGCCCACGCGATCAAGGCGATTTTCGGCGTGGATGTCGTCAGCGTTCGCACGCTGAATCTCGCCGGCAAGCTGAAGCGCCTGGGTCGCTCGGAGGGACGCCGTTCGCACTGGAAGAAGGCCGTGGTGACGCTCAAGATCGGCCAGAAGATCGACATCTTCGAAGAGGTCTAGCCCGCGGCGGCGGGCGGCCGCGAGGCGCGGCCGGCCTTCCCCGGTGAAGAATCGTTGCGAGAGGAGCAGCGAAGCATGGCATTGAAGAAGTTCAAGCCGACGACGCCGAGTCTGCGTTTCATGACGGTGACGGATTTCTCCGAGCTGACCAAGAAGAGGCCGGAGAAGTCGCTGCTGGACACCCTCAAGAAGCGCGGCGGGCGGAACAATCTCGGCCATGTGACCGCCCGGCATCGCGGCGGGGGCCACAAGCGCCGGTATCGGATCATCGATTTCCTGCGCAGCAAGCACGGCATTCCCGCGCGCGTGGGCGCGATCGAGTACGACCCGAATCGCTCCTCGCGCATCGCCCTGCTGGTCTACGCCGACGGCGAGAAGCGCTACATCCTCGCCCCCGACGGCATCAAGGTGGGCGATTCGCTGATGGCGGGGCCGGCCGCGGACGTGCGCGACGGCAACTGCATGCCGCTGCGCGGCGTGCCGCTGGGCACCGCGATCCACAATCTGGAGCTGGTGCCGGGACGCGGAGGGCAGGTGGCCCGCTCGGCCGGTGCGGAGTGCCAGTTGATGGCCAAGGAAGGCAGCTTCGCGCATGTCAAGCTGCCCTCCGGGGAAGTGCGCATGTTCCACCTCGACTGCTATTGCACGCTCGGCAAGGTGGGCAACCTCGATCACGAGAATGTGGTGATCGGCAAGGCGGGGCGCAAGCGCTGGCTCGGCAAGCGCCCGCACACCCGCGGCGTGGCGATGAATCCCGTCGACCATCCGATGGGCGGCGGCGAAGGCCGTTCCTCCGGCGGGCGTCATCCGACGACCCCGTGGGGCAAGCCGACCAAGGGCTACAAGACTCGTCGTCGCAAGAAGCAGTCCGACCGGCTGATCGTTCGGCGGCGGACCAAGTAACAGGCGAGGAAGATTCGATGGCGCGTTCGCTCAAAAAAGGTCCCTATGTGGACGGCAACCTGCAGAAGCGGGTGGAAGAGCTCAATCGCGCGCGCGACAAGAAGGTGCTCAAGACCTGGTCGCGCCGCTCGATGGTCGTGCCCGAGTTCGTCGGCCACACGATCGCGATCCACAACGGCAACAAGTTCGTCCCGATCTACATCACCGAGAACATGGTGGGTCACAAGCTCGGCGAATTCGCGCTGACCCGCACCTTCCGCGGACACGCGTCCGACAGGGTGGTCAAGAAGAAGTAACGGCGAGGCCCGCGGGCCGCGACCGGGGAGAGGATCATGGAAGCCAGAGCCGTCGCTCGTTTCGTGCGCATATCGCCGCGCAAGGCCGACCGCGTGCTGCGCCAGATTCGCGGCCAGCAAGTCGAGCGCGCCCAGGAAATGCTCGCGCTCAGTCCGCGCGGATCGGCCCGCACGATCAGCAAGGTGCTGACATCCGCGGTGGCCAACGCCGCCGTCAAGCAGGAAGGCCTCGCGCTCGAGCGCCTGTATGTGAAGACCGCGATCGCCGGCGACGGTCCGCGCTTGAAGCGGATCATGCCGCGCGCGCAGGGCCGGGCCTACCGGGTCCTGCATCGTTTGAGCCACATCACGATCGTGGTGGCGGCGGAGGAGTAACGCGATTCGAGCCGCCCCGGGCCGCGCGCCCGGGACGCGGGAGGTTCTCTTGGGACAGAAAGCGAATCCGATCGGCCTGAGATTGGGGATCGTCAAGACCTGGGACTCGCGCTGGTACGCGGGGCGCAACTACGCCGACCTGGTCGAGGAAGACCTGGTCATCAAGAAGTACACGCGCCGGCGCCTGCCCAACAGCGGCGTCTCCCAGATCGTGATCCAGCGTTCCGCGAATCGCGTGAACGTCACGATCCACACGTCGAAGCCGGGGATGGTGATCGGCAAGAGCGGCGCGCAGGTGAACCAGCTGCGCGACGAATTGCAGAAGGTCACCGGCAAGGAAGTCTTCCTCGACATCAAGTCGGTCGAGAATCCCGACATGAACGCCTGGCTCGTGGCCGAAGGGGTCGCGCGCCAACTCGAAACACGCGTCTCGTTCCGGCGCGCGATGAAGCGGGCGATCTCCTCGGCGATCCGTTCGGGCGCGCAGGGCATCAAGATCCGGTGCTCCGGCCGCCTGGGCGGCGCGGAAATGGCGCGCACCGAGGAATATCGCGAAGGGCGCATTCCGCTGCATACCCTGCGGGCCGACATCGATTACGCGCACGGCACCGCGTTCACGACCTACGGAACGGTCGGGGTCAAGGTGTGGGTGTTCCACGGCGAGCGCCTCGGCGGCCGCGAGGAAGAGGCGCCCGCGACCGGATTCGCCGCGCGCGGCGCGACGAGCAGAGGGGGGAGGCGCTAGGCCATGTTGATGCCCAAGCGGACCAAGTACCGCAAGATGCAAAAGGGAAACCGCAAAGGCAAGGCGATCCGGGGCAGCTCGCTCGCCTTCGGCGACATGGGGTTGAAGGCGATCGACAATGCCTGGCTGACGAGCGTGCAGATCGAGGCCGCCCGCGTGGCGATCAATCGCAAGATCAAGCGCGGCGGAAAAATGTGGATCCGCATCTTCCCCGACAAGCCGATCACGAAGAAGCCGGCGGAAACCCGCATGGGAAAAGGCAAGGGCGCTCCCGAGGGTTGGGTGGCGGTGATCAAGCCGGGCCGCATTCTCATCGAGCTCGAAGGGATCCCCGAGAATCTCGGTCGCGAGGCCCTCGAACTGGGAGCGGCCAAGCTGCCGGTGAAGACGCGCATCGTCGGGCGCGAGGCGTTCGCGTCGCGGCTCTAGCCGCCGCTCGACGAGGAGGAAGGAACGATGAAGGAGAACCGGCCGGGAGCCTTGCGGGAACTGACCCGCCAGGAAGTGGAGTTGCGCCTGCACGAAATGCAGGAGGAGCTTCAGAATCTCCGGTTCCGCTCGGCGTTGAAGCAGGAAGGCAATCCGCTGCGGATGCGCGAGCTGCGCCGGGACATCGCGCGGGTCAAGACCCTGCTCAACGAAGATGTGCGGGGCATCCGCCATCTGGCCAGGCAAGCGGCGGGCAAGGCGCGAGGAGGCGCGTAGCATCATGGAGCAGCGCGGACAGCGAAAAGTGCGGGAAGGGGTCGTGGTGAGCGCCGGCATGCAGAAGACCGTCGTGGTCTCGCTGAATCGCCAGGTGCCGCATTCCGTTTATGGAAAATATGTCACCCGCAGCAAGAAGTACTACGCCCACGACGAGAAGGGCGAATGCCGCGTGGGCGACACCGTGCGCATCATGGAAACGCGTCCGCTCAGCAAGCTGAAGCGCTGGCGCGTCGAGGAGATCCTGAAGCGGGCCGAGTAGAGCGCCGGGGGCCCTGAGGGCGACGCGACCGCCGGATTGGCGAGCGGCGCGGGACGGCCGGGGCGGAGGAGACGATGATTCAGCAGCAGACGATGTTGACGATCGCCGACAATTCCGGCGCGCGTCGGGCGATGTGCATCAAGGTGCTGGGCGGCACGCGGCGGCGCTATGCGAGTGTCGGAGACATCATCGTGGTCGCCATCAAGGACGCTTTGCCCAACGGGGCGATCAAGAAGGGCACGGTCGCGCGAGCGGTCGTCGTGCGCACGAAGAAGGAAGTGCGCCGCAAGGACGGCTCGTACATCCGCTTCGACGAGAACGCGGCCGTGATCATCGACGCGAACAAGGAGCCCAAGGGGACCCGCATCTTCGGTCCGGTGGCGCGCGAGCTGCGCGACAAGGAATTCATGAAGATCGTCTCGCTGGCGCCGGAGGTCATCTAGGCCAGCGAAGCGCGGGGCCTGGCGCCTCGCGCGGGCAGGAGGACGGCGTGGACATTCGTTCGGGCGATACGGTCATCGTCATCAGCGGCGACGAGAAGGGCAAGATCGGGCGCGTGATCGCGGTCTTTCCCAAGAAGAAGCGCGTGCTGGTGGAGCACATCAACATGATCAAGCGCCACAGCAAGCCGCGCTCGCAAACGCAGATGCAGGGCGGAATCATCGAGAAGGAGGCGCCGCTGCCGGTCTCGAAGGTCGCGCTCTACGATCCGAAGTCCAAGAAGGGCACGCGGGTGAAGTATCGCGTGCGTTTCGAGAAGGACGGCGACCGCAGGGTGAAGGTGAAGGACCGCCTGTCCGCCCGGACGGGCGAGGAGCTGGAGAAGCCGGTCCATCGGCGTTCCTAGGAGCGTTGGCCTCCTGGGCGCAGGGGAGATGGGGTAGCGATGGCGAAGCAGGACGAGGGGCGCGAGCCCGGGCAGCCGGAAGAGATCCGCGGAGACGCGGCTCCCGCCGGCGAGCAATCCGCGAAGCCGGCCAGGGAAGGCAAGCCTCCCAAGGAGGCGAAGCCGCGCGCGGAAGGCCAGGCCGCCAAGGGCGGCGGGTCCGCGAAGGACGGCAAGGGCGCGAAGGAAGGCAAGCCGGGCAAGGGAGGCAAGGCGCCGAAGGACAAGGGCGGCAAGGACAAGGGCGCGAAGGGCGGCCCGCCCGCCGAGCCCGAGATCGTGCCTGTGCCGCGGATGAAGATCCACTACGAGCAGGAAGTCGTGCCCGCGTTGCGCAAGCGTTTTGGCTACGCGAACAAGCACCAGATTCCGCGCCTCGAGAAGATCGTCATCAACATGGGCGTGGGTGACGCGCTCACCAATCCGCGCTTCCTGGACGCGGCCGCCGAGGACCTGGGCTCGATCGCGGGGCAGCGTCCCGCGATTCGCCGGGCCCGCAAGTCGATCGCGAATTTCAAGCTGCGCGAAGGGGTCGCGATCGGGACGATGGTGACGCTGCGCGGGCCGCGCATGTTCGAGTTTCTCGATCGCCTGATCAACGTCGCCGTGCCGCGCATCCGCGACTTTCGCGGGCTCTCGTCGCGCGGTTTCGACGGCCGGGGCAATTACAGCTTCGGGATCAAGGAGCAGATCATCTTTCCGGAGATCAAGTACGACAAGGTCGAGAAGATCCGCGGAATGGACGTGATCATGGTGACGACCGCGCGCACCGACGAGGAGGGGCTCGAGCTCCTCAAGGCGATGCGCATGCCGTTCCGCGAGAGATAAGGGGAGGAGTGCCGGGCGTGGCGAAGAAGTCGCTCGTCGAGAAGTGGAAGCGGACACCGAAGTTCAAGGTCCGCAAGTACAACCGGTGCCGCCGC
>CAYZWI010000002.1:0-360337 GCA_964482205.1 uncultured bacterium | reverse complement strand
GAGGAGGAATATACCGGTGCCAAGGCCCCGTTGTCACTAGGCTTGCCTGCGCCGGGCTGAGGACGCGTCGGAGTCCGATCCCGGGAGGGCGAAAGAAGCAGGGCAGACCCGAGCAGACGCAGGCAGGGGAGGCTTCAGCGCCCGAAGCCCCTCACGGGGCGGGTCTCTAGAGGCGTGCAGCACGTGAAGTCATGGGCTTCGCAAGGTACGCATTCTCGGAGGAGGAAGATGGTTCCGGCGAGGATTTCTGGAGTTGTCGGGCTCGCGCTGGCGTTCTTCGCGATCGGGGTGTTCAACCTTCCTGCCTCCGCGGCACCCGAGTACGAAGGCTACACGTTCTGCGCGAGCGGGTCAGTGGGCTACTTGCTCGATCCCGACGGCGTCGTCGTCCACACCTGGCATGCCAGCGGAGCGGCGCAGACCTGCGCCTATCTCCTCGAGGATGGGAGCGCACTTTTCCCGATTCAGAATTCCTCCTGCGGTTCCCCGCATCATGATGGGGCCTATCCGCACGGCCGGTTTCAGAAGATCAACTGGGAAGACGACATCGTCTGGGACTATCGCTTCTGCGATGCTACGGCTCGCGCTGGCTATGATGTCGAGCCCATGCCCAATGGCAACATCCTGATCCCGACCGACGCACGCAATGTGGCGAAGGTCTTCGAGGTCCAGCCGACGGGCCCCACCAGCGGCACGATCGTCTGGCAGTGCGCTCTGCCCGACAGCCTCACGGGCAGCGTCACCTACATGAATTCCGTCAGCTACAATCCTACTCGGGACGAGATCATCGTCGACATGCAGGAGCCGCAGCGCAAGGTCGTCGTCATCGATCACAGCGTCGCGGGAGGGCGCGTGCTGCGCACCTACCGGATCGGCTCCTACGGCCGCGTGCATGCCGCCATCTGGGTCACGCGCTACTTCCTCGGGACCGACATCGAGATGCCCGACGCCAATTTGACGGCGATGCGCGAGAACAACATCCTCGTCGTCTACAATGGCGGGAACGCGGTCCACGAGATCAATCGCCTCACCGGGGCGAGAAGTTCGATTTCGTTCAACTACGAGGACCACGAAGGCTCGTGCCAGCGGCTCCCCAATGGCAATACGCTCGTGAGTCGCGGACAAGGGACCACCATCACCGAGCTCAACGACAACGGACAAGTCGTCGCCACGATGGCGGCTCCCGGGCAGATCCTGCGCGCCTACAGGTACGGACCGGCCTACCCCGGCCTGTCGGAGCTCTTTCCCAATGCGGTCGACGATGTGATCGTCACTCCCGTTTCCCCCGTGCGCTTCGTCTATCAGAATGGGGAGGACCGGGGAGAAGTGACGCTCGCGCGGCCGCAGGCGAGCGGTCCGTTGACCGTGAGCATCGTCGGCCTCGACGGCCGGCTGCTCTCGACGGTCTCCACTCCCGACCCGACGGCGAGCTTCTCGACGAGCGATCTTCCTTCGGGGCTCTACTTCGTGCGGGTTCAGTATCCCGGCGCGGTGTACCATACAAGGTTCGCAAAAGTGCGATAGACGCTCCAGTCTACGGGCATGGGGCGCCCTTGCCGGCGATGCATCGCATACGACCGGGGCGTTGGACCGGAATCACGACCGGGGGGTCGGACCGGAAGCAGCAAGGCAGATGGAATGGTCAGCAGCAACCGGCGGTTTGGGATCGGAAGCAGCAAAGGGGGGACAACTTCGATGAAGCGGATCGCATGCCTCTTCACGACGATCGCGGTGCTCGCACTGGCGGCCGGGCTGGCGGGCGCCAATCAGCTCGATCGCGCGGGAACATGGAGTTCGTCGCAGTTCCACGAAGCGACCGGACCGATGGAGAAGGCGAGGGAGGTCATCAACGACGGCAGCTTCGAGCAAGGTCCTCCGCCCGCCTCTGCCTGGACGGAAGTGAGCAACAGCCCGAACTGCGAGTGGATCGGCGATTTTGCGAGCGCCTGGTACTGCTCAGCCTGGGATGGGTACTTCGATTACTGGGCGGGCGGGTACTGCACGGACGATTTCGGCAATCTGTTTGCCGTCACTTCCTCGGTTTCGCAGACGATTCACATTCCGGCGGAGACCACCACGCTTTCCTTCTTCTATGTCTCCTATCGCAATGAAATCGACGACGATCCTCCCGATGGGGACCATGTCTATGTTGCGGTGAATGGAGTCGAGGTCTGGACGATGGAGATGATTCGGGCCAACAATTCGTACCCGGAATGGATCGGGCCCGTTCTCGTCGATCTCGCCGCCTACGCCGGCCAGGACATCCTGCTCAGCCTCGGGGGGGTCTCCGTGGGGGATGTGACCGGGAATGTGCGATTCGATTACATCGAATTGATTCCCGGCTCGACGCCGACCGAGAGCGGCGCCTGGGGATCGATCAAGGCGTTGTATCGCTAGAAGAGCGAGCATGAATCCATCGGGCGCCCGATGGCGCCATCGAGCATGATGCGCGGTCGGTAGCCTCGGAGTCGACGACGAAGAAAGCGCGCTCGCCGTCTGCAGGGTCGGCAAGCGCGCTTCGTCCATGGGCGCCGGCAGGCGTCGCTCCACGCCCGGTCGTCCATCCAGCGGGTGGCGCGGAGTCGATCAGGCTTGCGCGGCTGATCAAGCTTTTGCGGCCTCGATCAGGCTTGCGCCTGCGGCCGGCTGCTGCCCGGCTGCCGGCCGCCCGGTTGACGCTGCCGGGGAACTTAGGGCTTCACCTCGCTCATCGGAATGCCGAGCGCCTTCGCGACCCCTTGCCCGTAGGCCGGATCCGCCTTCAGGCAGTTGCCGATGTGGCGAATCTTGATCTCCCGGGGAGCGTCGTCCATCGCGCGGGCCGTGTTTTCGAACAGCGCCTTCTGCTGGGCGCTGGACATCAGCCGGAAAAGGATTCCCGGCTGCGAGTAGTAGTCCGAATCCTCACGATGATTCCAGTGATCGGCGGCGCCTTCGATGGCCAGCGGCGGCTCGCGGAATTCGGGCTGCTCCTGCCACTCGCCGTAGCTATTCGGCTCGTAGCCGAGCGTGGAGCCCTGGTTGCTGTCGACCCGCATCTGCCCGTCGCGATGATAGCTGTGATGCGGACAGCGGGGAGCGTTCACCGGAATGGAGTGATGATTCACGCCGAGGCGATAGCGTTGCGCGTCGCCGTAGGAAAAGAGCCGCGCCTGGAGCATCTTGTCGGGTGAGAAGCCGATACCCGGCACGACATTGGCAGGATTGAAGGCCGACTGCTCCACTTCCGCAAAGTAGTTCTCGGGGTTCTTGTTCAATTCCAGCACGCCGACTTCGATCAAGGGGCAGTCCTTCTTGAACCACACCTTGGTGAGGTCGAAGGGATTGTAGGGCAGCTTGGCCGCGTCCTGCTCGGTCATGATCTGGATGAACATCGTCCAGCGCGGGAATTCGCCGCGTTCGATCGCTTCGTAGAGGTCCCGCTGATGGCTCTCGCGATCCTTGCCGACCAGCGCTTCGGCTTCGGCGTCGGTCAGGTTCTTGATGCCCTGCTGGGTGTGAAAGTGGAACTTCACCCAGAAACGCTCATTCTGCGCGTTGATCAGGCTGAAGGTGTGGCTGCCGAACAGGTGCATGTGGCGATAGGAGAGCGGGATGCCCCGGTCGCTCATCGTGATCGTCACCTGGTGCAGCGCTTCGGGCAACGAGGTCCAGAAATCCCAGTTGTTCCGCGCGCTGCGCAGGTTGGTGCGCGGGTCGCGTTTGACCGCGTGGTTGAGATCCGGGAACTTGAGCGGGTCGCGCATGAAGAAGACCGGCGTGTTGTTGCCGACCAGGTCCCAATTGCCTTCCTCGGTGTAGAACTTGATCGCCGCTCCGCGGATGTCACGCTCCGCGTCGGCCGCGCCGCGCTCCCCGGCGACCGTGGAGAAGCGCGCGAAGAGGTCGGTCTTCTTGCCGATCGCCGAAAACACCTTCGCGCGCGTGTAGCGGGTGATGTCGTGCGTCACCGTGAAGGTGCCGTAGGCGCCCGAGCCTTTCGCGTGCATGCGCCGCTCCGGAATCACTTCGCGATCGAAGTGGGCGAGCTTCTCCAGGAACCACACATCCTGGAGGAGCTGGGGACCCCGCGGTCCCGCGCTCATGATGTTTTGGTTGTCGGCGACCGGCGCGCCGGCCACCCGGGTCAGCTTCTTCTTCTTCGCCATTCGTTTCCTCCTTGGGTTCTACTTGTCTGGTTTGTGTTTCTTGGCAACGCGTTGAATGACGGCTTTGTCCTCGATGGCTCTCCGACCGGCGGTGGTCTGAGCCTTGGACTTCCGGCCGGCTCGAACCTTGGACTTCGGCCGAAGAACAAAGGCGCTCAGGCCTGCCCGAGGGACGCCAGCGTCGCTTCCGCTTCGTCCAGCAACTGCGCGATGATGTCCCGGATGGGCCGCACCTCGTCGATCAGGCCCACGCACTGGCCGGCCATCAGCGAGCCGCGCTCGACATCGCCTTCTTCCACCGCCCGGCGCAGCGCGCCCACCCAATAGCGCTCGACCTCGAATTGCGCTTCCACGCGGCCGATCTCTCCGCGTCTCATCTTCTGCAGCAGGTCGAGCTGCAGGCGTCCGAATTCGTCCGTGCCTTGGTTCTTGATCGCCCGCACCGAGACGACCGGCAGGGAGGAGTCGTACTCGGGCGTCGCCATCGCTTCGCGCGACCGCGCGCGGCGGAAACGCTCCTTGAAGGCCGGATGCGCGCGGCATTCCTGCGACATGGCGAAGATCGTCCCCATCTGCACCCCGGCCGCGCCCATCAGCAGCAGGTGCGCGATCATCCGCCCGGTGGCGACCCCGCCCGCGACGAAGACGGGCACCTGCCGGAAGCGAAAGAGCACTTCCTGGATGAGGACCATCGTCGAGACATGGCCGATGTGTCCGCCCGCCTCGCTTCCTTCGAGAATGAGCGCGTCGGTTCCATACTCGATCATGCGGGTGGCGATCGATTCGGTGGAGGCGAAGCACATCACTTTCGCCCCGGAGGATTTCGCGATTTGCACGTCGCTCTTTCTCGGGAAGCTGCCCGCGAAGACGACATAGGGGGCGCCCAGATCGGCGACCTTCTTCAGGTGAGCCTGGTAGTTCGGAGCGATCGTGATGAGATTGACGGCGAAGGGCAGGGCGGGCCGGGCGTCGCGGAGGGTCGTGATTTCGCGCTCCAGATTCTCGAGCGGCATGTTGCCCGCCGCGAGCACGCCGAAGGCTCCCGCTTCACCCATCGTGCGCACGAGGTGGGAGTCGGAGATCCAGGTCATGGCGCCGCAGATCAGCGGATAAGGCACGCCCAGGAATTCCCGGCCCCGGTTCCAAAGCCCGGAGAGCGATCGCTCCTGCATGGTGAATGATTCCTTTCGAGCACTCGCAGCATCGAAGTGCCGGTCGCGCGCACCGGCATCCGGCCGCGGGGCTACCCGGTTACGCCATCAGGATTCGGTCCACTCGCCGCAACGCATGCGCCTGCCTCTTGCGGCGAGAGACCTCATGCGTCCATGTCCTTCCAGCGCTTCGCCATCTGGCTGAAGATCAGGAGGGCGATGATGGCCCCGACACCGATCACCGCGAACGGAATCCAGACATGGACGTGCGGACTGTATTCGGTCCACAGCATGCGCGTCGCTTGGGTCGCATCCATCCCGGTCAGCTCTTGTAGGCGCGCCATGGCTTCCGTGCGAGGGATGCCGAGCGTTCCTTCCAGCGCGCCGATGTCGCCGTTCCACACCTTGTCGGCGCCGAGGAGCTTCTTTTCCGCGATGTACTTCAAGGCGAGAGTCGCCTTCTCACCGAAGTGGCCGTAGAGGTAGCCGGCCATCTTCGAGCCGATGAAGCCTCCGATGCCCACGGGAATGTTCACATAGCCGAGATAGAGCGCCTTCTTGCCCGGCGGCGCGATCAGGCCGAGATACTCGTTCTTCTTCGGCCCCGTCATCATCTCGCCGGTCGAGAAGAAGACGATCCCGAGCAGCAGGATCCATCCGCTCGCCGTGAGGCCCGCCACCAGGATGCCTACCGTGGCGACGGTCATGCCGATCACCATGCAGCCGAGCACGCGCATGCGCCGCACGGTCCACGAAATCGGCACCATGAAGAGGATGATGAAGAGCGCGTTCAGGTTGAGGAGGATCTGCTGCGGCACCATCACGCCTCGGGGCGTGTCCATCTTCCACTGGTCGAAGGGCAGGATGCGGGCGATGGAGGAGCTGTCCACCCAGTCCTGGATGAAGTTCGGGTGCAGGTCCCAGAGCTGATACATCATCAGCCAGAAGCACGACATGATGAGCAGCCAGGTGATCAGGCGCGGCTCGAAGAAGTTCTTGAGCGTGCGCACCATGACTTGCGCCGGGTTTTCCTTCTTGTCCGCTCCCGAGGGCACATCCTTGAAGGTGAAGAGCATGATGTAATTGAGCGCGGTGACCACGGCCGAGGCGGTGAAGAGGGTGCGCCAGGACGCGCGCGTGTGCGGGTCGCCCAGAATCGCCGTCGCCAGGAAGGGGCCGATCGCCGCGCCGATGTTCACGACCCAATAGAAGACGCCCCAGCCCACGGAAGAGTTGGCCTTGGTGAGGTTCTGGGCGAGCGATCCCTGCAGCGCGGGTTTGAAGAGCGCGGTGCCGCTGGCCAGCACGATGATGCCGGCGAAGAATCCGGTGTAGCCGCGCAGATTGGCCATCATGAGATAGCCGAGGATGTTCAGCGTGATCGAAACGAAGAGGGTCTTCTTGTAGCCGTAGCGGTCGGCGTAGCCGCCGGTGAAGGTGGGGAGGATCGACTGGAAGATGAACCACCAGGCATAGATGGTGCCTTTCATCGCAGCCGTGAAGTGCAGCCCTCCGGGATCGTCGGCCTGCATGATGTAGACGGGCACGACCGCCCGCATGCTGAAGTAGGCGAGACGCTCGAACATCTCGATTCCGTTCAGCATCCAGTAGGTGCGGCCGAAGGTCCGCTTGCGCGGTTGCGCATCTGCCGTCGAACGCGTTTCCACTCCTCCTACCTCCTTCCCCGACCTGATTCCCTCCTCACCCTCCGTTGGCGCTGTCGACAAAATCGCGCCGCGCCCTTGGGGATGCGATTCTCCGAGCAGACGCGCGGCGGCGCGATGGCTCGCCTGCTCGAGCAGGTGCCCGCGCAGCCTCTCGGGCAGCCTCTCGCCTGCGGTCGCGCGTCCCTGGCGTACGAACTCGCCAGTATACCCGGGATGTTCGAGATTGGAAGGAGGGGTGTCTGCGCACAGCGAAGGACGGGTGCGGTTTTTCCTGCCCCCGCCCGCGCTCGAGAGAGTATGATCCCCGCCATTCCAACGGCTCAGGCAAACGCGAGAGGACGGCGCCCGACGGAATTGCACGAGCGCAGAGCCATTCGCGTGAGGCCGCGCCCGCAGCCGGGCGGGTGGCCGCGTATGCTGCCGGGCAACGATCGCGCGCGCGAAGCAAAGAGATCACGCAGCCAAGGGAAGGGAGCCACATGGGCGGGTTCTTCGGCGTCGTCAGCAAGCAGGATTGCGTCGCGGATCTCTTCTACGGCACCGACTACCACTCGCACCTCGGAACTTCCCGGGGCGGCCTGGTCGTGTGCGGCAGGAACGGCTTCAAGCGCAACATCCACGACATCACCAACGCTCCCTTTCGCACCAAGTTCGAGCCCGATCTCTACAAGCATGTGGGCCGCATGGGCCTGGGCGTGATCAGCGACTACGAGGACCAGCCCATGCTGGTCTGCTCGCGGCTCGGCCGCTATGCGGTCGTCACCGTCGGGCGGGTCGAGAACCTGCGCCCGCTCGCGGAAGAGATCCTCCGCCGGCAGGCGGTGCACTTCAGCGAGATGAAGGGCAACGAGTTCAACCAGACCGAGGTGATCGCCAGCCTCATCAATCAGCAAGACAGCTTTGTTGACGGATTGCGCTATGTGCACGAGAAGATCGAAGGGTCGTGCTCGGTGCTGGTGCTCACCGACCGCTGCGTCTACGCCTCGCGCGACCGGCTGGGGCGCACCCCGCTCGTGATCGGCCGCAAGGCCGACGGCTTCGCCGCGACCATCGAGACCTGCGCGTTTCCGAACCTCGGCTACGAAGTGGATCGCGATCTCGGGCCCGGCGAAATCGTCCGGTTGACTCCCGATGGCGTCGAGCGCTTGTCCGCGCCCGGCGAGCGGATGCAGATCTGCGCCTTCTTGTGGATCTACTACGGATTCCCCGCGTCGAGCTACGAGGGCATCAATGTGGAGGAAGCGCGCTATCGCTGCGGCGCGGCGCTCGCCCGGGCCGACGACACGCGCGTGGACTTCGTCGCGGGCGTGCCCGACTCGGGCGTGGGGCATGCGATCGGATATGCGCTCGAGGTCGGCATTCCCTATCGGCGGCCGTTCGTCAAGTACACGCCCACCTGGTCGCGGAGCTTCATGCCCCGAGAGCAGCGCGTGCGCGATCTGGTCGCCAAGATGAAGCTCATTCCGATTCGCGATCAGATCGCCGGCAAACGCCTGCTCTTCTGCGAGGATTCGATCGTGCGCGGCACGCAGCTGCGCGACGTGATCCGGAGGCTCTTCGAGACGGGCGCGCGCGAAGTGCACATGCGTCCCGCCTGCCCGCCGCTCGTCTACGCCTGCAAGTTCCTGAACTTCTCGCGCTCACGCTCGGAGCTCGATTTGGCCGGGCGCGCCGCGATTCGCGAGATCGAGGGCCGGACGCCGGAACGCTTGTGCGAGTACGCGGACCCCACGAGCCCGAAGTGCCGGATGATGATCGAGAAAATCCGAGAGCAACTGGGGCTGACGAGCCTGCGATACCAGACCTTCGACGACATGGTGAAGGCGATCGGACTGCCGCGCGAGCAGCTCTGCACCTATTGCTGGAATGGTGAGGCCCTCTACGAGCGGCAGGCGAGCCGTGCCGGGGGAGACGAGCGCGGCGTCCGGTCGATGAGCGATGCGAGCGGCACCGCGCCGGCCTCGGCCCTGGCGCCGCGGAAGGCGGTCTGACACCGGCGTCGAGCAAGGCCGCCGCTCCCTGTCCGAGCGTCAGGCGCGATCGCCTTCCCCGCCGATGAAGAGGTGGGCGAAGACCTTCGCATCCTCCACCATGTTCTCGATCACGCAGTACTCATTGGGCTGATGCGCCAGCTCGTTCAGCGTCGACCAGACGACCGCCGGGATGCCTTTGTGGCGGAAGAGGGCCGCGACCGTGCCTCCTCCGATGCCCATCGGTTTCGCATCCACGCCCCGCACCGCCTTGATCGCGCGCCTTAGCGCGCGCACGACCGGCGCGTCGCTCTTCGTCGCCGGAGCGGCGGGAGCGGTCTGCGGCGAGGAGATCTCGATCTTCACCTGGAATTCGCGCTCCACTTCCTGCGCGATGCGCGAGATGACCGCGTTCACCGAATCGAGCGGCACATCGGGCAGCACGCGGCAGTCGAAGAAGAGCCGCTCTTCCCCGGGGATCGTGTTCACATTCGGCACATTGGCATCGTGGCGGGTGGGCTCGAAGGTCGAGCGCGGCGGATCGAAGACCTCGTCCCTGCCGGTGAAGGTGCCGTTCAGCGCCTGATCCAGGCGCACGGTGAGGTGCGCGGCGGCGCGATGGGCGTTGATTCCCAGATCGGGCATCGAACCGTGCACTTGCTTGCCCTTCACCAGGAACTCCACCCATAGGATCGATTTCTCGGCGACCTCGAGCATGCTGCCGTCCGCGGCTCCCGCATCCGGGACGACGACCAGATCTTCGGGATGGACGAGGTCGGGAGCGGCCTCGAGCACATGATCGATGCCGTAATGCGAGCCGGTCTCCTCGTCGGCGACCAGGATCAGGCCCACATCGTGCGGCGGCTGGATGCCTTCGGCGTGCAACGCGCGCAAGGCGAAGGCGGCCGAGACGAGCCCCTGCTGATTGTCTTCCGTGCCGCGGCCGTAGATCTTGCCTTCCTTGACGACCGCTTTCCACGGATCGGTCGACCACTTCGTCAAATCGCCCGCCGGCACCACATCCATGTGCGCCATCACCCAGACGGAGGGCCGCGGCTTCTTCCCGCGCAGCATCGCGATCAGGTTCGGGCGGCTGCCTTCGGGAACGCGCGCGTCGGGGGCGGAATACTCGTGGATATCGTTCAACCCCCAACCCTGCAGCTTCTCGCGCAGCATTCGCGCGCGCGCCCACTCGCCCTGGCCCTGGCTTTCGGGAGCGAGCGCCTGAATCGGCGTCAGTTCGACTTGCAGCGCGATCATCTCGTCTTTCCAGCCGTCGAGGCGGGCGCAGAGCCGGGCAAAGAGATCGTTGGATGGTGCCATGCCTTCCTCCTTGTGCTGCCCCGCAACCTAGCAGGCGGATGGGGGACATGCAAGGCGGCAGCGAGCGCCGCCGTTCTCTTCGCCCAACGAAGCTGGGCGCCCCCACGAGGCGTCTCTCCCCCTCGAGCGCATGCGAGTTCGCGGAGGAGCCGCAGGGGCCGTTGGGAACTCCACGGATGGCCGCGGTCCGCGAGCGGCGCCGAGTGACAAGGAGTCTCTCGCGGATTCGTTCCTTTCGGCATTCTAGCGCTGGTCGTTGGCCCCGTCGGCCACTGTTGATTGTCCTCTCACGTACCGTCCGCCGGGGTGCGCGCTCAAATCCGCAGGAACGAAGGGAGGCCCGCATGAGACCGACCATGGTATCGATGATCTTGGCCGCTGTAGCGATTCTCTTCCCGGGACAGGCTCTTTCGGCGGGCGAACTGTCGCTGGAGGCTCTCGTCGGCGTTGGGTACTCGGTGACGGACATCGAGAAATGGTCCGGCGAAGCACACAAGTCGCCGCTGAAATCGGCTGGCAGCATCTCTTGCTATCCCCTGAACACAGCATTCGACTTGGATCTGGGCGCGGGACTCGTGATGTTCGAGGACTTCACGGACTTCTCCCTTTCAGGGGCTCTGGCGCACCAGGTTCCGCTGTCCGAAGGGCTCTATCTGCCGATCTCGGTGCGCGGCGGCATCATCTTGGAGGATCCGATGATCGTCCCCATCGGAGTCTGCATCGGCATTCGCAAGGTCCTCTAGCGGACGAAGTCCAAGCCGGTCCGGCAATCCTTTTGTTTGCTTGCGGTTAGAAGCCTGCCCCGGGAGCGATTGAACCCGGGCCCCGGGATGAGTATCCTCTCTCCGCTTGAAGAACGCGTACCGACTGTGATTGGCCAGAGGTGCACCATGGCCAACGCGTCTGTGAGTTGCTCGGCCCTCAGGGACCCGCGCGCTCGCTTTGACGAGCGCGGGCCTCCGCTTACACCGCTTCAGGTCCTTCTCCATTTTCGCGCGAAGCACATTCTGCCCTGGGCACCAAGGAGGTCTGCAATGAAACTTGCGATCATCGGTTTGTTCATGACCGCTCTCCTCGCGTTCCCCGCGCTGGCCGCGACCAACGCGCCCGGGGATGCGAGCGGCGCCGTCCACACGGAGTTTCACCCCGGGGAGATGCGGGATGCGATCGTCGTCTACACGGACGACTACATGGCATACGACTACGTGATCCAGGCGCTGAACAACCTGGGACTGGCGTACATGGCGTACTACGGCGACTACACCGGCTTCGAGACCGCGGTCGCCTCGGGCGCGTACGACCTGATTCTGGTCAGCCATCAGAACTATTTCGAGGTCAGCTACGTCTGGGACGATCTCCTGACGCAGCTCAATGGGGGGAAGAAAGCGATCCTCTGCACGTTCGACTGCGACGCGTCCGATGACCTCAGCGGATACATGGACGATCTGCTGACCTACGCCGGCCACCAGTGGAATGCCGATTTGCAGACTCCGGCCACGATCTACGGCTGGGCGCACATCCCGAATCCCTGGTGGGCGGGGATGTCGGCCTCCATTCCCGGGGCCGACAACTACATTGACGACGGCGACTGCCTCTTCGGGGATGCAGCGTACGCCTTCGCGGGCAACACCCCGGCCTACACGAACGGCAACGTCATGATGAGCGCCCACGAGAACTTCATCATGGGATGCTGGGCTCCCGACGAATACCCGGCTGCGGATGCGATCCTGTGGTGGATGAACTGCATCACCTGGATCCTCGAGCCTCCTGTGCCGACGGAGGAAGGAACCTGGGGAGCCATCAAGGAGCTGTATCGCTAAGCGACACGGAACGCCTGAGCCTGAGCGGGAGCGCCCTGCGGGCTCCCGCTTTGGCTGCCCCCGAAACGCCCTTTCCGGATTCTCGCCTCGTCCTCCCGCCGGCGATCTGCTATAAGGGGGCCGTCACCCGGCACCCGGCAGCACGCGGGGACCAGACTGCGCCATCGTGCGTGCGTCTTCGTGGAGCCCGCAGGGCACCCGGATGTCGTTTCGAAAGAGGAGGAATCATGGACAGGAGAAAATCGCGAGGATGGAATCGACTCGGAGCCATTGCCCTGTTGTCCCTGCTGCTTCCAGGCATTGGCATCGCTCAGGTGGATGGGCCGCATCTCACCGTCGGGCCGTACCTCGGGTATGCCGGCTGGTCCGATGATGTGAACCTCGATGACGACCTGCAATTCGGGGGGCGTCTCGGATTCTGGCTGAACGGATACTTGGGACTGGAAGGTCACTACGGGATCCTGTCGGGTGAGACCATCGACGGCGGACGGCCGTGGGTCCCGCAGGAAGACGCCGCGGCCATCGATCAGGACATGAGCTTCTACGGCGCCAACCTGATCTTCAACATCACGCCCACGAAATCAGTGAGTCCGTTCCTGGTCGGAGGCTGGCAGGAAGCGCGCTTCGACGAGAACGATGTGTGGCCGGATCCCAGCTATCTGAATGGCCCGCAACTCGGGGCGGGCGTCTTCTTCTGGCCTCTTTCGCGTCTCGCTGTGCGCGCCGAGGTGCGCGATTGGATGTGGAACTTCGATGACAATACGCCCGAGCCGCCGGGAGATGAATGGACGCACAATCTCGTCTACTCCGTTGGCGTCGAACTCGCACTCGGGGGATGGGCGACCCGCAGGGACACCGATCAGGACGGCGTCCTCGATCGCAAGGACCAGTGTCCGAAGACCCCGCTGGGCGCGAGAGTCGATTCGCAAGGTTGCCCGATCGATTCCGATGCAGACGGGGTGTTCGACGGTCTCGATGCCTGCCCCGGCACTCCCGAAGGCGCCGAGGTGGATGCGAACGGATGCCCGCGCGACACTGACGGCGATTCCGTTTTTGATGGAGTCGACAAGTGCCCCGCCACGCCGTCCGGAGCGGTCGTGGATGCGAAGGGCTGCCCGGTCGATTCCGATGGCGACGGCGTCTTCGACGGACTCGACAAGTGTCCCAACACGCAGGCGAAAGCGACCGTCGATTCCTACGGCTGCCCGTCCGATTCGGATCACGATGGCGTGCTCGACGGGCTCGACAAGTGCCCGAACACGCCCGCGACCGCGCGCGTGGACATCGACGGCTGCCCGATCATGATCAGCGAGAAGGAAGTCGAGCTGCTCGACACCGGCAAGATCACGGTGCGCAACATCAACTTCGACACGGGCAAGTGGGACATTCGTCCCGAATCGTTGCCGGTGCTCGACGAGATCGGCGCGATCCTCATTCAATGGCCCGACCTGCGGGTTGAAGTCGGCGGCCACACCGATTCGCGCGGCTCGGACAAGATGAATCAGGAGCTTTCGGAAAAGCGCGCGAATGCGGTGCGCGAACATCTGCTGGCGAAGTTCCCGCAGCTCCAGGGCTCGCAGTACACCGCGGTCGGGTACGGCGAGAAGCAGCCGGTTGCGGACAACAACAGCGACACCGGCATGGCCAAGAACCGCCGGGTCGAATTCAAAGTGCTGAACACCGAGGTGCTGAAGAAGGAGCGCCAGCGCAGGCAGATGCTGGAGAAGTGATTTCCGCGCGGAAATCGCTCGGAGAAGACGGGAGGCCGGCAGATGCCGGCCTCCCCAATGCTCGCCCCGCAGCAGGCGGCGCGAGCGATCCTTGACCGCCTTCCGCATCCCCCGGTACGATTTCCCTCTCGATCCCGGAATCCGGCAATCGAAGCGCCGCATTGGTGGGCGCAGAGCGGCAATGCGGAGACGCCATGGGTTGGCTGCTTCTCGCGGTCTGCCTCTCGGCCGGGCTTCTCGCCCTCGGCGAGAGCGCCTGCATTCTCTTTGCGTGCGGCCCGTACTGGCTTCGCCCGGACGACATGGTCCTCGCCTGGCTCGCCTACCTGCTGCCTGCCCTCGCTTGCGTCCTCGCGTTCGAAGCCGCCCGGCGCATTCTTCCCGGCTTGCGCAAGACCTGCGCGGATCCCGCGGCCCGTTTTCGCGCCGCCTTCGCATTTGCGAGCATCGCCGGCGCGCTCGCCCTATCCGCGCTCGTCTACCAGGATCTGCGCAGCGTCTCGCGCGCTCTTGGAATGGCGGCCACGCTCTTCGCGCTCATCACGATCGGGTTGATGCTCTTCTCGCGGATGCGTCGCTTCCCGCGACCGGCCGCGGTCCTGCTTCTTGCCGCCAGCCCGCTGCTGCTCTTCCTGACCATTCGCTGGGCGGTCGACGCGCACGCCACGCGCGAGTGCCGGAAGGCGGTCGCGCCCTTCCACGGCGCGGTGCACAGCCTCTGCCTGATCGTGCTCGATACGACCCGCGCGGATCATCTCTCGTGCTACGGATATGAGCGCGCCACTTCACCGAACATCGACCGCCTGGCCGCGGAGGGGATGTTCTGCGCGAATGCGGTGAGCGCATCGCATTGGACGCCCCCGGGCCACATCTGCATCTTCACCGGCATGTATCCTTCGCTGCACGGCAACGACGGAGAAGCGCTGGCGCCGGATGCCCTGCTCACCCTGACCGAGATCCTGCGTCCGCAGGGCTATTACACCCTCGCGATGTACAACAATCCGATCGCCGGGCAGCAGATCAATCTCACGCAGGGCTTCCATCGCGATCTCGGCTTGTACCACAACGCCTGGGTCTATCCCGCCTGGTCGCGCCTCGATTGGAAGTTCGTGCGGCGCGACAATGGGGCGCGGATCACCTTTCGCATGGCCGCACGCGCGCTCTCCTGGTTCGATAAGCGGCGGGTACCGGTGTTTCTGTACTTGAACCTGCTCGAGCCGCACATGCCCTACCAGATGCAGGCGCCCTATTTTCAGCGCTTCACCGCCGGCTTGGACCCTGCGCGCATTCCGCAATCCGCGCAGGTGCGCCGGCTGTGCGCTCAGCGTCGGCAGGTGATCGCGGACAGCTCGCGTTTCGCGGGGTGGGGGCCGGAAAGCTACGCCTATTTCTCCGCCGCCTACGACAGCGAGATCGCCTATGTCGATCATCATCTCGGGAAATTCGCCGATCGCCTGCGCGCCGCCGGGACGCTCGACGACATCCTGCTCGTCGTCACCGCGGATCACGGCGAATTCGTCGGCGAACGCTCGATCCGCGGCCATCCCCCCGTGATGCTCGATCCCGTGATGCGCATTCCGCTCATCGTGCGCTATCCGCCGCTCCTCGCTCCGCAACGGATCGACGAGTGGGTCTCGAACATCGACATTCTTCCCACCGTGCTCGGAATGCTCGAGATTTCCTACCCCGGTGACCGCTTTCTTCCGGGAAGGGATCTCCGGGTCGACCGGAACCTGCGCGGCCGGGTCCTGCTGAGCGAGAAGCTGTGGCCAGATTCGGGTTGCTACAGCATCTGGGCATGGCCGTACAACCTCGTCGTCAACGAGAATCAGGGCATCCGGGAACGGCTCGGAGACGGGTGGCTGTTCCGGATGGACGAGGAAGGCGCCGGACAAGCGCGCGATCTCTACGCGGATTCGTCTCGGATCGTGACGAGACTGCAGCGCGAGCTGCATGAGCTGACCGCTGCCATTCGGGTGCGGCCCGACCAGGAATTCGAGATGACGCCCCAGGCGCGCGAGCACTTGCGAGCCCTCGGGTATATCGATTAGCCTCTAGCAGACCCGCCGGCCATGCGTCCGCTGCTGCATTTCGTGCTCGTGGTTCCGGCGGCGCGAAGCCTCTCCTGCAAGCCGGAGAAAGGAAGCGACATGAAAGCCGCGCGGCTGGTGCGCATCGGCGGTCCCCGGTCGGTCGAAATCGCCGAGATCGACAAGCCCGCCATCGCCCCGGGGAAGATCCTTGTCGCCGTCCGCGCGGCAGGTGTGAATCCCTTCGATTGGAAACTGACGACAGGCATGATCCCCGTCGATCTCCCGTTCGTTTTGGGCGGAGACTTCTCGGGCGTGATCGAGAGCGTCGGCCCCGGCGTGGACGACTTCCACGCAGGGGACGAAGTGTTCGGCGGAGCGAGCCGCTTCAGCGGGGGAAGCGGTTCCTTTGCCGAATACGCTCTCGTTTCCGTAGGGACGGTTGCGCGCAAACCCGGCTCGCTCGACTTCCTTCGGGCCAGTGCGCTCCCGCTGGCTGGCGTGAGCGCGTTGCAGGCGCTCACGGAACATATTGGACTGACCGTGGGGCAGAAGATCCTGATTCACGGAGGGGCGGGAGGCATTGGGACGATGGCCATTCAGCTTGCGCAGGACCTGGGTGCCTACATCGCGACCACGGTCAAGGCCGAGCAGGCGGATTTCGTCCGACGCTTCGGAGCGGACTTGGTCATCGACTACGAGAAGGTGAGATTCGAAGAGTCGGTGAAGGATTTCGATGCGGTGTTCGACACTATCGGGGGCGAGACGTACCGGCGCTCGATCGGAGTGCTGAAGAAAGGCGGAGTGCTGGTCTCCATGGTGGAGAAACCGGACGAGGAGGCGGCCAAGGCGCGAGGCATCCGGGCAATCGGCCAGACAACGAGAGTAACCCGCGCCCGGCTCGAGGCCCTGGCGCGCCTCGTCGACGAGCGCGCGATCTCGGTGCACATGGATCGTGTGTTCCCTTTGGAGAGCGCCGGAGATGCTCTGGCGCATCTGAAAGACGGCCACCCACTGGGAAAGGTCGTGCTCCAGTGGGATCCGATCGAGTAAGGAAATACAGACGAACGCCGCGGGCACGATTCCCGGCATCCCATTTGATGCGATGGTCCAGCCAGGCCATGCATCCCAAGCCAACTGTGCCCATGCCGCACGGACTACGCTGCACAGATCATGCCGCGCGGCCTGTCGGTCGAGAGGCACAGGTGGTATACTTCCGGCCGCATCCTCAATGCACTGCGTCGAGCGCTTGTAGGGACATCAAGAGGAGGAACGACAATGTGCTCCAGGTTGCGTGTCGGAGTGTGCCTTCTCGCTGCCACGCTGTTCCTCCCTGCGCCGCATTCCCGTGCGGCGTGGAGGGAGGGCGGAGTTCCCGTTTGCATCGAGTCGACCTCCCCCCAGATCCAACCGGCGATCTGCGAAGACGGCCAGGGGGGAGCGATCGTCGTCTGGTGGGATTATCGGAATGGGGAAGATCCGGACTTGTATGCGCAGAGAATCGATGCGGACGGCCACCCGCTCTGGCTCCGGAATGGGGTGCCGATTTGCGTGCAGCCCGGGTCGCAATACGCGGCTGCCATCGTGTCCAATGGGGCCGGCGGAGCGGTCATCGCATGGCATGACGACCGCAGCTGCGAGTACTGCTGGGACATCTATGCGCAGCAGATCGATTCCGACGGCAACTCACGCTGGACGGTCGACGGCGTTCTCGTCTGCGGTGCCGGCGAGTACCAGACCTATCCCGAGATCGTGACGGACGGGCATCACGGCGCGATCATCGCGTGGGCGGACGTACGCGGGTACGTGGTGCAAGACTACTACGCGCAGCGGATCGCGTACGACGGCTCGTTGATGTGGGCTCAGGACGGTGTGCCGATCTGCACCGCGAGCGGCGTCCAGGACTGCTTGGCGATGGTCCCCGACGGTTCGGGCGGAGCCTATCTTGTGTGGGAGGACCATCGGACCGTGGGCAGCAGCGGAGTCGACATCTACGGCCAAGGGGTGGCTTCCGACGGAACGCCCTATTGGGTTGCGAATGGCGTGAGAATCTGCGGTGCGGCCGACGACCAGCGCTGGCCCGATATCGTCACCGATGGGGGCGGTGGGGTGGTCCTCGTCTGGAGCGACTATCGCAACGATGAGCTGGCCGACATCTACGCGCAGCGCCTGAGCCCTGGAGGGGTGCCGCTCTGGTTGCCGAACGGTCGGCGGGTGTGCGACGTTGCGGGCGCCCAGTACAGCCCAAGACTGGTGACGGACCTGGAGCAGGGCGCGGTCGTCACCTGGCGGGACAAGCGCGGCTCCAGTTTCGATGTTTACGCCCAGCGTGTCTCCGACGACGGTGACCTTCTTTGGGGGTTGAGTGGGGTGATCGTCTGCAATGCTGCGGGCGACCAGGGATTCCCTTCGATCGTCCCCGACCGCGAGGGCGGAGCGATCATCGCATGGGAAGACGCTCGTGAGGGCGCGGGGGAGGAAGATATCTACGCCCAGCGTCTGAATCGCGTTGGGCAAGCGTACTGGAGCGATGGCGGGAAGGCGATCAGCGCCGCGCCATACGGACAGAGTCTCGTCTGCCTGGTGCAGGACGCCGGGTGCGGGGCAATTCTCGCCTGGCAGGATTTCCGGTCCAATGAGAGCTGGGATATCTATGCCCAGAGCACAGAGTTCCTCCCCAGCGCGGTGGAGGAAGTCGTACCCGGTCCTGGATCGAGATCTGGGTCTCCGGATTTGTCTGAGGACAGTTACCCGAATCCGTTCCGCGCTCTGGTCTCGATACCGTATCGACTTCCCGATGCTGAGCGGGTCTTCCTCCGCGTGTACGATGCGTCCGGGAGACTGATCCGAACGATCGAGGGCGAATCCCCGGAGGCCGGCGGATCCGTGTTCCTGTGGGACGGGAGGGACGCAAGTGGTCAGGAAGCCGGGAGCGGCACCTACTTCTGCTGTTTGAAGGAGGGAGGCCGGGAGAAGATCCACAAGGTCATCAAGGTCCGGTGAATCGAAGCCGTGATCCAGGCCCGGCATGACGCGTGTCAACGTCCAGCCGGTGGGCTCACGGCAACGGAACGGCAGGAGGATTTGCATGCATTTCTTTCCTGATTCCTCGAAGGGGCGCTTGGCGTCGCTTTTCGCCGTCTGCGCGCTCGCGTTCGCATTGCCCGCGCAAGCGGATTACGCCACGCCGGGAAGCGGCGTCACCTGGACCATGGAGGACCTGGTCGCGCAGTCCGGCGGAGCCGTGACGGGCGGCGGCGGCGCCTACGAAGTGCATCAGACAGTCATCGTCTCCGTCAGCGATCGAGTGTCCATCGGCCCGGGTGAACGTCTCACGTTTCTCGACACCGAAGGCGTGATCGGGCTCACCGTCCGAGGCGCGCTGTCGGCCGCGGGCACGGAACAGGATCCGATCATCTTCGATTCCGCGACTGCGGTGCCCGGGGCGTGGCGGGGCTTCGTCTACAGCGACACGCAGGCCGGGTCCGAGTTCCACCTGGCCTGGTGTGAGATCGCGCACGCGAACATCGCCGTCGACGTCGTGGGCGCCGACGTTCTGGTGGAGCATTGCCATCTACATGACACGCTCGACAAGGTGATCGACTTTTCCAGCGCCAACGGCGTGGTGCGGGATTGCCGGCTCGTCGACAACCGCCAACGCACGATCGTGATGACCCTGTCGTCGTCTCCATTGATCGAAGGTTGCTGGATGGAAAACAACAACATCGACAACGCGTCCCCGTATCCCTACGTCAACATCGGGCTGCAGGGCACCAATTCCCCGACCATCCGCGGGTGCACGATTCTCGGCTCCAACCACCAGATGAGCGGCGGGATTGCGATCTGGAACGCCGGAGCGGGCCTGATCGAAGGCAATCACATCGAAGGATGCGGCTACGGCATCCTCTGCTACCAGACGGGGGCCAGTCCGGCGATTCGCGGCAATACGCTCGTGGCGAACAACATCCACCCGGACACCCTGAACTGGGGATTCGGGGTGGCGTGCAATGGGAACAACGCGCCCGTGCTGACGGGCAACGTGATTCGCGGGCAATGGTATGGGGTCTGCGCGATCAACAACGGCCGGCCGAATCTCGGCAATCTGGAGAACGCCTCGCCGGATGACGATGGCGGCAACGAGATCTACGAAAACGGCTTGTCCCGCATCTATGGCTTCTACAACAACACGGCCCTTTCGCAGATGGCGCAGGGGAATTGGTGGGGCGGGGCAAGCGAGCAGGAGGTCGAGGACGCCATCTGGCATCAGGTCGACGACCCGGCGCTGGGGCTCGTGGACTACTCCGGATGGTTGACGGCCTCCGACGTGGGGGAAGACGGGGCAGCACCCATCCCGGAGCGCCGTTCGCATGCCACGGTGCGCGTGTATCCCAATCCCGCGGCCGGCTCGCGCACTTCGATCGCGTTCCAGCTCCCGGGTGATGGTTCCGGTGCCTGCGGTGCGAGTGCCGTGGACGCGACGATTTTCGATGCCGCGGGGCGGGTCGTTCGCGAATGGCACGCGTTGCCGGGCTCCAGTGCCTTACAGGTGCTCGAATGGGACTGCTCGGATGCGGGTGGGCGTCCCTTGACCGGCGGGCTATACTTCTGCAAACTGAGCGTGGGGCGGCAATCGACGACCACGAGAATTCTGCTGCTGCGATGAGGGCGGCTGGCCGCAATCGTCGGAGACGCAATCCCGGAGGGGAAATGAAACGCAGGGAAATCTTCATCACGCAATTCGACAAGGAGCGGCTTCAGGAATTGATCGGAGTGGCGAAGACCTATTGGAGCCACAGCAAGGAAGACCTGCAGAATCTGCGTGATCTGGAAGGCGAGCTGCAGCGCGCCAAGGTGCTCCCTCCCGAGCAAGTTCCACCCGATGTCGTCACGATGAATTCTCAAGTCGTGCTTTCCGATCTCGAGACTTCCGAAGAGATTATCTACACCCTCGTCTTCCCCTCGGACGCCGACATCGATGCGGGGAAGATCTCGGTGCTGGCCCCGATCGGGACCGCCATCCTTGGGTATCGGGTGGGGGATGTGATCGAATGGAAGGTCCCCTCCGGCAAGCGACGCATTTCCATCAAGGCGTTGCGGTATCAGCCGGAAGCGGCGGGGGACTACCACCTGTGAGATCCGTTCGACGGGGGAAGGAGGCGGCCACCCCGGCCGTGAAGCCGCGCGCGCGGCCGTCAAAATGGCTGGCTCGTCTACCAGGACCATTTCGGAAAGGAGAGGTCACGATGCGCATATTCGGCATCAGCCTGATTACCGTATTCGTCTTGTTGGCAAGCGCGGGCATGGCGGAGCCGGCGCAGGCCGTTTCCGTGGCGGGAGTGCTTCCCGCGACGCATCCCGATTCGCTGATGGTCCTGCTTCCGCCTCGAGCTGCGGACGCGGTCAATCAGGATCTCGCGTTGGCGGGCACCGCCCAGACGGACAGCGATGCGGAGCTCGTGGCCGCGCAAAGCCGAGTGGGCGAGGCCAAGGCGAATGTCAAGGTGTGTGAAAGCGAGATCGAGACCATCAAGGCCATGATCAAGTTGGCCAAGGAGCGCAAGGACAAGACGGAGGAGGCGAATCTCGCCCAGAAGCAGAAGACGAAAGAGCGCCAGCTGGAAGTGCTGAAGGCGCGCAAGGACATGCGCGACGCGGAAACCTCGTTGGCCGAAGCGCGGCGCGCGATGGCGCAGGCGCAGGCGGGCTTCTATCGCAAGGAACTCGAGCTCATCGAGAAGCGCATGGCGCTTCAGGAGCAATCAGGCATGGCGGTGGGGACGAACCTGGATGCGCTGCTCCGCTTGCAGAAGGAGATTCGCGATCTCGAGCGCCGCTGCCTGGAGATCCTGAAGGATGTCGCGGACAAGGAGAAGAAGGCGGCCGAGGGCGAGGGGAATGTGATCGACAAACGTCTCAAGATCCTGCAGACGCAACTCGCGTATTTCGGCGGATCGGACAAGTAGGTCGTCGCTCGAAGAGTCGGGAGGCCTGCATTCGCCGGCCTCCCGTTTGTTTCCGATCACCGTCCGAAGTTTCGTGACGCGACGGATCAGAGCGATGATGCGCTGAAGGTGTCTCCCTGCTGCAAGTCCCCGGTCTGATACCCGCGCAGGAACCAGCGCGCCCGTTGCTCCGCGGTACCGTGCGTGAAGGCGTCGGGGACGACATAGCCTTGAGTCTCCATCTGCAGGCGATCGTCTCCGATCTGGCTCGCCGCGTTCAGTCCTTCCTCGATGTCGCCTTCTTCCAGGATCTGGCGCGCGCGCTGGGCATGATGGGCCCACACCCCGGCCAGGAAATCCGCCTGCAACTCGAGGCGCACCGAGAGCTCGTTCGCCTGCCGCTCATTCGCGCGCTGCTGCGCAGCCTGCACCTGTTCCATGATCCCCGTGATGTTCTGCACATGATGTCCGATCTCGTGCGCGATCACATAGGCCTGCGCGAAATCGCCCGGCGCTCCCAGCCGCTGGCTCAACTCATCGAAGAAGCCGAGGTCGAGGTAGACCTTGTCATCGCCGGGGCAGTAGAAGGGCCCGACGGCCGCTTGCGCGAATCCACAGGCCGATTGCACGGCTCCACTGAAGAGCACGAGCTTGGGCTCGACATAGGTCGAGCCGAGCTCTTGCTCGAACAGCATCCGCCAGGTGTCCTCGGTGTCCGCGAGAATCACGGAGGCGAAATCCGCCCGCTCCTGCTCTTGCGCGCTGAAATCGCCTTGGCTGATGGAGGGATCGACCATCTCGGTCGTGGGGGAGATGCCTTGCAGGAGCTCGAGCGGATTGGTGCCGGTCAGGAGAGCGATGAGCGCGATCACGATGATGCCGCCGATTCCGCCGATGCCGGCGATGCCCCGGCCGCTCATGCCGCGGCGGTCTTCGACATTCGTGCTCCTTCTGCCCATCTGCCAACGCATCACCCGCCCCCTTTCCTCTCAATGGCGCTTGACCGGCGCGTGTCCGCGCACACCGCCGGGGCTTGCTTGCCCGAATCGGCGAGGAGCGGCCCCGTCAAGCCCGGAACGCAGCCGTTGGGCCGGCCTCCGCGTGGAAGGCCGGCCCGGCATGTCTGCGAGACCTCGACAAGGCCCGGCCCGTCGGCCGCCGCGCGACCTCCGTCAGAAACGCACGTAGTTCGGGACCATCTGATAGGTGTAGAAGATCTCGATCGAGCGCTGGCCGAGGAGGTTTATGGTCGCGTCGTAGATCACGATCTTTCCGTAATGCACTTCGCCTTCTGCGTCGGGCGGCGTGCGGACCGCGATCACCTTGCTCTCGATCTGCTGCTCCGTGGTGCCGAGCAGGATCATGTTCTGCCAGACACTGCTTTCCACGGTGGAAGCATCTTCGTTGGGCAGGACCTGGAATTGCGCCAGACGCTGGTTCCAGTTGGGGTCGCCGTTCAAGACGAGATTCGGGCTCTTGATCGCCAATTGCCCGCTCGTCCCGCTGACCGCTTCATCATTGTCACCGGCCGTTCCCAGGTAGAAGTCGACCAGCATGCGGTTGTCCGGGGCGCTGCTGCTCACGGCGACCGGATCACCCTCTGAGAGATCGAATCCGCTGGGGCGCGAAGCGTCGGCAAATTCGGCGATGAGCTCCGTGCCTCCGCGGACGACGGGAGCGGTGTCGACTTCCGCCGTCGGGCGGCTCCAATCGCCATTCGTCTTCACCGAGCGCACCGCGTAGAAGTACTTCGTTCCATTTTGGGCGGTCGCGTCCACATAACCGCGGACCGTCAGCGGGTCGGCGTTCAACTTGTTGGCGGCCCATCCTTCGAGATCGAGATCCGCCATGGTCGTTGTGCTGCGAAAGACATCGTAGCCCGCGAAGGCCTCGTCTCCTTCCGAGCTGGAGCCCGACCAGGCGAGGGTGACCTGGTTGTTGCCATTCGTGTAGGTGAGGTTTCTGGGCGGATCGAACGAGGCGTCCTCATCGCCGTCATCGCCGCAACCGGCGACGAATCCCCCCGCGATCAACGCCATGACGGCCCAGGCGAACGGAAACCAGCCGAACATCCTTCTCGCGCGATTCATGTTCACACCTCCCTGGTCTTGATGCGCCGCTTTCGGCACCAACGGTATGCGCCCCCCGGGCTGAAGATGGCCGCCTGCCGGGCGAACCATGCGCGCCCGCCGGGCCGGGCCCTGATTGCCTGGCAATCGGGCTAGATCAAGCCCTTCTGCTTGTCGTCTTCCTTCGGCTTGTCCTTGCCGAAATCGAGCTTTTCGAGCAGGCCCTTCGCCTGATCGAGGAGACCGCTGGCCGTGATCTTGCCGTCCGGGGTCAGCTTGTCGATCATCTGCGGCAGGGCCGCGGCCAGATGAGAAGTCACTTCCTCCACCGAGAGCTTCGTTTTCAGCGCGAGCATGTCGAGTTCTTTGGGATCGAACGCCTCCTTGATCTGCGCGGGCGTGATGGGGAGATTGTGATCGGTGCCGATCCACGACTTGGCCTGGGCGCCGAGGCCTTTGGCATCCAGTTTCGAGACCAGGCCTTTCAAACCTCCCGCCTGCTCCTCGATCATCTCCAAAGCGCCTTCGACGAACTTCTTGGGCGCTCCCGCCAAATCCTCTCTGCCTTCCGTCAAGCGGTTGGCGATGGAATCGAACAGTCCCATGGTTTGTCCCTCCGTTTTTCATCGGAATCCGCAGAAGTGCCGCCCGAGGCCGGCTTGCGTGAGACGGTCCGCTTGCGGCGCAATCGCGCGCGACGCCTTCGCCCGCGGCGCGCGCGCCGCACCTGCGGCGGCGTCCCAACCAGATATCATCCCCGATTGTCCGCGCGGAGTCCAGTGCCGGCTGGGACGGGGACCGCGCCGGGCAGCATTCCGCGCGCGCGCTCCATGCGCAGCGCGCGTTCGACGAGGCTGGGATTCGAAGATGCGAGGAGCAAACCGTTGGACAACGATTCCGCGCGGTTGTTTCCGTCTTGTCGCACGAAGGACCCGCAGGCGCCCAGTCGCGGAACGCGACGCAAGCGGTCCGCCAACCACCCGGTAAGTTCTTGCGAATTTTATCATTAGCAAACCAGCCCCTTTCGCGAGCGAGCCCGATCGGGTATAATGGGGTTTGTCTCGCTCGGCGTACCGGGGATGCCGTCCGCCAAGTCTCGTCATCCCTTTCGGCCGACCATGGGTTTCAGCAGCAAGGAGGGTGGGATGAGTGTGAGTCGTCGGCTATTGCTCTTCGTTTCCTTGGCCTTCTTCGCCACGCTGGCAGGCTCTGCCGCGTGGGCCTCGGTTCCGCGCAACGTCCTGGCCGAAGATTTCACGGCGGACTGGTGAAGCTACTGTCCTTCAGCCCGGGCCGGGCTGGAAATCGTAGCGGGCGAGTACGGTTCGCGGTTGACCATCGTCGAGTACCACGGCAGCAGCAGCGATCAGGAGTACCTGCCTTGGTCGGCGTCTCGCGAAGACTTCTATGGCGCCTTTCAAGGCTACCCCACGGTTTGGTTTGACGGGCAGTTCAGACATGTGGGCGCTTCCAATCCGGAAGCGATGGCCGCCGCCTACCGGATCTCCATCAACAACCGTCTGGCGATCAATTCCCCCATCCAGATGAGCGGCAACTTCAACTACAGCTCCTCGACCATCACGCTCACCGCCACGGCCCGCAAGGTCGATGCGGTGAGCCTGACGCAGCCGATCCTGATCATGGCGGTTCTCGAGGACGACATGTTCTGGGGCGGGCGGCCGTACAATCATGTGGTGCGCGCGGGCGGCGGCCGGGCGATCAGCCTGCCCAACCAGGGCGATGAAACGACGGTAACCATGGACTTCACCGTCGGGCCCACCTGGAACTTGGACAACATCCGTTGCGTCGCCTGGGTGCAGAAGAATGTCAGCAACTTCGAGGTCTATCAATCGTGCGAGCTGTCGGAGTTCTTCGACTTCACGGTCGATGTCGACGATCCGCTCGCATCCGTTCCCGAAGGAAACGGCCAGGCGGTTTTCGAAGGCAATGTGACGAACCAGTTGGAGGTCGCCCAGAATCTCACCGTCAGCCTGGAGAACACCTTCGGCTGGCCGGCCGATTTCATGCTGGACGGAGAGGCGGATTTCCATACCGATCCCTCGAGCATCTCGCTCGATCCCGGCGAAGCGATCGGCTTCACCATGCGGGTCACGACCGACGACCAGGTGCGGGTCGGCTCGGGCAACATGCGCGCGCAATCCACGCAGAGCACGATGACCAAGCAATGCCGGATCTTCAACGGCGGCTTGGCGGTCCTCCTCGTGGACGACGACGGGGCCTATCCGCAGACCGACGAAGTGCCGCTGCTCAATGCGCTCGCCGCGAGGAACATCCTTTACGATCACTGGGATGTGCGCCGCGGCTACGCCCGCGCCCCGAATGCCGCGGAGATGGCGCAATACGACGCGGCCATCTGGCATGTGGGCGTTCAGACGAACATGGTCCGCCAGGGCGATGTCGAGACCATGACCCAGTACCTGCAAGAAGGCGGCTCGCTGATTCTCTCGTACCAGCACTTCCTGACCTTCGCCGACACTTGTCAGGCGCCGGTCGTGGCCGAGTTCCTCACCGATTACCTCGGCTTGGCCAGCTATGTGCAGGACGCGGGCGCGGACAGCGCGCTCGGAGTGGCGGGCGACGCGATCAGCGACGGCATGGACATGCTCTTCAACTGGCCCTCGCCTTCCTGGGACAAGTGCGACGCGCTCACCCCGAATGCGCTCGGCCGGGGCTTCCTGCATTCGTCGACGGGCAACCAGATCGCGATTCGCGCGGAAAATCCTGACCACGATTCGCGCACGGTCTTCTTCGCCTGTCTGCTGAACCAGTTGAGCGACACGCCGCCCGATCCCGACAATCTCGGCACGCTGCTGCAGCGCTCGATCGAATGGGTGGTCGACCGCGGCAGCGCGTCGGTGGCGGACGGGCGGATGACGGGCCATTCGTCGATCCGCTGGATCGCGCCCAATCCTCTGCGCGCGAGCGCGGCGGCCTCGGGCGCGTCCATCCGTCTGCGCGTCGGCGATTCGGCCGCGGGACAGCCCGCGCGTCTCGACATCTTCGATGTCAACGGCCGTCTGATCAGCAACCTGCTCGACGGTCCGCTGCCGGCCGGGATGATGACGGCGACCTGGAACGGGCTCGACGCGTCCGGTTCGCCCGCGGGAAGCGGCATGTACTACCTGCGCTTCACCACGGCCGACGGCACCGATCGCGCGCGCGTGGCGGTCATCCGCTAACCGCGCGTCCGATCCAGCGAGAGGCAAGCGGGGGCGCCGCACGATGCGGCGCCCCCTTTTTGTGGCGTGCGCAGGGCTGTACCCCGCTTCTTTGCGGTGCGCACGGCGGGGCCGGGCATCGTCGAGATCCAACATAGCGTTTGAGGACGGCTTCGATCCATGCACAATGAACGCGGGCTTCGCCGCGGCCGCCCGCGGACCGGGCCTGGGGATCGATGCGCAACAGGGACGCTGCATTGGGCCGCGCAGGGCGCGGCCGGTCGCGATAGGCAGCGAGGGATTTCGCAGAAGATGATCGGCAAGGCCATCAAGGCGTTCATCCTTGTGACGGGCGTCACGCTCATCGTCTTCCCTTTGGTCGAATATGTCCGCGAAGCGACCAAACTCGTCACCCTTTCGCATGCGGGCCAGGTGAAGAGCGACTTCGAGCGTCTGGGCAGCGATTCGGCGGTCGTCTTTTCGGAGGTGGACACGCTCGATTTCGCGGCGCGGCCGTACGCCTCGGTGGGCGACACGGTCGTCGCCGTGGTCGATTCGCTGGGGTCGAGCTCGATGTCGCCTCAAGACTGGCTCTCGCTGCCCGCACCTCCCGGCAGCCGCATGCGCATCGTTCTCGCTCACCCGCGGAATCAGGCGGGGGCCTCGGCGCCCACCCGGGAAAGCGACGGCTCCGGGGCGGCGCGGACGAGCGAGGGGCAGGCGGACGCATCCGACCGCGACACGACCACCGTGATTCTTACGCCGGTGCCGAGGAGCACCGTATGGCTGGTGGCCGGCATCGATGTGGTGCGCGTGCTGATCCACATCGGGTATTTGCTGGTCGGCTTCTGGGCCTTCAGCCGCAGGCCTGATTCGCCGGGCGTGCGCGCGCTGGCGCTCTTCAGCTTCTCGATGGCGACCTTGATGACGATCGGCGTGCGCACCGTGCCCGAAACCTACGCGGCCTTCTCGATTCCGCTGGTCCGGCAGATCCGGGATGCGCTCAACTCCTTCGCCACCTATTTCGGAGTCTTCTGGCTCAATCTCGCCTTTCTCTTCCCTCAGCCCGTGCGGTGGATCGCGGGAAGAATGCGGCGCTTCCATATCTTGCTCTATTTCGTCCCTCTCAGCGTGACGGCTTTGGATCTGGCGGGAGTCCCATTGCCGGCCTGGATCCAATGGGGTGTGATCGTCGTCCCGATCAGCGCCGGCTTCGTCGTCCTGGGCGTTCGCCGGGGCAAAGAGCGCGACCCGCTCTCGCGGCGGCAGCTGACCCTGGTCGGCTATGGGACGGGCATCGGCATGGGCTCGCTGCTCATGCTGATCCTGCTGAGTGCGGTTCCCGCGATCGCCGCGCACCTGAGCCAGCTCATCGCCACGCTCATGATGTGCGTGGGCTTCCTCGGACTGCTGCTATCTCCCGCATCCTTCGCCTACGCCTTCGGCCGTTATCGCCTGCTCGAAGTCGAAGGCCGCCTGCGCCGCGGGACGCGCTTCGCCTTCGTCACGATCGTCGTGCTGGCGGTTTTCCTCGGAGGTCTCTTCGCCCTCAGCCATCTGTTCCTGAATGTCCTGCGCGTCGAGAGCCGCACACCCGCTCTCGCGATCGCGATGGGCCTCGCGCTCGCCTTCGTTCCCGTGTTGCGGCGCACGCAGGGCCTGGTCGAACGGCGCTTCTATCCCGAACGCACGCGCCTCAAAGGCTTGGTGAGCGAGCTGCTCTCCACGAGCACCGCGATGCCCGATCGAAGATCGTTCTGGGAGGCCCTCGAGACGAGACTGCGGGACGAGTTGGGCGCCGAGCGCTTGATGCCGCTGCTCGCGAACGAAGGGGAGGAGAGCCTCAGCGAACCCGATGGCGCGGCCGCTCCTTTCACGCGCGCAGGCGCGGTCGTGCAGGAGCTGATGCGCACCGGCAGCGCGGTGATGGTCGATGAGGCCCGCGCTTCGGAGCGCGGTCTGCTGAGCGATGCGGAGGACGCGTGGTTGAAAGAGCGGCGCATCTCGCTGCTTCTGCCGATGAGCGTGCGCGGGGAGTTCGTCGGCCTGCTCGCTCTCGTCTTGCGGGAAGGCCGCGAGGACTTGCGCGGCGAGGAGCTTGCGCTGCTCGTCTCGGCGGCCGCGCAGATCGCGCTGCAGAGCGAGAATCTCCGTCTGCTCGAGGAGAACATCCAGAAGCGGCATTTCGAAGAGCAGCTCGCGATCGCCCGCCGGGTGCAGGAACGGTTCCTGCCGAGCGATCTTCCCCCGACGCCGGGGCTCGACGTGGCGGCGCGCTGCATCTTCTCGCTGGAGGTCGCGGGCGACTATTACGATGTCATCCGGCTCGACGAGCGGCGCACGCTGATCGCGATCGGCGATGTCTCCGGAAAGGGCGCGGGCGCCGCCATGATCATGGCCAACATGCAGGCCTCCCTGCGCGCGCTGTCGGGCGCCGATATCGATCTGGCCCGCGCGGTTGCGCGGCTGAACGAGGTCATTCGCGGCAACACCGAGCTCGGCCAGTTCATCACTTTCTTCGCAGCCATCCACGATCCCGCGGACCAGCGGCTCGACTATGTGAACGCGGGACACAATCCCCCGCGGATCGTGCGCGCCAACGGAGAGATCGAGACGCTCGACGCCGGCGGACCGATCCTGGGCGTGCTTCCCGGCATTCGGTTCGAGCAGGGGACTTGCCGCTTGAAGGCGGGAGACCTGCTCGTGGCCTTCACCGATGGAGTCACGGAAGCGCTCGATTCCGCGGGCGAGGAATTCGGCGAGCCGCGCCTGGCCGGGATGTTGGCCCGCGAACGCGCCCGGCCGGTTTCCGAGCTGGTCGATCTCGTTCAGGAAGAGGTCGTCCACCACACGGGATCGACCTCGTTCGCCGACGATTTCACGATCGTGATCGCGCGCGTTCTCGACGGCGGTGGCGCGGGCGCGTAGAGTCGAGCGGATCGGCAGCGCTGGGCGGCGCCGTCCCGAACGCGCGGGAAGGGCAGGTGGACAGGAACAGGGGGAGCCATGAACGAGGAGCTTCGCAAGACCTACGACGCGCTGGTGGCGGATACGAAGGAAATCAGCGATCTCGACAACATTCAGGGGTTGCTCGGCTGGGACCAGGAAACCTACATGCCGCCGAAGGGCATTGACGCGAAGTCCCGACAGCTCTCGCTGATGGCGGGCATCGTGCATCGCAGGCAGACCGACCCGAAGCGGGGGGAGTGGCTCGCCGCGTTGCGGGCGGCCCACACTGAGCTTTCCGAAGGAGAGCGCGCCACCGTGAGAGAGCTGTCGCGCACCTTCGACCGCCTGACCAAGCTGCCTCCCGAGCTGGTCGAAGAGCAGTCCCGGGTGTGTGCCCATGGGCACGAGGCCTGGATCAAGGCGCGCAAGGCGTCGGACTTCTCGATCTTCGCCCCCTGGCTTGAGAAGGTCATCGGGCTCAAGCGGAGGATCGCGGAGCATTGGGGTTACGCGGAGACTCCCTACGACGCGATGCTCGACGACTACGAGCCGGGCGCCACGGCGCGGTCCACCGGGGAAGTGCTCGAGGGCTTGCGGGTGAAACTTGTGCCGTGGGTGAAGAAGATCGCGCAATCCTCATTCACGCCGCGCACCGATTTTTTCGAGCGCGGCTTTCCCGCCGAGACGCAGCGGCGGGTCGCGGAACGGGTGATCGCGCTCATCGGTTTCGACACCGAGGCCGGGCGCCTGGATGTTTCCGCCCATCCCTTCTGCTCGGGAACGGGCGGCGATGTCCGCCTGACGACCCGCTTTCTGCCCAACCTGCCCTTCGCTTCCTTCTTCGGTGTGATTCACGAGGCGGGCCACGGGATGTACGAGCAGGGGCTTCCCCCCGAGCACCTGGGCGCGCCCCTGGGCGTCTCCTGCTCCATGTCGATCCATGAGTCGCAGTCGCGGATGTGGGAGAACATCGTCGGCCGCTCCCGTCCCTTTCTCTCTTTCGTCGAGCCGATGCTGCGCGACGAATTTCCCCGGCAGCTCGAAGGCGTGACGCTTGATGAGCTCTACCGAGCGGTCAATCAAGTGAAGCCATCGTTGATTCGCGTCGAGGCCGACGAGGTCACCTACGGGCTGCATATCGTCGTGCGCTTCGAGATCGAGCGCGATCTGATGTCCGGCGCGTTGTCCGTCGGCGACCTTCCGCGCGCATGGAACGCGAAGATGCAGGAGTACCTGGGTGTCACTCCGCCCGACGACAGCCAGGGATGTCTGCAGGATATCCATTGGTCTCTCGGGTACGTCGGGTACTTCCCGAGCTACGCGTTGGGCAGCCTGAACGCGGCGCAGTTCTTTGCCGCATGCAAGCGTGCGATTCCCGGTCTCGAGGAGAGGTTCGCCAAGGGCGACTTCTCCGCGTTGCTCTCCTGGCTTCGCCAGCACATCCATTCCGCGGGGCGGCAGTATCTTCCGAACGGTCTCGTCGAGCACGTGACCGGACGTTCCCCAAGCGCGGACGACTTCATGGACTACATCGCGGCCAAGTACGGAAGCCTCTACGGTGTGTGAGAGGGGGAGGGCGGTGCGGCCAGCCGGATGGCTGGCCTCGCAACCGGTTTGGGGCAAACGCATTCGCCTGTCGGTCTCAGCGCCCTGGCTCAAGCTCCGCCGCCCAGGCAGCGAATTCGATAGGGGGCAGAGAGCCCGGGGGGGCAGGAGCGATCCGTGAAGGGCCCGGGTGGCGCTTCGGGGTCTGCATCAGAGCGGCCAAATGCGCTCGAAGTTGAATGTGCCCAAATAGTTGCAGGCCGCATCCCGAATCTTCGGACCGCAAGCCTTTGCTTCCCACAGCGTGCGGAATAGCGTAAAATCAATCTATCATCTTTGCCGAGCAACGGGTGCGGCCGGCTATGACCTTTCGCGCCCGATGTTTGCGCTTGAACCAAAAGCCACGAAAGGAGAGAGCACCATGAGGACGTGGTCGGGAATGGTCGGGTGGGCGGTGGCGCTTCTGGCGCTTGTCTGGACCGCATCCGCTTTCGCATTCAATCCCATCGAGCAGAACGCCGAGTACGAAGTTCCCTTGCCTACCTTCGACTTCCACTCGTTGGGCAAGGTCCAGGCGGAGACGCGTGGGCTTCAGGTCACCGATGCGCTCAGCGAGCGCTTCGGCGGGTCCTGGAGAATCTACACCTGGAACCCGCAGACCAGTACCGCAGCCGACCTGTATGGCAGCGGCACGCAGGTTTCCGCTGAACTGACCAACGAAGCGCAGGCCGAGACGGTGGCGCGTGAGTTCCTCGCGGCCAATCCCGACATCTTTCAGGCCGATCTTGCCGATCTCCGGTTCGCCTCCGCGCCCGTGGGGCTTGGAAAGCGCACCGTGCATTTCCAGCAGACCTATCACGGCATCGATGTCTGGCAAGGTGGGGTGTATCTGACCTTCACTGAGACCGGCCGCCTCTTTGCGATGGGTTCGACCTTCTACCGGGGGATCAGCGTCTCCCCGCAGCCCTCGATTTCCGCAGAGCAGGCGATCGAGATCGCCAAGGCGGATCTGCCCTACAATCCCGAGACCGACGAGCTCACCGTGTATCCCGAATTGCTCGTGCTTCCGGTCGGCCTGAGCGCGACCGAGGTCGAGCATCACTTGGTGTGGCGCCTGCGCCTGCGCACCGCCGATCCGCTGGGCATCTGGGTGACGCACGTCGATGCTCATGACGGATCGATCGTCTGGCGCTACAACGATATTCACTTCGTGAACTTCACCGGCGATGCCCAGGTGAACTCACAGGAAGGGACCTACTGCAACGGAGAGACGACTGATGATCTTCGCTACTTGCGCGTGACCGTGACAGGTGTCGGCACGGTGAACACCGACATCAACGGCCACTATGAGCTGACCTACGGCGGAACGGATGCGCGCACGGTGACCTCCGACCTCTATGGCCCGTATGTGGACATGGAGAATGTGGCCGGCGCCGAAGCGGCCTTCTCCGAGAGCAGCACACCGGGAACTCCGCTGCTGATCCACTTCCGCGACACCAATGCCCAGCAGGATGAGCGGGACATTTTCGATGCCGTCAACGACATGCACGTTTTCTTCCTGAACTTCGATCCGACCTTCGGGTACGTCAACCAGCGCATCAACGCCTACGTCTCCCGCAGCGACGGCTACTGCCCCGGCAATGCCTGGTGGGACGGGACCATCAACTTCTGCGCCGCCGGAGGCAGCTATGCCAACACGGGCGAGATCCAGGGCGTGGCGCATCACGAGTACACGCACGGCATCCAGGACTACATCCTCGGCTGGCAGGGCGACCAAGGGCTCGGGGAAGGCAACGCCGACGTCATGGCCAACCTGATGACCCGGGAGTCGATCATCGGCCGCGGCTTCTACTCGGGCAATTGCACGAGCGGCATCCGCAACTCCGAGAACAACCTCCAGTACCCGGCCGACGTCGTGGGCCAGGAGATCCACTCGGCCGGGCGCGTGATCGCCGGCTTCCACTGGGACTTCATGCAGGAGATGCAGGCGCTCTACGGAGAAGAGGAAGGGATCATCGTCGCGGCCGAACGCTGGCACTTCGGGCGCGTCACCCAGCAGCCTACGACCCAGCCGGCCCAGGTGCTGGCGACGTTCGTCGCGGACGACGACGACGGCAACCTGGACAACGGGACGCCGCACTACAGCGCGCTTTGCCTGGCCGCCACCAATCACGGCTTCTCCTGCCCCGAGATCGTGACGGGCGTCATCATCACGCATACCCCGCTCGGCACCACCGAGGACACCGGCGCGCGGGAAGTCGTGGCGACGATCACCTCCACCGAGGCGAATCTGGACCCCGATGGTCTGTTGATCTACCACCGGCTGAACGGCGGCGCCTTCCAGCAGGCGGCGCTCACGCCGACGGCGATCCTGCACCAGTATCACGGGTACATCCCGGGCGGCACGCAACCGGCCGAGATCGAGTACTACCTCTATGCGTGCGACGTGGAGAACAACGAGAAGACGCATCCGGCGACGGCTCCGGAGGCGTTGCATGCCTATGACGTCGCTTGGCTCTTCGACGATTTCCAGGCGAACAGCGGCTGGACGGTGAACGCGGAAGGCACGGACAATGCCAGCTCCGGCGTGTGGATTTGGGCCGATCCCATTGCCGACGACGATGCGCAACCGGAAGACGATCACACGCCTGCTCCCGGCACGATCTGCTGGGTGACGGGCAACGCCTCCAGCGGCCAGCCGTCCGGGACGAACGACGTCGACGCTGGAACGACCACGCTGTACTCGGTGGTCTACGATCTGGCGGACGCGAGTTACGCGAAGGCGAAGTACTGGCGCTGGTATTCGAACAACATGGGCAACAACCCGAACGCCGACACCTGGGTGGTGCAGGTGCGCAACAACGGCGGGGCCTGGCAGAATGTCGAGAGCAACCAGACGAACCAGAATCAGTGGGTCTTCGTCTCGGCCGACTTGCTCGCCATGTTCGGCGACGAGCTCGGCAATGTGCAATTCAAGTTCGTGGCGAGCGACCTCGCCAGCCCCTCGCTGATCGAAGCGCTCGTCGACGATTTCGAGATCCTCTTCGCGGCCGGCTTTTCCAGCGTCGATGGGACGCAAGGAGGCGGCGTCGCCCGCTTCTCCTTTGCCGGCCCGCGCGTCAACCCCGCTCCGGGCGCCAATGAGCTGCGCTTCGAGACTCCGGTCGCGACGCGGGTGCGTCTGGCGGTCTACGACGTGACCGGCCGCAACGTGCGCACGCTGGTGGATGCCCCGATGGAAGCCGGCGTTCATCGTGTGGCGTGGGACGGGACCGACGAGGGCGGCAACCCGGTCTCGTCGGGCCTCTACTACGTGCGGCTCCAGGCGGGCGAATACCACGCGACCCGCAACCTGGTGATCGCGCGCTAGTATGGAACGACCCCTCGGTCCAGCACCGAGGCTGGGAGGCGGTCTTCTCTCTTGAGAGGACCGCCTCTTCGTGTCTGCGGACGAGGACGGGCAGGAAGACTGGGCGCTGCGACGACCAGTCGCACTGGTATTCGCGGGTTGCGCCGGCGTACCGGGCAGAGCCGCATGGCTGTGATCCGCCGGGAGATTGCGCTCTCTGAGACCGCGAGTTCGGGATCTTGCGATCCCTGTCGCGCAACGCACCTGCCGGTCCCGAGAATCCGGACGCTGTTCAGGCGTTGCGTTTCCCGGACGTGCTCCTGAAGAAGAATGGCGATCGAATAGGCCTCCTCGCCGGTCGCGCATCCCGGAACCCATGCGCGGATCAACTGGCTGGAATCCCGTCCGGCAAGAAGCGGGGGCCATGCACATGGTCGATCAGCGCCGGAGGCGACTGATCGGGAGACAACGCATCGTCCACGCGCCACGCCGCAATCGGTACCGGGTGCCTGTGCGGGCTCAGGGGCGCATTCCAGGCAAGAGGGAAAGCCTGGCCTTTCAGCGCATCGTCCCGCAAGATGCCCGGTTCAGCGACCGGCGGGCGAGAGCATCGATCATGTCGTCGCAGGGCAAGAAGGTGAGGCTCGAACAGCGTGGGGGGGAGGCCATGAAAAACGATCGCGCGGCTCAGGGATCTTCATCGCATGAGGGAGGCAATGTCGTCCTGATCGCTGCGGCGCAATGGGGAAGCGGAGAGGCGGAGCTGGGGCGGCTGCTGTTGCGGAACTTCCTCAACACCCTGAAGGAAGTCGAGCCGCGGCCCGCCGCGATTCTCTTCGTCAACGAAGGCGTCAAGCTGACGGTCGAAGGCTCGCCGCTTCTCGAAGTCATCGGGGAGCTGTCCACACACGGAGTGGAGATCCTCTCGTGCGGAACATGCCTCGACTACTACCATCTGAAGGAGAAAGTGCGCGCGGGCCGGATCACCAACATGCACGATATCGTCACACGGCTTTCGAACGCGAAGCGTGTGATCCGGCCCTGAAAAGGCGTTGCGCGCGCGCCTGCACGACCTGGAATTCGGCATTCACGAAGTCGTGGACAGGACAGGAGGCCGCCCCATGACGGCCTCCTTCGTCGATGCAAGAAAATGCGAGGCCGGTCGCGTCTCGACCCCGCATGGGACGACTCCTATCGAATCAGCAGCACCCGAGCGCGAAGGCGCGTGGTCCCTCCTTCGGCCCGCACATCGGCGCAGGCGAGATAGACGCCGCTCGCCAACCGGGAACCCGCCGTCGCGCCCTTCCATTCGAAGGCATGCACGCCCGCCGGGCGCGGTCCCGCGCACAGCACCGCCACCTGGCGTCCGGTGAGATCGAAGAGGCGCGCATCGACCTCGGCCGCTTGCGGCAGAGCGAGACGGATGGAGCAGGCGCCTTCACCGAGGAGTTGCGCGCTCAGGCGCGCTTCGGTGGGCAACGCTTCGGCCGTCTCGTTCGACAGCCCGTCGTCTCCCACGCCCGGTTGCTGCGCATCGGGATCGTCTTCCGGATCTTCTTCCGCCGCGATCTCGGTACCGTTCTCGGGATCGGGCACCGCGCTCGGACTGGTGGCGACGATGACGATTTCCACCCGGTCGGTGTAGTACTCGGTCTGATAGGAGAGCTCGGGGCCGGGGCAGCCGGTCTCGAGGTTGAACTGCCCATTGCGCGTGCCGCAGCGAACGATGGCGAAGCGATCTCCCGGCAGCGGCGTGTATCCGGGCGCGGAGCGAACGACCAGGCGTCCGGCGAGATTCGCGGTGCCCAGGATGCGCAGGAGATCCGATTCGCCGGGCGCCGTTCCGCCGAGCTCGATCTCCACGGTTCCCTCGGCCAGCGCGGCGAGATGCCCGGCGAGCGTCAAGGTGCCGATGGACACGCCGGGGGCGATCCATCCGCTGTTGTTCACATGATCGAGCACGGTTCCGTTGCCGCGCAGAACGCCGCCCGTGATGGAGAGCGACCCCGCATCCGATTGGAGCGTGCCGTTCACGGTCGTCACTCCGCGGCCGATCTCGCCGTTTCCGCTCTGCGCGTATTGTCCGTGCACCGTGAAGGCGCAGCCCGCGCCGACGGTGAGCTCGCCCGAATCGCAGGCGAGATTCCCCGCGGTCTCGTAGTCGCGCCCCGCGCGGGTCTCGAGGTGTCCGCCGGAGACGATGCGCTGAAGATTCGCGAGCGCATCGGTGGCGCCTTCGTCACGATGGATGACTGCGCCGGGACCGATCAGGACGGCGCCGGCCGCGAGCGTCTGCACATTGCAGCCGATCAAGCGCATGGAGCCGCCTGCCTCCACCTGCCAGATTCCGCCCGACAGCGTGGTGCCGCTATAGTGGCCGCTGGCGCTCATCCGGTCGGACCAGAAGGAGCCGCCCGCCGCGACTTCGGTCCGTCCGTCGCTCCGGTATTCGCCGTAGTCGATGCGGACGACGCCTTGTGACGCGGAGCGCACGGTGCCGTGATTCTGCGTCGTGCCGTCGGTCATGTCGAAGCGCCCTCCCGGGCCGGCCGTGATCAGGCCTTCGTTCACCAGCCGTCCCGCGCTCTGGACGAGCAGGATGCCCCCGTCAGAGGTCGTGACCTCGCTCTGATTCAGCAGGGTTCCGCTCGTCGCGACGATCCGGCTGGTGTCGACGGCGGCCATGGTCCCGAGGTTGAACGCTCTGCCGGACGTGACCACCAGGTCGCCGCCGTTTTCCGCTCGCATGGTGGCCAGATTGACGAGGCTGTCGCTGACGCACGACAAGTTGCGCCCCGACGCGTCGTCGGCCAGGATGGTGCCCAGGTTCGTCAGCCGCGCGAAGAGCCCGCCGGCGCCGTGAACGATCTGATCGGGGCCGATCGTGAGATGGGCGGATCCCAATGCACGGATGGCCGCGTCGTCCGGATCGTCGTCCACGGCCCGCATCCGCACCTGGCCCGCTCCCACCAGTGTGGCATCCTCGGCGAAGGTCAGGCAGGAATTGTAGATGTCGCCCCGGTAATTGATCTCGATGAGGCCCGCGTTCGCGAATTCGGCGCCGTGAATCGTTAGGGCGTTGCTGCCGTCGATCTGCAGCGTGCCGAGGTTGCGCGTGCCGGTCAGACTCGAGTCGAGGATCACTCGCACGGCGCCGTCATTGGCGGTCGACAGCGTCCCGCCTTCGATGGCCGCGCCGCTCAGCTGTGCGAGCGCACCGTCGGCCACGATGCGGCCGTTGCCCTCCTGCGTGACGGCGATGCCGGTGATTAGCATCACGCCCCCCCCCTCCGCGCGCAGTTCGCTGCGGTTCGTCTTGGGCGAGGTGCGTAACTCCAGGTTCCACACCGGATCGTCGGCGCAGATCAGGCCTTCATTCGCCACCGCGCCGTGGATCTGCCCCGCGCCCCGGATCGTATGGCCGGCCGCGTGCGTGAGGGTCGCGCCTGGGGCGGTCGTGATGGAGGCATCGTTCACGAGGTTCAAGATCTTCATCCGCACGGTGCCGGCGCCCTGCAGAAAAGCATCGTTCGCAGCGTGCAGAACAGCGTTGCTCCCGGAATTGTTCGAGTTGACGGTGATCGTGCCGTCGTTCGTGAGGCTGCTGCCGGCGATGGTCACCATGCCCTCGCCACGAATACCGAAGCTGCCCGTCTGGGTGACATCCTGAAGCGTGACGGTCCCGTTGTAGGCGTCGAGGATTCCGCCGTGGGCCGTCGCCAGGATCCCGCCGGTGATGGAGGCGGCGGTCGCGAGCCCCACGACGGCGCTGTCGGCAAGGATCGTCGCGCCCGGATCCTGCGTAACGGCGCAGCCGACGATGTCGAGCCGGCCGGCGTCGATCGCCTGCATCAACGCCCGATTGGTCTTCGGGTTCGTCACCAGATCCAAGGAGCGCACCGGGTCGTCTCCGGAGATCACGCCCTCGTTCGTCAGCGCGGCCGAGATCGTGCCCGAGCCGCGGATCGTATGCCCTGGACCGTTCGTGCCGACGACGCCGGCCCCCGTATTGATGTTGGCATCGTTCGCCCCCGTCGCGGCGACCAGGACGCACTCACCGCTGCCGCCGAACGTCGTGTTGCCCGTGAATGTCAGGAAGGCGTTGCCGCTGCTGCCCGCGGGATTGAGCGTGATCGTCCCGTCGTTGGTCGTGAGCGTGCCGCGCAGATACACCGTGCCCGGGAGGACCGTGAAGGCGCCCGTGTTGCGCACGTCTTCCAAGGTCGCCGTACCCGAGGTCATCGACACACTGCCGGCGCCGTTGCTAGCGAGTGTGCCGCCAATGAGGGTCGCGCCGCTCGTGAGCCTCACGACTCCCTCGTCACCGACCAATTGCCCCCCAGGGCCCTGGGTCAGGGTGATCGAGGCCACATCGAGGTAAGAGCCCGCGGCCGCGCCGATCGTGCCGTGGTTGGTCTTCGGGTTTGTGTTGAGCGTCAGCGCATGGGCCGCCTCGTCCGCCATGATCGTCCCGTAGTTGGTCACGTTGCCGAGGATCGTCCCGCCGCCGCGAATCGAATGGCCGGCTTGCTGGGTGAGCACCATCCCCGGGCTGGTCTCGACCTCCGCGTCGTTGATCTGCCCGGTGGTCGTCATGCGCAGAGTGCCGGAGCCGCTCAGGTCGACATTGCCGCTGAAGATCAGATTGCTGCTTCCCGTGCCACCGGTGACGTTGATCGTGATGACGCCGTCGTTCGCGATCAGCGGTCCGGGAAAGGTGAGGTTGCAGCTGTTGGCCGTCTGGATGTGGCCGCTAGGGCCGTTGTACACCGGGCCGGCGAGCATCGCGCTGCCCGAGTTCGCGCGGACCGTGCCGGCGTTGTTCAAGCCGGCCGCCTGCAGGAAGGTGAGCGAATAGGCGCCCAGGTTCAGGGTCGCGTTCGGATTCTGGATCGCGACCGCGTCCAGCGAGGGCGAGACGTTCAGCGTGATCGTGTAGGTCCCATCGTCGTTGGCGACGAGCGCGTCTTCGCCTGCCTCGTTGGGAATGTCGGCCGGATTCCAGTTGCCGGCCAGACTCCAATTGCCGCCCGCGGCATTGTTCCAGGTGATCGTTTCCGCGCGAGGCGAATGCGCGGCGGCGAACAGCAAGATGGCCGCCGTGATTGCGCCGAGCAAGAATGCACCCCTGCGTTCCAGATTCATGATGATTCCCTCCTCCTGGCTTTTCGATGCGTTTGGAGAGGCGTCGAAGGCTTTGTTTCCGAAGGCTGCACGGGCGGCCGTCGACCGCGACGTTCGAGCGCGGATTCGGCCGTCTCACGGACTTCCGGCGAACCGATGGGGGCGCTCACCTCCGAAGCAAGCGACGCGGCGCCCGCTTGCTCGAAAAAGGTGAGCAGCGCCTCGAGATTCGCGAAGTTCGCTTCCTCGCCGGACGGGACGTGACGCACGCGGCCGCGGTAGCCTTGGGTCGAATCCCCGACGAAGCGCACCACGAATGTGGACATGGGCCTCCTCACGACGACCTGGGCCTCCTCCCAACGTTCGTCCCGCTCGCAAGGCCGATGGCGGCCCCAAGCCTTCTGCCTCGCGGTCCGCCATCGACGGGCGACAGTCTGCGGGAGCCCGCTTACGCGGCGCTTACGAGGGAGACGCGGGGAGCGGGCCGCCTCTCGATTCTCCTGCCCACGCATCGCCGCGGAGCAGGTACAATCAAGAGAAGTCGAATCGCTCGCGCGCGGATGTCAAGGAGCGGCCGGCCAGTCGTTGCGCGGACCAGGCTGGACGGGGGGCATTCCTTGAAGGTTGGCAGATGCCTGTTCGGACGGTTGCACAGAAGACCCATATCCCTCAGGCCCCGGCCGGGTATATCGATCGCCCGCGCTTGAATTCGCTCTGGGAAACCTGGGCGGGAAAACGCCTCGTCACGGTGACGGCGGGGGCGGGATTCGGCAAGACCTCCTTCTTGTCGGCCTGCGCGAGGCTCGCGTCCCGGCCCGTTGCCTGGATGAATCTCGACGAGCGCGATGTCGATCTCGCCACCTTCGTCGCGCACTTGCTGCAAGCCCTGGAAGCAGGCGGTCCGCCGCACGAACAGGGCCGCGAGCCTGCGGAGAAAAGCGCTCTTGCGTCCCCGGGCGCGGCCGGCGGTTCTCCGCCGGGGCTCGATTCCACCGATCCCGCCTTTGCGCAGCAGGTCTTGGCGAATGCGCTGGATCTCCTTTCGCGGGGCGCGGGACGGGCGCTCATCCTCGATGACGCGCATTCCATCGCTGGTTCGCCGCCGGTGCTGCGTTTTCTCGACGAGCTCGTCCGCTATGCGCCCCGCGGTGCGACGATCGTGCTCTCCGGGCGTGAGCCGCTCGCGATCGCGACGCAGAAGGCGCGCTGCGCGGGGGAGGGCGCCGCGCTCACCCATCGCGATCTCGCGTTTCGCATCGACGAGATCGGGCTGCTCCTGGCGCGCCGGTATCCAGGAATGCAGATCGCTTCCCGGTACACCCGCCGTCTGATGAAGAAGACCGAAGGATGGGCGGCCGGCATCGAGATCTTCCTGCAATCGTTTCCGGCCCTCGATCGTCACGCCCTGGAGCGCGCGTTGAATCGCCCGCTGGAGGAGGGAACGGGCTGGTTCGAGTATTTCGCGGAGCAAGTGCTGAGTGGTCTCGATGAACGGACGCAGGATTTCCTCGCGCGCACGTCCGTTCTCGGTCTGCTCGACGCGACTTCGTGCAATCGTCTGCTGCGCATCCAGGATGGCGCCGCGCGCTTGCAGGAGCTCGCGCGCCGGAATCTCTTCACCATCTCCCTGGGCGACGAAGAGCGCTATCGCTATCATCATCTCTTTCGCGCGTTCCTGCGCGATCGCCTGCGCGCGCGGCTCTCGGAAAGGTCCCATCGCGCGCACATGCGCAAGGCCGGCGAGTTGCTGGCGCGTTCGGGCGATTGCGCCGAAGCGGCCGAGGCCTTCCGGGAAGCGGGCGAGCCGGACGCGATCCTGGCCCTCATCGAGCGCACGGGGGAACGCCGGCTCGCGGCCGGGGAGCACCGCGCGCTGCAACGGGCGTTCGCGCTGCTGCCCGAGCGGCGGCTTCGCGGACGGCCGCAGGCGATGTTCCTGCTCGGGCGGCTGTGCGATCTCCAGCAGCGCTGGGACGAGGCCGAGAAGCACTATCGCCGAGCCCTGCGGCTGAGCCGCTCGCTTCCCCGGCGCATGGAATTGATGAGCCTCGTCGCGCAGCTCGCCTCGCGTCACGGCGCGCATCGCGCGGCCCTCGCGATGTGCCGGCGCGCGCTCGATACCAGGGCGCGCGCGTCCCAGGCGGCCCGCGCCAGAATTCACTCGACCATGGGGGTGTGTCTCTCGGAGCTGGGGCGGCCGGACGAAGGCGAGCGCTCCTTTCTCGAGGCCCGCCGTCTGCACCGCGGGGCGAAAGACGCTGCCGAGGAAGCGCGCATCGATTACCTGCTCGCGATCAATGTGTACTTGCGGCGCGGGGAATTCGCGCGGGCGCGCGAGACGGCCCGGCGCGCGCTGGCGCGCTTCCGGCGCCTGCGCAACCCGCGGCGGATCTGCTACAGCCTGGGCGTGCTCTCCTACATCAGCAGTGAGATGAATGACCTGGCCGCGGCCGGAGAGCTGGGCGAGCAATTGCTGTCGCTCGCGCGCGCATTGGGACAGAGGCAGCAGGAAGCGCTCGCCTACCTGATCCTCGGCCGTTGCGCGCTCGCGGCGGGAGACCTCGATGCGGCCGGCGGGCAATTCGGTCGCGCGTTGGCGCTGGGCGAGGATCTGCACGAGCGCGATCTGCGCGTCCTGCCCCGCCTGGGGCTGGCAAGGTGGAATGCCGCGCGGGGCAACCGGAGGGCCGCGCGCGCGCTCGCGCAAGAGGCCTTCGAGATCGTGCACGCGATGGAGGATCCGCTCCACGCCGGCCGCTGCGCGCTCCTGCTCGCCGAACTTGCCCTGCCCGGCGATCGCGCGGGGGCGCGACGCTGGTGGCGCCGGGCGGATGTGTTGTTCGAACGCGCGCAAGCGGCGCCCGAGAAGAACAGGGTGCTGCTCGCGCGCATCGACGCGGGCGATCTCGACGGCGCGCGCGCCGAGGCGGCCTTGGGGGAACTGCTATCGGCCGCGCAGCGGCCCGAGGTCGCCTCCTGGTTTCGCCTGGCCGACAAGCCCCGCTGCGCGCGTGTGCTCGCCCGCGCGCTCGAACAAGGAATCGAGGTCGAGCAGGCGATCCGGCTGTTGATGGATATCGGGGAGCCGGCAGTTTCCCTTCTCGCTCCGCTCGTGAAAGGCGACGAGGCTGTGCGCCTGCGCGCGGTCGACGCGCTCGCGAGAATCGGAGGCGCGCAGGCGCGCGCGCTGCTGGCGAGCGTGGCGCGACAGCGGGCGCGAAGCGGCGGACGGGGGAACCCCGCGATCGCGATGCCCTCCGCCGCGCGCGCGGCCGAGGAGCTGGCGCGGATTCCCGATCGGCCGTTGCGCATCCACGCGCTCGGAGAGTTGCGCGTGCAGGCGGGCGAGCGCGAGCTCCATCCCCAGAGCTGGCGATCGACGCGGGCTCTGCGCCTGTTTCAATTGCTGCTCGTGCGGCGATTCCGCTGGGTGGCGAAAGACGAGATCATCGAGGCGCTGTGGCCGGGCAGCGAGCCGGAGAAAGGCAAGGACAGCCTTTGGCAATCGGTGTTCCATTTGCGGCGCATTCTCGAGCCCGATCTCGAGGAGCTGCGCGATTCCCACTATGTCCGCTTCCATCATGAGGCCTATCGCCTCGAGCCGGGGGAAGCGGGCCTTTACGATGTGCTCGCCTTCGAAGGCGCGCTGCGGGAGGGCAAGCGTCTGCTGGTGGGAGGGCGCAAGCGCGCGGCGCAACGGCGCCTGCGTGAAGCGGTCGACCTCTATCGCGGCGATTTTCTGGCCGACAGCCCCTACGAAGAATTGGCGACGGTGGAACGCGAGACCTTGCGCGATCAGTTCCTCTCCGCGCTCGGCTCGTTGGCGAACCTGGCGGAGAGCGCGGGCTGCTGGGAAGAGTGCATCGATGTCGCGCGGCGCGGGCTCGCGCAGGACCCCTTCGGAGAGATGTTCCACCGCGCGGCCGTGCAAGGTCTCTTCATGCTCGGCCGCCGGGGCGAGGCGCTATCGGCCTATCTCGGGTATGAGAAGGCCATGCTGCGCGAGTTGCGACTCCCGCCTTCGCCGGCGATGAAAGCGCTCGCCGAACGGATGGCCGCTTCCCGGCCGCACCCTTGACCGCCCTCCCCGCGCCGCTTGGCTGCTTCACCGCGTGCGCGGCCGATGCGCCTTTCCGTCGCGCGATCGTCCGCGGGGATCGATCTCATGTCCCCGGCATCCACTTCTTCAGCGGCTTCAGCAATGCGAACAGCACGAACCCCATGACGAGTGCGGCCGAGCCGAGTACGGCGAAGAACTTCGAGTGCGGCCAGATGTCCCAATAGACCCCGATCATCGTCAGCTTGTTGCCGATCGCGGTCGCGGCGAACCAGCCGCCCATCATGATCCCGCGCATGTGCGCCGGAGCCACCTTCGAGACCAGCGCGAGTCCCATGGGGGAGAGCATCAGCTCGCCGGTCGTGATGATCGCGTACGCGCCGATCAGCCACCAGGGCGAGACGCGCCCGACATCGCCGCCCGCCTTGGCGCCAAGGTAGAGGAGATAGAAGGAGATCGCCGTCAGGAACATGCCGATCATGATCTTCGTCGTCGTCGCGGGCTCGCGGCCATGGCGGTCGAGCCGCTGCCAGAACCAGACGAGCGGGAAGGTGAGGGTGACGACGAAGAAGGGATTGATCGCGCTCGCGAGCGTGCCCGAGACCTTGTCGATGCTGATCGAGCCGAAGCTCAGGACCCAGATGATCGCGGCCAGCACTTTCGACGAAGCCCAGTCGGTGTTGTCGTTGGCCCAGTAGGTCAGCGTCGAGCCGTTTTGATGGAACACCATCCAGAAGACGATGACGACCAGATAGATGACGATCAGCGCGCCAATTCTCTTGCGATGCGGAATCGCGTCGATCGGCCGCGAGATCGCAGCCGCCGCCTGACCGCTCGCCGCCCCGGGCCGCGCGTTTTTCTCGGTTCCTTCGATGAGACGCTTGAAGCGCCAAAGGACCGACACCGAGACGACCATTCCGAGGGCCGCGACGCCGAACGCCACATGCGTGCCGAAATGCTGCTTGACCGCCTCGGCCACCAACGGAGCGATGAACGCGCCGACGTTGATGCCCATGTAGAAAATGTTGTAGGCGCGGTCCTTCAGGTGGCTGCCTTCCTGATAGAGATTTCCGACCATGGCAGAGACGTTCGGCTTGAAGAACCCGTTGCCGACGACGAGGCAGGTGAGCGCGAGGTAGACCATCGGCAGCGAGCGGATGGTCAGAAGCAGATAGCCGGCCATGAAGATCAGCCCGCCGAGCATGACCGCGCGCCGATAGCCGAGCTTGCGGTCCGCCAGCCAGCCCCCGACGAGCGGGCTGAAATAGACGAACATGAGGTAGTTCGCGTACAGGTTCGTCGCCTGCGCCTTCGTCCAGCCGAAGCCCTGTTGCCCATCCTGCAGATAGAGCGTGAAGAGCGCGAGCATCGTGTAGAAGCCGAAGCGTTCCCACATCTCCGCGGCGAAGAGCACGAAGAGTCCGCGCGGATGACGGGCCGCCCCGGGTGGCGCTGCGGGGGGGACGGGTGTCCGGGATTCCGTGGGAATGGACGATGCGGTCATGAATACTCCTCGCCTGTTTGCGACCTGAATCGTGGCCATGACTGTACCCGTTCAGCGAGCGCGGGCGACAGCAAAATTGCGCGTGGAGAGAGACGATCGGTCTCGGGGCGAAGGAAGGAGCGGGGAGCACCCGCGCAGGCTCAACCGTGCGATCGCTCAGTTTGTTGGCGGCTGAGATTCAGGAGCTTCGAGCTGATGCGGAGTCCCGCCTGCTTGGCGAGCGCCTGGCTGATGTCGAAACGCACGCGGTCGCCTTCTCGAAAGAGACGAATGATCGATCCGTCGCGCGGCTCATCCCAGACGCCGACCGTGAGCGTGCCTGCCTGATCGGATGGCACGGGCGGGGCCGCGTCGCCCATGACCACGATCTCGCACATGCGCAATTCGCTCAGCTCCGTGATCGGAAAGACGGAGAGAAACTGGGTGGCGCCCGCGCGATGATTCTCCTGCTCCGCCAGCTGCGTCAACATGTCGAGCAAGGCATCGTCGTCGATCACCCCGATGTGCAGAGTGTCGGGGGAATCGGGCCAATCGACGAAATCCGGAAAGCGCAGGAGAAAGGCGGCCTTGATCTCGATCTCGGTCGCCTCGGTGACGGGCACTTCGTCGAGGGTCTCCTCGTATTTTACGCGCACGCTGGAGGCGAGGCACGGGAGGGCCCCGAAGAACCACGGCAGGAGCGAGACTGCGACGAACAGCGATAGAGCGACCGCCTGCCGGCCCGCCTGCCGCCAATGGCCGCTTCTCATCGGGAGCCTCCGCCGGGGCAACGAGTGTCCGAGGACGAGCCCGGCATCGCCGGAAATGCCGCCCAGGCCCGAAGCGGATATCCGCTTTCTTATCGGCATTCCGCGCCGATTCCTTGATCCGATTCAGACCGGCGGCCAACCAGGAAGACTCGCCGAGAGGTTTCGTCCCGTCAAGAAGTTCCCTCCGCCCGCCCTGAAGGGGCCTTGCCGGCTCGCGCGCACGATGAGCCCAGGATCGGGTCTTGCCTCTTTGGGAAGCGCCTGGCTCTTGCCGAAATACCGAGGAAGGGGCGAATTCCGGCCAGGCGTTGCTCGCCGGGCAGGGAGCCTGCCCGCCAGAGAGCCGGCTGGCCATTCCCGGTTCTCGCATCGAACCTGCGCCTGTGGAATTCGGGCCGTCGGAGTCCCTAGGTCGAAGGCGGGTGCGCTGGCGCTCGGAGGGTGCGCGACGGGCAGGGGGACTGTCCGGGCGGGCGACTTCGTGCGGAAGAGGCAGCGTCTTCGCTCGCGGGAAAGAGGTGTCGCGTGCGACGCGATCGAGCATGGCGGACATGCGGACGGATCTTCGGGCGCTCGGCGATATTCGCCTTCGCCTTCCTCTTGCATGCCGGCGCGCTCGCCGTCGTCGTCTTCGTCGCCCGACCCTCGCCGGGACGCGCAGACAATCCCGGCGACGATGCGCGCTTCTTGAGCTTCGCTCCTCCCGCACTGCTTGGACCTCCGCCGGTCAAGGCCGAGCCGGCCGCGAAACGAGAGGACGCGGGGGAGGAAATGCGGGCGCCGACGGACCTCGCCGCGCCAGGCGAAGATGTGCAACCGTCATCGGCTGTCGATCCTCTGATCGACCCGTTTCATATCGTCGCGTCGATCGACCCTTGGGATCCCGCCTCGGAAGCGACGGCGATGCCCGAAGAAATCGAAAGCGCCGGGGAGCGAAGTGCCAACAAGGAGCGAATGGAAGGCGCGGCGTCATCCGGTGGTTTCACCGCCGGGGTCGTGAATGGCGCGCCGGGCGGAGTGCCGCGGGGAACGGCAAGCGGAAGGGCGGGCGGCGCCGTGGGTGGGACGGGAGACGGTGCGGTGGGAGGTGGGCGCGGCCCGGGCGGGGAAGAGGGTCCCTTGCGAACCGGAGGAGAGGTTTCTTCTCCGATCGTGCTTCATCGTTTCCACCCGGTCTATCCCAGTGCGGCGCGAGCCGCGCGTGTGGAAGGAGCCGTGCGCTTGGAGGCGGTCATTCGTCGCGATGGATCCGTCGGAGAGGTTCGCGTGCTGCAGGAGTTGCGTCTGGGCTGCACCGAGGCTGCCATCGAGGCCCTGCGTCGCTGGCGGTTTCTGCCCGGGCGGCGCAACGGCACGCCGGTGGATGTCTATTTCGAATTGACGGTCGATTTCAAACTCAACTAGGAGAGCCGCAATCATGCCGCCGACAGGATATGGGCCGGTCGAAGTCTGGAACTCGATGGGAACGGTCGGGCATCTGGTCCTGATCTTTCTCTTGCTGATGTCGATTTATTCGACCGGCACGATTCTCGAGCGCTGGCTCGCGTTTCATCGCGCGCACCGGCAGTCGCGCGCGTTTCGCAAGACGGCTTCATCGTTGGTGGCGAACGATCGCTTCGCCGAGTTGCTGGCCGAAGCCGAGCGCCATCCGCGGAGCCCGATCGCGCGCATCTACGCCGCCGCGATCCGGGATGCGCTTCCCTGGCAAGGCAACGGCCGCCCGGTCGATGGATGCGAGCAGACCATCCGCACGGCGGCCGAGCGGGAGGCGGTACTCGCGGCGCAGGATTTGCGCCGCGGCATGGCGGGGCTCGCCTCGATCGCTTCGACCGCGCCCTTCGTCGGGCTCTTCGGAACCGTCGTCGGAATCATGAACAGCTTCTTCGGCATGGCGGCGACCGGCTCCGGAGGAATCGGGGCGGTGTCGAGCGGGATCGCGGAAGCGCTGGTCAACACCGCCGCGGGCATTCTCGTCGCGCTGCCCGCCGTGTGGGGATTCAACCATCTCCTCGGGCGGCTCGGCCGCGTGCAGAACGAGATGAGCAACGCGGTCAGCGAGCTCGTCGACCACTTCATCAAGAGATCGAGAAGCGATTCATGGAAACTGGAAGCGACAACCGGGCAACCAGCCGCGCGTTGAACAGCGAGATCAACGTCACGCCTCTGGTCGATGTGATGCTGGTCGTGCTCATCATCTTCATGGTGGTGACGCCGATGCTGCAGGGAAGCGTGCAGGTCGATCTTCCCGGGGCGCGCAACCAGCAAGCGGTCGCCGGCAATTCGGCGAGCGTCCTCTCGGTGGTCGTGCAGGAAAGCGGGGCGCTGTTCGTGGGGAAGACGCCGGTGGGCGACGAGGAATTGCCCGGCGCATTGCAGACCCTGCATCGCGCCGACCCCGAGCTGCGGCTGCAAGTGAAGGCCGATCGCGCGGCGCTCTATGGTTGCGTGCAGCGCGTCCTCGACGCGGGCCGGGCAGCGGGATTCGGCGGGGCGATGCTGGTGGTGCGGGAATGGACTCCGGACGACGAGTCCTCTTCCCCGCAAACGGGAAACCCATAGCGAGGCTGCTGGCCCGCGCCGGAAAACCCGCGGCGCCCGAACACCTCACCGGCGCTTCGAAGGCACGCCTCGAGTCGAACGCCTGCCCATGGAAGGAGTCGTCATGGCGATGAGAATCGGAGGCTTGGGATCGAGCAGGGCGGGGATCAATGTCACCCCGTTGATCGATGTGCTCCTCGTGCTGCTCGTCATCTTCATCATGGTGGCGCCGGTGCTCACCCGGGCCATGCCTTCGCGCCTTCCATCGCTGGCGGATACGCCGCTTGCGCCCGAAGAAGCCGCCCGGCAAGTCGTCGTTCATTTGAGCGAGGATGGCGGCATTCGAGTGAACGGCGTGGAAGTGGCGTCCGAGCTGCTGGCCGGCCGCTTGAAGGAAGCGTGGATGCCGCAGCCAGGCAGTGATGCTGGGCAAGCGGGCCGCGCGACCCATCCGGCCGGGGTCGTCTTCCTCGACGCGGATGCGAAGGTCGCGTACGAAGCCGTGATTGCACTGATGGATCGCTGCCGCGATGCGGGCGCAACCTTGATCGGCTTCGTGCCCGGGGAGGCGAGCGCCTCGTATCTGCGGGCATCTCCGCTGTCTCGCGACGAGCTCTACGAATAATCCGCGCTAGAACCGGGCCTTCAACGCGAACACGAACTGCCTCGGCGCTTGAAAGGCCCAGGCCTTTCCGAAATCGGGATTCGCGCACTCGGGACAAGGCGCCGCATCGTACGGCTCTCCTTGAACGGAACCGCCCACTTCGAAGAGATCGTCCACAGAAACCTTCTTCTGCTGATTGAGAAGGTTGAAGACATCGAATCCCACTTCGACCGCTTCGATGCCCAGGCCGAAGGCATTCCCGGGCAGGCGGATCGGATATTCGAGGTGCAGCCCCACATCGGTGGTCGTCGGCGTTGTGCCGCTCTCTCCCCGCGGCTCGAGCAAGATCTCCGATTCCATCTGGTAGACGGAGTTGTATCCGAGCTTCGTCACCGGCGTGCCGCTTTGGATCTTCACGCTGAGCCCGATGTCCAGTCCGTTGGGCAGGCGATGCGACCCGTAGGCGCCGAAGACATGCGGGCGGTGGTTCGGCAGGTGCCCGTTCTCGCTGTTGTAGCCCCACACTTCGGGATCGAGGCCATAGGGGAAGTCGAACGCGGAAGTGATGAAGGGATCGCTCTGCCCGTTGTCGCGCCGGAAATACCCCTCGTAGTTGCCCCACAAACGCGACCAGGTGTAGGAGGCGAGCAGCTGCCAGTCGTCGTGGAAGCGCTTCTCAACCTTCAAGGTGACGGCGTCGTAATCGCGCTGCGGCTGCGGAAAGAGGAGCGGCCCGGGATTCATGATCACATACTCGCCGAAATCGGTCTCGCCGTTCAGAATCGCGGAGTAGGGCTGCAGCTGCACATCTTCGAGCGTGCGGCCGAGCTCGCGATGCATGTACGACAGGCCCACGCTGACGAACGGAATCACTTCCCGCTCCGCGCCGACGACGATTTCATCCACATAGCTCAGCTTGGAATCGGGATCGATGCGCGTCGGCTCGCTGCCGAAGACAGAGACGCCGTCTTCCACCTGCGCTTCGGGCCGCAGATCGGGAGCTTCGCCCGACTCGGGATCGTAATTGTCGAGCAGGGCCAGATCGTAGAGCACCACATAGCTGATCTCTCGCGACATGGCGCGCACCGCCAGGTCGTTCGGGACTTTACCGAAGTAGCGCCCGTAGGCGGCGAAGATCTTCGTGCGGTTGTCCTGGAGGGGATCGACGGTGAGGTGCAAGCGGGGGGACCAGTTGTTCTTCCAGGTGAAGCTCGACGCGTTGCCCATCAGCTTCTCCTGCTCGTAGCGCAGCCCGGCCATGATGCTCAGATGCGCGCTCGGGCTCCAGGTGTCCGAGAGGAAGGCAGCCGTGTAATGCGCCTCGGTCTCGGCGGCCAGGTCGCCGCTGCGCAGGCCCCAGGCTTCCAGGACCGAGGAGCCGGGATTGATGATCCAGACATAGCCGCTCGAGGAAGTTACCGTCTGCCCGTCGCCCAGATCGATCGGGACGCCCGGCCTGCCCGTGTAGTTGGTCGTCGCGTCGTAGCCGATGTCCTGGTAGTTCACTCCATAGCGGATGTGATGCTCGCCGGCGGCCTCGAGGAAGTTCGAGAACTTCAATTGATACTGGGCGTTCGTGGAGGTGTTGTCCTCGAAGAATCCGACTCCGCCGTAGCGCTTGGGCACATCTCCGCGATAGTCGAGGCCCTGCGGCTCATCCAAGGCGGGATCTTCCTCGAAGGTGTCCTGGTGATACGCGACCGTTCCCTCGAAGAACCAGTTCGGCGAAATCTGCCCGTTCCAGTGACCGACGACATTGTGCCCGCCGAAGTTGAGCTCCGAGTACTTGGTGCGCGGGTCGGCGACGGCGACGGCCTCGGCGCGGTGCGGCCCGTTCTCGCCGATCGAAGGATCGCCGAAGGCCGACAGCGAGAGCATGTGCCGCGGATGCGGATTCCATTTCAGATTCGCGGCGTAGTTGTAGATCGTCCGCTTGCGCTCCAGGGTGTGGTCGAAACCCTCCGCCTGCGCGACCAGATCCGCCGTGCGGCGCGTGACGGTGGTGAAGGTGGGATCGAAGGCTGCGAACCAGAAGGCCTTGTCCTTCACGATCGGACCGCCCGCTTCGAATCCGATGTCGTAGCTCGAGTACCCATCCGGTTGCGAGGAGACGAGCCAGTCTTCGAGGGTCTGGCGCTCGGGCTCGAGCTCCTTGTACTGCTGGTAGGTGAAGACGCTTCCCTGGAACTCGTTCGTGCCGGACTTCGTGACCATGTTGACGAAGCCGCCGAGCGCCTCTCCGTATTCGGGCTCGAATCCGCCCGTCTTCACCTGCACTTCTTCCAAGTAGTCGTAGTTGACGCCCGTTCCCAGCGATCCGTACACGATCGAGTACGAGCCGGCGCTGCCATAGCCGGTGTTGCCGATGCTCATTCCATCGACCATGTAGGTGTTTTCGAGTCCGCTCGATCCCGCGATCGAGGGATTGGACTGGTCGATGCCGCCGTCGACGACCGCCGGCGCCATCGCCAGCGCTCCCGCGAAGGTGCGGTCGATGGGCACGCGCGACATCAGCGCGGAGCTCACCGAGGCGCCCGTCGTCGAAGAGGACAGATCGAGGATCGGCGCGGCTCCCACGACCTCGATCGTCTCCGAAGCTCCGGGAGTGAGCATCGCCTCGATGCTGATCCGCGCGAGCAGGCGCACTTCGATGCCTTGGCTCTCCGCGGTGATGTATCCGGGCAGCGATGCCGTGAGGTCGTAGAGGCCGGGGACGAGATAGAGGAATCGGAATTCGCCTTGCGCGTCGGTCTTCTCCGTTCGCGCCCCCTGCTCGGAAGTCAGGGTGACCGTAGCGCCCGGAAGCGGCAAGCCTTCGGGGTCCACGACGGTTCCGACGATGGAGCCGGTGGTCGCTTCCTGCGCCCACGCGGGGGCGACGGGGCCGAGCCACGCAGGGGCGAGCCAGGACGCCACGAACAAGGCCAGGCAAATCCACGCCCACGAGAGGAACGAGCGTTTCATGTCCGCATCCTCCAGCGCCGAGATGGGCTTTCGCGCCTGCGAAGGCGCGGCCACGGATTCCCGATCTCCATTCGAATGGATCCGGCCGAACGATGAAGCGAGCTTGGTTTGGAAACGAGCGCCAAAGGAAATGCCACACCTGGGCTTTCCCGTTTCACGGTTGCCGGCGGACCCGCCCATGGTCGTCCACTTGCGGGGCGAGAGTGGGGCCGATGGGAATCGCCGTCAAGTTCCGGTTGTGGGTCGAGGTCCGGCGGCCGGCGCGTGGTCTTCGACGCCGGCGCGCTCGCGAGCGATGCAGGAACGCGGGAGCGCTGTTCAACGCCCCCGCGTTCGCTGCCTGCGATTTTTCGCGCTTCCGCGCGCACTCTCAACACACGCGTCGCGCGCTTGCCGCGGCGCTGCTATTTCATGATCCCCGCGGCCATGAGCGCCGCGATCACGACCCCCATGATGCTCTCGCCGGCGATGCACCCCGAGGCGATCGGGATCGTGTGCATGTCGTTCCACTTGGGCGCCTTCTTGCCGAGAATCCAGACCACCAATGCGCCGAGGAACATCGAGAAGCTCGTGTAGGCGGGAATCGTGAGCGCGATTCCCAGGGCGGCGGGCGAAGGCGTATAGGGACGCGCCTTCGGGAAGACGCGATCGACGATCACGATCAGCACGCCCAGCGCGAAGGCGACCCCGATCGCGACGATCGCGCTCGGAGGCAGCGTGCGCAGCCCTTGCGAGAGCACTTGCGCGACGCCCCGCCAGACGAGCGCCGAAGGGGCGGGGAACTTCTCCCCGCCGAGCGTATTCGCGTCGGGCACGAGGATGAAGTACGCGGGCACGGCCAGCACCGCGCCGGCGAGCACGCCGAAGAGCTGGGCGACGAATTGCTTGCGCGGATTGGCGCCGACCATGTGGCCGACCTTCAAGTTGCCGACCGTGTCGCTGCAGCTCGCCGCCGCGCCCGCCGTCACGCCGGCGGTCATCAGGTTCGCGGTCACATTTCCGGGCGCGATCACGCCGTAGGTGAGCTGGGTCACCTTGCCGAGCGCGCCGATCGGGTTGATTCCAATCTCCGCGCCCGCGCGCGCCGCCACCGCCGCGAGGAAGAAGGTCAGCACGACCGCGATGATGCCCATGTACCAATGGATCCCAAACATCCACATGAGCATGATCGTCGCCAGCAATCCGGTCACCGCGACACCCGGCAGGAACCAGGTCATCGGGACTTCGATGTCGTCGAGCGGCCCCTTCTTGTGATCCGCCCCTTTGCGCTTCAATCCGCTGAAGATGCTGCCAAAGGTCTTGCCCAGCGTGCGCCATTGAAACGCGAGCGCGAGCAGGCCGCCGACCACGAGCACGGTCGCTCCCGGCCATAGCGACCAGGCGCTGATGTTGCGGAACCCGCCCAAGGCCGGCTGGTTGGCCGCGCCTTCCTTGAAACCGAGCGAGGAGAGCAGCGCGGGGTTCTGTCCTTCGGCCAGGCTCAACTTCGCTTCCCAGCTCTTCGCCTTCCCAGCCTGGGCGTAGAGCACATTCGCGCCCAGCGATTTGTTGAGCGTGTCGCGCACCGTCATCGAACCGTAGAGGGGATTGCGGCTGCCGTCGCGCAAGGCGGGGGCGTTCAGGTCCTTCTTGAGGTCCGCGATGCTCGCGTAGGCGACGGGCTCGCTCCAGGTGTACCGCAGAGTCTGCTTGCTGCTGCCGTGCGCGAGCATCGGCGAGGTCGTGGCCTCTTCCAGAACGAAGGCGAGGCTGGATCCCGCGTCGATGCGAATGGGCGTCTGCGCGATCGCTTGCGCGGTCACCTGCGGAACAGCGTGCGCGATCACTTTGTCTTCGATCAGGCCGGGAGCGAGCACCGCGTAGTTCAGCAGCAAGCCGGCGAGCATGCTGAAGCCCACCTTGATGCCGAAGAGCGCGCCGATGCTGATGAAGATCAAGCTCGGCTCGAGGCTGAGCGTCAAGTTGCTCAGCGGAATCCGGCTGATGGAGAAGGGCAGGTTGAAGAGACCGGGGATGAGCTTCGGCGGACCGTCGCGCAGGAAGGCGATGAGAATGCCCGCCGCCCCGGCGAGTCCCAGCGACTTCGCCTTCTTCATCGCCTCGCCGCCGTGCGAATACATCGCCTTCAAGGTCTCGCCGGTCGGGATGTTCGCCGGGAAGCGCAGCCTGTCGACCTGGATCATCTGGCGCTTGAGCGGTATGGCCATGAAGAGACCCAAGTACAGGATCACGCCGATGAAGATCATGAGCTGCCACCAGACGAAGGTCTTTCCGGTGAGCATCGTCAGTGCGGGCACGGCGGAGACCAGGCCCGCCGACGAGATCCAGCTCGCCGCGACCGCCACGGTCATCATGATGGTGCTCTCCATCATGCCGAACTCGGCCTTGATGAGCCGCGCGCTCTTCAAGCCCTTGAAGACCGCGAAGATCACGATGACCGCGGCGATGTCGACCCCCAGCCCCCAGCCCGATTTCAGTCCGACATACAGATTGGAGACGGACATCAGGCCGCCGAACAGCATGCCCGCGATCACCGCGCGGGCGGTGAGCTGGCGCGGCCCGTCGCCTTTGTAGACCTTCTCCAACCACTCGCGATCCCGTTCCTCGACGGTCTGTTCGACCGTGACGGTTTCTTCGGTCATAGAGACCCCTCTTTCCGTTTGGTTTGGGGGTTCGTGCCCCCGGATCGGAATTCAGGTTGCGGATCGGGGGGAGAATAGTCCGCGGCGGGCAGGGGGAGCAAGAACGGATCGGAGCGAACCACGAGGTCAGGACGGAGAACGGGCCAGTTCGAGATACTGCTGGAACAAGCGACGCGCTTCTCCGTCGTTCGGGGACTTCTCGAGATAGGCGCGCATCGCCGTGGCCGCTCTCGCCGGCTCTCCTTGCTCCGCGTAGACGAGAGCCAGATTGTAGAGGCACAGAGGGTCGCCGTTGGGGTCGAGAGCCAGCGCTTTCTCCATGTACGCGCGCGCCTCGGGCAAGTGCCGCAGGCAAAGGTGCGCGAGCCCGAGTCGAAAGCAGGTTTCCGCGCTCTCGGGACGAAGGGCATGAGCCTTCTCGTACTGTGCGATGGCCTCTGCGTAGTCCTTCTTCAGAAAATGCACCCAGGCGAGATTCGCAAAGATCTCCGCGGCCCCTCCGTCATGAGCCGCAAGCTCGAATTCCCTTTGCGCAAGGTCGAGCTTGCCTTCCGCAAGATGGAACAGGCCGAGCGAATTGTGGAAGACCTGCTCGTCCTGGCGGGGCGGGACCGCCCAGCCGTTGTCCATCACGATGAAGAGCGCCAGCGCGGCCGCTACCCAGGCGCCCAGCGGCTTCCACTGCCTGCGCCTGATCCGCTCGATCAGATGCTCCGCCGCCAGGCCCGCGCAAATCGCCAACAGAGGCACGACGGGAAGGCGGTAGCGGGATGTCATGAAGAAGGGCAGCAGCGAGCAGAAGTACACGAGGATGAGTCCGCCGAGCAGGACTAGGCGAGGATCGCGCCGGCGCAAGATCAGGAACAGACCGAGCAGGGCAAAGGGCGCGATCAGGCGAAACGACACGAGCGGCCAGGCGAGTGCGGGCATGAGCGCGCGCATCGGCCCGAGGATGAAGATCTGGTCCAATTCGACGCTGCCCCAGAAGTGGTAGGCCTTGCGCGCGGCGAGCGCGAACGCCCTCCAGGGATCGGAACGAATGGCCTCGAACGCGCGCGAACGCCAGTAGGCGGACGCCTCGGCGGATGTGACCGGGCGTTTGCCCGTGGCCCGCTCCACGAAGCCGAAGCCGGGCATGTCCGAACTCATCTCCACTCCGGGCGGCGGCTCGTAGCAGCCGCTCGCGCCCGGTTGATTGCCGATGAAGAGATTGATGCCGTCATTGGAGCTGATCAGCACGAACCCCCGCTCGACGGTCAGATTGTGCACGGTCGCCGGCAGGATGACGAGCAAGGCCCCTGCTCCAAGAAAGACCAGCCGGAGGAGCAAAGGGCGCGCGCCTGCCGGGGAGGACGGAGCATTCGCGCGGGCGACCTGCGCGTGGGCGGCCCGCGGACCCGCGATCTTCCCGCGCGTGACGATCAGCCAGAGAGCGATCGCCGGGAGGAAGAGAAGCGTATTGCCGCGCATCAGGGCGCAGGCGCCCGAGAGGGCTCCGATCGCGAGCCACCAGACCGGCCGCGCGCTCCAGCCGCGCCGGACGACGAGCGAGACGAGCGCGAGGCAGAGGAAGGTGAGAGCCGTCTCCATGAGGAGCGTCTGCTCGTAGAAGAGCGCCGGCTTGAATGCCGCGCAGGCCAGCGCCGCCACCAGCCCCGTCAAGCGCGTCGCGACCCTGGCGCCGAGTGAGTAGACGAGCGCGCAGGTGCCGAGGCCGAGCGCCATCTGAAACGCGGGCGCGACCCATTGGTGCGCGCCGAGGATCGTGTGGAGCAGGCCGAGCGCGTAGGGATAGAGCGGCCCAAGGAAGAACGCGCGCTCCTGAAGAAGATGACCGTCGGCGATCGCTTGCGCCATCTGCTGGTAGTAGGAGCAATCGAGCAGGAGATGGCCAGAGAAGGGCGTGCCGGAAAACTGCCGGAAGAACACGATGCGCAACAACGCGCCGAGCGACAGAACGGCGATGAGGAGCCAATCGACGCGCACGCGCGGAGAGCCGCTCGCGGTGGCCTTCAAACGAGAGCCGGCCGCTTCGACATGCGATCGTGCAGCTACGGAAGGACTCATGGCCGGAACTCTAGGCGGCCCGAACGGAATGGGAAAGGGGGCAGCCGCTCATTTTCGAGAAGCCGCCCCCTTCAGATCCGGGCGCCTGGCCGGAGCGCAGGCTCGGGCCGGCGCGCTCTTGGTCATCGGGTCAAGAGAAGCTTGCGGGTCTGGCTCTGGTCCGCCGCACTCACCCGGATGAAGTACAGGCCGGTCGGCAGGTCGCGGCCCGCATCGTCGCGGCCGTCCCACACGAGCGTGTGCTCACCGGCGCTCATCGTCTCATCGCACAGCGTGCGGACGACGCGGCCGCAGATGTCGTTCACCTGCAGGCGCACCTCGCCGCTGGACGGCATCTGGAAACGCACGGCCGTCGCGCCGGGGGAGGGATTGGGATGCACCGGTTCGAGCACGAGCCGGCTGCCGCCATCCCGGTCGGCGACATCGGCCGGGTCGACCAGGACCTGGAAGGAATAGTACTGATACTCGGCCCCGCGCGGAGCGGTGCCCGGCCAGTCGGCGGTGTTGGACCCGACGATGTAGTAGCGGATCGTGCTGCCCGCCGGCTGCGAGGGAATGAATCCGCTGTACTCGTTCGGGTTCCCCGTGGGAGTCAGCAGCGCTTCCTGGTCGAAGGTCGCGCCCGTCCCGAATTTCACTTTGACCGTCGCATTCACCATCGCGCTGGTCGAGGTGAAGACCGCGGTGATCGGGAAGGGGCCGACATTGTACTGATCGGGAAGGTTCGTGTGCGCCACCGCGGGCACATCGAATTGCGCAGCGGTGAAGAATCCCCGCAGGGTGAAGAAGTAGTCGAGCGACCCGGCGTGCAAGCCGCCGTAGAGATCCCGGTCCGCCTGCATGGCGTTCTGCGCCGCGATTTGCATGCCCGTCCCCGGCATGTTGTGGTAGAACATCTTGAGGAAGTCGCGGTCGCTGACTCTCTGACCCACTTCTTTGCGGATCAGCCACCAACAGGATGCCCAGATCGTTCCGTCGTGATAGATGTCGCCGTTCAGATTGCTATACCCCAGAGTGGAATTGAGCACGCGGCCCGTCCAATAGGGATTGTGTCCGTCCCAGTTGTAGACCCAGTAGTCTCGAAAGTCCGAAATCCCGGCCGAGTAGCTTCCGGCCCAATAGTCGCCGAAGCCTTCGCCCATGGAGCGCGCTTGGGTGGTCGTCCCGTACCCGGGAATGATGCTGTATGTGATCGAGTGGCCGTACTCGTGAAGCAGGACATCCGCATCCTCGGCGTCATCCACGCCGCCCTCGCCGAAGGAGAGCCGGTTCGTGCTCGGGGTGTAGCTGCTGTTGTCCTGCCCGCTCCATCCGTGGACATCCGCATGAATGGGCGCGTGCTGGATGTCGAAGAAGCCGAGCGATTGCATGTACCGCTGGCTCTGATCGATGTGATAGTAGCCGTTCACATCCTCGAAGCCCTGGGCGTTGCGCGTGTACACGAATCCGTCCGGCGTGGCGGAAGTCACCGGAGTCGAGACGGGCGCATCGAATTCGTCGATGTAGACCCAGGGACCCCGCAGGCGATAGAGGCCGCCGCTGTATTCGATGTCCCGCAAGACGCAAAACACCCGCTGGGCCGTCAGCTGGGCGGTGTCGGCGTCGTTGCCGTCCACATATCCGGTGGTTCCGTACGCCACTTCCGCCGTGGTCAGAGGATCGGGATCGAAGCCGTACCCGCTGCCGTCGACGAACCAGGTCTGGTCCGTGACCCGCAGGATCGATCCGTCGCGCGCGTCCACGAAGACTTCCCAGTCGCCGCGCGGCTCGACCGTGATCGGGATGCAGACTCTCCAGGCGAGCGTGGCCGGAGCGCCGTAGTCGTCGTTCTCGCGCAGGATCCAAAGCGACGGGGCGGGGGGCTCGCCGGCGAGCGGCGTTTGCTCATCGATCCCGACCGCTTCGCGCGCGGCCCGCTCCGCTTGGGCGGCATCCCACGCCGGAATCGTCGCAATCGACTGGCCCGCCAGCAGAGGATCGTACTCGCTCGTCACGCTTCGCACGATCGTGCCCGTCTCATCCATGGAGACGACCATGCCCGCGCCGAAGACCGGAACGCCGCCGACCGTCTGCGCGAAACGCGCGTGCAGGCCGCCGGGAGCGACGGCGATGCGCACGAGGGAGAGGTCGTCCGATGATGCGTTCAAAGTGAAGCGGGCCGCCTCCTGTTGCAGATAGGCGCGCGCCGCCATTTCCGGCCCGCCCGCGAAGGGACCCGCCTTGAGATTCGTGAGGCAGGCCGTTGCGCCGGTGAAAGTATTGAAGCTGCCGTTCGCGATCGGCTCGAGCTCGAATCTGCCCTTCTGCACCTCGCCCGCGTACGGGCCCGGACGCAGAGGATCCGTCGTGGGCGGCTGGAGCGCGAGGGCCGTGATCGCTGAGAAGAGCAGACAGACCAGTGCGCTGACGAGAATTCGAGGAGCGACATGACGCAAAACCATCCTTACCTCCATGGAGCGTGGCGTCGTTTCATGCCTTGTTGACGGGAGCGCCGCAAAGCGCGCTCCTAACGAATGATACAGGCTTTGCAGCCGGTTTTGCAAGGAAGATTGCGAGAGGGATGCGATCATCGGGAGCGCTCCGAAGGCGCGCCTCGCTGCATGGCTGGAACGAGCCAGCCGTTCGTTGCTCGCGTGGAGCTTCCGGCCAGGGAGTTGCGGGATTGTTCGCGACGCAAGAACCTGCGATCATTAACAACGAGCTACGAGCGAGGAGGACAACATGGGCCGAGATCCCGATTCGCGGCCGCTCCTGCGGGGCGGAATCGCGCTGCTCTGGCTGCTTTCGTTCTGGTTGGCGTCACCCCACCCCTTGCGGGCCGCCGAATACGCGGTGGTTCCCGGCTCTCGCGAGAACGCTCTTCATCTGAGTTTCGATCCGCCCGCCTCGGAGGTGCGCATCGTGATCGTGCAGGCCCCCGTCTGGCTGCGCGACATGCGGGTGGAGATTCCCGAGGGGACCGTCAGCGAGGCGCGCATTTGCTTCGCCGTGGCGCCGGATGCGGCCGTCGACCTGCATGGCACCCTGACCGCGCGCATCGAGGGTACGGCTCCGGTGGCGGAAGGGCGAGCCCTCGATCGGCGCGACCCGAGCGGGGAGGCCTCCCGCGCGCCTTTCGCGATGACGCGCCGCTGGTCGCTCGTCGCCGCGCCCAGCGCCCCCGCGCGACAGGAAGGCTATCGCATCGAGGAATGCTGCCTGCCCTCCGCGGATGTCGATGTGGACCCGAGCGGAATCCCGTATGGGCATCAGCTCGCCGGAGCGGCTCCGAATCCCTGGCGCGGCGCGATGCGCGTGCGCTTCGGATTGGCGGCGGGCGGAGCGGAAGTGCGCTTGCGCATCCACGATCTCTCCGGCCGCCTGGTGCGCGCGATCGACACGCCTCATCTCGATGCGGGCTTTCATCAAATCGTCTGGGATGGAATCGACGAGGCGGGCCATGCGGTTGCGCCCGGCCTGTACTTCTACGAGATTCGCGCCGGCGAATGGTCGGCCATGGGAAAGGCCCTGCTGATTCGCTGACGGGTGGGCAAAGGCGCGCTCGTTCACGACTGGGCGATTCCGAGCGCTTGGGCGGCGGGTCGCCAAGTGGAGGCGCCGCCTGGAAGGGTGGGGGACAGCGTGAACTTCTTCTGCCGACGGCCATCTCCATTACTCCTGCACGCCAGGCTCGCTCTTGCCGCGCTTGCGGCCGTGTGCCTCTCCAGCGCGCCTTTCCGCGCGAGCGCGTCATCCGATGCGCCGCCGGTCGCCGCGCCCGCGGGAACGCACATCTTCGACCGCGTGCCTCTCGGCCGCGAGGCTTGCACGATCGAGATCACGAATGCGTCGCTGGTCGGGTGCGCGGGCGAAGCGCTCTCCGCGCATGCGGAAGTGACCTGCGGCGAAGGCACCGTGCCCGTGCAGGGGCCGCAGTGGTTCCTGGACGGCAATCTCATCGGGACCGGCAATGATGTCACCCTGACCCCGGCGGCCGGCGCGCACCTGCTCGTCGCTTCCTGCGGCTCGTGCGAGGACGCGATCGATGTCTTCGTGCTCGAGGAAGCGGACTGCTACGGCCCGCGTCTCGATGCCCTGTATGCCCGCGACGATCTCGAGGCGGCGCCCGGAATCTTCCTCGAACGCAATCCCTCCGACATCGCTTCGCCGGCGTTCGGGTATCTGCGCTATCGCATGCGTCCGGTCGTGCTCCACGGCAATCCGCTGGTGCCCTCCGGATCGATCATTCTCGAGTCGGACGGGAGCAATCTGGAAATCTACTCGACCTCCGGGGCCGAGATCGCGCTGCCCGCCGCCTTCGATGCCGCCGCTCTTCCTGAAACGCTGCTCGTCAACGGGACGGCCTATGGAACCGGAACGCTGACGGCGGCCTACGACGGCGCCGGCGCCAAGAGCGCGGGACGCGACCTCACGCCCGCGATTCTGCGCGCGCGCGTGGGCCTCTTCCCGGGTCTCGCGGGCAGCACTCTCGCCGCCTATCCGTTCTTCGAATTCGTCGCGGCGGTGAACGGCAACGAGAGCCTGTGGGGCGCGCTCGATCCCGGCCGCCATCCGGAACGCGCGGGCCTCGCGTATCGCGCGTATGTGGTCGCGCATCGCACGCCGGCCGAGTGGGCTTCCCAGCGCACGCTCGTCGATGTGAGCGGAGGCGCGGAATCGGCGACCGTCACGAGCAACTCCATCGCCAACAATCGTGTCGCTCTCTGGACGAGCGGCCTCGACACCGGATCGGCGGTGGGGAAGGCCTACGATGTGGTCTACGACTTCGGCATGGACGGCCGGCTCGATCCCGGCGATCTGATCGACGGATTGAGCGCCGAGGAAGCGGGCGTCTATCTCGTGAAGGACTTGAGCCTGGCCGGACCGCACACCGCGTTGATGATCCAGTATTCGGGAGGCACCTTCCTCGGCCAGCGCACCTACTATCCGTCGGACATCGCATCGCTCGGGCAGGTGCCGCTCGTCGTCATCAGCCACGGCAATGGGCACGACTACACCTGGTACGATTACCTCGGCTATCATCTCGCATCGTACGGCTACATCGTGATGGCCCATCAGAACAACACCCAACCCGGCATCGAGACCGCTTCCACGACCACGCTCACGAACACCGACTACATCATCGCCAACCAGGCGACGATCGGCAGCGGAGTGCTGAACGGCCACCTGGACGGGCACCGGATCGTCTGGATCGGCCACAGCCGGGGAGGCGAGGGCGTCGTGCGCGCCTACGACCGGATCTTCGACGGCACCTACACGCCCGCGCGCTTCACGCTGGCCGACATCGTCTGCATCAGCAGCATCGCGCCGACCGTGTACAACTACCCGAGCGAGTGCAACACGCACCTGGCGACCTATCACCTGCTCTTCGGCGCGGCCGATGGAGATGTCAACGGCGGTTGCGACGATCTCGATCGCCAGTCCTTGCGCTACGCGGAAGCCGCCCAGGGCACGGTGCAGGTGACCTATGTGCAGGGGGCCAGCCACAACGACTTCAACTGTTGCGGATGGGCGGACGGCACGGGACCCAATCTGATCGGCCGCGCGGAAGCCCAGCGGGTCGCCAAGGGCTATTACCTGCCGTTGATCGAGTACTACACCCAAGGCAATGTCGCCGCGCGCGATTATCTCACGCGCATGTACGCCGGCTTCCATCCGAGCGGGATCGCGGCCGCGGTGATTTGCGCGAACACCTACCGCGACGCGCTCGCCGCCGATCGCTTCATGATCGACAATCACCAGACGAACCCCGGCGTGGGCACGAGCAGCTCGGGCGGCGCGGTCAGCGGAGATGTCTCCAATCTCTACGAAGGCCGGATGGACGACGGCAACCTCACCTTCACCTGGACGGCGAGCGATCCGATGAACGGCATGACGCGCACCGATTCCCTGGACATCTACCAGGGCGGGGCGGTCTTCGATTGGACCACGGGACAGCAACGCAGCCTCGAGTACGAAGTGGTGCCCGGCCATCGCGACCTGCGCGACTTCGCGTATGTCTCGCTGCGCGCCTGCCAGGGAACGCGCCATCCGGAAACGGTCGCGCTGAACGGACCGCTCTCGTTCACGGTGGCCTTGCGTGACGCGGCCGGGACGACGAGCGCGATTGCGACGCAAAGCTACGGCGACATCACCCGGCCCTATCAGCGGACGGGCCTCGGCACCGGCGCCGGATGGGCGAACGAGTTCCTCACCGTGCGCATCCGGCTGGCCGATTTCGAGAACGACGGATCGGGGATCGATCTGGCGAACATCGTGGCGGTCAAGCTCGAGTTCGGCTCGACGCACGGCTCGGCGCGCGGCCGGCTGGGAATCGACGACATCGAATTCACACGCAAGTAGAGCAAGGGCTGGCGTCACCAGCGCAGGGAGGGGTTCATCATGGAGCGCCGGGAGGTTGTGATTCGCGATCGGACGGGAGGTTCGATGACTAGCAATGGCTGCCTGCCATTCGCCGGCGGTCATTCGACCGCTACGCCCCGGCATTCGCGCCCGCGCGCGATCGTGATGCCACTGGCGTTCGCCGCGATCGCAGCCTTGGCTCTTGGCGCTCTCGGCACGGACTTCCTGGCCCTCGCGCAATCGGCGAAGAGCCGCGGCGCATCCGATCCCGTCACATCGAATCGCGCGGCATCTCGTCAGGAAACGACGGACCCCGGCAAGGGGCCCGGCCAAGCGACCCCGGCAGGCGAGGGGGCGGCCTCGACCGCGACGGACGAGCGTGCATCAGCGACGGCGACGGACGAACAGGTCGCATCCAGCGTGCCCGTCGAGCCTGTCGCCGCAACCGGAGCGGTATGGGACCTGCTCTGCATCCGGCCGTTCACGCTGGAGCAGCCGTATGTGTACGAATGGATGCGCGAGCGGCCGGAGATGACGGCGGGCCAACTGGTCGTGTTGCAGGTGGACCCGCAGTTCTCGCGTCCCAGGCAGACGGATGTGGCCGTGCTCTTCGCCGGTGACACTCCCGCTCAGCTCACGAATGTCGGATATCCCTCGGGCATGCTCGTCGTCATCGTGCCCGAGTGGGTGGATCTTTCCACGGCGCCGTTCTACTTCGGCTCCACCGAATTGCCCGAGCGAATCGATCGCGCGCGCGGAGCGGCCGAGCTCTCCGCGGCCAGCGCGCTCGGGGCCGTGCCTTTCGCCCGCGAACGCCTCGCGAGCGCGCGCTCCGTTGGGGGAGACGCGGCGGCATTGGCGGATGCGAACGCGCTCTTTCTCGCGGTGGCCGACTTGATCGACGCCTATGCGCCGGACGAGCACGAGCGGGCCGAGAACTATCGCATTCCGGTGCTGCGCTGAGCGGCGGAGACGCCTTTCGCTCGAGCGCCTCAGCGGTACAGCGACTTCAATCCGGCCCAGCTCGATTCTTCTTCCGCGACGGGCCCCTCGATCGTGATCGTGGGCACATGCGTGCCCGGATCGTAGGAGAAGAGCGCCGTTAGAGACGCCGGAGCAGCAGCTGCCATCGCCGCCGGCATCCTGCAGCCGGGCGGTGGGAAGGAAGCGGCCTGATCCTGGTCTGCGATGAGATCACTCACTCACCGGCTGCGAGTGATCCACGATCGCGACCGAATCGGCTTGCTCGGCCAGCAAGGGAACGGTCTCGACGAGGCGAATGCTGGCCAAGGCCGCTTCGACATCCTGCGCGGTCACATTCGTTGCGAGCGGGTCTTCGGGAAGCCTTCGCCAGGGACGCCGGCGGCCGTATCCATACGCCCCGAACACGAGCACGGGAGTTCCATTCCTGGTCACACGAGCCCCATCGCTCGTCAGCCGCCATTGCTCCACCCAGGCATACAGCCAGCGCGCGTCCTCTTCGAGCAGACGCAGACAGGAATGGCTGGCCGCGTATCCGGGCATGCCGTACTGGTGAAGCGAAATCCCGTCGAGATTGTCGAGGTTGATGTACCAGGTGAGCAGCCACTCCTCATCGATCGTGCTCACTCGTTCGCGGTCCTTCCAGTTGACATGATAGAGGCGCGCGGGCGTGGGAGTTTGCTTCTTTCCCGAGCTCGTCGGTCCCCAACGGATCAGCCTTCCGCGCTCGTACGCGCCGAAGGCTTGCATGCGCAGCGAGACCAGCAGGAATTTCTCCAGTGAGTCGACGCGCGCGAGCTTGCGCGGAAAGGGCGCGTAGCGCAGCGAATCGAACGCCGCATCGGGAGCCGGGATCACCAGCGAATCGCCCGCGCGGACGTGAGCCAGATCGACGCGGTTGATCTTCAGGACTTCCCGGAAGGCGGCCGGCCCCAGAGAGTCGCGCAACGCTCGCAACCTCTTCGAGCCTGGGATGGGCACGCGCAAGAAGCGCCCAGGCGCGGGCGGCGGTTCGTCCTCGTGGAGCAAGGGCATGGAAACCGCGGCCGATTCCGCCTGGGCGGCAGCATGCGTTTGATCGCTTTCATCCGCCGTTTCCGAAGAGCAACCCGGCGACACGGCAAAGATAAATGCGAACGGCAAGAGAGCGAGGCTTGCAGGCGGGATTCTCTTTTCCCGGCCTATCGCTCTCGCGCCAGAACGAAGGATCGGCTGTGCGGCGACTCGCATGGCGGGGGAGTGTGCACGGTCGGGCGACCTCATGCCAGCGCCAGATTCCTGGTTCTTCCGTAGGTCAATGGCGGTGGAGGCCGGCAGATCCCGGCACTCTGCTTCCCTCCTCCCGCCAAGCTTCTGGACCTCGATGGCGGCGGGCCGTATCATTTCTCAGGAGACTCAATTGTCGATTCGCGCGCGGGCGTGGCATTTCGCGCCCCGACGGCCGCCCGCTATTCCCGCCCGCGAGGCCGGCGCAAAGGAGACGCCATGGGTTCCCGATTCGTGGTGCACGACGGATGTTCACGGAGCCTTCTGAGCCTGCGGAAACGAGAACCGATTGGACCCCTCGCCCGCCTGGTCTCGGCGTCCTGCATCCTTGCGATCGCTTGCTTGGCCCTCGCCGCTGGCAGCCCGCCCTTTGCATCGGCCCTTTGCGACCGCGGCCTCTTCCTGCCTGCCTCGGCATTCGCGCAACCCGCCCGGGTCTCTTTGCCCGCGCCGGTCGTGAACCCCCACTCGACCGAAATCTGTCTCAATTCCCGCATCTCGTATCATGGGGGCTGGGGCGGGACGGCGACCGAGCAGATGCTGGGGGATGCGCTCGCCGCGTGCGCCTGTGCGCCGCTCACCGGTTCCTTTCGCATGATCTACGCCGCCACCGCGACGAATGTGTACCGCTACGATGCGGCCGCGCATTCGCTCACGGTGCACAAGTCGGGAGACTGGCGTTCCGATGGGACGGCGGTCTTCGAGGTCGGAATCGCCGCGGATAACTATGTCGACGCGGGCGCAGCGATGCACCTCGCGCAACTGGAATCGGTCGCGCTGTGGGCCGGCACGGCCGCGCAACTGGCCAGTTGTCCGCGCGCCACGGCGGTGACCTATGCGAACAGCCATTGGGATCCCGAGGAGACGATCGACATTGCGATCAGCTTCGGCATGCGAACCGTCCAGGGCTTCACCGCCACCCGCGTGGCCACTTCCTCGGACGGCACGCTGCCCGATCCCGTCATGGACGGAAGCGTCTATCTCGACGACGCCCTGGCGAATCCCGCCTACGATTCCACCTTCACGGCGGAAGAGCTCACGACCGGCGAGGTCTCGCAACTCCTGTGGGCCGCGTATGGATGCAGCAATCATCGCGTCTCCGGATCGAGAGCGGGGCTCGTGTGCGCCTCGGCGGTCGCGAATTACTACCTCACCCGGCGCATCTATCTCGCCGCGCCGAGCCATGTCTTTCGCTATCACAACCACCTTCCTCCGGGAAGCGACTTGAACAGCCGCGACCATCGTCTCGAGACCCTGAGCGTGGGAGACGCGCGCCCCGCTCTGCGCGCCGCGGCGCGGTTGCCGGAATGCTCGCACGATCTCATCGTGTGCGTCGCCTCCACGGGCGCATGGCCCGAGGTGGAAGTTGGCTTCGCGGCCATGGGAGCGCTGGTGCAGGCCTGGAGCCTGGGCCTGCAAGGTTACACGCGCACGGCGTTCACCAGCGAAGAGCAAGCGGCCATTCGGCAAGCGGCGGGCATTCCCGCGGGAGAGATTCCGATCGCGATCGTCTGCCTGGGACACGCCCGCCAGGGCGCGGACATCGAAGACCACGGCGCTGCGAACCCGCACCCAGGCGATGTGCAATTGCGCATCGATGGGCGCATCACCGCCGGAGCGGATGTGTCGATGCGCTATCGCTTGCCGGCAGCCGGAACGGTGGAGCTCTCCATTCACGACTGCCTTGGTAGAAGAGTGAGCAGCATTCTTGCGGGCGATCAGGAACGCGGAACGCACGAGGCGCGCTGGGATGTCCGCGATGAAAAGGGCCGGCCCGTCGTCTCGGGCGTCTACTATTGCCGCCTGCAAACGGGAGGGCAGGTGCGCACAGCCTCCATCGTGGTGCTCCGGTGAACGAGGCGCGCAGCTTGCAGCCCTTCACAAACGCGCGCCGCGCCGGTCATCGCGGCGCAGCGGGCGAGGGCGGAATCGCGCGCGTGATCGTGGCCGCACGCGCCTTCGGGCCCGCCCGTGCCAGGCGCATGACGGGCGCCATGGTCATCGCGGGCGCGATCGCCGTCCTGCTCGCCTGCAGTTCGATGTCCGCATGCCAATCGCATTCCGAAAGCGCGGTGGAGCGCATTCATCGCACGGGAGTCTTGCGGGTGGGAACCGACGCCACCTATCCGCCCTTCGAGAGCGTCGACCCTTCGAGCGGACAGCTCACCGGCTTCGACATCGATCTCGTGCGGGCGATCGCGCGCCTCTTGCCCGCGCGGGTCGAGTTCGTAGTCGTTCCTTTCGACGGCATCGTTCCCGGGCTCAAGTCGGGCAAGTACGACCTCATCATCTCCGCCATGACGATCACTCCCGAACGCGCGCAGCAAATCCGCTTCACGCGGCCCTACACCACCGCCGGCCAGTCGATCGTCGTCCGGGCCGGCGATGCAAGCGTGATGCGGCCGGCCGACCTGGCGGGCAAGCGCATCGGCTGCCAGCTCGGAACCACTGGGGAGATGGAAGCGCGCAAGATCGAGCGCGCCCAGGTCGTCAGTTTCGATGCGATCGGCTCGGCGTTTCGCGATCTGGAAAACGGCCATCTCGACGCGGCGATTGCCGACACCCCGACGGCGCGGATCTTCGCTCGCGACCATCCCACTCTGCGCCTCGCCGGGGAGCCGTTGACCCAGGAAGAGTTCGGCATGGCCGTGCGGCTCGAGGATCCGGATCTCGCCGAGGAGATCGATCGGGCCATGGACCGGCTCGGCGAAACGGGCGAACGGCGCGCGATCGAGGAACGCTGGGGAGTCGCGGCGCAGTAGCGCGATCGCGGTCCAGCGGCGCTCGCGGTCCCGGGAGAGGCGGCCTCGACCTCGATCCGCATGGGTAGCTTTCGACGCTGAGGTGCATGGATGGCCGAATTCGCTTCCCAGATCGTTCACATCGCGCTCTTCCTGCTGCCCACCGTTCCGCAGACCATCAAGATCACGCTGGTCTCCTTCGCCTTCGCCCTGCTGCTCGGCTTGCTCGTCGGGATGCTTCGCATCGCGCGCCGCTCTCCCTGGAACTGGATCGGCCGCGCGTATGTCGACGCCATCCGCGGTGTGCCGCTGCTCGTCTGGATCTTCTTCATCTACTTCGGGCTCGGGCGCATTCTGCATCTGCCCCAATTCGTGGCCGGCGTGATCGCGATCGGCGTCTGTTACAGCGCCTATGTGGGAGAGACCTTCCGCGCGGGCATCCAGGCGATTCCGCGCGGCCAGTGGGAAGCGGCCGATTCGCTGGGGCTCTCGCGACGCCAGGCGATGCGGCGCGTGATCCTGCCGCAAGCCATCCGCGTGGTGATTCCGCCGATCATGAACGATTTCATCGCCTGCCTGAAGGATTCCTCGCTGGTCTCGATCATCGGGCTGCGGGAATTGACCCGCGCCGGGCGGGAATATTCCTCGGGCACCTTCGTGGACTTCCAGACCTGGCTCGTGGTCGGGTGCTTGTACCTGGTGATGACGCTCCTGCTCACGAAGGGCTCCTCCGCTCTCGAAAGCCGCTTGCGCCGGACGGAGGCCGCATGATTCGGGTCGAGGAGGTGAGCAAGCGCTTCGGCGAGCATCCGGCCGTCGACCGGGTCTCCTTTCATGTGCCCGCTTCGACGGTGACCGTGCTGATCGGCCCATCGGGATCGGGCAAATCGACCGTGCTGCGCCTGATCAACGGGCTCGAGCGCATGGACGCGGGGCGCGTCCTGCTCGACGGCGTGCCGTTGAGCGCGGAGGGAGGGGATCTCGTGCGCGTGCGCGCCGAGACGGGCATGGTCTTTCAGCAGTTCAATCTCTTTCCTCATCTGCGCGTGCTCGAGAACCTGACGCTCGCGCCGCGCCTCGTTCGTCATCGCCCCGCGCAGGAAGTGATCGAGGAAGCGCGCGCGCTGCTGAAGAAGGTCGGACTGGCGGACAAGGAGAATCGCTTTCCCTCGCAGCTGTCGGGCGGCGAGCAGCAACGCGTGGCGATCGCCCGGGCGCTGTGCATGCGGCCGAAGGTGATGCTCTTCGACGAGCCCACCTCGTCGCTGGATCCCGAGATGATCCAGGATGTGCTCGGCGTGATGAAGTCGCTGGCGGGCGAAGGGATGACGATGGTGGTCGCGACGCACGAGATGGGATTCGCGCGCGAAGTGGCCCAGCAGGTCCTATTCCTGGACCAAGGCCGGTTGATCGAGTCGGGGCCGCCGGAGCAGATCTTCGGCGAGCCGCGCGAGCCGCGCACCCGAACCTTCGTCTCCAGGGTGTTGGTTGTGGGTTGAAGACAGGAGCAGGACCGAGGCTCATCCCAACGCGAGGCCGGTGGAGGCAGGCATCCCGAATCTCCGACCCATACCTTGCTTCGACCCGCACCTTTGACAAAGATCCCCCGGTCGCGTACAACCCTATCGGAGCAGGCGGTCCCGCCCAGGGATGCGGCCGGGCCTCGAGGCAACGGCGTCGAACAGAGCCGTGGGACCGAGCGTCCCGCGCTCTTTTTTTTTCGATGCGGCATGTCATCGCCGTCGAGACGCGGGCAGGTTCCATGACTGCATGAGAGGGCGTCCCGATCGTGAATGTGACCGCGAACATCCGCGGAGGCCAGGAGGAGAAGAGCCGCGCCGCGGCCAGCTCGGTCTTTGCCGCCGTCGGTCTGACGGGGATGAAGCTGGTCGTGGGCGCGATGACCGGCAGCCTCGGCATTCTCGCCGAAGCGGCGCATTCGGCGCTCGATCTTGGGGCGGCGGTCATCACCTGGATGGCGGTGCGCATCTCCGGCAAACCGGCCGACGAGGACCATCTCTACGGGCACGGCAAAGTCGAGAATCTCTCCGCGCTCCTCGAAACGCTGCTCCTGCTCGCGACCTGCGCCTGGATCGTCCATGAGGCGATCGCGCGCCTCTTCTTCCGTCCCGTGCCCGTGAAGGTCAGCATCTGGAGCTATGCCGTCATGGGTATCTCGATCCTCGTGGATGCGAGCCGCTCGCGGCTGTTGGCCCGCACCGCCCGCAAATATCACAGCCAGGCGCTCGAGGCCGACGCGCTGCACTTTCGGACCGACATCTGGAGCTCGACCGTCGTCATTTTCGGGCTCTTCTGCGTCAGCGTCGCGCATCGCGTGCCCGGCCTGCATTTCCTGGAGCGTGCGGACGCGATCGCGGCGCTCGTCGTTGCCGCCATCGTGATCGTGATCAGCGGCCGGTTGGGCGTTCGTTCGGTGAAGCCGCTGCTCGACACCGCGCCGGCCGGCCTGCGGGAGGAGATCGTGCTCGCCGTGGAGGCGATGCCCGGAGTGATCGACTGCCACAAGGTGCGCGTGCGTTCCTCGGGCGCGCACCTCTTCGTCGACGCGCATGTCTCGGTCGACGGCCGGCAGAGCCTCGCGGACGCCCATCGCCTCACGGAAGAGATCGAGGAAGTGATCAAACGCCTGGCGCCGCAAGCGGACATCACCGTGCATCCGGAGCCGGGCACGCCCGCCTGATCAACCGCGGCGCAGCAACACGAGCGTGAAATCGTCGGCGAAATGCGACGAGCCGGTGAAGGTGCGCGTGGAGCGGACGACCTCCTGGATCAATCCCGCCACGGTGGTGGACACGCCGTCGCGCAGCGCCCGTTCCAGCCGTTCGAGCCCGAAATCCTCGCCGGCGGCATTGTGCGCCTCGGCCACTCCGTCGGTGTAGAGGACGAGCAGATCGCCAGGGTCGAGATGCGTTTCCCCTTCTTCATACCGGGTGTCGCGCGAGAAACCGAGAATCGTGCCGCCCTGGGCGAGCAACTCGGTTTGTCCGTTCGCGCGCAACAGGAGGGGAGGATTGTGCCCGCCGTTCACATACGCCAGGCGGCCGCTCTCCGAATCGAGCGAGGCGCAGAAGACGGTCACGAATTCGTTTTCCTTCAGGAAATCGACCAGGAAGGCGTTCACGGCGACCATCGCGTCGGGCACATCGGGATCGTGGAGCAGTTGCGTGCGCAAGGCGGCCCGCAACGACGCCATGACCAGCGCCGCGCCCACCCCCTTGCCGGCCACATCCGCGATCGCCAGCGCGAGCTTGGCTCCGGCCAGGGGGATGTAATCGTAGTAATCGCCGCCCACCTGGATGGCCGGGATGTTGAGCCCCGCGATTTCATAGCCGGGAAGCGTGGGGATCTCAGCCGCCAGCAGACTTGTCTGCACCGCGCGCGCGATCTCGAGCTCGCTGTCGAGCTTCTTCTTCTCGAGGATCTCCTTGTTGAGCAGCGCGCGCTCGATGGAGAGCGCGGCCGCATCGGCGATGAACTCGAGGACTTCGGCATCGGTGCCGGAATAGTTGCGCGGGCGGTCGCTCTCGAGATTCAAGGCTCCGATCACGCGTCCGCCCACGCGCACGGGCACCGCGATTTCCGAACGCGTCGTCGCGCGGCCCTCGATGTAGTCGGGGTCGCGGCCGACATCGGGCACGACGACCGTGGTTCCTTCCCGGATCACCCGGCCGACGATGCCCTCGCCCGACTTCAGCATGCGATCGTCTTCCCGGGGCCTCGCGCGAAAGCCGCGCACCGCCATGCCGGCGATGAGATGGGAACCGAAGGGCGCGTGCACGGGGCTCACCGTCTTGCTCAGGATGAAGAGCCCCGCCGCGTCGTAGGGCACGACCGTTTGGACGGTGTCGAGCAACTGGTAGAGCACATCGTCGAGCACCGACGAGGAACTGATCGCGCGCAGAATGCTCGTGAGCAGGCTGCAGCGCACATCGGGCACGAGCGGTGCATCGGTCATGGGCGTCGTTCCTTCCAAGTTCGGGCCGCCGCGGGCCTGGCCCGAAAAATGGTCCGCGCTTCCTTGGGACACGCGCCGCCGGGAGTCGCGATATCCGCTCGCCAGGCCCGCTTCCAGTCGCCGAGAGGGAACCTTGCCTCGCTCCCGCGTGTCCCACGGCTCGTTTGGCCTTTGCAGGAAGGCCTTCCCTTGGCCGGCCGGGCGAGCGTATTATCCGCCCGGTGGCGCGAATCATGGCGGCGCGCTTCAGCCGGTCGGAACCGGAAAGGAGTGAACCATGAAGAAGGCTACCCTCGCCATTCTGATTGCCGCAATCGCAATCCTGCTCGGCTCGTCTGGGTATCTGTACTACCGATACCAGCAGACCTCGCTGGCGTACACCGAGACCAAGGCGGCGGAGGAGGAGGTGCGCGGCCATTTCGATGAGGCGATCGCGGCCATCGCGGAAATCCAGACGAACTTGAATGCCATCGATCTCGAAGAGAGTGAAGTGAGCCTGCTCTCCCCGGATCTCGAAAATGGCGTCACCGCTTCCCGCAAGGAGCAGATCGTCGGGCGGATCACCGATCTGCGCCAGAGCGTGGAGCAGAGCAAGGAGAAGATCCGTCAACTCGAAAACAGTCTGCGCGACAACCAGGTCAAGGTCGGCGATTTGGAGAAGATCATCGTCGGATTGAAGGAGAGCGTCGCGCAGAAGGAGCGCAACATCCAGCTGCTCACGTCGCGTGTGGAGGCGTTGCGCGTGCAGGTGGCGGGTCTGGAGACGACGGTGCGCGAGCGCGAATCGATCATCGCCCAGCGTGACGAGACGATCCAGATTCAGCAGCAGACGCTCGAAGAGCGGCGCCGCGAGCTCAGCACGATCTACTATGTCGTCGGCACCAAGGACGATCTGCGCGAGAAGGGCATCATCGTGGAGCACGGCGGAGTGCTGGGCATCGGCAAGACGGCCCAGCTTTCGGCGAGCTTCGATCCGGATCTCTTTCTCCCGCTGGACACCGACCAGAGCCGCGTGATCCGGGTGCCTTCGCTGAAGTTCCAAGTGTTGAGCCCGCAAGAGCGCACGAGCTACTCGGTCCATTACCTGCAGGACCAGGCCGAGCTCACGATTCTCGATCGCAACGAATTCCGCAAGGTGAAGTACCTCGTGATCATGGTTGCGTGAACGCGATCAGGATCGCGCGGGATGGCAGCCTGATGCACAGAGGCCCGGGACGCGACTCCCGGGCCTCTCGCTTTCCCTCCCGGGGCCTCGTTGCTTCAACTTCCCTCGGCGGAATCGAGCGAGGGGGCGGCCGCGGGCCGGTCGGTGATCCAGGTCTTCACCCAGCGCAAGAGCGCGTAGGCGGGAAAGGCGAGCAGGAAGGTGAGCGCGAAATACTTCGCATAGCCCAGGCGTTCGGCCCCCCATCCGCTCACACCTCCCGCGAGCGAGCGGCTCAGTCCGAAGAGCGCGGAGAGAAGCGCGTACTGCACGGCCGCGTGCTGGCGGTCGCAGAGGTGCATGAGGAAGGAGAGGAAGGCCGCCGTTCCAAGTCCGCCGGTGAAGCTCTCGACTACGGAGGCGGCATAGATTCCCCCGCGCGGCAAATCGAAATAGGCGACGGCCGCGTAGCCGAGGTTCGAGAGCGCTTGCAGGAGCCCGAGCGCCCAGAGTCCGTGAAAGATCCCGTAGCGTTTGACGAAGATTCCGCCCGCGATCGCCCCCAGCACGGTCGCCAGCACGCCGACGGTGGTCGAGATGAGGCCGATCTCCGCGGGGGTCAACCCGCGGTCCACCCAGAAGGGCTTGACCATCGGCCCCATGCTCGCGTCGGCGAGCTTGTAGATGAGCACGAAGATCAGCACGAAAATCGCATAGGGCCTTCGCAGCCAGGCAATCAAGGGCCCGAAGAGCCAGACGATCTCTCTCCACACTCGCGCGGCCGCGTAGGCCAGCCGGCCGAGGGGACGGCTCGAATCAGGCGCGGACTTGCTGAGCTCGTCGAACTCCCGGCGCCTCTCGAGGGCGACGGTTTCGCGCGGCGCATGCCAGGAGAAGGCCGCCAGGGCGAGGAAGATCGCCGCGCCGATCGAAATCACCACCCGCCAACCGAGCAGGCCCGAGAGCGCGACGAGCCCTCCGCCGCCGACGATCAGCGCGGCGCGATAGGCGGAGACGCGCAGGGAATTGACCGGCCCCTCTGCGCCGCGAGGAGTGATCCCGATCGTGTACGCGTCGATCGCGATGTCCTGCGTCGCCGAGAAGGTGGTCAGGCAGAGAAGCAAGACGCGCAGAGCCGTGCCGATCTCGTTGGCCGGAAAGATGGGCAGCGCGGCGAGCACCGCGGCCAGCCCGATCTGGCAGCCGGCGATCCAGTGCCGCCGTTCTCCCAGACGATCGACCAGCGGCGACCAGAGCACTTTCAAGCTCCAGGGCATGCCGAGCAGGCTCAGCAGACCGATGTCCCTCAGCGACACGCCGGCCGAGCGAAAGTAGACGGGGAGAAGGTCGTAGACGATGCCGAACGGCAAGCCCTCGGAGAAATAGAGCAAGGCAATCCAGGGCAGCAAACGCCGCAGAGGCGATGGGTTCGACGACATGCGCGGAGAATCGCAGGGATGCGTCCGTCACGCAACCGCGAGCGCGCCATCCATGCGGCGGGCGCAGCGCAAGCGCGACGAGGCCGCGGGCGATGGCGAGCGCGCCATCAGGCCAGTCGCGCAGCCTCGTCGGTCACCGAGGCGAGATCGCGCTGCACCGTCCAGAGGAGCACGACGCACGCGAGCAGGCCGAGACCGCCCAGCAGGAATGCGCTCGGGGCTCCGAGCCGGTCGCCCACGCCGCCCGCCAGCAATCCGCCGATGGGCATGACGCCGAAGAAGAGTTGGGTGTAAACGCCCATCACGCGGCCGCGAAGCGAATCGGAGACCTTCGTCTGGACGATCACATTCGCCATGTTGAGCGCGAGAATCTGGGCCATGCCCATGCCGAGCAGGGTGGCCAGCGAGGCGGGCGCATGGCGGGTGAACGAGAAGGCGATCAACATCACCGGAAACGCGAACGCGCCCGTCGTGAGCAGCCTTCCCTTTCTCGGATAAGCGCTGATCGAGGCCAGGGTGAGCGCGCCCGCGAGCGCGCCGACGCCACGCGCGGACTGCATGAAGCCGAGCGTGCGCGCGTCTCCGTGCAGGATGTCGACCGCCCACGCCGGCAGGAGGGTGAAGAGCCCCATCGCGAAGAGACTCGCGCAGCCGACGAGCGCGATCACCGAGCGGATGATCGCGTGCCCGCGGATGTATCGCAGTCCCTCGAGCATTTCCGCGTAGACGGGGCGGCGCGGCGCGGAGGAAACGGGCGCCTCGATCTTCATCGCCATCAAGGCGGCGATCACGGCGATGAACGAGGCGCCGTTGATCAGGAAGCACCAGCCCGGCCCGAAGGCCGCGTAGGTGAAGCCGGCCACCGCCGGGCCCACCGCGGTGCCCGCGTTGAACATCGTCGAGTTGAGCGCGATCGCATTGGCCAGATGATGGCGCTCGACCAGCTCGAGGACGAACGATTGCCGCGCGGGGGCATCGAACGCGTTCGCGATGCCGAGCAGGAAGGCGAGGCCGAGAATGTGCGCGGGCCGGACGAGGTTCGCGAAGGTGAGCGCGGCGAGCGCGAAGGCGAGGAGCATCATTCCCGTCTGGGTCATGACCATCAGCTTGCGGCGCGACATGCGATCGGCGACCACGCCGCCGTAGAGCATGAAGACCCAGGTGGGCAAGCCGGCCGCGAAGGCCACATACCCGAGATAGGCCTTCGAGTGCGTGAGCTCATAGACGAGATAGCCTTGCGCGGTCATCTGCATCCAGGTCCCGAGAAGCGAGACCAGCTGGCCCACGAACCAGAGCCGGTAGTTGCGATAGCCGAAGGCCACGAAGGTCTGCGGCTTGGGCAGGCGCCGGCCGCCGTTTCGAATCCCGATCGACATGGAGGCTCCTTGCCGGCGCGCGTTCTCCCGGCGCGACGCCGAAGCGCGCGATTGTACTCGCCCGGATGCGCCGATGGCATCGCGATCCTCCGTGCGCCTTGACGGCTCGTTTCCGCCGTTCCGGCGAGTCTGGCAATTTCTTTAATCGCAATGAGTTGCACATTCCGGGCGGATCCGCCTCAAGCGAACTACCCCTTGAATGAGTCGCGCGGCGGGGATAAAATCGGCGGTTGTTTTCTTCATGCTGTCGAACGGGGCCACCGAACCGTAAGGAGCGCTGATGAACGGACGCCATTTCTTCCACGCTCTGGCCTGCGTCGGGTTGCTGCTCGCGGCTGCGCTTCCCGCCGCGGCGCAGAACATCGACGCCAAGGAGTATTGGCTCGACAACGGCATGCAAGTGCTCATCGTCGAGCGCCACGAGGCTCCCACTTTCATGGGCGCGATCGTCGCGCGGGTGGGGTCTTCGAACGAGACCACCGGCATCACCGGCATCTCGCATCTCTTCGAGCACATGATGTTCAAGGGGACCGAGAAGATCGGCACCACCGACATGGCCCGCAATCGCGTCGTCATGGCGAAGCTCGATTCGCTGCGCGCGCTCATGCGGGTCGAAGAGAAGACCATGCGCGCAGAGCTGCGCCGCGGGCAGATCAAGGACATGCTCGATCCCGAGGCGAAGACGCCCCGCTATCGCGAGCTCGACGCGGTCTTCGACAGCCTCGTTCTCGAAGAGCGCAAGCTCATCGTCAAGGACGAGCTGAACGAGATCTACAACAAGCACGGCGGCTCGTTCCTGAACGCGTTCACCAGCGAGGACATGACCGCCTACTTCGTGCGCCTGCCCAGCAACAAGCTCGAGCTCTTCATGTGGATGGAGTCGGATCGCTTCATGAATCCCATCTTCCGCGAGTTCTATTCTGAGCGGGATGTGGTTCGCGAAGAGCGCCGCCTGGGGGTGGAGTCGACTCCGACCGGAATGATCGAAGAGGATTTCCGGGCGATGTTCTGGAAGTCCTCCTCGTACCATTGGGATGTGATCGGGTGGGCCTCGGATCTCGGCTCGATCACGCGCGAGCAGGCGGCGACCTATTACAACACCTACTATTCTCCGAACAATCTCACCATGCTGATCGTCGGCGATGTGGATCCGGACGAAACGATCCGCGTGGCGCGCAAGTATTTCGAGCGCATCCCGCGCGGGAAGGTTCCGCCGCCCGAGGTCGTTACCCTCGAAGAGGAGCAGTACGGACAGAAGCGTCTCGTCGCGGAAGCCGAGACCAGCCCGCGCGCCGAGATCTGGTACCACACCGTCGCCTGGAAGCATGCCGACAGCTATCCCCTCGACATCCTCGCGGGCATCATGAGCGGCAAGACCGGCCGGTTGTACAAGGAGCTGGTCGAGAAGCGCGGCATCGCCAAAGGCGCCGGCGGCGGCGGCGGACGGATGGGGGGAGGCGGCGGCCTGGAAGTGGGCGCGGGCCAGGATTCGCGAAGATACGCGGGCGCGTTCCAGGTGAGCGCGGAAGGGCTCTCCGGCGTGCGCGCCGAGCAGCTCGAAGAAGCGATGGTTGCGGTCATCACCGACCTGCAGAACAACCCCGTTTCCGCCGAGGAGCTGCAGAAGGTCAAGAATCAGATCCTCGTCGACCGCATTCGTTTCATGGACATGATGTCCGGCATCGGCACGCTCTTCTTCCTCGGCAGCAACGCGGCCTTCGGCGATTGGACCGAAGCCAACCACGGCGCGGAGAAGTTGCAGGTGGTCACGGCCGCGGATGTGCAGCGCGTGGCGCAGCAGTATTTCAAGCCCGAACAGGCGAATGTCTTGATCATCAATTCGAAGGCGGGCGCCGCAGGCGAAGGCGCGGGCGGCGAGACTCCCGAGAGCGATCCCCGCTTTCAGCAGGCCGTGGCGATGATCAAGGGCATGACCGACGCGGCTCAGCTCGAGCAGATGATCGGGATGGTCTCTGCGCGTCTCGATTCGATCGAGGACCCGAACGAGAAGGCGGCGATGGAGAAGCTCGTCAAGATCGCGTCCGAGCGTCTGGCCGAGCTGAAAGCCGCGCCGGGCAAGTAGGGCGGGCTCATCAGGCAAGCAAACCGGACGAGCATAGCCGGATTACCGGACGAGCAGAGCCGGATTACCGAAGAGAGGATGAGGGAAATGAAATTCAGCGGGCGGTTTCCCTGGAAAGCGGCGCTCTGGGCAGCGGCAGCGATCGTCGTGTTGGGCGGCTGGCCCCAGGCGCGGGCGGCGGGCATCGTCGACCATCCCGACCAGTTGACCTTCGAGGAGCTCGAATTCAAGCCTCCGCGGGCGAGCGAGTGCTTCCACACCCTGGCGTGCGGCGCGCATGCCTACATCGCCGAGAGTCACGAAGTGCCTACCTTCGAGTTGACCGTGTATGTGCGCACCGGCTCGATGTACGAGCCGCTCGAGAAGGCGGGCCTGGCGAACATGACCGCCTACTGCATGCGCAACGGCGGCGTCCAAGGAATGGCGGCGAAGGATTTCGACGAGCGGCTCGCCTTCCTGGCGGCCGAGATGTCGGTGTCCATCGGAGACGCGCAGGGGACCGCGGATCTCTTCTGTCTTTCGAAGGACATGGACGAAGGCCTCGCCCTGTTCCAGAAGATGCTGCGCGCTCCGGTCTTCGATCAGGCGGTGCTCGACCGCTATCGCTCCGACATGCTCTCCGAGATGGAGCAGCGCAACTCCTCCACCGCCGCCATCGAAGGCCGCGAGTGGGTGTTCCTGATGTACGGCGACCATCCGTGCACGAAGCAGTACCGGCGCACCGAGGCGAGCGTGAAAGCGGTCACGCGCGACGATCTCGTCCGGTTCCACGAGCAGTACTTCTTTCCCGGGAATTTCGTTTTCGCCGTCTCGGGCGATTTCAAGACCAAGGACGTGATCGCGAAGCTGAACAAGATGCTCGCCGGCTGGCCCAGCCACGCGCTCGACCTGCCCGCGATTCCCGATGTCGTGGCCGATCCCAAGCCGGGCGTGTACATGATCGCCAAGGAAGAGGTGAACCAGTCGCGCGTGCGCCTCGGTCACATGGGAGTGAAGCGCGACATTCCCGAACAGTTCGCGCTGACGGTCATGAACGACATCCTCGGCGGTGGCGGCTTTACCTCGCGCATCATGCGCCGGGTGCGCTCGGACGAAGGGTTGGCCTACAACGCCGGCAGCTCGTTCGACCGCCCCGTTCTGTATCCGGGGACGTTCCGCGCCTGGTTCCAGACCAAGCATTCGACCGCGGCCTTCGGAACGGGCCTGATCACGCACGAAATCGAGGGCATCCGCGAGCAAGTCTGCGATGCGGAAGCGGTGGAGAACTCGAAGGCGGGGCTGGTGAGCGAGCTTGTCAATCCCTTCAGCAGCAAGAACGCGATCGTCAACACCTTCGCCTACGATGACTACACCGGGCGGCCCGACAGCTACTGGCAGGACTACCGGCGCAATGTCGAGGCGGTCACTCCCGAAGCGGTGCGCGAAGCGGCGCAGAAATTCCTGCATCCCGACAAGCTGGTCATCCTGGTGGTGGGGGACCCGCAGGCGGTGGAGGCGGGTTCAGACAAGCACCCCGAGCGCATGTCCGATTTCGGCCCCGTCACGGTCCTGCCGATGCGGGACCCGATGACGCTGGAAATGCCCTGAGGCGTTCGGTGAGCGATTGAAATTGCCCTGAGGCGTTCGGCGAGCGGCCGGTTTCCCGCCGGCCGGCGGTGAGACGAGGAGTGCGGATCTTGTCGATCAAGCGAATGCGCATCCGGCCGCGGGCGAACCGCGCGGCGATCCTGATGGCGGCTGGCCTCGTTCTCGTGGCGATCGTCGCGCTCGCTCCGCGCGCTCACGCGCTGGGGTCGCCCGCCGACAGCCTGCGGATCTCGCTGGACGACGCGATCACGCGCGCGCTCGCGTCCGGCGAAGAGATGCAAGCCGCCGAATCGAACTGGAAGCTCGCCCATGCGCTGTATGTGCAGGCGCGCTCGACGGCGCTTCCGCAGCTCAGTCTCTCCACCAGCTACACTCGCCAGATCGAGAGCATCTTCGGCGGCGCGGTTCCCGATATCGAGATGTTCGAGCCCGACACGCTCGCGCCCTTGGAAGATCGCGTGCGCTCCTTGGAAGATGCTTTTCCCACCGCGGGCTTGAGCGGGCTGGGCGCGCTCTTCAGCAACACTTCCTTTGCGAGCGAGAACACCTGGGTCGCGGCCTTGTCCCTCAACCAGACGATCTTTCGCGGCGGCGCGGTGTGGAACTCGATCTCCGCGGCCAAGAGCGCCTTGCAGGCGGCCGAGGAATTGCGCGCCGACCAGGAGCGCGAGGTCGTGTTGGCGGTGCGCGAGGCCTATCTCGGCGCGCTGCTCGCCGATTGGAATGTGCGCATCGCGAAGCTCTCCTTCGATCAGGCCAATTCGCAGCTTCGGCGCGTGCGCTTGCGCGCCGAAGCCGGCGAGGCCTCGGAGTTCGAGCTGCTGCAAGCCGAGGTGGGCCGCGACAACCAGGGGCCGGTCATCAAGCGGGCGGAAGCGTTTCGCGACCTCGGCTACCTCGAGCTCGCGCGGCTCGCGAATCTGCCGCCCGACGCTCCGATCGCGCTCACCGATCCCATTCTGAACGGCCCCGCGGGGGATCGCGCGCAAGAGCGGGCGCTGCCCGGCAGCCCTTCGAGCGGCGGCGAAGAGACCCGCTCCTCGGCCGCGCGGGATTCGCTCGCTTCCCTGCCCGACATGGATGCGCTGCTCGCGCGCTCGCAGCACAGCCCGGGCATCGCGGCGCTCGAGAACATCGTGCGGGCTCGCGAGCATGCGGTTCCGATCGCGGCCGCGGGACGCTGGCCTGCGCTCTCGCTCTTCGCGAGCTATTCCGAGCAAGCCTATCCGGGCGACTTCCTGCCCTCGCGCGGCGATTGGCTCGAGGACGCGCGGGCGGGAGTCGAGCTTTCCTGGAGCCTCTTCGACGGCTTGCGCACCGGCGGGGCGATCCAGCAGGCCAAGGCCGAGGCCGAGCAGGCCCGCCAGCAATTGCAGCAGGCCAGGGAACGGATTCGTCAGGCCGTTGTGCAAAGCCGTTTGGATCTCGAGCGGGCGGCCGCCGATCTCGCCGCGCGCTCGCGCACCGTGGAGCTCGCCCGCCGCTCGTACGAGCTGGCCAGCCTCCGCTTCGAGGAAGGGGCGAGCGATTTGCTCGAAGTGTCCGATGCGCGCATCGCGTTTCAGCTCGCGCAAACCTTCGAGGCCCAGGCGCGGCACGATGCCTTCGTCGCTCTTGCGCGGCTCGAACGCTACAGCGGCGAGCCCTGGTTCGCTTCGTCGCTGGCGCGCGCGGGTAAGTGACTCGGGCGCGACACGCGCGCCCGCCCCGCTGTTCCGACAGGAAGGAGATCTCGTCGTGAGGACACGCCATGACGGACGCGCCATGCGGCTCGTCTCCAAGACCGCGCGGATCGTCGTCGTCCTTGCCGTTGCGGCGATCGCCGCAACCGGATGCGCGCGCGATCGGGCCAGTTCCCAGGAGACCGCGGCGCAAGCGGCCTTGCTCGTCAGCTCGGCCGATGTGGCCCAAGTGACCGCCGGGCGATTGGAGGCGGGGATCGCATTCTCGGGCGAGCTGCAACCGATCGAGACCGTCGAAGTGGAAGCGCGTTTCGACGGCGATGTCGATCGCGTGCTCGTGCGGGCTGGGCAGGCGGTGCGCAAGGGCCAGCCTCTGGCGGCGTTCAACGCGCGCGACATCCAGGATCGGCTGCGAGCGGCCGAAGCGCAGGTGGCCGCGGCCCAGGCGGCGCTGACGGCTGCCGAGAATGGAGAACGGCGCGCGCAGAAGCTCTTAGAAGCGGGGGCCGCGGCACCGCGCGATCTCGAAGTCGCGCAGGCGCAGAACGCCGCGGCGCGGGCGGGGCTCGACGCCGCGCTCGCGGCGCGCAACAACGCCCGGGAAGACGCCGGAAAACTCGAGTTGCCCAGTCCCATCGACGGATGGGTGAGCCAGGTCTTCGTCGACGCCGGCGAGCGCACCCTGACCGGCAACCGCTTGATGGAGCTCGTCGACACGCGCACGCTCGAACTTACCGCCACGGTGCCGTCTGAAGTTCTCGGCCGCATCAGCAAGGGCATGCCGATCCGGTTTCGAGTGGACGCTTTCCCGCAGGAAGTCTTCACCGGCGAAGTCGATCGCGTCAGTCCCACCACCGAGCCGGGCACGCGTCAGGTGCGCATCTACATGCGCTTCCCGAATCCCGAAGGCCGCCTGGTCGGAGGGCTCTTCGCCACCGGGCGCGCGATCGAGAATGTGCGCGACGAGGCGCTGACCGCCCCGGTCGCGGCCTTGCGCCAGGAAGGCTCGGCGCGCGTGGTCTACGCCCTGCGGCACGGGCACGGAGTGCGGATCCCGGTCGAGCTGGGGATCGTCGACGAAGAGGCCGGCCGCGTGGAATTGATCGGGCAAGTCGCGCTGGGCGATTCGCTGTTGACCGGCGTGCTGCCCGGCTTGCGCGATGGGGCTCGCGTGCGCATCATCCCGGCCGGCAAGAGCGGGAACGGTTCGACGGAGTAAGCTCGCGCGGCATCCGTTCGCGGCAAGCGCAGGAGCGTTGGCATGTTCCTTTCCGATGTATCCATCAAGCGGCCGGTCTTTGCGACCATGATGATGGTCGCGTTGCTCACGCTCGGCCTCTTTTCCTACAACCGGCTGGCGATCGAGCAGTGGCCGGACATCGAATTTCCTTTCGTCCTCGTGCAGATCATCTATCCCGGCGCGTCTCCCGAAACGGTCGAGCGCGATGTCACCCGTCCGGTGGAGGAAGCGACCAATCCCCTCCAGGGCGTGCGCAGTCTCACCTCGACTTCGCTGGAAGGAAGCTCGCTGGTCTTCATCGAATTCGAGCTCGGGGTCGATCCGCTCGACGCCCAGCAGGACGTGCGCGCCAAGATCGACCAGATTCGCGAGGAGCTGCCCACCGACATCGAGACCCCGCTCGTGTTGCGCTTCGACCCGCAGGAATTGCCGATCGTCTCGCTCGCGCTGCGGTCCGAAACGCGTTCTTTGCGCGAGCTCACCTCGATCGCGGATGAGACGATCCGCCGCGAGCTCGAGTCGATCGAGGGCGTGGGGCAGGTGACGCTGGTGGGCGCGGAGACGCGCGCGATCGCGATCGAGATCGATGCCGAGAAGCTGGCCGCGCGGGCGGTCCCGCTCACCCAGGTGATGGGAGCGGTGGGCGCGGAGAATCTCGAGATTCCCGCGGGGCGTCTGGAGTTCGGCCCCGGCGAGCGGCTCGTGCGCGTGGCCGGTCGCATCGATGATCCCAAGGACTTCGCGAAGATCGTCGTTGGGGCGCGCGGGGGAACGCCCATCCGCCTGGGCGATGTGGCCACGGTTCGCGACGACGCCGAGGAGGCGCGCTCGGCCGCCATGGTCGACGGCATTCCCGCGATCGGCATCGACATCCGCAAGGTCTCGGGCGCCAACACCGTGCGGGTCGCCGAGGCGATCATCCGCACCGCCGAGGAGCTGCAGCCGCGCCTGCCCGAAGGCGTGACCTTGGGAGTGCTCCGCGACGACTCCGTCTGGATCCGCCACTCGGTCGAGGATGTGAAGACCACGATTCTCCTGGGCGGCCTGCTCACGATTCTGGTCGTCTTCACCTTCCTCAATTCCTGGCGCTCGACCGTGATCACGGGCCTCACCCTGCCCGTCTCGGTGGTTGCTTCCTTCCTCGCGATCTACGCCTTCGGCTATACCCTGAACATGATGACGCTGATGGGCCTCTCGCTCGCGATCGGCATCCTGATCGATGACGCCATCGTGGTGCGCGAGAACATCGTGCGGCATGTAGGCATGGGGAAGGGGCACAATCGCGCCGCGCGCGAAGGGACCAGCGAGATCGGGCTGGCGGTGCTCTCGACGACTCTCGCGACCCTGTGCGTTTTCGTGCCCGTGGCCTTCATGGGCGGAATCGTCGGCCAGTTCTTCCGCGAATTCGGAATCACGGTCGCCTGCGCGGTGGCGGTGAGCCTGTTCGTTTCGTTCACGCTCGATCCCATGCTCTCTTCGGTGTGGTACGACCCGGTCGCCGAAGGCAAGGCGGCGCGCGGTCCGCTCGGGAGAACGCTCGAGCGCTTCAACGCCGGATTCGTCGGCCTCGGGCGCCGCTATCGCGGCGTGATCCGCTGGGCGCTCGGGCATCGCAAGACGACCCTCGCCATCGCGGGGGCGGCCTTCATCGCGGCGTTGGCGCTCTTCCCCTTGGTGGGCGGAAGCTTCATGCCCAGTTCCGACGAAGAGCAGCTCTCGGTGATTCTCAAGACTCCGGTCGGATCCACGCTCGATTACACCCGCGACCGCGTGCGCGAAGTCTCGCTGTTGCTCGATCGCTATCCCGAAGTGCAGCTCACCTACGGAACCATCGCGGGCGGCTTCATCGGCCAGGTCAACGAAGCGGAGATCTATGTCAAATTGACCGCCAAGGGCGATCGCGATCTCTCGCAGGCGGAATTCGGGCGCGTGCTGCGGCGCGACATCGGCTCGCTCCCGGGATTCGCCTTCTCCGTAGTGGAAGGCGGAGGCTTCGGCGGCGCGTCGAAGCCGCTCGAATTCTATGTGCGCGGCGATCAGTTGGACGAGCTCGAGCGCATCTCGGATCAGGTGCTCGAGATCGTGCGCCGCACGCCGGGCGCGATCGAGGCCGAGTCGGGCCTCGAGGAGGAGCGCCCCGAGTTGCGCGTGGAAGTGCGCCGCGACCTCGCCAGCGATCTCGGCCTGGGGGTGGCGGCGATCTCGAGCACGCTGCGGCCGGCGCTCGCGGGGCAGAAGGTTTCGCAGTGGGAGGACCCGAGCGGCGAGCAGCACGATGTCCTCGTGCGCCTGCCGCGCGGCGATCGCGCGACCCTGAACCAGCTCGCCGCCTTGCCGCTCGCCGCTGCCGCGATCGATCCGGCGACCGGCGCGCCGCGGATCGTGCGCTTGGGGCATGTGGCCGACATCTCCTTCAGCTCGAGCCCCCAGAAGATCGAGCGGCGGGATATGAAGCGCGTCGTCTCGATTCTCTCCAATTTCGACGGCCGCACCATGACGGAGGTGACCGGCGACATTCAGAAGGAAGTCGCCAAGCTGGCCATGCCGGCCGGCTATTCCGTCACCGTGGGAGGCGAGAGCGAGATCTTCACCGAATCGGTGGGCTATATCCTCGAGAGCCTGATCCTCGCGGTGATCTTCATCTACCTGGTGCTCGCGAGCCAGTTCGGCTCCTTCACCCAGCCGCTGGCCATCATGCTCTCGCTGCCGCTCTCGATGGTGGGCGTGTTGATCGCGCTCCTCATCTCGGGCGCGACCTTCAACATCATGAGCATGATCGGATTGATCCTGCTTTCGGGATTGGTCACGAAGAACGCGATCCTGATGATCGAGTTCGCCAATCAACGGCGGCAGCGGGGAGAGGAGCGCGCCGAGGCGCTCGTGAATGCAGGCGAGATCCGCCTGCGCCCGATCGTGATGACCACCCTGGCGATGATCTTCGGAATGCTGCCGCTCGCGCTCGGCATCGGAGCGGGGGCGGAGTTCCGCGCGCCGATGGCGCAGGCGGTGATCGGCGGCCTGATCACCAGCAGCTTGCTCACCCTGATCGTCGTTCCGGTCGTGTACACGATTCTGGATGACTTGAGCGGCAAAGCGCGGAGCCAGCTGACGAAGCGCGAGAAGGAAGACCGCCTGGCCGAAGAGACGCTGGAAGGCGCGGGGCAGGAGCGCTAGCGAATTCTGCTGGCGTGGGTGCTCATTGTGCTAGCGCGACGCGTCCGGCTCGTCGAGCCTGCGGATTCCCGTCGGACATTTCTCGAGCCGCATGGGTCCGCGACTCTCCGCATCCGCATCGAGAAGCATCGATTGCCTCCGTGCCCACGGTCTGGCTGCACATATGCTGCCCGCGATCGTACCGGGTGGAAAGGCGCGATCGGATCGGGGAATTCCCTGGATTCACCTTCAAGGACTGGCCAGGCGCCGGCCTTCTGTTTAGGATTCTCTTTCGCTCTGCGCACCCTCGTGTTCGCGGTTTGGGCATCTGCAAACAGCACAGCAAGGAGGTCGCGTGCGTCCCTTCATGCTCCTCGTCGTGGCCGCCGGCGTCGTCGTGGGAGTGGGGGCTGCCTTCACCGGCCTGGGCGGTGGATTCCTCATGGTGCCGCTGCTCCTCTTTCTCGGCTTTCCGGCTCAGAAAGCCGTCGGCACTTCCTTCCTGGCGATCCTGATCATTTCGATTTCCGCCTTGGTCGCCCACAACCGTCTGGCGAATGTGGACTATCGCGTCGGAGCCTTGCTGGGCGCGGGCGGAGTGATCGGCGCGCAAGTGGGGGCGCGCCTCGTCGAGCATGTGTCGACCGGGCAATTCAAGCGCATCTTCGCGGTCGTGCTCGTCGCGCTGGCCGGCTATCTCTTCTTCAAGAAATGACCCGGCCGGCGGGAGGCGAGCGCCTCGCCGGAATCTCCGCCCGCGGCCGATTCCTGCCTTGAGACGAAGACCGGATGGGAGCAGAATCCCATCCGTCTTTCAGCCAAGGCACTTGGGTACTGGGCGATCGGCATTGCGTCGCGGCCGGCCGGCCGCGAAGACAGGGAGGACGCGCCGCATGGCCACTCCGCCGGGAACGCAGGCGAACATCCCCGCTTCGAGCCGCACGGAGCGCACGATCCTGGGGCATCCGCGAGGACTCTTCGTGCTCTTCTTCACCGAGATGTGGGAACGCTTCTCGTATTACGGGATGCGGTCCCTGCTCGTGCTCTACATGGTCGATAACCTCTTCCTGCGCCCGGATGTCGGCCAGAAAGTGCTCGGGTATTCGGCCATTCGGTCGAGCCTCGAGTCCATCTTCGGGCCGCTCGCGATCCAGCCCTTCTCTTCGCAGATCTACGGCCTCTACACGGCCTTCGTCTACTTGACGCCCTTCTTCGGCGGTCTGATCGCCGACAAGATCCTCGGACAGCGCAAGGCGGTCATTCTGGGCGGCATCCTGATGGCGATCGGCGAGTTCCTTTTGATGTCCGAGAGTCTCTTCTTCATCGGGCTCATGTTTCTCATCATGGGCAACGGAGCGTTCAAGCCCAACATCTCGACCCAGGTGGGCGGCCTCTACAAGCCTGGAGATCCGCGCCGGGATCGCGCCTTCACGATCTTCTACATGGGCATCAATCTGGGCGCGTTCTTCTCGCCCCTCATCTGCGGCACTCTCGGCCAGAAGGCCGGCTGGCACTGGGGCTTCTTCGCCGCCGGCGTCGGCATGATCGCGGGGCTCATCCTCTATCTGGCCGGCCGGCCGCTGCTCGCCGCAGAGCCCTCCAAGTCGAAGGTCTCTTCGACGATGGCCGTTCGTTCCGTGGCCATCTACATCGTCGCGGTGGCGATCGGGCTCATCGCGCTCGTGATCGGGCTTCCGGCCTTTCTCGGATTGCTCGCCAAGTCGATCCGGATCGTTCTCGGGCTCGTCGTCCTCGGCGTTCTGGTGACGCTCTTCACCCGCTGGATGCGCAGCCTGCCCAAGGACGACCGCCTGAGCATCGGCGCCTTGATCACGCTCTGCGCGCTCAACATCGTCTTCTGGGGAGTCTACGAGCAACAAGGCAATACCATGCAGCTCTGGGCCGACCGGAACACGAACTGGCATCTGCTGGGGTTCGACATCCCCTCGACCTGGTATCAGTCGATCAATCCGATCATGATCTTCATCATGGCTCCCGTGCTGAACATCTTCTGGAGCTGGCAGCAGCGCCGCCGTTCCGAACCTTCCAGCGTGATCAAGATGGCCATGGGATGCACGCTGCTCGGCCTCGCGTACATTCTGATGATGGTCGCGGCCGCGAACACCGGCGCGGAGGACAAGCGCAGCGTGATGTGGCTGGTCGGCACGACCTTCGTGCTGACCATCGGCGAGCTCTACCTCTCGCCGATCGGCCTCTCCCTGGTGACCAAAGTCGCTCCCGCGCGAATGGTCTCGATGATGATGGGGGTCTGGTTCCTCTCGAGCTTCTTCGGCAATTATCTGACCGGATTCCTCGGCACCTTCTGGGAAAAGATGCCCAAGTCGAGCTTCTTCCTGATGCTCACGATCCTCGGCGTCTCGGCGGGGGCCGCGATGTTCATCCTGAGCCGGCCGGTGGGGAAGGTGATCGCCAAGCACGAGGCGCCTGCGGGAAGCTGATCTTCCGGCGCGAGTCCGCTGACATCGCGAGTCCGGCCGATCAGGCGAGCGTGCGCCCGCGCGCGCGCCGCTTCGAGAGCGACCGCGCCAGCGCCAAGGCGCCGAGATACAGGATGCCCGCGAGAACGATGATCGTGGGACCGCTCGGGAGGTCCTCGGCATAGCTGATCGCCAGCCCCGCGGTCACGAATAGCATGCAGGCCGCGATCGCGCCGAGCATCATCTGCCAGAGCCTGCGCGTGAACAGCCCCGCCAGCGCGGCCGGCAGCGTGAGCAGCGCGATCACCAGCACCGCGCCGACGACGCGCACCAGCAGCACGATCGTGAGCGCGGTGAGGCACAGCAAGAGCAGGAAGAAGAACTGCACGCGCACGCCGCGCACCCGGGCGAACTCCTCGTCGAAACAAACGGCCAGCAGACGATTCGAGAAGAGCAGCGCGATACCGGCGATCAGCACATCCAATGCCGCGACCATCCACACATCCGAGCGCGACAGCAGGAGAATGTTTCCGAAGAGGAAGCTCATCGCATCCACATTCCCCGGCACGCGCGAGAGGAAGAGCAGGCCGGCCGCCATGCCGAGCGCCCAGAGCGATCCGATCACGGTGTCCTCGCGCTGCCCGCCGTGCAGGCTCACGAGGCCGATGATGAGCGCGGAAACGAGCGCCGCGACCACCGCGCCGAACGCCGGATGGCACCAGGCCCATCCCGCCGCGATCTGCAGGTAGAGCGCGAGTCCGATGCCTCCCAGCACGCTGTGCGAAATCGCCCCCGCCATGTAGCTGATCCTGCGCGCGACCACATAGCTGCCGACGATGCCGAAGGCGACGCTCGCGAGCAGTCCGACCAGGAGCGCGTAGCGCAGGAAGGCGAGGCCCGGGTCGGCGAGCGCGCGGAAGAACTCAAGCATCGGCGGGTCCTTTCCCGGAAACCTCGCGGTCGTGCCGCACGTGGTAGACCTCGCCTCCGTAGAGCTCGCGAATGTGATCGCCGGTGAGCGCGCTCATCGGATGGGAGCGCACCTTGCGATTGACGCACAGCACGGTCTTGATGATCGGGGAGACGAAGGCCAGATCGTGCGAGACGAGCAGCACGGTCATGCGCTCGTTCAGTTTCTTCAGGAGCGCGAGCAGGCGTTCGCCGACGAGCGCGTCGACATTGGCGGTCGGCTCATCGAGCAGGAGAAGCTGAGGCTCGCCGCACAACGCCCGCGCGATCAGCACGCGCTGGCGCTGGCCTCCGGAGAGCTCGGCGAAGGAGCGCCCGGCCAGGCCGCCCATTTCGACTTCCTCCAGCGCGGCCAGGGCGGCTCTCCGGTCCCGCGGGCGATAGGGGCCGAGCAAGCGCGAATCGAGCCGGCCCATGAGGACCACATCCAGGACGCTCGCGGGAAACTGACGGTCGAGCTCGCTGCGCTGCGGCAAATAGCCGATCCGCGCGCGCGCCTCCGCGGGGGCGCGGCCGAAGAGGCGGATCTCGCCGCTCTCCGGCTTCAGCAATCCGACCAGCAGCTTGAGCAGGGTGGTCTTGCCGCCTCCATTCGGGCCGATGAGACAGACGAAATCGCCGGCCGGAATCTCCAGGCTCACATCGTCGAGCACGGTCGCGCCGTTGTATCCGAAGCGCACATGCGCGAGCGTGATCACGGAGGCCGTCGCCATCAGGATTCTCCGGTTCTCGTCATCCGTTACTCGGCCGAACGATCCGTCTCTCGTTCTCCCTCTTCGAAGGAAGCCGCGATGCGCCCGGCCATCGCTTCCAGATTCGCGACCGGATCTTCGGCCAGATCGTCGAGGGTCGCGATCGTTCCTCCGATCGCCTGCGCCATCGTCTCCGCCGCCCGCCGGTCGAATTGCGGCTGCACGAAGATCGTGCGCGCGTTCGACGCCCGCGCTCGGTGCAGGAACTCCGCCAGCCGCTTGGGGGAAGGTTCCTTGCCGCCATGCTCGACGGCGATTTGATGAAGGCCGTAGGCCTCGGCGAAGTAACCGAACGCGGGGTGATAGACGAAGAAGGCCCGGCCGCGATACGGCGCGAGCGCTTGGGCCGCGCGCGCATCCGCCTCCTGCAAGCGGTTCACGAATGTCGCGAGATTGGCCGCATAGAATTCCGCTCCCTCGGGATCGAGCGATTGCAGCGCCTCGCAGGCATGTTGCGCGAGCAGCGGCAGCAGGCGGGGCGAGAGCCAGAGGTGAGGATCGAGCTCGCTTTCTTGCGCCTGCGCGGCCCCCTTCGCGCGCGGTTCGCGCTCGGGTGCACTCGCCTGCCCGGGTCCAGGCGTGCCTGTTGCATGCTCCTCTTCGTCTGCCTGTGGGTGGGCATCCATCTGCGAGGCCTGCTCCTCTTTCTCGATGCGCAATCGTTGCGCTCCCCGGCCCATGTCGACGATGGCCGGCGAAGGGGAGGAGCCGATCTTCGCCAGGAGCGCATCTTCGAAGGGCAGGCCGATGCGAAAATAGATCTTCGCCGAAAGCAAAGCGGCGATCTGACGAGGGGAGGCTTCGAAGGTGTGCGGTTCCTGGCCGGGCTGCACGAGCACATCCACGCGCACCCGCTCGCCCCCGATCGCGCGCACGATGCCCGCCTGGGGAGGAATGCCGACCACGACGGCGATCGATTCGCCCGACCGCAGGCGGGCGGCCGGCAAGTCGACCAGGGAAGCCGTCGCCGGACTCTCGCTCGCTTGCCCGCCCGTTCGACCGGCTGCGCTTGCGCAGCACAGGCACACGGCGAGAAGCAGCCAGGCCGTTCCCGCGCGCGCCCCCGCTGCGCCTTTCCTTGCCGCCTCCGATCGCATGCCCGCTCCCTTTCCTTGTGGTTTCCCTCGCGCACGCGCTTCAGCGTCTACCCTTTGAGCTCGCGGCGATGAATGTCCTCTCGACCGCCGTCCGCCTGGCAGCGAAGATGGACCGCGTGGCAATCGTCGCATTCGACCAGCGCGTGGCTGCCGATGAACGAGCGCCAATGCCGGTGCTGGTCGGGCGATAAGGTGCCCGTTCCCCCGCAGAGGGGACAGGTTCCCTCGAGCGAGGCGAGGATGGCGGCCCGGATGAACTCGGAACGGTTCGGAATGCTGCGCATCGCTTTCGCGAGCGCGGGGTCCGCCTTGAAGGTGATGACTTCCCATTTGCGTTCGGCGCTCATGCAACACCCCGTTGAGAAGGGACGATGGAACGATGACGCGCCCGCCCGCTTCGAGATGACGGTTCGAGCGGCGGCTCGCGCACCGGGCGAGAATAATACCGGGTAATACTCGCTTCAAGCGGTCATTGATAGCTTCCGGCCGTCCGGGGATGGAGGAGACGCTCTCAGCGGCCGTCTCGGGTCATCAGCTGCGCAGGGAGGTTCTGCATGCCGGTCAATGCCGAAATCAAGGCCCGTGTGGACGATCTCGAGGTTCTGCGCCGACGGGTCCGATCCCTCGGCGCGGTATGGAAGGGCTCATGCGTCCAGGAAGACACCTTCTTTCGCGGGCGTCTGGGCCGCCTGAAGCTCCGCGTTGCGGAGAAGTCCGCGGAGTTGATCCATTACGAGAGGGAGGATCGGGAAGGGCCCAAATCGTCGCATTACGAAGTCTGCGCGATCTCCGATCCGGAGGGGCTGCGTCGCGTGCTCGCGGCGAGTCTCGGAGTGCGCGGCGTCGTGCGAAAGCGACGGGAGCTCTTCCTGCTCGAGCGAACGCGCATCCATCTGGACGAGGTGGAGGGCCTTGGCTCGTTCCTGGAATTGGAGGTGATGCTGGGAGAGGGAGAGGCCGTCGAGGATGGAGAGCGGACGGCCGTGAGCATCCTGCGCCGTCTAACGATCACCGAGAATGCGCTCGTCTCGGGCGCCTACATCGATCTGCTCGAGCGTGGAGGGCAGAGAGCCGAGTAAATCCGTCGCGATCACCGGCGTTTGCGCCGCGCGAACCGCAATCGCCCTGCCGAACGCGCGAAGCCGGCCCGCCACGAGGACAAAAACGGGGCCCTTCCCCTCGAGGAAGGGCCCCGCCGTTTGCATCCATCAGTCGCGTCGATACCGGAGAAGACTACCGGTAGATCGACTTGATCGTGCCCCAGCTGTCAGGATCCGCAGGCGTCGGAGGCAGGCACGGGTTGGGATCATCGCAGCTATCCCACTCCGGATGCCACTCGCCGCCTTGGGCCAGACAGTCGGTCTCGGTCGCGATGAAGCAGGTCTCATTGACGCAGCAGACATGCACCGGCAGGCACGGATTCGGATCGCAGCCTTCCCATTCCGGATGCCACTCGCCGCCTTGCGCCAAGCAGTCGGCTTCGATCAGGACCAGGCAATCGGTGCCGATGCAGCAAACATCGTGAGGCGGGCAGGTGAAGTCGCCCCCCGCGCTCTCGCAGATCATCATGTCGTACCAGACGCCGCCCTGCGCGAGGCAGTCGGCCTCGTTCAACATGACGCATTCATCGACGATGCAGCAGGCATACGGCCAAGGCATGCAAGGATTCGGATCGCAGCTGTCGATCGGGAAGACGAGCCCGCCCATCGTCTCGCATTCGGCGGCCGTCGTGACGACGCAATCGCCGTAGGGGAAGCAGCAAGCGGTCGGGCAGGGATTCGGATCGCAGGTGATATCCGGAATCGTCGTGCCGCCCATTTCGGCGCACGTGCCGACCGGAAGCACCTGGCAGCTGCCGTCGGGGAAGCAGCATGCCGAAGGAGGCGCACACTCCGTGTTGAAGAAGCTGAACAGGAGTTCTTCCCCGGCATCCAGCACTTCGGTGTACTCGGTCGGGCCGATCGGCCGCCAGTCCCCCATCTGGAACTCCCAGACGTGGTATTCGCCCGCGATGACACTATTCCAGCAGACGCGCCCATCGGGGCCGGTCTGGAGGCAGTAGGTCTCTTCGTACGGAGTGTCGATGCAGATCCACCAGCCCGCGACCGGCAGGTCGCCATCATCGAGCACTTCGTTGCAGTTCGTATCCGCGTACTTCTCGGCGCAGACGTTCCCGATCTCGGAGCAAACATAGAAGGTGACTTCCGCGTTTGCTTCGTTGCCCGCCTCCAGCGACCAGTACTCGACCCGCACCCAGTACTTGCCGTCGACGAGACCGCTCGGAACCGTCCAGGTGCGTGTGATCTCGATGCCGGTGCTGCCTGGATAGGTCTGGCTGTCGAGGACGATCGTCTGGCTGGGATCCGTGAGCGTGTAAATGACACGCAACGGAGTCGTCGCATACTCGACGTCCCAGGTGATCGTCAGTGTGCCGCCCGGGTTCTGAACGCAGAAGGGGGGTTCAGGGTCACGGCCGAGACTGATCGTCGCCTCTACTGGATCCGCCATCGCCGGCACGCTCGCGAATACGCTCACGGCAAAAAGCAACACAGGCACCCATGCGTACCACCGCGTCTTCATCCGCTTGTCCTCCCTTTGGATGCAAACTTGCCGAACCAGTTGCCAAATCACAGAGGCCGCTCTCTCTCGAGAACGGATTAATGGTACCAGCCCCGAAGAGCAAAGTCCATATTTCCTATCGGATAGGGGCGGAAGTTTCTTGTATTCGTTATCGCCGGACGGCCGTTTCCCGGGGGGGCAAGGAAGCGCGGGCGTGCCATCCAGAGCGGGCTGCGGGGCGGCCGGGAGACTGCCGGGCGAAAAAATGGCGGGTTTCGATCATTCTCGCGGAATCGGGGCGGCTGGGCGAGACCTTCACCATCTCGTCGCCCCGAGGGATAATGCTGCCAATTCTTTGCTTTGGAAAGAATTACGACGGTACCGGCAAGTACTTGAGAAAAGAATGACAGGCTGAATCGTCCATCGGTTCGATAGACAAAGCAGCGCATCTGCTGTGGCCGGGCCCACCTCTTTCTGGATGTCCCCTTGGATTTCCTGGTCGTGATTCCGCCTTCCCGGCGGAGGTTCGCGCCCGAAGAGGGTTCTCGTCTTTGGCTGCCGGACTCTCGCAGTCGCGCCATCTTCGCTCCGATCCTCATCGGCCCCGGCACGAATTCGGGGCGTTCAGGATCAGGCGGGCCCGATCAGGGGCAATCCCGACGCCTCATCCCGCTCTCGCCGCAGCGGGAAGGGCAACGCGCGCACGAAGAGCTCCAGCGTGGGATGCACGCGCGCCTCGAGCAAGTGTCCGCCGCGCGCAGCGCCGTCGGGAAATCCGAGGACCACATGCGCGTGCAGCCGCGGCGCATCCTCAAACACGGAGAGATTGCCGATCAGGCTCAACACTTCCGTCTGCGTCTCCACCGCGATCGTCCGGTATTCCTTGGACGCGACATCGAAATACCCGATCGTCGCGCGCGCGAAAGCGCCGATGCCGCGGAACTCCGCCGCCGCGATGCGCTCGCGCCGGGCGAAATCGAGAAGCTCCCTGGTCGGATCCTCTCCCGATGCGAAGACGAGAACGAACGTGTCGCCGGCGCGGTCGTCTGTGTGTGTCTGCATGGCGCCCTCCCTGTGCCCCGTCCGAGTCCTCTTGGCATCTCGCATGCGCAAGCGCGCAAGGAGTGCTTGCGCGTCATGCGTGAGACGATCGATCATGCGGCATGCTTCGCGCAAGTGGCCTGGTTCGCGTGTACACGCGGGGCTCCGAGGAGATTCGGGCCCTGCCGGCGTCCCACGCGGCCGCGTCGGCTCTTGCAGCGCTTCTGTTAAGAAGGACGACGGGCGAGCCGCCGGAGCGTTATCATAGGAGCGTTTCCGGCAACCTCCGCAGGGTCGAGCGCGACCGGGCGCGCATCCATCGAAACGAAGACGGCTGGAGGAGGCGGGCATGCGGCTCCTGATCTTGGGTGGAACGGTTTTCGTCGGCCGGCACCTCGCCGCTTGCGCCCTGGATGCGGGCGCCGAGGTGACTCTCTTCCATCGCGGGCTTCACAACCCCGATCTCTTTCCCCGCGCCACCAAGCTGCGCGGCGATCGCGACGCGGACTTGCGCGCCCTGCAAACGGGCGAATGGGATGTCGTGGTCGATACCAGCGGCTACCTGCCGCGCGTCGTGCGCAAGTCCGCCCGGCTGCTCTCCGCGCGCGTGGGCATGTATGTCTTCATTTCGAGCCTGTCGGTGTACGCGCGCCCCGGCGCGGGCCGAATCGACGAGTCCTCGGAAATCGCCCGCCTGCCCGAAGGATCTTCGGACGAAGAAGTGAACCCGCGCACCTACGGCCCGCTGAAAGCGCTGTGCGAGCAGGCCGTCGAAAGCGAGTTTGCGGGGCGCGCCTTGATCGTGCGCCCCGGCTTGATCGTCGGGCCGCACGATCCGACCGATCGTTTCACCTACTGGCCGCGCCGCATCGCCGGGGGAGGCGAGATCCTTGCGCCGGGCAAAGTCGAGCGCTTGATCCAGTGCATCGATGTGCGCGATCTCGCCGAGTGGATCATGCGCGCGATCGAGCGCAAGCGGACGGGGATCTTCAATGCGACCGGGCCCGCCGGGCCCTTGACGATGGGCAAGCTCCTCGAGACCTGCCAGGAAGCGTGCGACAGCCGCGGCCGGCTGGTGTGGGTGCCAGACGAATTCCTCGAAGGGCAGGGGCTGCGTCCCTATCTCGACTTGCCGCTCTGGATCCCGCGCGAACACGAGCGCTACGACTGCCGCAAGGCGCGCGAAGCGGGGTTGACGCATCGTCCGTTGCGCGCAACGGTGTGGGACTCCTTCGCCTGGGATCTCTCACGCCCCTTCGGCACGGAGCTCAAGGCGGGTCTCTCCTCCGATCGCGAAGTGGCCTTGCTGCGGGCCTGGCGGGCGCTGTCGCACGAGGAGCCCATGGAGGCGTGAACCCAGCGAAACCATCCATGAACGACACGATCGCATTCCGCCCGATCCGTCTCGAAGACCGGGAAGCGCTTCTTTCCATCGCCGCGCAAATCTGGGAAGGACACGACTACCTGCCGCTCGTCTTCGAGCGTTGGGTGCGGGAAGAAGGCTCGTACTTCGCCGGATTGCTGTTCCACGGGCGCCTGGCCGGATGCGGGCGCCTGCACCCTTTCGACGCGCGCATCGCCTGGTGCGAAGGGTTGCGGGTCGATCCCGAGTATCAGCGCCATGGCCTCGGCGCGCATCTCGCCCGTCATGTGGTCGCCTACGCGCGCGATCGCGGACTTCGCGAGCTGATGTTCGTCACCTACTTCGCCAACCGCGGATCGATGCGGATCAGCGAACGCCTCGGCTTTCGCCGCTCGACGACCTTCACGAATTTCGAAGCCAAGGATCTCTCCGCCTCGGCCGCCTGGGCCCGCTCGATCGACCGCGCCGCGGTCCGCATCGAGCAAGGCCTGCCCGACATGCCCGGCTTCGTGATCAACGATTGGTTCTTCGCGCCGCCCGAGGTGGCCGATCGCGAACGCTATCTTCCGGGCGCGCGGACGCTGCGCGACGGCCAGCAGGCCCTCGTCCTTGCGCCGAACACGAAGTACCCGCATTCGCTCGAGATCGGTTGGTTCGATGCGATCGAGGGCCGGGTGAGCGAGCCCTGTCTGGCCGCGGCCATTCTGCTCGCGCGCGACGAGGGATTCTCGCAGATGCATGCGATGGCGCCGACGGGCACCCTGCCCGAGCCCTTCCTGCAAGCGGGATTCGCCTGGCAGGAAGCGCCCGACGATGTCTATCTCTATCGGGGAAAAATCGCGGAGCTTTCGTTGGACGCTTCGAATTCCTGAGCAGACGATCGCCCGGCCGGATGGCGACGGCCGCTAGTCCGGACTGTCTGTGACGCTCGTTGCGTGCTAGGGCGCCGTCGGAGCTTTCGGCGAAGCGGTCGCGCTTCGCGAGCGGGCATTGGCGGTGCGCGCGCGCGGGCGCACCGCGCGGGGCGCCCGCTTGCGGCGCCGCTGCTCGCCGCTGGGCGTTCCCTCTTTCTCGCTCTTGACCGTCGTCACCACCCAAGTCCCGCCGGCGTGCTGATCGCGATTGACCGAGAGCAGGCCATGGCTCTGCGCGTCTTCGAGCAATTCGCCGAAATTCGCGTACCCGTGATTGCCTTCGTCGAAATCGGGACGCTTGCGCTTCATCGCATCCTTGATGAGCGAGGAGTAGAGCGTCTCGCGCCCTTCGCGCAAGAGGGCCCGCGTCGTGCTGAGCAGCATGTCGAAGATCGCGCGCTTCTCGGCCGGCACGGTGTCCAGACCGGCGGTGGCCTGCGCGGCGGGCTGCTTGATGAGATCATCGTAGAAGATGAATTCGTCGCAATTGCAGATCAGCAAGCGGGCGGTGGAATTGCGCATCCCGACCCCGACCACCGACTTGTTGTTCTCGCGCAGCTTCGCGACGAGGGGGGAGAAATCCGAATCGCCCGAGGCGATCACGAAGGTGTCGATGTGGCTCTTGCTGTGACACAGCTCCATCGCGTCGACGACCAGGCGGATGTCGGCGCTGTTCTTTCCGGACAGGCGCGGCGCAGGGATCTCGATCAGCTCGATGCCCGCCTCATGCAATTCGGCCATGTAGTCCTTGTAGCGGCTCCAGTCCGCGTAGGCCTTCTTGACGATGATCTTGCCCTTCTCGAGCAAACGCTGCAGGAGCAGGTTGATGTTCAGCCGCAACCCGGCGTCCCTCGCACCAACGGCCAGGTTGTCGAAGTCGATGTAGACGACCAGATTGGAGGAGTCTTGTCCTTGGGGCATGCGTCTCTCCCTTACGATTGGGGCGCCCGCGCCGGCCGTCATCGCCGCTCGTCCGCGGGGCGCCGGCCGGCCGCTTGAAGGCAACCCGACTCACCGTCTAGAATCGCATGTCTTTCTCGGGTAGCGCAACATCGGGATCGTTCCATGGGAGGTGCGCATGGACTGGCAATCGCTTTCCACCCACGATCACGCCCGCCTGCGTTTCGCGGAGGCCTTGCTTCCCCTCGGCACCGTCGAAGCGCACGACGGCGGACCGGTGGGAACGGACAATCTCATTCCCCTCGGTCTGTGCTCGCGCTTGTCCGAACGGTTGAAGATGCCGGCGCTGCCTCTCATGCCGTACGGGCTGACCCAGTCTCTGCTCGCGTACCCGGGAGGCTGCACCCTGAGCGCGGAGACCTTGCAGCGCGTCCTCCTCGATCTCGCCCGCTCCCTCGCGCGCCACGGCCTCGCGCGGCTCTTCGTGATGAACGGCCACGGAGGAAACACCGCCGTCTTGCGCGAAGCCGCCGCGCGTCTCGCGGCTGAGGATCGCATGTGCGTCGCGATCATCGATTGGTGGTGGGAAGTGCAGAAGGAGGCGAAGGAGCTGTTCGGGGAAGAGGGTATGGGCCATGCCGCGATCGACGAGATGGCGATGCTGCTCGGCCTCTATCCGGAATTGCGCGCGCGGATCCCCGCCGGCGTGGTCCCTTCATACTACTGCTACAAGGGCGTGCAGGCCTATCCCGCTCCGCGACCGGTGATGACCTACGAGCGCGCGGGCGAACGAGTCGATTTCGCGCGCCTCGATCCCGATCGTTGCATGCGCTTCGCCGACCTCGTGACCGATCGCGTTGCGCAGATGATCGTGGACATCCGCGCCGGGTGGCTCGAAATCGGCAAGCCGCCCGTGCGGCAAGCGCGGAAGCGGCCGCACGGAATCGCGAAGAAGAGCGCGCAGAGGAGCGCGAAGGAAAGCGCGAAGGAAAGCGCGAAGGAGAGCGCGAAGAAGCAGCGCCGGCGGTAGCCCCGCAAGGGCCGCTGGCGAACCGGTCGCGCTAGCCCCAGCCGGCCGAGGTGGCGCCGCTAGCGGGAGAGTTCTTCCAGCCGGGCGCGCGCCATGCGCGCAATTTGCAGCCCGATGCTGAGCGAGGCGGTCGCCGCGGGCGAGGGCGCGTTCAACACATGGATGGCCCGCTCGCTTTCGACGATGCGAAAATCGTCGACCAGTTTTCCTGATCGATCGACCGCTTGCGCGCGCACTCCCGCGCCGCCGGGGCGGACATCCTCCGAGGCAAGATCGGGAAGCAACCGGCGAAGCGCGCGCACGAACGCGCTCCGGCAGAACGAACGGCGATATTCTCCGATCCCCGTCTGCCAAAAGCCGGAGGCCATTTTCCAGAATCCCGGGAAGGCGAGCGTTGCCACGGTGTCGTTCCAGGAAAAACTCGTCCTGCGATAGCCTTCGCGCTTGAAGGCCAGCACCGCGTTCGGCCCGGCTTCCACGCTGCCGTCCACGCGCCGCGTGAAGTGCACGCCGAGAAAGGGCAGCCGCGGATCGGGCACCGGATAGATCAGATTGCGGACGAGCCCGCGGCGCGATTCGGCCAGCACATAGTATTCGCCCCGAAAGGGAACGATGCGCACGCCCGGGTCCGCGCCTTCGCTTCGCGCCACGCGATCGGATTGCAGACCCGCGCAGTTGATCAGCAGGCGGCAGGCGGCGGGCCCCCCGTCCGTCTCCAAGCGCAGGCGGTTGCCGTCTTTTCGGATGGCGCGCACGCGCGCTCGCAAGCGGATCTCGCCGCCGCGATCGCGCACGCGGCCGGCGAGCCGCTGTGTCATGGCGACATAGTCGACGATGCCCGTCTCGGGAACGAGGAGGCCGGCGATGCCCGCGGCCGACGGCTCGTGCGCACGAATTTCGTCGCGAGACAAGCGCCGCAATCCAAGCAGCCCATTCGCGCGGCCGCGCCGCTCCAGCTCTTCCAGACGCGGCCATTCCGCATCGCTCAGGGCGACGACCACCTTGCCGCAGCGCTCGTGGGGAATGCCTTCTTCCCGGCAGAACCGGTAGAGCATCTCGCGCCCTTCGCGGCAGGTGCGCGCCTTGAGGGAGCCGGGGCGATAGTAGAGGCCCGAGTGAATCACGCCGCTGTTGTTGCCCGTTTGATGAGCGGCGACGCGATCCTCGGCTTCGAAGACGGCGAGATCCAACGGCCCCTGTGAGAGCAGCGCATCCGCGGTCGCGATCCCGACGATCCCACCGCCGATGATCGCAATGTCGAACGAAGGCTGTGGCGAGGTGGACGACATGCAGGTTCCCGTCTTCCGCGGCCCATGACGACAACTTCGTGGGCGGATCTTTACATTCGAAGCGGGTCGAATCAAGATGCGCTCGGTCGCGCGGGCGAGCCCTCTACCGCAGGCGCGGTCATGAGAGACGCTTTACGATCACCGTGGAGGTGCGGCCATGCAGATGTTCTCGGTCGAGACGCGCCGGGCGATGGAGATGATCGACATCACCGAGCGGGTCTCATCCGCACTCCAAGCGGAAGGCGCGCTCTCGGGCATGGCGCTGGTCTTCGTGCCCCACACGACCGCGGGGATCACGGTCAACGAGAATGCGGATCCCAGCGTGGTGCACGATGTGCTCGCGGATCTCGAGAGGCTCGTGCCCCGTTCCCAGCGCTATTACCAGCATGCCGAAGGGAACAGCGCCGCCCACGCGCTTTCGACGCTGGTGGGGTGCCACCTCACGCTTCCGATCGAGCACGGGCGTCTCACGCTCGGAACCTGGCAGGGCATCTACTTCTGCGAGTTCGACGGGCCGCGCAAGAGAAGCGTCTATGTCACGGCCGTGGGGCAGAAGCGCGCGTGAGGGAAGCGTCAAAAAGGAGCGAGCAGCCGCAGGAATCGGCTGCTCGCAGGGTGGGTCCGTGCCTAGGAGGAAAACCGCTCGGCCGGAATCCCGGCCAAGACAAACCGATCAGTCCTTCTGAGAGATGGCGCTCACCGGGCATTCTTGCGCGCACAACCCGCAGTCGGTGCACAGATCAGGATTGATGACATACTTCGGGTCCCCTTCGCTGATGGCTTCCGAAGGGCAGGATTCCTTGCAGGTTCCGCACATGGTGCACTCGTCCGAAATGACATGGGCCATCGAAGTACCTCCATTTGATTGCTCGTTGCGATGTCCGCAAGCGGACGCTCGTTCGCTTCTCCGTACCTTGGCGAACGCGAAAGTATCCGGGTTTCCCCCTGCCTTCGTCCAGAGTTTTCCTGGGCCGGGAAGCACTGTCACGGGCTCGCTCCGCAGCGAGCGGACGAGCCAGGAGGAGGCATGCAAGCGATCGTGCGAGCGTCCGAAATCCAGGACCGGGAGTGGATTTCCGACCTTTTAACCCGGGAATGGGGCTCCTCGCTCATCGTCACGCGAGGCAGGATCCATGAGGCCTGCGCGTTGCCCGCCTGGATCGCGAGTCGCGCGGACCGGCGCGTCGGCCTGCTCACGTATCGCATCGAGCAGGACGAGTGCGAGATCGTCTCCCTGAACAGCCTCATGCCCGGCGTGGGGGTCGCCAATGCCCTCCTCTTGGCCTTGGCGGAGACCTGCGTGAAGCGACGCTGCAAACGCATTTGGTTGATCACGACGAACGACAATCTCGGCGCGCTGGGCTTCTACCAGCGCAGGGGATTTCGGCTGGTCGCCGTCCACCGGAATGCGATCGAGGTCTCCCGGCGGCTGAAGCCCTCGATTCCGGCCGTGGGCGCCAACGGGATCCCGATCAGGGACGAGGTGGAACTCGAGGTGGAGGCGGCCGCACTGGCGTCGGCTTGTGGGGCGAAGATTCGGGATACGCGGTCTAGCTAGTGGAGCGAAGATTCGGGATTCCCTATGGAAATCCCTCTCCTGCTACGGGATAGCCTGCCTCTTGCCCTCGTGTGGGGCCGCCTTTTGCCGCCGGGGAGAAGGCGGGTGACGCCGGCTTTGGGCGGATTGCCAGACGACACCGCATTCCCCTCACAACTGGACCCCATGCAACCGGTTATCTCTCGGAAAACCCGAATTTCCGCCCCACAACCCTTGACTCGGGAACCTGGGCCCGGTAAATTAGTCTAGTAGCTTACTAGACTTTGTCCCCGAGGTCCAAGCATGCGAATCACGACGCGAGGACGGTACGGCCTTCGAGCAATGGTCGACTTGGCCGTCCACCAGGAAAGCGGGCCCGTGATGATGCGGGCGATCACCGAGCGGCAGGGCATCTCGCGCAAGTACCTGCACGCCCTGCTCGTCCAATTGAAGGAGGCGGGATTGGTGCGCAGCGTGCGAGGAAGCCGCGGCGGGTATGTCCTCGCCCGCGACCCGGCCACGATTTCGGCCAAGGATGTGCTCGATGTCCTGGAGGGCCGAGTCATGCTCGCCGATTGCGGGGACCCGGGCAAGCTGTGCAGAATGTCCCGCTCGTGTCGCACGCGCGCCCTGTGGGAAGAGCTCGAAGGATTGATCGACCGGCGGCTGGCCTGCGTGAGCATCGCGGATCTGGCGAGTGGGCGGCCGCTTCCTTCGGGGGAGGCGCCTTCGAGAGCGAGCGGGAGGAGTTCCGGCGAGAACTCGGACACCTCTCTCGCTTTGCCAAGATGGGAATGGGAAAGCAGCGATACGAACGATCGTCCTTGAACGCCCGGGAACCTGGCGTGCGGGCGCAGAGGCCCGTGAATGGTGACGGGCAAGGGTGGAATCCATGAAGCGCATCTATCTCGATCACAATGCGACGACGCCGCTCGATCCGGCGGTGCTCGAGGAAATGCTTCCATTTCTGACCGAGAAGTTCGGCAACGCTTCGAGCGTGCATTCCGCCGGACAGGACGCCCGGCGCGCGGTCGAACAGGCGCGGGAGCGATTGGCCCGCCTGATCGGAGCCGACGCGAGCGAGATCGTTTTCACGAGCGGCGGCACGGAAGCCGACAACCATGCCTTGCGGGGAGTGGTCGATCCCCTCGCCGCGAATGCGGCCTGCCCGCACATCGTGACTTCGGCGATCGAGCATCCCGCGGTTCTCAACACCTGCCAGATGCTCGAAAAGCGCGGCTGCGCCGTTACTTATGTGCCGGTCGATGAGCACGCGCGGGTGGATGTCGAGCAGGTGCGCAGCGCGATCAAACCGGAGACGAAGATCGTCTCGATCATGCTCGCCAACAACGAGGTCGGCACGATCCAGCCGGTGGCGGAGATCGCCGCGATCGCCCACGAGCGCGGGGCGCTGGTGCACACCGACGCGGTGCAGGCGTTGGGCCGCCTGCCGATCGATGTCCGCAAGCTGGGCGTCGACATGATGAGCGTCTCGGCGCACAAGATCTATGGGCCGAAAGGCATCGGCGCGCTCTATCTGCGGCGCGGCGTGCGGGTGGTTCCGCTGCTCTTCGGCGGACATCAGGAACGCCACCGCCGCGGGGGCACGGAGAATGTGCCTGCGATCGTCGGCTTTGGAAAGGCGAGCGAGCTCGCCGGCGCCTTGCGGGAAGAGCGCGCGACGCGCGAGCGCGAATTGCGCGACCGGCTGGAGCGCGCCATTCTCGAGCGCATTCCGCACACGCGCGTGAACGGGCATCCCACCGAGCGCCTGCCGAACACCTTGAATGCCGCCTTCCGTTTCGTGGAAGGCGAATCGCTCTTGATGAATCTCGACTTCGAAGGCGTGGCCGTCTCCACGGGATCGGCCTGTTCGTCGGGAGACCTCAAGCCTTCGCATGTGCTGGTCGCCATGGGTTTGCCGGTCGAGGAGGCGCATGGCACCTTGCGTTTCTCGCTCGGCCGGAGCACGACGGAAGAGGACATCGACGCGGCCAGCGAGGCGCTCGTGCGGGTGGTCGATCGCGTGCGGGCCATGTCGCCGATGTACCGGGATTTCTTGAAGCGGCAGGAGACGGCCCCCTCGCCGAAGTAGGATCGGCCGGGCGTTTCCTGAACCAACTTTCGAGGAGAAGAAGATGCAACCGTACACCGAGAAGGTGATGGACCATGTCCGCAATCCCCGCAATGTCGGGGAAATCGAAGACCCCGACGGAGTGGGGGAGGTAGGCAATCCCGTTTGCGGCGACATGATGCGCCTGACGATCAAGGTGCGCGACAATCACATCCAGGATGCGAAATTCCAGACCTTCGGCTGCGGAGCGGCCATTGCCGTCAGCAGCATGCTCACCGAGCTCGTCATCGGAAAGACGATCGAGGACGCCCTGCGCATCTCGAACCGCATGGTCGCCGAAGCGCTCGACGGCCTGCCCCCGGTCAAGATGCATTGCTCCGCTCTGGGAGAGGACGCCTTGCGCGCCGCGATCCGCGATTACATGTCGCGCCAGGGAAAGAGCCTGTGCGTGTGCGGCGACCTCAACTGCCCGCATCGCAACGATTGTGAGGAGCGCAACAAGGCGAGAGAAGCGGCCCACGCCCATGCGCACGATCACGGCGAGCACGAGGGCCACGAGCACCAAGACTGATCGCGCGCGAGGAAGCTCAACCGAATCACGAACGCGAGGTCCAACCCATGACATCCCCAGCCGGGAACGAGTCGCACGCGTCGCAGGACATTTCCCCGACCGGCCGGCGCGATCTCGCCGCGCTGCGACAGGCGATCGCGGAGGCCAAGCAGCGGCGCGGCGCCGTGATCCTGGCGCACAACTACCAGCTCGGCGAAGTCCAGGATGTGGCCGATCACGTCGGCGATTCGCTGGAGCTCAGCCGGCTCGCCGCCTCGCAGCCCGCGCAGACGATCGTCTTCTGCGGCGTCCACTTCATGGCCGAGACCGCCGCGATTCTCGCTCCGCGGAAAATCGTGCTGCTGCCCGAGCGGGATGCCGACTGCCCGATGGCGCGCATGGTGGAACCCGAAGCGCTGCGGGCGTTGAAGGCGCGCCATCCGCAAGCCGAAGTCGTCTGCTATGTGAACACGACCGCGGCGGTGAAGGCCGAGTGCGATGTCTGCTGCACTTCCTCGAACGCGGAGGAAATCGTGGCCCGCATTCCGGCTGGGCGCGAGATCATCTTCGTGCCCGATCGCAACCTCGGCCGTCATGTCTCCGAACGCACCGGCCGGCCGTTGATCCTCTGGCCGGGATGGTGCCCTTCGCACGAGCGGCTGTCGGCCGAGGACATTCTGCTGGCCCGCCGCCATCATCCCGATGCGCCGGTGATCGTGCACCCCGAAAGCCCCCTCGAAGTCGCCCGTCTCGCCGACGCGGTGCTCAGCACGGGGGGCATGGTGCGCTACGCGCGCGAGAGCGAGGCGCGCGAGATCATCGTCGGCACCGAGATCGGCATGATCCATCGCTTGAAGCGCGTCGCGCCCGGGAAGCACTTCGTGCCGGCCGGCGAACAAGCGGTGTGCGCGGATATGAAGAAGATCACGCTGGAGAGCGTGCTTCGCTCGCTCGAGCGCCTGGAGCATCGCGTGGAAGTTCCCGAGGAGATCCGCGCGCGAGCGCTGCGAGCGGTCGAGCGCATGGTGGCCGTGGGCGGAGGCAATCCCAGCGCAGCGTGCGCGTAGGGTGGCGATGCGGGCCGCCGGCGCGCGTAGGCTTGCGATGCGCGGATCCGCGCGCGTAGCCGCGCCAAACGCGCCTGCGGCCTCGAAACCGGGCGCGCGCCCTTACAGCCTCGAGGTCAGCTCCGCGCGCACGCCCGTGAAGGGCGGCTCGTAGTGGCAGACGCCGCCGGAGCAGACGATCCCGCCGCGCTCTTCTCCGATCTTCACTTTGAGATCGTGATTCCCGGCGAAGTTCCACCCGAGCTCGAGCGCGACCCAGGTGTCCTTGTTGTTGTACTCGAGGACCGGCTCTGAGGCGTGGATCACCGAGAAGGTGGCCCCGCGCGATTCGCCGAGCGAGAGGGAGAGATCGATCGAAGCCTCGTTGTACGATTGCCGCTCGCTGCCCCGCACTTGATTGGTCCACGCGTAGAACTTGCTGTGCAGTTCGAGAGAGGCTTCGGGAGTGAGGTAATACGACGCCTCCACGCGCGGGCCGCCGTATTCGCGCAGCGCATGGCTTTCGAGCTCGCGTTCCCGCACCTTCTCACCGAAGAACCGCAGCGCTCCGCGTCCCCACCAGTCGCGGCGCGCGCTGACCTCCGCCGAGAAACGCTCGCCCGGCTCGTCCTGCGCCTCGGCCCACGACCAGGCCGTCTCATAGATGACATCGTCGCGATTCGCCGTCAGCGCCAGACCGAAGCCGCGCTCGTCGCGCCCTTCGTTCACCGGCTGCCCCGCGGAATTGGCGGACGGCAGCGTGGAGTAGGGCGCGTCGAAGCGCAGGTAGTCTTTGCCTTCGATCAGCCACGCATATCCCGGAAGACTGAAGGTGAAGGCGCCGTAGAGCGCGTGCCCAGGGTCCTGATCGGCGCCGATCCACCCGGCGCGCGGATCGCGAATGCCCCACACCTCGCGGTGCGCGGCTTCCACCAATCCCGAGAAGATCCCGCGCGACCATTCGACGCTGCCGCCGGCCAGCTCTTCCACCGGCTCTCCGAGGCGCAGATCGTCCAGGTCCGCCTGGCTGTTGCTTTCGGGATCGCGGCTCGCGTCGCGCCTCACATATCCGCCGCCGAGGGTGAAACCGGCGGGCAGCCCCATGCGCAGCTCGAGCCCCGAGAGCAGATCCTCGCGCAGGTGCGTCTCGTCGTTGCGCGGCCGCCCCATCAGCGCCTGCGCGTTCAACGAGCGCCAATGCACCGCGCCGCGCACGCCGTCGATGTCGCGATCGAGGCGCACGATCTCGTCCTCTTCGGCGCGCAGCAGCAGTCCGCGGCCGAAGGTCGCGTAGTAGGTCCCGGCGCGCAGCTCGGCGAGCGAGCCGCGGTATTCGGCAAAGCGCCGGCGGATCCCGGAAAAGGCTTCGGGATCGAGACGCGTCTCCTCGTCGAATTCGAGGCGCCCGCCGATCAGCCAGGGACCGCGCGTGTACTGGAGATCGAATTGATCGAGATACGAAGCGGCGCGATCGTCATCCTCGATCCACACGCTGGCGCGATTGGTGCCGCAGAGATTCGAGAGGATTCCGTCGCCGCCGTCCGACTGCGCGCGAACGCCGTTGGGAAACGTGATTCCGGTGAGAACGCCGAGCAGCCCTGCCGCCACCCATCCGCGCGCGATGTGCCCCATGACGATTCCGTCCTGTCGGAATGTGAACGCCGTCTTCTCGCTTCGCCGCGCTTCGGGGGAACCGAGCGCGGCGGGCGAGCCCCTAGTCCTGATGCGATCGGTCGCGGCTCCCGCCAACTTCGCGAGCACTTCTTCCCATTGCGCCCGATCGATGCCCTTCGGCGCCGGCCGCCGACAGCGCGGCCTTCTTGGCCGTCGCCGTGAATGTGAAGACGATCGAGCGGCTGAAACTGGGATTGTTCATGGAAGTCGCCGTCAGCCGCACCCTCACCGTGGCCGCCGTCGTGGCGTGCATGTCGACATAGTAGTCGGAGACGACTTCGTCCGGTTGCACGGGCACCTCGAGAGGCCCGGGCCCATAGCAGGTGCCTCCCTGGCAGAGAATCGGAATCTCCCAGGGATGCGGGTTCTCGAGCGAAACCACGCGCAGCTCGAGCACATCCTCGAGCGCTCCCGTGTTCGTGATCTCGAAGGGCGCGAATCCGAATTCTCCCACCGCGATCGCGATCTCCGTCTCCGGCGCGGTCAAGTCGAAGCGGTACTGCGACGATTGCGCGCGCACGGTGATGATCAGGGTATCGGCCAGACCCGGAGAATTGGTCGATGCGGCCACGAGCCCGATCGTTCCCGTTCCGTCGCCGGTCGCGAGCGCATGCAGGCGGACTTCATCGGTGTGCGCGTCCGCGTCGAGCGGCACGAGGCGCGGCAACGAAAGCGCTTCGCCGCTCGCGTCCGCCCAGTACAACTCCCAGCCCGCTGGCACGACGCGCAAATCGGCGGGCGCATCGACGATGAAGAGATCGTTCTGCGTCCCGCTGTTCGTGATGCGCATCGTGGAGAGCAGCGGGACATCCGGCTCGACATCGATCGTTTCGCCGGCGAGGGAAGCGATCTGCACTCCGGACTGATCGGCGATGAAGGTGACTGCCAGCGTGTCGGCGAGACTCGGGTCCCCCGTCGAGCGCGCGACCAGTCTCGCCGTCGCCGTTCCTCCCGCCGGGGCATCGGCCCGCAGACCAAATCGGGTGATCGTGCTGCCGCTCTCGACGAGCAGCCAGTAGGGGAGGGCGATCGGCGTCGCGCCATCGTACACCAGCGCGATCTCCCAATCCGGCGGCAGGCTCTGCAGGGCGGCAGGGATGTCCAGCGTGACGAGATCGTCGCGCGAGCCGCGATTCTCGATCGTCAGCGGCGCGACCGCCGGAGAGCCGACCACCATGCGCACCGTGGACTGCGAAGTAGAGAGGCGTAGATCGTAGAGCCGCGCACGAATCGTGAAACGCAGGGTGTCGGCGAGATCAGGGTTGCCGAGGGAGCGCGCGACCAGCGCCAAGGTTCCTTCGCCTTCGGAATCCGGCGTCACCCGCAAGCGCAGGCGATTCGTCGTCTCGTCCGCCGCAAGCGCGATCGTCGCAGGAAGAGCGAGCGCGGTGTCGTTCTCGTTCACCACGCTCGCGAGCCATCCGGAAGGAAGATCGAGCAGCTCAAGGGGAATCGCGAGCGAGATCGAGTCGGGCAAGCTTCCCGAGTTCGTCAACTGCAGCGGCGCCAGCGCGGGCAGCCCGACGGTCGCCTGCAGATCGCGCTCCGCTGCGGCGAGCTCGAATCCGTAGCTCCCGGCCGTGAGATGGAAGACGAGCGTGTCGGAAAGCGCGGGATCGCCCAGCGAAGAGACGGTGAGCGCGAGCGTCCCCGTGCCGGCATCGGGCGCGATCACGCGCAGCCGCATGTCGTGGCTCGAAGATCCGGGATCGAGCGGCAACAGAAACGGCGTGACGAACTCGGTCTCGTTCGATTCGCCGGTCAGCGCGACCGACCACGAGGCGGGCAAGTCGCGCAGCGCGTTGGGCAGATCGATGCGCAGCGTGTCGGAAAGCGTGCCGGTGTTCGCCAATGCGAAGGGCGCGAAACGCGGCGCGGAAAGATCGATGCCCACCTCGGTCGAAGGGGCCGTCAACGAAAACGCGTGGAAGTCCTCTTCGGCGGCGAAGAGGGGGATCATCGCGGCCTGCAGGACTTCGCGAAGGTCCTCGTCGGAAGCGCCGGCCGGCTCCTGCAGGAAGGCGACGATGTACAGGTCCGCCCGCTTCCAGGAAGGATCGAGAGTGAAAACGAACGAGCGCGTGATCGACTGGCTTCCCGCCACCGCGATCGCTTCGCTCTTTCCCGCGCGGGCCACATAGCTGAACGCATCCGCGCCGGTCGGGCTAGGATTGATCGCGTGATGCTCGGCGATCACGACGAAGAGATCGCCCGCGCCTCCTGGCGAGCCGGGATAGCCGCCGACCTGCGCCTCGACCGTCACCTGTTGTCCATCGACCTCGCGCGCGAGATCGATGCGCACCGGGCTGGAAACGGACGATTCGAGATCGAAGCGCGTGCGATAACGATCGTAGCTGGCGGGCGAGCCTTCCCGAATGTCCGCGACGCCGTCGAAGACGGCGAGGGGCACGCCCATTTGTCCGGTGAAGAAATTCGCGTAGTCGGAGACCCGGGCGTCGGACATTTCGAAGGCGAACGGATCGCCCGCTCCGAACGAAGGATGCCAGTGCAGCACGGCGAGACGCGCCGGCGCTTGGGGCGGCAATCCCTCTTCTTCGAACAACCGGTCGAGGGCCGCTTCCGCGTAGCCGCAATTGCCGCACCACACCGCGGTGAAGAGCTCGGCGAGAACGACGCGATCGTAGCCCTCGGTGGTGTCGACAGGTCGCGGCAATTCCTTGCCGCAGCCATTGACGAGCGCGGCGGCGGACAGAAGCACGAGCGCCGCGAAAGCGGCATGAAGGATCGATGGGGGAAGAGCGGAGGCGGGCCGCATTCTCAACGGGCTGCCTCCCCGGTCTCAGACGGTGTGCGCTCCGCAGGTGCCGTCGCATCCGCGCTCGCGTCCTCGCTCGCGGTGGGCGCTTCGGCCGCGTCCGCGCTCGCGTCCGGCGCATCGGATGAGGAATCCGTGCTCGAGGAGTCCGTTTGCGGATCGGCTTTCTTCGTCGAATCCGCCGGCGCTCCAGCGTCGCCTTCCTTGCTCTCCGAAAGGCCGAGAACCTTGCGGATCTCCTGTTCCAGAGCCACTTCGTCGCCGGGCTTGTATCCCACGTGATGGAAGGCGATCTCTCCGCCCGGCTTCAACACGCACACCGTCGGCACGGCCGAGACCTGGAAGATGCGCTTCACATCGTTGTTCGTGTCGAGCAGAACGGGAAAGGTGAAGCTTCTTCCCGTCACGAACGGCTTTACCTTGGAAACGGTCTTCGGCCCATCGATGGAGATCGCGACGATCTTCAGGCCGTTCTTCGCATAGGTCTCGTGGAAACGCTGCAGGTGCTGCATTTCCTGAGGGCAGGGCTGGCACCAGGTGGCCCAGAACGAGACGATGACGGGCTCGCTCTTGTTGATTTCGGAGAGACGGACGCTCTTGCCATGGAGATCGGGCAGGGAGAAATCGGGCGCCTTGTCGGCCCGGGCTGCGCCGCCAAATCCCATCAAGGCCGCAACCAGCGCCAAAGCCGCCATCCACTTCGTGCCTTGTCTCGACATGGTGCCTCCATCAAGGGCCACGGGAGAAAAACAACCGGTGAAGTTTATCCTTCCCGCTTGTCCCCGGTCAAGCTTCCGACGGTCCTTGAACCCTGCGGCGGGCAAGAGGTTCGCTTCCCCGATTTCTTCCGCAACTCATTCGTCGCCAGCTTCTTGCACCGCGGCCGGCCCTGACCTTCGATCCATTACCTTGCGAGGCCATGCGGGAGCGCCTACTATCCGCCGTTCATCTGAACGTCGGCCGTCGTTCGCGGTCGCGCAAGCGTGCTGATGGGCAGGCCAAGCGGACTTGGCCGCTGCCTGGATCCGCCGGCCCCGTCGCAGCAAGGAGTGAACATGCCTTCGCCCAAGTCCCGGCTCAGGTCCCGGTCACGGTCGCCCCGCAATCCTCGCGCGCGTTCCGGTTCGGCGCAGCTTGCCCGGAAGAAGAACACCGTCGACTACACGCCCTTGACGCCCGCCTTGAGGGCGCGCAAGCGCCAGCTCTTCGCGCAGCCGGTTCGTCAGCTTGCCATCACTCCGAACATGCGCGTGGCCGATCTCGTCGCGGGCATGGCGGACATGTCCATCCAGGCGCGGAACATCGGCCGCTGCGCGCAAGTCTTGTCGGCGCTCTACGCCGATCCTCGCCGGCCGACGGTGCTCCTCGGCCTCGCCGGGCCGCTGGTCGCCGCCGGATTGCGGCGCGTGATACGCGATCTCGTCGCCTCGGGCGCAGTGGATGTGGTCGTCTCCACCGGAGCGATTCTCTATCAGGACATCTATCAGGCGCGCGGTTTCCGGCATTACAAGGGATCGCCGCAAGCGGATGACGCTCTGCTGCGCAAGATGAGGATCGATCGCATCTACGACACCTACGTGGACGAGGAGCGCTTCTGGAAGACCGACGGATGGCTGGGGCTCGTGGCCGACGAGCTTCCCGCGGGCAACTACTCGAGCCGGCAGTACATGGATTTCGTGGCCGATCATCTGGACGATGACGAATCGATTGTCGCCACTTGCCGCCGCTGCGGCGTGCCCATGTTCGTTCCCGCCATCAACGACTCTTCGATCGGGATCGGTCTCACCAGTCATCGCCTGCGTTGTCTGAAGGATGGACGCGCGGGCATCGCGATCGATTCGATCCAGGACAATCACGAGCTGACGCAGGTGGTCGTGAAATCTCCCTGCACGGCGGCGATCTATGTGGCCGGGGGAGTGCCCAAGAACTACATCAACGATTCGGTCGTGATGGGATATCTGTACGGATTGGAGCGCGGGCACGATTACGCCATCCAGGTGACGACTGCGGTCACGGCCGACGGGGGGCTTTCGAGCTCGACCCTGCGCGAGGCGCAATCGTGGGGCAAGATCGACGCGCAGGCGCGCTTCGCGATGGCGTGGGTGGAGCCGAGCGTCTCGCTGCCGCTGCTCGCGGGCTATGTGCTCGGCGAGCGTTTGACCGCCGGACGCCCGCGCCTGAAGCTCGAGTGGAAGGGATTCGAGCTGAAGCGGCTCTCGCGCGAGACGCGGACGACGACTCGAGGGCCGCGCGGCCAGAAGGCCTCGCCCGCCCGCGCGGCGTCAGGCCGGCGCGCAAGCGTGAGCAAGCGCAGCGGCGGCAAGATCCCGGGAAGCGCGAGGCCCTAGATGGCCACGCTCTTCGTGGTCGCCACCCCGATCGGGAATCTCGAGGACCTCACCTTTCGAGCCGTGCGCGTCTTGAGCGAAGTGCGCGTGCTCGCCTGCGAAGACACGCGCACCACGCGCAAGATTCTCGCGCGCCATGCGATTCCCCATCCGGAGAAGCTGCTCGCCTATCACGAGCACAACGAGGCCCAGGCGGCTGCCGGCATCGTGAAACTGCTCGACGAGCAGCGCGATGTCGCGCTGGTGTCGGAGGCGGGCTATCCGGGGGTGAGCGATCCGGGATACCGCGTGGTGGCGGCGGCGCTCGAGGCGGGGCATCGCATCGAAGTGATCCCCGGCGCCGGCGCGGTCGAGCCGGCGCTGGTGGCCTCGGGATTGCCGTCCGCGAGCTTCACCTTCCTCGGATTCGCTCCGCGCAAACCGGGGCCGCGCCGCCGTTTTCTCGAAGCCGAGCGCGAGGCGCCGCACACCCTGATTCTCTTTGAATCTCCCTACCGGGTTGCAGCCCTGCTGCGCGATGCGCTGGAGGTTCTCGGCGACCGGCGCGCCGCAGTGTGCATCGAGATGACGAAGAAGTTCGAGCAGATCCACCGCGGCTGGCTCGCGGAATTGCTTGCGCACTTCGAAGAGCGCGAGATCCGCGGCGAAGTCGTGATCGTGATCGCCGGCCGACATCCCAAGTTCGTGCGCGCTTGAAACGATTCTCTCGCCTTTTGACAAGTGCGCGATCCATTCCGCCCGTGTCAGCGCGCCGGGATCCCGGCCTCGGCGTTCTCACAGAATGGTGATTAGCAGCACCCCCACGAACGCGAGCCCCGCCGCCGCGGCCCGGCGAGGCGTGAAGGATTCTCCGAGGAAGATCACCGCCAGAATGAGAATCACGATCGTGGAAGTCTGATTCAAGATCGCCGCGATGCTCGCCTGGGTGTACTTCATCCCCGCGATCCAGAAGATCAGCGAGAGGTAGGAACCGAGCACCGAGCCGGGGATCGCGAAGCGCCAGGTGGGCGAGGGCCGGTAGAGGGCGAGCGCCTGCCGCCGCTGCGGCGAACAGGCCACGATCACGATCAAGGCGGCCACGGCGCCCAGCTGCCGGATGGTGGTGGCCCACAGAATCGGGGAGCGGTTGAGCACCGGCTTGGCGAGCACGATCGAGAAGGAGAGGAAGAGCATCTCCGTCATGCCGATCGCGATGCCGGCGAGCATCTGCGCGCGGGTGCGATTCTCGCGCGGCTTCAGCGAGCCGACGAGCAGGAGGCTGCTCATGATGCAGGCCATGCCCAGGAAATCGATCGCCTGGATGCGTTCGCCGATCATCAAGAACGCCATCAACACGACGAGCGGCGAGTAGACCGTGCTGACGATCGCGTTCACTCCCGCGCCCGCCAGGTGCAGCGCCTTGTGGAAGAGCGTGTCCGCGATCGCGATCCCGGCGATTCCGCTCAGCACGAGGATGAGATAGTCGTGCAGCGGGACATCGGGGAATAGCGGGCTGCCCATCACGGCGATCGAGAGCAGCAGCAGCGCGAGTCCGAGCGAGGAGCGGAAGAGATTGAGGAGCAGCGGCGGCGCCGTCTCGGTGGCGCGCTGCAGCAGGATGACGGCGAAGGACCAGATGGCCGTGCAAACCAGGGCGTAGAATTCGCCCATCAAACCCCCGAGTCGGGCGCGATGCGCCGGGCGCCCTCTTCGCCATGCCGCGAATCTGCGCCCGTTTTCGCGAACCTCGTTTCCTCAGCGTTGTAATCGAGGAGGCGGAGTCTAGCGGAGTGCCCGGCGCTTCACAATCGCGCACGACGATGCCGCCGGGCAATCGCGGGCCGCCCTCGCGCACCGCGATGCGGGCGGGCCATGGCCGGTTACGATCGCACAGCGCCGCGCGAGCGGGTCTGATCTGCGCCGCGAAGCTCTCAGAAAGCGCTTCAATGAAGGCCTTCGTTCCGGTACGATTTTCTGCTCGCACGATCGGAAACGGATGCAGAAGCGGGCGCGGTGGAAAACCGCGGGAGGGGAAACCGCAACAGAGGAGAGAAGAAATGCCGGGAAGAGCAGCACGCCATGGATTCGGCAAGACGGGACTGCTGGTCCTCGCCGCCTGTCTGGTTCTGGCGATGGGGATGCCGGCCCTGCTTTCGGGCCGCTCAGCGAATCTTCCCCTTTGTGTGCGCGATTGGATCGGGCAGGGGTATGCCAAGGCGGTGTCGGCCTTGATCGCCGAAGGGAATTTCGAATCGGTGGCCGACGGCAACGCGCTGCGCGGTCGCGAAAAGGAAGGCGGCTGGTATGAGAGCCGCAACATCGGCGGCGACAAGAACGCCCGCCTGCAGCTCAAGATGCACACCAAGGCGCTCGGGAAGAACGCGACCAAGAAGGCGATGATCGCGGGCAGTCCGCAGTTCAACACCTATCTCACCCAAGCGTTCGGCGAGCCGCAGAAGGGCCGCTTCTCGCTGCAATGGGACATTCGCGTGAACGAGGTCCTGCCGCCTTTCAATCGCTCCGCGTTTCAGATGATCGGAAATGCCGCGGCCAAGGGGCGCGGGCCGAACGGCAGCAATCCCGAGCGGTTCGTCTTCCTCGGCTTTGAAAGCGGGCCGGACGAGAAGATTAATCTCTTCGCCTTCGAGGGCAAGAACGCCGACGATTGGGCGGTGCGCACCCCGCTCATCACCGGGCTCGAATTGAACACCTGGTACACGGTACGCGTGGATGTCGATGTCGCCGGCAAGAGCTACCAGGTTTCGATGCCGGGCGTCGCGGACACGCCGGTCAAGGTGGACGCGTTCCGGGTGAAGAAGAGCAATCCTCCGGCCACCCTCACACACATCAGCTTCGCGTCATGGGACGACGGGCCGGGCACCTTCTACATCGACAATGTCCGGCAGCCGTAGGAGCAGTGGGACGGCGCAAGCGACGACGGGGTGAGCGAGGCGCTCCTCGCGCCTGATCCCGATCACAACGACGCGCGCGGCAGCCGCGGCGTCTCACGCGCACCGTCTCTCGTCGAATCAGGAGCGCGCGGCCGGATCAGTCGACTTTCAAAATCCTGCGCACGGCGTCTCCGCTGCCCGTCTTCAATCGAGAAAGGTACAGGCCTGCCCCCACCGGGCGCCGAGCCTGATCGCGGCCGTCCCAGGCGATCACATGCTCGCCCGCGGTCACGCCCTCGAACGCGAAGAGCCGGATCAAGCGCCCGCTCGGGTCGAAGATCTCGAGCCGCACATCCGCGGCCGCCGGCAAGGCGAAGCGGAACGCGGCGCCGGCGTAAACCGGATTCGGTTCGCACACCAGCCGAAGGTCCTGTTCTTGCGCCGCGATCTCTCCCGGCAACGCCTGCACATCGAGCGCGAACCCATCGACGACGATGTCGTCGACATACCAGCCTTCGTCGCCCACCGCCGTGTCGCTGCCGAAGCGGAAGCGCACCTGCGCGGTGCCTTCCTCTCCGGGGAGCGCGAAGGTGACCTTGTGCCATCCGCGATGCCCCGAGAAAATCGGCGTGCCCGCGGGGAAGGGGCCGTTCGCTCCCCGCACGATGTAGGGATAGCCGCCCTCGGGCGTGATCGCCACCCAGCCCGAGCCGGTGTTCAACTCGACTTTGCCGCCGTCGTACGCTTGTCCCTGATAGGTGCTGCTCGTCTCCGCCGCAACATATTGCCAGAAGCTGAGCGTGCTCGACGTGGCGAGCGGGAAGGATTCGGTCACGAGTCCCGCGTCGAGCTGGGTGGTGTACGCGGCCGTGCCGGTGTCGCCGCACTTCCAGCTCGTCGTTCCGTTGGGCGTGTGATTGCGCAGCGTGCTCAAGTGCCACTGGTCCGCGAATCCCGAAGTGACCGGCGCGTGCGTCCACGAGGAGCCGCCCTCGAGATCGGTGGCCAGCAGGTTCGCCCGCGGCAGCACGAAGAAATCGTAGAGCGAGGCGGGCGCGGAGACAGGATCGAGCGCCGTGTTGCCGCCGAAATCCTCCGCTTCGATGTAGTACTCCACCTGCGAAGGAATCGGCTGCCCCGGAATCCCCGCCGCGAACAGCGAGCCGTCGAGCGCGGCCATGGGAAGCGCCGTGAATCCGCCGCCGTTCACCCGATAGCGCAGGGTCACCGATGCGACCGCCATGTTGTCGGTGACCCGGCTCTGCACGAGATAGGGCCCGAGCGTGTCGTCGGTGAAGGGCAGGTCGGTCGTCTCCGCGATGACGGGTGCGACCAGATCGGGCTGCACGTGGAAGGTGAACGGATCGGACGCGCCCATGAAGGGCCAGTCCTCGTCGCGTCCCGAATTGTCGGCCGCGTGCAGGTAATACTGCACCGTGGTCCCGAGCGGCTGCGCGGGGATGTTGGCGTAGAACGAATCGGTGCCCGCGATCGAATTCAGCGCCACGCTCGTGAAGGGCCCGCTCGTTCCCGCGCGCCAGTAGACGCGCGCCGAACCGGGCACCAGACCGGTCTCGCTGTGGTCGATGATGACCCCGTTCACCCGATAGGGGTGCGCGTCGTCGGCCGTGTCGCACAGCGGAATCGCGTACACATAGAGCTGCGCCGGATCGCCGATGCCGATCGCGCGGCAGTGCAGCGCGTCGGTCGACTCCCAGCTGCCGGTGAAGCCCAGCACCTCGTAGCCGGGCATCGCCGCCTGATACACCGCCAGCGCGGCCGCGTCGGGATGCGACCCGCCCATGATCGGCACGAGGACCTTCTCGTTCAGGATCAGCGAGTTCGTGTACGGCTCGTTGCCGGGCGTGGAGACGCGATAGATCCGATAGGGCGTGCCGTAGGCGCTCACCTGCGACTCGAAGTAATCGACCGCCGCCTCGATCTCGTCGTATTGCGAGTGGCCCACCGGCACCTGGCGAATGAGGATCTTGTCGACGCCCAGGTACTTTCCCCAGCAGTCGATATGCTCGATGTAATCGCCGTTCACATCCGGATAGCAGTGATAGGTCGTGATCCCGAGGTAATCGTCCATGATCGCGTTGATCTGCGCGACCGTCTTGTCGGTGTTCTCTTCGTAGACCAGCGTGGTCGAGATCGCCCGCTCGTCGCCGTCGCACATGTAGTTGCCGCCGGTGTGGTTGATGTCGGGGATGTACGCAGGAATGCCGAGGAAGGCCGCAAAGTCGGTGGGCACGGTGTCGTCGTTGGGCCGCGGACGGTTGTAGATCGTGTCGATGATCGCCAGGTCGTCGTTGGCGTCGAAGATGAACCACGGGCCGTAATCGCGCGTCCAGTGGCTGTCGGTCGCGTGATTGAAGAAGACCACATGGCTCATGGTCACGCCGCCGGAGACGAAGGCGCTGTAGGCCGCCGATTGCTGCGCGGCGGTCACCACGCAGTAGATCAGCGCATCCTGCGACATCTCCGCCACGAGCGCGACGCTGATGCCGAGCGGGTAGCGGACCAGCACGCCCTTCATGCGCTCGAACTCGGCGAGATTGCGGACGGGCTGCGCGGAGGGAGGGGGAGTGGGAACCTGATCGCGCCCGATCTGGTCGCGGATCTGCATTTCCTCGGGCGTCATCTCGTGCGGCAGCGATTCGATCTCGCCGCGTTGCACGGCCTCATAGGTTTGCGCGGAGGCCGAGAAGGCGAGCAGGCCCGAAAGGGCGAGGAGCAGAGCGATGCTGCATGCGGCCGATCCCCAGCGAGGAACCATGAAAGCCTCCCGCGGTCGTGTATCGTCCGGGTGTCAGGCGAAACCGCGAGCGCGGCCGTCGTCGCCGAGCCCAAGGCTCCGCAGAGGAAGCTCGAACCTATTGATGATAGCACACTTGCGGGCTCGGCTGCGAGCGCGAAGGCGGCGGCGAATCACCGCGCCGCAAATCGCGTGGCGTGCCATGTTTCGCCCGCAATGGCTCGGATGCGCCCATCGCTCGCGAGGTGCTCGAGCAGATGGAAGACGGTCTCCGGGTCGGCGGGCGGATCGATGCGCGCGGCGAGCTGGGGAGCGCTCAGCGCTTCGCGTTCCTTCGCGAGTTGCGCGAGCACTCGCTTCTGCACATCGAGCGCGCGCCGGGCGGCGCGCTTGCCCGCTTCCACTCCCGGCTGATCGTACGCGTTGATGCCTGCCAGGTCCGCGTACAACCCGACGGCGCGCTCGAAGAGCGCGATCAGGGCGCCCAGGCTGCGTTCCGAGATGTCGGGCAGCGTGATCGCGAGCGAGCGGCGGCCCTTTTCGGCGAGCGCCTCGCGGGTGCCGAGCAGGAATCCCAGTAGGTAGTCGCCGCTCCGCACCTCGGGTTCGACTTCGATCGGCGGCGTCCGGCGCGCGGTGGGCGAACCCTTGCGCGCGTGCAGGAAGGTGACGAAGAAGTTGTCGGGGCCTTCGCGCAACTGCTGCACGAAAGCGTGCTGATCGGTCGAGCCCTTGTTCCCATAGACCACGATGCCCTGATGCGTTTCCCGGCCCTGCAGGTCCTTCTCCTTGCCGAGCGATTCCATCACGAGCTGTTGCAGATAGCGTCCGAGCAAGAGCAATCGGTCGCGGTAGGGAAGCACGACCATGTCCCGCGAGCCGCGGCCTTCTCCCGCGATGTGCCAGGCAGCGGCCAGCAGCGCGGCCGGGTTCGCGAGCGTTTCGCCAGCGGGCATCCCGCTTGCTTGCGCCCCGCCGGCATGCGCCTCGCTTGCGCGCGTAATCGCATCCATCGCGCGCGCGCCTTTCAGGAAGCCGCGGATGTCGATCCCCATCAACGCGGCCGGCAGAAGCCCGACCGGGGAAGTGATCGAGAAGCGGCCGCCCACCCATTCCCACAAGGGAAATACATCCAGGAAGCCGTGCTCGCGCGCATAGGCATCGAGCTCGCTGCCCTCCATCGTGATCGCCACCGCCTGCGGTCCGAGCGAGCGGCCCATCCGTCGCAGAGCGGCGTCGATCTCCAGCATGCCGTTACGCGTTTCCTTGGTTCCGCCCGACTTCGAAACGACGATCACGAGCGTTTCGGCCAGATCGGGACCGAGCTCGGCGAGCAGGCGCGCAATCCCGTCGGGATCGGTGTTGTCGAGGAAGTGCGGGGCAAGCGGCAGGTCCGCTTTCGCGAAGACATCCGCCAGCAACTGCGGACCCAGCGCCGAGCCGCCGATGCCGATCAGCAGGAAGTGACGAAAGCGAGCGGGGGGGCCGAGCGGATCGCGCACGGCCTCGGCCGCGGCGCTCATCTGTACCCGGGATGCGGCGATCGTGCGCGCGGCGAAGCGCGCGATGCGCTCCCAGCTCTCGCGGATCGCGCCTGGCACGGCGGGATCGGGGGCGAGATCCGGATCGCGCAACCAGTAATGGCCCACCGGCCGCCCTTCGTCGGGGTTCGCGATCGCGCCTCGTTCGAGCTCGTGCATTCTCGCGAGGGCCTGCGCGAGCGGGGCATGCAACGCTTCGAGATCGGCGTCGGAGATCCTCATCCGGCTGGCATCCAGGCGCATGCCGAGATCGGGGAGATCGATCACCCGCGCGCGAAAGGCATCCCATGCGACCGATGAGCTTTGGCTTTCAGAAGCGGACATGACGACCTCGTTTCAGCGTGGATCGGCGAACTCTCCGACTCCTGCCATGTGGTGCGTTTCGATGCCCGATGGTCGGCTACACACGGTCGCGCGGATTGTACCGGGTGGGGGAACTCGGGAAAGCACGGAATCGATTGTCGGGAGGGGTCGAGGCTCCCGGGCATCACCCGTCAACAATGAAAGGGCCTCTCCTTGCGGAGAGGCCCTTTCTGCGAACCGCGATGCCGAAACCCCTCCCGTCAAACGGGAGAGGCTTCAGACCGGATTAGCGGTAGATCGACTTGATCGTGCCCCAGCTCGAAGGATCGTTCGGGGTGATCAAGCACGGATTCGGATCGCAGCTCATCTCGTCCGGCATCCACTCGCCCTGCAGCTCCAAGCAGCCGGCTTCGTTGGTGATGTGGCAGACCTCGCCAACGCAGCACACACGCCACAGCGGGCAGGTGAAGTTGGCGCAGTCCATGCCTTCATTCCACACGCCGCCAGCAGCCATGCACTCGGCTTCGGTGTACATGTAGCAGGTCTCATCGAAGTCGATGCAGCATGCCCAGGCAGGCAGCGGGCAGCTGAACGAGTCGCAGTTCTCATCCGCATACAGGACGCCGCCGAGGCCGGCGCACTCATCCGCGGAGAGAACGTTGACGCAGTCAACGCCGACGCAGCAAGCCATCGGGTGCGGGCAGGGATTCGGAGCGCAGGTGAAGCCCGGATAGACCACGCCGCCCTGGAACTCGCACTCAGCGGGAGCCAGAAGCACGCAGTCCTCACCGAAGCAGCACTCCTGCGGACGGATCGGGCAGGGGTTCGGATCGCAGGTCGGCTGCGTCTGAACGACACCGCCCTGAGCCAAGCACGCACGCTCCGTCAACACCACGCAGTCGTAGATGTTGATGCAGCAAGCGAGCGTGGGCTCGATCGGGCAGGGGTTCGGATCGCAGGTCGCCTGGTCCATGACCACGCCGCCCTGGGCTTCGCAGTCAGCCGGCATCAACACCACGCAGTCGTAGATGTCGATGCAGCAAGCCTGCGGAAGCTCGGGAATCACGGGGCAAACGGCCGCACCAGGCGTACCGAAGCCCATGACGCCGACCGCCGCCGGCTCATACTCGATGCTCGCGGGGGAGAGCCACGCCCAAGCGTTGCTGGCAGGCATCGGGATGAGGGTCGCGGTAAACGGAGTGGCACTAGTGTACACGTAACCGGCCATCAGGCCCGTGACCATCATTTGGCCCGTCCAGTAAGGCTCGCCCTGGAGAGCGATCGCGATACCGGAGCCGTCCTGGGGCCAAGAGCCCGTCGCCGGGTACTCGATCGTCAGGGCCGCAGACGGCGTGCAAAGGACCGAGGCCAGCGGGGCGGAAAATGCGCCAGTGTAGTCGACGCCGTACTCGATCGCCTTGAACGTCGTGGGGGCGTAGAAGGCACTGATGATGTACCACGTGTACGCAGCCTCATCGTACAAAGGAATCGTGTTCACCTGGGTCTCGCAAGTCGTCGTCCACAGAGCCGGGTCACACCAGCCGCCCACAGGCTCGTCAGACGAAAACGCGAGTCCAGGAGGCGCGTGCAGAATGAGAACGCCCGCGCTCAGGACCGCCGCATCGGGGTCTTCCTGAGCCATTGCGGGAAGCGTCATCATCCCGAGAAGCGCGAGAGCCAGAAGCACTCGTTTCATTGGGTTGACCTCCTTGAATGTTGCCTCACAGATGCACGGATCCGATCGGGAAGAGCCCACCCTTCTCGCGAAGGGCCTTCCCCTCTCCCATCCACCACCCGATGCTGAGGATTCCGAGATTGACGCCGCAGATTCGAGATCCGGCGATCCAGGGTTCGTCTCGCGCGCCTCACCCCAACCGCCTGGATCCTTCCGGACCCACTGGCGCCAACTTGGGCACGAGAAAAGGATACCATGGAGATCGGTAAGATCCAACGGAAAACTTCGCCCCAAAGGAGGTTGCGCGGAAGGATGGGAACCGGCCGTCTCTCCGGAGGATTTCCGGCCGGCGCAAGCAACTCGTTTCATTGCAATAGCTTACCATGTTGGACGAATCTTGCCCCCCCATCCGGTAATACGGCTCATTCCAGCCTTCTCGTTCCGCCGTTTTCCGGCCGTGCCGTCGGATGCGCCATCCAAACCACTTTTCGCCCCCCGAGCCGCCGTGTCATCGTGCCCGCGATGGAATGGCCGAGCGCCGGGTCTCGACTGCCGCGGACATTGTCAGCGGACGGCGATGTGCTCGCAGCGGGCATCTCCAAGCGGATCGATTGCGTGCGTTGCCTGCGGTCAAGCGCAGGCAACGCTCGCTGAGTTCTCCCTGCACGAGGAGCATCATCGTGAGCAACGAAGATCGGATCCTTCACCAGACTGCAGCCGAATGGATCGCATCGGGGCGCCGCTTCGTCTCCGCGATCGTGGTGGCCGCGCGCGGAAGCGCGCCGCGCGTCCCGGGCGCGAAGATGCTCGTTTCCGACACGGGCGAAACCTTGGGCACGGTGGGCGGCGGCGCGGCCGAGCGCGAAGTATTGGAGGCCGCGAACGCGTTGCTTCGCGCCAACGAGCGTTCGCGTCTCCTGACGATCGATCTCTCCCAGGAGACGGCCTGCGGCGGACAGATGGAGATTTTTCTGGAAGCGCATCGACCGGAAAAGCGTCTCGCGCTCGTGGGCGCGGGGCATGTGGGACGCGCGGTCGCGCGGCTTCTTCCGCGTCTCGGATGGGATCTGACCGTGTACGATCCGCGCGAGGAATGGATCCACGATCCCGATTTCCATTCCTGCCGCGTCGTGCCATGCGAGTTCTCCCAAGCGGCGGAGAAGATCGAATTCGCGGACGATCTGTTCGTGCTGATCATGACGCCCAGCCATGCGCACGATGAGGAAGTCGCGGCCGGCTGCCTGCGGCAACCCTGGCGCTGGATGGGCATTCTCGGTTCGGAGCGCAAGGCGCGCGAGTTGAAGGCGAAGCTCCTGGCGCGCGGCCTGCCCTCCGAACGCGTCGCGAGAGTGCGCGTGCCGGTGGGCGTCGAGATCGGCTCGGACACTCCCGACGAGATCGCGGTCAGCATCGCCGCCGAGCTCATTCGCGAAACTTCGTCGAAGAGCGTTCGCTCGGATCATGCGAATGCCGGCGACCCGAAGGGAGAGTGCGAATGAGCCACGCAGACGATTCCGCCGTGCCGCGCGGGAACGCAAGCGGCGCCGCCTGCGCCCCCGCCGCCGTTCTGCTCGCCGCCGGCGCCTCGACGCGCATGGGCTCCGCGAAAGCTCTCCTCCCGTTTCCGAATGGTCGCGGCAGCGCGCATCCCCTGATCGTCGATCAACTGCTTCGCCTGGCGTTGGCCGGCTGCCGTCCGATCGCCTGCGTGCTCGGAAGAGATGCGCGCGCCACCGGGGCCGAGATTCGCCGTCATTTCTCCCCGCTGCTCGCTCCGCGTCTGCGGATCGTGAAGAACGATGCGTGGGCGAAAGGGCAGTTCTCTTCTCTGCAGGTGGGCCTGCGCGCGCTGGGCGTGCCATATCCCGGCGTGCTCGTGCTGCCTCTCGATGTGCCCGCGCTCCCACCGGCCTTGTTCGCCGCTCTCATCGAAACGGGAAGCGAGGGTCGCGCGGAGGCGGCGATTCCTTTCCACCGCGGAAGGGGAGGACATCCGGTATGGCTTTCTTCCGCGACGGCCGCCCGGATTTGCTCGATGCCGGCGGAAGCTCGCATGGACGAGCTGCTGCGAAGCGTCTCGGTATCGCGCGTCGATGTCGATGAGCCGAGGATCCTGGAGAATGTGAACACCCCCGAGGATTGGGAGAGGTTGTTGCTCTCGCTGGAAGAGGATCTCGAGCGCGGCGATCCCGAAGCCTGAGGCTCGCCCGGGGTGTGAAGCGCGCCGTCCCGCAGCCGGGCGCTTCAATCGCCGGGCCGCTCCTGGCGCGCATCTCGTTCCATCCGTTTCGCGGCCAGCGCGACCGCTTCGACGATCTGCACATACCCGGTGCAGCGGCACAGGTGCGGACGAAGCGCGCGGCGAATCTCCGCTTCCGTGGGCTGGGGATGCCGGTCGAGGAGCGCTTTGGCGGCGAGGATCATTCCCGGCGTGCAGAAGCCGCATTGGATCGCGCCCGCATCGATGAACGCTTGTTGAATGGGGTGCAATCCGCCGCCTGAGGGCGCGAGCCCCTCAATCGTCAGGATCTCGGCCTTGCCCAGCGCATCGGCGCGCACGCGGCAGGCCTGCCGGGGGCGGCCGTCGATCAGCACGGTGCAGGTTCCGCAAACGCCGATATCGCACCCGCGCTTGGCGCCCGTCAGCCCGAGACGGTCGCGCAGGACATCGAGGAGCATTTCATCGCGCGCGACTTGCACCCGATGCAGCGCGCCGTTCACGCGCAGCTCGATCGAGTGCGAGCCGCCGGCATCGCTCGCGGTGCCGCCTGCATCGCCCACGGTGTCGCCGGCATCGCGCGCGGTGCTGCCTGCATCGCCCAGGACGCCGCTCGCATCGCTCACGACGCCGCTCGCATCGCGCGCAGAGCCGCTCGCCTCCCCCTTGGCGAGGCCCGCGAGAATCGCTTCCGGCCGGATGGGCAACTCCCGCACGCGCACCCCGGTCGCGAGAAAGACCGCATTCGCGATCGCCGGCGCGGCGAGTTCGTTCACCGGTTCGCCGATCGACTTTCCCCCCCAAGGCCCGGCCGAGTCGGGATTCTCGACGATCAGTGCTTCGAGGGCGGGAGCGCCGTCCGCGCGGGCGAGCCCGCATCCATTCAGGTTCTGCGGCACGCCAAGGCCCTCCGCGGCCGCGTAGTTCTCGGAGAGCGCCAGGCCCATGCCCATCAAGAGCCCGCCGTAGATCTGTCCCTCGAGCATCTGCGCGTGAATCGCGCGTCCGGGATCGTGGGCCCCGAGCAATCGGATGACGCGCACTTCGCCGGTCGTCGCGCTCACTTCCACTTCGGCGCAGTTGCATCCGTACACATAGGTGAAGTAGGCGTTGCCCTGGCCGCGCTCTTCGTCCCATGACACTCGCGGGCCCGTCCATTGCCCGAGAACGCGAAGATCGAGGCCGTCGCGCGAGCACGCGCGCACGAGCTCCTCAAAGGAAATCGCGCGCCCGCCGTCGGGCGAAAACACGCGGCCATTCTCGAATCGATAGCGATCGGCGGGCCCGAGCAAAGAGGAGAGCACGGGAGCGACGCGCTTCTTCCACTCCCGCAAAGCGGCGAGAAGCGCGTTTCCCCCGACGAGCGTCCCGCGCGAGGCGACGGTGGGGCCGCCGTCGGGAATCGTCTTCGTGTCGGTATCGAGAAAGCGCACGCGCTCGATCGGCAGGCCGAACTCCGCGGCCGCGATGCGCGCCATCGCGGTCCGCAGGCCTGAGCCGTTCTCGCTCACGCTCACCTGAAGCTCCACGGTCGCGTCGGGCCGGACATCCACGATGGCGGAACAGAAATCCGCTCCTTCCGCGCCCAGCGAGACGCCCCGGTAGCTGCAGGCGAGCCCCACGCCATGCAAGCGGCCGTCGGAATCGGGCCGCCCGCGGCTGGCGCGCGCGAACTTCTCCCGCCACCCGAAGCGCGCGAGCGCCGCGTCCATGACCGCCGCCATCGAGACCACATGGTTGTCGAGCCGCTGCCCCGTGTGCGTCACGCAATCCTGCGTGAAGAAGTTGCGGCGGCGGAACTCGACCGGATCGAGTCCGCAGGTCCAGGCCATCTCGTCGACCAACGATTCGGAGGCGAAGTTGAACTGCGGCGAGCCGAAGCCGCGCATCGCGCCGGTCAGCGGATTGTTCGTGTACACCGCGCGCGAATCGCAATGGACGGCGGGGATCTTGTACGGCCCCGTGCATTGCACGGTCGGACGCCAGATGACGAAGGGGGAGGAGGTGCAATAGGGACCGCCGTCGGCGGTAATGTCGATCTCCAAGGCCTGCATCGACCCATCAGCATCCACGCCGAGGCGCGCGCGCACCTGGAAGGGATGGCGCTTGTAGCTCTCGCGCATCGATTCGGCGCGCGTGTAGGTCGTCTTCACCGGACGGCCGGTGCGCAGCGCGAGCAGGGCCGCGCGCGCGCAGATGAAATTGATCGTCTCGTCTTTGCCTCCGAAGCTTCCGCCCAGCGTGGCCTGCACGACGCGCACGCGCTCGAGCGCAAGCCCCGTCGCGCGGGCGACGAAGCGCCGGGCGTTGAAGAGCATCTGCACCGAGCCTCGAATGGTGACGCCGCCCTCTTCTGGAATCGCGATCGCCGACTCGGGCTCGAGGTAGGCGTGCTCCACGCGCTGGGTGCGGTACTCGCGTTCGATCACCTGCGCCGCGCGGGAGAATCCCGCCGCCGGATCTCCGTGCCGCACGCGATAGGAGGCGATCAGGTTCGTGCCGCGCTCTTCGTGCAGGAGCGGCGCATCGGGAGCGAGGGCGCGGGCCGGATCGAGCACCGGCGGGAGCGGCTCGTATTCCACGCGCACGGCGGCCACGCCCGCGCGCGCGGCCGCTTCGCTCTCGGCCGCGACCACCGCGATCACATCGCCCTGATAGCGCACGCGATCGCTGGCAAGCACATATTGATCCGCCATGATCGTGCCCACTCGCGTCTCGGCGGGCAGCTCGCGCGCGGTCAGGATGTCGACCACGCCCGGCACCGCGTACGCGGCGGCGCAATCGATCGACAGGATGCGTGCGCTCGGATGGGCGGCGTGAAGCGGCTTCGCGAAGAGCATGCCTTCGATGCGGATGTCGTCGGCATAGATCGCGCGCCCGGTCGCCTTGTCCGCGCCGTCCACGCGCGGGACGGCGTGCGCAAGCGCGGGCGGCGGGGCGCTTGTGTTTTTCTCGGGGCCGGTGGGGTGTGCAGATCTGTCTTCCGTCATGATTCCGCTCCCCATTCGCCGTGGAGCCGGCGCGCCGTTCCGTTGCCCGGCTCCAGCAGGAGGAGGGCGCCGAGCTCGCGAACCGCCTCGTCGTTTCGTCCGCTGTCGTGGAGCGCGCGCGCGAGCGTGAGGCGCACGCCCGTTTGACGCGGGTCGAGATCGAGGGCCCGGCGGGCGATGTCGATCGCGCGCTCCGCTTGTCCGCTCTCCTGAAGCACGGAGGCGAGCGCGACCAGCGCGGGCACGCGCGCCGGATCGATCGCGAGCGCCTGCTCGAAGGCGGCAGCGGCGCGGTCGAAATCTCGATCGCGCGCCAACGCATTGCCGAGAAAGAAGGGTATGTCCGCCTGCCGCGGGAAGATGCCTTGCGCATCCTGGAGGGCGGCGATCAACCCCTCGGTGCGCCCCTCCGCGCGCAGCGCGGTCCACAGGTTGCGGTGCGCTTTCTCGTTCTGGGGCATGATCCGAATCGCTTCCCGCGTGCGCTCGATCGCCTCGTTCGTCCGCCCTTGTTCGAGCAGCACGAAGGCGTATCCGTTCTGCGCGATCGAGCTGCCCGGCTGCACGGCGGCGGCGTGCGTCCAGAGCGAGGCGGTGTCGCGCCAGACCGCGCACAGCCGAAACGAGAGAACGCCCAGGGCCACCAAGACGATGCCCGCGACCATGAGGGTTGGCGCATGCGAGGCAAGCGAAGGCGAGGCTCCTGCCTGCGCCCGCGCCCGCCATGCGGGGCGGCGCGCGAACAACGCGGCTACGCCCGCGCTCACCAGAAAGGAGAAGGCGAGCGCCGGCAGATAGGCGTAGCGGTCGGCCGTCTCCTGGTTCCCGCTTTGAAAGAACCCGAGCAGGGGAAAGATGAGCAACGCATAAGCGAAAAGCGTGACGGTGAAGAACGCAGAGCGCCGGCCGCGCCAAAGCCAGAAGAGGGCCAGCGCCGCGCACGCCGCGAGCGCCCCGAGATACGCGAGGTCGTGCAGGCCCAGCGGGGGATGAAGCTCGTAGATGGGAGAGAACGAAGCCGGCACGAGCGTCTTCCAGGGATAGAACCAGAAGCCGCGCGCGGCTTGCAGCAGACGCGATCCCAAGCCGTGCGCGGAGAGCGGCAGCGAGGAGCCGAGACTGCTCTTCACCAGCGGAGTGACGATCATGACGATGACGGAGAGCAGGACGTAAGGAATCTTCTCAGTCCAGATGCGGCGGGTGTCGCCACTCGCCGCGCGCTCGAAACGGCGGAGCGGATAGGCGTCGAGCAGCAGCAGGACGAACGGCAGCGGAACGCCGATCGGTTTGCAGAGCAGCGACAAGGCGAAGCAGACGATCGCAAGCGCGCGATCACGCGCGCGTCCCGTTTCGACGGCGTTCAAGGTGAACCAGAGACAGCCCAGGCAACCGAGCGCGGCCCACAGATACGGCTGCGCGGTAGCCCAGGCGACCACTTCCACGCGCATGGGATGCAAAGAGAAGAAGAGCGCGCCGATTGCGCAGGCGGCGTCGATGCCCGGCGCGCTATCTGTGACAGCCGAAGTGGCCGCGCGCGCCAGAAGCGTGAGGCGGCGGAGCAGGAAGAAGGCGAGCACGGCGATACCGGCATGCAGCGCCAAGCTCACGCCGTGCAATCCCCTCGCAAAGGCGGCCAGGTCGTCGGCGAAAAACGCGTACTGGGCGGCGATCAGGAACCAACCGAGCGGTTGCCACTGGGCCATGTGCCCGGTGGTCGCCATCCAGCGCAGATTCTCGCCCGAGAAGGAGCGGATGTGCGGGTTCTCGGAGACGCATTGGAAATCGTCCCAATCGACGAAGCCATTGCGGACGACAGGCGTGAAGGCCAGCAGGGTCAATACGAGGACGGCGAGCGGCGCGAGCAAGGACCTCGCACCCGAACCACGGGTCATCGATCCTCGCGTTGCGCCGGCCGCGGGCTTCGCCCGGCCGTCATCGCCCCCTGCATCACGCAACTTCGTTTCCCCTCCTTCTTCCCCGGCCGTCGTTCGAAGACGGCGAGCGTTCGAACAGCGGAAAGCCGCTCATGGCGCTTCGTTGGGAAGGGTCTTCACGCTAGCAGATTGGTTTCCCTTGGACAATGCGAGCGAATGAGCCGGCGATGCCGGCGGCCTCTCGCCCGCGCGGCGCAAGCGGCCGCGAGGCAAGCGGCGCTTGCGAAAGGCCGGGCAGGCTGCGTAGCATGGCGCGCATGGCAAGACCATGAATGGAAGGCGAGGATCATCGCGGGAGGAGTCCATGTCCCGGCCATTCGTCTACGGTCCGACATTCGAGGAGATGCGCGATCCGGGTCGCATCGCGCCCGGTGTGCGCGCGCGCGCCGAGGCCGCGTACCGCGAGGATCCGCTCGATCCCATCAATCTCTTCAACATCCATTGGAAGGATGAGCGGGGACGCGTGCGACACATCGTGCTTCCTCGAGCGCTCACGGGAGTCGAGGCCTCGATCGTCGTCCTCACGGGCAAGGACTTTCCGACCGGCAGCCACAAGGTGGGAGCGACCTACAGCTGCTGCATCGAAAAGCAGGTGTCCGACGAAATCGTTCCGGGTCGCGACCGGCTGGTGTGGCCCTCGACCGGCAACTATGGGATCGGCGGCGCCTATGTCGCTCCGCGCATGAACTACGCCTCGCTCGTGCTGCTGCCCGAGGAGATGAGCCAGGAGCGCTTCGATCGCATTCAGGCGTACGGGTCGGACTATCTGAAGACTCCCGGATGCGAGAGCAATGTGAAGGAGATCTACGATCGCTGCCATGCCCTCGCGAAAGAGCCGCATACGACGATCGTCAACCAGTTCGCGGAATTCGCGAATTACCGCTTCCACTATCATGTGACCGGCCATGCGATCCTCGAGCTCTTCCAAGCGCTGCGCGCCGAAGGGCGCGCTGCGCGGCTGGCGGGATTCGTCTCGGCGATGGGGTCGGGCGGGACGATTGCGGCCGGGGATCTGTTGCGGCAGCGCGAACCGGACGCGCGCATCGTGGGGCTCGAACCGATCCAATGCCCCACCCTGTATGCGAACGGCTTCGGTGGGCACGACATCCAGGGCATCGGCGACAAGCATGTCACCTGGATCCACAACACCGACACGATGAATGCGCTGATGTGCATCGACGAGTGGGACTGCAAGAAGGGCCTGCAGCTCATCGCCGAGCCGGCGGGACGGAACCCGCTCGTGCGCGCGGGCGTTCCCGAAGCGGATGCGCGCAGGATGGCGGACCTCTTCGGGATTTCGTCGATCTGCAACATCCTGGGGGCGATCAAGACGGCGAAGTTCTACCGTCTCACGCGCGAGGATGCGGTCTTCACCGTGGCGACCGACGCCCTCGACCGCTACCCTTCGGTGCTCGCGCGGATGAACGAGAAGCTCGGGCCGATGGACGAGACCGAGGCGGCCGTGCGGCTCGAATCGATCTTCCATCGCGCGGGTCTCGACTACATTCTGGAAGGCACGCGCCACGCGCACGATTGCTGGGCGAATCTCAAGTACTTCACCTGGGTGGAACAGCAGGGCAAGAGCGTGGCCGAGTTGCGGCGCCAGCGGGATCCGGACTACTGGCTCGCCGAGCAAGAGCGCATCCCGGAGATCGATCGGAAGATCGTGGAACGGCGCGGCGCGCAGCCGCGGACATAGCTTCGCGCGTCGCGCTTGTCGCGTCCGTCGCTCCCGTCGCTTTCCGGTTTGGTTGCGCCTTCGTGAAGCGACGCGATATACTCCGCCGCCCAGTGAAAGGGGAGCGCAACATGCAGCGCTTCCCGGCCGGCATACTGTGGCCGGACAAGCGCGCGAACGGACGAAGCGGACGAACGATCGAAGCCGCACGAACGGATCGAAAGGAAGGAACATGTCCACCGCAACGGGACAGTTGACCTACAAAGTCGCCGATCTCGCCCTCGCCTCGTGGGGCCGGAAGGAAATCAGGCTCGCCGAACACGAGATGCCGGGCCTGATGACCTTGCGCGCTCAGCTGGCGCCCGGCCGCCCGCTGGCGGGCTTGCGCATCTCGGGATCGCTGCACATGACCGTGCAGACCGCAGTGCTCATCGAAACCCTGACCGCGCTCGGCGCGACCGTGCGCTGGTCCTCGTGCAACATCTTCTCCACCCAGGATCACGCCGCCGCGGCGGTCGTGGTCGGCCCCGACGGAACGCCCGAGTATCCGCGCGGCGTGCCGGTCTTCGCCTGGAAGGGCGAGAGCCTGGATGAGTACTGGTGGTGCATCGATCGCGCGCTCGATTTCGGCGGCGGGCTCGGGCCGCAGCAGATCGTCGATGACGGCGGCGACGCCACGCTGATGGTCCACAAGGGCGTGGAATACGAGCGGGCCGGCGATGTGCCGCCCATCGATTCGGCGGACAGCGAGGACTTCGCCGCCCTGCTGCGCACGCTCGCGCGCGTTCAACGCGAGACTCCCGGGCGCTGGACGCGCATGCTGGCCGACTGCCGGGGCGCGACCGAAGAGACCAGCACCGGGGTCAATCGCCTCCATCAAATGGAGCGCGAAGGGACGCTCCTCTTTCCCGCCATCAATGTGAACGACAGCGTCACCAAGAGCAAATTCGACAACACCTACGGCTGCCGCCACTCGGTGATCGACGGCCTGAATCGCGCGACCGATGTCATGCTTGCGGGCAAGGTCTGCATCGTGTGCGGCTACGGCGATGTGGGCAAGGGCTGCGCGCAGGCGCTCGCGGGGCAGGGGGCGCGCGTCTCGGTGACCGAGATCGATCCGATCTGCGCGCTGCAGGCGTTGATGGAAGGCTTCGCCATCGTGCGCGTCGAGGACATGCTCCCCGAAGCGGATGTCTACATCACCGCGACCGGCAACTACCATGTGATCCGCATCGATCACATGGAGCGCATGAAAGACGGCGCGATCATCGGCAACATCGGCCACTTCGACAACGAGATCGACATGGCCGGCCTGGCCGCCTATCCCGGAATCCAGAGGACCAACATCAAGCCGCAATTCGACATGTGGACCTTCCCCGACGGCCATCGCATCCTGATCCTCGCTGAAGGGCGGCTCCTCAATCTCGGCTGCGCCACCGGCCACCCGAGCTTCGTGATGAGCAACAGCTTCTGCAACCAGGTGCTCGCGCAAATCGAGATGGCGCGCAAGGCGGGGACGCTGGAGCTCAAGGTGCATGTGCTGCCGAAGGAGCTCGACGAGCAGGTCGCGCGGCTGCATCTCGATCACTTGGGCGCGAAGCTCACCGTGATGACCGCGCAGCAGGCGCGCTATCTGGGTTTCCCGGTGAAGGGGCCGTTCAAGGCGGATCACTATCGCTATTGATGCGGCGCCTCCGCCGCTTGCCATTCGATCACGATGTCCTTCTCGGGCCAGAAATCCTCTGCGAGAAAGCGATAGCGGTTGAGATTCTCGCCGTCGGGCGCGAAGGGATAGCTCGCGCCGAAGAGCTCCATGCCTTCCGGAAGCGTGACCAGAAAGAGGGCGCTTCGCAGCGGGCGGCCCCACGCCCGCGTGCTGGTCACGATGTAACGCGCGTAGTTCTCGATCAGCTTCTGGCGATAGACCGCGTGCAGCTCGAGGGTGTCTTTCGCCAGCAGCGGCACCCGGCAGCGCAGCCCGGCGCCGTGGGGGAGCGCGCTGCAGCTCACCCGCTTCCACTCGCCGCCTGGCGCGCGGATTTCCATGCGCACGGGCGTCGCCGCGCCCATGCGCGGATCGGTGGGGAAGGGGTAGACGATGTACGTCGTCCCTTTCCCGAGATTGCAGATCAGCCGGTAGGTCCCGTCCACGATCAAGGAATCGGATTGCACGCGAAGGTGGATTTCCTCGGAGTCGAAGAGGAGCGGGAAGGAGAAGGCGCTCGCGGAATCCGCCGCGGCGCTCGTCTGCGCGCAGCATTCGTGAACGCAAAGGAATGACGGCAGGGAGCGAGCAAGGCCTGCCGCGCAGGCAGCGACCAGGAGCGCGGTGATGAGGCTACGCATCAGGCTCTTCCCTCCATGCCCGCCGCGCACGCGGCCGCGCGCTGCCGCATCGATCGCAGTCTCTCCGCTTCCTCGTCGGGCAAGCGCTCCATCCGCCCCAGCAACCGGGCGTGGAACAAGATTCGCGCGGCGTGCTCGAGCTTCTCGAGTTTGTGAAACGCATCGAGCGGCCCGCGGCCCGCGGCCAGCGCTCCATGGAGGTCGAGCACGAGCACATCGTGAGCGCGGATGAGTTCGCGAATCGCATCCGCGCCCGCGTCGGTGCCGGGGGTCGCATAGGGTGCGGTGGGGATGGAACCGAAGGCGAGGATCACCTCGGGCAACGGCGCGTCCTCGAGCGAGCAGCCGGCGACGGTGAAGGCGGTCACCGTGACGGGATGCGCGTGCGCGACCGCGTCGATGTCCGGCCGCTCGATGTACGCGCAGCGATGCATGGCGAGCTCGCTCGTGGGCCGCAGATGCGCGGGCAGCCGGGCGCGCGTTCCATCCGCTCCATCGCGAAGCGGCACGACGAGCAGCTGCTCGGGCCGGAGATCGCCGAGGCGCGCCCCCGCTGCCGTGACGAGCAGCCGCCCGCCCGGCAGACGCGCGCTCAGGTTGCCGTCCGACGCGGCGGCGAACCCCGATGCGGACAAGCGTCTGCCCGCTTCGACGATCTCCTGGCGCGCCTGCCACTCGGACATCATGAGGAGGCCTTGGCCTTTCGCTGGTTGCGCATCGCGGCATCGGAATCGTGCGCGGCAGGCCTCGCAATCTCATGCCTCGCAGCATCGGAATCGTGCCCAGCAGGGCCGGCCGCCTCAGGCGCCATCTCGATCGCATCGATGATCCCGACCACGATCGAGCGCGTGGGAGCGTTCGGCGCGCGCAAGACGAGACGCGCCGAATTGCCTTCGTCGATCGCGAGCACGGTCTGGCCCACGCCCGCATCGACCGTGTCGATGGCGACGAGATAGTCGTCGAGCGCCCGTCCGGTGGGCGAGAGCTTCTCGACGATCAAGAGCTTGCGATGATCGAGAATCGGATGGTTGATCGTCGAATAGATCTCGCCGATCACGCGCCCGATGATCATGAGCGTTCTCCCGCCCGCGATTCCGCCGGGGGCTCCAGCGCGGGCAAGTGCACGCCGTCGACGATGCCGATGATCGCGTCGTCGACGGGAACGAACCAGGGATCGAGCGTGAGCGCCGCCTCGCGAATGCTCTCGTAGTAGATGAGCTCGCCCGGCCCGGCCATGCGCGTGGAATCGGCGCAGACGAGCGGGCGGCCCTTCTCCTCGCCGTTGGGGCGCAGAGGCTGCACCCACAGCATCGGGACCCCCGCGAGCCCTTCGTACACCACGCTCGGGACGAGCGTGCCGATCACTCTGCCGATCTTCATCGCCCTCTTCCGATCTTCATGTCGCTCTTTCGATCCTCATCCGTCGTCGCCGAACCCGAGGCTCTCGGCCGCCTCCGCCCCCGCGGGCGCGAGCGGATCGCACGCGCCAAACCGCGTTCCGCCGTTCAAGGCCATGCGCACCGTCGCATCGAGGCGCGGCATCAGCGTGCAGGTGACGAGCCGGTCGTAGGGCACGCGCGCGGAGCCGATCTCGAGCGCGGCTTCCACATCGGCGACGATTCCGTCGAAGAGCACGAACGCCCGCCCGCCGAGGCCGTCGGCAAGGCGGATCTCGCTGATGCGCACAGCGGTGCCCTTGACCGCCGCGTCGGCCGCGCGCAGCAGCGTCGCGACCGTGCGCGTCTCGAGCACGCCGAGCGCCTCGCGTTCGAGCGGCCGGCGTTCCCCAAGGCAGGCCGAGGTCACTTCCTCGTGCGCGTCGGGAAGCAGCACTTCGTCGAGCAGACGGCCGTCGCCCGCTTCCACTCCGGTCGCGTGCGACTCGGTGACGGAGGCCACCGATCCCGCGATCAGGACCAGGTAGTGTCCCGGATGCACCGTCCCCGATTTGAGGAGCGCGATGGGAGCGCGCTTGACGATGGCGTCGGCCGCGCGAATGCCGATCGCCACGCTCTCGTATTCCAGGAGCGCGAGCGCGGGATGGCGCGGCGCGCCCGATTCCCGAGGCATTCCCGGCGGGGAGTCCTTCTGCTTCTTGAACGCCGCTCCTGACCGCTCCATCCCTGCGACTCCTCCTGCCAGCGCGCTCACACGATGCGGAAGTGATCCACCAGCACGCATCGCCGCAAGCGGCTGAAGCTGCGCGGGCCGGTCAGCCCCTCGCCGGTCGGGCTCGCGATCGTGAAGCTGCTGAACCCTTCGCCGCCTTCTCCCAGGCCCGCGAAGCACGGCCCGTTCTTCACGAAGATCGAGCAATCGATTTCGCGCGCCATGCGGCTCAGCGCATCGAGATTCTTCGAGTGCATCGCGGCGGTGTGTCGAAAGCCGCGCTCGGCCGCGATGGCGAGATCGATCGCATGCGCCGCGTCGCGGGTGCGCACGACGGGCAGCACCGGCATCATCTGCTCGGTCCACACGAGCGAGTGCTCGGCCGGCACCTCGGCGACGACGAGGCGCGTGTCGGCGGGCGCGGCGATGCCGAGCTGGGCGAGGATCCGGGCCGCGTCGCGGCCGATCCACTCCTTGTTGATCTCGCCCGGCTCGCGGGGTCCGCCCAGGCGCGTGAAGATCAGCGCCTCGAGCTCGCGCAGCCGCGCGGGAGCGAGCACATGCGCGCCGTGGCGTTTCATCGAATCGAGCAGCCCCTCGGCCGCGCTCGCGACCACAAAGACTTCCTTCTCGTCCACGCAGATGATGTTGTTGTCGAAGGAAGCGCCGAGCACGATGTCGCGTCCGGCTTGCGCGAGATCGGCCGTCTCGTCCACGACGACGGGCGGATTGCCCGGTCCCGCGCAGATCGCGCGCTTGCCGCTGGCCATCGCTTGCGCGACGACCGCGGCTCCGCCGGTGACGACCAGCAGGCGCACATCCGGATGCTTCATGAGCGCCTGCGCGGAAGCGATCGTAGGTTCGGCCACCGTGGCGGCGAGGTGCGCGGGCCCGCCCGCCGCCATGATCGCGCGGTTGATCACCTGCACGGTTCTCGCGCCCACCCGCCGCGCGCTCGGATGGCAGTTGAAGACGACCGCGTTCCCCGCGGCGATCATCCCGATCGCGTTGTTGATCAGGGTGGTCGAGGGATTCGTGACCGGCGTGATCGCGCCGATGACGCCGTAGGGAGCAGGCTCGATCAGCGTGAGGCCGCGATCGCCGCTCACGGCGGTGGGACGCAGATCCTCGACGCCCGGGGTCTTCTGGATGACGAGGCGGTTCTTGAGGACCTTGTCGTCGTAGCGCCCATAGCCGGTCTCTTCCTGAGCGAGACGCGCGAGCGCTTCCGCTTCATCGAGCAGCGCAGCGCGAATGGAAGCGAGCATGCGTTCGCGCAAGGCGAGCGACTCGCCGTTCAGGCGCAGAAAGGCGAGGCGCGCGGCGGAGACGGCGGAGTCGATGTTGGGGAAGACGCCCGCGCCGCAGGGGATCTCGCTTGCGGAAGCGATCTCGGGGCGATCGAATGGGCGAGAGGAAGCTGTCGCTTCGGGCATCGCCGAGGCCGGGCGGCCTTCCGACGACCACGAGGGCCGGCTGTCGGCCGCCGGTTGCGCTGGAAACGCGCGGCCCATGCGCTCCGCAAGGCGCTCTGCGATTCTCTGCACCTGTTCGTTCGTCAAGGACACGCGGCAATCCTCGCACAACTTCAACGCGAGCGGCCGGCGAAGCGTTCGCGCTCCGGGGCGGCCTGGACTTCGCGACTAATCGTCGCGCCCCTTCTTGTAGAGATCCTGGCCCTCGATCTCCCAGCTATCCACGATCGCCATCACGACGGCGTCGCACGGGCGCTGATCGGTCATGCGCGTTTGGCGCGCCGAGCTTCCGCTCGCGTAGAGCACATACTCTCCGACGCCCGCGCCCACGGCATCCGCCGCCACGACCGTCACTCCGGTGAGGGTTCGCTGCGGATCACATTGTCCGAGCAGAAGAAATTTCAGCCCGTCGAGGCTCGGTTCCTTCCGCGTGGAGACGACCGTGCCCAACACGCGCGCGAGATTCATCGAAACCTCCGTGTGCGGCGTGCCAGCGGCGGGCCGAGCGGCGCGCGCGCTTCCCTCGGGAAGCCGCGTCCCGCGCGACCCGCCTGCCGGCCGCGTCTACTTCTTCGCCGGTTCCGGTTGACGGCCCAGCGGGATGACGAGATCGACATTGGCGTGCGGGCGCGCGATGATGTGCACCGCGACCAGCTCGCCGACCCGCGAGGCGGCCGTCTGCCCCGCATCGCAAGCCGCCTTCACGGCCGCGACATCGCCACGAATGATCGCCGTCGTGTAGCCGCCGCCCGTCTTTTCATAGCTGACGAGCTCCACCTTGGCCGCCTTCACCATCGCGTCCGCTGCCTCGACCATTGCCGGAAAGCAGCGACATTCGATCATGCCCAACGCTTCTGCCATGACTGACGACTCCTCTGTTCCCGCGGGCCGGCCCGCCGTTTGCCTGTGCCGCTCACGATTGCCAGCGCTTGGATTCCCGTCCACCCATTCCGCTCACGATTACGAGTCTTCGATTCCCCGTTTGCCTGTTCCGCTCGCGATTGCCAGTGCTCGATTCCCCGGTTGCCTATCCGCTCACCATTCGCAGCGCGTCGATTCCAAGCTTCCCGATCATTGCCTGTTCGCGCGGCGCTCGATGACGCGGCCCGTCAATTCCTCGATCGCCTGCACGGCCGCGGGCGCGGCCACATCGATGTCGCGCTCCTCGCCGCCCAGATACACGCGCCCGAAGCTGCCGAAGGCGCGGACCTCGAGGATGTTGATCTCGGCCGCCTTCTCCGCTTCGTTCGCGGCGAGCGCCGCATACGCGGCCGGCTCGCACTCCAGAATGAAGAGCGTCTGCCCGGCCAGGATCATGTTGCCGTGCCGCATGCGATTGATGAGCTGGGTCTGGTGATCGTCGAGGTGGCGGACGATCTGATTCGAGAGCACGCGCGGTTTCAGGCGGTCCTCCTCGCGAACCTCCAATGCCTCGAGGATCGCGCGTCCCGCCTGACGGATGTCCGCCTGGCTGGCCGAGTGGATCTCGAGCAGTCCGTACAGGCGCTCGACGATCTGCATGCCGGGAGTGACGCGCGTGGACTTGAGCGCGATGTCGGTGATGCGATTGATCTCGATCCCGGGGGAGACTTCGACGAACAGACTCGCCTCGCGCTCCTTCGGAAGGAATCCCTGCGACACGGTCGCCTGAAAAGAGGCGAACTGCGGCTGGAGACTGTCGAGGAACACATAGGCGCGAAGTTCGACCACGCGAAATCTCCTCGTCGAAAGCCCTCTTGCCGTTCGATCAGCGCATCACCCGGTTCAACGGATCAGCCGGTTGCCCGGGCGATTCCATTCCCCTCAGCGCGTCTCGCTCGCGGGCGTGAGCTTGCGCGCTTCTTCGACGATCGCGACTCCCGCGCTCGCCCCGATGCGCGTGGCGCCCGCCGCGATCATTCGCTCCGCATCGGAATAGGAGCGAATGCCGCCCGCCGCTTTCACTTCCATCCCTGTCCCGCGCACTTCGGACGCCATCAACGCGACATCTTCCGCCGTTGCGCCGCCCGGTCCGAAGCCGGTCGAGGTCTTCACGAAATGCGCTCGCGCTTTGCGCGCCAGCCGGCATGCGCGCCGCTTCTCTTCCTCCGTCAGCACGGCGGTTTCGAGAATCACCTTGCAGCGCGCGCTGCCGTCGCGGCAGGCCTCCACGACCGCGCAGATGTCGGCGAACACCTGGGCGTCGTCGCCGTCCTTCAAGGCGGCGATGTTGATGACCATGTCGATTTCGCGCGCGCCTTCGCGAATCGCCCGCCGCGCCTCCAGCGCCTTGATCTCGGGATAGGTCGCGCCGAGCGGAAATCCGACCACGCAGCAGGTGACCACGCCCGATCCGGACAGCTCGCGATTCGCCAGCGCCGCCCAGATGGGATTCACGCACACGGCCGCGAAGCGATGCTCGCGCGCTTCGGCGCAGAGCTTCTTGATTTGCGCGCCGGTCGCGTCGGACTTGAGCAGGGTGTGATCGATGTAGGAGGCGATGTCATCGGGGATGGGGCCCGGCTCGGGGGAGGTGAGCGTGAAGCGCCCGACGCCGAGCTCGATGAAACGGCGGGCCGCCGCGGGATTCTCGGAAAGCGTGGGCCAGAGCGGCCGGGTGAGCGTGACACCGGCCAGCGCGCCGGTCACCGCAGCGGGCTGGGAGCACGGTTGCAGCGGCCCGGAGACGAGAGAGCGGCCGAGGATCTTCTCGAGTTCGACCGCGATGCGCTCCAGGTCCGCCGCGCCGATTGCCGGCGAGGAATGAGCCGCCGGAGCCGCCGGAGCTGCCGGAGGCGCCGGAGATGGGGGAGGACCGGCGATGTCCGGCCGTGCGCTCTGCCCGAACGACGACGAGGCGCGAGGCGGAATCGCGCACGCATCCCGCTCGACATCGGAAATCATCGCGACTCTCTTCCGGTGGCGATCTTCGGTGCACTGGGCGGCCAGCCAGGCGTCCACGATTTGACGGGCCAATGCCGGGCCGATCAGCCCGGCCCCCAAGGTGAGGACATTGGCGTCGTTGTGTTCCCGGCTGTTCATGGCCGACGAGAGGTCGTAGGCGAGGGCAGCCCGCACGCCGGGAACCTTGTTCGCCACCATGGCCGACCCGATTCCCGCCCCGTCGATCACGATCCCGCGCTCGGCATCCTTGGAGGCGACCAGCCGGGCGACGGCATTCGCGTACTTTGGGTAGTCGGTTGCTTCACGAGATGAAGTACCCACATCGGTCACCTGGTGGCCTTGGGAGCGGAGATGGGAGGCCAGCTGGGTCTTCAGGTCGAAGCCGCCGTGATCGGAGCCGATGGCGATCTTCATGGGCCTCCCCCTTGTGGCTCGATGATTCGAGCTTGTTCCTCTTCAAGTGATCTTATTGCAAGGACTTGTGTCCTGTTTGAGCTGCCTTGGCCACCTCTCGAGCAAAGATCGGGCAATCCACTGGACCACAATCATCTGCAGACGACTGCACCGATTCTTCGACCCACAACCTCAGGGACACCAGACTTGGGACTCCTCCCGCCTGCCCCCCGGTCGTCTGGGTCCGATCACTCCCGACTCCGACGCCATGATCCTCTGAAGCTTTCGAATATGAAGTTTCATGGCCGCAATTCCCTCTTCTGTGATCTTGAAGTGGGTGATCGGCCTCTTTCCGCGAGCCCCTCGAATCGCCTCGACATAGCCGGCCTTCTCAAGCTTCTTGCTCTGCACATGAAGATTGCCGTCCGCCAGCCCGGTCGCCCGCTTCAGGTGCGTGAAGGAGAGAGGCGCACCGGGTACGAGTGCTGCGAGGATCGCCAGCCGGCCCGCTGAAAGAAGATTTTCGTCGAATTCCATCCGGCGCCTTTCAAAACGACCCATCCAAATACTTCATGCAATGTAGTGATCGGAACAAATCATGATTGTGTCAAGAAAAAATTACTGGGAATGATCCAATAGCTTCAAATTATGAAGTATAGTAACGCGGAAATCCTGAAGGCAAGGCCAGCCTGTCCAGAGTGAGTCTGCATTTCAGCATGCCTGGTGGGCCGAGAAGGGGGTGCGGGACGAGACGCCCGTCCGCACCAGGGTGCCGCCAGCGGCCGGGCATCTCCCTGCCTGCCAACGAGCGCTGAACTCCGGGCAATTGTCCAGCCGGGATGTTAGATTCCGCCCGTCATCGAGGTCCGGGTCAGGGAATGACAGTGGCCTCGGCCAACGCAGCCAGGGGGATTCGAGAATGGAGACGAGCGCCGTGGATCGCCGGCTTTGCCAAGAGGTATGGGAGCGGGCCCAATCCCGCCGGGACGACCTTGCCCGCCTGCTGGCCGAACTCATCCGGATCCCTTCGCCGAGCTGCCAGGAGCAGCGCGTGGCCGCGCGCATTCAGGAGGCGATGGGCGAGGCAGGCTTCGAGCAGATCCGCATCGACGGCCTGGGAAGCGTGATCGGGCGCATCGGAAGCGGGCCGCATGCGATCGCCATGGATGCGCACATCGACACCGTCGAGATGGGCAATCGCGCCGATTGGACCTTCGGTCCCTTCGAAGGGCGGATTGCGGACGGCAGAGTGTGGGGCCGAGGGGCGGCCGATCAAAAGGGCGGAATGGCGGCGCTCATCGTCGCCGGCGCAATCATCAAGGAGATGGGCCTCGCTGAAGACTGCACGCTGCATGTCACCGGGACGGTCATGGAAGAGGACTGCGACGGCCTCTGCTGGCAGTACCTCATTCGCGAAGAAGGCTTGCGCCCGGAAGTGTGCGTGATCACCGAGCCCACCGCCTGCAGGGTCTATCGAGGTCAACGCGGCCGCATGGAGATCGAAATCGAAGTGCGCGGCCGGTCGGCGCACGCTTCGGCCCCCGAGCGCGGCAAGAACGCGATCTATCGCATGGCGGAGCTCGTGAAGGGAATCGAGCGCCTCGCTCCTCAGCTTCCGGCCGATGCGTTCCTCGGAAAAGGGAGCATCGCGGTCACGCATTTTCTGGGGCAGGGCCCCAGCCTCTGCGCGATTCCCGATGTGGCTCGCGCGCATCTCGACCGCCGCCTGACCTGGGGAGAAACGCGCGACTCGGTCATGGACGGCATTCGAAGCATGCTGGGACAATTTCCCTGGGCAGCGGAGCCCGATGCCGTGCAAATGCGCGTGAAGCGATACGAGCGCGCGGCCTATACGGGAACGATCTATCCGACCGAGGCGGTCTTTCCCGCGTGGACAGTCGCGTCCGACCACCGCGCGGTCCGTGCGGCGCGCACGACATTTCAAACCCTGGCCTCCGTTTCGGATTCGTTCTCCGTTCCCGATTCCGCGGCCGCTTCCGACAGCCATGACCCCGGCGAGGGAGAGCGGTGGGTCTTCTCGACGAATGGCGTGGCGATTTGCGGGCTGCACGGCATTCCATGCATCGGGTTTGGCCCGGGCTATGAGGCGCAGGCCCATGCGCCGGACGAGTTCTGCCCGATCGATCACCTCGTCAAGGCGGCCGCGTTCTATGCATGCTTCCCGCACGCATACGCGCAGACCAAGAGCCAGGCAAGCGACCGGCTGGAGTGACGCTTCCGCGTGCACTGATGCCATCCACGATGGAGGATGATTCCAGAGGCCAGACCTTGTATGGTCGTGAGCGAGGGATGCGGCCGGAATCGACGGCGAGATTGCACGAGACGGACATCCCCGGTCGCTGAGACGCACGATGGATCCGCTACCCGGACTTCTCGAAACGTGTTTCGCATCGAAGGCGAACCCCGGACGAGAGCAAACCGGCAGGCAACAGGGAGGAGAACTATGGGCGTGCAAGTGGGCAAACCGGCCCCGGACTTTCAGGTGAACGCCTTCGTCGAAGGCACTTTCGGTGTCGTCAAACTCTCCGACTATCGCGGCAAGTGGGTGACCCTCTGCTTCTACCCCGGCGACTTCACCTTCGTCTGACCCACCGAACTGACGGCAGTTGCCGCCAGATACCAAGAGATCAAGCAACTCGATGCCGAAGTGCTCTCGATGAGCGTCGACAGCCAGTTCGTGCACAAGATCTGGCAGGAGCGCGAGCTTTCGAAGATGACCCCCGGTGGAGTGCCCTATCCGATGCTCTCGGATGCGGGGGGCAAGGTCGGCACCATGTACGGGGTCTATGACGAGGAGAAGGGCGTCAACATTCGCGGCCGCTTCCTGATCGATCCCGACGGCATCATCCAGGCGATCGAGATGCTCACTCCGCCCGTAGGGCGCAATGTCGCCGAATTGATTCGCCAGCTGCAGGCCTTCCAGCATCATCGCAAGACGGGGGAGGTCACGCCGTCGGGTTGGTATCCGGGCCAGATGGCGCTGAAACCGAGTCCCGATCTGGCGGGCAGGGTGTGGGAGAAATGGAAGCCGCAAGCCAACGAGGGCGGCTCCGGCTTGGCCGCCGCGAAGGGAGCTGCCAGCGGGCGGGAAGCGGGCAACGCAAAGGGCGCCGCCCGGCAAGCGCCCGAGCGCGGGCCGGAGGCCAAGACGCAACGGCCCATCGCCGTGCGCGCAGCCAAGCAGCGGCCGGCGGCCGGGCGCAGAGCGACGAAGAGATCGAAGAACCGGGCGTAGATACTCTTCTCGTCATCGCGTGAACGAGCCTCGGGAGACGCGCCGGTAAAGCGGCGTCCTGAGGCGATGGCAAGCGAGCGGCCGGGAGCGAGCGCTTCCGGCCGCTTGCCCTTCGCGCGCCGGGCCCACTCGTCGTGCGCCATCGCCCGCCGTCGCCTTCGCTCGCTTGAAGGCCTCGTCGACCTCGGCCATGATCGCGCCATGCAGAGGCAGACGAGAGCGTATCTCTTCGGACTGAGCGCGGTCCTCCTCTGGTCGACGGTCGCGTCGGCCTTCAAGATCGCGCTCCGGCACATGTCGGCCACGCAGCTCCTGCTCTATTCCTCCTGCGCCTCGACGCTCGTCCTGCTGGCCATTGTGCTCGGGCAAGGGAAGCTGGGCCTCGTGCTCGACCGCGCAACGCCTCGCGCCCTCGCTCGCTCCGCGCTCCTCGGACTGCTGAATCCCTTCCTCTATTACCTGATTCTCTTCAAGGCCTACGCGCTCTTGCCCGGGCAGGAAGCCCAACCGCTGAACTACACCTGGGCCCTCGCGCTCGCGCTGCTCTCGATTCCGCTTCTCAAACAGAAGATCCGGCCGCTGAGCCTTCTTGCGCTGGTGATCAGTCTCGCCGGAGTGCTCGTCATCTCCACGCGCGGCCGGCCGCTCTCGTGGACGTTCACCGATCCGCTGGGAGTCTCCCTCGCGCTCGGCAGCTCGATTCTCTGGGCGCTCTACTGGATCGGAAACATGAAGGATCAACGCGACGAAGTGGTGAAGCTCTTTCTCAACTTCGCGATCGGCTCCGTCTTCGTCTTTTGCTACGCGGCGTGGACCGGAGAAGCGCGCTGGCCGGAGCGCGCGGGCTGGATCGCGGGCGCCTATGTGGGGACGATCGAGATGGGGTTGACCTTCGTGCTGTGGCTGAAAGCGCTCTCGCTCTCGCGCACCACGGCTCAGGTTTCGAACCTGATCTTTCTCGCCCCCTTCCTCTCGCTGGTCTTGCTGAACCGGGTTGCGGGCGAACGCATTCTGCTCTCGTCGGTGGCGGGGCTCGTCTTGATCCTGCTCGGAATTGCCGTCCAACGAAACGCGGCCCGGGAATCCCGGGCCGCGGAGGGATGAGCGGCGCGCCGAGCGCTTGCGTTCAGCGCCTGGGTCGTGATCTACCGAGCCGCGCGATAGCCCGGCCGCCAGCGCATGTCATCGTCGGAACCGGGCGTTCTCCAGGTCTGCGGACTCTGCCCGTGGCGCGGCCGCCGGAATTCCCCACTCGGGAAACGATCTCGCGGAGCGTCGTTGCGCGGATAGCTGTCGTGCGGCGGGCGCGGCTGCCGTTGCGGATCCGGCCGCTCGGGAAGCGTGGTGTCGATGCTCTCCGCTTCGAAACCGGGAAGCTTCAAGAGGCCGAAGACCGCTTTGGCCAGCTCCAGCGCAAAGCCGAGAAGCGTGCGCGCTTCCCGCATGCCCGCGCGTCCGCCGTTGTAAACGGAGTCCTTGATGTCCTTCGCCTCGCTGATGCGCTTCGAAGTTCCGGCGGGAAGCTTGCCAGGCTCCACCAGCAGCTTGTCGATGCCGGCCAAGAGGCCGTAGAGATTCGTGTCCCGATAGCCGAGCGAGTTGATGGCCGCTCGCGCGCAGCGATGCATGGCGAAATACGACTGCGTGATCACATCTTCCCAGCGTCCCTGGACGAACGCCTGGCGAGCGCGCTCCAATTCGCCCTTGGATGTATCCAGCTCGCGAGCCGCGCTTTCAACGTCGGGCTCGATCTGCTTCAGCCTTCCCTTCTTGATGCAATCGGAGAAAATGTCCACCTGGCACCTCTTTCCCGGGGGCCTTGCCTCTCATTGAAGATCGGAGATTCTGCGGCGAATCAGCGCAGGTCGCTCTTGCGCACGGATCGGCTGGCTGATTCCAACCTCCTATACCACCGGAGTCTGGGTCGGTTTCCGATTGATCCCAAAGAATCAGCTAGACCGTGCTCACTGCCGGAATGGAAGCAACCCCTCGCGAACGGTTCAAAAGAATTGGGCCAAGTATACCGCCCCGCGCCGGGCGCGCAAGAGGGCGATCGCGGGAATTCTCGGGAAGGCGTGCGATCGCCCGAATTCAGGCATTTCCCGTGGATTCTTGCGGAGTGCGGCTGGCCGGAGGAAAGCCGGGGGGCGCGTCCGAGCGACGCGATGCGTCATCCGATCGCCTGGCGCGGCGCGGAGATGGGCCGTCTGCCCGGTTTCGGGTTGGACGCGCGGCCGCGTTCGGGCGGTATGCGTTCGGCCCGCGAGCTGGCGCGGCCACCGATGCCGCACTCGGATGGGCCCGCTCACGAGCCAGCCGACTTCTCGATCTTCGCCCACGAATCCTTCAGCGAGACGGTTCGATTGAAGACCGGCCTGCCCGGCTTGCTCAAGAAAGGGTCCGCGAAGAAGTAGCCCCGGCGAAGGAACTGGAAGCGCTCTCCGCCGCGCGCTTCGGCGAGCGAGGGCTCGAGGCGGCATCCGGTCAGGATCTCTCGCGATTGCGGGCGCAGATGATCCTTGAAGTCTCCGCCTTCGGGCAGATCGAGCGGATCTTCGCGATCGTAGAGGTGCTCGAAGAGGCGCGCTTCGCCTTCGGCCGCGTGCGCCGCCGACACCCAGTGGAGCGTGCCGCGCACCATGCGGCCGTCCGAGGTCCAACCGCCTTTCGAGTCGGGCGCGTAGTCGCAGTGGATCTCGGTCACCTCGCCGCTGGCCGGGTCCTTCACGACCCCCGTGCAGGTCACATAGTAGGCGTACTTCAAGCGCACTTCCTTGCCCGGCGAGAGGCGGAAGAACTTCTTCGGCGGCGTTTCGCGAAAGTCGTCCCGTTCGATGTAGAGCTCGCGGGAGAAGGGCACCTTGCGCGTGCCGGCCGATTCGTCCTCGGGATTGTTCTGCGCCTCGATGTCCTCCACCTGGCCGGCGGGATAGTTGTCGATCACGAGCTTCACCGGACGCAGGACGGCCATTCTGCGCAAGGCTTTCCGGTTCAGGTCCTCGCGCAGGCAGAACTCGAGCAGCGCGATGTCGACGATGCTGTCGCGCTTGGCCACTCCCACGCGCTTCATGAAATCGCGGATCGCCTCGGGCGTGTAGCCGCGGCGGCGCATCCCGCAAAGGGTCGGCATGCGCGGGTCGTCCCAGCCGTCGACGAGCCGCAGGTCGACGAGCTGCTTCAAGCGCCGCTTGCTCAGCACCGTGTAGCTCAACACGAGCGGAGCGAACTCGATTTGCTGCGGGTGATAGACCCCGAGCTGGTCGAGGTACCAATCGTAGAGCGGACGATGGTCCTCGAACTCGAGCGTGCAGATCGAATGGGTGATGCGTTCGATCGAGTCCGACAGGCAATGGGTGAAGTCGTACATCGGATAGATGCACCACTGCGACCCCTGCCGGTAATGCTCGGCCCGCAGGATGCGATAGATCACCGGGTCGCGCAGGTTGACATTGCCCGAGCTCATGTCGATCTTCGCGCGCAGGACCTTCGATCCGTCGGGGAATTCGCCGGCCCGCATGCGCGCGAACTGGTCGAGATTCTCCTCGATGGGACGCTCGCGATAGGGGCTCGCGCGTCCCGGAGCGGTGAGCGTTCCACGATACGCGCGGATCTCGTCGGGAGTCAGCTCGTCGACGTACGCCTTGCCCATGCGAATGAGCGCGACCGCGTATTCGTAGAGCTGCTCGAAGTAATCGGACGCGTAGTAGAGCCGGTCTTCCCAGTCGTAGCCCAGCCAGCGCACATCCTCCTGGATGCCGGTCACGTACTCGACATTCTCCTTGGCCGGGTTGCTGTCGTCCATGCGCAGGTTGCACTGGCCGCCAAATTCGGCCGCGATGCCGAAATCGATCGAGATCGCCTTGGCGTGCCCGATGTGCAGGAACCCGTTCGGCTCGGGCGGAAAGCGGGTGTGCACCCGGCCGTCGAAGCGGCCGCTCTTCATGTGCTCGACCACGGTCGCCCGAATGAAGTCGAGTTGCTCTTCGCCCTCGGCCGCGGGTTTGGGTTCGCGATCGCCCGGTTCACTCATCTTCTGCCTCTCGCTTTCTCTGCCTCTCGGGTTGCCTGCCTCTCGCGTTGCCTGCAGCGCATGGCCGTGTGCGCTTCAACCGCGCGCGCCGAAAAGGCTCGCGTAGCGCGATTCCAGCTCCTTCGCGCGCTTCCCGGAAATGCCGCCCAGCGCTTCGATCGCCCGGCGCAGACGCACGCGCACGAGATCCGCGCCCAGCAGTTCCATCGAGTCGAAGAGCGGCGTCCAGGCCGCCCTTCCGCTCAACGCCACGTAGAACGGCCGGGTCAGCTCCTTCAACTTGACGCCCAGTTTCTCCGCCGCCTCCCGGAAGACCTCGTCGAGCGCGGCGGCGCGAAAATCGGGCTGCGCCTCCAACCGCCAGACCATGAGCTGGAGCAGTTCCTTCAGCTCTTCGGGCGTGCGGTCCTTCATCTTCAACTCGGCCGGATCGATGGGCACTTCGTCGGCGAAGAAGGCGGCGGTCAAGTAGCCCCAATCGGCGAGCGTTTCCAGGCGCGGTTGCACGAGCGGCGTGATGCGGCGGAAGGTCTCGCGATTGAGGCCCCAGTCCTCGAGTTTCCGCAGCAGCTGGTCCGCGTCGTAGTTCTCGCGCAGATAGCGGCCGTTCAACCAGCGCAGCTTGTCCACATCGAAGATCGGCCCGCCGAGCGAGATCTTCTCCAGCTCGAGATTCGCCATCATCTCCGCGAAAGTGAACTTCTCTTCGCCGTTGGGCATCAGCCAGCCCATCATCCCCAGGAAATTGAGCAGCGCTTCGGGCAGATAGCCCGCCCGCCGGTAGTAGTGGATCGACGTCGGGTTCTTGCGCTTCGACAGCTTCGAGCGGTCCTTGTTGCGCAGCAACGGCAAGTGGCAGAAGACCGGCAGCTCCCAGCCGAAGTACTCGTAGAGTTGGATGTGCTTCGGAACCGAGTTGATCCACTCCTCGCCGCGGATCACATGGCTGATGCCCATGAGATGATCGTCGATCACGACGGCCAGGTGATAGGTGGGGAAGCCGTCGGACTTCATGATCACCTGATCGTCGACCGAGGCCCAGTCCTTGCGAATCTCGCCGCGCAGAATGTCGCGCATTACGCAGACGCCTTCGAGCGGCACCTTCATGCGCACGACATGCGGCTCGCCCGCGGCCGCGCGCCGTTCGGCCTCCTCGCGCGGGATCGCGCGGCACAAGCGGTCGTATCCCGTGTCGGCGCCTTGGCGGCGGCGCATTTCGTCCAGGCGCTCGCGCGTGCAGAAGCAGCGATAGGCGTGGCCTTCGTCGATCAACCGCCGCGTGTGCTCGCGATAGATCGGCAACCGTTCGCTCTGGCGATAGGGTGCGAAGGGGCCGCCCACGTCGGGCCCTTCATCCCAGACGATTCCCAGCCAGCGCAGCGACTCGAGGATCGCGGTCTCGGATTCCCGCGTGGAGCGCGCCTGGTCGGTGTCTTCGATGCGCAGAATGAACTTCCCGCCATGGCCGCGCGCGAAGGCGGAGTTGAAGAGCGCCTGGTAGGCGGTGCCTACATGCGGATCGCCCGTGGGGGAGGGGGCGATGCGAGTGCGGATTTCCATTTGGGCCATCTGCCGATCGACCTCGAGATGTCGCGGGAAACGACGGTGAGTCCGAACGTGGCCGGGCGAGCCCGGCCGCAAGGCGCTTCCGTATCCAGCCTCGCGGAATCGTCAACGCTCCGGCGCGAGGAGTCAAGACCCGAGGCGAGCGCGCGCCCCGCAGGGTCACGGGCGCAAGCGCGGGCGTGCGCGCCGGCGCTTGCTCGGGCGCAGAGGCGCCCTCACTTGCTCGCCGCGTCCAGGATCAAGCCAAAGGGATCCGCGCCTTCCAGGCGCCAGCGCGGAACGAACTGGCGATTGACATACACCGAGGGCACCGAGATCAGGCCGAGTTGCTTGCCCGCGAGACAGTCCTCGCGAATCGCCGCGGAGACGGCCGCGTCGGCGAGGGTGCGGGCGAACGCCGCGCGATCGAGGCCCATCGCCGCGGCTTGCGCTTCCACGGCCGGCTGCGTGACGCCTCCCGGATGAGCGAAAAGCCATGCGTGCATGCGCCAGAACGCCTGCTGCCCGCCGAGACGGCCCGCCGCTTCGGCCGCTTGGGCCGCGAAGCACGCTTGCGGATGAAGGTCGCGCTGCGAAACGGGATTGCAGCCGGTGTGCACCGGGAAGTGATGGAAGGTGTAGCGCACATTCGGCCGCTTCGCGACCATCGCCCGCGCGAGCGAATCGGCGGTGGCCGAATTCGGCTCCTGGTAGTCGCCCCAGATGATCACTTCCACGGCGGCGTTGGCGGGCCCGAGCGTCCAGGGCGACGCATCGGGTGGAATCGTGACGACCGGCTGCTGGCGCCAGTCGTCGACATACTTCGTCAGCGCGGGAGGCGGCTGGTCGCCGGACGCGTCCCGGGCCGGAGGCTGATGCGCGAGCACTTCCTCCACCGTGCGAATGATCGCGTTCGGGGCGAAGATGCCCTTCATCTCGACGCCGTTGACGAAGACCATCGGGGTGTAGTGCAGCCCCAGCCAGAGGCCCTCGTCGATGTCGCCTCGAACGAGCTCGAGCGGGCGGTCGCTGCGCATCATCGAGATGAACGCGGCAGGATCGTAGCCCAGCTCCTTCAGCTTCGCCTGAAGGACTTCATGCGTGAAGCTTCCCGACACCGAGAAGAGCCAGTCGTGCATCCGGAAGAAGCCGTCCGCGCCCTTCAGCAGGCCGGCGGTTTCCGCGACCCGCGCGGCCCAGCAGGCGTTCGGATGGAGATTGCGCTCGGCGCGCGGATTGCAGTCGGTGCACATCGGGAACTGCTTCACCGAGAGCGAGACATTCGGATGCCGCGCGAGCAGTTGGTCGATGTCCTTCTCGATGCGAACGCAATCGCGGCATTGGTAGTCGGTGTAGATCACGATGCGCACGGCGGCCTTCTCCGGCCCGCGTCGATAGCGGCCGGTGAAGGGGCCGGTCCAGGGGGCGATGGGCCGCTCGGCCCCGCTCGATACGCTGGACGACGGGCTGGCGGGCGTTTCTTCCCGCCCAGTGGGTGATGCCGTCGCACTGGCGCCGCCTGCATTGGCCGGCGAGCCTGCGCCCGCGTCGGGGCCGCTCGCATCTGCCTCCGGCCCGCTCGCGGCGGCGCCCGCATCCCGCCCGCTCGCGTCCTCTCCGCCCGCCAGGCCCTGCGCGCCGGCGCTCGCATCCGAGGGCGGAAGCGCGGCGATGATCTCGGCCGTCGACTTCACACGCTCGCTCTCCTGCCGTTCGGCCACGCGGCCGCTCTCCTGCGTGACCAGAAGGCCGAGCACGGCCGAGACGACCAGGAACACCCCGCCGAACAGAAGCGCATGACGAAACGCTTCACGCGAGGAAAGCGAGGGCCCAGACGTTGACGAGGGCCTGAGCGACCCACCGGATTTCGCCGCCTCATCAGGCGATGCAGAGAGTTCCCTGCGCCACGTTCCCAGCGCGACGACCGCGAAGCCGAGATTCGCGACATGGGTCGCCAGGCAGTAATTGCAGAGATAGTCTTTGAAGAAGATCAGAAGGATGAAGCCGAACGAGACGACCGCCGCTGCGCGCACGATCCAGCGCATCCAGCCGGTCAGGCGTCCGCGCGCGAAGAGCCAGACGACGAGCGCCGCGACGAAGTAGGCGAACCCCGCGAACGCGGTCGGCCAGTGGAGCAGCGGCACCGTTCCCCACACGCTCGCCGCCGCGCGCGCACAAGGGCTGCCTCGCCCGCAGCCGGGCAGGCTGAGCGCGCCGAAATGCTCGAAGACGAGCAGGAGCGACGCGATCGTCGCGATGGCGAGAAGCGCGACGCCGATCCAGAATCGCGCGCGATGCCCGGAGGTCGCGGCGCCGCGGCTGCCACTCGTGAGCGCGTCCTTCGAGACGGATGAATCCATGAACACCTCGCGTCAATAGCCGGGCAGGGTTTTCGTGAAGACGAGCAGCACGCCGTCGGGCGGGGCCTTGGCGTGCGACAAGGTCGGCGCGACCTTGACCGCGATCGCGCGTGACGGAAAGACGAGCTGCGCCCACGCCTGAACGGAATACTCCGCGAAGATCGCCGCCCCATACACCCGCGGATGCGCGGCCGCTCCTGCCCGCGGCCTCACCCAGGTGGGCATCGGCCCGCCTTCGAGCAGCGCTCCCGCGGGCGCCTCCGCGATCTGCTCGCGCGTGACCTCCAGAAATTCCCGGGCCACGCGGCTGGCATCGCTCCACTCGGGATACGCGCGCACGAGCGGGGAATAGCTCGCCTGCCACAGGAGAAGCGCGGCCAGCGGGACGGCCCCGATCACGGGGGCCGCGCGCCAGCCTCGCGCGGCGGGAGTGCGCTCGCCAGCCGACGCCCCCTGAACCGCGAGCTGCGCGATTGCGCTGCAGAGCATCGCGAGGCCCATCACCGGAAGCAGCATGTACCAGGGCGACATCTCGGCGGCGAGCGAATACGCGCCCGCCATCGCGAGCAGCCACGCGATCGCGAAGAGGCCCGGCTTCCTTGCATCCATCGCCGGCGCGGCAGGCGCGAGGCGTTCGGACGAGCGCTTCGAACCGGTCCCTGCGCGCGCGCGGCCGGCCGAAGTTGCAGCCCTGATCGCCGCCCAGGCGCATGCGATCACGCCCGCGCACGCGATCACGAGCAGCCAGGGAGCGACGGGCGACTTCTGCATCGTCTCCTGCGGAAAGAGCGCCCACTTGAACATGCCGGCGGTGTACACGGGCAGGCGGCCGAGCGCACCGGCGAGCGAGCTCTCCTTGTGGCCGCCGATGCCACCGAGCACGGCCAGGCGGATGGCGAGCACGGCCGCGAGCGCGATCGCGTGCGGAAGGCAAGCGCGCAAGGCGTGTCGCATGCGCTCGCTCGCGTGTTCGTGCCGCCCGCGTTCGTTCGCGTTTCGTTGCGGCGCATAGAGAAGAGCCGCGACGAAGATGAGCGCGGGGAGCACGAAGGCCGTTTCCTTCGACAGATACGCGAGCACGGCGAAGACGACGGGCAGCCGCGCGCGCGTGGCCCGCAATTGCGTCGCGAGCGCGAGCGCCAGGAAGAGTCCGCAGAGGATCTCCGCGCGGCGCGAGGGCACGGGCAGCACTTCGTAGTGCGTGTAGTGCAGCAGGAAGACGAGCAGGCCCGCCAGAGGGCCGATCCACCCGCCTCGCCCATCGGCCGCGCCGCCGCGGGAAAGGGTGCGCAGGAGATGCCAGAGCGCGGCCGCGCACGCGGCGAAGAGCACGATCGTCGTGAGGTGATACCCGAACGGCGACAGCCCCCAGAGGGCGCGATCGAAGGCGAAGGTGAGATTGAGCACCGGCCGATAGAAGTCGCTCGGATAGAGGCCGTGCATGAGCGGTTGCGTGAAGTTGGCGAAGACCGCGGAGACGCTTCCACCGCTCGTCAGGATGAGCGGGTAGGTGTCCCACCCGAGCAGGGCGAAGCGCGCGAGGCGCGCGAGGTACATCGCGCTCGCGACGAGAATGAGCAACGCGGCGGCGAGCGCCGGCCGGTCGAAGCCGCGCGGGGAAGCGTTCGCGATGGGCGACCGGATCATCCGCCCCCCAAGTAGCCGAGGCTGCGCAGCCGCTCGCGTTCGCGCTCATCCAGATTGCCCGGGGCCGTCTCGATCACCGCGCGCTTCGACATCTCTTCCGACATCGCCTTCAAGCGGAACGCCAGGTCGCGCGCTTCCGCGCTGTTCGCCGTTGAAAGGTCCGCCTCTTCACGCGGATCGCCCACGAAGTCGTAAAGCTGGATGGCGCGCGAACGAAAGTCCATCACCACCTTCCGGTCGAGCGCGGGATCGATGAGGCAAAGCATCGCGAGCCCCATGCGGCGCGTCTCGGCATAGACGGACAGCGGCGGCAGCGCGCGTCCTTCGAGCGCGGCTTTGAGGCTCGCTCCCTCGGCCGCGGCCGGAGCGGGAATGCCGAGCAGGTCGAGAATCGTCGGCATGACATCCAGGTGGCGGACGAGGTCGGGCGCCACCCGCCCGGCCGCCTGCCCGCCCGGCAGTCGAATGATCAAGGGGACGTGCAGGAGCGTATTGGTGAGCGCTTTCGAATGGCCCCAACGGCCCTTCTCGTTGAACTCCTCGCCATGGTCGCCGGTGATCACGACCAGGAAGCGATCGAGCCGGCCCGAGGCGTCCAGGCGCGCGAAGAACTCGCGCAACTTGTCATCGGTGTAGCGCAGCTTGCGATCGTAGTTCGCCACCACCCGCCCGGTTTCGTCCCGCTGCTCGTCGCTGCCGAACATCGTCTCATAGCCCGCGGGAGGCACATAGCGAGGAGGCCGGCCGTGCTCGTCGAAATGGGGATCGAAGAGATGCACCCAGACGAAGAGGGAGTCGGGCGAGGGGGACGACTCGATCGCCTCGAGCGCGCGCGGCAACGCGCACTCGGCCGTGCCCCACATGCAGCCGGTCTCGTCGAAGCGATCGAATCCCTGGGTGAATCCCTGGCGCTGAATCAAATGGCCGCTGGTCGAGATTCCGATCGTCCGGTATCCGCGCTCGCGCAACGCTTCGGCGAGCGTGGTGTGGGCGTCGGAAAAGATCTCGAGCTCCATCTCGGCGGTTTCGGTGACCGTCTCCGCGCCCGCCTTGGGCACCGGAACGACGCCGTCCTTGATGCCGCACACCGGCGGCGGAAGCGAAGAGATGAGCGTCAGCATGGAAGGCAGCGTCCATGAGCATTGCGCATAGCAATTCGAGAAGTACGCGCCTTCGGAAGCGAACTCGTCGAGAAAGGGAGTCGTCTCGCGCTCGTATCCATTGCGGCTCATGTGATCGTGGCGAAAGGTCTCGATGGAGATGAACAACACGGGCGTGCCCGCGGGAAGGGTCGCGATCGGGCCGGCGGGGGAGGCCTGGCGCGCGCTCTTTCCCGCGCCGCCGGCGTCACGGTCGCGAGCTTGATCGCGAGAGCCGTCGCCGCCGCCGCAGCCGTTGCCCGCGAAGGTCCACGCCAGCATCGCGAGCAGTCCGAGCAGCGCGATGCGCGGCCGAAGGAGAAAAGAGCTCGCCGGGATGCGTTTCGTGCGCATGCTCACTTCCGTTTCGTTTGTGCGGCCGTGTCGGCCGGAGCGGAAGGATCGATGTAGCCGAGCGAGCGCAGCCGCTCGCGGTGCTCGGGGCTCATCGGAGGAAGATCGCCCGCCGCGGCCGGCTTTTCGATCCCGGCCAGGCGCTCGTTCAGGAGGCCGGTCAGGCGCGCGACATCGCTGGCCTGCTCCGCGGCGAGATTGCGCTGCTCCGCCGGGTCGCCGAGATGGTCGTATAGCTCGTGGCGCCCGTTCGACGACCAGATGAGCTTGTCGGGCCCCTCGACGATCGCGCGCAGCTCACGCTCCCAGGCGGTCGGCTGCCAACCGGGATGCGCCTGCGCGACCGCCGCGAACGGATCGCGGAAGATGCCCAGGCATTCGCTCACCCGCGGGCGCGTTTCGGGAACGCGGGTCAAATCCACCGCGCCTCCTCCCAACGAAGGCGGCACGGCGACGCCCGCCAGCGCGAGCAAGGTGGGAAAGAGATCGTGGGTCATCACCGGCCGAGGATCGCGTCCCGCCGGGAAAGCCCGCGGATAGCGGATGATCAATGGCACGCGGATGAGCCCATTGTAGAGCGAATGCTGGTGGCCGAGCATGTGGTGATCGCCGAGATGCTCGCCGTGATCCGAGGTGATCACCACGATCGTGTTCTCGAGATCGCCCGCCTTCTCGAGCCCCTGCAGAAGATCGCGCAGCAGATCATCCAGCTCCGCAATCGCCGCGTCGTAGGTCGCCGCGGTGATGGCCAGCTCCTCCGCGTCGTAATCGGCCAGCCCGAAGGTGAAGCTCCACTGCGAAGCCCAGGAGCGATCGATCTCATACGAGCGCGCCACCTGCGCCGGACTCATCATCCGCTCGCGATAGGAGCGGGGCGGGATGTAGGGGCGATGCGCTTCCATGTAGTTCAGGAAGGCGAAGTACGGGCGATCGGGATGGCGGCGCTTCAGCCATTCGACCAACGCTTGCTGCGCGATCGGCCCACTGGCCTTGATGTCCCATTTGCCGTACTGACCGCGGCGGATCTTCTCGGGCAATCCGCTGGAGCGGTCCGTGGGGTCGAGCTTCTCGCGAATGAGGTCGAGCGCCGCGCGCCGGTGCTTGTCGTCCCAGGGATGCTCGACCTGCGTGAAGCCCTGATCGAAGTTCTCCTCAGCCGAGATGTTCGGGTTCGCCGAATAGAGATAGGTCTGGTACCCGGCGTCGCGCAAGAGCTCGGCGATCGTGGTCAGATTCTCGTCGAGATAGAGGCGATCGTTGGTCGCCCGATGTTGGCTGGACAAGAGCCCGGTGAAGAAGGAGGCGTGAGCGGGGACGGTGTAGTTGGCGGGCGAGAGGCAATCGTCGTACACGCGCGCGTCGCGCGCCCAGGCGTCCAGGAACGGGGTGGTCGGCTTTGTGTGGCCGTAGAGCCCCAGACGATCGGCCCGCACCGTGTCCCAGAGAATCCAGAGGACATTCGGACGCGCGGGTTCCTTGGAAGCGCAGCCGAAAGAAAGCGCCAGGGCGAACGAGAGCAGCGCCAGGAAGGGGGGCCGCGCTCCCCGCCCTTTCCCGAAAAGCGTCGACCGCGCGCCCGAAGCCGCCTTTGCGAAGGGCGCCGCACCCGCTCTGGCGGGAGTTGCCGGATATGCCTTCAAACTCGCTCCCTGCCTGGTGGAAATGTTCGCCTCGCCATCCCGGATCCGGTGTGGCGCTGGGGCTTGCCGGGTCCGCCGGCCGGGCCGGGCCGCGCCATGCCGGGCGTCCAAGGAAAACCACCGGATCATAGGGGGCGTGGCGCTGCCAGTCCATACCGCAGTCTGCCGGACGGGTTCCGCTTCGGTCAGGTAATCCGTTTCCGTTTTGCAAGTTGCGGGCGGGAACCTGCCCATCCGTCCCACGGCCCTTTCCTTCATAACCGCCCCGCGCAAGAGGCCGGCGGTCGGAATGCTGGACATCTGCCGGGAACCGTGTTTCGATCCGACCCGTGCGACGGACAGGCCATCCAAGGAGGAGGCAGCGATGCGCGGCTTTTTCATCCGGCTGATCGTGACCTTCATCGCCCTCGGCTTGACGACCGCGCTGCTTCCGGGCATCGAGGTGGAAAAGAGCGGCGCGAAGGGCGAATTCCTGGCTCTCGGCGCGGCGGCGCTCGTTCTGGCCGCCCTGAATGCGGTCGCCCGTCCGTTGCTCATCTTCTTCACGCTGCCCTTGACCATCGTCACCCTGGGTCTCTTCGTGCTGATCCTGAATGGCCTGCTTCTCTGGCTCACTTCCCTCATCGTCCATCCGTTTCACATCAGCAATTTCTGGTGGGCGCTTCTCGGGACGGTGGTCCTGAGCATCATCTCGGCCGTCTTGAATGCGTTCATCCGCGACCGGTGAGCGAAGAGGGACCGTCACAGGCCGCCGTTTGCCGGTTGCCCCCGCGCCCGCGAACATCCTAGAATCCCGCTCTCGTCCCTTCCCCGCGTCGCGCACCGATCGCGGCGGCAAATTCGTCGTCGGCGAGCCGGGGAAGGCCTCGTTCCGGCCCCGGCTTTCCCGTGGGCGGGGCGGACGCTCGATCGCCGGCGCCGGCGGCATGAAGCGAAAGGATTCGTATGTCTCTCGATATTCTTCCGATCGTCATCCTCAACGGGCGGCCCGCGTCGGGAAAGTCGGAGATCCTCGACTATCTGAAGAAGGTTCCGCTCGACGAGCGCGTGCGGCGCTTCCACATCGGCGAATTCGACGAATTCGACGACTTCCCGATTCTGTGGGAGCGCTTCGAGGATGACGACATCTGGGAGATGTACGGCTATCCCCGGCTGATCTCCGACACCCACTTCGAATACGAAGGGAAGAGGGACAGCGGCTACGTCTTCAAGAATGTCTTCTTCTGGCATTACCTCATTCGCAAGCTGAGCGAGAACTACGAGCGCCGCCTGCGCGACCACGACCGCTATCACGAGACCCATACGGCGATGTTCGAATTCGCGCGCGGAAGCCAGCACGGCGGTTTCGCCGCCGCCTATCCCTATCTTTCCGCGTCCGTGCTCGCGCGCGCGTGCGCCATGTACATCCATGTGACCTGGGAGGAGTCGCGGCGCAAGAACGAGCGCCGGAGAAACCCCGCCAAGCCCGACAGCATCCTCGAGCACGCGCTCGAAATGCGCAAAATGGAATTCCTCTACAAGGAATCCGATTGGAGGGAGTTCTCCGCGCCGGATCCCGAGTACCTGCGCGTCCGAACGCTTCCCTGGCCGCAGCGTGACGGGAAGGAGACGCTGGCCGAGCGCGACTTCCGCGTCCCCTATGCGGTCTTCGAGAACATGCCCGAGAAGACCGACAAGCCCGAAGTCCTGGGCGCGCACCTGGAAGAAGTGTGCGCGCGCTTGTGGAAGCTGCATCGAGGGAGAGGCCGGGCTTCCGGATAGCTGCGCCAGGCCGATGAGCGATCTCGCGACCGCGCGAGATCAGAGACGCCTGCTCGACGGCGTGCAGTCTGCTCGACGGCGTTGCTGGAATCGATGGGCCATCTGACGGGAGGCAAGCGTGCTCAACTTTCTCGTCCTGATCCTGATCGTCGCGGCGGTCGCGGTCTTCACCTATGCGTCGGGCAACCCGCTCGGCCATTCGGCCGCGTACCGACGGCGAAGGATCCTGAATTGGGTGCCGCTCGGGATCGGATACGCCTTCCTCTACTTCGGCCGCTACAACCTGACCGTGGCGAAGAACAATCTCGGCAACGAGCTGATGAACAAGTCCGAGTTCGGGACGATCTTCGCCGTCGGCACGGTCCTCTACGCCTTCGCCTTCATCCTGAACGGGCCGCTCACCGACCGGATCGGCGGGCGCAAGGCGATGCTGATTTCCACGATCGGCGCGGCCTTCGCCAACATCGCCCTCGGCGCCTTCGTCTTCCTGCTCGGGCCCGCCACGGCCGCACATCACGGAACGGCCGCGTATCTGCGTTCGGCTGAGGGGCATTCCTTGCTCTTCGCGCTCTTCATCGCGCTCTATGCGATCAACATGTACTTCCAGAGCTTCGGCGCGGTGAGCATCGTGAAAGTCAACAGCGCCTGGTTCCATGTGCGCGAGCGCGGCGTCTTCGGCGGCATCTTCGGGATTCTGATCTCGGCCGGGATCTTCTTCGCCTTCGACTTCGGCCAGTGGTTCGTCGACACCTTCCACAAAGTGACGGACGCGGCCGGCCAGACGGTCATGAACCCGCCCTTCGCGGTCTTCTGGGCCCCCGGCGTCCTGCTGCTGCTGGCCGCGCTGTGGATCTACCTGAAAGTCTTCGACCGCCCGGGCCTCGCGGGATTCCAGGACTTCGATACCGGCGACGCCTCCTCGGGCGAGGATCAGAAGCCCGATTCGGTGGTCGTGGTCCTGAAGAAAGTGGTCATGAATCCGATCGTGCTCACCATCGGCGCGATCGAGTTCTGCACGGGCGTGCTGCGCCAGGGAGTCATGCACTGGTATTCGATCTACGGCAAGGAAATGCACTACGACTCGAGCTTCTTCGTGACCCATCACTGGGGGCTCATGATGTTTCTGGCGGGCGCCACCGGAGGCATGACGGCCGGCTGGATCTCGGACAAGGTGTTCAACTCTCGCCGGGGCCCGGTGGCCGCTTTGCTCTACGGCATCATGATCATTGCCGTGGTGCTCATGAGCATTTTCGTGGAGGAGCCGCAACAGGGCGCCGCCTATTCCATGACCAGCATGTGGGTGATGGGCGCGTGCGTGGTGTTCATCTCCTATTGCGTGATCGGCACGCACGGCATGCTCTCAGGAACGGCGACCCAGGACTTTGGCGGCACCAAGAATGCGGGCACGGCCGTGGGATTGATCGACGGCTTGGTCTATCTCGGGACCGCGGTGCAAAGCTGGAGCCTGGGACAGATCACCGAGAAAGTCTCGTGGCGCTGGTGGCCGCCTTTCCTGATTCCCTTCGCGATCATCGGCACGCTGCTCGCGATCCGCATCTGGCACGCGCTTCCCGATGCCGCGCGCAAGGGCGCGCCGGTGAAGCGCGAGCCGCTGGCGGCGGGACGCGGCCGGTGACGGAGCGTCGTCACTCCGGCAGGCGCAGAATCGTCTCGCGGGCGACTTGATGGCCCAGGCGCGCTTCCAGGTAGTAGACGCCGGGCTCGGCCGGCGCTCCGTTGCGCGCGCGCCCGTCCCACGATCCACGCCAGCGATCGCCTGCGCGCACGAACGTTCCCTCCGACACGCGCCGTCCGAGTGGGTCGTAGACCGTCCAGGCGTTTCGTGAAACGGCGGCGCTCTCGTTCGCCTGCCGCGCTTCCTCATCGCGAGAGGAAACTGGCGTCTGCTCCATCGTTGATGGCTGAACGGTGAAGGTGATCGATTCGCGAAATGGATTCGGCGCGCACACCGTTTGCAGTGGCGCAGCGTGTCCCGCGCGCCCGTTCTCTCCCGCGGAGTGCGCCTGCGCATCGGCTCCGGCCTCGCCGATCGCGGAAGGATCAAGCGAGAAGAAGAGCGCGAAGCGTTCTCGGGAAACGCGCCGGTGGCCTTCCGGATCGTCGGCCGTGACCCACCAGCGGAATTGCAGTTCATCTTCCAGCACGAACGGCGGAGTCACCGAGGTATCGCTGCCCGCTTCCACCGCCCAGATCACGCGAGACTCCAGGCCTTCGAGCCACAGCGTGTAGGCGAGCGGAGCGCCCCAGTCCGGATCGGCGCTCGCCCGCCAGACGAACTGCGGGCGATAGAGACCGGTCACCGCGCTGTCGGCCGGAGAGACGAGCGAGAAGGGGTAGGGATAGAGGAGCGGTTGAGAGAGCGCCGCCTGATACGCGTCGATGCGTCCCATACCGTACTGGCTGTCCGGCTCGGCGGCGCGATCGGCGGTCGCCATCAACGCTTCGCGCACATCCATCGGCGCCCATTCGGGATGGGCTTCGAGGAGCAGCGCGGCCGCTCCCGAAACGAGCGGGGCGGAAAAGGAAGTGCCGCTGCCGAAGCCGTAGAGATCGACCCCGTTGCCTGAGGCCGTCCAGGTGTGTACGCCGCGCGCGACCACTTCGGGTTTCAAGCGGCCATCGGAGGTCGGACCGCAGGCCGAAAACCCCGCGATCGCGTTCAGGCTGTCGACCGCGCCGACCGCGATGATGCTGTCGGCATCGGCCGGCGTGCCCAGCGTGGTCGGTTCGAGGCAGCCGTAGTTGCCCTGCGAATTGACGCACAGGATCCCGCGCGCCGCCGCGATGTCGAGCGCCATCGTGACCACGGCAGTGTCTCCGTCCTTGTCTTCCGTTTCGTAGCAGAAGTCATCGTCGAAGCACAGGTAGCTGAGGCTCGCGCTCGTCAGGACGATTCCCTCGCTCTCGGCCCACTCCAGCGCGGCGACATAGTTGTCCTCTTCGGCGCGCGTCTCGCTGCGCACATCCTCGGTTTTCGCGAGCCAGAAGGAAGCTCCGTAGGCCGGCCCGACGAGCACTCCGGGCGCGTATCCGCCCGCGATCGCCCAGGTCGCGGTGCCGTGATTCTGTTGGGTGGGATGATCGATGACTTCGTTCTGCACATTGCCGTCTTCGAAGACGAAATCCCATTCGGCGGCGCGCGCGAGGGGCGCCAGGGCTTGGTGGTCCTTGCGAAACCCCGTGTCGAGCATCATGAAGCGCACGCCGTTTCCCGAATAGCCGAGCGCATGCAGGCCGGGTACTCCGATTTCGGTGAGCTGCCCGCCGGATGCGCCGTAGGAAAGCGAGCCGTAGGCGACACGCGCCCGGCTTCCCCGCGAGGGTTCTTCGCGACCGAACCCCGGCGCGCCGGGCAGACGCCGATCCGGTTCGAGAACGGCTTCCAGGCGGTTGCCTCGATCATCCCATTCGGGCCCGAGCGAGGTGATCGTGGCCACCGCCACCGGCCGCACGCGCAGCACGAAGGGCAACGCGGCGACGGCCTCCGCCTCGCGCTCGTCGAGCTCGCAGCTGACCGCATTCAACCAGCGGCTCTGATGACGCAGCCGTCCGCGCGCGCCGATCGCATCGACATACGGCGGCCAGAGGGGCAGGTCCCGATCATCGGGAAGGGCCGTGCAAGAACCGCTCGCGCGCGCTCTCCCGGCCCAAGCTTCGGCGGGCAAGGCGCGTGCTATAGCAAGTGCGGCGGACGGATCATCGAGGGAAATCGATTCGGACTGGGGGCCCCGATCGCGGAAGAACACCCAATAGGGCGAGGCAGCCGCCAACGGAACGCCGGCCAGGAAGAGGCCGCATCCCAAACACAGGCTGGCGAGCGATCGTTTCAACGGGTGATGCCTTTCGTTGCCGGTTTCCGGCGGGCCCGCACTCGGTCTCCGGTTCACATTCGCCCGGCCGAGCTTGCTCGGAACGCTCCGGTTCAGCGGCGGGCCGCGCAGCGGACCGTCCGCTGCAACCGGTTGTCAGCCATCCCTTCACAACCTCAGATTCCGCGCGCATGATCTTGGGGCACCACTCTGACCGTCTCCTTCTCGGGGCCAGAGTTGACTTGCTGCGTCGTATGGCACGGGACTCCCTTGAACGATTGGCTGACGCGATGATTATATCGCAAAGGCCCTCTTTCCGGCCAGACCGCTAACGAACGTAAATGGAAGCGGGCCTCCGATGAGGCCCGCCTTGCGTTCCCTTTCGCGGCCGCTCGGCCGGCGCGCGATGATCCCGTTCCGCGTCGGGCCCGAACGCGACCTAGCTTCCGGCGACGACCCTCTTGCCTTGACCGGCCACGATGCGGAACATCTCGCTCAGCGTGCTGTTTCCCGAGCGAATGTCGGTCACCTTCAATTGGTATCCGTCGGTCTCTCCGTCCGACTGTCCCGCGATCCACTCGAAGTTGCGATCGTTGGGAGTCGACTCGGCCAGCAGGCGCACGAAGGACCCATTCAGGAACAGCTCCAGCCGCACGTCTTCGCCGCAGCAGGTGCCGTAGTCATGGCATTGCGAGGACTGCCACTCGAAGGTCGCGAGAGTGCCGGCCACATAGACGGTACCCGCGGTCGGGGCCAGGATGGTCGTCTCGCAGGCGGGGAAGATCTTGAAGCGTCCGCTCATGTCCCACACATCTGAACCGAGGACCGAGATGCGGATCTTGTAATCGCCGCCCGATCCCGCCGGCTCGGGGTCTTCCCAGGGCAGGGGAACGCACGGTTCCGCGGTCCACAGGAAGTGCCCGTCATTCTCGGTGGAATCCGAGAGCGTGTTGCAGACGATGTAATCGCTGCTGCCATCCTGGAACTTCACCCGGCGAAGCAGCTCGATGCGCACATGCGATCCGCAGCAGGGCGTCGCGTCCCAGAGCAGTTCCACTTCCAGGCCGTTGCACAGCGCGCTGCCCGCAGTCGGCCAGATTACGTTCAACTGGCACGGCCCCCAGATGGTGAAGGTGCCGGGGCTGTCGGCGTAGATTCCCGAGGCGATGTCGGTCACCCGCACCTGGTAGCCGCTTTCGGGACCGCAAGAAACGGCCGGCCAGACGTATTCGCCGCTGTTGGCGGTCGATTCGACGATGTTCGCGCACACCGTGCCTTGGTTCAGCAGGTCGATCCGCACCGCGCTCGCGCAGTACTCGGAGTTCCACTGGATGGTGACCGGGTCTCCTTCGCAATACTCGCCGTCCGCGAGGGCCAGCACTTCCAGGCTGCAGGGCGGAATGATCTCGAAGGCGACGTCGGTTTCATCCTGCGCGCCCGTCTCGGTGTCGATCACGCGGATGATGTAGGGACCGGTCGCATCGCCGCACTGCTCGGCCGGCCAGGGGAAGCTGCCGTCGTTCTCGGTGTCGGGAACGATCACCGCGCAAAGCACTCCGTCCAGCCACAGCTCGATGCGCGCGCGATCGCCGCAGCAGGGCCCGATCTCCCAGGTGATATCGACCGGCTGGCCCTCGACGAGGATCTCGCCGCTGTTGGGATAGGTGATGTCGAGCGTGCAGCGCGGGTTGATGACGAAGGAGAGCGGCGTGTCGTCGGTCGCTCCGGTCGTCAAATCGGTGACGCGGACGGCGTATCCCTCCGGGCCCTCGCACTGCTCGGCGGCCCAGTCGTATTCGCCGTCATTCTCGGTGGAGGCGACGATCGTCCGGCACACCTCGCCGCCCTGCAGCAGGTCGAGGCGCACGAATTCTCCGCAGCACAGGCCGTGCGTCCAGCGGATGGGAATGCTCGTGCCGGCGCAGTACTCTTCCCCGCCCACCGGACCGATCGCCTCGAGCGTGCAGGGAGGCAGGATCGAGAAGGAGAGATCGCTCTCGTCCACCTGGCCGCTCGTCAGGTCCGTGACCCGGATTTGGTAGCCGTCTTGATAGGAGCCGCACTGGGCCGGCGCCCATTCGTAGGAGCCGTCATTCAAGGTGCCGTCCGTGATCGTCGTGCAGACCGCCCCGTCGTGGAGCAATTCGATCTTGACCGAAGTCTCGTAGCAGCGGCCCGTCCGCCACTCGATCGTGATCGGCAGGCCTGCGCACAGCTCTTCACCGCCGTTCGGATACGAGACCTCGACTTCGCCGCCGCCGATCGAGAATTGGTCGTCCAGCGGATTCTGCGAACCGGTGTCGAGGTCGGTGACCTGAATCGCGTAGCCATTCGCATAGCCGTCGTACTGCTCGGCCGAAGGCCACACGAACTGTCCGTCGTTGGGAGTCGAATTCGTGATCGTGTCCACGAGGATGCCGTTGCGGAAGATCTCGATGCGGACATTGTCGCCGCAGCAGGAGAGCCCGTGCGACCACTGAATCTCCACCGGATCGCCGATGCAGAAGAAGTCGCCGTACTCGGGCGTGACGAGCTCGATCCGGCAGCCCGCGAGGATCGTGAGCGCGTAGGGCGTTTCGTCGGACGCGCCGCTCGTCAAGTCGGTCACGCGGATGCCATAGCCTTCGGAGAGACCCTCGGCCTGCACCGCGTTCCAGGCGTAATTGCCGTCGTTCGCCGTGGAAGGATCGATCACCGCAACGACCTCGCCGTCGTTCAGGAGCTCGATCTTCACCAGATCGCCGCAGCAGGTGGTCGGGGTCCACTCGATCACGACCGGTTCGCCTTCGCACACGGTGAGGGCGGAAGCGGGATCGGTGACGAGCATCTCGCAGGGCGGCTCGATCACGAAGGCCGCGTCGGTTTCGTCGACCGCGCCCGTCTCGAGATCGGTGATCCGCAGGTGATAGTTGCCGTCGCCTTCCGCGCACGGCTCGGGGACCCACGGGAAGCGGCCGTCATTCGGGGTCGCCGCCGCAATCGTGAGGCAGGGCGTGTCGTCGGAGAGGAGCGCGATGCTCACCTCGTCGCCGCAGCAGACAGTCGAGTGCCACACGATGTCGATCGGCACTCCCTGGCAGAGCGTTTCCCCGCCCGCGGGCTGGATCAAATCGAGATTGCATCCCGGGTAGATGCCGAAGCTCACATCGCTCTCGTCGTAGAGGCCGGTCGTGTTGTCGGTCACCCGGATGCGATAGCTCTCTTCGTCACCCGCGCACTGCTCGGGCGTCCAGGCAAAGGAGCCGTTGTTGGGCGCCGTCTCGGCGAGCGTCAGGCAGACCTCGCCGTCCAGGAGAAGCTCGATGCGGACCGTCTCGCCGCAGCAGGCGGAAGCAGTCCAGGAAATCGTGAGCGGCTCTCCGATGCACAAGTCCTCGGCGCCGTTGGGATCGAGGAGCTCGAGACGGCAGGGGGGCTCGACCGCGAAGCCGAAGTCGCTCTCGTCGCTCGCGCCCGTCTCGAGATCGGTGACCCGGACGATGTACCCGTCGGTCGCGTGGCCGCACTGCTCGACCGGCCACTGGAAGTAGCCGTCGTTCTCGGTCTCGGCCGCGATCGTGCGGCAGACCTCGCCGTCCAGGAGCAGTTGAATGCGAACCGTCTCGCCGCAGCAACCCGAAGAGGCCCAGGTGATGTCGGCGAGATCGCGCCCGGCGCAAAAGATCTCATCGCCGGTGGGGCCGTTGACCGTGAGCTCGCACGCTTCCTGGATCGTGAAGTCGAACGAGCCGTCGTCGGTCGCGCCCGTTTCGAGATCGGTGACGCGCACGCCGTAGCCTTCGGTCGCGTCGCCGCAGCGCTGCGAGATCCACGAGTAGCTGCCGACGTTGGGAGCCGATGCGGCGATCGTTTCGCACACTTCGCCGTTGAGCAGCAGCTCCAGGCGCACATAGTCGCCGCAGCAGGTCGTGGTCGTCCATTGGAAGCCGATTCTCTGGCCCTCGCAAGCGATCAACTCCGCTTGCGGGGCGAGCACGTCGAGAGTGCACTCGGGGAAGATGTTGAAGGTCAGCGGGGTGACCGCGCTTTCGCCCGAGTCGATGTTGACGATCCGCAGGCTGTACCCGGAGGTCTGCCCGTCGCACATCGCGGGCGTCCAGGTGAAGCTGCCGTCGTTGTCGGTCTCTTCGGCGATCACCTGGCAGACGGCGCCGTTACGCAGCAGTTCGAGCCGCACGGACGCGCCGCAATACTCGTTGCCCGCCCAGCGAATCTCGAACGGCACCGCCTCGCACAAGGCCACTCCCGCGACCGGCCCGACGAGAGCGAGCGCGCATTCCTCCTGGGGAACCGTGAGGATCTCGAACGCGCCGTTGGTCTCGTCCTGCGCGCCCGATTCGATGTCGGTCACCCGGATGACATAGCCGTTCGTCGCCTCGCCGCACTGCGCAACCGGCCAGTCGAAATAGCCGTGCGGCGTTTCGGGAGTGATCACCAGGCAGACCACATCGCCATTCAAGAGCTCGATGAGGGCGAGGTCGCCGCAATCGTCGCCGGAGATCACCCACTCGATGCGCAGAGTCTGGCCGACCGTCCAGATCGCTCCGCCCGCGGGATTCGTGATCGTCAGCCGGCAGGGCTCCAGAATGCGGAAGGGCGCGTCGCTCAGGTCCTGGGCGCCCGAATCGAGATCGGTGATCCGCACGGCGTAGCCGTCGGGCCCCGAGCACTGCTCGGCATCCGCCCAGACGAAGAGGCCGTCGTTGTTCGTGCTGCGCGCGAGCGTGGCGCAAAGCACTCCGTCTTGCAGGATCTCGATGCGCACGTTGCGTCCGCAGCCGCTCGTCTCCCACTCGATCGGAACCATGTCGTTGACATAGTAGGTCTCGCCGCCGTTGGGCGTGACGACCGTGAGCTCGCACTCGGTCTCGATGCCGAAATCGTCGCTGTCATCGCTCGCGCCCGTCTCGAGGTCGATCACCCGAATGGTGTAGCCGCAGATCGACTCTCCGCAGCCGCTCACGATCCATTCGTACGCGCCGTCGTTCTCGGTGCTCTCGGCGATCACTTCGCACAGCACGCCGAGGCGATAGAGCTCGATGCGCACCTCGTCGCCGCAGTCTTCGTTGTGCGTCCAGACGATCGTGTGCGTCTGCCCGCTCTCGAGGATTTGATGAAGCTCGGGCTGGCTGACGGTGATGCGGCAGGCCGCATTCTCGGGGGCCCGGATGGTGAAGACGCCCTCGCTCGCATCGGAGGTATTGCAGACGATATCGGTCACGCGAATGGAGTATCCCTCGACGCTGGATCCGCACTGCGCGGCGTTCCATTGGAATTCGCCGTCATTGATCGTGCTCTCGGCCAGCACGCGGCAGACTTCATCGCCGTGGAGCAATTCGATGCGCACCGAACGGCCGTGGGTGCCGGTGCTGTTCCAGGCGATGGGAATCGCCTGGCCCGCCGCCCACGATTCGCCGCCCGCCGGCGAGGTCACCTGGATGCTGCAGTCGGCATGCCCGCCCGAGATCGTCAGGCCCGCGACCAGGTCCGTCGCGTTGGAGGCCAGATCGGTGACCGACAGGGAGTAGCCCGTCGAATCTCCCGCGCAGCCCGCGACCACCCAATCGAAGGCACCGTCATTCGGAGTGGAGGCCGAAATCACCGCGCAAGGATCGCCGTCGCGAAGGAGATCGATCTTCACATTCTCGCCGCAGAGAACATGCCTATCCCAGGCGATCGACAGATTCTCGCCCGCCTGCAAGAAGGCGTTCTCCAGAGGCGCGGTCACATCGATCGTGCACCCTTGGGCCAAGCCGATCGAGAAGGGCGCATCGCTCAAGTCCTCGCGGGCGCCGTGGCTGTCGAGAAGGGTGACGCGAATGCGATACCCGGCCTGCCCGTTCTTCTGCTGGCAGCTCCACTCATAATGACCGGAATTCGCGATCCCTTCCGCGATGACGGCGACCGGCTCGCCATTCTGCAGGAGCTCGATGTCGACCAGGCAATCGCAGGGTCCGTCGCTGGACCACTGGACCGCGCAAGTCTCTCCGGGATCATAGTTTTCTCCACCATTCGGAGAAGTGACCTCCACCCGGCAGACGGGGCTCGAGGAGCTGCCCTCGTCGCTGCAGGTGGTGACCACCAGCCCGATCAGGAGAATGCCCAGGAAAGCGGCAAAACGGGTCGAGCGGTTCATGTCAGACCTCCACTTTTCGCCCCTGGACCGCCTGAAACGCGGATGGTCTCGAGAATCGGTCCAAGGCCGCCGGAAGACCGGCTAACGGACAGTCACTGTCTATCCCTGAAGTGGGGCTGGCTGGGGCGTACGGATAACTCCAGGCGCGCCTCCTGCCGAACGCTCCCCACAAGGACCGGACGGTCCATGCTGTCGACAATCCTTGTAAATTATCCTGGAATAATTGTGGGGCTTGGGGGGGAACTCTGTCAAGCGGATCGGACCCTCGTCAGGTGAAGTATCAGGGAAACGGGGCGGGTTTTGGCCCGGGTGGGCCACCTTACCGCAGCCTGTCCGCCCCGGTGCCCCGAAGCCGCTCAAAAGGGGCAAATCGCCTGCCTCACTTGCTCCTGGCCGGGCTTGCTGATAGACTCACCCGCTTCCATTGATAGGGCTCGTATCAGCCAATGGTTGCCAATCCGGGCGGGGGAGACGGCGGATGAAGATCCACGAGTACCAGGCGAAAGAGTTGTTTCGCGCCCGGGGCATCCCCGTGCCGCGCGGCATCCTGGCGCGCGACCCGGCGGAAGCGAGGCGGGCGGCGGAACGGCTCGGCGGGGGACGAGTAGCGGTCAAAGCCCAGGTGCACGCGGGCGGGCGCGGAAAGGGAGGCGGAGTGCGCCTCGCCGGGTCCCCCGACGAGGCCGAACGCCTCGCTGCCGAGATCCTCTCCCGTCCCTTGGTCACTCCCCAAACGGGGCCCGCCGGGACGCCCGTGAGAAGCGTGTTGATCGAAGAGGGCTGTCCCTTCGAACGCCAGCTGTATCTGGGGATCGTCCTCGATCGCGCGATGGAACGCCCCGTGCTGATGGCCTCCGCCGAAGGGGGCATGGACATCGAGGAGATCGCGCGCACGAAGCCCGACTGCATTCGCAAGGCGCACTTCTCCGCCGGCACGGGCCTCTCTCCCGGTGTCGCCGCCGCCGTCGCGGCGGAGCTCGGGCTGGCGGAACCGGCGCGCTCGGCCGTCGCCGCCGTCATCGTGACCCTCGCCCGCACCTTCCTCGAGCTCGATTGCTCCCTGATCGAAATCAATCCTCTCGTCTTGACCGCCGACGGCCGCGCGATCGCGCTCGACGCGAAGTGCAATTTCGACGACAGCGGGCTGGCGCGGCACGAGGAACTGAACGCGCTGCGCGATCGCGAAGAAGAGGACCCCCGCGAAGCGCAGGCGGCCGAGTTCGGTTTCTCCTATGTCTCGCTCGATGGAAACATCGGATGCATGGTCAACGGCGCGGGCCTTGCGATGGCGACCAACGACATCATCGCGATCGCCGGCGGCGCGCCGTCGAATTTCCTGGATGTGGGCGGCGCGGCCGACCCGGCGCGGGTGACGGCCGCGTTCAAGCTCGTCCTGAGCGATGCGCGCACCCGGGCGGTGCTCGTGAACATCTTCGGCGGAATCGTGCGTTGCGATGTGATCGCGCGAGGAATCCTTCAGGCGCTGCGCGAAGTCGAGCTCACCGTTCCCCTCGTCGTGCGCCTGGAAGGCACGAATGTCGAGGAAGCGCGGCGCATGCTGCGCGAGAGCGGGTATCCCCTGATCGAGGCGAGCGGCTTCGGCGATGCCGCGCTCAAGGCCGTGGAAGCGGCCAGAGGAGGAGCGGCATGAGCATTCTCGTCGACCGCGAGACGCGCCTGCTCGTGCAGGGCCTCGGCCGGGTCGGGCAGTTCTACACCGATTTGATGATCGAATACGGGACGAAGGTCGTCGCCGGCACGCGCCCCGGCAAAGGCGGAACGGCCTATCGCGGGATCCCGATCTACGATTCCGCAGCCGAAGCCGCCCGCGCGCACGAGTTCAACGCCAGCGTGATCTTCGTGCCCGCCTTGGCCGCGGCCGAGGCGATTCTGGAAGGAGCCGCCGCCGGCGCGCGCCTGATCGTCGCCATCACCGAAGGCGTGCCCGCCCTCGACATGGCGAGGGCCAAGGAGGATCTCGGCCGCTTGCATCCCGAAGTCGTCTTGATCGGCCCCAATTGCCCGGGGATCATCACCCCCGGGCAATGCAAGGTCGGGATCATGCCGGGATACATCCACCGTCCCGGGCCGGTCGGGATCATGTCACGCTCGGGCACGCTGGCCTACGAAGGCGTGCACCAGTGCAGCCAGCTCGGGATCGGCCAGTCGACCGGCATCGGCATCGGCGGCGATCCGATCGTGGGGATGAACTTCGTCGATCTGCTGCCGCTGTTCGCGCGCGATCCGGAGACGCGCGGGATTCTCATGATCGGAGAGATCGGCGGGACGGCGGAAGAGGAAGCGGCCGCCTGGATCGCGAAGGGCTTCGACAAGCCCGTGGTCGCCTACATCGCCGGGAGGAAGGCGCCTCCCGGAAAGCGCATGGGGCACGCGGGCGCGATCATCGCTGGCGGCAAGGGAACGGCGGCGGAGAAGATGGCCGCGCTTTCGGCGGCGGGAGTCACGGTCGTCGAGAGCCCGGCCGAGTTGGGGCGCGCGATGGCGCGTGCGCTCGCGCGCTGAGCGCGTTCGTCGAAGATGGAACGTCGCGCGGAGCACACCCAAACGCAAAGCAAGGAGAAGTCGCGGATGAGCAAGATCACCATCGTCACGATGCCCGGAGACGGAATCGGCAGGGCGGTCCTTCCCGAGGCGATCCGGGTGCTGGACAAGGTCGGCTTCCAGGCCGCGTGTGTGCACGGCGACATCGGCTGGGAGTTCTGGCGCAAGGAAGGCAACGCCCTTCCCGCGCGCACGCTCGACCTGCTGCGCGAGCATCGCATCGGCCTCTTCGGCGCGATCACCTCGAAGCCCAAGAGCGCGGCCGAGAAGGAGCTCGATCCCGATCTGCGCGGCAAGGGGCACGTCTATCGCAGCCCGATCGTCGGCATGCGCCAGCACTTCAACCTCGACATCTGCATCCGCCCCTGCAAATCGTTCCCGAACAATCCCCTCAATTTCATTCGCCGCAGCGCGAATGGGGGAGTGGAAGAGCCGAAGGTCGATGTGGTGATCTTCCGGCAGAACACCGAGTGCCTGTATTCCGGCGTCGAGTGGACGAATCCTCCCGAGAAGGTGCGCGAGGCGCTCGCCACGCATCCGCAGTTCAAGAACTTCGCCAAGGTGCCGCCCGAGGACCTCGCCGTCTCCTGCCGGATCTTCACCCGCAACGCGTGCAAGCGGATCGTGGATGCCGCCTTCCAGCACGCCGACCGCTTCGGCTATCGCTCCGTCACCGTGTGCGAGAAGCCGAATGTGATCCGCGAGACTTCCGGGATGATGCTCGAGATGGCGCGGACGGTGCAGAAGCAGTTTCCCTCGATTCCGGTGTGGAACACGAACATCGACGCGCAAATGATGTGGCTCACCAAGAATCCCGAGGACTACGGCGTGATCGTGGCCGGCAATATGTTCGGCGACATCGTCTCCGACGGCTTCGCCGGCCTGGTCGGCGGGCTCGGCTTCGCCTGCAGCGCGAACATCGGCGAGAACTGCGCGGTCTTCGAGCCCACCCACGGCTCGGCGCCCAAGTACGAGGCGCTCTCGCCTTCGATCGTCAATCCCTGCGCGATGATCTTGAGCGCCTGCATGATGCTCGATCACCTGGGCGAGACCGAGAAGGCCGAGCGCATTCGCGCGGCCATCGCGCAAGTCGTGCAGGAAGGCAAGGTGCGCACCTACGACATGATGAAGCTCCCCGGCGGCCCCGATGCGATCGCCAAGGGCGCGGCGTCGACGCAGCAGATGACCGACGCGATTCTCGCGCGGCTGTAATCGGTTCGCACGCGTGGCGGGGAAGCGCGTTCGCGCGCTTCCTCCGGGCGCGCGATCGGGCGGGCGCGCTTGGACATCGCGCAACGCCATGACGAACGTGGATCGGCGCGGCCGGGGCGAAGGCCTGCGCATTCCCGGCAACCACGAGACGATGGAGATACGAGGGAGACTCCAGGGAGACACGAGGGAGAGAACGAAATGATCCAGAAGCAGGACATCGAGAAGATCTTCGGCGCGCAGCTCGCCAAGATTTCGGATGCGCGCTTGCGGGAGAAGGTCGTCGACATCTGGGTGGAAGGCTGCCGGCGCGGCGGCTATCAGAGCGTCGCGCACTTGGAGGCCATCCCCTTCACCCTGCTCACGAATGCGCGCGGGGTGAACTTCATCGAGCACACGATCGCGGTGACGGAAGGCGCGCTCGCCTTGGCGCAGGCCCAGAAGGCCGCCTATCGGTCGCTGCCGTACGCCATCGACATCGACCGGCTGGTCGCGGGCGGGCTGCTGCACGATGTGGGCAAGCTGGTCGAGATCGAGCCCGACGGAGCGGGCGGATTCCGCAAGAGCCGCAACGGCAAATGCGCCCGGCATCCGATTTCGGGAGCGATCCTCGTGGCGGGGGCCGGACTGCCCGACGAGCTCGTCAATGTGGTCGCGTGCCACGCCAAGGAAGGCGAAGGCCGCCCGCAAGTGATCGAGACGGTCTTCGTCCACCAGGCGGACTTCGCCACCTTCGACCCCTTGGTGATGTTGGAGAAGGGCACCCTGATTCAGTGAGACGCGCCGCATGCGGGCGCTCGTGTGGGAAGCATCGCGCGCCCGCGCCCGGCCCCTGAGGATTTTCGTTCCGGGCCGGAGATGCGCGCGGCGGGTCGCGGCGGGCCAGAGAGGGAGCATTCCATGGGCAAGACGATGATCGAGAAGATCCTCGGCGCGCACGCCGGGGCGGCGGTCGCGCCGGGCGATATCGTGGACATTCACATCGACGCGCGGGTGGCGCGCGACTTCGGGGGCGCCAATGTCGTGAAGAACCTTCGCGACAGCGGGCTCGGGATCGCCGATCCGGCGCGGACCTTCTTCACCTTCGACTGCAATCCCGGCGGCTCGGACCAGAAGTACGCCACGAACCAACAGCTCTGCCGGATCTTCGCCCGCGAGCACGGCATTCGCGTCTTCGACATCGACAGCGGCATCGGCACGCATGTGGCGATCGACGAAGGCCTGATCATTCCCGGCGAGACGCTCGTCTCCACCGATTCGCACGCCAACATCCTCGGAGCGATCGGGGCCTTCGGGCAGGGGATGGGCGATCTCGACATCGCGCACGCCTTCGCCCACGGACGCGTGTGGTTCAAGGTGCCGGCGACGCTGCGGGTGGTCTTTCGCGGGCGGCCTTCGAGCGCCGCGCATCCGAAGGACCTGACCCTCGCGGCGCTGCGCACCCTCGGCGCGAACGGGCTGCTCGGATACGCGGCCGAGTTCTCGGGCCCCGCGATCGACGAGCTCGATCTGGCCGGCCGCATCACGATGGCCTCGATGGCGACGGAGATGGGCGGGATCATCGCGCTCTTCGCGCCCAACGCAGCGGTCATCGAGCATTGCGCGCGCGCGAGCGGCCGGCCGGTCGCGCCGCTTGCGGCCGACCCGGACGCGCGCTACGCGGACACGATCGAGATCGATGTGCAAGGCCTCGAGCCGCTGCTCTCGCGTCCGGGCGCGCCTGAAGATGTGATTCCGGTCGCCGAAGCGCTCGGGCGCAAGGTCGACTCCGTCTTCATCGGCTCGTGCACCGACGGGCGCATGGAAGATTTGCGCGCCGCGGCGAAGGTTCTCACGGGACGCAAGATTGCGCCGGGCGTCGTGTTGAAGATCGTCCCGGCGACCGATCGCATCTGGCGTCAATGCCTCGCCGAAGGCTTGTTCGATGTCTTCAAGGAAGCGGGCGCGCTCGTGGGCAACGCGGGTTGCGGCGGATGCGCGGCGGGGCAGATCGGGCAGAACGGCCCCGGCGAAGTGACGGTGAGCACGGGAAATCGCAATTTCCCGGGAAAGCAGGGCAAGGGCGAAGTCTACCTCGCCTCTCCCGTCGTGGCCGCAGCCGCGGCGGTGGCGGGCGCGATCGCGCTGCCGCATGCGATTCCCGAGCGGCCGGCCGTGTATGCAAGCCCGGCGCATGCGAAGGAGGCGGGGGCCGCGAGCGCGGGCGCGAGAGCAGGCGCAGGTGCGGGAGCAGGCGCGGGCGCGGGCGCAAGGCTGGGTGCGAATGCGGCGGCCGCGGGCGCGGCGGGCGGGAGCGCACCCGCGTCGATGCAGGCGAAGCCGAAGCGCTTGCGCGGGCGCGTCTGGATGATCGGGCGCGACAACATCGACACCGACATGATCTATCACAATCGCCATCTCGCCGTCACGGAGCTCGCGGAGATGGGGCAATACACCTTCGGGAACCTCCCGGGCCGCGAGGACTTCAGCCGCCACGCGCGTCCGGGCGACATCGTGGTCGCCGGCAAGAATTTCGGATGCGGCTCTTCGCGCCAGCAGGCGGTCGACTGCTTCGTCAGCCTGGGCGTCGCGCTCATCGTGGCCGAATCCTTCGGCGCGATCTATGAGCGCAACGCGATCAATCAGGGCTTCCCAATTCTTTCGGCCGATCTGAATTCCGCGGGTCTCGCGGACGGACAGGAAATCGAAGTCGACCTGGAGGGCGGAAAGATCCATCTGCCTTCGGGGAAGGAAGTGGCGGGGCAGCCCTTCGCTCCCGTGCAAATGGAGATCTACCAGCGCGGCGGCCTTCTCAAGAAGGCTTGAGCCGCACGCGCGTACGCAACGCCAAGAGGCGCGGGAATCGCAAGCGGCAGGCGCGAGCGCAACGGTGAGGTGAATCCATGGGCATGACATTCGCGGAAAAAGTGCTGGCGAAGCGGGCCGGATTGTCGCAGACGGTTCCCGGTCAGATCGTGATCGTGAAGCCGGATCATCTGCTCACGCACGACAACACATCGGCCATCGTGGGCAAGATCGGCAACGAGCTGGCGGAGTTCGGCGTGGCCGATGCCGCCATGCCGATCATCGTGCTCGATCATGTGATTCCCGCCTCGGACGAGAAGACGGCGACGAATCACAAGAAGGTGCGCGACTTCGTGACCCGCTATCGCATTCCGAATTTCTACGAGCTCGGCGAAGGCATCTGCCATCAGATCGTCGTCGAACGCGGCCACGCGCGGCCGGGCGGCGTGCTGGTCGGCAGCGATTCGCACACCTGTTCGTACGGCGCGGTGAACGCCTTCGCCACGGGGATCGACCGCACCGAGGCGGCCGCCTTGCTCCTGCGCGGCCAGCTGTGGCTGAAAGTCCCCGAGACGATCAAGATCACGCTCAAGAACCGGCTGCCCGCGCGGGTTTCGGCCAAGGACCTCATCCTGACGATCATCGGGCGGATGGGCGCGGACGGGGCCAACTATGCGGCGGTCGAGTTCCACGGCGCCACCGGCGCGCTCTCCATCGAAGACCGCTTCGTGATCGCGAACATGGGCGTCGAGATGGGCGCGAAGATCGCGGTCTTCCCGAGCGACGCCGCGACGCGCGAGTATCTGCGCAACGCCGGAGCCAAGGACGCCGGCGAGGAGACCTGGGCGGATGCCGACGCGCGCTACGTCCGAGAGATCGAATACGACCTCGCCGCGATCGAGCCGGTGGTCGCGCTGCCGCACAAGGTCGATCAAGTCAAGACCGTGCGCGAGGCGGCGGGCATCGAGTTCCAGCAGTTCCTGCTCGGCACCTGCACCAACGGACGGCTGAGCGATCTCGAAGCGGCCGCGCAGCTGTTGGACGGACGCACGATCGCGCCGGGCACGCGCCTGCTCGTGCTGCCTGCCTCGCGGCGGATCTTCGAGGCGGCCATCGAGCGCGGCGTGATCACGCGGCTCTCGCGCGCGGGCGCCACGCTTCTCCCGCCGGGCTGCGGGCCCTGCCTGGGCGCGCATCAGGGCGTGCTCGCTCCGGGCGAACGCTGTCTCAGCACTTCGAACCGCAATTTCAAGGGGCGCATGGGCTGCAAGGAAGCCGAGATCTATCTCGCCAGCCCGCAAACGGTCGCGGCCTCCGCGCTCACCGGCAAGTTGACCGACCCGCGCAGCATCTGATTTAGGAGAGGAACATGAAGATCTGGAAGTACGGCGACGACATCAATACCGACATGCTGTTCCCCGGCAAGTACACCTACACCTGCAGCACGGCCGACGAGATCAAGCCCCATCTGCTGGAGGACCTCGACGCGTCCTTCGCGACGCAGGTGAAAGCCGGCGATCTCCTCTTCGCCGGCAAGAACTTCGGCTGCGGCAGCTCGCGCGAGCAGCCGGTCGTGGGACTGAAGGCGGCCGGCGTGCAGGCCATCGTGGCCGGCAGTTTTGCGCGGATTTTCTATCGCGCCGCGATCAATCAAGGCCTCCTGCTGGTGGAATGCCCGCAGGCGGTCGAGGCGTATCGCGACGGCGATGCGGTGGTTCTCGATCCTTCGGCGGGAGAGATTCGGGTGGCGGGCAAGAGCTTCGCCTTCCCGAAGCTCCCGCCCGAGATTCTCGCGATCTGCGAGGCGGGCGGCCTGCTTCCATACACGGTGGCCGCCTTGCGCAAGAGATGAGGAAAGCAGCATGGAGCCCGACGCCCTTCTCGGCCGGCACCTGATCACCTGCCAGGAGTGGTCTCGCGAGGAGATCGACGCCACCCTCGCCCTGAGCCGCGAGTTGAAGGAGCGCTTTCGCAAGCGCATTCCTCATCGCTTGCTCGCCGACCAGACCGTCTTCATGATCTTCTTCGAGCAATCGACGCGCACGCGCAACTCGATCGAGGCGGGGATCACCCAGCTCGGCGGGCACGCGCACGATCTCACGCCCGAGAAGATGCAGCTCACCCACGGGGAAAGCGCCAAGGACACCGCCGTGGTGCTCTCGCGCATGGGCCACGCGATCGCCTGTCGCAACTGCTTCCATGGAATCGGCAACGCCTATCTGCGCGCGCTCGCGCAATGGGCCACGATTCCGGTCATCAACATGCAGGACGATGTCTACCATCCGCTGCAAGTGCTCGCCGATCTCATGGTCATGCAGGAGCGGTTCGGCTCGGATCTGCGCGGATTGAAGGTGGGGATCTCCTGGGCCTATGCGACGAGCCATGCGAAGCCGCTCTCGGTGCCGCAGTCGCAGATCCTCCTCTTCGCGCGCTACGGCATGGACATCACCGTGGCGGCCCCGCGCGAATTCCCGCTGCAGGCCGAGATCGTCGCGCAGGCCCAGGCCAATGCGGCGGACAGCGGCGGCCGGATTCGCTTTGCCGAAGAGATGGACGCGGCCTTCGAAGGCGCGCAGGTCGTGATTCCGAAGAACTGGGGCGGCTTCGCGCGCTACGCCCAATGGAAGACGGACCCTTCGGCCGCCGAGGCGGAAGCGCGCTCGGCCGAGATGCGCGCGAGCGTGGAGCGGCATCGCGATTGGATTTGCGACGCCCGGCGCATGAAGCTCGCCTCGCCCGAGGCCTGCTACATGCACGCGCTGCCCGCGGATCGCGGCAAGGAAGTGACCGACGAGGTGATCGACGGGCCGCAATCGATCGTGTACGACGAGGCGGAGAACCGGCTGCACACCTCGAAAGCGGTCATGGCGCTCACGATGGGCGGGCGGATCTGAGCGCGAACGGCGCCCGCGGCATCTCCGCAAGGGGCTTCGCCATGCGCGCCCGCCCATGAGCCCCTGGCGCTCATTCGCCGATGATCTTCACCAACACCCGCTTGCGCCGCCGCCCGTCGAATTCTCCGTAGAAGATCTGTTCCCAGGGACCGAAATCGAGGCGGCCTTCCGTGACGGCCACGACCGCCTCCCGTCCCATGATCGTGCGCTTCAAGTGCGCGTCGCCGTTGTCCTCGCCCACATTGTGGCGGTAGCGGGAGTGGGGCTTCTCCGGCGCGAGCTCTTCCAGCCAGCGCTCGAAGTCGGCGTGCAAGCCTTCTTCCGCATCGTTGACGAAGACGCTCGCGGTGATGTGCATTGCGTTGCACAAGAGCAGCCCTTCACGAATGCCGCTCTCGCGCAGGCAGCGCTCGACTTCACCGGTGATGTTCACGAAGGCGCGTCGCGCGGGCAGATCGAGCCAGAGCTCTTTGCGATAGGTCTTCATGGAACCCCCCTGCATCAAGGCGAAACAGACCAAGAGCCTGCGCGAGCCAACAACGGTCAAACACGGGGGAGGCGCGATCCGTCAGAACAGCTCCAATTGAGGCAGAGGTTCCCGGGCGGAGGAAGGCTGCTTCGCCCGCCGCTTCCCCCGGGGTGGCGTATCTTCCCTCCGGGGCCCGGCCGGTGCCTCGGAAGGCGCTCCGCCAGCGATGCCCGGCGCAGCTTCTCGCGGGACATCGCGCCCAGAAGGAGCATGGCCCTCGGATGCGCCAGGAACTCCGCGCGGCTGCGTCTCCGCCGACGCCGTTCGCAAGCAGGAGGCCAGCCGTCGCGCGACATTGGGGGCGATGGCGAGGGCAAAGCGGGCGAGGAGGTCGAGCTCTCCCTCGGTTTCCTTTTCCTTCCTGCCGCGCGGAGTCGGGCGGTAGATGCCCTCGCGCCGGGCCCAATCGAGGATCACTTCATAGAAGTCCCGGAAACGCGGCCCGTGATGAAAGTACTTCAAATGGGCGATCTCGTGGCAAAGGGTGTCGATCATGCTGGAGTACTTGAGCGGCTGGCCGGTTTTCGCGTGGCACAGCCGGATGCGGATGACGCCGTTCGAGTGGCACGAGCCATAGCGGCGACGCACGCGGGCGTCCTCCGCTTCGATCGAACGATAGTGTAGGCCGAAGCGTTCGGCGATGCGGGCGCCGTCTTTTCGCAGACGCTCGACGAGCGCGCGCTTTTCGGCGGCGGTCAGATCCGGCTTGGGCCTCTTTGGCGACGCGTGTGAGCGTCCGTTCTTGGACGCGCGCGAACGAACGGGCGCCTTCATGACGGCGTCCCGCCGGGCGACGCAACAAGCGCACGCATCACCACGACACCGGCACGCATCACCGCCACACCGGGAGGCATCACCACCACACCTGTTTCCCGCCTTCATAGCTGAAGATCCGCTCTTCCTTTCGCGAACCCTTCTCCACGAGCCAGTAGAGCGCGTCGGCAGGCACATCCTCGAACAGGAGCGGATCGCTTCCGGCGGTAGCAGCGCCGGCGAGCACCCAGCGCCCGTCCCAGTAGAAGAGCTCATAGGCATGTCCGGGCTCGAGCGCGCTGCCGCTCACCGCCTCGGTGCTTTCCACCTGGCTTCGGCGGGTTGTCGATGTGAGCGCCATCGCCTGCAGCCCTTCCTTGCGGGCGAGGAGAGGACGGATATCGCCGGTGGCTTGCAGGATGAAAGGCGCTCCCGCGGGGAGGATCCCATCCTTGTTGTAGTAGCCGGCGAGATAGGCGATCTCCCCAGCCAGGGCGTGAAAGGTGACGCGGCCGCCTTCCTCGATGCGCGCCCAATCGACCGCTTGCCATTCTCCGCTGTTGAACACGCAGATGTACGCGAAGTGGGAGCTGTCGGGAACGGGCGTGGAAAGCGGGAGACCGACATCGTGGACCGGCAAGTACGAAGCGGTCACATCCTCATAATTCCGGCCGGTCAGCCACCCGGGCGCCGGTTCGGAATCGGCTTTGCAGTAGGCCAGGTTGCCGCGCTGATGGGAATAGGTCTTGCGATAGATCTTGGCCGCCTTGTTGGACAAGGCGTACTCGCCCGGTTGCGCTTCCGCGCCCATGAAGATGACGGCGTTTGCCCGAGCGTCCAGGATGGCGTTCCAGGCGTGATTGTTGCCCGCGTCCGCCCAGGCCGGCGTGTAATCGCTGGTTACCGCGAGCCCGTTCGCCCGCATGGCGTAGATCGTCAGATTCGTCATGTCTTCGCATCGCCCCATCCGGCCGGCGAGCATCTCGCTCAAGCCCTGATCGGTGGGGTGGTGGTAATAGCGCGGATCGAATCGAAACCAGCGGCGCAGATCGTCATTGATGAGGCGCGCCGCTTCGATCGCGTCGCGCGGGTCCTTCATCGAATCGGCCAGCGAGGCGTAGCGGTTCCAAAAATAGGGCCGCCAGCTTTCGAGGGGCTCGTTGCTTCCCCGGTAGGGAAGCACGAACTCGCAAAACAGCTCGGAAGGCAGCCCGGAAGCCCACGGTCTCTCTCTCCACGCGCGCAATGCCCAATCGATGTTCTCGATGAGCAGGCTCGCCTGGATCGTCTTCAGGTCCTCTCGAATCTCGCTGCGCTCGAATTGGACCGTCCCCATGCGTCGCTCGATCTCGTCGAGGTGAGCGACCAGCGCGTCGTAGTCCGGGTGGGCGAGAATGTCGAGATCGATCGCCCGGCCGGTGGAATCGAAGAGGCCGAAGCGGACAAAGCTATGACCTCGCATGTTCGCGATCAGGTATTCGGCGGCGCGTAAGGCGAGGCTGTCGCCGCGATCTCGATAGTGGGCGAGAACCGCTTCGAGCGCCGGACGGTTGTCGCCCGCCCCTTCCAGGGCGTCGCGCAGATCGGCAGCCCAGGTCCTGGCCCCCATCCATCCATCCGGCGGCGCGCACGCCTGCCCCCTCGTCCCGCCGCCGATCGCGCCGGGATCGAGACTCATGGCTGCGGCAGGACCGGCAAACGCGAGGAGCGCGCCGCCGCATGCGACGGTTGCGCAAAGGAGGAGGATCCCCTGCCGGGCACAGGTATGGGATTTTCGTCGATCGGCGGATCCATGACGGTCGAATGCAGAAAGTCGCACGGCAATCGATCCCTTCTCGCCGTCGGGCGGACGGCGGACGCCAACTGGAAACGACGGGCGATTCTGGCGCGGTTTCCTCCTTCTGGCAACCCCTTGCGGGTCGAGGATTCGAGCTGCCTTCCTCGACGGGCCTTGCGCTTGGTGACCTCGGCCTGGCTCTGTCTTTCAGGGGGGATTCGGCCGGCTCTTGGGCAGGAAGGCGTTTCGCAACCAGGCAAGAAGTGGAGGAGCAGAAGTCAGGTCCTCTTGGACTCGAATCTTCGACCTAAAAGGAAAGCCCCGCATGAGGTCAATGCAGGGCTTCCTTGTAGCAGGCTGTGAGTCGATCGACTACTTGAAGAGACTCTTCACACCGCCCCAGGTCTCACTCTCGTTGGAGACCGGGCCGTCGCAGTTGTAGCCGTCGATCGTCAGAACGTACGGCCAACCGATACCATCGGTGCACTCGTACCAAGTCGAGTCATAGTAGTTCTTCGACATGAAGATCGCCCAGCGGCCTTCCGCCGGATCCATGACTTCGCTCATCTCGCCCAGCTCACGGCTGCCGATGTGGATGCCGTAGGGGATGGTGGCCGTGCAGGGATCGACGATCACGATGTAGTACAGCGAGCCCGAAGACTCGTAGTACGCCGTCGTGCTGATCGTCTGCGCGCCCAGGTCGGGCAGGTCGACGAGCTGGTACCAGTCCGTGTCACGCATGCCGCCACCACTGCTGGTGTAGCCGTTGAACACGGTTCCGCAGATCACGATGGTCCCCGGAGCGCAGTTCACGTTGGAGAAGATATTCGGCGTCGAGTTGCAGCCGCCGTTGAAGTGGTCGTCGTATGTTTGAGCGCAGCCTTCGCCTTCCTGAATGGCGCCGGCAGGGCACTCCACCGGAGGCGGGCAATCACGCTCGAACACATCGAGCACGTAGGGGCCGGCGCTTCCGCCGTACCCATCGAGGACGTAGTAGTACTTCACGCCGGCGTGGACATACAGCCAGGAGATCGCGGATTGGTATTGATCGCAGTTCATGCCATCATCGTTCCAAGCGATGATGTTCATGCCTTCGTCAACAACCCACATCATCTGGTCGTAGTTGGAGCCGCAGCCGTCCACCGTAATGCAGTAGTCGGCCGTAGGCGTGAACGAATACACCACGTCGGGGGAGGTGCCGTAGCCGAAGTCAATGTCGTCCGTGTAGTTCCACAGATCGTCTTCATCATGGAACGGCAGGGCGACCATGTCGACGGCGTCGGCGAAGGTCTCGCCACCGGCGTCAGCCAACGGATCGTGCGGGCGGATGTTGTCCGTGACGACCTTCTCAGGAACGAGATTGGACGTCGTCGGCACCGCCGCATAAGCCGAGGTGAAGCCAAGGATGGCGCACACCGCGAGCAACGTAACGAGTCTCATTTTGCAACCTCCACAAGATGCCATTAAGGGTTACCTCGGGACACCATCCGGGATGATGCCCACCCAAGTTGTGAGCAGGCGCGAACCCGCTCGGCCCAAGTGCTCGGGATCCCTCAGCAAATGATCCCGAAGTGAAAGGAACCTCTGACCGCCACCAGAGAGGATATCATCGGCAGCAGGGGGGTGTCAAGTTTGGCGTCCAAAGGAGTAAAAACAGTTAGAGGTTCGAGTGGTCGGGGATTGCGTTTCCGGAGCGAGAGCACTTCCGGGCGCCCGCAGTGCCGGCGATCTCACGCGGAAGGGCCTCGAAGAAGGACTGTAACAGAAATATTTTCAAGCATTTATGGGATCTAAACCAAAGGCCAACAGGCATGGATGAGGCTAGGGAAAACCAGGGGATCGAGGGCGGAGGGCCAAAACCGGGCGCCTTTCGAGTGGCTGAAGAGCACCACCGGATTCGTCTGGACCGGTTCCTTACGGCCATGCGTCCCGATCTCAGCCGCCGCGCCATCGACAGACTGCTCCGTTCGGGATGCGTGCGAGTAGGGGGGAAACCGAAAGATGCACGCTATTTCGTGAAGAGGGGCGAGCTGGTCGAGTTGCCGGCGGGGGCGGGAGAGAAGACGCCCAGGGCAGCACTCCGTGAAGAGAACGAATTCTCCGCGCCCGCCGCGACATCCGGATCAGATGCCGCGACGGAACGAGGCGCCACCAACATCATCGACACTTCGCGTGAGGACCCTCCCTCGCTCTTCGAGCCGTTCTTCATCGTGCGAACCCCTGCGCTTCTGGCGGTCGGAAAACCTCCCGGGATGCCGACCAACCCTGTCGGTTCGAGCAGGCGCAATCTGCTTGCGTGGGTGTCCGAGCATACCGCCTCCGTTCCCGGCATCGTTCATCGCCTCGATCGCGACGCCTCGGGGGTCGTGTGCTTTTCGCTCTCTCCGGCCGGGCATCGCGTCCTGCGCGAGTGCTTTGGCCATCGCCGCGTGGAGAAGCGTTATCTCGCGCTCGTCGCCGGGCGCCTGTCCGCCGAAGAGCAGGAAATCGATCTACCGCTCCTGCGCGATCCATCCGGTCGCATGCGTCCGCATCGGGAGGGTCTCTTCGCGCTCACGCGATTGCGCGTCTTGGCGAGACGACGGGACTGTTCCTTGCTCGACGTGCGCCCCGTCACCGGCCGCATGCATCAGATTCGCGCGCACCTCGCGGCGATCGGCCATCCGATCCTGGGCGACGATCGTTATGGAAGGCCCACGCGGCTCTCCGTTCCGCGGCTCTGGCTGCACGCGCTCTCGCTCGCATTTCCCGAGCGCGCCGCCGATCGGCTGGAAGCGCCCGCCCGGATTGAGTGTCCCTTGTGGCCCGATCTCGTCCGTCATGCCCAAGACCTCGGCTTGCCGGAGGTGGAGGAGCGAGGCTAAGATGCCTGCCATTCGATGCGGGTCGCGGTCGCTCGCGTGGGAAGAGCGCGCGTCATGATCCACCCAAGGAGGTACGCCCGAATGGATGCACGCATCGCCGACTTGCTGCAGGGCAAGGTCCCGGTCGGCTCGCGAGTCACCGTGCGCGGATGGGTCCGCACGCGACGAGATTCGAAAGCGGGCGTCTCGTTCGTGCATTTGCACGACGGGTCCTGCTTCGCGCCGCTGCAGATCGTCGCGGGGGCGGATCTGCCCAACTACGCGAGCGAAATCCAGGCCATCACCACGGGATGCTCGCTGATGGCCGAAGGGGAGCTGATCGCGTCGCAAGGCAAGGGCCAGCCGGTCGAATTGAAGGCTTCCTCCATTCAGGTGATCGGGTGGGTCGATGACCCCGAGAGCTATCCCGTCTCCGCGAAGCGTCATTCGTTCGAGTACCTGCGGACGGTGGCGCATCTGCGCGCGCGCACGAACACCTTCGGGGCGGTCGCGCGCGTGCGCGATTGCCTGGCCCAGGCGATCCATCGCTTCTTTCACGAGCGCGGCTTCTACTGGGTGCACACGCCGATCATCACCGGCAACGACGCGGAGGGCGCGGGGGAGATGTTCCGCGTCTCGACGCTCGACCTTCTGAACCTGCCCCGCACGCCCGAGGGGCAGATCGATTTCACGCAGGATTTCTTCGGCCGCCAGACCTTTCTCACCGTTTCCGGACAGCTGAATGTCGAGACCTACTGCCTCGCGCTCAGCCGGGTCTACACCTTCGGGCCGACCTTCCGCTCGGAGAATTCGAACACCAGCCGGCATCTTTCCGAGTTCTGGATGATCGAGCCCGAGATCGCCTTCGCGGGGCTCGATGAGGACGCCGGGCTGGCGGAGGAATTCCTGAAGTCCCTCTTTCGCGCGGTGCTCGAGGAGCGCGCCGACGACATGGCCTTCTTCTCCGAGCGCATCGATCCTCACTGCGTGCAACGGCTGGAGGATTTTCTCAAGGCGAGCTTCGAACGGATGGAATACACGGACGCCGTGCGCGCGCTCGAGCGTTCGGGCAAGTCCTTTGAATTCCCGATTCGCTGGGGGATGGATCTGCAGTCGGAGCACGAGCGCTATTTGAGCGAGGAATACGCCCGCCGTCCCGTCGTCGTGGTGAACTATCCCAAGGAGATCAAGGCCTTCTACATGCGCCTCAACGATGACGAGCGCACGGTTGCGGCGATGGATGTCCTTGCTCCCGGAATCGGCGAGATCATCGGCGGCAGCCAGCGAGAGGAGCGTCTCGCGGTTCTCGACCGGCGCCTGGAAGAGCTGGGCCTGCGGAAAGAGGACTATTGGTGGTACCGCGATCTTCGCCGCTACGGCACCGTGCCCCACGCCGGCTTCGGCCTCGGCTTCGATCGCACGGTGACCTATGTGACCGGGCTGGCGAACATCCGCGATGTGATTCCGTTCCCGCGCACGCCGAAGAGCGCGGAGTTCTAGCCCGGCGCGCGACGCGAGCGTCCAACCCGGCGCCGGCGTGATCAGGCGGCGTGGTCGCGGTCGGGGGGCGCTTTCTGTTCTCCTTCGCGCACGCGCTCCCCGTGCTGGTTCTCTCCCGCATGCCGGAAGAAGAGGCAGACGCTCGGTTCGGCGGCGAGCAGGACGAGCGTGTGCGCGGAGACTCTGCGCAGCGTCGGCAAGCGCGGCAGCAACTGGTCCCACGCTCCCGTCTCTTCTTTGCCGGCGTGCTTGAGGTAGTCGGCGAAGACATTCTGCACTTCGCATCCGAGCGCCTTCAATTCGTGCACGACGCGTTGGCGCGGAATGTAGAAGAACGATTTCGCCTCGGTGCGCAGAGACGAGAGCGAGCGGCGGTTGCGTTTCAGGCGATGATGGACCCAGGCGAAGGCCGCGGCCGTGCTCGCGGGCAGCCAGGTGAGGACCGGGGCGTCCAGGCGGGTCATGTCGAAGGGAAAGCGCCGGTTCGGCCCATACGAAACGAGCCCTTCCTCCGAAACGCGCACCATCTCGCGCAGGCCCGTCTTCCAGCGGGGAAGATGCTCGAGGGTGGCCGTGGCGACGAGCAGGTCGGCCGCGCGATCGGCGAAGGGCAGATGCGAAGGTTCCGCGCGAATGGCGATGCATTCGGGATTGCGCAAGCGGGCGAGTTCGACCCCGTCGGGATCGTGATCGACGATCATCGACCGTTGGGGCAGGAAATGGCGCTGCAAGGCGCTCGCCGTCCCATCCAGGCCGCCGCCGACCACGAGCACCGAATGCGGCCGCCTCGATACATGCGCCTGCGCCGTCTGAAGCAAGGTGCCGGCCGCGCCGTCGAATTGCGCCCCAGCAGCGTCATCGTTCTCGCCGCCCGCGGGCGCGGCTTCTTCGGAGCCCGCCTGGCTTGGGCGCGCGCTCGTGATCCGTCTTCCCGGCGGACGCTTTTCCATGAGGCGCCGCTCCAGCGTACGCCGGCGTTCCTCTTGTTGGGGATCGATCTCGGGAACGGATTCGTGATCGGGCTTCAATCCCAGAGCGTCGATGGCGAGGCGCTCCGCCTCGTTCAAGCGTTCCCGGGGAAGCATGCGCGGAATCCATTCCAGAACCGGATAGCGGCGGGAACAGCATCGGCAGGCGAGCAGGCCGTCGCGCATCCGTCCGGAGGGCGAGCTCGTCCGCTGATGCACGACCTCGAGTTCTCCGTGACACATCGGACATCGCAGCCATTCGAGCACGGCAGAGTCCATGCGGCCAACTCCCTGCTCGACCCGGCGGGCGGACGGCCGGGTACCACCGTCATAGGGGAAGGGGCGGTCCCATGCATACGCCGACCATGCGAGGGCAGTATGCCAGGAGTCGCCGCAGGAGGGAACCGGACATTTGCCCCGTGGAAAGTGAGGCGCTGCCTTGCGGAAGGAACGCGCGTCGCTCCAACGGAACGGCGCGCCTCTGCCCGCGGAAGCGCGCCTCGTGATCCGAAAGCGCGTGAACCCGAATCCATGGACCACGGGCCTTGACGCCCGGCATCGCGGAGACGACGATTCTCATTCCGCGCGGGAGACGAGCGGCTGACCGAAGGCCGGCATCCCCGGCGCTCGACGCTTGGCACGCCGAGGCGACCCCGAATCTCGAGAAGATCAGCGAGCCCGCCGCGCAGGGAGAAACCGATGGCCGGCAGCAGGAAGTCTGAAGCAATGAGCGGGACGGAAGAAGGAATGAGCGGGACTCCGCCGCTTCAGGTCGGCGTGGCGGGCGCGACCGGACTCGTCGGGCGCGAATTCCTCGATCTCCTGGAGCGCCGTCGCTTTCCAATCGGCCGCTTGCGCGTGTTCGCGAGCGCGCGTTCCGCGGGCCAGACGATCCGCTGGCGCGGCGAGGATCTGGTGGTCGAGGAACTGGAGCAGGCCGACCCCGCCGGCCTCGATCTCGCCCTCTTCTCGGCCGGCAAGCAGATCGCGCGCGAGCAGGCGCCCCGCTTCGCGCAAGCGGGCGTTCTCGTGATCGACAATTCTTCGGCGTTTCGCGAAGAGCCGGACATCCCGCTCGTCGTCCCCGAGGTGAATGGGCATTTGCTCGCCGCGATTCCCGAACGGCGGATCATCGCCAATCCCAATTGCTCGACGATCATCCTGCTCTTGCCGGTCGCCGCGTTGCATCGGGCCTTCGGCGTCGAGGAGATCGTCGTCTCCACCTATCAATCGGTGTCGGGCGCGGGGAAAGAGGCGCGCGATGAGCTGTATGCCCAGGCGCGCGCCTTCTCGATGGGCGAGAAGGAAAGCTGGCACCACTACGATCGGCCGATCTTCTTGAACCTGATTCCGAAGATCGGGGATCTCCTGCCCGAGGGCGATTGCTACGAGGAGTACAAGATCGTGCGCGAGTCGCGCCGGATCCTGGATGCGCCCGACCTGCGCGTCTACGCGACCACGGTGCGCGTGCCGGTCGAGCGCTGCCATTCGGAATCGGTCCTCGTGCGATTGCGGTGGCCGGTCGCCAAGGAGGAAGTGACGGCGGCGTTGGCGAGCGCGCCCGGCCTCGCGCTGGCCGAGCTGCCTTCGCCGCGCGAGCTCATCCGCAACGAGCAGACCTTCGTGGGGCGCATTCGGGTGGGCGCGGAGGACAAGCGCGTCGTGCGCTTCTGGGTGGTGGGCGATCAATTGTGGAAGGGCGCCGCGTTGAATGCGATCCAGATCGCGGAAGAGATGATCGCGCGCGGGGCGCTCCACGCGGCGCGCGTGTGAAGAGCGGGAAGCAGGGGAGAGCGGGCGCGAGAAGACGAGGAGACGGATGCAGGACAAGGCCCAGGATGAACGCCGGCAATCGAGCGCCGCGTGTCTCGTGATGAAATTCGGCGGCACCTCGCTTTCCACCCCTGAGGCGCGCGAAGCGGCGGCGGCGCGCGTGGCCGAACGAAAGGCGGCCGGGGAGCCGGTGGTCGTCGTCGTCTCGGCGATGGGCCGCGGCGGCGATCCCTATGCCACCGACAGCCTCCTCGGTCTCGTGCGCGATCTGTCCGCCTGCCCCGCCCGCGAGCGCGACGCCTTGATGGCTTGCGGAGAGGAGATCAGCGCGGCTTTCTTCGCCGCTCTGCTGAACGAACGCCACCTGAAAGCGGTCTCGTTGCGCGGCTTCCAAGCGGGCATCGTGACCGACGACCGCCATCAGGACGCGCGCATCGTGGAGATCCGCACCGGCCGCATTCGCGATCACCTCGCCAAGGGCGAGGTGGTGGTGGTGGCCGGATTCCAGGGGATCACCCGCGCGGGGGACATCGCCACCATCGGGCGCGGCGGAAGCGACACGACCGCGGTCGCGCTGGGCGTGGCGCTCGACGCTTCGCGGGTGGAGATCTTCACCGATGTCGACGGCGTGCGGACCGCCGATCCGCGCATCGTTCCTTCGGCGGAGCGCATCTCTCCCATCACCTTCGAGGAGGCGGCCGAGCTCGCCCACAAGGGCGCGACGGTGCTGCATCCGCGCGCTGCCGAGCTCGCGCGAGAGGCCAACCTGCCCGTCACGATCCTGACCGCGCGGCCGGAGAGCGAAGGCACGCGGCTGATGTCCGATGCGGTGCATCGCTTCGATCCCGGCGTGCGCGGGTGCGCGGTCTCGGTCACCTCGCGCGCGGGCATCGCGCAGGCGCGCGTCCATGGGGCCGATTTCCGCGCGCAACCTCACTTGCTGGAACGGCTGTTCAAGGTCATCGCCGAACGCGGCGTCACCCTGGACATGATGGGCATCGAGGCGGATCGCGTGGTCTTCACCTTGGAGCAGGGCGCGCTCGAGCGCGTGCGCGCGGCGGTGCGGGATGCCGGGCTCTCGATGGATGCGCGCGTCCCGTGCGCGAAAGTGACGCTGGTCGGCGGGGGAATCCATGGCGTGCCGGGCGTCATGCATCGCATCGTGCGCGCGCTGACGCAGGCCAAGGTCACGATTCTGCAGAGCGTCGATTCGAACATGATCATCGGCGTCCTCGTGGACGCTCAGGAAGAGCGCAGCGCGGTGCGCGCGATTCATGCGGAGTTCTTCGAGGCGTCGTAGCTTTGGGTTGGCTCCGCCAGGCCATCGCGAGGACGCGCCAGCCGCGCGGCCTCGCCTGCCGATGCGGGGAGAACACGGCGGCGCCGTGACGCCATCCTGAGAAGGAGGCAGAGGAGCGGAATGACGATGAACGACGCGGGCAAGAAGGCGGGAGGCGCGAGCGATCCCGCGAGAAGGCAGCGCCTGGAAGCGCTGAAGGGCATCATTCGCAAGCTGCACGCGGGGGAATCGCCGGATACGGTGCGCGCGGCGCTGCGCACGATCGTGCGCCAGACGACCGCCGAAGAAATCGCCGCCATGGAGCAGGAGCTGATGAGCGAAGGGATTTCGGCGGACGAGATCCAATCGATGTGCGATCTGCACTCCTCGCTCGTGCGCGAGATCCTGGCGCAAGCGGGCCAGGAGGCGGCCCCGGGCCATCCGGTCGACACCTTCCGCCGCGAGAATGCCGCGCTCCGGGAGCGGATGGCGCATCTGCGCGCGGTGGCCTCCGGGATGGTCTCGTCCAGCGACCCCGCCGCGCGCGAAGAAGCGCTCTACGAACTGCGCCAAATCACGAACGATCTCTTCGATGTGGAGAAGCACTATCAGCGCAAGGAGCAGCTCCTCTTCCCCTATCTCGAACGCCATGGCGTGACGGGGCCGACCACGGTGATGTGGGGCAAGGACGATGAGGCCCGCAATCTTCTCAAAGGGCTCGCCCAAGGCCTGGCCGGCATCACCAGGCTGATCGGCGAAGAGAAAGCGCTCTTGCAGCAACAGGCCGAGCCGGCGCTCGCCGCGCTGGAAGAGATGATCGTGAAGGAGGAGCAGATCCTCCTGCCCATGGCGATGCAGAAGCTGAGCGAGGAGGAATGGGGCGAGATCTGGCGGCAGTCCCCCGAATACGGATGGTGTCTGGTCGAGCCGCGCGAGGGCTACGCCCCGCCCAAAGCGGCGGGACGCGCGGAAGCGGGGCACGAAGCCTCGGCGCAGGAGGCGCGGGAGGCGCACAAGGCACAGAAGGCACAGGAGGCGCCGCAGATGATGCCGGGCGGAGAGGGCCTCTCGGGCGGCCGCGCGCGCTTCGCCACCGGGCAGCTCACCTTTGCGCAGCTCACTGCGCTCTTCGGCGCGCTTCCGGTGGATCTCACCTTCGTCGATGCCGACGATCGGGTGGCCTTCTTCTCGCCGGGCGAACGGGTCTTTCCTCGCAGCCGCGCGATTCTCGGGCGGCGCGTTCAGCAATGCCACCCGCCGAAGAGCGTCGCGACAGTCGAACGCATCCTGAGCGATTTCCGCGCCGGCCGGCAGAGCGTGGCGGAGTTCTGGATCGAGATGCGCGGGCGCTTCGTGCACATTCGCTACTTCGCCATGCGCGATGATGCGGGCGGGTATCTCGGCACGCTCGAAGTCGTGCAGGATGCGACCCGCATTCGCTCCCTGAGCGGGCAACAGCGCCTGCTGCAATACGGGACGCCGGACTACTTCCCCGGATAGCCGGAAGCACCGAGGATGGCGGCATGGGGCGGGATGGCGAAAGCTCGATGAGGCCGGCCGGCGAAAAGGCGTCTGCGCCCGCACGCGCGCGGGCAGTCGAGCTCGCGGGCGCGCGCGAGCCTGCGTCCGTGAAGACACGCCGAAGCGCACTCACGCTCGCCGTTCCCGTCGCGCTGTTTGCGGCGCTTCTCGCAATCGCTCTCGCGCGCTCGCTGGCGTTGACGAACGGCCGTCTCGTCTACACCCTCGACGACGCCTACATTCACATGGCGATGGCGAAGCATTTCGCGAGCCATGGCGTGTGGGGCGTGACGCCTTACGAATTCAGCGCGACATCCTCCTCGCCCTTGTGGACCCTGCTGCTTGCAGGCATCTATGCGATCAGCGGTCCCAGCGAACTCGTTCCCGTGGCGCTCAACATCGTCGCGGCCCTGCTCCTCTTGTGGGCCGCTTTCCGGCTGCTCGCTCCCCGGGCGGCCGGCGCGCAGGCGGTCTCCGATTCGCGCTCGACCCTGCCCCTGATCGCGCTGCTCGCCATCGTCCTCTTCACGCCGCTCGTGCCGTTGGTGATGAGCGGCCAGGAGCACACGCTGCACTTGCTCGCCGTGGTGCTCTTCGCAACAGCGGTCGCGCGCCGCTGGACGGACGATAGCCGCACGCATGGGGGCACGGATGGGGGTACGGATGTGGGCCGCGCGCGCGGTCTGCGCGCTGCGGTCGCAGTCTGGCGCCCCGCTCTCGCGTTCTGGGTTCTTCCTTTCGTGTTGGTGGCGATTCGGTACGAGAGCCTATTCCTGCTTCTGCCCGTCTGCCTCGCCTTCGCGTGGCGGCGAAGGTACCGGGAGGCCGTGCTGATCGGCGCGATCGGCATGGCGCCGGTGATTCTCCTCGGTATCGTGCAGACTTCGAACGGCGCCTCCTTCCTGCCGAATCCGTTGCTGCGCAAAGCGGGCCTGCCTTTCGATGACCCGGCGCGGCTCGCATCCACCCTGACCGGATACCGCGCGCTTCGCCGCCTGTTCGTGAATCCGCATCTCCTGGCGCCGGCGCTGGCCGCGCTGGTGTGGCTGGCGCGCAGGCCCGAGCCATCCTCGGCATCGCAGTCTCCCGCGCTCGTCTCACGGGAATCGCCCGGGCGCATGCTGCTCTTCGTCTTTCTCGTCGCGCTCCTGCTGCATCTCTCCTTCGCGGAGCTCGGGTGGTTCTATCGTTACGAAGCGTATCTGGTCGCTTTCGGGATCGTCGCCTTGGCGCTCGCCGTGGCGGATGTCGAATCCCGTGCGCCCGGCCCTGGGAATCTCGCGACGCTGCGGGCCATCAAGCACCGCGCTCCCGCCGTCGTGCTCGCGCTTCTCACGCTCGTGGCGATGGGGGATCGGGGCGTGCGCGCGTGGATCGATGCTCCGCGCGCGAGCGCCAACATCTTCGAACAGCAGTATCAAATGGGCCTCTTCCTTCGCGAACGATACGCGGGCGCGGCCGTGGCGTTGAACGACATCGGCGCCGCGAATTTCCTGGCGGATCTGCGCTGCATCGATGTCTACGGGCTGGCCGATCGCGAAGTGCTCTCGGCGCTGCGCTCGAAGCGCTACGATGTCTCGGCCGTCGATCGCATCGTTCGTGCGCGCAAGGGCCGCATGGCGATTCTCTACCCCAACTGGATCCGCATTCCGTCCTCGTGGGAGCGGGTCGGGCACTGGCAAATCGAGCGCAATGTCGTCAACGGCGGAGATCTGGTCGCCTTCTATGCGATCGATCCCGCGGAAGCGCCCGCGCTCGCTCGGAATCTGCGCGACTTCGCGCCCCGCCTGCCGGGAACCGTGCGCCAGGGAGGCGCTTATCTCGATGCGTCATGAGAGGGGAACGAAAACGGCAAGGAGCCATGAGAACGGCAAGGAGTCATCTGCGTGACCGCTGACGCCCGAGATTCCATCGCGCCCGGCGGCGCGCCCGAGCGCGCGCCCGACAGCATGTCCGAGCACTCGCCCGATCGCCTGCCCGATCGCGAAGCGATTCGCCGCGCGGGTCTCGCGCGCGAAGCGCACGATGAGGCCTGGCGCTGCTTGCTGTGCGAAGACCCGCCCTGTCGCGCGGGCTGTCCCGCGGGCATCGATCCGCGCCGCTTCATCCGCCGGATCCGCTTCGGCGATCTGGCCGGCGCGGCGCGGCACTTGCGCGATCGAAACATCCTGGCCGGCTCGTGCGCGGATCTCTGTCCCGCCGAAGAGCTGTGCGTGGGGCGTTGCCTGCGCGAAAAACTCTCGACGCCCATCGACATCCCCGCGCTGCAGCGTTTCGTGTGCGAATGGGAGCGCCTGCGCGGGCGTTTGCCGGTTGCGCGCGCGGCGGCGCGCGGACCGCGGGTGGCGATCGTGGGAGCGGGGCCGGCCGGCCTCGCCTGCGCGGCCGATCTCGCGCGCAGAGGTTGCGCCGTCGAGGTCTTCGAGCGTTCCGCCGAACCGGGCGGGCTCGCGCGCTTCGTGATCCCCGGCTCGCGTTTGAAGGAGGACACGCTCGCGCGCGATCTCGAGATCGTTCGCGAGCTGGGGGTGGAGTTCCACTGCGGGGAAGAGATCGCTTCGGCGTCCGCGCTGAAAGAAGCAGGCTTCGCCGCGGTGTTCGTCGCGACCGGCGCCGACCGCGCGCTGCCGCTGCGCATCGCGGGCGAAGGCCATCCGCGCGTTCGCCCGGCCCTCGCGTACTTGCGCGAAGCGCGCGCGGGACGCGCACCGGTGCTCGGCGCGCGAGTGGTCGTGATCGGCGGGGGCAACACCGCCATCGACGCGGCCCGCGTGGTGCGCGCTTCGGGCCGCGAAGCGATCGTTCTCTACCGCCGCGGCCCCGAGGAAATGCCTGCCTATGCCCGCGAAGTGGCCGCGGCCTTGCGCGAGGGCGTCGAGCTGCTCTTCCGCGTGATGCCGGTGGAGTTCCTCGCCGATGCGCCGGCCTCTTCCGTGGACGGGCTGCGCGGCGTGCGCTTGCAGCGCGTGCGCTGGATCGGTTCCGGCCGCGCGGCGAAACGCTACGAAGCCGAAGGCATTCCATTCGACTTTCCTTGCGATGACGCGCTCGTGGCCGCCGGCGCGGTTCCCGCAAGCCCGCTCGATCTCGCGACCGAGCGGGCGGGAACGATCCGCGTCGATCGGATCTCGAAGGAAGCGTCTCTGCCCGGAGTGTTCGCGGGAGGCGATGCAGTCACCGGGCCCGCAACCGTGGTCGCCGCGGTGGGCGAAGGCAACGCGGCGGCGCAAGCGATCGCGTCGTACTTGCAGCTCGAGGGCTCGGGCGTCGGCGAACGCTCGGTCCTCCATCGGCCGCCGCGCGCGCGCCTGCAAGTTCGTTTCCTGGGGCGCGAGCTGGAGAATCCCTTCCTGCTCGCGGCCGGACCTCCGAGCGACGATCTCGAGATGACCCGCGCGGCCTTGCGGGCGGGATGGGCGGGCGCGGTGCTGAAGACGACGACGGTTCCCGGAACGGTCGTGTCGCTCGTCCATCCGATGATGTCCGCGCCGTTCGAGGATCGCGGCCGCCTGAACGCGATGGGCAACATCGACCTCATTTCCGAACACGACGCCGATGCCGTGGCGGAGCGGCTGCGCGCGCTCAAGCGCGAATTTCCCGCGAAACGCATCGCGGCGAGCATCATGGGCGCGGACCGGGAACAGTGGGCGGCGCTCGCGCGCCTGTTCGAAGCAGCGGGCGCCGACTGGATCGAATGCAGCTTCTCGTGTCCGCAAGGAACGCTGGGCTCCAAGCCGGGCGCGATGCTGGGACAAGATCCGGCGCTGGTGCGCACGGTGGCCGCGTGGGTCAAGGAGGCCGTGCCGAAGACGCCGGTGGTGATCAAGATCACTCCTCAGGTCGCGGACATCGCCGTCATCGCGCGCGCCGTGGAGGGAGCGGGCTGCGACGGGATCTGCGCCAGCAACACGCTGCCTTCGCTGACGGGCATCGATCTCGACAGCTGGACGCCCTGCCCCGATGTCGCCGGAGCATCCACCTATTCCGGATTGTCCGGTCCGGCCATCAAGCCGGTCACCTTGCGGGCGATCGCGGAAATCGCGCGCACGACGAGACTGCCGGTCACCGGCACGGGCGGCCCGCTCACCTGGCGCGACGCGGTCGAGTTCTTGCTCGCGGGCGCGACCACGGTGCAGTTCTGCACCGCGGTGATGCGCTATGGATTCGACATCATCGACGACTTGTGCGAAGGCCTAGCCGAATATCTCGACCGCCGCGATCTTGCCACTCCCGAGGCGCTGATCGGGGGCGCGCTGTCGCGCTTGACCACGCACGAGAAGCTCGCGCGGCGCGTCCTCAAGGCGCGCATCGATCCGGCGCTGTGCATCGGCGACGGGGCCTGCTTCGTCGCCTGCCGCGATGGAGGCCATCGCGCGATCCGGATGCGCGGCGACCGGGTCTGCGAAGTGGATCGCGAACGCTGCGTCGGGTGCGGCTTGTGCCCGCTCGTGTGCCCGGTGCCCGGATGCATCGCGCTCGAACCGGCGCCGGAGGAGGGAAGCTGATGAAGAATTCCCTGTCGATCGCGGGCCGGGATGGAAAGCCTCGGGTGATCGAGCTCACGCGCGGCGACATCACGCGCGAAGCGGTGGACGCGATCGTCAACGCCGCAAATTCCGGCTTGCGCGGCGGAGGCGGCGTGGACGGCGCCATCCATCGCGCAGGGGGGCTGGCGATCATGGAGGAATGCCGGACCATCGGCGGCTGCCCGACCGGAGACGCGCGCATCACGACGGGCGGCCTCCTCAAAGCGCGCTTCGTAATCCACGCCGTCGGGCCGGTGTATCGCGATGGGACCCGCAGCGAGGACGATCTCCTCGCCGGCGCCTATCGCCGCAGCCTGGAGCTGGCGGACGAGAATCAGGTGAAGACGATCGCCTTCCCTTCCATCAGCACCGGCGCGTACGGATTTCCGATCGAGCGCGCCGCGCCCATCGCGCTGCGCACCGTCGCCGGTCATCTCGCGGGCGAGACGTGCGTCAAGCTCGTTCGATTCGTGCTCTTCAGCGCCGGCGACCTCGCGGTCTATCAAAGGGCGCTCGCGGAAATCGAGGCGGGCTAGGAGCGTTCGATCGGGCCGGTACGCTCTTGGATCTCGCGTGCCGGTGTGCGCCGGTTGCATCGATGTGCGGTGCGCTTCCGACTCAGCCGCGGGTTTGAAGAGCGCGCACCCGCCGTGGGGCTCGCGAAGCGCGCGCCTAGCGTGGGGAAGGGGAGGGTTTCATTTCCCGGCGTCGTCCGCACCATCGTCGACGGGCGGCGCCGCGCTCTCACGCTTCTCGTCCGATCCGCCCTTGCCCGCCTCCTGGCAGGCGCGCCGCATTCACGTCGAGACGCCGAGCTTCGGCAGGATGAAGGCCTGGAGCAGGATCCAGACGCCGACGACGATTCCGATGACGAAGAGATCCTTCATGGGCTTCCTCTCCATGCGACTCCCCCAAGAGTCCGCAAGCCTCTTCCAAGAACACGAGAGCTCTCTGAACTCTCCCCGACAACCGCTTCGACTTCAAGCAGTCACGGAAGTGAGGCGATGCGAAGCCGCGATGCGCAAGGGCTGGACAGATAACTGTCAATACCTCATATAGTTGGGCGTTTCCCTTCGGGTCGTTTCGAGCCCCTCGAGGATCCTGGAATGGCAGGTCGAGCGCACCCGGCCGGACGACAGCCAACGCGTCATGGATCGAGTTCTCGAAATGCGGGATGATCGTGACGAACCACTGGGAAGACAGCCTGACCTGCGAAAAGCCGATACGACCATGGGAGAGGACGATGCGGCTTTGGAAGAAGACGATACGAGGGAAAGGATGCACCTGAGGGAGTGGATGAAACGACTCGTGTCGGAAACGCCCCTTCGTGAGGAGGTCTCGTGTTGAGCGAGGGCCACCGCCATACGGGCGCGCCTGCGGGTGCCGAGCTTCTCGCCGGCCCCGCGATCGTCTTCGCCTCGGGCACGTTGCTCACGAATCATGGCCTGCTGGTGAAGGGCGACCGGATCGAGGCGATCGAGCCCTTCGACTCGCTGCTTGCGCGCATGCAGAGCCGCACCCGTACGAGCGGAATCGCCGCGGCCGATCGGCTGGACCTGCAAGGCGCGCTCGTCCTGCCCGGCTTCATCAATGCGCACGCGCATCTCTACTCGTCGCTCGCGCGGGGGATCGCGCTCGACACGCCGCCCGCGCAAACCTTCGTCGAGATCCTCGAGCGCCTCTGGTGGAAGCTCGACGAGGCGCTCACCCTCGAGGATGTGCGCGTGAGCGCGCAGATCGGCCTGGCCGAAGCGTTGTCGTGCGGCGTGACCACCCTGCTCGATCATCATTCCTCTCCGAACGCGTGTGTCGGAAGCCTGGATGTCTTGCGGGATGCGGCGCGCGAGGCGGGCGTGCGGGTCGGGCTCGCGTACGAAGTGAGCGATCGCCACGGCCCCGCGGGAACGCGGGCCGCGATCGAGGAGAATGTGCGCTTCGCGCGCGCGCTGCGGGCGAACCCCGATCCGATGACGGCCGCGCAGTTCGGACTGCACGCCCTCTTCACCATCGGCGAGGAGACGCTGTCCGACAGCCTTGCCGCCGCGCGCGCGGAGAATCTTCCCCTGCACCTGCATGTGTCGGAAGACGAGGCCGATGTGCGCGCGAATCTCGAGCGTCACGGCGCGCGCCCTGTTGCGCGCCTCGCCCGGCATCGCGCGCTCGATTCGCGCGCGGTGCTCGCCCATTGCGTGCACATCGACGCATCCGAGATCGAGACGCTCGCGCGCACAGGCGCCTTCGTCGCGCACAACCCCGCCTCGAACATGAACAACGCGGTCGGCTGCGCGCCGGTGCGCGCGCTGCTCGCGGCTGGAGCGCGCGTGGGACTCGGCACCGACGGCCTGGGCGCCGACATGATCGCGGCCGCGCGCGCGGCGTTTCTGCTCGAGCGCCACGCCGAGCGCGACCCGCGCGTGGGATGGGAGGAAGGCCCGCACCTGCTTCTGACGCATCCGGCCGTCTTGGCGTCGCAGCTCTTCGGCCTGCCGATGGGAGAGCTGCGCGCCGGCGCCGCGGCCGACTTCGTCGCGCTGGCATACGATCCGCCCACGCCGCTCACGGAAGCGAACCTCTTCGCGCACCTGATTCATGGAATCCATCCGGGGCATGTGTGGGCGGTGGTCGCCGGGGGGCGCGTGCGTTTGCGCGAAGGGAGAATCATCTCGATGGATGTCGCTTCCCTGCGCGAAGGTGCCCGCGAACATGCGCGCGCGCTGTGGCGGCGGCTCTCCGCGGCGCGATGAGGGCCGCGATCGGCGGGTGCCGATCCCGCGAGAAGGCGAGGGCCGCGTGTCCGTACCATCGTGACGCGCAAGCACGGGACGAACAGACATGGTGAACGGCAAGGACAAAGGGCGCGCATCTCGCCAGCTTCGCTATCGCTGGATCTGCTGCGATTGCGGCCGCGAATATGCGGCCGGCGAGGGAGACGGGCCGTGCCCTTCCTGCGCATCGCCCTTGCCGAACGAAGCCGGCGCGAAAGGGAGTCGGCCCGACGATGCGCCGGGGACCTTGCGCGGCATCCTGCGCGCGGAGTACGCACCGGAGGCGCTTTTCTCGGAAGCGCGCCGCTTTCCGCGCGCGGAAGCCTTCCCGCTCGCGTCTTTTCCCGAGTCTGGAAACCACGCGCGCTACCTCGATCTGCTGCCCATCGAAGAGGCGCGCTCTCTTCCGCCGCTTCCCGTCGGCCCGACGCCTTTGCTGGCCGTTCCCCGGTTGCGCGAGCGGCTCGATCTGCCACGGCTCTTCGTCAAGAACGACACGCTTCTGCCCACCGGATCACTCAAGGATCGCGCCTCCAGCGTGGTGGTCGCGCGGGCGCGCGAAAAGGGCGTTGCGCTCATCGTGACCGCCTCCACGGGAAACGCGGCCACCTCCCTGGCGGGCATGTGCGCGGCGTGCGGCTTGCGCGCGATCGTGCTCGTTCCCGCGCGGGCCCCATCCGAGAAGCTCGTGCAGATGCTGCACTACGGCGCGCTCGTCTGTCCCGTGGAAGGAAGCTACGACGACGCCTTCCGCCTCTCGCTCGCCGCCACGCAGGAATTCGGCTGGTACAACCGCTCGACCGCGTACCATCCTTGCACGATCGAAGGCAAGAAGACGGTCGCGTTCGAAATCTGGGAACAACTCGGGCGGCGCGCGCCCGATGCCGTCTTCGTGCCGGTGGGAGACGGGGCGGTGCTCGCGGGCGTCGAGAAGGGCTTCGCCGACTTGCTGCGCTTGGGCCTCGTCGAGCGCATTCCGCGCCTGGTCGCGGTTCAAGCCGCAGGCAGCGCGTCGATCGCGGAAGCCTGGCGCAGAGGCGAACGCGATGCGCGCAAGGTGGAGGCGCGCACGATCGCCGATTCGATCTCCGTCTCGCTGCCCGCCAACGGCCGCTGGGCGCTGCGCGCCATTCGGGACACGCGGGGGGGCGCGCTCACCGTCTCCGACGACGCGATCCTCTCCGCGATGTGCTCACTCGCGAGCGAGGCGGGCGTGTATGCCGAGCCGGCCGCGGCGGCGCCGTTGGCCGGGCTGCTGCGCGCGCGTGAAGAGAACGCGATCGAACGCAGCGAGACGATCGTGCTCCTCGTGACGGGATCCGGCTTGAAGGATCTGCAGAGCGCGAGGCGCGCGGTCACGCTGCCCGAACCGCTGCCATTGCGTCTGGATGCGTTGCGGGAACGAGTGGAGCGAGAGATCGGAACATAGGATGCGAGGCGCCCGGACGGTAGCCTGCTCTCGACGCCTCGCCGGCTCGCCCGGATCTATGGCCTGCGCGCGGGCGCGCAGAGCTCGTCCAAGAGATCCGTGACCACGACCGCCGCCATTTCGCGGCGATATTCCCGCGTGCTGCGCAGATCGTCGATCGGACGCACCTCGCTCTTCACGGCCTCGTACGCCCGCGCGCGCAGATCCGCACGCCAGCGTTCGCCCCGCAGGAGTCGTTCGGTCTCGTAGAGGCGCAGGGACACGGGCGCCACGCTGCCCGCCGCGATCGCGATCTCGGCCAGGCGATCGCCTTCCATCTTCACGCGCGCGGCGGCGCACACTTTCGCGATCGATTGCGCCCGGCGCGTGCCCAGCTTGCGATAGCCTTCCCGCTCGTCGTCGTGGAGCGCGGGCAGGAGAATCGCGATCAGGATTTCGTCGGCCTCGAGAGCGAGGCTCTTGTATCCGCGATAGAAGCCCGCGAGCGGAAGGCGCCGCCTCCGGACGGCGGAGGCGATCTCGAGACTCGCGTTCGCCGCGAGCAGCGGGGGAGCAAGGTCCGCGGCCGGGCTGGCATTGACGAGGTTTCCGCCCAGCGTCGCGAGGTGGCGGATGGGGCGCGCTCCCAGCTCGCGCGCCGCCTGTCGCAAAGCGGGCGCGTGAAGGGCGATGTCCGGATGTCCCGCGAGTTCCTCCACGCTCGTCGTGGCCCCGATTCGAAGCGTGCGCCCGTCGCGCCGGATGCCGCGCAGTTCGGGAATGCCGCCGAGCGCGATCACGCCCGCCGGCGGTGGCTGCGGGATGGGCGGACGCGGCGCTTGCGAATCGCCGGCGAGCACCGGCGCTTTCCGGCGCGCTTGCCACGCGACCATGAGATCCGTTCCGCCCGCGAGCAACGCAGCTTCCGGATGGCGCGCGCGCAAGGACAGCGCTTCCTCGAGCGCGCGCGGCGCATGGAAGGAGACATCCTTCTCATCCGCATGGCCGCCGGGCATCGCGCTCGGTGAACTCGCATCTTCGGGCGGGCCTGATTCCTCCTCGCGAATGCGCGAGCGCTCGTCGCTTTCCGGCTCGGCGAGCGGCATCCCGTCTCGCTCGTCCGCGGCGGCGAGCACCGCTTCCACGATCTTGCTGTATCCGGTGCAGCGGCACAGATTGCCGCTCAACGCTTCCCGCACGGAATCTTCCGTGGGCTGGGCCTCGTCGCGCAGGAAGGCGAAGGTGGAGACGAGCATTCCGGGAAAACAGATCCCGCATTGCACCGCGCCGCGCAGGGCGAACGCGTTCACGATCGTTTGGCCGAGAGGCAGCTCGGACAGGCCTTCGGCGGTCCAGACGCGCGCGCCGTCGGGAACGCTGCCGGCGGCGACGAGGCAGGCCGTCACGGGCAGGCCGTCGAGCAACACGAGGCAGGCCCCGCACTCTCCCTCGCCGCAGCCTTCCTTGGGTCCCATGATCCCCAAGTGATCGCGCAACGCATCGAGCAGGGAAAGGAGCGGCGGGCACGCAATCGCGCGTCGCACGCCGTTCACTCGCCAGTGCCGCTCGATCATCGTTCGCGCTCCATGCTGAGGATCTTCTCCGGCGTCGCCGGCAGATCGCAAATGCGCGCGCCCGTCGCGCAAGCGATCGCGTTCACGATCGCGGGTGCGGGCGCGTGAATGGGAAGCTCGCCCAGCCCTTTCGCGCCGAACGGCCCTTGCGAGAAGGGTTCCTCGATCACGATGGCATCGATGCGCGGGGCGTCGCGCGCGGTCGGCAGGAGGTAGGTCTGGAAACGGCTCTGCGCAAAGCGGCCGCGCTCGACCTCCATGCGTTCGAGGAGCGCCATGCCCGCGCTCTGCAGCGTGCCTCCCTGGATCTGGCCCTCGACCGCCGCGCGATGGATCGCGCGCCCGACATCGCACACGGCCGTGATGCGCTCCAACGTCACTTCGCCCGTCCGCCGGTCGACTTCCACTTCGGCGACCGCGCACGCGTATGAGAAGGCCGCGTAGGCGTCGCCGCGATAGTTCTCATCATCCCAGAGGATCCCGTCGGGAGGCTCGTAGATCGATCGGAAGTCCAGGTCCGCTCCCGATGCGCGCAGGAGTTCCAGGGCCGCATCGAAGTCGAAGGGGCGCGGCGCGGCATGCGCGCGCATCCACGCGGCGCGCAGCGCGTCATTGAGATCGGCCGCGCAGCGTTCCACCAACTTCCCGACCACCATCACCGTGCGGGAAGCGACGGTCGGGCCGCTGTTCGGGACTTGCGAGGTGTCGGGCCGGGCGCACGAGACGCGCGCGAGAGGCACGCCCAGGCGTTGGGCAGCGATCTGGGCGAGGGCGGTGTGCGCCCCCTGTCCCATCTCCACATTGGCCACGCGCACGAGCAGCCGGCCGCCGGCTTCCACCGTGAGCCGCGCTTCGCTCTTCAGGCGCACCTCGCCGCTGCCGGTGAACCCGCCGCCATGCCACACCAGCGCGAGGCCGATCCCGCGCCGCTTGCGCGCATCGCTCGCGTTCCTGCCGCGCGCATCGCTCGCGCGCGCTTCCCGCGCGAGCGCGTTCCACTTCTCGACGAATCCGCTCGCCGAAAGCGCCTCGTCGAGCGCGCGTTCGGCGCTCACGCTCTCGCGCAGCACTTGTCCGGTCGCGGTCGTCGACCCCATCCGCACGAGATTGCGGCGGCGGATCTCGTCGGGACGCAGGCCGCACTGCTCGGCGATGCGATCCATGTGGGTCTCGATCGCGAAGAGGACCTGCGGGGCGCCGAAGCCGCGAAAGGCCCCGGTGGGCGGGAGGTTCGTCCGCAGGCACGCGCCGCGAATGTCCACATGTTCGCATTCGTAGGGCCCGGTCGCGTGCAGCACGGCGCGCGAGAGCACGACCGGACTCAAGGTCGTGTAGGCGCCGCCGTCGAGGAGGACTTCGATCTCCATCGCGAGCAGGCGGCCTTCCGAGGAGACGAGCGTGCGGTGACGCACGATGGAAGGATGACGCTTGGTGGTGAAGAGGATGTCTTCGTGACGATCGTAGATCATCCGCACCGGATGCCCGCAAGCCCGCGCGAGCAAGGCCGCGTGGCCCGCGAGGACGCTCGGGAAATCCTCCTTGCCGCCGAAGGCGCCTCCCGTCGGCGTTTGGCGCACGATCAGGTCTTCGGGAGCGCAGGCCAGCAGGCGCACGAGCGCGTTGTGCACATAGAAGGGGCATTGCAGCGAGCCTTCGATGATCGCACCGCCGCGTTCTCCCGGCCACGCAATCACGCCTTGCGGCTCGATGTAGGCCTGCTCTTGCGCCTGGGTGCGGTATTCGCCTGCCACCAGAAGCACGCCGCGCGGGCCGGCGCGCCCCGCGCCCGCCTCCCGGGCGGCAGCCTCGCGCGCTTCCGCGATCCGCCCGGCCGCATCCCCGCGTGTGATGCGATAGGCCGCGATCGGGGGATGCCGCTCGGGATCGCGCGCGCGCAATCCTTCCGCTTCCTCCAGCGAGCAACAGGGAGAATCGGAATCGATCACGGCGTGGATGTGCCGGGCCGCCGCGCGGGCGCGCTCCAGCGTGGGCGCGGCGACGAGCGCGATCGGTTCGCCGAGATAGCGGACTTCGCGATCCGCCAGAAACGGCATCTCGTCGTTCACCATCGCCACGCGATTGCGCGCGGGCTCGATGTCGGTCGCGCGCAGGAGGACGGCGCCGAAGGCAGAGAAGGCGGAGTCTGGCTCGATCGCGCGGAGGCACCCCGCCGCCACGCCGGCGCGCACGGTCACGCCGTGCCACAGGCCGGGAACGCGCAGATCGGCGACATAAGCGGTGCGGCCCGCGGCCTTCTCGACCGCGTCTTTTCGTACGGGGGACTCTCCGATCATGCGTCCCTCCGTTCGCCCTGCGCGCGCGTGACCTTCACGCGAGAAGCTCGATCATAGCAAAGGCCCGCCTGCTTGGGACGGGCCTTCGTGAAGACGAATCGCTGGCCACGCATCAGCGGTCAAGCGAGAGCCGGTGCCTAGTAGAGCTGGATCTTCTGCCCCGGATAGATGCGACCCTTGCGGCCGATGCCGTTTCGAGCGGCCAGCTTGGTCACGCTCAGGCCGTAGCGCTTGGCGATTTGCGAGAGCGACTCTCCCCGGCGCACGACATGGATGCGCTTCTTCGCCGAGCGATCGGGCTCCGCCTTGGCGAGGTTCTGTTTCGGTTCCATGATCGAAAGACGCTGGCCGGTCTTGATGAGGCTCTTCGATCCGAGCTTGTTCCAGCGGCGCAGGTCGGAAATGCGCACGCCGTAACGATCCGCGATCTTCGACAGCGTCTCGCCCTTGCGCACGACGTGCACGACCTTCTGCGGCGGCGGAGGCGAGGATGGCGCCGGTTCGAGGACCGCTTGGGGAGGCGATTCCTTCTCGTCTTTCGCAATCTGCACGCGCGCTTCCTCGACGATGTGAGCGGTCGAAGCCACGCGTCCGAGATTGTCGGAAGTGTTCATCTCCTGCATGCGCCGCGCGACTTGAGGCCGGCTGGCGACGCTCGTGGGGGAGGGAGGCCCTTGCGCGGCGAGTTTGTCGACGAGGTTCTCTTCGGGCGCCTCGTCCGCCGGCTTGGCCGCCTGCTGGGCCAGTTTGCGGGGGGCGGGCTCGGCCGGCATGGGAATCACGAGCGACTGCCCGCGCGAGATCCGGTTCGCGTTCTTGAGATGATTGACGCGCTGGATGTCGCGCGCATCCACGCCGTAGCGCTTGGCGATCATCATGAGCGTCTCGCCTTTGCGCACGACGTGACGAACGGGATCGCCGCTTTCGCGGGCGAGACTCTCTTCCGGAGCCGGGGCGCCTTGGCGGGTGGGAATCGAGAGCCGTTCTCCCACCCGGATGGTGGTGCGGCGGCCCATCTTGTTCGCGTTCTGGATCGCGCGGATCGTCGTCCCGTAACGGCGGGCGAGCAACCCCAGCGACTCGCCCTTCTTCACCACATGGCGTTCCTGGACGAGACGTTGCGAGGGCGGAATCTGCGCGAGCTTGGCGACCAGTTGATCGCCCATGCCCACCGGCACGCGCACTTCGTAGTGGCGCGAATCGGGAGGCGTCTGCAGAACGAGGAGGGCGGGATTGAGCCGCTGCAGCTCGCTCAAGGTCGCGCCGGTGAGCTTCGCGATCACGCGCAGATCGGTGGGGAAATCCACCGGTGCGGTGTCGTAAGCGAGCGGGCTTTCGGTTTCCTCGGTGAGGCCGTAGGCGCCGGGAGATTTCGCGAGAATCGTCGCCGCGAGAATCGCCGGCACGAAATTCCGCGTTTCGTTTTGCAGGTGGTTGGTGGCGGCGAGGCACCAGAAATCGCGCGTGCCGCAGCGTTCGATCGCGCGGGCCACCTTGCCCTCGCCCGCGTTGTAGGCGGCCAGGGCGAGATACCAATCGTGGAAATCGCCGTAGAGCTTCTTCAGATACTTGGCCGCGGCGCGCGTCGACTTCTCGGGATCGAGACGCTCGTCGACATAGCCGTCGCAGCGCAGGCCATAGAGCACCGCCGTGCCGCGCATGAATTGCCACAGTCCGAGCGCGCGCGCCACCGAGCGGGCGTTGTAGCGGAAGCCGCTCTCCACATGGGCGAGGAAGACGAGGTCCTGCGGCACGCCCTCCTCGCGAAAGATCCGGCGGGCCATTGCGAGATAGCGTCCGCTGCGCTGCAGGCTGCGCTCGAAATGCTGATGCGCAGTTCCCTTGTGGAAGGTGTCGATCCAGGTGAGGACGCGGCGGTTGACGACGACCGGATAATCGAACAGATCATCGGTCGTGGGATGGCCGGCCTGCGTGGCCGCGGCCAGACTGTCGGAAATGTCGGGCAGGTCGGGGATGACCTCCTCGAGCGGCATGATCGGAACCGAGAGGCTGTCGAGCAGCCAATCGGCGTCTTCCGCCAAGAGCGAGTCGGAGTCCACTTCGGGTGAAACGATGGGCGGAAGCGAATCGGGGCTTTCCCACCGATTTTCCGGGTCCGCGGACCCGGCCAACATGCATGCCGGCAGGTCTCCCAGCTTTTGCTGAGTCGCGCAACCGGGCAGGCAGACGATAATTCCCATGCAAACGATAGCGAGAGTGGAGATGAATGACTTCATGGTGGCCAAGATAACGGCTCCCTGCGACTGGCGCAAGAAAGGAAGTCCTGATAGCCAAGTCCTTGCAGGGCAAGGATCTCAAGCTTGCGAACGATCTGCCCCGGCCACGCCGGCGCGACAATCCGCGCACACTCCGGAGTACTGCGTGACGTGGCCGGTCAATTGGAAGCCGCAGCAGTCGCGCACGTGCTGCGTCAACCGATCCCAGGAGTCGAGGACCGGGCAGCCATCGGTCTCGGCCACCCGACCGCACTTCTCGCACACGATGTGATGATGATGCGGCGCATCGGGTTGGGTGCATAGACCCACCCGCATGGCCCGGCCTGGCAGATGCGTGGCGACCAGAATGCCGCTGTCGATCAAGCGCTCGATGTTCCGATAGATCGTGACCCGGTCGGCGGGAACCGACTCCTTGCGGAGCGCGGCCGTCATTTCGTCGGCGGTCATGTGGTGGGCATGGCGGGCAAGCAGATCGAGAAGGGCGAGACGAATGCGCGTGACCTTGATGTGAGAGCTATGCAGTTTCTTGCGGTATTCGGTCTTGTTGGACTCCACGACACCTCCCGGACGCCTCGATGCATGGGAAATCCAACGGAGGCGTCCCTATCTTCGCGGCCGCGTACCAAACGCGTCCGGAAAATCGCGCACCTGGGAACCGTATCTCTGTCGGCCTCAACGGTCAACAACCGCTTCAACGGGGTCCGGGTTCCTCTTCGCCGCGATGGCGGCCGATTGCCCGCTCGTGATACAATGGGATCTCGGGACCCGCCGGGTCCCGTTCTTTGAAATGCCTCCGGGACGCCACTCGCGTCCTGGCTGCGCTTTTCCGGCCGTTTGACCCGCACGGGCAGGCGACTGATCGCCGCAACTCGAAGGGGAGGCAGCATGTCCGCAGCATCGAGACTCGACCCGATCCGTCGCATTCGTTTTCTGCCAATCGCTCTGCTCCTCTTGGGGGTATCGGCATTCTGGGCGTTTCCTGCCAGTGCCGAAGAAGCCTATCCGCAGGAAATCGATCGCTGTCCCTTCTCCGGCCGCTTCCCCGTGGAAATCCGCACCGAGACGCCGTTTGCGTTTCGGGCGCTTCTGTCCTGGGACCTGGACATCGACGACGCGCGGCCCGGCATCGTCGAAGCATATGTCGACGACGCGCAGCTCGCCGAATTGCGCAGCGCGGGCTATGAGGTGCAGGCGATTCCCAACCAGGCGCGCCGGGCCTGGGCGGCGCAGTCGCGCGAGGAGCCGGGACGCGAGGCCTATCACACCTACGCCACGCTCACGACCGAGCTCGCCCAGATCCACGCCGATTATCCCGCGATCACCCAGCTCTTCTCGATCGGGACTTCCGTGCAAGGCCGGGAGCTGTGGATGCTGAAGATCTCCGACAACGCGGCCGTCGACGAGCCCGAGCCGGAGTTCAAGTACAGCGCCGCGATTCACGGCGATGAGGTGACCGGGATCGAGATGTGCGTCTATTTCATCCGGCTGCTCGTCCAGAACTACGGCAGCGACCCCCAGATCACCTCGCTCGTCGACGATCTCGAGATCTACATCTGTCCGCTGCACAATCCCGACGGGCGCGAGAACGGCACGCGCTACAACGCCAATGGGGACGATCTCAATCGCAGCTTCCCCGATCCGCGCACGGACCCCATCGATTCGCCCTCCGGCCGTCCGCCGGAAGTTGCGCACATGATGAACTTCCAGACGCCGCACAATTTCGTGCTCGGCGCCAATTACCACGGCGGCGCGCTGGTGATGAACTACCCCTGGGACACCTGGAATGGGCAGTACACCCCCGACGACGACACCTTCGTCGAAATCTGCCTGGGCTATTCCTCGCGCAATCTCCCGATGTGGAACAGCAGCAGCTTCTATCACGGGATCACGATCGGCTGGGATTGGTATGTGATCGACGGCGGCATGCAGGACTGGGCCTACAACTGGCGCAACGAGCTGCATGTCACGATCGAGATGTCGAACACCAAGTGGCCGCCCGCGACCTCGCTGCCCGGACTGTGGGAGGACAATCGCGCGGCGATGCTCTACTTCATCGAGCAGACGCGCATCGGAGTGGAAGGCTTCGTCACCGACGCCGCCAACGGGGACCCACTCAAGGCGACCATCGAGACGCTCGAGATCGGCAAGAACATTCGCAGCGAGCCTCAGGACGGCTTCTATCATCGCATGCTCCTGCCGGGCACCTACACGCTGCGCTTCAGCGCGCCCGGCTACATCACGAACACCCAGACGGGAGTCGTGGTCGTGGCCGGCACGACCACCCATCTGAATGTGCCGCTGACCCGCGACGCGGCCGCGTGGAGCACCGTTTCCGGAACGGTGACCGAAGCCGAGACGGCCACGCCTCTCGCCGCCACCGTGACCGCCTATCTGGGCGAATCGAGCGAAGTCTTCGCGGCGATGGAGACGAATCCCGCCAATGGCGGCTATGCCCTCGAGGTCCCGAACGGGAACTGCCGCTTCGTCGCTTCGGCCGATGGCCATGCTCCGGTGAGCGCGACGCGCACCGTGAGCGACGACCTCGATCTCGACTTCGCCCTGCCGGTCGTGCAGGCGCAAGTGCTGCTCGTGCACGACAACGACACGACCAGCCGGTTCGCCGCGGATCTGTCCGCGCTGGCCTGCTACGTGGTGGAGGAGACCAACTGGACGACCGACCCGGCCACCTGGGCCGAATACGATCTGCTCGTGTGGAGCGCCGGCTCGCACGGCAATCCGGTTGCGGATGCGACCCTGCGCGCCGCGCTCGAGAGCTATGTGGCGGCGGGCCACAAGCTCCTGATCGAAGGCGGGGAGCTGGGCTACGACGCGCTGATCAGCCCGCGCTATGTCACTTTTGCGGCGAATGTGCTGCACGTGACCGCGTATCACATCGACAACGCGGGCGCGCTGGAAGTGCGCCCGGTGCAGACCGGCCATCCCATGGTGACGCATCCGAACGCGCTGCCCGCGTCGATCGCGATCACCTACAGCGTCTATGGGGACCAGGACGCGGTCACCCCGCGGCCGGAAGCGACCCTGCTCTACGGCACGCACAGCTATCCCAACGACGCGGGCATCCTGATCTACGATCCGTCCGGCACCGAGGCGCAGATCGCGTACTACCCGTTCAACTACGATGCGCTCACGTCCGCCGACACCGGCCGGCAGTTGCTCGAGAACACGCTCGAATACCTGCTCTACGGTTCGCCGCAGTCTCTGACCGATGAGCATGAGGCCGGCTATCTCTCGCTCACTCGCCCCGCGCCCACGCCGACGCGCGGCGCCACGACCTTCCGGCTGGCGCTCGCCTCGCCGAGCGCGGTCGAGCTCGGCGTCTTCGATGCGACGGGCCGGCAAGTGCGCTCGCTCTTCGACGGCCTGCTCGACGCCGGCGCGCACGCGCTCGCCTGGGATGGGCGCGATGCGAACGGGCACGAAGTCGCGCCCGGCGTCTACTTCGTGCGCGCGGTCTCGGCGCACGGGAGCGCGGGCGAGAGAGTCGTCGTCGTGCGGTAACGCGCGCGTCGGGCGCCTCGCGCGCTTCTGCGCAGTGGATCGTGCCCCTGGGGCTCGAGCACGTGGCTGCGTGCGCGTTGTTGGTCGCCGGGACCGGAAGGCTTCCGCGGGGACGGCGCGCGCTTAAAACAGTTCATGCAGGGGGCGCGCGCCTCGTGCGCTCGGCGTGTTGAACACATGTAGCTCCTGAAAGCCGAGGCGTTCACGCCTCGCTAACGCCCCGCGGCTGAAGCCTTCCGGTCCCGGCTCCCTTTTCGGCGCACGCGTCATTCTTCGAGCGAAGTGGATCGGGATCCGGTGCGCATGAGGTGCAATGTGAGCGCGCGTCGCATGCGTGATTGCCGTTACGCCTCGCATCCGCATGGCCAAGCGCGCCACCGCTGCCCGCGCGCCGGCGGACCCGCGGCGCGGAAAGAGCGGCTTTCGTCGTTGCGCGGTTCGCGCTACGCTGACGATCGCGTTTGCCGAGTTGAATGGTGACCGATGCGGTAAAGGCAAGGAGCTGCGCGATGAACGAGCGGTTGCGTTTTGGGAGCGTACTCGCCGGCGGCGTGTTCTGGGGAGCGGTCTGGGGATTGTACGAAGCGACCGCGGGCTTCCTGATTCACAGCGTCCCGCGCGTGCCCGGTCTCGCGAGCATCGTGCTCGTGCCGTTCGCGATCTTCTGCCTGTCCCGTGCCGTTCGCGTTGCCGGAATGAATGGCGCCGTGATCGCGACCGCGACGGCCGCCGCAGTGAAATGCGTCGACTTCCTGCTGCCGCAGCTGACTCCTCTCGCGGTCGTCAATCCCACGGCCGCGATTCTGCTCGAAGGGCTCTCCTTCCTGGTTGTGGCTCATGCGCTCCGGCTGCAAAGGCGCGCGCGGTCCTTCCCGGTTCTCGCGTGCGGCGTGGGCGCGTTTCTTCTGCTCTGGCGAGCGCTGTTCCTCATGCATTCGACGATCATGAATCGCCTCATGGCGATGCATCCGCAACAGCATGCGCTTGCGGCGCGTGGACAATTCCTGCTGCTCGATTCGCTCGCCTGCTTCATCGCCGTCTGCGCTCTGCTTGGCGCCACGATGCATGCCCATCGCCTGATGGGAGGGTGGCGCGTGGGAGAGAGGGCTCAGCCGCCGCTCGCGCTGCGCCGCTCCATGCGCGGGGCGACGGCCGTGCACGCGGCCGGCCTCTTCACGCTGGCCCTCGCCGTGCAGGTGGTCAGCCGGTGGTGGTGATCCCGCATCAACCGTTGGTGGTAATCCCGCGTCGGTGTTGCAGCGCGATTGCGAAGCCCTTGCATGCTGCTCGTCTTGGCGCACCGCCGCATCACGCGTTCGGCTGCGCTCCCCATCCCTGCCTCGGCCTTTCCCCGATTCCGCGGGTTGCGTCGCCCGCGAACAATCCACCTTCGTTGCAGTCCTGCCACGCTTCGCGCCTGGGGACCATGTTTCCACGCGAGCGCGGTGAACGAATTTGACCCACTGCGTCGGGGATTCCGGCGATGTGGATTCCTGAAGTGGCGACGAAACCGGAGGAAGCGATGGCGAACATGAACGGTCAGGTGGCGATCGTGACGGGGGCGGCCAGCGGAATCGGAGCCGCGGCGGCGTTGGCGTTGGCGCGTGAAGGAGCGCGCGTGATCGTGTCGGACATGGATCGCGAAATGGGCGAGCGCACGGTGCAAGCGATCGGCAAGGAGGGCGGCGCGGCGAGATTCGTGGCCTGCGATGTCTCTCAGCCTGAGCAAGTGGAAGCGCTGGTGCGAGCGGCCAGGGAGCACTTCGGCAAGCTCGATGTCGCGGTCAACAACGCCGGCATCGGGGGCGAGATGAATCCCACCGGCGAATACTCGATCGAAGGCTGGCACAAGGTGATCGCGGTCAACCTGTCCGGCGTCTTCTACTGCATGAAGTACGAGATCCGCGCGATGCTCGAAGCCGGCGGCGGATCGATCGTCAATGTCGCTTCCATTCTCGGCCAGGTGGGATTCGCCGGGACGCCCGCGTACACGGCTTCGAAGCACGGCGTCGTCGGGCTCACGCGCGCGGCCGCGCTCGAATACTCCGCCCGCAACATTCGCGTCAACGCGGTCGGCCCGGCCTTCATTCACACTCCGATGATCGCGCGGTTGGAGGAGGATCCCCAACAGCTGGCGGGTCTCATCCGCTTGCACCCCATCGGCAGGATCGGGCGGGTGGAAGAGGTCGCCGAGTTGATTCTCTGGCTCGCTTCGCCAAAAGCCTCGTTCGTCACGGGCAGCTACTATCCGGTCGATGGGGCCTACCTCGCGCGGTGAAGCACGGGGACGCAAGCCGGCCGGCCGCGGCGAACACCGGAGGGGCGGTGCGCTCGCTTCACTGGCGCACAAGCACGAGGGCGGGAGCCGTCAGGCCGCCGGCCCCACCATATCCCAGGCCATGCGCGCGTATACGCGGGCGACTTCGAGAATGCGCGAAAGGCGCACGTGCTCGTTGGGTTGATGGCTGTAGGCCAGCTCGCCGGGGCCGTATGCCAGGCCCGGAATGCCGTGGCGCAAGAAGAAGCGCGTTTCCAGAATGCCGGGGCAGAGCTCGAAGCGGCTCTCTGTGCCCGTGACCGAAGCGATGCTTTGCGCGAGCGCGCGCGCGAAGGGCAAGTCCGGCGGCGTGAGCGAGGCGTCTCCGCGCTGCAGCTCTTCGACCTCCACCTTCCATCCCCGGCGGCGAAACGCGCGCACGATCGCGTCGATCTCCTTCTCGACTTCGGCGGGTGTTTCTTCGGGATGAAAGCGCCGGTCGAGCGAGAACTGGGCTTCGTCGGGAACGATGTTGAAGTTCGTCCCGCCGCGCGAGACCCCGCCGATCAAGAGCACCGAAGCCGGTTCCTCCGCGCCGTGCGTGGTCGATCCGAAGACGCGGCTTTCCACCTTGCCCTTCAACTCCCGGAACATCGCGCCCAGCTCGAGCAGGCCTTCGAACGCGTTGACGCCTTGATGCTGCACCGCCACATGCGCGCTCTTTCCTTTCACGGTCAAGAGCAACGAGAGCGCGCCGCGATTGCCGTTCCAGATCGTCGATCCCGCGGGCTCGGGCATCAGCATCCCGAGGCCTCCGGCGGTGAGCACTCCCGCGCGAAAGAGATAGGCCGTGCCCGCTTCGCCGCCGGTCTCCTCGTCGGGGACGAGCGAGAGGAGCACCCGCCCGCGCAAGCGGTCCTTCAGCGGGCGCAACGCGGAGAGGGCCAGCATCATCGAGACGATCCCGCCCTTCATGTCGGCGGTTCCCCGCCCGAAGATCCGATCTCCGTCGCGCGTCAGGCGAAAGAGCGAGGGAGAAGGGGCGGGCACGACATCGTAGTGCCCGTGAAAATGCAGCGTCGGACGCGGCAGTCTCAGAGTCACATCCTCGTGCAGCGGGCGGCGGCCCGATGCCGCGAGCGCGTCCTCGGCCGCGGATCCGTCGTGCGCCTCGTGCTCGCCGGGTTCCAGCGTCGCGAGCACCGAAGGGCGCGGCGCATTCGTTCGCAGACGCAAGCGTTCGCGCTCGTGGGGAGGGAGATCCACCACTTGCGTCTCGAATCCCAGATCCCGCAATCGCTCGGCGAGCAGCAGCGCGCATTCGAGATAGTCGTCTCCCGGCGGATTGACGGTCGGGATCTGCACGAGCTCTTCCAGCAGGTCCACCGCGGTGCGCTCTTCCGACAGGATCCGTTCTTCCGCTTTCAGGAAATCCGCATCCGGCAGGAGATCCACACGCTGCGGATGATCCGCACGGGTGTCCGCCTGGCTCGGGCGATCGGAGTCTTTCAGGAGATCCGCCTTGTTCACGCGATCCGCATCCTTTCCGCGCGCGGGCCTCATTGCATGGTCAAGCCTCCGTCGATCGCGATGCACTGGCCCGTGATGTAGGCGGATTCCGGCGAAGCGAGGAAGCAGACGAGGTTGGCGACATCGTCGGGCGTGCCCGGCCGCGCCAAGGGAATGTTATCGAGAAACGCGGCCCGCGCTTTCTCCGGCAATTCGCGGGTCATTTCCGTTTCGATGAAGCCCGGCGCGATCGCATTCACCTGGACGTTGCGCGAAGCGAGCTCCTTCGCGACGGTGCGGGTGAGGGCGATGACTCCCGCCTTCGAGGCCGAGTAATTCGCCTGGCCGGCGTTGCCGATCAGCCCCGTGATCGAGGCGAGGTTCACGATCTTCCCCGAACGCGCCTTCATCATCGGCTTGGCGGCCGCCTGGCAGCCGAAGAAGGTGCCCTTCAAGTTCACATCGAGCACCAGGTCCCACTGCTCCTCGGTCATGCGCACGAGCAGCGTGTCGCGGGTGATGCCCGCATTGTTGACGAGAATGTCGAGGCGCCCGAACTCGGAGAGCGCGCGCTCGACGAGCGCTTCCACTTCGCTGCGGATCACGACATTGCAGGCCACCGCGGCCGATCGCACGCCGAGCGCGGCCGCTTCGCTCGCGACCGCCTGCGCGGCGGCGGCATCGATGTCGCCCACGACCACATCCGCCCCGCGTCCCGCCAGCGCCAGGGCGATCGCCCGGCCGATGCCGCGTCCCGCTCCGGTGATGATGGCCGTCTGTCCCTTCAAGTTTCCACAGCAAGACCCAGGCATGTTGCACCTCCTTTGCCGTCGCCTATGCAAATGACGGCGCCACACTACGGGACTTGTTTCGCAGCGTCAATTGATGCCCGCCGCGCGATGTGGTAAAATAAACCGTCGGCTACGCTTGCGATTTGGGGCCTGTGCCCGGAGAAGGAAACGGGGAGCGAGGGCGCGCGGCCGGGTCCGCCGCGCGGCCGGCTGGACATGTGCGTCCGGGTCAGGCGGCTCGGGGCCGCTCCTCTTTTCCTCTGGGCAGCACCAGTGGAGGAAGACATCCATGACGCGTCTCCCCGCCCGTATGCTCGCTGTCGCTCTGCTCTTCGCGCTGCTCGCCTGCGCCGCATCCGCCTACACGGGCGATCATCCCAAGATGAAGGTCCGGATCGCGTGGCCGTCAGAGCAGCGGCTGGCCGCGCTTCAGGACGTTCCCGATCTCGACCCGATGCGCGTCGTCCCGGGCGAGGAGGTCATCCTCGTGAGCAGCCCCGATCAAGTGGCCGAGTTGCGCGCGCGCGGCTTCGAAGTGGAAGTGCTGAGCGAGGACATGGAGGCGGAGTACGCGGCCCAGCGGGAGGGGCTGCTCAATTTCGGCTTGCTCTTCACCTACAGCGAAGCGGTCGCGCAATTGGACGCGCTGCACGCCGCGTATCCCGAGATCACCACCGCGAAATTCTCGATCGGGACGACCCTTCTCGGCAACACGATCTGGGCCATGAAGGTGTCGGACAATCCCGATCTCGACGAGAACGAGCCGGAAGTGCTCTTCGACGCCTTGCATCACGCCCGCGAGCCGATCACGGTGAACACGCTCGTCGAAACGATTCGTCATCTCTGCCAGAATTACGGCTCGGATCCCGAGATCACCTTTCTGGTCAACAATCGCGAGACCTTCTTCGTGCCTGCCCTGAATGTCGACGGCTATCTCTACAACGAGTCGACCTATCCCGGGGGCGGGGGCATGTGGCGTAAGAACCGGCGCGACAATCCCGGCTCCTGCGAGGGCGTCGACTTGAACCGCAACTACCCGAACCACTGGTCCGAAGTCGGGGCATCGACCGATCCTTGCGACGAGACCTATTGCGGCGCGTCGGCCGGCTCGGAACCCTGCGTGCAGGCCTTGATGAACTTCATCCAGGCGCACAATTTCGTCACCCACGATTCGTATCACAGCGTCGCGGCGCTGATCCTCCTTCCCTGGTCCTGGTCCTCGACGACTCACACGCCCGACGACGCGACCTTCCGCAGCATCGCCTACGCCCTTCGGGAATATTGCGGGTACACGGTCGGCCAGGCGGGCGAGGTGCTCTACGACTGTTCGGGGACCACGACCGACTGGGCGTATGCGACCGAGGGGGTCTTCAGTTTCTGCACCGAGGTGGACGGCAGCGGATTCTGGCCGGAGGACAGCGAGGTCGCGGGGCTGGTAGCGGAGAACATTCCGAAGAACCTCTACCTCATGAAGATCGCGGGACCGGCGCTGACGGTGGCTGACCACACCTTGTCGGGCGGGGACGGCGATCAGACTCCCGATCCGGGCGAAACGGTGAATCTCGTCGTCACGCTGAACAATGATGGCTTGAGCGGTGCAACCAATGCGGCGCTGGTGATCTCGAGCGACGATCCGTATGTGCAATTGATCGCTCCGACAGCCGCCATCGGCGCGGTCCCGGCGCGCGGTTCGGCGAGCAATAGCGGCTCGCCGCTCGTCTTCGCCGTGGATCCCGCCTGTCCCTCGGGCCACACCCTCACGCTGGATTGCCGCGTGCAGGCCGATGGCTTCCACGAGACCTTCACGCTCGAATGGATGATCGGCGCCGCGCTCTTCGCGGACGATGTCGAATCGGGAGTGGGCGGCTGGACGCATGAGCCGGTCACTTCCGGCTGGACCGATCAGTGGCATCAGAGCACGACGCGCAATCACACGCCGGGCGGCGACACGAGCTGGAAGTTCGGCGACACGGGCGCGGGCTCGTACGCGAGCAACAGCGACGGCGGCCTCGTCACTCCGGCGATCGTGTCGAACGGCGCGCTCGAATTGACCTTCTGGCATTGGATGGATGCGGAGGTGAGCAGCTACTACACCGGGCAAGCGTACGACGGCGGATTGATCGAAGTCTCGTACGACGGGGGAGCGTGGTCGCAGGTGACGCCGGCGGGCGGATACACGCACATTGCTCGCGGAAGCGGGCCCTTCGCGGCGGGCACGGCGATGTTCTCGGGATCGATTTCCTGGCGGCAGGAATCGATCACGATCGACAATTATGCGGGCAGCCTGCGTTTCCGCTTCCGCTTCGGCAGCGACAGCGGCGTCGTGCGCGAGGGCTGGTATGTCGACGACATCGTCGCGATCGACCGCACGGTGACGAACCGGCCTCCGACCGCGCCCGTGCTCGTCGGACCGCTCGACGGGGAAACGGTGCCAACGATGCATCCGGTGCTCACGGTGCAGAACTCCACCGATCTCGACGGCGACGATCTCACCTATGGATTCCGCATCTACACCGATGCCCAGCTCACGCAACCGTTCGCATCGGTCATCGATGTTCCCGAGGGCGCGGGCACCACATCCTGGACGGTGAGCGCTGCGCTTCCCAACGGAACCTATTACTGGCGCGCTTTCGCGGACGACGGCTCGGAATGGGGGCCGTGCATGGAGGCGGTGCGCTTCATCGTGGAGAGCTCGCAAGGCATCGCCGAGCGTGATCGCGCGCTCGGTTTGCGCGTGATCGGCACGGCGCCGAGCCCCGCTCCCGGTTGGACGGCGGTGCGCTTTGAAGCGAACGCCGAGGGTTGGGTGCATGGCAGGATCTTCGATCTCTCCGGACGCGTGGTGCGCACGCTGGATGCGCGTTGTTCCGCCGGCACGCAGGATCTTCTGTGGGACGGGCGCAACGATGCGGGCGATCCCGTTCCCGGAGGAATGTACCTGTACCGCTTCGGCGAGGGGCGTGCCGAGCAGACCGGCCGGATCGTGATGTTGCGTTGATCCCCATCCTGCGCCGACGGTCGGCCCAGATCGCGGCGTCGGGTCGCATTGCTTGCAAGGGCGGTCCTTTCACGAAACCGTGAGGGGATCGCCCTTCGCGCGTCTGCGCGCAGCCGCCGGCCGGGACCCGCGGCCGGCGAGCTCGATGGAAATCCTGGCAGGGCCTGTGAGGGTCGGATAGACTGCCCCGCATGCCGCTCACGGCTCGATCGCACATGGAACCGCCACGCAAACCGCGCCGCGGGATTTCCCGCTATGCGTGGCTTCTGGCTCCCCTGTTGTTTCCCCTCGCGCGTTTGACGATCGGCGTGCTGCCCGACGCCGCGCGCTTGGTGATCGGCTTCTTCGCGTTGATCCTCGCGCCCGGATGGCTGCTGCAACGCCTGATCCTGCCCGCCTCGCGAGTGGGAGTGGCGGCGCTCGTCACGCGCGCGTTCCTGCTCGGCATCGGGCTCTTCTCGTTCCTCGCGATGGCCGCCTGGATGTGCGGCGACGATACCGGCCTGCTCGCGGTCTCCGCGCCGCTTCCTTTGCCTCCCTTCCCCGCGCGTTTGAGCACGGTCGTGTGGGTGACCGAAGGATTCCTGATCGCGGGCGCGTTGGTCCTGGCGCTCGCGCCGCTCGTTCGTCGTCGGCCCGGGCAAAGCGGCGCCGCTTCCGTCGCGCGGGCGCAGGGGCGGGGAGTTCCAGGCGCGGAGAGCACGCCGGGCACCGTTGCGCCCAGCCATCCGCAGCCTGCCTTGCATGCGGACGCGCGCGCACCCCAAACCAGAGAGGCGGGCGGGGCGGCCGAGCCTTTGGCCGCCGCTTCCAGCGAGACCTTGGAGCAGCGGCTGTTGCGCAAAGCCTATCTTCTCGGCGAGCAACACAAGATCGATCGTCCGCTCGCTCCCCGCTGGGCCTCGCTGGTCGTGCTCGCGGGGATCCTGGTTTTCGCGGCGGCGCTCGTGATTTACGCGGGCGGAGATTTCGCCTACAACACCGACATCCCGGCGCATCTCGCCGCGGTCCGCAGCATGGTGGAGACCGACCGCATTCTTCCGCGCACCGCCTTTCACGCGGACGGCGACGGTTCCACCCTCGATCCGCGCATGGGCTTCTTTCATGTGGCGATGGCGGGACTCGCCATTCTCGCGCGCGTCGATCCCGTGCAGCTGTTCGCCGTTCTGCCCGCGCTCTTCACCGTCTTCGGCCTGATCGTCTTTCACACGCTGGCGCGCCGCGCGTTGCGCAGCGAAGGCACCGCGCTGCTCGCGACCTTTCTCGCCCTGCTCTGCTTCGGCGAGGCGTATCGCGGGCTGCTGCCGAGGGCGCTCTACGGAAACCAGATGGCGGTGATCCTCGCCTGGGGGGTCTTGTCGCTCGCCTTGCGCTTCGTGTCCGGCGACGGGCGCGGCCCGATTCTCTGGTTCGTGGGAATCGCCGCCTTCGCGGCCACGGCCACGCACATCTTCGCCGCCGTGCAAATCCTCTTCACGCTCGGCGTTCTCGTGGTCGCGCTGCTCTTCCTGCGCGGGCGCGTGCATCGCTACTTCGCGCGCGGCGCGTGGGTCTGGATCGCGGCGGCGCTGGGCTGCGCGCCCGCGCTGGCCTGGCGTTTTGCCTTTGCGGCGGGATCGTCGAATCCCATCCACACGCATCGACAGGGACTGCTGCTGCTGGGCGGCGGCTGGTACCTCGTCAATCCCGTCGAGTGGGCGATGGATCTCGGTTGGATCGGCTGGGGCGCGATCGTCTTCTCCTTCCTGTTGTGGAAACGCACGCGCGAGAGCATCGGGGTCGTCTACCTGGCGTCGATGAGCGTCGCCCCCTTGCTGGTGCTCTTGAGTCCGCCGGTGACGAGGATCCTCGAACCGTATCTGGGATATTTGATCGCGCGCTTCGCCGGATTCATTCCCTTCGTCCTGGTGTTCGCCTACATGGCGCGCTGGATGGGCGAGAGCCTGCTCGATCTCACTTCGTCGCGCCGCGTGGCCGTGTCGCTCTTCGTCTTTGCGCTCATGATCGTGCTCCTCTTTCCGCGGCTCGAGAATTTCGCGCGCTCGTATTCCTCGGGACAGCGCCAGCGCCAGGCGGCCGCTTCGATTCTCGCGTGGAGCGACTTGACGGAGGCGATCGAGCGCGAGACGCGCGCGGGCGCGACGATCTTGAGCGATCCGATCACCGGCTACGCGATTCCCGCCCTCACGCGCCATCGGTCCGTGGCGGTGCTGCATCAACACGCGAGCCCCGCCGATTCGCTCGCGCTCGCGCGGCTGGCCGCCTGCCGCGATGTATTGAGCCCCTGGTTGGGAACGGGGGAGAAGGCGCGCAACTGCCGCCGGTTCGGGGCGGATTACGTGCTCGTGAACGCCGCCTTCCGCAGACCGGTCGACACCTACTTCGCCCATGCGGGACGCCGGCGGGCCGCGCGCGAGGTTGCGGCGCTCGAGCGGGACGACGCGCTGTTCGAGAAGGTCTGGGAATCGAAGGGGCGGGGAACGCTCTTTCGCGTGCGCCGCGAAAACCTGAACGCGCTCGCCGGGATCGTTCAACCCGACGCCGCCCCGCTCGAGGTGCATGCCACCGCCGAACTCGCGGCCGGGTTGCTCTCTCGCCGGTTGCCGGAGGAGGCGGTCTCGGTGCTGCCCGACACTGTGGCGGGCATCTCGCTGGTGGGGACGATCGCCGATCAGGCGCATGTGGCGCGCGGAGATACGCTCCACTTCACCCTCTTCTGGCGCCGCGTGGGCGAAGTTCCCCGCACGCCGGTTCTGCGGCACGTGCGTTTGGAATCCGAGGTGCCGCGCGGACGCTTCTGGACCCCGCGCTTCAGCAAAGTCGTGCGCCTCGCACGCGAGCGGCGCGAGCATTCCATCTACCGTTGGCGCGACGCAGGAGAAATCTGCGATGGGGAGTTCGCCCCCGAGCATTGGCCGCGCGAGCGGTTCGTCGCCGACCACGCCTTGGTCGAGATTCCGCGCAACATGGTGCCCGGCTCCTATATGCTGCGCGTCTCGTGGCAAGAAGCGGCCTTGATCCCGAACTTTCCGCTCAGTCATTATTTCAGCGACGAGGACGCGTACTACGGTTCGCCGGTGGGGACGGTGGTGATCGACTGAGCGCGCCTCGCAAGGACGGCGCAGGCGGCGTCGGATCCGGGCCGCTGCGCGCGCATGTCCGAGGAGAGCAATCGTCATGCTGACTGTCCGCGACCTGTCCCGCTCCTTCGGTTCCTTGAAGGCGGTCGACGCCATTTCCTTCACGGTCAAGCCGGGCGAGATCTATGGGCTCCTCGGCCCCAACGGCGCGGGCAAGACGACCACGATCTCCTGCATCTGCGGATTGCTGAAGCCCGACGCGGGCGCGATCGAGCTCGACGGAGTCGCGCTCGCGCACGATCCGATCGCCTTCAAGAGCCTCATCGGAATCGTCCCGCAGGAGACCGCGCTCTATGGGGACTTGAACGCGCGGGAAAACCTCTCGTTCTGGGGAGGGCTGGCCGGTTTGCGCGGGCGCGCGCTCGACGCGCGCATCGCGGCCGTGCTGCATGCGGTGGGCCTCGAAGATCGGGCGCGAGAAGCAGTCCGCAAGTACTCGGGAGGCATGAAGCGGCGCTTGAACCTGGCGGCGGGCATGATCCACGAGCCGCACTTGCTGCTGTTGGACGAGCCGACCGCGGGCATCGATCCCCAGGCGCGCCTGAACATCCTCGAGATCGTGCGCGGCGTCGCGGCGGCGGGCACGATGGTGCTCTACACGACGCACTACCTGGAAGAGGCGCAGGACCTCTGTCACCGCATCGGGATCATGGACCACGGGCGTCTGCTGGCGGAAGGCACGCTGGCGGAGTTGAAGACCGTAGTGGGCGAGGGAGAGGTGCTCACCCTCGGCGGCTCGTTCTCGGCGGACCGCATGCAGGCGGCGATCGCGAACGATGCGCGCGTGCGCGTGATCGCGCTCGCCGATGGGCAAGCGGTCCTCGACATCGGCAGCGATCGAAAGGAGTCGACCGCGCTCCTCACGCGCCTGCTGGCGCAGAGCGATCTCGGCGTCGAAGGCGTCTCGATCCAGCCGCCGAGCTTGCAGAGCCTGTTCCTGAAGCTGACGGGGAGAGAGCTGCGCGACTGAAACCGTGCCTGGTCGGTTGCCAGCGGTTGCGGCGCGAAGCGCGATGGCGGCAGCGCGGCCCGCTTGCGCGGTGTAGCCCGCTTGCGCGGTGAAGGGCGCGTTTGGACGGAGGAGAGTCACGCATGCGCACGATCGTGACAATGATCCGAAAGGATCTCCTGCGCCGCATGCGCGCTCCGCTCGCGCCGCTCATGTTCCTGCTCTTTCCGTTCCTCTTTTCCAGTCTCATTGCCCTCGCGTTCGGTTCGGGAGGCGAAGAGAAACGCCCGCGCTTCAAGCTCGCGGTCGTGGACGAGGACAAGGGCGTCGTGGCGGGGCTCGTGCGCGGCGCGCTCGGGCAGGAACAGGCGGCCGAGTTTCTCGAGGCGACCGAATCCTCGCTCGAAGATGCGCTGGGATCGATCGCGCGCAATCGCATCGCGGGCGCGATCGTGATTCCGGCGGGATTCACCGATGCCGTCTGGAAGGGAGAGCCGGCGCGCCTGCGGGTCATCCTGAATCCCGCGCAGTCGGCCGGTCCGGTCGCGGTGGAAGAGACGGCCGAGCTCCTGGCGTTGTTCTTGAGCGGTGCGGGCGATCTGCTGGCGGAACCGATCGGACGCATTCGAAGCGTGATGAGCGGAGGGGACCTGGGCGCGAGCGCGGTCGCGGGTGCGCGGACGCCGAGCGAGCTCATGCATGCGGTGCGCGATGCGCAGGTGGCCGAGATCGCCGTCGTGACGGGACATGCCTTCGACAGCGCGGGCCGCTTTCTCCTTCCGCCTCGAATTCAGATCGAGAAGGCGGATGCGCCGGGCGTGCCGATCCCGCCGCCCGGCGACGCCTCCGGTGCGGGCAAAAGCGCTTCGACGGGCGAATCCGAATTCGCGCAGATCTTCCGCTTCGTGCTTCCCGGCATGGCCGCCTTTGCGCTCTTCATCCTGGCGATCGGTCTGACCGCCGACATCTTCACCGAGCGCCGGCTGGGCACGCTCTCGCGGCAGATCGCGGCTCCCATTCGCACGCTGGATCTGATCCTCGGAAAAATGGGAGCGACCTTGATCGTCGGCATGATCGTCGCGCTCTTGATGGCCGTGATCGGAGGCGCGCTGCTCGGCATTCGCGCGAATCTGCTCGCCTTCGCGCTTCTCGCGCTCGCCTTCCTCTTCGCCGTCACCGGCTTCGTGACGCTCCTCTACAGTCTCGCGCGCAACGAGCAAAGCGGGGGAACCCTCGCCTCGATCGTTCTCATGATCATGGCCTTGCTGGGCGGTTCCTTCATTCCGCTCAACTCGCTGCCCGCGTTCGCGCGCGCGCTTTCGCCCTTCACGCTGAATTACTGGGCGACGCGCGGATTCCAGACCTTGCTCTTCACCAAAAGCGGCATCGGCGACATCGCGGCGCCGCTGGCTGTTTTCGCGGCCGTGGGGGCGGCGAGCGCTGTCCTGGGGGCCTGGCTCCTGCAGCGCTTGCTGCGCCGCGGAAGCTGAGGGGGATCTGGCGTGCGGCGAATCTGGATTCTCGCGTGGAACGATCTCAAGCAGACGATCAAGGACCGCCCGTCGCTGTTCTGGATGGTGATCATGCCGGTCGGCTTCATCCTGTTGTTCGGGCAGATGTACCGGGCTCCGCAGTCCACGCAAATCGCGCTCACCGTGATCGACGAAGACCGAAGCGCGCTGTCGGGCATCTTCTCGGAGGCGCTTTCGCGCCAAGGGTTCGCGATCGCGCGAGGGGATTCGACGGCCGGTGGGCGAGAGAGCTCCGCCGGCGGCGAAGCGCCGACGGCCGACATCCGCCGCAGCGTCACGATTCCCGCGGGCTTTCAAGACAGCCTCGCTTGGGCGCGCAAGACGCCCATCTATTTCTACACGAATCCCGACGCCGACACGGAGGCGTCGGTCGTGGCCGAAATGCATCTTCTGCGCGCCGCGTTCGCGACGCTCTTCGCCTTGAGCTCGGCGGCGCGCGATTCCGCGCGCGTGCCCATCGCGGTGGATGCCGCCTTCTCCGCGCATCTCGCTTCGGTCGCCGCGCAGCCGGCGAAGATCACGGTCTCGAAGGAGACCGCGGGCCGCGGACGCAGCGTGCCTACGGGCATGCGTCACAGCCTGCCCGCCACGATCACGCTCTTCATGCTGGTCAACACCACCATTTACGGCGCCATCTATCTGGCGATCGAGAAGCAGGAGCGCATTCTCGCGCGCATCGTCGGGCAGCCTTTGTCGCGCGCGCAGATCCTGGGCGGAAAGCTGCTCGGCGGGGTCCTGATCGCCCTCGTTCAGGCGCTTCTCCTGCTCCTGGCCGGTCGCTTCCTGCTGCGGGTGTATGTTGGATCGAGCGTCGCCGGACTGCTGCTCGTGATCGTCTGTTTCGCGCTGGTGGCCGCCTCGATGGCGCTCTTCTGGGGAGCGGTGCTGCGCAAGCCCGAACAGGTGATGGCGACGACGCTGGTGATCTCGCTGTTCCTGGGCGCGATCGGGGGATGCTGGTGGCCGCTGGAAGTGGTTCCATCCTGGATGCAGACGGCCGGCCATCTTTCGCCGGCCGCCTGGGCGATGGACGGCTTCCACGCGATCATTTCGTTTGGCGGAGGCGTGAGCGCCGTCGCGCTTCCCTGTCTCGTGCTGTTGGGATATGCGTTGGTCTTTTTTACCCTGGGTGCGCGCCTGTTGCGCTTCGGCGATTGAAGACATGTGACCTTGGGCGCGTCAAGTCGAGACGCGCGCGATGGACGACTTCTTGTTAACCGCGCTCTGGCCTATCGTCGATTCCTGCGATTGCACCATTGGCGGCATCGTCTAGTCTCTTTCGCATGGCGCGGCGTTCTGACAGGACCGTCTGCGCGGGGTTGTTGGAGCAGCCCCGGTTTCTTCTCGCCTGTCTCGGGCTGGTGCTCCTTGTTCGCCTCGTCTGGGTATTCGCCATCCCCAATCAACAGGTGAGCGATTACGCCGCCTACTTTGAATATGGGCGCGCGATCGCTGCCGGCGAGGGCTACGCTGTCGGCGGCCGGCCGACCGCCTATTGGCCCCCGGGGCAGCCCTACTTCCTGGGCGCGATCTTCTCGATCGCCGGAGCATCCGCGACCGTCGGGAAGCTGGCCAACGCCATGCTCTACATCGGCATCGTCTTCTTGGGGTGGCAGCTTGCGCGGACGCTTTTTCGGTCTCGAAGGATTGCGGGAGTGACGGCTCTCATCCTGGCTCTGTATCCCAATCACATCTGCTACACCGGCGTTCTCTTGAGCGAGACGCCCTTCACCTTCCTGATGCTGTCAGGCACCTGGCTGCTCCTGCGCGCCTTCGGTTCGGACCCGAGCGATGGGGCGGCAGGGCTGGAGAGTCGGGGCCTCGTGCAGTCGGCCGACGAGGCGGCGGAACTTGGCGATTTGCGTGGCATTGGGCGACCCAAACTCGAGTACCGAATGCCGTCCTCCTTTGCGGGGGGCGCGCTCTTCGGCCTCGCAGCTCTCGTGAAGCCAATGGGACTGGCTGTGTTCGCCGTCGTGCTCGGCTTCATCTTGTGTCGGCAGGCACGGAGTGGCGGGCGTCTGTCCGGAATGCCGGCGCGTGTCCGAGATCGAAGCAGGATGGCCGCCGGGCTCGTCGCCGTTCTTGCCGTCCTGCTCGTCATCGGCCTTTGGACCGCGCGCAATCTGCACACCTTCGGGCAGTGGATTCCGATCTCCACCAATGGCGGGGTGAACCTCCTCATCGGCAATAACCCTTACTCCACCGGTGGATACTTCTATGACGAGAAGGTGCAGGCGTTGATCGGAGATCTCCCTACCGAATGGGAGCGCGACCGCGCGGCGACTCGCTACGCCCTTCGCTATATCGGCGCGCATCCCCCGCGGATCCTCTGGCTGGCTGTGAGGAAGCTGTTCCACCTTTATGCGTGGGACTTCGACGGTGTTCGATGGGTGGAGAAGGGCCTTGCCCCGGGCACCGTGTTCTGGGGTATCCGCCTGATCGCGCAAGCGGTCTATCTCGCCGTATGGGTGGGCGTGGTCTATGCGATCATCCGCCGGCGGGGAGCATTGCCGCGACTGGGCCTCGCAATCCTGGGGGTGTGGACCTTGGGGCACCTGGTCTTCTTTGGGTACGCGCGCTTCCACTACCCCATGGTGCCGTGGCTCGTGATGTATGCGGCGGCGGGAGTGTCGACGATTTCAAGCAAGCCCATTCCTGATCGTCACGCCAGATCAGGCTCCGAATACTCGGAATTCGCCTAGGCCGATCTCTCCGCTCCGCGCGCCTTGTAGCGCGCCACGCGAGGGCCGCACGGCGCTTGTCTTGGGACAACGACGCGGGATAGCATGGCCGCGGACGGACAGGACCAGCTACCGCGTCACGAGAATCGCCTGACCGGGACCCGGTCTGGAGAATCGAGGGGAAAATGCACATCTCCGATCCGCTCACGCTGTACGAAGAACTGTTGCTGCTCTCGCTGCGGGAAAAGGAAGGCACGATGCGAGCCGGTTCCTGGGCCCCGCACGCGCTGGCCGGAGCGATCGTGGCCGAATTGATGCTGCGCGGACGCGTGCGCGTGGAGCATCCCAAGAAGAAGCTGCTCGGCTTCGTGGCCGGCCCGGGATTGCGCGCGGGCACACTCGGCGACGATCTGCTCGGCGAATGCCTGGCGAAGATCCGAGATGCGAAGCGGCGCGCTTCCATTCAAAGCTGGGTGTCGCGCTTCGCGAACATGCGCGGCTTGAAGGGGCGCGTGGCGCGGCAACTGGTCCGCCGCGGCATCGTCCGCGCGGACGAGGACAAGGTGCTCGGCATCTTCACTCGCAAGATCTATCCCGAGATCGATCCGAAGCCCGAGCGGGCGTTGATCGAGCGCCTGCGCGCGGCCGTGCTCGCGCCCGCTGCCGCGACGCGCCCCGGCGAGCCGTCCATCGACGCCCGCACGAGTGTGCTCCTCGCGTTGGCGAAGAGCGCGGAAGTGCTGCCCGCCATCTTCACCAAAGCGGAGATCAAGGCGAACAAGAAGCGCTTGGAAGCGATCCAGAAGGGCGATCTCGTGGCCAAGGAGACGCGCGAGGCGATCGAGGCCTTGAGGGCCGCCCTCATCGTCGCCGCCGTCATGCCGGCGATCGTGGCCAGTCATTGAGCGAGGCGCGCTTCCGCGCGGGCTTCGCGCTTCCACGCTCGGCATAGGCACTCTTGTGCACCTGCGCGCTTGCGCGATCGTGCCCTGGCACGCACGCTCGCTCCCGCACTCGCTCGCACGCTTCCTGGGCGCGCGGCGCTCGTTCGCTACTCGTCCACCGGCTTCGGCTCCACCCCGAGTTGCGAGAAGAGGAACGAGTAGCGCACTTCTTGATCCTCGATCTGCTTCGTCACCGGACTGCCTCCCGAGTGGCCCAGCTCCGTGTCGTAGTAGAGCAGGATCGGGTAGGGAGAGCTGTTCGCGGCTTGCAGGAAGGCGGTCATCTTCCGCGCGTGCATCGGATCCACGCGCGTGTCCGCGTCGCCGGTGATGAAGAGCACGGCCGGATAGGGCGTGCCGGCATGGATGTTGTGATAGGGCGAGTAGCGCAGGAGGTAGCGGAACTGTTCCGGATCGTCCGAGCTGCCGTACTCGCTCACCCAGTAGGGGCCCTTGAGCGTCTTGTGGAAGCGGATCATGTCGAGGAGCGGATAGGTGCAGATCACGGCCCGGCACAGTTCGGGTCTCTGCGTCAGCACCGCGCCGACCAGCAAGCCGCCGTTGCTGCCTCCCGTAATGGCCAGCCGCGAGTGGTTCGTGTAGCCGTTCGCGATCAACCACTCCGCCGCGGCGATGAAATCGTCGAAGCTGTTCTGCTTCTTCTCGAACATCGCGGCGCGATGCCAGTCCTCGCCCAGCTCGCCGCCACCGCGCAGATTGGGGACGGCGAACAATCCGCCCTGTTCCACCCAGTAGGCCGCCCCTGGGGAGAAGTACGGAGTGAGCGAGACGGTGAAGCCGCCGTAGCCGTACAACAGCGTCGGGTTACCGCCGTCGCGCTTGATCCCTTTCTGGTGGACCAGGAACATCGGCACGCGCGTGCCGTCCTTCGAGGGATACCAGACCTGCTCGACCTCGACATTCGCGGTCTCCATGGGCAGATGGACCTGGGCCCACACCTCCTGCGTTCCCGTGCGCGTGTCGTAGCGGTAGATGGTCGGCGGAATGTGGAACGATTCGAAGTCGAAGAAGGCTTCGTCGCCATCCCAGCGGCCCGAGAACATGCTGATCGAGCCGAGCGTGGGAAAGGCCACTTCGCCCGCCGGCCGCCCGTCCACCTCGAAGATCCGCACGCGCGATTTCACCTGATCGAGGTAGTTGGCGTAGATCATCCCGCCGACCAGGCTGAAGTCCTCGAGCACCGCTTCGCCGTTGGGAACGATCTCGGTCCAGTTCTCCTTCTGCGGGCGCGCGAGATCCACTGCGAGGATCCGCCAATTGGGCGCATTCCAGTTGGTGCGCAGATATAGGCGGTCGCCGCCGATTTGCCCTACGAAGTTCGCTTCGATGTCGGTCACGATCGGCTGGATCTTCCCCTCGGCTTGCGTGAGGTCGACGAAGTAGAGCTCGTCTTTCTTGCCCGACGATCCTTCGTTTACCTGGATGAGCAGATAGCGCCCATCCTCGGAGAGGCCCGCGCTGACGATCTTCTCCGGCGAGAAGCCCCGGCCGAAGATCTCCTGATCCGATGCGACCGGCGATCCGAATTGATGGGCGAGGACGAGCGAGCCGCGATCGTCCTGAAGGGCGTAGTAACAGCGCTTCTTGTCGGACGAGATCGAGAGGCCGAAGTAGTTGCCGTGCGGCATCGTCTCGCCGGTGTCTTTTCCGCTGGCGACATCGAGGAAGCGGATCTCGACTTCGTCCTCTCCGCCCGAGCGCACGCTGTAGGCGAGCAGGCTTCCGTCGAGCGAGACATCCATGAGCCCGGCCGACTTCGTGAAATCGGCGCTCAGAGCGCGCGGATCGACGAGTACGCGATCCTTTCCCCCAAGGCCTTCACGAACATAGATCAGGAATTGCTCTTCGTCGGCCTTGCGGCGTTCGAAGAAGTAGCGCCCGCCGCGCTCGAAGGGCGTCGTGAAGCGATCGACCTTGAGGACTTGCCCAATCCGGTCGGCGACGCGCTCGCGATAGGGAAAGCGACCGATCTGGGACATCGTGTAGGCGTTCTGCGCGTCGATCCAATCCCGCGTCTCGGGGCTCTCCTGGTCCTCGAGCCAGCGATACGGATCCTCGATCACTGCTCCGTGCAGCGTGTCGGCAACGACGCGCACGGGCGTGTGGGGTGGCCGGCTGACGTGCGATTGCGCGGAGGCGGAGGGAGGGAGGAGGGAAGGAAGCGGGGCGGAGAAGAAAGAGGCCGCTGAAAAGCAAATGAGAGCCGCAAGGATGATGCCTGATGGCAGGACGAAACGGGTCGGAAGCAATCGAGTGCGTGAGCCGGCGAAGGAACGGCGATCGTGAGCCGTGCGGCCAAGCCGGACGAACAGATGAACGAAGGCGTCGGATCTGCGAGCAGCCTCTTGTGATCGTCTGCGGATGGGCTCATGGAGCATGCGAGGACCTCCCTTCAAGTGCGAATCCAAACCCGGCGGAGGGTAGGGCAGGAGAGCCCAAAGAGCAAGACAGGCCCTGTCCGATAGCGACGATGGAGAAGGGAGTCGCATGATCGATGCCTGGCTTCGTGGTAGAGTCCAGGCAAGACCGCGCATCGAACAGGAATCGCAAGCTGAAGGAGGCTCTCATGCTCCTCCAAATTTCCCGCTTTCGCTCCGCGCTTCCCGACGACGAAGTGATCCGCACCTTCGAGAAGCGCTCCGCGCAGTTCCGATCGGTCAAGGGTCTGCGCCAGAAGTACTACATCCGCTATCCCGACACGGGCGAATTCGGCGCCGTCTACGTGTGGGATTCCGAGGAAGACATGCAGGCGTTTCGCGCGTCGGCATTTGCGGCGACCATGCCTGAGGCGTACCGGTTGGATGGGCCCGCTGTGCGCCTGGTGGGGGAGGTGGTGATGGTGCTGAGGGCCGAGAGCGAATGAGACGGACGGAAACGAATCATGACTGGCAGAGGGAAGCGAGCGAGATGAGCCGGTGAGGAGAGCGCACCTGTTGCGTCCGGAACACTTCGGTCTCATCATTCGTGCCGCAATGATTCCTGCCTGATCGAGCGGAGCGAGCGCCACGGGCGCGGCCGGAGGAGGGCCCTGTTCCCATGACCATCCACTTCCAGCGCGAAGTCGAGAAGCTGAAGAAGATGATTCTCTCGCTCGCCGCCATCGTCGAGGGCAATGTCCGCCTGGCGGTGCAGGCGATCGAGCGCGGCGACCGCGAGGCGGCCGAAGCCGTGATCCGCAAGGATTCCGAGATCGACCAGCGCGAGATGGAAGTGGAGGAGGAGTGCCTGAAGATCCTCGCCCTTTACCAGCCGGTCGCGGGAGATCTGCGCTTTGTCATCGCCGTGCTCAAGATCAACAACGATGTCGAGCGGATCGGAGATCTCGCGGTGAATATCGCCGAGCGGGCGATGTTCCTGGCCGGACGCGCGGACGCGCGCTTGCCGTTCGACTTCACCGACATCTGCCATCGCACGCTCGAGATGGTGCGGCAAAGCTTGGACGCGCTTATGAATCTCGACCTCGCTGAAGCGAAGCGCGTGCTCGCGTCCGACGATGAGGTGGACGAAATCAATCGGCACATGTACGGAAAGATCGCCGAGGCGGTGAGGGCCAATCCCGAGCGCATCGAGACGCTGATGAGCTATCAGTCGGCGACGCGCAGCCTCGAGCGCATCGCCGATTCGGCGACGAACATCGCCGAGGATGTCATCTACCTCATCGAGGGCGCGATCGTGCGCCACGGCGGGCCGGCGAAAGGCTGAAGCAGGCAACGACGCTCGCGCTTGCACACTCGTGCTCGCCCGCGCGCGCTCGCCGCAATCACCCGCGCGCGTTTGCGCCCATCACCAGCGCACGCTCACGCTCGCCCGAAGCTCCGCGCGTTCCGGATTCCACGCGAGCCTCAAGGGGCTGGACGGAACCACGGCCGCCTGGTCCTTCGAGCCGCCGTCGAGCACGAATTCCTGCAGCAGATACGCGCCAGCCAGGACTCCGGCGACGATGAGATAGGTCTGCGCCTTGCTGTCGTGATCCTCGGTCTCCGAGTAGAGCTCGTCGGCCTTGTCCGCGTCGCCCTCCTTGGCCGCCGCTTTGTATTCATCGTAGGTATCGTTGCCGGCCGAATGCTCGTCGTAGGCCAGATAGCCGAACACCGCGGCTCCGGCGAGGCATCCCCATTTCAGCACCGTGGGCAAGGCGCTTCCGCCTCCACCTGCGCGATCATCACGCACCTCGATGCGCGCAGCGCCTTCTTCGCGTTGAGAAGAACCACGGCCTTCGGGCGCGGCTTCCTCACCGATCGCTTCCACGTACTGCGCGGACACCCAGCCCTCGCTGCCGTCGCTCGTTCGCACCTTCAACCATCCCGATTCTTCGTCCAGGCGAACGAGCGTCTCTCCGCGTTCGGCCGAAGTGACGACGGGGTAGTCGGGCCCCGGCCCTTCACGAACATTCAAGCGCGAGGCGGTGACCCGGACGGTGGATTCGCGTTCGGCGGCGAAAGCGAGCGGGCAGAGAAGCGTGCCGGCGATGGCCAGCATCACGCAGAGACACAGCAGGCGTCGCATGTCGTCTCCTCAAGTTCGAGGTGGCCTGGATATGGATCGCCCGAAGGCGAGGGGAGAACGGGGGCAGGGTAAGGGCGCTCGCGAAATGGCGCAACCGTAGGTTCAGCCGATGCGTGGGACGCGGGGCGCCGGCCGCGGGCGCGCTGCTTACCTTCCGTAGCGCACGCGATAGATCGTGTCGATCACCGTGCCGTCGACCCACTTCACGATCGCGACCGGCTTGTCGCGGTCGATGTCGGGCGGTTGCGGCTTGCCGCACAGCTTCTGCGCCGTTTCGTACAGCTCCTCGATCGTGACGAGCGGCAGGCCCTTGCCCTTGACGCGCTCGAGAATGTCCGTGCGCTTGGGATTGACCGCGATCCCGCGCTCGGTGATCACCGCGCCGATCAATTCGCCCGGCGCGCACACGGTGGTCACATTCTCGACCACGATCGGAATGCGTCCGCGATAGAGCGGGAAGGCGAGGATCGAGCACTCGCCGAAGAGCGTGTTCTGCCAGCCGCCGATCCCGTGCAGCAAGTAGCCGTCGGAATGGGTGACCACATTCGCCTGGAACTTCAAGTCCACTTCGGTCGCGCCCAGCACGGCGGTGGAAACATACTCGGCCCAGTTGCCCTTGCCGTGATAGTTGTAGCTCGTGAAAGGCGTCGTGGGCAGATGGCGCGGATGCATGCCGATCGACTTCACGCCGTCGAGATCGAAGGTCTGGCCGTCGAGGATCGCGCCGATCAACCCTTCATTCAGCATGTCGACCAGCACCTTCGTCGAGCCGCCGCGGGCGAAGGCGCACTTCAGGCCCTTCGCGCGCATGCGGTCGGCGATGAAGGCCACCGAGGCGAGCGCGATTCCGCCCGCGCCCGCCTGGAAGGGCTTGCCCAGGTATCCGGCCGCTTCGATGAAGTCGGCCACATATTCGGAGATCAGCAGCCGCGTCGGGCTCTTCGTCAGTTGCGTGGTGCCCGAGACGATCTGCGCCGGGTCGCCGATCTTCTCGACTTCGACCACGACATCGACATTCATGCCCTGGATCTCCCACGGAATGCAGGGCACTTCGACGAGATTGTCGGTGACGACGATGACCTTGTCCGCATAGATCGAATCCGCCAGCGCGAAGCCCAGCGATCCGCACGCGGAAGGGCCGTGGGCGCCGGTCGCGTTGCCCAGCATGTCGGCCGAAGGCGCGGGGATGAGGCCGATGTCGATGTGCAGATCGCCGTCCTGCACCGCTTGGAAGCGCCCGCCGTGCGAACGGAGAATCCCCATGCCGCGCATGCGTCCTTCGCTGCAGAAGCGCCCGATCGGGCCGTTCATCGATCCTTCGATGTGATGGATCACGCCGCTCTCGAGATGCTTGATCAGCGGCTCGTGGCAGGGGAACAAGGCCGAGGGCGCGAAGACGATGTCCTTCACGCCCATCTCGGCGATCGTGTCGAAGAGGGGCACGACGATGCGGTCGCCGTTGCGCATGTGATGGTGCATGCCGATCGTCATGCCGTCGCGCAGCCCGACCTTCTCGAGCGCGTCGCGCATCGTCGGCACGCGCTTGTCGAGCGGGTAGTGATGCATCGCGGGAATGGGAGGCCCCACCTTGTGTCCCGCCGGCTCGAACTTGCCGACGCCGAGGAAGGGAGTCTGGGCCTTGCCGTTCACCTCGGTGGGGACCAGGCGATCGACCGCGTTCTTGACCATCTCGGCCACGGTGAAACCTCCTTCGCTCTGCTCGCAACTCCCAGCTGCATCCCGTCCGCTGTTCCAAGCGCCGGCCTCGCTCGCGCTGGCTTCCTACTTGCCCGGCGCCGCGTATGCGGCGATGTCGATGCCCATTTCCTCGGCCACCCGCAGCGTGCGCCGCGCGCGCGCGACCACCGGCGGATCGATCATCTTCGTGCCCAGGCTGATCACGCCCGATCCGGTGCGCTCGGCCTCTTCCATCGCGGCCTTCACCTTGAGCGCGTAGAGAATGTCCTCGTCCTTGGGGCGGAACGCGTCGTGGATGACGCGGATCTGGCGCGGATGGATGCAGCCTTTGCCTTCGAAGCCGAGCGAGATCGCTTCGCGCGTGCTGCTCAGCAGCCCCGCCTCGTCGCTCACATCCGAGAAGACGGTGTCGATCGGCTGCACGCCCGCCGCGCGCGCGCCGAGCACCACCAGCGAGCGCGCGACGAAGCTCTCGCGCCCCTCGACCGTGCGCTCCGCCTGCACATCGCGCGTGAAATCCTCGGCGCCGAAGGTCAGCGCGGCGACCATTTCCGAAGCGGCGCCGATTTCGTAGGCGTGCCAGACGCCCGCGGCCGATTCGAGAATCGGCATGAGCCAGATGGGATCGTGCACACCGAGGCGCGAGGCGATCTGCTGCGTGGCGTTGGCCACTTGCGTGATCTGCTCGGCGCTCTCGACCTTGGGAATGAGGATCATGTTCACGCGCTGCGCGACGACCGCGGGCAGGTCTTCGAGGCCCGCGGGCAATTGATTGATGCGCACCATGCGCTCGGCGCCGAGGAAGTCGATCGCGCGCAGCGCATTTCGCACGAGCAGGCGGGCGGTGTCCTTCTCGGACGGCGCGACGGAGTCCTCGAGATCGAGGATCACGCCGTCGGGCTTGAAGAGCCCGGCGTTCAGCATGAGGTCGGGATTGCTGCCGGGCAGATACAGACGCGAGCGGCGCAAGCGAAAGCGCACCGTGGGACGAGGATCGCAAGCCCAATCGGGAAGCGCTTCGCCGGAGAGCATCGGGTAGAGGCGCTTCGCGGCCGCTTCGACGCGCGCCATGATGACCCAGTCGAGCGCGCCCTTGTCCTCCGCTTCCACGCGCGTGTCACGCACGCCGAGGCGCGCGAGCGTGTCGGTGATGACCGCGCGGATGCGCTCGCCGTACAAGAGCTGCACGGAGCTCTTGATGATGATCTCGTTTTCCGGCGGCCCGCCGGGCGTCATCGTGATCCGGATGTCGCTCTTGTCATCCCGTCCCGCCTGGACGCGATCCGCCATGGCTCCTCCCTCGTGCTCGTTCGTCGACAGGGCGCACGGAAAGCCCTGTTGCTGCGAGCACACGGATTCCTCCGGCCGCTCCTTCTCGCCTGCCGCGATGAACGGAGTGCCGCCCGCCGAATGAGAAAGCAGGCAACCATTTCCCGTTCATCCATGACGCGACGCGGTCATCGGATAAAGGAGGGAGGATAGCGGATCGTCCGGCCGGTGTCCACTCGCTCCCCTCTGTGAGCCCTGCGAGTTCCGCGAGCTTCGCGACCGCGCGGCCTGTCCGGACGCCCGGTTTGCCCGGTAACTCGGGCCCCACCGCAGGGTAGAAGCGGGGACCGGAATCGTTCATGATCCACCGGCCCGTCGCTCGCCAGAATCCAGGAGAATGGCATGGGCATGCGCAACATCTACAAGCGCGACGACATCTTCGTCTGCCGCAACCAGGCCCACGGACGCTTCGGCCATCGCGTCTCCGCGTATCATGTGCTCAAGGAGAAGGGCTGCTACCCCGACGGTTGCCTGAGCTTTCTCTGGAAGTGCAAGCTCCTCGGCAAAGGCGGCGCGTGCCCCAAGGGATACCGGCATGTCGGCAGCAATTGCACCCAATGCCGCCACTACGACGAGGAGAAGGTCCATCGCCGGCCCGAAGCGCTCGTTTCGGAACGGGAATTCGAGGAGTTTCGCGAGGAATGCCGCAGTTTCGACGACTGGGTGGCGAGCGTCTCGACGCGACCGATCGCGATCGGAGGCACGATCACCGATGTGCGGCCGCACGTCGTCAAGCGCATCGACGGCCCTCGCTCCTCGCTTTCCCTGCAGGGATTTCTCTTGCGCCTGCTGCCCGCTTTCGTCGGGCTGCAGGGTTTCGACGATCCCATCTTTCTCTCGATCACGCGCGCGCAACAACGCGCGCAGCGCCTCGCGCCCGGCGATCGCATTGAAGTGGAAGCGTGGGTGCGGCTCGATCGCGGCCGGATCGTGGGGCAGGGCGCTCGCAGCTGGCAGATCGACGAGCGCGGGGGCGGAAAGCCCGCCGATTGGGAGCAGGCGTTGATCGATCGGCTGGGCGCGGTGCCGCTGGCCGATCAGCCCGATCGCTGCCTTCGATGCGAGCGCGGGGTGCTGGTCGACATCGAGAGCGTCGACGCGCAGGCCGGCGTTCGAGCGGGCCGTGCGGGCTTGCACGCGGCGGGCCAGAACCATGCGGGCGTGCGAGCGGCCACGCGCGAGGGCCGCGCGGCGGGCCAAAACCATGCGGGCAAAACGCGGGGGTTTTCCATGGTCCGGCGCCGGGAGCTCTATTGCCTGGAGGGAATTGGGCGGCCAAAGGATTGCCCCTATTCCCATTTCCAGGCATCGGCTTCCGGCGGTGAAACGGACGCAGACGGCGACAGGGAAGGCAACCGCGCCTGGCCTTCCGCGTAAAGGCAAGGAACGAGCGGCCCGCCAAGGACATGAGGCGTTGCCCGCGCGACCGGCCACGAGACGAGGGAGGAATACATGAGACGGCTTCCAACTTCCATCTCCGCGATGCGCGCGCTCTTCCGCATCTTCCTCGCGACTCTTCCCCTCGGTGTGCTTCTCCTCGGATCGGTCTCCGCGCAAATCATCGCCGACATCGACAACATCTCAGAGAAGGGGCTCTACGAACGGCGCTTCTCCCTGCCGCAGGATGTGGACGCGACCATCGACGCGGTGGGCAGCGGCTCGATCGAAAAAGACGCCCTCTTCGCCTATCCCTGGATCCTCGATCTGCGCACGCGGCGCGTGGTCTGGACCTTCGATGCCGCCCGCGCGCAGAAAACGAAGAAGCAGGACAACCTCTCGCTGCGCTCGCAGGTGCATTTGCCCGCCGGAGACTACGCGCTCTACTTCTCCGCGCTCGGCGGAGCGTTTCCCGTCGAGAAGTCGATCAAGATCCTGAAGCTCTTCAATCTGGGAAAGGTGAGCTTCTCCGGCAAGAACATGCGTTGGGACGAAGTGGGCGAACCGCGCGAGTGGCGCGTCAGCGTGCGCGCCGCCGAGGGCTCGCCGCCCGTGTTTGTGGGGGATGTGCCGGCCGATCTCGATCTCGGCGCGATCCTGCGCTTTCATCGCCTGACGGACGAGAGCGATCGCCGCGCGCTGCTCGAGGTCTCGCGGCCGGTCCAGCTGCGCGTGCTCGCCATCGGGGAATACATCGCCGACGCGCAAGGGTTCGCGGACGGCGCCTGGATCCTCGATGGCTCGACCTTCGAACGCGTCTGGGAAATGACCCTCTTGAACACCGCCGAAGCGGGCGGAGCGCGCAAGAACCGCATGTTCGACGGCACGATCGCCCTCGCGCCGGGGCGCTATCTCGCCACCTGCGTGTCGGACGACTCGCACTCCTACGAGAACTGGAACAGCCAGCCGCCCTACGATCCCGAATCGTGGGGCCTGACGATCTTTCGCGATCCGGCCAACCCTTCGGCGGTCGCGGTGACGATCGATCCGATCGAAAAGAACCTCATCGCGCGCATCGATCGCGTGGGCGATTCGGAATTCCGCACGGCCGAGTTCGTGCTGAAGCACGAAGCGCGCCTGGGGATTCGCGCCTTCGGCGAGTGGAGCGAGAGCTCCGATCGCCAGCTCGACTTCGGCTGGATCGAAGACGCGCACACGCTCGAGCAAGCCTGGACCATGGAGAGCAACCATGGCGCGTATGCCTCGGGCGACTCGCGCAACCGGATCGTCGAGGAGTCGCTTCGGTTGCCGCCCGGCTTCTATCGCGTGGCATATGTCAGCGACAATGCGCATTCCTTCGCCGGCTGGCACAATCGCGGACCGTTCGAGCCCGCCGCCTGGGGCATTCGCATCTATGCCCTCGATCCGGATTTCCAGGCGAACTGGGTGGATGCATCGCCATCCCTCGAGGACCTCCCGACCTTGATCCGCCTCGCTCCCATGGGCGACGACGTGGACAAGAGCGTTCGATTCCGCACCGATTCGCCCACCCGCGTGCGCATCGTCTCGCTGGGAGAGAGCGCGGATCACAAGATGGTCGACTACGGCTGGCTGGTGAACGAGGATCGCAACCGGACCGTCTGGGAGATGAGCTTCGACGACACCAAGCCCGCCGGCGGAGCGAAGAAGAACCGGCGCGCGGATGTGACCTTGACACTGGATCCGGGCACCTACAGCCTCCACTACCAGTCGGACGGATCGCATTCCTTCGAGGACTGGAACGACAAGCCTCCCGCGGATGCGTACTATTGGGGCGTCACCTTGCTGGAGCTTTCCGAGAATCGCTGAGAGGAAGATGGTGCGCACTTTTCGCGTGCTCGTGCCGGTCACGCACGCCGTGCTGGGCGGAAGCGAGCTCGCGCTCTTGCGTTTGATCGACGCCTGCGCGGAGCCAGGTCGCGATCACACCCGCTTGGCTGCATCCGATCCCCTCGCGCTCGCAGAAGATCGCGCATCCGTGCAAGCGGGAGCCATGGAGTTCTCCGCGTGGCTCTTCTCCCCGGGACCGCTGGAATCCGAATTCGCCCGGCGCGGAATCCGCTTCGAACGCTTGCCGCTCCACTGGTTGCGCGCACCCTGGGGTCCGGCCGCGCTTGCCGCCCGCTTGCGCGCGACGCGTCCCGACGCGATCTATCTGCACGCGGGGCGCGCGGTGGCGATCGCCGCCTCCCAAGCGAAGGTGCCCTGCATCGAGCGCGTGAACATGCCGCGCGCGGATGGGGCGGGCGGTTGGTGCCGCTTCCGCGCGCTCGACCGCGCGCTCACGAACCGGAACGATCGCGTGCTCGCCGTTTCCGAATCGCTGCGCGATGAACTCGTGGAGCGCGGCGTCCTGGCGCACAAGGTCCTCGTGATGCGCGACCCCGTGGATGCGGAGCGCTTTCATGGCGCGCGACGGCCGCGAGGGCGAGAGCGAGGGCGAGGGCGAGGGCCAGGGCGCGAGCCAGAGCGAGAGCCAGGGCCGCGCAGCGAGGAGAGCGCTCCCTTCGTCGGCTCGCCGCTTGGCGAACAAGCGCCCGATGAACGGCTGGTGCTCTCCATCGGCAGGCTGACGAAGCAGAAGGGCTACGACGATCTTCTGCGCATTGCGGGCGCGTGCAAAGAGACGCTGGGGCGAGGGGATGCGCCTCACAATCGCGCGTATCGGCGCGTTCGTTTCCTGATCGTGGGCGACGGGCCGCTCGAGCAAGAACTGTCCGAGCAAATCCGTCGCCGCGATCTGTCCGAGCTGGTCGGCATGCTGGCCTTTCAAGACGAGGTCGCGCCGTTGTACCACGCCGCCGATGTGTACCTGCAGACCTCTCGCTGGGAAGGTCTCGCGGCCGTCCTGATGGAAGCGCGCGCTTCGGGATTGCCGATCGTGGCCACCGATGTGAACGGCACGCGCGAGGCGCTGCGCGACTACCGCGCCGCGCATCTCTACCGGCCCGGCGACCATCACGCCGCTGCGCGCGCGATTCTCGATTTCCTCGACGATCCCGTCCCGCCTTCTCCTTCGGTGCCGGAGGAGTTTGTTCCTTCGCGTGTGGCCCAACTCTTCGCGCGCGTCGTGAGCGAGGTCGTGCGGTCATGACGCCGCGCACACCGGTCGTGGTGATTGGCAGCTCGCCCTGGCATTCGCAGTGGCGCCGGCGCCAGCACCTCTACTCGCACCTCGCCCGGTTTCGCGAGGTCTATCATCTCGATCCTCCCTTTCCCGTCCTCGACTTCTGGAGGCGCGTCGCCCCTCGCCACACGCGCGCCGCAGAGGGTGAGATCGACAGGTGCTGCCCTGATGGCGGCCATGCGCGCGAATGGAGCTGCCCTCCTCCGCGCGCGGGCATTTCGCTCGGCGAATGGCGCAAGTCCGCGGGCCGGGTGGAGCTCGATTCCAGCGGCGTGCGCGTGGTTCGCGGATGCCCAGGCTTCCCCGCAGAGCGCTACTCTCCGGAGGCGCGCCGGATGAACGCGTGGCTTCAGCGCCGGCAGGTGCATGCGCTGCTCGCGCGCTGGCGAGAGAGCGGCACGGTGACGCATCCCATTCTCGTCTGCTACGACGCGCTCCTTCATCCGCTCGAGCCCCAGGCCGATTGGGCGCAACTCGTGTTCGATGTCGTCGACGACTATCCCGCGCGCACATCGTTTCATCGCTTCGGCCGGATGCTCGCCGAGAAGACGCGCGCGCTTGCTTCCGCGAGCGATCTCGTCATCGTCACGAACGACGCGCTGCGGGCCAGGCTTGCAAGCGGCGCGGCGAGCGATCGAGTCGGCGGCATCGGCCGTTCGCAGGCGTGCAGGCTGGGCGATCGCCTGAAGCTCTTGCCGCATGGAGTCGACCCGGCGCGGTTCCATCCGGATGCCTGGATGGGCACGGCGTTTGAAACCTGGAAGCGCACGCCCGGGCCGAAGGCCGTCTTTCACGGCACGCTCGATCACAAGATCGATCTCGAGACGCTGCGAGCGCTCTTGCGCGCCGGCGTCACCTTGCTGCTGGCGGGGGAGATGAGCTGGTCCACAGACACTCTCGCGCAATTGCGGACTCTGGGCGGCGCACACTACTTCGGATCGCTTCCTCTTGCGGATGCCGCCGCGCTCGTCTCGGCGGGCGATGTGGGGATCCTTCCTTATCTCCCGTTTGCCGGGCATGAAGGCGCGACCATCCTGAAGCATCTGGAGTTTCTGGCCGCCGGCTTGCCGGTGGTCGGAAGCGACTTGCCCGCTTGCCGCCGGTGCATCGACGGCATCACGGTTGCTCGCGATCCCGAGAGCTTCGCCGCTTCCGTGAAGGCCGCCTTCCACGAAGCGAACGACTCCTCTTTCTCGATCACACGCAATCGCAGGATCGAAATCGCGCGCGAGAATTCATGGGAAGCGCGCGCGGCCGAGCTCGATCGCTGGTTGGCGCCGTAGAAGACCCGGTGGCCGCGTTTACAATCTCGTCCGCCGGAGCACCAGCGGGCGCCGTCCTTCCGGGCATCCCGTGCACATCGGCACGCGGTCGCGATGCGCATGAACGAGGCTGCGGAACGCGCGCAACCCTTCGCCGTTCCAGATGTCCTCGAGGCGCGATTCAAAGACGTTGCCGAGCGGATGATTCCCCTCGCCGTCGTAGCAGCAAGGGACGACCGTTCCATTCGAGAGAATCACCGCCGTCTGGTGGATCAGACGGCAGTGGCCCGGGCGCTCTTTGGCTGCGAGACGTCCGTCCGCCGCCACTCGAAAACGCGACGCGTCCGGTTCCTTCGGCAAGAGCCCGCGCGCCGTCGCGTTCGCCTGCGGGTCGTCGAGCGGGGAACCCATCAAACTGAGCGTCTTTTCCGTGAACCAGTCGACGCCCCAATCGCGCGCCAGTGCGAGCATCGCGCTGCGCTGATGCTCGTTCTGCTTCATCACGATCATCTGAAGCTCGATGGTGGGCACGCGCGCAGAGCCCCCGCCGCCCGCGCGCGCGGCCACGCGATCGCGCGTCTCGACGAGCGCGCGCACGCCGGCGGCGATCGTTTCAAAGCGCGCGCCCGCGCGGTAGGCCTGCAAGGTCTCCTGGTCGGCGCCATCGAGCGAGAGGATCAGGTGGCGCAGCCCGCTGGCGACGATTTCTTCGCGCACACGCTCGGAAGAAAGCAGCATGCCGTTGGTGCTCGTCTCGACCGCAATGCCGAGCTGGGCGGCGCAACGGATCATCGCGAACAAATCGTCATTCAGGAACGGCTCGCCGCAGAAGAAGAGCTGCACGAGGAGGCTTCGTCCGCGCGCCTGTTCCACGATCGAACGGAATTCCGCCAGCGTCATGTCGCGCGCCTCGCGCGGCAGGCGGCCGGAGCCGGTGGGGCACAAGGGGCAGCGGAGATTGCAGCGGTTCGTGGGCTCGATCACGAGCACCGATGGGAAGCGCGTAGGAAAGGGAGGCAAGCGAAGCGCCGCGCAAGCGCGTTGGAGAAGAAGATCGGCGTGCCCGGCGGACGCCAGGCGCGCCGCCCGGCGCAAGCGGGCGGGAATGACGCCGAGCAAGGGAAGGCGGCCAGCGCCCGCGTCGCCGCGGAAGGCGGGAGGTTCGGCCGAACCGCCGGAGATCCGTGTCGCCTTCAAAGAGGTCTCCGAGAAAGGAAGAGCGCGAATGCGTTCGGATGTTCACTCGACTGGGATCTTCTCTCGCGAGATGGCCGGACGCAAGCCGCCGCATGTCGCGCGACGCCTTGCAGTCGCGCGACGCCCTGCATACCGGCTGCGCTCGCACGCTCGGCTGCGCTCGTATGCCGGCCGCGCTCGCACGCTCGGCTGCGCTCGCATGCTCAGCCGCGCCTGCAGGCCCCGCTGCGCCCAGGTGCCCGAGGGCGGCTGCCTCCGCGGCTCTTGCAGAAATGCTGCGATCCGATACTCTTTCGGCTTGCGAACGACAGGATCGCGAAGAATAACTTCGCGAAGAAGAGACGCTCGCGCGAAGGAGTCCTCATGCGGGTCATGATTCTCGCCGGCCATCCCTTTGCCGGGATGCCCGGCCGGCAACAGCAGATGGCGCTTGGCCTCTCCGCTCTGGGCCATCGCGTGCTATACCTCGACCCGTTCCAGTTGGAGCCGGAATCCGGCGAATCGTCGAGGGCCCAGCTCGTCGTTCGCGTCGAGAACGAGCGCCTGCATGTCATGGGCCGCGCGACCGGAGCGGAGTCCGGGCCCCTGCCGGAAACGGCTGCGGATGCCATCCTCCCTGCAAGCGTCGCGCAGAGCCGCGGGGAATGGCAAAACTGGGCCGGCCAGGTGCGCGTGCTGATGGAAAAGATGAGTCAGGGCGATCTCTTCTCTTCTGCGGAGCCGCTGGCCGCCAAGAAAGCGGCGGCGCAATGGGGAGACGAAGGCGTCCCGGAGATCGTGCTCGTCTATCCGCCCATGCTGATTGAAGCGGTGCGGGCCGCATCGCCGGTGCCGATCGTCTTCGATTGTGAAGAGGACTTTCCCGCGACGGCGGCCTCGCGCGCACTCGCCGATGCGTACGAACGCGCGCTCAGTCGAGGCCTTCCGCTCGTCGACGGGCTCGTGGGCGTGAATCGCTATCTGGTGGAGTCGTGGGGCACGCTGCTGCGGCCGAAGGTGCCCACCGCCGTGATCGAACACGGTGTCGATCTGAAGTTGTTCCGTCCGCCGAGCGCGCGAGCGCGGCAGAGCGCGCGCAAGGCGCTCGGTTTCTCCGCGGGCGCGAAGCTCGCCGCGTATGTCGGCCGGCTGGACGCGCGCGTCAGCTACGAGGACCTTCATTTCCTGCTGCAGGAAGAGCCCGATCTGCGTTTGCTGATCCTTGGAGAAGTGAACGATGAGGGGCGCCCGATCCTCGATCGTCTTCCCGGGGAGCGCATCGTGGTGCGCGGGCCCTTGCCGCAGGATGAGGCGGCCCGCTTTCTCGCGGCCGCCGACGCGATTCTCATTCCGCTGCGTCGCGAACCGCATCTGGAGCCGGTGCGCGGTCTCACCTTGTACGAATACCTGGCGACGGGCCTTCCCGTGGTCGGCACCTTCCGTCGCGCCACGAAAGCGTTTCGAGATCTCTTCTATCTCTACACGACTCAGGAGGAACTCGCCGCGGCCATGCGTTCGGCGTTGAGCGAGCCGGGGGATGCGCCGGTGCGGAGACAGCGCATCGAGCAGGCGGCCGGCGCGGATTGGGAAAACCGTGCGCGCGCGATGAGCGCATTCCTGCAAGAGGCGCTGCGCGCGAGAGCGTGAAAGGAAGGCCAGCGCCAACCGGCGCGCGACGAAGATACGCTTCCTATGACGCCATCGGACACCGCTTCACAAACCTACCGCAGCATGACGCCCCACGGGGAGCTCGTGCTCACGATCGAGCGCGGTGAGCGCCCGCGGGCCGCGCTGATGCTGGAAGGCACATTCCTCATGGACAGCCGCGTCGCCGAAGGCGAAGTCGAGCTGGCCCGCCGCGCGTTCGCCTTCCGGAGCGAGCAGGCCTGCTCCAGAAAAGAGCGCGGCTTGCGAGTGCTCGTCGGCGGCCTCGGCCTCGGAATCACCCTCGCCGCGGTGCTGAAGATGCCCGGCGTCGAGCGCGTCGATGTGGTCGAGATCTTCTCCGCGGTCGTCGAATGGAATCGCGCGCCTCTGGCGCCCTTCAATCGACGTGCGTTGGCCGATGCGCGCGTGCGCGTCCACGAGAAGGATCTGCGGCGGTTTCTCCTCGCGAGCGATGAGGGGCTCGCGCGCGAGGAAGGGGAGGAGCGTTACGATCTGCTGCTCCTCGACATCGACAACGGCCCGACCTGGCTCAGCCTGCCGGACAACCGCTGGCTGTACGAGAAGGAAGGAATCGCCGCATTGCGGACGCGCGCCGAGACGGGCGGAGTGATCGCCTTCTGGGCCACCGAGAGATCGGAAGAATTCGAGAGGGCGCTCGAGAGCGAGAAGTGGGCGGAAACGCGACGGGAAGCGGTGCACATCCCATTGGATGCGCACCGCTCCTTCGAAGACATCCTCTATCTCGTGCGGGTGTGAGCGAGGCCTCGGCCTCTGCTCGCACGGCTAGGCCTTGCCCTCAGCGGCGCGCCTCGCAGCCTACCCCTGCCGCCTCTGCGTCTGCCGCTCTTCCGCCCGCTTCATGGCCAGCGCGAAGGCGCTGAGCGCCGGCGGCTTGGCCTCCGCCGTCGCATCGCCAGGCGCCGCAGCTCCGCCCGTTGAAGCCGCGGCCGATGGCGGCGCGCCGGCTTCCTCGGCTTCGATCAGGCGCTTCTGGCTCAGACGAATGCCCCTCTCTTCGATATCGATGATCTCGACCCGCACCTTGTCGCCTTTGCGGTACTTGCGCGCGAGATTCACTTCGCGCCCGAGCCCCGTCTCGATCGCGGGAAGCAGCCCGCTCACCCAGGGGCCGATCGAAGGCAGATCGAGGAACACGCCATAGTTCTTCACCGTGCGCACCACCCCCTCGACCGTCTCGCCGACGACCGCATCGTGAGCCGGACGGCGGTCGCGACGCTCCTCATCGCGCAGGGCGAGCGAGATGCGCTTGCGCTGCGGCTCGATGCGCGAGATCCGCACGGTGATGTCCTCGCCGGCGACCGGCGTCTGGTCGGCCGTCTCGGAAGCGAGACCGTTGTCGCCCGGATCCTGCAAGGCGGCGGCCGCGGCGATCGCTTCGGCCGACTCTTCCGCCCGCGGCTTGTATTGCGAGATGTGCAGCAATCCCTCGATCCCCGGATGCAGGCGCACGAACGCTCCGAATTCGGTGAGGCGCATGACCTTGCCGGTGATGATGTCGCCTTCGTGGAAGAGGTCGGCGACCTTGGTCCACGGATCGAGCATCGTCGCCCGCATCGAGAGCTTGATGCGTTCGCGCCCGTCGGGGCCCTGGGAGACGCCGAGCACCTTCACCCGCACCTTCTCTCCCGGGTGCAGCACTTGCTCGGGGTTGTCGACGCGATCGTGCGAGATCTCGGAGACATGCACGAGGCCCTCGACCCCGCCGATGTCGACGAATGCGCCGAAGGCCTGCACGCGGCGCACGACGCCGTCGAACTCGACCCCCTCGCGAATCTGCGCGCGCAGATCGCCCAGCTTCGCCTGGCGCTCCTTCTCCAGCACGGGGCGGCGGGAGAGGATCACGCGCTTCTTCTCCTCGTCGATTTCGGTCACCCGAAAATCGAGAATGCGATTGAGGTAGATTTCGGCGTTCTCGCAACGCCCGATCTCGATCTGGGAGTACGGGCAGAAGGCGCGCCGTCCGTCGATGTAGATCTCCAGGCCTCCGCGATTTACGGCCGCCACGCGCCCGCGCACATTCTCGTTGCGGTCCATCGCCTCGCGCAGCCGGCGAATGACTTCAGTGGCGGGAGGATCGAGCGTGGGGGCGAGCTTGATCGTGGGCTTCATCTGCACGATGAAGGCTTGCACTTCGTCGCCTTCCGAGACGCTCAGGTTGCCGTACTCGTCGCGCAGATGCATGAGATCGAGGGTCCCCTCGGCGATGCCTTGCTCGCTGAGGCTGACGACCGCCTGATCCTCGGTGAGCCGCAGGATCGGGCCCCACACGCGCTGCCCGAGCTTGAATTCCCCCTCGGCGAGGGGCGCCTCCCCCGGCGGGGAGACCATCTCCGGCGCCCCGTCCCCGGGAGGAGCGGTATCGCCGACGGCATCCGCCGGCGGCGTCGCTCCGCCCGACGATGCCCATCCGTCCTGACCCGGCGATCCCGCCGTCGTTGCGTCCTCACCCCAGGGATGTTCGCTCACTGCCATACCTCCTCGTTGCGTGCGCCAAACCGGTTCTTCGGCCGATGAGACGGCCATGCGGGAAAAAGGACCCTGCATGAGGGGAATCGATACGATGGGGAAGGAAAGGGCGTGTGGAATCCATGCAGAGTGTCAATGCGTCGGTTACTTGTAGCGATAGACGATGCGTCCGCGCTCCAGGTCGTAGATGGACAATTCGACGATCACGCGATCGCCGGGAAGAATGCGGATGAAATGCTTGCGCATCTTCCCACCGATGTGCGCGAGGATTTCCCGATGGTCTTCGAGTTCGACTCGAAACATCGTGTTCGGCAGCGCCACGCGCACGACACCTTCCACCTCGACCGCATCGGCGCGAGGTTTCCGCTGGGGCAGATCGTCGTCGGTCCGCCGTCTTTGCGTTCTCGCCTGTGGCCTGCCTCTGGGGTTTCTCGCCATCTCACCTCCCCGGTCGCGCAACGCTCCGGAAAACGATTTCTCCGCCGGCGCCTCGCGACTCCCGGGGGAAACAACGCCCGCAAGTATCCAAAACCGCGCCCGAATTCGCAAGCCCAATCCTGCCCCGGGGACCAGGGGCCCCAGAAGGCCCCGCCGGGCTTCCGGCCCGTCCCGACGGCGCAGGATTCTCGGCCAAACGGCGGCCGCGCGATCCGACCCGAGCGCCCCAGTACTCTTCGGACCTCGAAATGGCTGACCTTAGCAATTTCGAGCGGCCCGCGCAGGCGGATGCGTTCCACGGCCGGCCCAAGCACGCCTACGGAACATCGAGCACCGCCGATCCCGAGAGCGTTCCCCTCTTCAACTGCTCCAGCGCGACATTCGCATCTTCGAGAGCGAAGCGCGTCACCTTGGTCCGAATCGGAATCCGCACCGCGAGGTCGAGAAGCTCGCGCGCATCCGCGCGGGTCGCGGCCGTTACGCTGCGCAGCGTCTTTTCGCGGTACAGGTGCCGCTCATAATCGAGGGGCGGAATCGCGTCCATGTAGATACCCGCGAGCGCGAGCGTCCCTCCCGGGCGCAAAATGCCAAGCGCCTGCGGGACGAGCCACCCGGCCGGAGCGAAGATGATCGCGCGATCCGGGCGATCCGGGGGCTTCTCGCGCGCCTCCCCGACCCAGCTCGCGCCCAGTTCCCGCGCAAGCATCGCGTGCTCCGCGGTGCGCGAGAAGACCATCACGCTGCAGTTCCAGAATCGGGCGATCTGGATGCAGATGTGCGCCGAGGATCCGAATCCATAGAGCGCGAGAGTCTCGCCCGTCTGCAGCCCGCACACCCTCAGCGCCCGGTAGCCGATGATGCCTCCGCACAGAAGCGGAGCGGCCAGATGATCCTCCAGGCCGTCCGGCAACCGAAGCGTGAAGGCCTCGGGGGCGATCAAGTACTGGGCGTATCCGCCTTGCACATCCCAACCGGTGAAGGAAGCGAAGGCGCAGAGATTCTCCCGGCCGCTCAGACAATCGGGACAATGACCGCAGGCGGAATGAAACCAGGGGACGCCCACGCGATCGCCCTCTGAGATTTCGAGGGGCGAGGCTCCTCCAACGCGATCGACGACGCCGGCCACCTGGTGTCCGGGAATGAGCGGCGAGATGCGCATCGGCAGCTCGCCTTCGGCCAGGTGGAGGTCGGTGCGGCAGACTCCGCAGGCGTGCACCCGGATGCGGACCTGTCCCGGGCCGGGCATGGGATCGGGCATGTCAACCCGCTGCAAGGGATGCGATTCGATCGGAGCGGGCCGTTCGAGAGCCATGGCTTTCATCGTGGTCCCTCGCTTGTCGGAAGGAAGGCGATTCCCGAGTCGTGATGGAAGGAAGGCGCTCTCCACGGACCGTCGACCCCAAAACCAAGTGCTACCCTGGGAGCGCTTTCTCCCTTAGGATCGCCTCTCGTCCGGTATCCGGGCGCGATCGGTATGGAACCGTTTCCACCCGCAAGGGGGTAGTACTTCGTCTGGATCGGAGCCGCAATCAGGGATTCCGCGCGGCCGGCCGACCGGCTGCGGAGGTGACAATGGCGAATCAGGCCGTCAAATCTGAAGAGAGAAAGAGCGGGTATCACTTTCCCCGGACGCGCGAAGAGTGGACTGCCGAAGGCATGGCCTGGTTGAAGTCCATCATCGTCGTGCTCGCGATCTTCCTGCCTTTGAACACGTTTGTCGTTCAGGGCTTCCGCATCCCCTCCGCCTCCATGGAAGACACGCTCTTGATCGGCGATTTTCTCTTCGCCGACAAGCTGACCTACGGTCCGCGCATTCCCTTCACCAACGATGCGCGTCTGCCGGGATTCCGGTCGCCCGAGCCGGGCGACATCGTGATCTTCAAGAGCCCCGAATCGGGTGAAAACCTCATCAAGCGGTGTGTCGCGGTCGCGGGCCAGACCGTCGAGATGCGTCACAAGCAGGTGTATGTCGACGGGGTCGCGGTGGCCGAGCCGTTCACCAAACACATCCGCTTCGGCTACAATCCGGGGGTGGACGATTTCGGACCGATCACCGTTCCTCCAGGAACCATCTTCCTGCTCGGAGACAATCGCGACGCCAGCCAGGATTGCCGTTTCTTCGGTCCCGTGCCGCTCGACAATGTCGTCGCGAAGGCGGACATCCTGTACTTCTCCTTCGATGTGAATAAGCGCCTGCCGAGAGTGTCGCGAATCGGAAAGCTGCTGTAGTCCGGCTCTCGAAGGTCCCGCGGGCGCGTGACTGCATGACCGTGCGGGGCGCCGGTGCGCGTTGCCCGGGCGCATCGCTGGCGTGCGCGCCGGCTCCCGATGGCTCGCACCTGGATCCATCCCGTGCGGGCCGTTCCATTCCGCGCAAGCGGAACCCCGTGCCGCGCGGAATCGAGTGTGCGCTTCAAGGAAGGGAGAGAGCCATGGCGACCTACGTGCTTCTCACCAAACTAGCGCCGGAAGTCATCGGAGATTTCAAACGCCGGGAAGCGATCGGGCGCAAGTGGAAGAAGGCGATCGAGCAGAAGTGCCCCGAGGTGCGCTTCGTCTGCCATTACGCGCTTCTCGGCCCCTACGATTTCCTGGACATCTACGAGGCGCCCAACGAAGAAGTCGCGATGAAGGTCTCGACCATCACCCAGGCGCAAGGCGCGCTGAATGCCGAGAGCTGGACGGCGCTCGAGTACACGCGCTTTCTGGACTTGATGGACGAGATCGGCTGAGCGGCCTCGAACCTGCGCTGGAGCATGCGCCCGCCCGCGCGGGGGCCGTTTCTGCTAGCGCTGCCTGAGCACATCGCGCGCGACCTCGATCCACTCGCGCGCCCGGGAAGTGCGAGTCGTCTCTCCCAGCGCGAGGTACACGGCCAGGTAGGTCACGCCCATCGAGATCAACTGCACCAGCTCGCTCTGTTCTCGCAGGAGCCAGCCCACCGCAACGGCGGGCGCCGCGGCGATCAGCGAGACGGCCATGATCCGGCCGAGCGTCGCCCACGGAAAGTACTCCCGCCAGCTCCAGCCGAGGGCCCGGCTGCAATCGACGATCACATAGGCGGCCGCGAAGTACGCGCCCGCCATGGCCGCAATCGCGGGGCCGAGGATCCCGATCGCCTCCACGCGCACGAGAACCAGCGCGAGGACGAGGCTGATGACGAGCGCCGCGATCGAGCTCACCAGGATCTGGCGCGTGCGCCCGAGCGCGCGCTGCAAGCCGCTGTGGAAGGCGATTCGAATCGGGAAGAGAAAGAGGAAGATCCGAAAGGGAGCCGCGCTGTCCGCATATTCGTGAGAGAAGAGCAGGATCATGAAGGGGCGCGCGGCGATGAGGAGAAACGCGAACACCGGGTAGAAGAGGGTCGCCACCCGGCGGGCCGCTTCGTGCCAGATGCGCTTCACCTCGTCGATGCGTCCGGCGGCTTGCGCGCGGACGATGGCGGGCACGAGCACGGCCGTGACGGAGAGCGTCACGATGTTGATGAGCGGGATGTCGTACGAGCCGTTCGCGTAGACCGCGAATTGTTCGGTGGAGAAGTGGCTCGAGACGATCACCTTGTCGAGCTGGCGGCTCAAGAGGCCGGCCATCACGGCCAGGCCCATCGGAAGCGAGAAGAGCAATTGCTCGCGCAACTCGGCGAGATTCCAGGAGACGAACGCGTTCCGGTAGATGTACAGGAATGCGCCGGCGAGCGTCAGCCAGCGCAGGCAGGCGAAGATCGTGAGGCAGACGAACACCTGGGTGATCGAGGCGCCTGCGAGAAAGGCGGCGAGGGTGATGGCCGCCTGGACGACGGCCGAAACGGCGGTGATCACTCCCGACCAGCCCGCGCGCCCGAGGGCGACCAGCAGGTTCTCCGTCAAGTCGAAGGGCAGAGCGAAGGCGAAGAAGAGCGCGAAGGCGCGCAGCGGCTGCACGAGATCCTCATTCCCGAAGAGCCGGCTGATCGGGGCGGCGAAGGAGAGCACCGCGAGACTGGTCAGGATGCCCGACACCAGCAGCAGGAGCGAGTTCTGCGTGATATAGGTCTTCTGGCGTTGGGGAACGAGTTGCGCCCCGAAGTACGAGGCGCTCTGCGTGAGGCCGAGCTCCATGACCGGAGCGAGCAGGAAGTAGACGACCCAGATCTGGCGATAGGTGCCGTAGTCCTCGCGGCTCAGCAGGCGCGAGAGGATCATCACGGAAACGAGGCCCGCGCCCGCGGCCACGCCGCGTCCGAGGGAGACTCCGCCCGCCTGTGTGGTCAATCGAGCCATGAATGGCCGGAATCTAGCACAGGGTTCGAGGAGCGGGAAGCGGCCCGCACGAGCCGATCGAGGAGTGGCGTGCCGCGGCAGCGGAGCGTAGAGTGATCGCCCGAGCGTAGCGAAAGAGCTTCCTTGAATAGGAGCCGGATTCAGGAAGGCAAAACGCGCCCGATCAAGCGAGGAACGCATGCGCGATGCGCGAGACAAGAGCGTTAGCGGCGAGCGGCCGGATGCGCGCCCGGGGGCGAGTTCCGCCAGGGGAGAGGCGGACCTGCTGCTCGTCCATCCGGCCTTGAGCCCGGAGGGCATTCGCGCCACGCTGCAGACGCTCTGGCCCGACGGCGACCTGCGTCATCCGCCCGAGGGCTATCGGGAAGCGAGCTCGTCGCTCTTCGATTTGCGCGCCTTCTGCCGTTCGCATCTCGGCTCACGATTGCCTGACGCCGACCCGCAGCTGCCCGGCCGCGTGCGCGACTGGGTGGACGGGATCGCCGAGAGCTGGAGTTTCTCCGAAGTGCTCACCGTGGGCGATCTCGATTTCTGGGCCTTCCAGCGCGCGCGCATGATCGCCTGGCTGCATCGCCGCATGGCCGAACGAAGGCTGCTCGAGCATTGCGCGGACCAAGGGGAATTGAGCGTGCTCGCGGTAGGATTGAGGGACGATCAGCGCGCTCTGCTGCGGGCGGTGGGCGAAGCGCGCGAGGGGAGCATTCGCGCGGAGATCGCGGTCCTTGATCCGCCGCGGTTTCCCGAGGCCGAGACCTTCGTCGAAATGCGCATGCGCAAGCTGTTCGCGCTTCTTCAGGATGGATGGCACGGAGCGCGGCTGCTCTTCGAGGATTTGATTGCGCGCCGCCCCAAGGTGATCTTCGTCAGCGACTCGAACTGTTGGATGCGCGGCCGGCCGGACGATGCCCTGCATGGTCGCAGCGACGTGCACCTCGAAGGCGTCTGGCGCGAAGGGCGCGGGCGCAAGCTGCGGCTCTACTACCGCACCGATCGCTACGATCCCGAGGTCGGCGCGATGACCGCCGGCCGGCTTGCGCCGACCTATCTGCGTCACTTCCTCTTTCTCCTCGCGCAAAAGAGCAAAGGCTCGTGGGAAGTGCGCAAGATCGAGCGCCAGTGGAAGACGCTGCGCGAAGACCGCGCCTTCGCCGAAGCGCTCGTCTTCGAGAACCTCCCGATCGGGGACATGGTCCTGGGTTGGATGGACCAGGCGATCGCGCGGCAATTGCCCTTGGATGTGCGCACGACTCGCCGGGAGACGCATTTCCTGCGCGGGATCCATCCCGACGCGATCCTGCTCAGCCGCGAGCCCGAAGATGCGCTGGCCCTGGTGAGCGCCGCGCGGCGTCTGCGCATTCCGACGGTGAGCCTGCAGCTGCGCCCCTTCTGTGATTGGGACCACGCCCATCTGCTCACCCCGCGACAGAAGCCGGAGCGCGCGCTGCTCGCCGATCGCTTGTGCGTCTTCAGCCGCGAAGCGAAGAGCTTTCTCGTCGAGCGCGGAGCCTGCGATCCCTCGCATGTGATCATCACCGGAGATCCGCGCCGCGACTGGCTCGAAGAGCGCGGCGCTCCCTCGCCGGCGACGATCGAGCAGATCCGCAGGCGTTGGGGAGTGGAGGAAGGCCAGCGGGTCGTGGCGGTCGTCTGCCGCCCGGGCCAATGCCCCGAGTTGCTCGATTGGGTGTTCGAAGCTTTGGAAGGCCGCGACGACGGCTTCGTGCTCGTTCACACCGTCGGAGGAGAGCCGGGCGAGGAAAGCGCCTTCTATCCGCGCATGGGCATTCGAAACGGTCTGCGTTGGATGCATTGCCTCTCGGGCGATCTCTTCGCCGATTGGCTGCGCGCGGTCGACTTGCTGATATCGACGCGCTGGCCCGAGACGGCCGAAGCGGTGTTCCTCGGCACGCCGGTGGCCGTCGTGAAGCGCGGAGAGCAGCCGGACTTCCTGAGCGACCGGGTTGCGCCCGGGACGAGCGGGGTCGAAACCGACGCCTTGATTCGGGAAGCGCGTGACTCGACCGAGCTGCGTTCGATCGTGCGCCACACCTTGGGGCAGCTAGGCTTCCGGCTTCCGCGCGACGAACGCTGGCGCGCATTCGTCGAATCCGTCTACGGGCCGTTCGACGGCCAGGCCGCGCAACGCGTGATGGAACTGCTCGAGGGCCTCGTGCGCGGAAGGTGAGACGGCGGCGCATCGTGCCCTCGCTCACCCCTGCAACATCCGCTCCTCGAGCGGATCGCCACCTGCAGCGACGCCGCTCGTGCGCACCGTCACCTGCAAAGCCGCCCGTCCCTCGCACGGGCGATCAGCTCGCTCCATGCAGGGCCCGACGAAGACGACCAGCTCGCCCCGTGGAGATCCCACCAGGTGACAAGCAGCCAGGGATCGGTCGAACCGGCGTTGCGAACGAAGATGAGCCGGGCGCGGGAATTGCTTGCCACATAGGCAAGTTCCAGCTCCGGGTTCGAGTCGTTTCGAGAGGGGCACGCGACGATCAGCCGGTAGGCGAGCGCGCGCAATTCGAGGGAAGCGTACTCGCGTCCTTGCCATGTGGTCGATTGAGCGGCTGAAAGGCTGGCGGAGATGGCGAGCGATCGAAAGGCTTCCGCCTCGACGAGCGCGCAGGTGGCGAAAGCGTCGCCCGCGACGGGCTCGTTCGCTCCCTGAAGATCCATCGCCGGGCGCAATCGAAATTCTTCCGCGAAAGCGCTCGCGATCATCGTCGAATCGGCCGCTTGCAGGGCGCTGAAGAGCGTGGTCAGCGCGTCTTCCGGCGACGCGCGGCCCGGATAGCGAAACGCGACCACGAGACACTCCGCGCTCGCGCGCGTGTTCCATTCGTCGCGCGCCTCCACGCGCACGCGATGCGCTCCCGCGCTGAGATCGGTGGACGCGGGCGTGATCGCGCTGCCTCGCCGCTCGAATTCCCTGCCGTCGATCGACCAGCGCACGCTCGCCCCGTCGAGCGGGCCCTCTTCCGGATCTGCCGCCAGACAGCACCAGGGCGCGAAGGGCCGATCGAGATCCACCCACGCGCCGTCGCGCGGCCACAGCATGCGCACGAGCGGGGGTTCGTTCGAGCGCACCAGGACAGGGCAGGCGTCCGAGACCGCCGAATTCCCCGCCGCGTCCGCGGCCACGGCGTGCAGGAGATGCACGCTGCTATCGGCGAGGCCTTCGGTGTTCCACGCGAATGCCCACGCGGGTTCGAAGCGCAGGGCCACCGTGCGATCGTCCGCAAGAAGCGCGATGTGGGAGATTCCGCCCGCGTCTTGCGCCTCGACTTGCACCGTGACGGAATCCGCCACCCAATCGTTCGCCGCCGGCCGGACGATGCGCACGCTGGGGGCGACCGTGTCCGCCAGCGAGTCCGCGATCCGCTCTTTCGAGCAGGCGGCGAGAAGGAGCAATGCGATTACGGCAAGCAAAGACTTTGACACGCTCTCCTCGAATGGGCGAACGCTTCGCCTGGCTGGTTCGTGAGGGCCGCCTAGCGGCATCCGGGAATCGACGGCCGCAAGGCGCACGAGAGGGGACTAGCAATCCGAAGGCCAAAGCGTGGGGATCCGATCCGGCACATGGAATCCGGCTCTCGGGCAGCGCCTGGCCAAAGGTATGAACACGGGGACCGGCCCTGGCTGCCGCGCGGGCTAGCGCGTCAGGCCGCGAAAGAAGCCTTCGACTCGTTCCCGAATGGCAGGGCCTTCGCGCAGGCACGCGTCCATGTCGTCCGCGCCAAGGCCGAGGGACTCGAGAAACACCGCAGGAATCTCGACGGGGGCGGCATCCATCTCGACTCCGATGCCGAGCTTGCGCGTCATCAGATCGGCGAGAGAGATCAGCGTGACGACGGGCTCCTCGCGCAGCAGGGCGAGCACTTCGTCGCGATCCTCGATGCGCTTGGCCCACTCTTGCGGAAGATGATGCTCGGCGATGATCGTCGGGATCGGTTCGGGCAGGCGCCAGGCCTTGGCGACGCGATACCCGAGCTGGCAGTGATCGATTTCGAGGAGCTCCTGCTCGGTGGAGTGAAGATCTCCGTAGCGCGCGATGGATTCGCGAATCGTGGAGAACTGATCGGGGAATTTCAGAAAGAGGACCACGAGCCCGAGATCGTGGAGCAAGGCATACGAGAACAGGGAATCGAGTTTTTCGATGCGCCCCGTCCGGCGTCCCGCAGGCAGCGCAACGGATGCGCGCGAGGAACGGGCTGCCGGCTCGGAAGGGGCCGCGAGCGGGGCGGGCGCGGACCGCGGCGATCCTTCAGTCGGTGCCGATGGCGAGCGTCGCCCCAAGCAGATTTCGGCCGCCTCCTCCTGGCGGCCCTTCAGGATGCGGCGCGCGATGATTTCCGTGAAGTGTGCGGTCGCGAGAGCATGCTCCCAGAATTCCTCGGGGCCGCGCTCGCGATGTTGCTCATCGGCGAGCGCGTTCAAGAGCACGCTCGTGATCGCGAGATGCGCGATCTGTTGCCTGCCGAGCAGCGCGACGGCCTCGTGCACGGTGGTGACCGGCTGCTGCAGGGTGGAGAGAGTCGAGTTGGCGGTCTGCAGGACCTTGGCGGTGAGCGAAGGGTCCCTGCTCAGGATGTCGGCCAGGTCCTGCGCGGTGGAACCCGGCCCTTCGATGCACTCCATCACCGCATTGAAGACCGCCGGCAGCGTGGGAATTTCCTGCAGGTCGTGGGGGAGCGGCAGGCGCAGCAAGGGAGAAGAGCTTCGCGTCGTCGATGCCGTCGGATCGGGAGCGGCAACCGGCCGAGCCTGGGGAGCGTGCATCAGCGCTTCGTAGAGGACCGAAGCGATCACGCTGAGGCGTCGCTGGATTTCGGGCAGTAGGGCGAGCGGAACATAGAGATACCGCGTCCGGCCGATCGTGCGGGCCGTCTCGGCGTTGGTCTGCGGCTCGAGGCTGGTCCAGCACCCCACGACGCTGCCCGGTCCATGCAGTCCCGTTTCGGGTCCGTGGCGAGCGACCGAGATCTCGCCTTCGAGAATGATGTAGATGCCGAGGCCTTGATCGCGTCCCGCCTTGTAGAGCAGCGTGCCTCCCGGCACATCGCGGGTCCGCGCGATGCCGAGCAGAAGCTCGAGGTCATCGGCCTCGCACCCATGGAAGAGCGGGAATCCCGTGAGGTCGGCGAGCAATTCGTGCAAGGATCTCTGGATCAGTTGATCGAGCCGTTCCTGGCTCTTCTGCGCGATCGAAATGATCTTGTAGCTCGCGCGCCCCAGACCATTGACGACGCCGCCCTGCCAGACGATGCGCGCCTTGCAGAGGATCGCATCGCCCGCGAGGCGGCTCGGGAGGATGCCGGCCAGGATGATCGCCGGAAGCGGCTCGTCGCTGCGGACCTGAACGGAAAATCCGGTGGAGGAGATGTCGATCGTCTCGCCGATGTAGGTGCGCGAATGATCGGGCGCCGTGAAGTGAACGGGGAAGCTCATGTGCGCTCTGTGAGCGCGACCGAGGACCATGGCGATTCACCCTCTTGCGCAAGCGATCGCCGGGACGCCCCTTTCGCATGCCATCGGCCGCTTTCGTTCGGATGCGAATCGGCTGCTCTCGTTTGATCGCTCTATCCGGCGAGCGCGTTCTCCCTGGCGCGCCCTTCCTTGTATCGATCGAGTGAACGGATCCCTTTCTTTACCAAAGGGATGGAGCAAATGCGAGGATTTTGCGGGCCGATCGCGCGATGATCCGGGCCGGGACGGAGGTGGAATTGCGTCATCCCTGGGCGGTTGCCCTCTTCTCCGTAGCCATGGGCCTGCTCGAGGCGGTGGTTGTCGTGTAGCTGCGCCGCTCTTCGCGGCCGGATACGGCCTGGGAGTCCTCCTCATTCTCTTCGCGGCGATCCGCGCCTGTCGCGCCCGAGGGCGGGCAGCGATGCGAGCATCCCCTTGAGAAACGCGGATTCTTGCGTCATCCTCGACGGTTCCACGGACGCCGTTTCTTCCATGGGGCAGGGGTGCAAGACTGGATGCACGCGGCTCGGCTCATCTGCCGCCAGGAGAACGAGCCGCGAGGAGCATCCGGCGGAGGGCATCGGGAGGATCGCATGATGAGTCGCTTTCACTTGCATGCGCACGTTTCCAGGCAGGGAAGATTCGGTTTGCCCGGCACGCTGTTCCTGACCGCGCTTGCCTTTGGGGGAGTTGCGCTCGGCGAGCTGAACCTGCATGGCTGGGAAGTCCTGTGCGAGCCGGCCCACGCGCTGACGTATCCCCAGACGCGCAAGTGCGATCAAGTGGACGACTACTTCGGGACGCGCATCGCCGACCCGTATCGTTGGCTCGAAGACGATCGCTCGGCCGAGACGGCCGCCTGGGTGGAAGCGCAGAACGCCGTGACCTTCGCGCATCTGCGCGAGATTCCCTTTCGCGAAGCGCTGAAGGAGCGGCTGACGCGCGCCTACGATTATGCGCGTTACAGCGCTCCTCTGCGCGTCGGCGAGCGCTACTTCTTCAGCAAGAACGACGGTCTGCAGAACCAGTCGGTGATCTATGTGCAGGACGGCCTCGCCGGCGAGCCGCGCGTGTTCCTCGATCCGAATGCGCTCTCGCCCGACGGCACGATCCGGATCGCGCTGCTCCAGCCTTCGGGCGACAAGCGCTGGATCGCGATTTCCCGAAGCGAAGCGGGCTCGGACTGGTCGGAGATCCGCGTGATGGATGTCGCCAGCGGCGCGGAGCGCGGGGACATCATCCGCTGGGTGAAGTTCTCAGGGGCCGCCTGGTGGAAGGACGGGTTCTTCTACTCCGGCTACGACCGCCCGGCCGAAGGCAGCGAGCTCACCGCCGTGAATCAGAACCAGAAGATCTTCTATCACCGCCTGGGCGATCCCCAGGAGAAGGATTTGCTCGTCCACGAAGATGCGAGCCATCCCTTGCGCTACTACGACATCTGCGTGAGCGAGGATGAGGCGTACGCCTTCTTGAGCGTCAGCGAGGGGACTTCGGGAACCGAGCTCTACTGGCGTGATCTGCGCCAGCCCGATTCGCGCTTCCTTCTGCTCATGAAGGGCTTCGATCACGACAGCGCGGTGATCGACAATGACGGCGACCGCATTCTCGTGAGGACCAATCTCGAGGCGCCCAATGGGAAGGTGATCCGGATCGATCCGCGCGATCCGGACCCCGCGCATTGGGAGACGATCATTCCCGAGCGTCCGCAGGCGCTCGGCGAAGCGGCCATGGGGGGCGGCAGGCTCTTCTGCACCTATCTCGTCGACGCCACCACGCGCGCGTACGAGTACGACGCCCATGGGCGCTTGCTGCGCGAGATCGCGCTGCCGGACATCGGCACCGCGCGCGGATTCGGCGGCTGGAAGAACGACCGCGCGACCTTCTTCACCTTCTCCTCCTACACCTATCCGCCGGCCATCTATCTCCTCGACATCGAGACGGGCGCGACGACGCTGTTCCGCCGCGCGGAAGCCGAGATCGATCCGGACGCCTACGAGATGCGCCAGGTCTTCTTCCCGAGCAAGGACGGGACGCGCATCCCGATGTTCATCGTGCACAAGAAGGGCCTCGTGCTCGATGGATCGCATCCCTGTTACCTGACCGGGTACGGGGGATTCAACTACAACATCCAACCGTACTACCGCCCGGCGACGCAGGTGCTGCTCGAGCAAGGGGTGGTCTACGCCGAACCCAATTTGCGCGGAGGAAGCGAGTACGGCGAGAGCTGGCACAAGGCGGGGATGCTCGAGAAGAAGCAGAATGTCTTCGACGACTTCATCGCCGCGGCCGAGTACCTGATTCGCGAAGGCTACACGTCGTCCGCGAAGCTCGGCATCGAAGGCGCGTCGAACGGCGGCTTGCTGGTGGGCGCGGTCATGACCCAACGCCCCGACCTCTTCGGCGTCGCCCTGCCCGATGTGGGCGTCATGGACATGCTGCGCTTCCAGAGGTTCACGGTCGGATGGGGATGGGCCACCGAGTACGGGTCGAGCGACAACGAGCGCGATTTCCAGTGGCTGCGCGCCTATTCGCCGCTGCACAACTTGCGGGCGGGCACTGCCTATCCGGCAACGCTCGTCACGACGGCGGATCACGACGATCGCGTGGTCCCCGCGCACTCGTTCAAGTTCATCGCCACGCTTCAGGAGGCGCAGGCCGGTCCCCATCCGGTGCTCATTCGGGTCGAGACCCGCTCGGGTCACGGGGCGAGCAATGTCCGCAAGACGATCGAGTCGCTGGCCGATGTGCTAAGCTTCTTTCTCTACCATGCCGGCGCGAAGCCCGCGTGGCAGGAAGGATGAGGGCGCCGAGCGCGGAACGACACAAGCAGGGGGCACCATGCGCAGGGCAGATGGCCTGGCAGGCGGGCCGGCATCCGGACGAAAGTCACGGCTTCTTCTGGCCTTTCTTCTGATCGCGCTTTCAGGCGCGGCGGGTCCGGGAGTTTCCGTCGCGCAGGAATTCGACTTCCTGGCGTCGATCCATGCCGAGCCTTTGCCGTTTCAGGAAATCCGCATTTCCGATTCCCTGGTCGTCTACTTCCATCAGCGCATGCTCGGTGACGCGGTGGTCGAGAAGGACTACATCGTCTACCAATTCGAGATCGAGACGGGCCGTCTGATCGAGCGGAGATCGCATTGGCGCGAGGACCTTCCCGTTTCCCTTCCACCCGTGCGCGTCACGGCAACGGAAGCGCTCGGCATCGCGGGCAAAGGGGCCGAGTGGGCGCGTCTTCTTCTCGTCTCTCCGGAATCCGACATCGTCACCATCCGCCCCGTGCCGCAAAACCCTTGCTGGCTGGTCAAGAGCGTGGCGGACGGGGGCGCTTCCCTCACGCTCGTGGACGCGGCCAATGGGGAAGTGGCCGGTGAGGCGATCGCCCCGCCGGCGGCCGGCTCCTCGCTGACCGGCCCGATCTATTTCCGCCCCTGTTCGGACGCCTGGCATGCGTGGGCGGAAAACGCGGCTTCCTGGTTCCGGTCGATGGGGTACCCGACGCAGGTCATCGTCTGGCCCGCGCAGAATGACGTCATGGAGCGCGTGCAGTCCAACGACATTCTGGTCTTCTATGAGCTGGCCCACGGCGATTTCCTTTCCTTTCAAAGCGGCTGCCGCGACGGGGAAACGGCCGAATACACGACCTCGGAGGATGTGCGCGATTGGATCGCGGGCTCCTACAAGAAGCTCTTCACCTTTCTGGGCAGTTGCGACGGGCAATGCTCGGCTTCGTCCAACAGCTTCTCCTACGAATTTCGAAAGGGCTCGCGCGAGAACACGGTGACGATCGGTTACTGCGGCATGTCCGAGCCGCAATGCGACATTTGCTGGAGCTATTCGCTCGAGTGGCAGAACCGTCTCTTCTGGTACGTGGCCCTCGGGTGGCCCGTGCGGCAGGCGTTCGATCGCGCGAACGCGGACTACCCCGCCTGCTCGGGCGAGAATCACTGCATGCGCTTCGCGGGCGATCCTGAGCTGGCCATTGCGCAAGCGGAAGGCGCGTGCTGCCTCGGGTCCGTCTGCTCGATTCTCTCGACCGACGATTGCGTCGCCTCGGGTGGAGAGTGGTTTCCCGGGATCGCCGGGTGCGAACCCGATCCCTGCCGCGAGTATGCGTGCTGTCTCGGGTCGAACTGCCTGTCGCTGAACCCCTTCGATTGCATGCGGGCGGAAGGGATGCTCTTCACGGAACTCGACGCCTGCGCGCCGTCCACCTGCGCGCCGGGCGCCTGCTGCCATGAGGCGATCTGCGAGGAGACCATCGAAGGCGCCTGTTTGCCGGCTGGAGGCGTGTGGCATGCGGGCGTTCTCTGCGAGCCCGATCCCTGCGCCTCCTCTTCCGCTCCGGGTCCGATCGAGAACCTTTCGCACGGAGAAGCGCTCGACCTGGCGGGCGACGCGCAGACGCCGCGCCTCGTGATTCTGGATCCCATCGCGCATGGCTCCTCGCCCCGCCGCATCCAGGCATTCTTGCCCGCCGTTCGCGACGGCGAGGAAAGCGCGCCCGCGCGGCCGGGAGATTCGCGCAGTGCGCAGTCCGGTTCGATCCCGGCCGTCCGGCTCACGATCCATGATGTCATGGGAAGGTTGGTGCGCTGCCTCGCTGATGGACCTCTTCCGCCGGGCCTTCATGAATGGCAATGGGATGGCCGGAATGCGCGCGGAGAGGCCGTCCGAACCGGCGTGTACTTCTGCCGGCTCACGGCGAGCGGGCGCGAATCGATCGCCGAGCTTCTCGTCGTTCGCTGACACGCTCCTCGAGAGCCAAGCGCCTGGCACCGGACATGGCAGATGAGGAGATCCGGACGTGGGGGCGGCCGGAGACGGACGCGTGGGAACGGCGGCGCGTCCACGGGGCTTCAAGCGCGGGGCGGGGCGCATCGTCAAGGAAAAGTCATGCGCGGGGCGATCCGCCCGCGGCGAGGCAGGTAGATCAGCCTTCGCAAATCCACGACTCAAAAGGTATAATCATCCTGTTGCTCTTCCGCGTTCCTGTCCACTCACCAGGAGGCTGCCGTGATGCGTCTGCAACCCTCTCGTCGCCGTCCATCGATTCCCTTCATCTGCGCGGCTCTATGCTCGTTGGTCGTCGCGTCCCTCGTGGCGGGCCCGGCCGGGGCAGGGGAGGAGCGCGGCGCGACGCTGATCCTGGGAGAGCCCCAAGTCGCTACCACGGATGTGCGCGATCAAGTGACCACGCAACCACCCCTTCGCCCCGCGACGCCTGCCGGCGCAATCGCCGCGCCGCTGCCGCTGGAGGGCTACACCTTGCTGGATTCGCTGCGAGCGGGTCGCTTCGTTCTGGCGGGCGGAGAGTACGCCGTCCGCTTCGATGCGGCGAATCTCTCGGTCGAGGAGGCGCTCGTCTCCTTCGATCTCACCCCGACCGCGTGGAATGCGATCGCCGTCGCTCCCGTTTGGATGCGGCGCGATCTCGAGTGGAACCTCCACTACCTGTCGAGCGAGAACCAGGATCGCTACGGCAATCTGCTTCTCGGAGTGACCGATCCGAGAATCGTCGACGAGGTGGCCTTTCAGATCGCGCACCTTTCGTATACGACGCTTCAGTTGGCCACCTGGGATGCCAACCTGCTCGTCGTCAACGCCCAGCTCATGTATCAGATCGATCCGGAACTCCAGTATGTCGACATCGTCGAGCACGATTTGGGTGACGGGGACTTCTATTCGACCACCGTCTATCGCACGGTGGCGAATGGGGACACGCTGAGCGTCGAGATCCCCAAGGAGATGTACTACTGGTACATCGTGATGCCGAAGGTCTCCGACGAGCGGCCCCTGATGGGCGGCGGTGTGTACAACTACTTCTGGCGCGAGTACCTCTTCTATCATCACGACAGCGGATACCCGTTGATGCAGGAAGTCATGCAGCCGGTCGAGTGCCTGTGGGATGGCGAGCAGCACGATTGGTCCGGGGGGCGGGCCTTCACGGATGACATGCTCGCCGTCGATGCCGTCGGGAACTGGTGCTCGGAAACGGTGCCGGCGGCGGCGTCGGGCAACCGTCCCATCCAGCCCAACATCATCGCTCACGAGCACGACGGCAACTGCGGAGAGCTGCAGGATCTGCTTTGCGCGGCGGCGCGCACCTGCCTCATTCCGGCGGTCTGCACGATGGACATTCTCGAGGATCATGTCTGGTGCGAAATGTGGTTCGGCGAGTGGCGTCCCTACCAGATCGATCTTGGCCGCGGGCCCACGCACATCAACAACCCGGGCATCGCCTACGATGTCGACCGGGGCGGCAGCAAGGAAGTGTCGTGCGTGTGGGATTGGCGCAACGACGGTTTCGTCTGGGATGCGGTGGCGACCTATTCGCAAGTCTGCACGCTCACCGTGGCGGTCAACGATCTCCAAGGCATGCCCGTGGACAACGCCTTCGTCACGATCGCCAGCGAGTACTACTATTCGCCCTACACGCTCTACGACGGGACCTGGGGAGAGACGACGGCCGACGGGACGATCCGCTTCATCCTCGGCAACAATCAGAATTACTACGTGCGCGTCCAAACCCAGCTCGGCAACTTTCCCGGGTCGGGCTACGCGCAGATTCTGAGCAATACCGTCGCCGGGGAACATTATTCCTGGAGCTGGACGGCGCCCCAGGCATTGACGCAACTGCAGGTGACTTCGCTTCCCTCGGGCATCGATGCGCCCTATGTGATCGAGGTGGAGTACGACCTGCCCTTCGACATGCAATTCGGGTATGACCATTGGGCCTCGCCGGCCGATTACTACGCCCAACATCTGGCCCCCGGGCACCTGGCGTTCTTCATCGTCGACGAGGAGAACCTGCAGAACTATCTGAACCGCCAACCCTTCGCAGCATACGAGGCGGTCGACGGACTTCCGTCCAACCACCTCTTCTTCCAGGTTCCCGACTTGAGAGACTACTACCTGGTGCTTTCGGGAGCGGAGCATCATGGATTCGCCACGCTGGCGGACTGTGCCGTGCGCGTCTGGGAGCGAAATTCGGGCGGGATCGGCTCCTCGACGGATGCCGCGCTGCGCTTGAGCGTCTCGCCCAGTCCATGGACGGGAAGCGCGACCATCCGGTATGTCCTCCCGGGCGCAAGCGCGATGGGCGTCGACCTGTCGATCTTTGACGCGGGCGGACGGCTCGTCCGCAGTCTGGTCCGCGACGCGCAGCGCGGCGGCGCCTACACGCTGCGCTGGGACGGTACGGACGCGGCGGGTCGATCGCTCGAGCCCGGCGTCTACTTCTACCGCCTGGCCGCGGGACAGGATGTCGTCACGAGACGCATCGTGCGCCTGGGCCGCTGAGCGAGGATCCGCCGCGAGGCCCAGCGCGGTGTCCCGGAGCGTGCGCGCTCGGACAGCGAGGCATGTGGTACCTGGCGCCGCGAGGCCCGCGTGGTGTCTCGGGACCGGCGCGTTGGGACAGCGAGGCATGTGGTACCTGGCGCCGCGAGACCCGCGTGGTGTCTCGGGACCGGCGCGCGCCTTGAGAGAGTTCACGCAGGGGGCGCGCGCCTTGTACGCTCAGCGCTGTCAAGGCCAAGAGAGGCCTGAAGTCTTTTACAGCCGCGCTTCGCTAACATCCCTAAGGACACCACGCGGGCCCCGCAGCGCTGAGTCCATGCCACGCAGCCTCCGCGGCGTGCGGTCGCTCAGACACTCCGCGGGCCCCGCGTCGCCTCATTCGTGCGCATGCTGCGCGGTCTCTGCAGCGCGCAGTCGCGAGACCATGTTGGCCCCGCGGCGCTGCATCCATGCACATGCTGCGCAACCTGCCGCGGCGTGCGGTCGCGGCAACATTCCGCCGGCCCGACGGCATCGCATTCGCACAGACGCTACGCGGGCTCCGCACCGTCGTCCGGATTCGAGCAAGCACGGTGCCGGGTCCCGTGCACCGGATTCGTCGCGCGGACATGCGGTCTCGTGCGCCGCACCGCATCGCAGACTCGCCGTGCATGAGCGAAGCGGACGGAGCGCTCGCAAGAGACGACGAGCGCGCATGGCACGCGATGCGGTCGCTTGACGCTGTCGGAACGCGCGCTAGGCGAGTACTGACGCAACAGCGCACGATCGTACGCCGCGCATGCCGGGTCGATGCGGCTCGCTGTACTTGCTTGATACGACTGCGCTGCAGGATGCGGGCGTCCTTCAGACAAGATCTTCGGCGCGAGGCCCGCGTAGGTCCAAGGGACGTTAGCGAAGCGCGGCCATAGAAGACTTCAGGCCTCTCTCGGCTCTGACAGCGCTGAGCGTACGAGGCGCGCGCCGGTCCCGAGACATACGCGGGCTTCGCGCCGACACGATCCTATTGAAGCGTCCGCACGCGCGCGCCGGTCTCGAGACACACGCGGGCCTTGTGCCGACAGGAACCTACCGAAGCGCGGCCGTAGGCTCGAGGCGAAGCGGCGCGGCGTTCGACTTCGACCTGGCGTCAATCCACAATGAGAAGCTTCGTGGACGCCGTTTGCCCCAGCGCGCGCGCTTCGATCCAGTAGACCCCTCCCGGCGCCCGCCGCAAGTCACGATCGCAGCCATCCCATCGGATGAGGGCATCGCGAGTTTCGGCGCGCTGCAACAGATCGGCAACGACGCGGCCGGAGGAATCGAGAATGCGCACACTCACGCCGCGGTCGGCGACCGCGTGGTCGCTTGCCGTCCGCACGCGAATCGTGACCGGCCCGAATGCGGGCTGGGGAAACGCCTCGACCCGCAGCGCGCTTGATAGGTCGCTCTCCGTCACATCCGAATGCGGCCCGGGCACGCCGAGGAGATCCAGCGGATAGAGGCCCACGGGAATCACGCCCGCGGAAAGCTGCGCGTGGGTCTCGAGGTCGTAGATCCGGATGCCGGGATTCGCATAGCTGCGATCCGCGACGAAGAGCTGTCCGCGCGGCACGTCGATGTGCAGGTCGGCATAGGCGTATTCGCTCGAGGAAGCGATCGTACCCTGGTTCTCTCCGCTCCTCAGCGTGAATGCCACGATATTGGTGTGGCTTTCGGGGAACGGAGTCATGACGACGGCGAATCCAGCGTCTCCGTCCGCGGTCTTCCAGGCATTCAGGTCGCCGCCCAGTTCCGCTTCGCCGATCGCCATGCCCAGGCTTACGCGCAGGCCCGGATCGAAGCGTTCGATGCCGCCGTCCAGCACGCCGTAGTCTCCGGTTTCCCCGATCAGGAAGTCGCCCGTCAACGGGTCGATCACGATTCCGCTGTACGGATTGGTCGCCTGGAGCGAAAAGCCCTGCATGCCGGGGAGGGCAGGATCCATGTCGACGAGCGAGTTGTCGGCCAGATCGATGACGGCGAGATACGAAGGCGGCTCGGGCATCCAGTAGTCGCGGTTCAGGCGCTCGAGCGTGACATACAGGAAGCCGCCGTGAATCGCCATCGCGTGCATCTCGGGCAGCCCATCGGCATCGGCCAGCGGGGCGAGATCGATCGTGTCCGTGTGCTGGCCGGTACGGGGGTCGATTTCCCAGAGCTCGTTGTCGTCGTAGCGGGTGACGAATGCGCGACCGGCTTCCACGAAGCAGATCTCTTGCGGATTCGATCCCGTGCCGACCGAGAACTGGCGGATCGTCTGGAAGTTCAGCGCGGGGTCGATCACGCGAATGTTGTCCGCGCCCGCGCGATTCACGACATAGATCAAGCCTTCATGGAAGAAGGCGACCGCGTCCTCGTGTGCCGCTCCGTAGTTGTTGTCGTGCTGCCAGGGCTGGTTCATATCCATCAGCGAGAAGGCTCCCCCCGCGCCGGGCAGCTCGCGCGTCAGGATGAAGAGGTAATCGCCCTGCGTGTACGCGGGAGCGGAGGCGACACCTTCGACCGCGAACGCAAGCACCGCCAGCAGCAACGCCACTCGAGCCAAACGGATGGACAAAGTCATCAGATTCTCCTTGGGTGATCCGGGCTAGGGCACCGGCCTCCACTGCAACTCCGTGAACCAGGAGCGGCCGGGCAGGGGATAGCCGCGCACATCCTCCATCTCTCGATTCCACACATTCTCGACCCGCACCGCGGCCGAGAGGCGGGAGCCGAGCAGGGCGCAGCGCAACGAGAGGTCCTGCTGCCACTGGGCGGCCGCGCGAAACATGGGCAGATTCGACCGGCCCCAATACACCGCGCTGCGATAACGGGCAGTGGTTCCCAGTGTCCATCTTCCCTGAACGAGGTCGAGGATCGCCTGGCCTTGCAGCGCCGGATGGTAGGGCAGGACCTTCCCGTGATAGACGGGCGAGACGCCTTCGTCGCGCGCATCCTGCCAGGTGAGGTGAAGCGTCAGGCGCGCATCGGACGAGGCGGTCTGCTCCGCATCGCTTGCTCCCAGCCATGCACGAATGCGTTCCTCCATCGCCGGAAGAATCCGCAGACCGCGCAATCCCGGCAGATGATCGGCGGACACGCTCAGCTCATAGCCGTCGATGCGAATGCGATCGAGATTGAAAGGCTTCGTCTCGTGATCGGAAACGAGGACGAAGACGATCATCTGCTTCTTGCGCGTGGTGTAGAACACCTGCTCGGCCGACAACCCGAGGCCGAAGGGGCCTCGTTCGCTCTCCCAGGTCCAGCCCGCGTCGGCCTGCCAGCCTTCTTCCGGCGCGAGCCCCGCGTTCGGACGGATCGTACCTTCGGACCCGAAGAGCTCGGTGAAAGTGGGGAAGCGCGCCTGGCGGGCATAGTTCGCTTTGAGCGCGTGCCCTTTCCCTAGAGACATGACGCATCCGACGCGAGGACTGCGCGCGGTAGTGACATGCTCGGGTTGCGCGAGGAAGGGGCGATAGGGATTCACGCCGGTGTAGTTGTCGGCGCTGCGATCCCAGCGGTAGAAGGCCGAGACGCGCACGCGGCCGGTGAAGGCATCCCACTGATCGCCGATCGACCATACGCGCGTGCGCCGCCGGCGAAGATCTTCACGCGGCCGTCCCTCGGGCGGTTCCTGTTCGAGACGCTCGTCGGAGAATTCTCCGAGCAATTCCAGATGATGCGCGCCGGGAAGAAGGGTGCCGCCCGACACCGTCCGCTGCAGATGCCCGCCGACGGCGCGGCGAAGCTGTTCCTGATCGAGCTCCTTCGGAAAGCCGTACATGCCGAGCTCGCGATCGGGATCGCGATACGCGCGACCGGTGGTCTCTTGATAGCCCCACACATTCGCGCGCGCGATCGAGAAACGGCGCCCGCTTTCGATCTCGAAGCGATGAAGCGCGGTCTCGCTTGCCAGGCGCACGCTTTGCGTGGGAAGCCGGCTGCTTCCCGGAATGCCCTGGTCGCGGCGCGAGATCTCGCTGGACCAGGCGGCGCTCGCGGCTTTTCCGAGATCCGTTCTCCAGCGGCCGAAGAGCGTCTGGCGAAGTTGGTCGCCGTTCGTCCATGTTCGCCAGGCATCGTCGGCCGTCTCGTATTCGGTCCCGTTGTCGCTGAAGAAGCGGAAGTCGTTCTGCGTCGACGAGCGCGACAACGAGGCGAAGAGCGCGTGGCGGCCCATGCGCGCGGAGAGAAGCTCGCTCAATTCGCGCGTGCCGTGGCTGCCCGAAGTGAGGCGCATGCTCACGCCCGGGCGATCACCTTCGTCCGTCACCAGGCGCACGACCGCCGAGGAGACGAGCCCGCCGACATCGGAGGGGGGCGCGCTGCGATAGACCTCGATGGCGGAGACGCGCGAAAGGTCGATCGAGCTCAAGTCCACCGTTCCCTGCGTCGCGCTGCGCAGAGGCGTGCGATCGACATAGATCTCGACATCGCCGGCGGCGAGTCCGCGAATGGAGACGGTCGCCGGCGTGCCGGGGCCGCCCAAGCGCGTCACGCCGATTCCCGCGCTGCGGGCGAGGAGGGCGCCGAGATCCTCGCCGGCCGCGCGCGCATCGTTCACCTGGATCAAATCGGAGAAGGCGCTTTGGCGCGCGAGCGCTTTCTTTCGCGAGAGCCGCTCTCCGTGCACGCGCACCGTGTCGAGCGGCACGCGCCAGAAGGGAATGGGGGAGACGTCGGAGGCGCCGCTCGAGTCGGCGGTGGACGATGCATCTGCAATCGGGCCGGCGTTGCTTGCCGTATTGGTTGCGGCACTCGCGGAGTCGCTTTGCGCGTGCGCGATGTGCGGTACGAGGAATGCAATCGCACATGAGACGAGGAGCACGGCGCTCGACGCCCAGGGAGCGGTCCGCGAGAGCCGGCGCGTGGTCTTTCGCACAGCCGCAAGGGACTCCCGGGCCCGCGTGAATTGTCGAAAGCGCTGCATGCGCGCGTCCATCCCCTCGCCGCGAGGAGACAAGACGCTGGACACCTGCCCTGATGTGCCGCGTCCAGGGATTCAGGAAAGCCGATGGATGGCGGGAGCGACGCCGGCCGGCCACGGGCCTTCGTAAATCGCCTGACTTCCTTCCGGCAGGTCTTCTGGCTCTCGGATCGTCCGGCCCCTCGCGCCTTCCCGCCTCGATCAGGCAGTGGCATCGTGCGAGGGCCGTCCCCGACTACAGCGGCGGGCCCGCAACGGCGTTCGACCGTTTTCCCTTTTGCTCCGGCGATGTGCCGGACCGGAAGGATCGTGCGCGTCTCGCTGAGGGCCGGCCGAATCGTGAAGCGCTCGCCGCGCCGGACAACTTCAACCCGGCTCCATCACGAGACCCGCGTCGGCAGAGTAGGGACGCGCGCGCCGGAAGTCAAGAGCGGGCCGCGAAGTCACGGCACGATTTTCGCAAGTGCCCTGAGCGGACGCAGCGAAGCGCGCCCGTCGGACGCTGCCTTGCGCTCACAACTCACAGGTTCAGGATCCGTCCGTTTGCCGCCAGCGAAGCCGGGTCGATGAGCCGGCGCGAAGCCGCGGCCGCGATGATCTCGTCCAGCGTGCCGAGCAGGAAATCCCGATCGGCGGGCAGGTAGCCGTTGACGCCTCCGAAAATCATTTCGCCGTCCGCCCAGATGTAGTTCGAGAAATGATCGCTGCAGATTTCGAGCTCGGCACTGTTGCCGTGCTCGCGCAAGCCCTCGCACAACTCCTGAACCAGCAGCCGCATCTCGCGCAAGCGCGTGAGCGGGGAAGCGGGCGTGAATCCAATCGCGGCGCGTTCCTCGTGCAACGGGGTGCCCGGCAGCACGACCAGGCTTCGCACTCGCAGAAAATGCGGGGGCGCGGCCGCGATCACGCGCGCCGACTCGCGCGCGTGCGCTTCCCAATGCTCCTCACCGCCCATGGCGCTCAAGTAGTAGAGGCTGAGCTCGAAGCCCGCGTCGAGCGCATGACGCGCCCCGGCCACCGCTCGCTCGGGATCGATGCCCTTCCGCATTCTCTCGAGGATCTCTGACGATCCCGATTCCAACCCCGCGTGCAGGCGATCCAATCCGGCCTCGCGCAATTCGCGCAGGAACTCGGGCGTCCGCCGCCAGAGAGTGTGCAAGCGGCAATAGGTGGTCATGCGGCCCGCCGCAGGGAAATGCGCGCGAACGGCGCGAACGACATCGGGCAGGCGAGGGTGCACGAGCGTGTCGGAATCGGCGAGAAAGATCGGGCGGCCGGGCGTTTGAAATCCGTCCCACTGCGCCATGATCTTCAGATCGTTTTCGATCTCTTCCACAGTGCGGAGGGAGAAGCGCTCGCCTTTGTACATGGCGCAGAAAGCGCATCGATTCCATGCGCATCCGCGCGTCACGCGGATGAGGATCGACTGCGCCTCGCTCGGCGGGCGATAAGGTGGAAGCTCAGGCTGCATTTCGGTTCGAACCCCTCAGCCAATTGACGCTGACGGCTGCGGCAGTCTGCAGGGCGCAGGCCAACCTGTCCGCGCCCGGGCCAAGCGCTGAGGCCCAGCCTCAGACTCAGCAGTCAGGCCCATGCCCAACCACCAGAGTGAGTGCATGACTGTAGCAGGGCCTCTCGCAAGACGACAGGCAAAGGGCGGCATCGCGGCCATGCGCCGCCCTTGCTGCCCTGCATCGCCGCGCGGTTGTCATCTGCCCAGAAACTCGAGCGACCTCCCGGCCTTGAGCCGAGAGGTCGCTTGCGATCCGTGCCTTGTGGGCGTTGCGCGTGGCTTTCGCCTAAACCAGCAACTTCCCCAGATCGACGTGCTTCTTCACCATCTGGGCGAGGAGATCGATCTTGGCCGCGTCCTCGCTGGTGAGCAGGCGCTCGATGTTGTCGACCTGGCGCGCCGCCTCGTAGGTGTCGGCCGCGACCAGCAGCAGCGGCACATGGCGCTCGGCCGCGCGCGAGATGATGTTGGCGGGCGGCAGGATGTTGTTCGTGAGCACGATGCCCGCGGTGTCGCCTTCCAGGGCCGCGAGGATCATGTCGCTGCGGTCGCCGCTCGTGATCAGCAGCTTCTCGCCCTTGGTGAAGAAGGGATTGCGCATGGCGGCGTCGGTCGACATCGCGCCGACGAAGATGTTGCGCACGATGTGTGCGAGGCCCTGCTCTCCGGCGATCGTCTTGGCGAAGAGCGCTTCGCCCAGGAAGGCGATCGACAGATGCGTCAATTCCGCTTCGTAGGGGAGAATGCCGAGCACCGGGATGCCGAGCTTGGTCACGCTCTCGAGATAGCTGTTCTTGAAGTCGTCGACATCCTGCACCTGGTTCAAGATCACGCCGGCCAGCCGGACGTCCGAGCTGCGCAGCTGGCGATGCGCGAAGGTGAGATCGTCGAGCAGGGTGCCCTCGTCGCCGCTCAGCACGAGCACGATGGCCCCGCCCGTGTAGCGCGCCAACGAGAGGGGATCGAGGTGCACCGACATGCCGTACTCGATCTCGCGTCCGCCTTCGAGGAAGACGACCTCCTTGCCCGCCTCGGTCTGGGCCAGGATCTCCCCCAGCTTCTGGCGAATGCCCGCCTCGTCGTACATGAAGCGCAGCTTGGAGTGGTCGAACCCGATGCTCATCTCCTCGGGATTCTCCGCGAGCTGGAAGATGCGCGTGACCAGCGCGGCGTCGTAGTCCCAGAGGCGCTTCTTGCGATAGAGCAACCGGTCGCCGAAGGGCTTCAGGTAGCCCATCTTCTTGTCCATCGTCCGGCCGAGCCCGACGATGATGCTGGTTTTGCCCGCGCCCTTGCGCAGCGAAGCGACGATCAGCCTGTGCATCGGATCCTCCCTACACCTTCGCGAGCAGGATCCGGGCGTCCACCGCCCGGGCGCCCTGCCCCTGTTCATATGCTACCAGCGGATTGATTTCAATGTCAGTGATGGTTTCGACCTGCCGGATGACCGAGGCGATCCGCAAAATCGCGTCGACCACCTTGTCGATGTCCTTCGGGTCCTCGCCGCGCACGCCGCGCAGGAGCGGATAGGCGCGGATCTCGGCCATCATGCTCAGGATTTCGGCGCGGTTGAGCGGCACGGCGCGGAAGGATATATCCTTGAGCACCTCGACGTAGATCCCGCCCAGCCCGAACATCACGATCGGGCCGAAGCCCGGGTCCTGACGCGCCCCGACGATCAGCTCGAGGCCCTTCTGGATCATCTCGGCGACTTCGATGCCGGTGATGCGGGCCGTCGGCACCGCCGCGCGGGCGTTACGCATGATCGCCTGATAGGCGTCGATCACCTCGTTGCGGTCCTCGAGGTCGAGGGCCACGCCGCCCGCGTCGCTCTTGTGCAGGATGTCGCGCGAGACGACCTTCATGACGACCGGGTAGTGGATCTCTTCGGCGATCGCAACTGCTTCCTCGAGATTGTGGGCGACCTTGCTCTGCGGCATCGGCACGCCCACGATGCGCATCAGCTTTTGGGCCTCGTCGGCGAGCAGGAAGGTGCGGCCGTCGGCGCGCGCCCCGCGCACGATCTCGTCGATCGCGGGGCGGTCCATCTCGATCTCCTCGGCCGGCAGAGGAGGCGTGATGCGGTGGCGGTAGTGCTTGTAGAGCCCGCCCACGCAGGCCACCGCTTCGTAGACATCGTCGAACACGGGGATCTGTTCTTCGGCGAGGCGGGCGATGTTGTCGTCGATGCTCCCGCCCCCGAAGGCCGAGAAAATCACCGGCTTGCCCGCCTTCTCGTAGCGTTCGTGCGTGGAGGAGATGAGCGGCGAGAGCTTGTCGACATCGAACATGGCCGTTTCGCAGTAGAGCGCGATGACCACATGGATGGCGTCATTTTCGAGCGCCGCCGCGAGCGCTCCCTCGTATTCGCGATCGGTCGCGCCTCCGGTCAAGTCGATCGGGTTCTTGGTGGAACCGAACCCCGGGGTCACCGGGCCGAAAACTTCCTGCAGGCGCTGCAGGTCGTCGAGCAGTGCGACGCCGTGTTTCTCGCACGCATCGGTGGCGAGCACGCCGATGCCGCCCCCGTTGGTCACGATCACCGCGTTCGGTCCATTCGGAATGCCGGTCCGGGAGAGGAACCGGCAGAGGTTGAAGCCTTCCTTGATGCTCTCCGCGCGCAGCACGCCCGCCTGGCGCATGACCGCGGCGAAGACCTCGTCCGAACCCGCCAGCGAACCGGTGTGCGAAGCGGCCGCCGCCGCCCCGCGCTGCGAGCGTCCCGACTTGATGACGACGACCGGCTTCAGGGCCGTTGCCTTCTTGAGCGTCTCGATCATGCGGGCGCCGTCGCGCACGCCCTCGACGTACATGAGGATGCTGCGCGTGTTCTCGTCCTTCACGAGGTAGTCGATCAAGTCCGCTTCGTTCAGGTCGGCCTTGTTGCCGACCGAGACCATCGCCGAGATGCCGATGTGCTCGGCGGCGGTCTTGCCGATCATGGCGAGACCGAGCGCGCCGCTCTGGGTGATGATCGCCACCTGCCCCGGGACGATGCCGCCCGGCCCGAAGGTGATGTCCACGGGCGCCTTGGCCGAGTAGAGGCCGAAGATGTTGGGGCCGAGGATGCGCATCCCATTCTCGCGCGCGAAGGAGACGATCCGGCGCTCCTCCTCGCTGTTGCCCACTTCCGAGAAGCCCGACGAGATGATCAGGTTGAATTTCGCTTCCTTGGCCGCCGCGGCCCTGACCGCGTCGAAGACATACTTGCCGGGAACCACGGTGACGACCAGATCGATCTCTCCCGGGACCGCGCCGATTTCCTTGAACACCTGGTGGTTCAGGATCTCGCCGCCCTTGGGATTGATCGGGTAGATGCGCCCCGGATAGCCGGAGGTGATGATGTTCTGGAGCATCTTGTGCCCGATTTTATCCGCATCGTGCGAGGCGCCGATGACGGCGATCGAGCGCGGTTCAAACAGCCAGCGTATGTCGGGATTCGGCCTCGTCATTCCACTTTCCTCTGCCTCGGGCGATCGTAAGTCCTTCGCTTGTCTGGCGGCCCCCCGCGCGCGACCCGCGGCGAGCCGGACGGCGGATTCTCCTGCTAGGTGTTGCCGCGAAAGCGCATCCGAAGCTCACATACTCCTTCGGCCGTGCGCCTTTCGATGTCGAATCCCATTTTCTCGAAAAGTTTGAGCATCGGCGTGTTCTCGACCAGCACCTCGGCCGTGAAGCCGAGCAGGCCTTGCGACCGGGCGAGCGAAGTCAGATGCGACAAGAGCTCGGTGCCGATGCCTTGGCCCTGGAAGTCATCGCGCACGACCAGGGCCACTTCGGCCGTGTGCGTGCGCTCGTCGATCGCGAACTGCCCCACCGCGACCACGTCGTCGGGCTTGTCGATGTGCTCGATCAGGACGAGCACGACGAGTTCCTTCGTGTAGTCGATGACCACGAAATCCTGCAGGAGCTCGTGGGGCATGTCCTTGCGCTGCGAGATGAAGCGCCGGTAGATGCTCTGGTCCGACAGCGAGTAGAAGAAGTCCTTCAGACGCGGCTCGTCGCTGATCTTGATCGGCCGCATGAGCAGGCTCAGCCCGCGCTTGGTCGTGCGGCGGGTCTCGAGCGATTCGGGATACTCGCCCTTCTTGCCGGGGATGAAGGCCTGGTCCTTGTAGATCAGGCCGCGGCGTTTCGCCTCGCTGATGAGTTCGGGCCGGAACTTCGGATGCGCGAGCCCGATCAGCGACATCGCCCGCTCGCGGATGTTCTTGCCGTGCAGGTAGGCAATCCCGTACTCGGTGATCACATAGTGGACATCGCCGCGCCCGAGCGTGACGCCCGCTCCGGTGTCGAGGAAAGGCACGATCCGCGAGACCGAATCGTTCAAGGCCGTCGAGGGGAGCGTGAGGATCGTCTTTCCTCCGGGAGCGAGAACGGCCCCCCGCATGAAGTCCGCCTGCCCTCCGATCCCGCTGTAGAACGTGGAACCGAGCGATTCGGCCGTGGCCTGTCCGGTGAGATCGATCTGCAGCGCCGCGTTGATCGCCGTCATGTTCTCGATCTGCGCGATCACGAGCGGATTGTTGGTGTAGCTGATCGGGCGGAACTCGATCGACGGGTTGTCGTGCAGGAAGTCGTAGGTTTCGGTGCGGCCCATGCTGAAGGCCGCGACCGTCTTGCCCCGGTCGATGCTCTTGCGGGTGTTGTCGACCACGCCTTGTTTGATGAGGCGCACGATGCCGTTGCTCAGCAATTCGGTGTGGATCCCGATGTGGCGCTTGTCGGCGAGGTTCGCGAGGATCGCGTTCGGCATGCTGCCGTAACCCACCTGGATCGTGTCGCCGTCCAGGATGATGCGCGCGGCGTAGCGCCCGATGCGCTCGGCAATTTCGTCGGGAGCTTCCGAGGAGTATTGGAGCAACGGCTCGTCGTGGGGCACGAGGAAATCGATGTCGCGGATGTGGAGGAAGGTGTCGCCGTGGGTGCGCGGCATTTGCGCGTTCACCTGGGCGATCACCATGCGCGAGCTCTCGACCGCCGCCTTCGTGATGTCCACGCTGACGCCGAGGCTCACATAGCCGTGCTCGTCGGGCAGCGAAACCTGCACCAGGGCGACATCCACCTCCACCCGCCCGCTGCTGAAGAGGCTCGGCACCTGCGAGAGAAAGATGGGGGAGTAGTCGGCCAGACCCTCATTGACCGCGTCGCGCGTGTTGTTGCCGATGAAGAACGAGTTGTGCCGGAAGTTCTTCTTGAATTTGACATCCGTGTAGGGGGCGAGGCCCAGGGTCCAAACGTGGATGACTTCCGCGTCGAAGACGGCCTTGGGATGGGACTCGACATACTGAATGAGCGCGCCCACGAGGTACTGGGGCTCTCCACACGCCGTGGCGATGAAGATCCGGTCGCCACGGTGCACGTGGCCGAAGACGAAATCCTCGGACGCGAACTTGTCGGGATACTCCCGGCGTGCCCGCTCGAGGCTCTCGTGTGCGATCGTCTGCGGGGTGCTCACCGCGCGCTCCTATCCCCTGGGCGTACCTACCCCATCCCCCGTTCCGGGAATGGGCCGGGGAAGGGAACGATCGATTATGCCTGCAAAAAGGCCCTGCGTGTCATGAAGTTTCCCTATGTCCTGCATTAAGGGAGCGTGGGGTAGGGGGTCGGAGATCCGGGATGGCGGCATCCATTGCATGCGGGCGCTAGGCTTGGGCGAACTTGCCCTCACGAAGGCCGTCGCGCCCGCCTCGTCGCCTCATCCCTCATGCGGTCTCGATTCCGAGCGATTCCAGAATCGTATGCACGACATTCAGCTCAGGCTGCGCGCCTATGAAATCGTGCGTCTCGTTGATGATCGTTTTCGGCACTCCCTGGACGCCGTACTTGACCGCCAGATGCGGGAATTCCGAGACCTCGACCATGTCGCCGCGTATGTGCTCGCTCGCCATCGCGAACCGATGGGCCGTGCGCACGGCACGGAGGCAGTGGGGTCAGGTGGGCGTGACCATCACCTGCAAGTGCACCGGGCGGTCGATCTTCGCGAGGTCCTTCAGAATGGGCGCAGGCAGTCCCGGATCCCCGCGGCTGACATCGAGGATCGCCTCGAGAAATGCGGGAAATTCGTACCCGGAGGGAATGCCGAAGAACCGAATCCGATGGTCGCGCTCTCCGACGACCGCGATCGCGGGGATCTTGTCGATGTGATAGCGGCCGGCCAGTTCGGGCTCCTTGACGAAATCGTGGATCTCCGCCGCGAGCTTGGGCGAGAGCGCGACCACCTCCTCGACCAGCGTGCGGGTCATCTCGCAGAACTGGCACTCGTGATCCTGAGTGAACATGACCAGCTTCACATCCTGCGAGAGTCGTTCGAACAGCTTTCGGATCTGGGGCTTGTCCTGGTCTTTGATGAGCGGCATGCGCTTCTCCCTCGTCATTCGAAGTACTCTTCGCAAGTCGGCGTCGGCGCGGCGGCACGGCCGCTTCGAGCTTGCGGTTCGCCTCGCCGGAGAAGGCTAACCCACCCGCAAGGCCGGGCACAATCCGGAAGCTGCGATGGAGAATTGTGGTAGCGGAGGCCGGGCGGATTACGCGCTTCCGGACCCCGGCCGGCCAGGGGTTGGTGTTTTTTTCAAGAACGAGGTTCCGAGGCGACTAGGAAGAGAAGATGCGCGTAGCCGAAATGCGGCCATCCAAGATGCGGCTTGGCGTAGGGTTCTTTCGTCGGATCAATAAGGCGAACACTATGAAGAAGGGCATTCTCGAAGAAGCGAGAGCGTCTCGGCCCAACCCGCACACAGCTCGGCTCCATTCACTGGTGTGTGGATGCATGCGATCGCGCACGGGGGAGAATGTTTTTTTGCGTGCGAGAGATTCCTTCTTGACATCGGCCGTTCGAGAAGAATAGGATTTGAGCGTTCCCTGGTACAGTCAGGGCGTGCTCCTGTGATGCGCTGCGCTAGCGGCAAACGACGGTGAAGGACACGATGCAGCCTTGGCGATGGACATGTGGCTTCTGCCTGGGCGGTTTCGACCCCCAGGCATCTTTCACGTCCCCGTCTCACGGTCTGTTCTTGCATCGTCTCCGGTCTTGTCTGCCCTCTTGATGTAGACAAGCGGGGATTCCTATGCCCGTCGAAGTTCGCGCGTGAGCGTCGAAAAAGTCCGGACATTAACAGCCGGACTGCAGGGGGGTATTTCGCGCCCTGATTCAAGCCCAGGTTCGCTTTCGCAACCGTGCAGAAAGGGGGCCGGCGATGCTCACCGCACGCTTCCTGCTCATGTTCGCGATCGCCTTCTGCTGTTTGTCCATACCTCCCGTGCAGGCGATTGAGGACCAGGCGCTCTACGACTTCACCGCCGACCATCAAGGCTGGATCCTACAAGCAGCCGAGCGGCACGACGACAGCGGCGGGGGCACCACTCTTCTCGACTACACGCCGTTTGCCCCGGAAGACTGGGACGATCTCACTGCCTATCCCCAGTCTCCGAGCGCGGATGCGGCCGACAACTCCGGCGCCTTCCGCCTGGGGCTCGCGTTGCAGGGCGTTCACGATTCCGCGAATCCCGATCACTGCTGGACCGACGCAGTGTACGTGCAATCCGAAGACTCCTACACGCACGCGCAGAGCGGCTGGCCGGAGGGATACGAACAGCACCCCGACTACACGGGAGCGTGGACATTCGGACACTATCCGATCGGGACCGTCGGCGCGCCGGGCGATGACTTGCGCGCGCGCGTCTATTGCCCGGGATTCACGCACCCGAACGATCCCGTCGAAGCGCGCTTGTACGCGCGTTCGGGAGCGTTGGGCGCGTGGTCGGACGGCGGCGCCCATTCTCTCGAACATGGATGGAATCTGCTTCGGCTGCCTGTGAGCAGTCTGTCCGACCCTGCGGACCTGCACGAACTCGGTGTCAAGGTCGCTTCGAATCACACCGTCTTCGGAGACTTGTATGTCGACGAAGTGACGGTGGGCGAGGTGGCCTATCCCAATCGTCTCATCTACATGACTCCCGATGTGGCGTACCTCTCCGAGGCGGCGGGCTATGAGAGCCGGACCGTCTCGATCTACTATGACGACGGCGGTGCGGCGAGCCCGGGGATGCGCGGCTTCAGCATCGTCGTCGACTATCCGCAGGACTGTGTCGCCGTGACGGCCGCGGCCCAGGGCGATTTCCTGACGGGCACCACCCAGTTCTATTGGGACGACGACGGCGACCGGCTGAGACTCGACTGGGCCATCCTCGGCCAGACGAGCGGAAAGACGGGCTTCGGAAAACTGGCCACGGTGACCTTCACCGCGGCCGACCCTCTCGTCGATTGCTGCGCCGCGCTCGCCTTCGTTCCCGGCGCCTGCCGCTTCCGCGATCCGAACAATGTCCCGATCACGAATCTCTCCTATGCCGGCGGAACAGTCGTGCACGACATCGCCGCGCCGGCCGATCCGCTGCCGGTGTGCACGAGCCATCCGGGAAGCGGCTGCTACTCGAATGCGGACATCGCGATCGACTGGGACGCAGTCGAAGACGCGCAGCTCGGCTCCGGCCACTGCGCGGTCGGGATGCGCGGCTACTACCTGCTGCTCGACGGCAATCCAACCACTGTCGTCGATGCGGCCACCGCGGACTGGTTCGAGCCGCACATTCCGGGGACGGCTGCCTACCATCACACCTACAGCGGCCTTGCGGACGGCACCTACTACTTGCACTTGATCGCGTTCGACTGGCTGTGGAATGCGTCCGCCGTCGTTCATGTGGGACCGATTTGCGTGGACGCCTCCGCGCCCGGTCCGGTGGCCGCTCTGCAAGCGGATGTGACCGATGAATCGAACCTGAGCGTCGATTTGTCGTGGGCCCTGCCTTCCGATCCGGATGTGGCCGGCGTGGAGATCTATCGCATGGGGACGGCCGTTCCGGGCAGCACCTATCCCGAATACGACGACGATCCCGCTTGGGCGGCGCCGCCTGCGTGGCCGGCCACCCGCCAGGACGCGATCGACGCCGGATGGAGCCTGGTCGGGCAATTCACCGGCAACGCTGCGGTCGATACGCCGCCGGTCCGCGACTACTACTACTACATCGCCTTCGCCTACGACGCTTCGGTGCCGGCCAATTACGGCGGCTGCGACGGCGGCGGGCATGCCGCCTCGCTGTCGTACTGGCTGGGAGACTTCGACGGCATCAAGATCTTCTCCTATCAAGTGGACTTCATGGATGTGATGATCTTGAGCCTCGCGTACAACGAGAACGAAGGCGACCCGAACTACAACAACATCTGCGACATCGGCCCCACATCGGACTACGGGCGAAAGAGCCTGCCCACCACCGACAACATGATCGAGTTCGAGGACTTGATCGTGCTCGCCATGAACTACGAATGGGCCCAAGGCAAGCGCGCGCCCGAAGAGATCCCCGTGAGGGGAGACGCCGTGCAGGCGAAGCTCCTCTTCCAGTCTGCAGGCGATGAACTGCGCATCTCGGTCATGCTCGGCAACAGTCGCGGCGTGAAAGGCGCTGCGGTGCAGCTCGGCTACGCGCCGGGGCTGGAATACCTCGGCTCCTCGGCTGGAGACCTCTGGTCGGACGCTCAGCCCTTCTATCTCGATGCCCCGCGCGCGGGCAGCGTCTCGCTCGATTGCGCGGCTCTGTCGGGAAGCGCGCGGATAGCCGGGACGCACGCGATCGCCCGCTTCCGCGTGCACGACCTGACGGGCGATCCCGCGGCCGCGGTCTGGATCGAACGCGTCCGCGCTCGCAGCGCGCGCAATGTCGAGCTGGGCGCGCAGGTGGAAGCGGCGGACGCGCCCACACCAGCGGAACGCCCGGTCAAGACGGCGCTCTATGCCGCGGTCCCCAATCCCGCGTCGCGCGATGTCTTCATCAAGTACGCGATCAGCCGCCAGGAGCGCGTCGACATCCGCATCTTCGACGCGACCGGGCGCGCAATGAAGACGCTGGTGGATGAGATCCAGGCGGCCGGGTCATACGAGGCGCGCTGGGACGGGACGCAAGGGGATGGGACGGCCGCTCCGGCGGGCGTTTATTTCTATCGCATGCGCGCGGGTGGCTATGAGTCGACGCGCAAGTTGATGCGCATCGATTGATCGTGAGCATGGTCGAGCTAGCAGGTGCGACCCGAAGCGGAAGCCGGCGGGACCGTTCGAGGAGACGGCCCGCCGGGCCTTCCGCGAAGCAGGAGGCGATGGAGCGCGGAACGGGACGAGTTCCGCGAGATAGGAGGAAGGCCGTTACCGGTAGTGTCCCCGAGACCGGTGAAACGCCCAAGGAAGCGATCGGTTTTGCGGAGTGGACCTGAGGACCGGTATTCGGTCTCCGCCTGGCGAATGTGACGACTGCAAGGATGGCGCGGTCATGAATGTGCGCGGAGACGGACGGCGGCTTCGAGGCCGCAGTTCAAACGGCATCTACGAGCGCCCGGAAGCGCGTTCGCGCGCACCAGTTGCTGCCACCCACCTTTCACTTGCAGGCCACGCGTCCGAAAGGCCGCACGCCCTCGACCATCCCCACGCAAATCCAGGATACGGCCGGTGTCCGGGCCGCTCTCGGATCGGCATCGGTGGCGCTCACGATCCCGCCCGGGATCGACGAGCCGCGGCCGTCCCCGACCCGAATGGAAAGGAGAGAAGGAACCGATGAAAGCCCAAGGGATGCGCGCGTCGAGGCCGAGCCGGTGGGCCGGTTCAGTCGACAGAGCGTCTTTGAGCATACCGGTCAGCCGCTGGATCCGAGCCCTGCTGGGACTCGTCGTGCTGAGCATTTGCGCTGTGACTGCGAGCGCATCTGTCCTCTCCATCGATCCGCCGCTCACCTATATCGATTACCCGGAGCAATTCACGCTCGCTCTTCGCGTGGACGGTACGAGTGAGCTGCGCGGTTTCGAGACAACGCTGGTCTTCGATTCGACTTTCGTCGATCTCGTCAGTGTGCATCGCGGCTCGCTGTTCGATAGCTATGTGCCCTACGGTCTCTATTGGGCGGTGGAAGAGACGGCCACTTCGGTGGAAGTCGAATGTCTGATCATTCCCAGCGACGAATGCGTCTCGGGGACGGGCCAACTTCTCACGCTCACTTTCGCGACCAAAGATGTCAGCGGGGAGACGGCGCTTCAAATTGAAAGCCCGATGCTGCGCGATTGCCAGGGGCTTCCCGTGGCCATCGAAGCGATTCACGACGGCGCGATCGTCGTCGGGCCGAAGGCGACGCTGTTCTTCGATCCCGATCCGAAGATCGTCGGAGGGGCGGGATGGAAGTGCGTTCTCTCCTCCTGCATCGATACGGTGGACACGATCCACGCCTTTCGCGTGCACTTGCGCTACGACCCGGCCTTGGTCGAATTCGATTCGGCGACGGTCGGAAGCCTTTTCCTCACCGATCCGCCGATTCCGTACTGGTTCTATGTGAAAGAGGAAAGCCCGACGCTCGTCCGGATCGAGTGCTCGCTGCTGGGCCCGGGAACCTTTGTGAACGGGCCGGGACAATTGACCGAGGTCCACTTCCGGACGATCGCCGAATTCGACACGACCGAAGTGATCTACGACTGGTGGAATGTCTGGAACCCCGACATTGTGCCCTTCTACCCGATCGCCGTCGATCATGGGCTGATCATCATGGATGCGGAGTTGCAGGCGGTAGGGGAGGAGAACGGCGGGCATCCAAGAAGTGTCGATACCGCTCCCCGTCTGATTCTCGAGCGAGTGGGACCGAACCCCGCGGCCAGACATGAATTCGTGTTGCGTCAGATTTCGTCCACGGGCTGGGCGGCCGAGAACGAAGCCGTCGCCGCCCCGCTGCTTCCTTGGCAAGCGAGCGTATGCGATGTGACCGGCCGGGAGATATGGCGCAGCGCCCTTTCCACCGGCTCCCGGCTGCTCTGGGAAGGATGCGATGTGAAGGGGATGCCTGTGGCGCCTGGCGTCTACTGGATTCTGGTCGCGCGGCCGGATGCGAAGGTCCAATCCAAGGCTGTGGTTGTCAGATAGGAAGGCAGTGCCTTTTCAGATGAATTCGCGCCTGTTTCAACGCCTGCGGTGAATTGGGGAGTAAGTGGCCAGCCGGTGACGCGGCTGCCATGAATGTGGACAAGGATAGAAAACTGAAGAGGAGATGCAAATGAGCCCGCTCGCCAGGGCACGACCCCCGTAGACGAGCGGGGATCCCGCGACGAAGCTCACGATGGTGTCCGAAGGAACGTGTGAGGCGATTTCACCTGAAAGTAGGAGGACTTGCCATGAACGGGAAAGCCTTCTTGGGTCTCCTGGCCGTCCTGCTGATCGTGGCTCCCATCGGCGCCGCGACTCCGGGCGACCAAGACGAAAATCTTGGACTGCTCACTCCCGCCGAGCGCGGGGAGATCATCGTCCAGAGAGGCGCGCGCGCTGTCGGCGGATTGAGCGCGGCGGCCGGTTACCTGGTCGCGATGCAGGCCGACGTCACCGACGACAACGCCGGCAACGGGACGAACGGCGTGGACGAGACGCCCAACGATCCCGACGACGGCGGCTGGGACTGGAGGGTCACTTCGCCGCCCGCTCCCTTCCATCACACGACCGGGGCCAGTCCGACGAACATCTACGGCGCCACGGCTCAGGGCCTCTACCGCGCATATCTTCTGGATCCGCAGCCGGCCTATTGGACGGCCATGACGGATGCCGCAGTCAAGATGGCGGCAAATGCCAACGTCCGGAGCGCGGCGGACCTGATCTTCCTCATGAATTATGACGATCTTCCCCTGGCGACGGGCACGACCTATCAAGATGCGGCGAAGGCGAAGTACGACGCGCGGATGGGCGTATATGGGAGCGCGACGGCTCTGGCGGAGTACATCCGCGACGTACGGCATGGCCAGGGATACGACAACGGCATCATCCCCTGGGACATTGGCGCGTGGGCAGTCGTGGCGTCCATGTTGGATGCCCGGTATACAGGCTATGACGACGACGCCGATGACATTGCCGAAGTGCTCTGGCAGGACACCTACAATGACACCCCTGGATACTTCGACATCGTAGGCAACTGCGGCTTCGACCCGTCAAACGGGGACTACGATTATTACAACTTAGGAATCTCGGGTCTTCTCGACGCGTTCGTGGCGGCGGATGCTCATACGGGTGAGATCCCCGGGTTGATCGGCATCATCCTGGCCGACATGTATCCGAGCGGAGCGATGGGCAACAGCTGCGGGGTGAACACGGACGACGAGAGTTGGCAGGCGACGGCCTACTGCGCCATGAGCCTCGCGCGGTATGATGCGGACACGTACTGGGAAGAGATCAATGCCATGGCCGGCTGGCTTGGATCCACGCAGGACACGGTCAGCGGAGGTTGGGTCTACTCCAACGGCAATCACTATCCGGAAACCTGCGGCGAAGCCACGGCCGCCCTCGGCCTGGCCGCTTCTCCCGTGGGGCCGGTGGCGCCCGACACCGGGCCCTGTGTCTCGACAGTCGATCCCTGCGTCACAGTGCCCTTCGAGATCACGCGACTGGATGCCGCGCTCATGCGGGGCTTCAGCGTGACCTTCAGCCTCAGTGGGCCGTTGGTGCTGTGCGATGACGCCCCGGCTCCCCTGAGCATCCGGCAGGGAACCTACCTCAATAGCGTCGGAACAACGTACTTCTTCTCGACAAGTCTTGGCGGGGGACAGTACCGGGTCGACTGTGCGATCGCCGGCACACCCTGCGGGGCGACGGATGAGACAGGTACGCTGTTCGAAATCGACGTCATGACCTCCGGCAGCGATGGCACTGGGGTCATTGCCGTTGAGCAAGTGATCCTCCGCGACTGCGCCAATGCTCCTATCCTGAGCGCGCTCGGCGATCCGATCGAGCTCAACATCGACGCGACCGCGCCAGTGGCGATCGGAGATCTAAATGCGGTTCAGGTGAAGACGGGCAACGAGGTGAATCAAGGGACGACGAAAATCGATCTCGCCTTCTCGCTCCCGGAAGAAGACGACTACGCGGAAACCGTCATCTACCGGAAGGGCTTCGAACACTATCCCGAGTACGACGACGATGGCGGCGCGGTGCCTGCAACCCCCACGACTCCTGCGCTGGCCACGGCGGCGGGCTGGGATTCGGTGGGAACGAGCACGGATGGAACCCTCCAAGATGAGCCTGCCGTGCGCGACTTCTATTACTACATCGCGTTCAGCGTGGATGCCTGCGGCAACGTCTCCGCAGTCTCCAACCAGACGGGCGGGACGCTCAATTACCATCTGGGCGATGTTATTTTCGAGGTCGGCGACACAGAGTTCGTGACCACCAACGACATCAGCACGCTTTCCATCGGGTACTGGGGCGCGACGGTCGCTCCCGATCCTTTGGATGTCGGCCCGACGACCGATTACACGGTCGACGCCCTCCCGACGACCGACAACCTGATCGACTTCGAAGATCTGATGATGTTCGCAATCAACTACCATACGGCGAGAGCAGTCGCGCCGGTTGTGGTCGAAGGGGAGACGGCGGCGTTGCGTCTCGTGTGGAGTGTCTCCGGCGAGGGCATGCCGGTCGCTCAGCTCGTGCTCGACAATCCGGGGCTCGTCAAGGGCGTGCACGCAATCGTCGCCTTCAACGAAAGAGAGCTCACCCTGAAGAGCGTGGAGGCCGGCTCGGCTGTCGGCGGGGAAGGCTTCTTCATGCAGAGAACGAGACTCGAGGGAGTCGAGCTGGACGCCGCGATCCTCGGACACGGCGCGACCTTCACCAGCAGCGAAGTGGCCGTGCTTCGCTTCCAGCCGCTGCATGCCGACGCGAGGCCTTCGTTGACCGTTGCCGATCTGCGCGGCGTCGAGAACGGATTCCTGACCGGCAGCGCGGCAGTCGATCCGGTCAATCCGGGCCCGACCCCGGTGAAGACGGCGCTTCTGCAGGCGCGGCCGAATCCGTTCACGGGCCGCACGGAGATCTCCTTCCAGCTCGCTTCCGAGATGCCGGTGGCGCTGCGCATCTTCGACGCCTCCGGTCGTCTGGTGCGCACGCTGATCGACGATGTGATGTCCGCCGGCGATCACAACGTGAGCTGGGACGGCCGGACGCAGGATGGCGGAGTGGTGAGCCCGGGGATCTACTTCTACGCCTTCCGCGCGGAAGGCTCCGAGACTACTCGCAAGCTCATTCTGATGCGTTAGAGCCGGAAGTCCTGTACCCGAGGCCGGGGTCCCGCCGCGCGCGGGGCCCCGGCGCAAGCGGGCGAATCGCAGGGAGGCATGAAGATGACCGGTGGCCGGAACAAACGGGCCGCGACTGCGCTCGCATTGGTGTGCGTGCTTGCACTTTTCGGTGCGGTCGCTTCCGCGGCCGCGGATATCTCCGTCTCCTACCAGCCCGACACCGTCTGCGTGCATGCCTTGGAAGAATTCACGACGGTGCTCACGATCGACCGCGAAGGCAGCGGATTCAACGCCTATGAAGCGGTCGTTCGCTTCGACTCGACCAAACTGAGCGTGGTTGCGGTGCTCGAAGTGCCGGCAAACCAGGGCGGCTTGATGCAGGGCATGTGCGGGAACACCTGGTGGTATACGAAAATCGGGCAAGATAGTGTCTTCATCTCGCACGTCACGCTGTGCGGCCCCGATTCGATCGTGGGGCCCGGGCCGCTGTCTTCGATCACATGGCAGGCTCTCGCTGACGCGTCGGTCGCCGAAGTGTGGTTCGAGTACATCGAGTTCTATTACTCGACTACCATTCCGAGCGTCTCGCACGATGCGACCGTGATTACGACGCCGGTATGCCCCGCCACGGGCTCGTGTTGTCTCCTCGACGGCTCGTGCCAGGTCTTGGTTCCCGAAGAGTGCGAGGCGTTCGGCGGGGTGTTCCTGCATTTTCTCGAAGGTTGCGCGCCCGATCCCTGCGTCTCGATGGCCGGCAGCGAGGTGGGCGGACGCATTCCCGAGCTGCGCATCGCGCCCAATCCTTCTGCGAGTGTCTTCGAATTCTCGTACGCGGGCGAAGAGCCCGGCCCGGTCGTGATCGAGATCTTCGACTCCCAGGGGCGGGCGGTCTTTCGCAGCACGAATTCGGTGGGCGAGGGCGCGGCATCGAGCGCCCTCGGCTCTCGTGAAGCGGGTTCCATCATCTGGCATCCAGCGGACCGAAGCGGCAGGCGGCTTTCGCCGGGCGCGTACTTTGCGCGCATATCGGTTCAGGGAAGATCGTTCACGAGGCGGCTGATTCTCGCGCAGTGAAAGCAGGCAAGATTCGAGTGACGCTGTTTGATCGTTGAGCCGGAGCGGGCGAGTCCGAGTGTCGAGTGAGAGGCGCAAGTCTGCGCCCAGAGTGTGGGGGACCGTACTTCTGCCTCTTGGAGACGGCGGGGAAGCGACCGCACGCAACCTTGCCGGCCTTCGGGAAAACGAAGTGCACGGATCTGGGGGCGGTCGTCGTAGATAGGGGACGTTCGGACGGCCGCCCCACCCCCGATGCAGCGCTGCGTCGCGCTACTCTTCCATCGCCGAATGCGAAACGCGCACGGTCGTCTTCAGGCCGCCGCGCACCCGGAATTCCCCTTCCACTTCCAGCCAGCGAGGTGCGAGCGCGCGGATGAGGTCGTCCGCGATCCGGTTCGTCACCGCTTCGTGAAAGACGCCCTTCGAGCGGAACGACCAGAGGTAATTGCGCAGGCTCTTCAATTCGATGCACAGCTCGTGGGGAATGTAAGTTACCCGGATGGTGGCGAAGTCGGGCTGCCCGGTCATCGGGCAGAGGCAGGTGAACTCGGGGTACTCGAGCTCGATCTCGTAGTCGCGGCCCTTCTTGGGATTGGCGAACGTCTCCATGCGCGTCGATGGGCGCGTGGAGATCCTCTTTTCGATGCGGCGCATGGTCGGCTTCATGGATGACGGTTCGCGCATCATGAGCCCCGAAGATTGTGCTCTTCCGGCGGCCGCTGTTCTTCCGCGCGCGCTACTCCGGCGGCTCTTGCTCTGGCGGCTAGTGCTCATCATTCCGCTCCCTGCCGAAGGTTCTCGATCGCCCAGGCAGACAATTCGTCCGGTTTGATCGTCGAGACGCCCATCCACAAATCGCTGCCCTTCACGCCGACGAACCAGGCCGATTGCGCGCGCGCGGCCGCCGGCGTCGGCGGATCGGGATCGCGATCCGGAGGAACGACGAGCCAGCCGTCGACGCCGTCGAGAAGGGTGATGCCCATCATTTCGGCGGGGTTTTGCGTGAATGCGCGGCGGGCCGCCTGCATGAGCGCGGTCGGATGGTCCGCGTTGCGGTGAATGAGGAGCGTGGTTCGAGGCTGCAGTCCGCCCTGCTTGCCGGCCGTTTCTTCGGGCGAATGGTATTCGGCGATCACCCAGAGCGGCGCACGAGAGGAATCGGCTTCGAGCGCTCCCTCCATGGCCCGGCGAAAATCCTGCGAGCCCGCGTGGCGCAGGCTTGCCCGCAAACCGACGGAGCCACGCGCCAAGCGTTCGGAAGCGGCCACCCGGCCGGGAGGAAGGGCGTCGAAGGGAGGCTGCGAGAGCAGGTCGGTGGCGGCCAGATCGGGACCCAGCCGATCGAGCGCGGCGTGCGCGATATAGGTCATCTCTCTCTTCATGTCCGGGACGGTCTGAAAGGAGATCAACTCCGCGTAGTACGGGCCGTAGGCGAAGAAGGCTTGCGACGCTACGGCGCCGCTGAAGGGAAATCCTTCCAGCGAGAGATCGGCGTCGTACTGCAGGGGCCGGCGAATGCTGAACACCCCGTACGCGGCCAGCGGATCGACCATCTGGTAGACTTCCCACACATAGTGATGGCCGCGGAACAGGAGCTCTTGAGACCCGATCTCGCGGAAGCCGAATTCGAGGAACAGTTGCGCCCCGCCGTTCAAATGCTCGTACAACTCCTCGCCCATGTAGATCGCCTGTCCGCCCTGGAACTCAATCCCGGTGTCGGGTGCCGGCAAGAGCGCTTCGACTCTCGGCACATTGTGCCACTTCGCGTCCGTCTCCCACGGCTGCGCAGACGAAGGCGAAGGGGAGAGGGCAAAGAGGAGCAGGAGCGGCAGGACGGGAAGCAGCCGCAGCGAGGAGAACGACCCGCCTCGGATTCCTCGTCCGATCGCCCGAACACTGGCCGCAAGGTTTCTTCGGACATGCATCATCTCGAACCTCTCTCGTCGACGCGGCACCGCATCGAGGTGCGTCGCGTGATACTGCTCTTCGCCCGATGTGGTCGCCATCGCCGGGTCGAAGGAGCATCGCCGTCATCGCCGGGCCGAACCATAGCAGAAACGAAGCGCGGGTGCCGTCCCGAAGGACGACACCCGCGCGAGGCCCCCGAGGCGGACCGATGGTCCGGCCGCCTCCGCAAGCGCAAACCTATCGGACCACGATCACCTTGGTGGAAAGCCTCGTCTGCTCGCCGTCCAGGCGGCAATAGTACACGCCGGCGGGCAGCGGTTCTCCCGACGCGCCCGTGCGATCCCACGCGACGCTGTGGCGGCCGGGATCCATGCGGCCTTCCGCGAGCGTCCGCAGCAGGCGGCCGTCGGGCGAGAAGAGCCGCAGCACGACCGACTCGGCGGCGGGCAGCGCGAAGTGAACGCTCGCCGAGGTGAGCACCGGATTCGGCGAGAGGGTGAGCGCCGGCCGGATGACCGGGTCGTCGCCCGCCACATCGCTGCCGCCGTGCAGCAGCCAGCCGATCACGCGGTTCATGAGGCCTTGCCGAATCGAGGCGTCGGTGATCGCTTCGAAACCGAAGGCGAAGTAGACCGCGCGGTAGACGCCCGTATCGATGCGCACTCCCGCGTTCTTGTTCGCGGCATAGGTCCAGCAGACGGTCGCCGAGGCGTCGAGCGCGCGAATGTCGTCGGGAGAGGTCTGGTTGTTCGCCCCGCCCGCGCCCTGAATCGTGACCGCGAGCCCATTGGAAATCGGATCGCCCTCCACGCCGTCCAAGGTGTAATCGCTGGTGTTGTTGGCGAAATAGGAGGCGTGCAGGTAGGTGTGGAACCAATCGCGGCCGAAATCCTGGTTATCGAGCTCCCAACTCAGATTCTCGCCGCTGATGAAGAGCTTTCCGCCGCCATCGAGATAGGTGGCGAGCGCGGCGCGATCGGCGGCATCCAGGCTGGGGCAGACCCGGCCGTGCGTCCAGATGACCGCGTCGAAGCCCGCCATGATGGCGGCCGGCGGCGCACCGAACGCGTCGTGGTCCCACACGCCGTACTTGCATCCGTAATGATCGAGCGCGCTCTTATAATAGCTCTCGTAGGTGCGGGCGCCATCATCGTCGACGAGCAGGAAGTCCACATCGTCCGTGATGTAGGCGTACTTGATCTTGGCGACGTGCTCGGTGCGCATGTCTTCCCAGATGTTGATCGTCGCATGGCCATAACCGCTCGTGGCCGCCTGCATATCCAGGTAGAAATCCTGATACTGGCCCGGCTCTAGAACGATCTCGACGTAGGGGCCGTAGCAGGTCGACTCGTCGCACAACGCCCCGAACCAGCCCTGCGGCCCGGAGGTGACGACCTGCAGGTAGAAGAGGTCGGTGAACTGTCCCGTGTTGATGACGCGGAAGGGCTGGAAGTGATGATGCGAGGTGATCGGACCGACGACCATCCGGTCGCCCAGCGCGTAATAGCGAAAGTTGTAGTCGATATTGGGCCGCGTGGAAGCGCTGGCCATCACCGAGCGGTCGGCGTCGTCCTGAATGAAGGCGACGACATTGAGATTCGCGCCCACCCAGCTGGGGTCGATGGCGAAGGTCTGGCTGACGTTCTGGACCTGGCCCTCGTTCTGCACGGTGATCGCGATGTCGCTGCCGACTTGCGCGCGGGTGACATCCTGCATCGTCTCGGCCACCCAGACGACGTCCTTCTCGGTGAGGATCATTCGCAAATTGAGATTGGCGATGCTCGGCAGCGTCTCCATCACCTCGATGTCGAGGTCGATCGATCCGCTCGGCGCCGTATTGTCGAAGGAATTGACGGTGATCTTGAAGTAGGAAGGCTTGCAGAGCTCGGTCTGGATGAGCGCCCGGTAGTAGAGGCCGTCGGCGAAATCGGGATCGCCGCCCGAAACGCGCATGGTGCCGTCGAAGATCGCTTCCGGAAAGCGGCTCGTGTTGGCGTAGTAGTTGAGGCGCGCGGTGGACGCCGCGGAGAACAGGCCGCCCGTATCGGCGTAGTAGCGAATCGCGGTGAACTCGTTCGGATCGTAGAAGGCCTTGTTGACCTCGATCCCCTGATACATGTTGGGACAATTCGCGCACCAGGTGGCCGTCAGCTCTTCCACTTGCGCGGCGCGCGGATACCAAGCTTCAGCGGCGGGGGTCAAGAAACCGAGGAACGAAAAGGCAAGAACCCACAGGGCCAAGCGGCGCGGCATACGATTCTCCTTCTCCGCCACGTTGGGGAGGCGGCCGGATGGCGTGCCCTGTCCAGCAGGCGCGTCAGACCGTCCGGGTTGCGAGAGCCTCCGGTGATTCTTCGCCACGGGGCGATTCCGGCACCGGGTCGCCGGAATCCTCCGTCCAGTCAGGATGCTCGACCGCTCGATTATATCGGATTTCGGCCTCTCTTGCGCGCCCAAAATCGGGGAGCGGGCGTGAGCGGGCGGACAAGAAACTGCGCGGCAACCTCTTGGTGACGCTATCGCGCCGGTGATGCCGCGGCCCGGGTCAGGCTCAAGGAGCCATCTCCACATCGATGCCCGCCCCGATCGCGAGGAGCTCGTTTTCCGCGAGCCCCGCCGGAGCGTTGGCGATTCTCAGTTCGACATAGAACATGTCCCGCCGGAACTGCAGCAGGCCTTCGGCCAGGCCGGATGTCAAGCGGGCCTCTTCTCCGAGATCGGGAATCGGGTCATTCGGTTGGAAGACCAGATCCGAATCCTCATACAGCGCGTTCGCGTCGGCCTCGGTCTGCATCTTGGTGACGAGCACGGTGAGCGTCGCGCTGGAGAGCTCGCCGGTTCCCGTGAAGGAAGCGAAGGCGAAGGAGCTCATGTGGTGGCGCGTGTAGATCACCGCCGGCTCGCCGATGGCCGCATAGAGATCGTCGTAATCGGTCCCGGTGCGATTCTGCTCGGCGCGATCCCAGCCGGGCAGGTTCCCCGGCAGGAAGTCCTCCGGATCGTGATCGACCGGCTCGCCCTTGTCCCCCTTCTCGCACCCGGTCAAGAGAGGCAGCACAGCCGAGGAGGCGAGGAGCGGCAACAGCGGCGACATCGCCGCGGCGGCGAGCAGCGTCGATGCGGCGAACATCATGCCCGCCAAACCGCGAGCGCGATGGACTCGATGGTGGCGCTTCGTCCGCGAATGCGCGGGGGAGGATGGCGCGCCGTGATCCTGGGATTTCATGGACGATCCTTTCTCCGCCTGGCCTGCCTGCGCGAATCGAACGAGCACGACCGGAGGAACGGGCGGGCTCCGGAGCGAGAATAGCCTTGCGCCGGCGAGCCGGGCAAGAAGCTGGAGAAATGGGGAGTGGTACCCATTCGCGGACACAGGAGCGCTCCCCGGGTGACCATCGGCAAGATGCCGCGTGTGGTCACCGGCGATGTGCGGTAGTCTCTCGCGGTAGTAACTTCGAAAGGGCGGCGAGAGCCGGGCATCCTGCTCGGCGATTCAGGGAGGTGCCATGAACAAGCGCTGGCCGCTGCCGGTCATCGGCATCGTGATCAGTTTGGCTGTGGTCGTGATCGTCGGGGTCACGCTGATTGGAAAGGCGAGGCTGGTGGATATCGCGCTGATGTACCTCTCCGGCGTCGTCGGCGGCGTAGGGCTTTTCGCTCTCATGCGCAGGAAGGGCTGACGCGCCTCAATCGTCTCTGCGTGAAGAAGGCGCGGTCCAGCCTCCTTCGGCAAGGACCGCGCAGACGCGGTCGAGGTAGGCTTCCCAGGTCTGTCCCGCGGACGCGCGCAGCGAGAACTCCGCGCAGGCCGCTCGCGAACCTTCATCGCTCAGGAGGCGTTCCAGCCGCGCTGCGATCTCCTCTACGACCGGCCGGTCCATGACCATCTCGCCGGCCGCCTCTTCCAGCAATTCCGCCGCGCCCACCCGCCGCGAAATGAGCACCGGAATACCGCAGGCCATCGCCTCCAGAACGGCCAGCCCGAATTCCTCGATGTGCGCGGGATGCACGAGAACATCGAGCGCCCGGTAGTAGTCCTCGACATGTACGCCCGGAGGCCGGAAGTGCACGCGTTCGGCGATCGCGAGTCGTTGCGCGCGCGCCTGGTACTGTGCGAGGCGGTCTCTTCCCACCACCAGCAGGCGCGTGCGTGAACGAAGCTCGGGCTTCAGTTGCGCGAAGGCGTCGAGCAGCAAGGTGAGTCCGCGTTTTCGAAAATCTCCGCTCGTCACGAGTCCGATCCACCAGGTCGCCGGAGGCAGAGCGAGGCGCTCGCGCAGTATTCGGCGCGCCTCTGCGCCGGGCAAGGCGTGGAAGCGCCGCGGATCGTATCCCGGTCGCGCGACACGCAAACGGTCGCTCGCCAGGCCGAAGCGCGCGGAAAGATCGCGGGCCATCAAATCGGAATTCGCAATACAGATGCGAAACTCCGCCGCGCGCAGCACGCGTTCGTGAAAGCGCCCGATGCGGGAGAGCTTCTTCGCCTCTCCGCCCGGGATCCACTCGCGGGCGAGGTGGAGGAGATTGTGGAGGAAGAGCACATCCTGGCGGTCGGCGTCGCCGTGCCCGATCACGAGATCGTAGCGTCCGCGTTCGGCGATCCGGCGGGCCCGCCAGGCAAACGCGCGCGAGTCCGCATATCCGCGCAGCCAGCGCCATCTCGGCAGCGCATGCGCGCGCCCGTTCGCGGCGGCCGCCACAGCGGGGGCGATCTTCTCGCCGCACAGCTCGATGTCCCAGCCGAGGGCGCGCAGCCGGCCGGTCAAGGCGAGCACGATCGCGAGCGATCCGGTGCTGCTGGAAAGGTTGCGGCTGATCATGAACGCGCGCACCAGGCTACTTCCCCTGCCACGAGCGGCCGACCACGAGAGCGGCGTAGAAGAAATCGTGCTTTGTATCCGGCGGGATGCCGTGCGGCTCGAAATCGACTTCGAAGCGCGCGGCCCGCGCCTTGGCGCCGAGGAAGAAGGGCCCGGTGTCGACGGCAATTCCGCAGAAGAGGGCGGCGGCCAGCTCGTGCATGGGGGCGAACACCCGCACCAAGCCTACGCCGGCGCGCGCGCGCAAGGGCCCATAGGCTCCCTCTAGCGAGAGCATGTCGAGCGCGAAGCAGGAATAGGAATCGTCCAGAGGGCGATCGAGCGCGAGCATCAAGGCGGCCGAAGTCCCCAGGCGCAGCGATCCTCCCAGTCCGATGGAACGACGCAGGCCGGCCTCGAGATCGAGCATTGAACGCGTGAAGGTGGGCTCGCCGGGACGCTGGAAATCGAAGGTCGCGCGACCATATCCGGCTTCCGTGTGGAGGGCGGAAGAAAGCGCGCTGCGAGTCGCAATCGTTTGCGCCGGGCACGGAAGCGCGACGAGCGAGCCGCAGAGCACGATGAGCGTGGCGAGGCGGGCGACGAGCGAGCGGAGGCCGGCGACGCTGGGCGACGCGGCCAATGGCGAAGGCCAAGTCAGTTTGCATCTATTCATAAGAAACGCCCACCGTGAACAGCGCAAAGCTCTCGTCGCGCGCGGTGCGCCCGGCGTAGAGCCGGGCGAGTCCCGAGAACCTTCCTCGCAACCGCTCCCGCACGCGTAGATCCGTCTCCCACCCCTGGTGGAACTCGATTCCCGAGAACGAGCGCGCGGAGACGAGCCGCACGGTTGCCGCCCATTCGCACGCGTCGGTGGTGCGCACCCAGCGCAGCGCGTGGAGCTGCGCTTCGGTCTCGAATCCCCAACGCTCGCGATTCGCTTCGTAGATCCAATGGCCGAGAATGCGGTCCTCGTTGCGATAGCCGTCCTGGTAGAGGGCGTGCTCGTACCAGCGGTTCTGCCCTTCGGAGAATTCATATCGCAGGCTCGTGTTCCTGGTGAGTCGGGGGAAGAAGATGCCGGCGGTCGCGAAGGCGTTTCCGAAATAGTAGATGCGTTGCGAGCCGGTGTCGTCGGCGCCCATCTCCCAATAGACCCGTAGCGGCAGCGAGGCGATGCGATAATCGGCGGAGACGGAGATCGAACCGACTTGATTGCCGAATTCGTCGTCCGGATCGAGGGCGGTGCCGCGATTGTCGTAGCGATTGGGAAAGACGAGCGCGCGCAGGATCTCGTCGATGCCCACCGGATCGCGCGGCCCTCCGCCGTATTGCATCGCGCGATTCGCGCCCAGGACGAGCCAGTCGAGCGGGGCCAACGAGAGATGCAGGCCGAGGAACTGGGGCCGTCCGGTGGCGAAGCGCTCCTCGAAGACGATGCGATGGCTCGTCGACAAGCGCGTGTAGAAGGCCTCGTAGAAGATGCGGGCGCGGGTGAGCGGGAGCGTGTTGCGCACGCCGATCGAGAACGAAGCGGGAGCGTTGGTGCTGAAGACGACGGCGCCTTCGTCGGCAGGCGAGAGCCAGCGATCGCGATAGCCGACATCGAGCTGCAGCGCGGGCCAGCCGATCGAAAGGTGGGTGTTGGGCACATCGACGCGGTATTCGTCGTCGCGGCGCAGGATCGCGGCATCGCACGAGGCGGCCGCGTATCGCCCGAGCCGCGCCACGGCCCGCGCGGAAGCGAAGAGCGCGCCATCCGTCGTTCTTCCCCGTTCGTTCGGCATCGGAAGGGCGAGTGATCGGGTCTCATGATGCGCCCCGGCTTCGATGGTCAAGGATTTCAACGCGGCGGCGCGCTTGGAAGGGGCGAGGGTTCTCATGACGCGCCGGTAGAGATCGGGATCTTCGTTCGCAATTTTGCCGGCGTATGAGATGAGAAGCGTGTCGGGATAGGGCTTGCTCGCCGCCGGTACGCCGGCCAGCGCGACGAGCCGCTCGAAGTCGTGATGGTGCGGGCCTCCGAGCGGAGTCTGCAACGAAGGCGCCCATGCGAGAAGCGTCGCACAGGCCCAGATGAAGGGCAGAGTCATTTGCGCCAAGCTACGGCAGGCGACGAGGGAGATCAACAGCGGGAATCGGGCGCCGGCGCGCGGTTGCTGGAGCCGCGCTCGTCTTTCCCTCTTGCCTTGCGGTAGAGGAATGCGTTCTCATCTGCCATGCGCCTCCGGATAGTGCCGCAGGCGCGTCATGCGCCTCCGGATCTAACGGAGTGCCTCGAACCTGAATCGACATCCGGTGCCTGCAACCTCGCCGTCAACACGATCGAACGGGTGCCCGACCACCGGCCCGAAGAAGAGGAAGTCTCATGCGGCCCATTGATCTGCGCGAATTACTGCAAAAACGCCTGCTCGTTTTCGACAACCCCTGGGGCGAGATCGTTCGGGAACGCGCCGAACTCGCCAAAGAAGCGGGCGAGGGGGCGGAGTCCCTGGCCGAAGAGGAGACCGGTGAGGCAACCGCCGGCCATGCCGCCGGGTCCCAGAAACGGGACGAGGGGGAGAGATCGTCCGGCGGAGCGAATGACGAAGAGCGTCCAACTTCCGAGCATGACAGCGCCGATGAGGCGATGGACGACGACCGCGGCAGGGACGCAGACGAAGATGCGGACGAGGAAGATGAAGACGAGCGCGAGGACGAAGAGGAAGACGACGACGAAGAAGACGACGAGGACGACGACGAGGACGACGACGAAGAAGACGACGAAGAAGACGACGAAGATGAAGACGAAGATGAAGACGAAGATGAAGACGAAGATGAAGATGAAGATGAAGATGAGGATGAGGATGAGGACGAGGACGAGGACGAGGACGAGGACGAGGACGAGGATGAGGACGTAGATGAGAACGAAGATGATCACGATGAGGACGAGGATCACGACAAGGATGAGGATGAAGGCGGAGACAGCGAGCGCGAAGGCGATGACGACGAGCAGGGCAAGCGAGGAAAGAAGAGGGGCAAGGACCCCGGCAAGGCCGTAGCGAAGAAACCGGCCAAGCGTTCACCAAAAGCGCGCGGGCGCGCGAAGGCCGTGCATGGTGGGCAGGCGGAGGCCGTGCGAAAACCGCCGGAATGGATCGCGATCGAAGATCCGGACACGGTGACCCGGCTGTTCTCCGAATCACTCGAGGAAGGAGTCGATGTCCTTTTGACCGGTACGCTCGCTGCGACGGCCCCGGCGCTGCAGCCCTTCGGACTCGAGGACGAGGCCGACGCGATCATGCGCGCGTGGGTCTCGCTCGCCCGCAAAGCGGTGGACGGGCACGGGCGGCGCGAAGATGGCACGCCGCTCGTGGGGGCGGTGATCGGGCCGTTGCCGCTCGGCGTCGCGCCCGAGGGCGCGCTCTCGTTGAATGTCGCGGTCGCAGCCTATCGCGAGGCGGCCAATGCAGCCAAGGAAGCGGGCGCGGATCTCTTCGTGCTGGACGCGTTCGAGGATCTCGGGAATCTCAAAGCGGCGCTCATTGGCGTGCGCGAATCGAACGCGGGCCTTCCGGTGGTCGCGTTGTTCGCGTTCGAACAAGGCGGCCGCGCCTCTTCCGGCCTCACCCCGGCCGTCGCCTGGGCGGTCGCGCGTTCCCTCGGCGCGGATGCGATCGGCGCGACGGGCGCGCTCTCTCCCTCGCAGATGATTCCGATTCTCGCCGCCTTTCAGGCCGTCAGCGATCTGCCGCTCGTCTTTTTGCCGGTCGCGCAGCCGCGCGACGGCGGCCGCAAGGATTCGCTCACTCCCACCGCGTTCGCGCGCGAGATGACCAATCTGCTCGAGCGCGGAATCGCGGGCGTGGGCTGCGCGGGAGTGCGCATGCGCGCGCATGTCGCACGGCTCGTCAAAGCGGCGCGCGGGCATCGCCCGCAGGTGCCCGAGCTCTCGCAGCGGCTGGTCGTGACCAGCGCCTCGCGCGATGTGGAGATCGGCGCCCGGCGCGGGATCGTGTGCGCCGCCGAGTGGCCGGCCTTGCGCGGCGAGACCTTCCGCGCGCATCGCGGAGGATCGGGCCACGAGCATCTGCTCTCGTTGTTGAGCGAACAGGCGGCGGCCGAAGTGCACATGCTCGAAATCCGCTCGACGCTGCCGCACGCCGATGAGCCCTCGTTCTTCGCGAACCTGATTCCCGGGATGCAAGGGCGCATCGATTTGCCGCTCCTGATCTCCGCCGACACGGTGAAGGGATTGCGGACCGCGCTGGAACTGGCCCCCGGCCGCGCGCTCGTCTCAGGCGTCTGGGGCGATGAGCGCTCCTACGAGCAGATCTTTCCCTTGGCCAGGAGACACGGCGCGGCGGTCGTGGCCGCCTGTCACACCGGTGCGAAAATTCCCGAGAACACCGCCGAGCGCGTGACGGTCGCGGAGAAGATCCTAGCGGCCGCGATCGATGCGGGTTTGCGGCAGGAAGATGTGATCTTCGATCCCGTCATCATGCCGGCCCAGGGCAAGAGCGCGCCCGGAGAAGATGCGTTGCAGGCGATGAAGGAGATCGAAGAGCGCCTGGGCGCGCCCACGATGCTGCGCGTCTCGCGCGCGAGCGAAGGGTTGCCCGCGCGCGGCCAGATCGAAGCGGCATTTCTCGCGATGGCCGCTTCGGCCGGGCTGGATCTCGCCGTCATCGATGCGGCCAAGCCGCGTCTCGTGCATCTGGCGATGGCCGCGTCGCTGTTGACGGGGCGCGATCCCGGAGGGCGCCGATTCGGGGCGCGCTTCCGCATGGAAGAAACGCGAACGGGCGCGCGTGAGCTGCGCCGTTCCGAATCAAGTGCGCGTCATCCCGGAATGCAGCGCGAGCGGGAGAATGAGCGAGGCCGTCGCTTGCCGCCGCGTGAGGCGGGCGAGCGCCGCGGCCGCCAAGAGGAGCGCTTCGAACGAGAGGGCGCGGCGCATTTCGAGCGCGAAGGGGCGGATCGCTTCGGTCGCGAACGGCCTCGACGCGAGCCGCCGTTCCGAGAAACGCGCGATCGGGAATTCGTGCCAAGAGGACGCGGCGGGCGCGAGGATCGCGACCGCTGGGAAGGACGCGAGAGCGAGCGGCGATTCGAGCGCGGAGACCGCCGCGACAAAGATTCGTTCCGGCGTGAGCGCGGCGGGCGTCCGCATGGGGGAGAGAGAGGCGGAGCGTTCGGCCGCGAACGGGGCGACGAGGATCGCGGGCGCACACTCTGGAAGCCTCCGCGTCGAGAAGAGCGCGGACCTCGCGGAGCGCTTTCCTCGCGGCGCCCGGGCGAATGGCTGCCCTGGCGCGAAGAGCGCGAGAGAATGCGCCAGGGAAGCGCGCGCAGAAAGCCGGATCGCAACGAAGAGACGCGCGGCGGCCGCTTCGGAAGGGAGCAGACCGGCGAAACGCGCGAACGCTTCCCGCACGACCGCCGCTCACGCGAGAATCAGGCGGATTTCGGATTGGGGCGCGAGCCGCGCGAACGGGATGAACGGCATCCGCGCACACGCGACCATCAGGCACCTCGGAGACGGGAAGCGCGCGAGCCTCACGAACGCGACGAGCGAGCGCCGCGCGGGCGTGAAGGGCGCGAGCCGCGTGCGCGAGAAGAGCGCGCCCACAAGCCGCTCCGTTCCCGCGAAGCTCGCGGGCCGCGCGAGAAGCCGCCGATAGCCGAAGAGGATTCGCGCGACGCGCGCAAACGGCGCCGGCCTACTTCGCCCAAGGCAGGTGGTCGAGATCGACGTTCCCGCCGGAAAGGATGACGCCCGCCCGGCGATAGGGCAGATCGACCTTGCGTGCGAGCAGCGCGGCGAAGGGCACCGCGGAAGAAGGCTCGATCACGATCTTCATGCGCTCCCAAATGAGGCGCATGGCGGCGATGATTTCCTCTTCCTCGACGGTCACGATGTCCGTGAGATGGCGCCGGATGAGATCGAACGTCCGCGGCGCGAGAGAGGTGCGCAGCCCATCGGCGATCGTGCGCGGGTCGGTCTGCGGAATGATGCGGCCCGCTTGCAGCGAGCGGAAGGCGTCATCGGCGCCCGCCGGCTCGACGCCGATCACGCGCGTGAGCGGCGACGCGCCCGCCACCGCCACTCCCGTGCCGCTCGCAAGTCCGCCTCCTCCCACCGGAGCAAGAACGAGATCGAGATCGGGCACTTCTTCCATCAATTCGAGCGCGGCCGTTCCCTGCCCGGCGATGACCGCATCGTTGTCGTAAGGATGAATCAGCTCGCCGCCCGTTTCGAGGCGCACCCGCTCCGCCGTCGCTTCCCGTGAGGCGAGGGTCGGCTCGCAGATCACGATCCGCGCGCCGTAGCCCTCCACCGCCGCGCGCTTCACGGCCGGCGAGCTCGAGGGCATCACCACGGTCGCGGGGATGCCTCGCAAGCGCGAGCTCAGGGCGAGCGCGGCCGCGTGATTGCCCGACGAATGGGTGAGCACGCCGCGCGCGGCGGTCTCGTCCGCAAGCGAGAAGACCGCGTTGCTCGCTCCGCGAAACTTGAATGCGCCCACGCGTTGGAAGTTCTCGCACTTGAAGAAGAGCTGCGCTCCCACGATTCCGTCGATGCCCGAGCTCGTGAGCACGGGAGTGCGATGCGCATACGGCGCGATGCGCCGCGCGGCCGCGAGAATGTCTTCGAATGTGACCGAACCCATCTTCGCTCCTTGCCATCTCTCGCGCGCCGCACACGCGCGCGCCGAACGGACGCCGGCCATGAAGGCGAATCGTGAATCGGATGGCGACGCATGATACTCGCGCGAGGCCGCAACAGGAAGCGCGAGCTCCTGCGAGGCCCGGACGTCCCCGGAGCGGGCGTGCGCGGACGGCGGGGCTAGTGGTGCCTGGAGCCAGGGGGCCCGCGTGGTGTCTCGGGACCGGCACGCGCTTAGAGAGAGTTCACGCAGGGGGCGCGCGCCTTGTACGCTCAGCGCTGTCAAGGCCAGGAGAGGCCTGAGGTCTTCTACGGCCGCGCTTCGCTAACATCCCTAGGACACCACGCGGGCCCCCCGGCGTCTCGCAAACACAAGCGCCCCCGCGGCCTCGCAATCAGCAACGAGACGACTCGGGCTACTGCTGCGTCGCATTCCTGCATGGGCCGCGCAGGCCTTGCGGCGTGCATTCGCTGCGACACCGCGCATGTCCTGCGTCATCACATTCGTGCAAGGTTGCGCGGTCTGCGCATCCTCGTCGCATTCGACGAACGACGGGCGGTGTCCCGTGCGCCGCACCTCAGGCTCGCGGCGCATTCGCAGTAGCCCGAGCGCTTGCGCAAGCTATCGAGCGATCGAGCGGTGGGATTTGTCGATATCGCAACTCGCGGGCTGCGCGATGCTGGCGACTCGGACATCGCGCGGCGAGGAGGCGAGGCCGCCGAGGACGAAGGTCGCGCACGGAACGCGACCCGCATGCCGGCTCAGGCGACAGGCGGCCCGCAGTCGGCGTACGCCTGTGGTGCTTCTGTTGCGCTCTGCGCCGCGAAGCCCGCGTGGTGTCCTAAGGATGTTAGCGAAGCGCGGCCGCGCATGACCTCAGGCCTCGTATCCGCCCCGATAGCGCTGAGCGTACAAGGCGCGCGCCCCCTGCATCAGTCTGCTTTGGCGCGCGCCGGTCCCGAGACACCACGCGGGCCTCGCGGCGTCTCATTCACAAGGACGCCTGGCCGGCCGGCATCGGGCGGGCGCACGATCGACTGGAACTTGCGGCTCATGAGTGCCATGCTAGGGACCGTATCCGTCCGGGCGCGCGGCCGGCAAACAGGGTTGATCGAGATTCGCGCGCGGCGAGCGCGGGCGCGAAGGGATCGCGGAGGAAGCATCATGTCCGATGAACATCTCGAACAGGAATTCCTCATTCGCCACCGGCTGCCGAGGCCGATCTCGCTTGCGTACGATACGGCCTGCCTTGCGGTCGATCGCCGAAGCCGGTCCCATCGCTGCCGCTGGTGCGCGCGCGTGGCGCTGCGCTTTCTCGCCGCCTTGCGCCAGGCCGTGCGATTGGCCGCGCAGGGGGGCGGGCCGGTCAATCCGCCTTCCGCGCAGGATCTGCGCCCCGGCTCGCTCGCTCCCGCGCTGGCCGCGGAAGAGACGGCCGCCTTCGCCGCGCTTCTCGATTCCCTCGACGCGCTGCCGCTGGAGCGCTTCATCGCCCGCACGGTCATGCATCCCGATTCCGTCGACACGGCGGCGCTGCGCGAAGCCCTCGTTCCCCTGCTGCCGCTCGCGCGCTATCGCATCGTGATTCTCGAAGAGCTCACCTTCAATGTGCTCCTCGGCCCGCGCATCGAGTATCACGCGACCGGCGGAGGAGCGGTGCCGATTCCTCCCGATCTGCCGCCCGGCGTGCCCATGCTCGTCGATCCGCAGACGGGATGGTTTCTCGATCTCTCGCCGCTCGCGATCTGGGACAAGCGGCCCCAGGATACGTTCGGATATCTCTCGCTGTTGAAGCGCGTCGATCAGAAGATCGGCCACTACGCGGAAGAGGGCGTGCCCGGCGGGCCGGGCACGAGCCGCGCGCTCAACGGCTCTCCGCGCACCGGCCGCATGCCGGCCATACCCGACTTGCTGCAAGTGCTCGAGACGCCGCCGGGCCGGTTTCGCGACGGCGCGGAAGTGCCCGGAGTGGGAAAGGTGCTCGGGCTGATCTGGCGCGGAGGCACGTCCGATCTCTTCCTCGCGCTGCGCGCGAGCGATGCGCGCGCGGTGGTGTTGAAGACTTTTCAGTATCAAAACGGAGTCCTCGACGAAAACTTCTGGCGCTTCCTGGGAGAGGAGCGCTACACGCAGAAGATCGAGCATCCCTCGGTGATCGTCTCGCGCCGCATTCCTCCGGGAGATTGGGGCGTCGTGCACGAGCAGGAATACGCGGCCGGCGGATCGCTGGCCGAATGGCTCGAATTGAATGGCGTGATCCGCGTCGACCGCGCGGTCGCGATCGCGCGCGAACTGCTCCTCGCGCTGCAGGCGATTCACGAGCAGGGCGTCGTGCACAACGATGTCAAGCCCGACAACATCCTCTTCGACAGCGAGCGCCGCCTGAAGCTGATCGACTTCGGGATCGCTTTCGCGCCCGCGAGCGAGTCCTCCCCGTTGCGTCCCGGCGTGCCGGCCGGGACGGTAGGCTACATGGCCCCCGAGCTGCACACCGAAGGCGTGTGCGGGGCGGCGAGCGATCTCTTCTCGGCGGGCGTCGTGCTGGCCGAGATGGTCAGCGGCATCCGTCCCCAGAATCCCGCCGCGCTCGCGCCGCTGCGCGAAATCCCCAGGCCGCTCGCCGAGGTCGTCGCGCGCATGATCGCGCCCGATCCCAAGGAACGCTTCGGCAGCGCGCTCGAAGCGGCCGATGCGTTGAGGAAGATCGAGGGCGCGCTCAAACCCGCGCGGGCCATCACCCTCGACATCGAGGGCACGCTCATTCCCGGCTACGGCATCTGGCAGCCGCGGCCGAAGCTCGCGGAATTCGCCGCCTTCTGCCTAGAACATCTCGACCGCTTCTTCGTCTACACGCTCCTCGACCGGGGAGAAGCCGAGGCGGTCTTCGAGGAACTCGTGCGCCAGGGAGCGGTTTCGAAGGAGTTCGCGCACCGCCTGGAGTATGTCGAATGGCCGCGCGGGGCGGACGGATCGCTAAAAGATCTAAGGCGTTGCCGAGTTCCGCTCGAGCAAAATATGATCGTCGACGACATGGAGAGCTGGGTCCCCGAAGATCAGTTGGACCGCTGGATTCCGGTGCGTGATTTCGGCGAGGTGCAGGGAGTGGATCGCGATCTCGAGCGCGTCATGGAAGCGGTGGGCGCGGAATTCGACATCGGCTGCGCCGCCGCGGGGGCGGGCGCAGCCGGGCCTTCCGATTCCGCGATCGCGGGGAAGGGCGGAGTCGCGCAAGCATGACCGCTGATCTCGGGCAGATCGCGGCGCTCGGCACGGCCGTGTGCTGGACGGTGACGGGGCTTTCCTTCGAAGCGGCCGGGAAACGGATCGGATCGCTCTCGGTCAATCTCATCCGTCTCGTGATGGCGCTCGCGCTGCTCTGCGTCTTCGGCGCCATCACGCGGGGGCTCGCCTTTCCCATCGACGCTCCGCCGCGCGCCTGGTTGTGGCTCGGTCTTTCGGGCCTGATCGGGTTCTCGCTCGGCGATCTGTGCCTCTTTCGCGCCTATGTGACGATCGGCTCGCGGATCGCGACGCTGATGATGGCGCTCGTTCCGCCGATGGTCGCGCTCATCGGGCGCGCCTTTCTCCACGAAACCCTGACCGGGCGCGATTGGCTCGCGATGGGGATCACGATCGCCGGCGTCGCCTGGGTCGTGCTCGAACGCCCGACGGGTGTCGGGATCTCGCGCGGCCACCGCTTGCAGGGCGTGCTCCTCGCCTTCGGCGGCGCGGTCGGCCAGGCGGTCGGGCTGATCATGAGCAAGCGGGGCATGGGCGACTACAACGCGTTCGCCTCGACGCAGATTCGCATCGTCGCCGGGCTGATCGGATTCGTCATCATCTACTTCGCGATCGATTGGTGGCCGCGCGCCTACGCGGCGCTCGCGGATCGCGGAGCGATGTGGCGCACGCTGCTGGGGGCCGCCTTCGGCCCATTCATGGGCGTCTCGCTCTCGCTGGTCGCGGTGCAGCACACCCAAGCGGGAGTGGCGGCGACGATCATGGCGATCGTGCCGGTGTTCATCATCGCGCCCTCGGCGATTCTGTTTCACGAGCGAGTGAGCGCGCGCGCGGTGGTCGGGGCGTGCGTGGCGTTTGCGGGAATCGCGCTGCTGTTCCTGTAAACGAGGTCAGCGCCTCTTCGCGGCTCCGAATTCCTTCACGCACTCGCTCTCCGCTGTGACGGTGCGCGTGCGCAGGCGCGCGAGCAGGGGGGCGAGGACGCGTTCGAGCGCCTTGCGGTCCTGGTTGCTCGCTTCCGGACGGTCGCCCGGCTCTCGATTTTCGAAGAAGCCGTTGTGCGCAATCGTCATCGCAGGCCGTGAGGAATCGATCGCCAAGGCCTGTTGCCTGCAGTAGACCTCGCCGCTGTCGTACTTCGCATTCTGGCCGGTGCGCGCGAGCAGGTTGCCTGCGATGCGCGAGTCTTCGCGCCCGCCTGCCCGGCCGCGGGCAACGCTGATGCCGCAGGCGCCCGTGCGAAAGACGGCGTTGTCCGAAATGTCGGCGAAGGGCAGCCCCTGGTCCGCGTCCCACAGCGCGATGCCCCAGGTGAGAATGTCCTCGACGACATTCTCACGCACTTGCGCTTCCGCATTCACGAACACACCGATCCCTTTCCAATACCGGCAGACGCGGTTTCCGATCACGCTCGCCTTCGCGTTCCACGTGAGCCCGATGCCGACGCCTCGGCCGCCGCGATTCGGTCCTCCTCGACCGGAGTCGACTCCGTCGACGAGGCACTCCTCGATGCGCGCCGCCGCATCGCGATAGAGGGCGATTCCATCCCACGAATTGCGCACGATCGCGCAACGGCGGATGTGCATGCGCGCCTGTTCGCGACCGCAGATGCCCATGATCCCGACGACGGTCTTCGCGACGGTCGCCGAGTCGCCGATGTTTTCTTCGATGCGGCAGTTTTCGATGACGACATTGGAGCGGCGGACCACGATGGCCGCATCCGTCGCCTTGCCGCTCGTGTCCCGCTCGCCTCCAGTAACAGTGACACCCTGCAAGGCGCAGTTCTCGCAGTCCTCAAAGAGAAGCCCATAACCTGCTTGAGTGCAGATGATTACCGAGTCGGCGCTCGTGCCCTTGATGCGCAGCAGCGGGCTCGAGATACGAAGGCCGACGGTGGCCGGCACGGTCTCGACGGGGTCCTCGCAATTGCCGCAGGTGGAGTCGAGATAGGCAGAGGGCGAGAGGCGGTAGGTGCCGGGCGCCATCAAGATTCCGCATCCGGGCCCGAGGTAGGATGCGATCTTGAGCGCCTGGGCGAGCGTTCCCACGGGATGCTCGCGAGTCCCGTCCCCGGGAGGCGATGCGGGGGGAAGCGGCGCCACATAGATGACGGTCCCGGCCAGGCGAGCCGCGGACACGACCGAATCGGCGGGGATCAGATCGAAGGGGATCAGATCCGCTGCCGATGCCTGTGCGAGCGCGAATCCGGGCACGAGCTGCGACGCGAGCACAAAGAGCGCGAGGAGCACGAGAATCGCGCGGGTGATCGGCAGCGCCGGGCGCCGCCCCTTGTGGGTCGAAGATTCGGTCTTGAATCCTGCAAGCATGAGTCCGGCCTTTCCTTGCCCGATCTTTGCCTGCTTCGAAGGCAATTCCCCTGACCATGCAGCGCTCGAAGAGAACCGCCCCGAAGCGCCAGAGTATCATTGGTGTCCGGCGAGGCCAACTTTCCTCCGGATCATCCCGACTTCAGCGGCGGCGCAGCTCGTTCGTGACGGGGTTCCGAGCGTCCCGATCCCGAGCGCGCGCGGTTGTCCCGCTTCCGGGGCGATGGTACGGTCCCCCTCTTCCGAAGGAAACCGGCCGGCCGCGAAGCAGCGCGAGGCATTGCCGCCGGGAGTCATTCGACGAGCCGGGGAACACCCGAGCAGCGGGGAGCGCCCGAGGAGATCGATGCCGCACAAACTCGAGATCGCCATTCGTCCTGAGCTCTTCGACCCCGATGGCGCTTCCGTGGCGCGCAAGGCTCGGGATTACTTCGGCTCGCGTCTTGCCGGCGTGCGAACCGTGCGCGTCCTCACCCTGGATGTCGATCTCTCGCAGGAACAACTCGAACGCATTCGCACGGAGATCTTCACCAATCCGGTCACGGAGATCTCGTCTTTCGCGCCGCTCGCGATCGAAGCGGATTGGGTGATCTGGGTCGGTTACCTGCCCGGCGTGAAGGATTCGGCGGGAGAGACGGCGCGCGAGGCGATCGAGGATCTGCTCGGCGCGCGGCTTCCGGAAGGCGAGGCGTGCTACACCTCGAAGCTCTACTTCCTGCGCGCGGGCGACGAGCAGGGCGGTAGTGGGCGCATAGGCGATGGGCATGAGAGCAGTGGGCGCGCAGGCGAGACGCGTGGCGCAAGCGGGGAAGGCGCGCGACTCGCGCAGCGCGATTGCGCGGACGAGGAAGGCGCGCTCACCTATGAAAACGTCAAGCGCATCGCGCGCGAGCTTCTCGCGAACGACCTCATTCAACGCTGGCGGGTCTGGCGGGTGGGTGCGAGCGCGCAGGCGAGCGCAAGCGTAGGAGCAGGCGCGAGCCCGGACATTCCCGCCTGGGACCCGCGTGTCGGCTGCGGCATCGTGGTGCCCAAAGTCGAGCTGCGCCATCGCCCGCGCGTGCAGGAGATCCCGATCGGAACCGACGAGGAGCTCCTGCGCATCAGCGCCGAGCGCCATCTCTTCCTCGACCCGCGGGATGTCTCCGCCATTCGCGGGTACTACCTGCGCTCCGATGTGAACCGGGCCCGGCGCGCGCTCGGGCTCGACCTGCCCACCGACGTCGAGATCGAATACATCGCCCAGGCGCGCTCGGACCACTGCAATCACAACACGTTCCGCGGCCTCTTCCACTATCGCGATCGCGAGACGGGCGAAGCGACGACGATCGACAATCTCTTCAAGACCTTCATCGAGCAGCCGACCCTGGCGATCGCGGAGAAGAAGGACTGGGTCGCGAGCGTCCTGTGGGACAACGCGGGCGCGGGCCGCTTCGACGAGCGCCATCTCTACACGATCACTTCCGAGACGCACAATTCGCCTTCGAACATGGAGGCCTACGGCGGCTCGCTGACCGGGATCGTCGGCGTCTATCGCGATCCGATGGGCACCGGCAAGGGCTCGCGGCTGATTTGCGGAACCTACGGCTTCTGCACCGGCATGCGCGACTACGCGGGGCCGCTGAAGCCGCGCCTCCATCCGCGCCGCCTGCTCGACGGCATCATCGAAGGCGTGCGCGACGGCGGCAACAAGAGCGGGATCCCGACGGTCTTCGGCCAGGTCTTCTTCGCCGACGGCTACATGGGCAAGTGCCTCGTGTATGTGACCGCGGTTGGGATCATGCCGGCGATCGTGGCGGGCGCGCGCTCGGACGAGAAGCGCACGCATCCGGGCGATCTGGTCGTCATGGCGGGCGGGCGCGTGGGCAAGGATGGGATCCACGGCGTGACCGCCTCGTCGCACATCTACAGCGAGCACACCCCGGCCGGGCACGTGCAGATCGGCGATCCGTACACGCAAAAAAAGATGCACGACTTCCTGATCGAAGCGCGCGACCGCGCCCTGATCGCCTTCATCACCGATTGCGGCGGCGGCGGGCTTTCTTCCGCGGTGGGCGAGTCGGCGCGCTTCTCGGGCGGCGTGGAGGTCGATCTCGATCGCGTGCCGTTGAAATACAGCGGTCTGGACCAGTGGGAGATCTGGATCTCGGAGTCGCAGGAGCGCATGGTGATCGCGGTCGATCCCGCGGACATCGATGCCTTCCTCGAGCTCTCGCGTCGCCACGCCGTGGAATCGACCGTGATCGGGCGCTACACCGACAGCGGCTTCGTGCACTTGAAGTACGAAGGCGCGAGCTGCGCGCAGATCGCGCTCGATTTCTTCGCCAGCGACTTCCCCCAATGGGAATTCGAAGCCGAGTGGCTCTCGCCTGAGCAGCGCGGTCTGCACGAGCCGGTGCTCAGCGAGCCCAAGGACCACGCCGGTTGCCTGCTCGCGATGCTCGCGCGTCCCAATCTCGCGTCGCGCGAGTGGATCCAACGCCAGTACGATCACGAAGTGCAGGGCGGGAGCGTGGGCAAGCCGCTCGTGGGCGTGAACCACGATGTCCCCGCGGATGCGGCCGTGCTGCGGCCGGTGCTCGACTCCCCGCGCGGCCTCGCGATCACCCAGGCGCTCAATCCCGGATACAGCGCGATCGACACCCACGCGATGACCGCGGTCACGATCGACGAAGCGGTGCGGCGATTGATCGCGGTGGGCGGGGACCCCAGCCACATCGGCGGGCTCGACAATTTCTGCTGGCCCGAGATCCGCTTCGATCCCACGCGCAATCCGGACGGCAAGTACAAAGCGGCGCAGCTCGTGCGTTCCTGTCTGGCGCTGAAGGCGGCGTGTCTGGCGATGGACATTCCGCTGCTCTCAGGCAAGGACAGCATGTACATCGACGGCAGCCTGGAAGGATCGTTCGGCGAGCGGCGGCGCGTGTCCGGCCTGCCCGCGCTGCAGTTCACCGCCGTCAGCGTGCTGCCCGACGTGCGCCGCGCAATGAGCCTCGAGTGGAAGCGCGCGGGCGAGGCGATCTATGTGCTCGGCCCGACGCGCGACGAGCTCGGCGCTTCGGAATACTACGGCCTCTTCGGCTTGCTCGGACGCCATGTGCCGACCGTCGATCACGAGCGCGCCTTCGCGATGTATCGCGCGCTCGCGGACGCGATGCAGCGCGGCCTCGTCTCGGCCGCGCACGGGATCTATCGCGGCGGGCTCGGCGTGCATCTCGCATTCATGGGAATGGCGGGAGGCCTGGGCGCCGAAGTGAGCCTCGAGCCCGTTCCTTGCGGGCCGGTCATTCTGCGAAACGACGTGCTCCTGTATTCCGAGAGCGGCGGCCGCCTGATCGTGACGGTGCCGCCCGCATGCCAGGAAGAATTCGAGGCGCGTCTCGCAGGGCATTGCTTCGCAATGATCGGGACGGTAGTGGAGCGCCCCAACTTGCTCGTGCGGGGAATCTCGGGCGAGACGATTCTCGATGTTCCGCTCGAGACGCTGTGGCGGGCGTGGAAAGAGCCGTTCGGGCATCTCGTCTGATTGCAGCCAGCGAGGTTTCGAGGAAGATGATGGCAGCCACCGACCATTCCCGACGCGCGCCTGGCGCGAACTCCGGCCCTGGGCTCGCCGCGCGAGCCGGCAAGGTCGATCCACGCGCGGTCGATCCACCCGTGGATGTCCAGGCGCCGGCCGTGCGCGCGCTGGTGCTCGGCGGTTATGGGCTGAATTGCGACCTCGAGACCGAGTACGCCTTCCGCCTGGCCGGCGCATCCGCCGAGCGCGTGCATGTGAACGCGCTGATCGCGGGGGAGACGAAGCTTTCCGACTATCACATTCTCGCGCTCATCGGCGGCTTTTCGTGGGCGGACGATCACGGGGCGGGGGTCATTCTCGCCACCAAGCTGCGTCACAATCTGGGCGAGGACCTTTTGCGCTTCGTCGCCGACGGCAAGCTCGTGATCGGGATCTGCAACGGTTTTCAAGCGCTGGCCAATCTGGGGCTGCTGCCCGGATTCGAAGCGGGCGCGTTTCGCCGCGAGATCGCCCTCGTGCCCAACGATTGCGGCAATTTCCGCAATCAATGGGTGCACTTGCGCGCCGAGGAATCGCCTTGCGTCTTCACGCGCGGAGTGACCCGCATCGATCTTCCGGTGCGCCACGCGGAGGGGAAGTTCTTCGCCGAGCCGCGCGTGCTCGAGCGCCTGCAGGCGAACGGGCAGATCGCGCTGCGCTACGCGCTGTCGAACGGCGCGCCCGCGGAGCGCGCGTTTCCGTGGAATCCGAACGGCTCGCTGCTCGACATCGCGGCGATCTCGGATCCGAGCGGGCGCATCTTCGGGCTGATGCCGCATCCCGAGGCGTACAACCACTTCACGAACCACCCCGACTGGATGCGCCTGCGCGCGGGCGAGAAGGCCACGCGCCCGGCGGACGCGCAGGCCGGGGCCTGCGCGGATACAGGCGTGAATGCGGAAGGTGCGCGCGCGGAAGAAGGCGCGGGAATCATCATCTTCCGCAACGCCGTGCGGGAAGCGCGACATTCTCTGGCGACGCGCTCCACCGCTTCATCATCAGGCTGACCCGCCGTCCTTCGCGTCCACGGAACCACGCGGCGATCGCGTCAGCAGCGAAGGCTCGTAGTCGTCCGGCGCCCGCAGGCCGAGCAGGTTCAAGCAAGTCGCGGTGATGTTGGCGAGCCCCGCGCCTCCCTCGGGCACTTCGAGACCCAGTTCGATCATCTCATCTTTCTTGCCCGGCGAACGGCCGTCCTCGCGCGGAGTCTTCGCGTTGGGGGCGTTCGCGGCGGGGATCAGCCGCCCTCCGACTCCCGCGGGCGTGGGGGAGAGCGCGCGTGATGTGCGCGCGAGCGCGACAGGATCGTAGAGAATCAGCGGCACGGGATTGAGCGTGTGGCTGGTGCGCGCGCGCGGCCGGCCGGTTTGCGGATCGACGATGGCGCGGCCCTGCTTGTCGCGCTCGAACATGTCTTCGGAATTCCCATGGTCGGCGGTCACGAGGGCGACCCCTTGCGCGCTCGCGATCGCCTCGAGCACGCGCCCGAGGGCGAGGTCGACCGCTTCGACGGCGAGCACCGCGGCGCGAAAGTCGCCGGTGTGCCCGACCATGTCGCCGTTGGCGAAGTTGATCCGCCCGAAGCGAAAGGCGTTCGCGCCTACCCGCTCGCGGACGACATCGGCGATCTCGGCCGACTTCATCCAGGGTCGTTGCTCGAAGGGCACCTGATCGGAGCGCACTTCGACATACTCCTCGAGCTTGGCGTCGAACGTGCCAGTGCGGTTGCCGTTCCAGAAGTAGGTCACATGCCCGAACTTCTGCGTCTCGCTGCAGGCGAATTGCCGCACACCGTTGCGCGCCAGGTACTCGCCCATGGTGCGGTCGATGCGCGGCGGCGGAACGAGGAATTCCTTCGGCACGTGCTGGTCGCCGTCGTAGAGGGTCAGGCCCGCGTAGGCGACATCGGGGCGGCAGCCGCGATCGAAGTGGGGAAAGTCGTCCCACTCCATCGCCTTGCTGAACTCGATCGCGCGATCGCCGCGGAAGTTGAAGAAGATCGCGCTGTCGCCGTCGCGCATCGGTCCCACCGGCGCTCCCTGATCGACAATCGTGAAGTCGGGCAGGAACTGGTCGCCGATGCCGGACTGCTCGCGCCGGAAGGTCTCGATCGCCTCGCGCGCTGAAGCAAACGGACGGCTCTCGCCGTGCACGTGCGCGCGCCAGCCGCGCTCGACGATCCGCCAGTCGGCCTCGTAGCGGTCCATGGTGGTCACCATGCGGCCGCCGCCCGAAGCGATCCGGTAGACGCGGCCCTCGCGCCCGTTGTAGCGCGCGAGCAGTTCCTCCAGGCGGTCGACATACTGCAGCGCGGAGGTCTCGCCGACATCGCGCCCGTCGAGCAGGATGTGGATGAAGAGGCGCGGCACGCCTTCCTCGTAGGCCCGCGTGATGAGCGCGTCCAACTGGTCTTGATGCGAGTGGACATTGCCATCGGAGAGGAGCCCGAGAAAATGCAGCGCGCTTCCGCGTTCGCGGCAGCGGGCGATGAGCTTCCGCCACGCCTCGCCGCGAAAGATCTCGCCCGAGGCGATCGCCTGGTTGACGAGCTTCGCGCCCTGGTCGAAGACCCGTCCCGCGCCGAGCGCATTGTGGCCGACCTCGGAGTTGCCCATGTCGCCATCCGAGGGCAATCCGACCGCGGTGCCGTGCGCCTTCAAGCGGACGTGCGGGCAGTTCGCGAGTAGCCAGTCGAGAATCGGCGTGCGCGCGAGGGCGACCGCGTCGCCTTCATCCTTGCGGCCGATGCCGACGCCGTCGAGCACGACGAGCAGCACCGGGCCGGGGCGCGCCCCGAATCCCGCCAACGGCTTTAGGGTCCAGTCCATCGGGCCTCCTCCAGTCCGATCAGGCGAAGTGGGCCGTTCCTGCGTGCATGGGCCTCCATGCGTGCATTCGTCTCAATGCGCGCATGCGCCTCCATGATTGCGGGCGGCGCGGATCATCTATTGCGATCAGCATACCGGTTGAACGGGATCTCGAAAACCGCTTCTTGCGTGGGCCGGGTGTGACGAATGGGGCGGCCTACCATCCTGGCGCTATCAAAAAGCCGACCTAGTCGTCCACTCCGGGGCGTTGAAACGGCCGCGCGGTGCGATCTCTTTCACAGCCTGGCAAGTTTTTCGACAGCAGTGCAGCGTGACCGATCCCGACGGCCTCTCGCCCTTGCTCTCATGGCTCGAATTTCAGCTTGCTTGCATGTTCCGCCTGGAAGGCGGCCACTTTCGGGGCGATCACCACGCGGCAGTAGGGTTGGCCGGGATTCCGATCGTAGTACTGCTGATGATCCTCTTCCGCGGGAAAGAACTCCTCGAATTCCACCAATTCCGTGACCAGCGGGTCGGGCCAGATCCCCGAACGCTCGACTTCGCTCATCACTTCCTGCGCGGTGTGTCTCTGCGCTTCGTCCCGATAGAAGATCACCGAGCGATACTGCGGCCCGATGTCCGCTCCCTGGCGGTCCGGCGTCGTCGGATCGTGGATCGTGAAGAAGATCTCGAGCAGTTCCTTCAAATCGATTTCCCGCGGGTCGAAGGTGATCTGCACGGCTTCGGCGTGCCCGGTGTCTCCTCGGCAGACCTGCACGTAGGTGGGATGCGAGAGCGAACCGCCGGAGTATCCGGAGATCACCTGATGGACCCCGCGCATGCGTTCGTAGATCGCCTCGAGGCACCAAAAGCAGCCGCCTCCGAGGGTGATCACCTCGGCGGCGGCCCCGGGGGACGCGGCCTCGCCGGCAGGCAACGGCTTGCGCGCTTCGCCATTGTTGCGCCCTTCGTCATGGTTGCGGGCGTCGGGGCTGCGATTGTCTGCATCGACGCTGCGATCGTGAATGTCCCGCTTCATCGAGTCGCTCCTCAGACACGGCCATCCAGCCAGGCGAGGGCCCGCGCGCGAACGAATCGCTTCCTCGCGGGACGCGCCGCGGCTACTCCCAGAAGGCGATCACATCCTCGGGCCGTTCGCGTTCCTTCAACACCTGGAACGACCATCCGGCCGATTCATATCCCAACACCCGGGGAACCTGACGGCTGTTGTAGCGCGACCACATGCTCAGCGAGTACGCGCCCGTGTCGTGGAAGATGACCCAATCGTTCGCGCGGATTTCGGGCAAGGGCACGCGCACGGCCGGCATGTCGCCCGAGTAGCAGAGCGGCCCTCCGAGATTCCACGCCGCTTGCGGTCCCGTTCGCAGCGCTCCGGAGGAATCGTGCACGGTGATCGCGTGATGCCAAGAGTCGGGGTCCTGGCACTCGCGCGAGAGGATGTCCGCGCCCACATGCAGGATTGCGGTGGGAGTGTTTGCGACGGTCTTCACATATTCGACCCGGCTTGCGATCCATCCCGTCGGGGCGAAGAGATAGCGCCCGAATTCCGTGAGGATTCGAAACCGGCCGTTGAAGAGAGCGGGGCAGGAGGCGCGCAAGGCGGCCGCGTATTCCTCCACAGCGATCTCGACTTCGCCGGGTCGATAGGCGATCGGCAATCCACCGCCGATGTCGATCGTCTCGACGCGGGCGGAGCCGGGCTCCTGGGCCGCCGCTTCCTCCGCGAATTCGACCACGCGTCTCACCGCTTCCACCAGCAGTTCCAGCGCGCAGCCTTGCGAGCCCACGTGCACGTGCACGCCGCGCAGCCAATCGTACTGCGCGAAGGCGCGCTGGAGGTCGGCGCGGCGTTCGAGCAGCGGCACGCCGAACTTCGAATACACTCCCGCCGTGCTCGTCGACGCAATGCGGCCTGCGCCCACTTGCGGATTGATGCGAATGCCGATCGCGCTTGTGCTCGCGGGGACTTCTGCGCGCAAGGATGCGATCCGCGCGAGTTCCTCGAAGTTGTCGGCATTCAGACGAACGCCCTTCTCGAGTGCGCTGCGCAATTCCTCCGTGGTCTTCGCCGGACTGTCGAAGACGATGCGATCGGGAGGGAATCCGGCGGCTAGCGCCAGCGTGAGCTCTGGCAGAGATGCGACCTCCGCGCCCGCGCCGTGTGCAGGGAGCCGCTCGAGAAGACGGCGCAGGGGATTCGCCTTCACCGCAACCGCATGCAGCGCGGTTTCCGGAAAGGCGGCGCGAATGCGCAGGAAGCGCGCGTCGAGCAGCCCGAGATCCTGGAATACGGCGGCCGTGTCCTCTGCGCGCAGAAACCCTCCAGCCAGCGCCTGGCGAAGCGCTTCCGCTGCGCGTTGCGCGGGTGTGGAGCCTGGATCGGGGGCTCTGGCCTGCACGGGGTCCTCCTTCCATCCGGGTCGCCGCGAGACAAGGGCAGGATGCCAGAAGACGCGGGCGCTTTCTACGTTCGAGGAGCGAGGTGCCGAAGACATGCGGGCGCCCTTCACTGCGAATAAAGGCCCTGCAAGAGCCCGCTCGCGGGTCTGTCGAGATGCGTGTTGGGAATGATGCGCGAGCCTGCTAGGCTGCTCGTCGGCATCGGGCAGGGGCAGGTTAGGAGCCATGTGAAGAGCCAAACTCCGGAGGACGACTTCCGGGAGCGCGCGGTGGACATTCAACGCGTACACATAGTGGGCGCTGGAGCGATCGGATCGGTGCTGGCCGGAAAGCTGGCGCGTTCCGAGGGCCTCGACGTGACCCTGGTAGGCTCGAGCGAGCATTGGCGCGCTGTGCGCGGCTCGGGCCTGATTCTCCATGAAGGGACGCGCTCCGATCCGTGCGTCCGGCTGAAAACCGAAGGCCTAGATAGCATCTCTCCGGTCGGAGAGAGCGACCGCGTCATCCTCGCCTGCAAGCTCACCGGACTCGAACGAATCGCCTCCTTCCTGCGAGACCGCGTGAGCCCGCGCGCGCCTTTGCTGGCGATCCAGAACGGACTCGGCGTGGACGATCTCGTCGCCGCCCTGTTCGGCAGGATCCCGGAACGCGCGCTTCTGCACTTCGGGGCCCTGGTGGAAGAGCCCGGGCGGGTGCGCTATTTCCCCGGGAGGATTCGCGTGCGGGCGAGCGCGGAGGGCCGCGAATTCGCGCGCCTGCTCGGCGAGCACATTCCGTGCGAGATCGAGACCGATTTCCGAGCGGCCGAGTGGGCGAAGCTCGCGATCAATTGCCTGGCCAACCCGCTGGCCGGGATCCTGCGCGTGCCGAACGGACCGCTTGCGGATCACACTCTCGATCCGCTGAAGGGCGCGTTGCTCGCGGAGCTGAAGGCCGTGGCCGCCGCGGAAGGGATCGCGCTCGAAACCTCCGTCGAGGAGTTCAACGCCTACATCTCCGGCCCGACCGGCGGGAACACGCCCTCGATGGCGGTCGATCTCGCTCGCCGCAGCCCGACCGAAATCGAGTTCCTGAACGGCGCCGTCGAGCGGCTCGGGCGAAAGCACGGAGTCGCGACGCCCGTCAACGCCGCGATCGCCTCCGCGATCCGCTTCCTCTCCGCGCGCTCAAGCGCAGTGGATCGCGCCTCCTGAGGCTCGAGCATGTGGCCGCGTGCTCGGAGCAGGGTCGCGGAACCGGAAGGCTTCCGCGGGGACGGCGCGCGCTCAAGACAGTTCATGCAGGGGGCGCGCGTCTCGTGCGCTCGGCGTGTTGAACACATGTAGCTCCTGAAAGCCGGGGCGATCACGCCTCGCTAACGCCCCGCGGCTGAAGCCTTCCGGTCCCGGCGACCAATCACCGCGCGGGCAGGCTCACGCGCGAGCTTCAGGCCGGGCGGAACACGAGGATCGCAAGCGGCGGCAGCGTAATGCTGAGCGAGTGGCCGTGGCCGTGAGCGGCGACGGGAGCGGCGTGCACGCCGCCGAAGTTGCCCTGGCCGCTTCCGCCGTACAGGGTCGCGTCGCTGTTCAGCGCCTCTTCCCAGAAGCCGCCGCGCGGGACGCCGAGGCGATAGTTGTGCCGGGGAACGGGGGTGAAGTTGCAGACCACCGCCACCATGCGGTCCGGATCGTGTCCGCGGCGCAGGAATGACAGGATGCTCTGCTCGCTGTCGTTGGCGTCGATCCACTGGAATCCGCCCGGGTCGAAGTCGCGTTCGTAGAGCGCGGGCTCGCCCTTCAAGAGCGTGTTCAGATTCCGCACCCAATGTTGCAGCCCCGCATGCGGTGCGTGCTGGAGGAGATGCCAGTCGAGGCTCGTCTCATGGTTCCACTCGTTCCATTGCCCGAACTCCTGTCCCATGAAGAGCAGCTTCTTTCCGGGTTGAGTGAATTGGAATCCATAGAGCAGGCGCAGGTTCGCGAACTTCTGCCAGACATCGCCCGGCATCTTCCCGAGCATGGAGCCTTTTCCGTGAACGACTTCGTCGTGGGAGAAGGGCAACACGAAGTTCTCGTGGAAGGCGTAGAGCAGGCCGAAGGTCAAGTCGCTGTGGTGGTACTTGCGGTGGACCGGGTCCTTGACCATGTATTCCAGGATGTCGTGCATCCAGCCCATGTTCCACTTGAGCCCGAAGCCGAGACCGCCCAGATACGTCGGGCGCGACACCATCGGCCAGGCCGTCGACTCCTCCGCGACGGTGACGGCGTCGGGATGCCGCTCGTAGACCAGCTGATTGAAGCGCTTCAAGAAATCGATCGCCGCCAGGTTCTCCCGGCCTCCGTGTGCATTCGGGACCCACTCGCCCGGCTGGCGCGAGTAATCGAGGTAGAGCATCGAGGCCACGGCATCCACGCGCAGGCCGTCGATGTGGTACTCCTCCAGCCAGAAGAGCGCGTTGGCGAGCAGGAAGTTGCTCACCTCCCGGCGCCCGTAGTTGAAGACGAAGCTGCCCCAGTCGCGATGCTCTCCCTGGCGCGGGTCGGCGTGCTCGTAGAGATGCGTGCCGTCGAAGTAGCCGAGGCCGTGCGCGTCACGGGGAAAGTGCGCGGGGACCCAATCGAGCAGGACCGCGATGCCCGCCTGATGGAGATGATCGACGAAGTGGCGGAAGTCGTCCGGTGTTCCGTACCGGCTCGTGGGCGCGAAGTAGCCGACCGGGTGGTAGCCCCAGGAGGCATCGTAGGGATGCTCGCTCACGGGAAGCAGCTCGACATGAGTGAACCCTTGCGTTTTCACGTATTTCGCGAGACGGGGCGCGAGCTCGCGGTAGGTGAGCCAACGGTTCCCCTCCTCCGGCACGCGCATCCAGGAACCGAGGTGCACTTCGTAAATGCTCACGGGCCGGTCGAGCGCCTGTCGCTCACCGCGCTCGGCCATCCACGCGCCATCGCCCCACTGGTAGCCTGACAGATCCCAGATGACGGACGCCGTCGAGGGACGGATCTCGGCCGCGAAGCCGTAGGGATCGGACTTCTCGGCCTGATAGCCGCCATAGCGGGAATGGATCGCGTACTTGTAGCGCTGCCCCTGGCTCGCGCCCTCCACGAATCCTTCCCAGAAGCCAGAGCTGCCGCGCGGGCGGAGAGGATGTCGTCCGTCCTTCCATTCGTTGAAGTCTCCGATCACGGAGACGTTCTCGGCATCCGGAGCCCAAACCGCGAAGCGCGTGCCGGGGACGCCGTCGACGACCGCGGGATGGGCGCCGAGTTTCGTCCAGGCGTTGTAGTGCGTGCTTTCGTTGAGAAGATAGAGATCGTACTCGGTCAGGAACCCGAGCAAGGGGCGCACGAACGCCTTCGAACCGGCGGCGGCATCCATCCGTCTGCCTGCCGGGACGCTCGGAGACGCGGGCGCCTCGAGAGCCTCCGCCGTTTCACGGGAAGGTGCCGCGGCGCTCCGGCCTTTTCGGGCTGGTCGTGCTTTGTCTTGCGTCATCGCCGGCTCCCGTGATCGCTTCCTGCTCTGGCCCAGGCCCCGGCACCGCTCCGCCTGATCCTGGCCGTTCGTGCCTCAAGGGGTGCAACGATACCTCACGACGAGTCAAAAACCTACAATTGCCACGCCGGGATCCTGGTGAGAAGAGGCAAACTGGGCTATCGGGTAAGAAAGGTACGTTGGCCGAGCTGGGAAGAGCCTGCAACCGAGTACGATGGGCAAGCCGGGCAAAACGGGCAACCGCGGAAGACAGGCACGCCGGCCCAAGCCGGGCAAGCCTGGTTGAGCCGGCGAGATCGTCCGACTAGACTGTCAGGCGATCGAGAGAGCATGTGCGGGACCGTGAAGAAAGGGGGCTTGGCGATCGCAATGGCAAGAGACCCAGAGCCTCTGCGCGGGCGGACGGCGCTCGTCACGGGAGGCGCGAGAAGAATCGGTCGCGCCATCACCCTCGCGCTGGCGGAGGCGGGGGTGAATATCGCCGTCCACTACCATGCTTCCCTCGAGGAAGCGGAGGAGACGGCCGCGGCCGCGCGAGCGCATGGAGTGCGCGCGGCGACGGTTCGCGCGGACCTCTCGCGAACCGAGGAGTCGGAGGGATTTCTCGCTCGCGTGCTCGAAACGATCGGCCCGCTGGACATCCTGATCAACAACGCCTCGGTCTTTCCCTCGGACCGTCTCGGCGATGTGACCGTGGAAGCGATCGAACGAAACATGCGCGTGAATGCGCTCTCTCCGTTGCTCCTCGCGCGCGCCTTCGCCGCGCAAGGGCGGCCGGGATCGATCGTCAATCTGCTCGATGCGCGCATGGTCGATTACGACGCGTCTCATGTCGCCTATCACTTGAGCAAGCGCGCGCTCTTTTCGCTCACGCGCATGATGGCGCTCGAGTTCGCGCCCGCCATCCGGGTCAACGGCATCGCGCCCGGCCTGATCCTCCCTCCGGCCGGAAAGGACGAGTCCTATCTCCAGTCGCTCGCCCACACGAACCCGCTGCAGGCCTACGGCGGGCCGGAAGATGTCGTGGCTGCGGCGATGTATCTGCTGCGTAGTCGCTTCGTGACCGGGCAAATCCTGTATGTGGATGGCGGGCGGAACCTGCGAGGCGGAGTCTACGAATGACCTCCGAGGGGCACAGCCGATGAACAGGGAAGCGCAAGACGAACGGCATCGTGATCGCGACCGCGATGATCGCACAGGGGGAGGCCGGCATTGGGAGAAGATCCTGATCCGCGACCTGCTCGTCCGTTGCGTGATCGGCGTGAACGAAGAGGAGCGCGGCAAGCTCCAGGATGTGATCGTGAATCTCGTCCTGCACGCCGACCTGCAAGAGGCGGCCCGCACCGATTGCATTGCCGACACGCTGAACTACAAGGCGATTCGCACGCGCGTGGTGGAAGTGGGAGAGGAAAAGGAGCGCCATCTCCTCGAGCACCTGGCCGCCGACATCGCCGACGCCTGCCTCGCCTTTCCGCGAGTGAAGCGCGTGGAAGTGACGGCCGACAAGCCGGGCGCGCTGCGCTTCGCGAGAAGCGTGGCCGTGGAGCTGGTCCGCGAACGCGAAGCCGGCGCGTAGAGCATGGCGCGCGAGGAGCGGCCGATGGCGAGAGAGAAGCGAGCGCGCGAGGCGGCGCGGGGTGAACGCGCGGCGCTCGAACCCACGGAGAGCGAGCGGGCGTCAATCGAGCGCGCGGGGAGCGAGTACGCCGGGCCCGAACATGCGCGGCCTGAGACGAGCGGGGAAACGGTCGCCTACATCGGGGTCGGCTCGAACTTGAGCGCCGAGAGCCATGTCCTGGAAGCGGCCGCGCGCTTGAATCGCGAAGTGCGCCTGCTGGCGGCCTCGAACTTCTACTGGAGCGCGCCCGCGAGAGGCCGGCATCAGGCGCGCTTCCTCAACGGCGTCTTCGCGGTCACCACCCGGCGCTCACCGCAGGAATTGAAACGCGAGGTCCTGCGGCCGATCGAGGAAGCGCTCGGGCGCAGGCGCGAGGCCGATCCCGACGCTTCCCGCCCCATCGATCTCGATCTCCTGCTGTACGGCGAGCTGGGGATCCAGGAAAACGATCTCGTGCTTCCGGATCCCAAGATCGAGGAGCATGCTTTCGTCGCGATCCCGTTGCTCGATGTGGCTCCCGGGCTCGTCCTGCCGGGGCGGGCGGCCCGTCTTTCCGAGAGTCGCATCGTATCGTTGGTCGAGGATCTCGAGGTGGCGGCGGAGTTCACTCGCAAGTTGAGGGCCTGGATCGTGCGGCTGCAGATTCGGCAAGCCGAGGAGAGGGGCGATGAACAAGGACCGAGTTGCTGAAATCGTCAGGCAGTTGCTTCTGGAAATCGGCGAGGATCCGGCTCGCGACGGGCTGCGCAAGACACCCGAGCGGGTCGCCGAATCCTGGGCGTTTCTCACCCAAGGCTACGGCCAGACCCGCCAGGACGTCGTCGGAGACGCGATCTTCCAGGCGGATGTCAACAACATGATCGTGGCGCGCGACATCGAAGTCTACAGCCTGTGCGAGCATCACTTCTTGCCCTTCTTCGGCCGCTGTCACATCGGCTACATCGCCAATCGCAAGATCCTGGGCATCAGCAAGGTCGCGCGCATCGTCGACTTCTATGCCCGCAGGCTTCAGATCCAGGAGCGCCTCACCGCGCAGATCGCGGGCGAAATCATGGAAGCGGTCGGAGCCGAAGGCGTGGGCGTGGTGATGGAGTGCCGGCATCTCTGCATGATGATGCGGGGAGTCGAGAAGCAGAACTCGGTGATGACGACCTCGTCGGTGCTGGGCAGTTTTCTCGAATCGCCCGAGACGCGCGCGGAATTCATGAGCCTGATCGGGCACCGCACAATCTGAGCCCGCGCACGATCACGCGTCCGGCGAGCTCCTTCAACGAATAGCGGGTCAGGTAGGCCGAAAGCAGTTCCGGATAGTATTGCGGCCGGCTGATCTGTGACCAGACGACCGCCCGCGTTGCCCGTCGACAGGCGGCGGCGAAGTACGCGCGGGGGTCCGGCCCGTTTCCGCCCGCGACGGGGTGCCCGCCGCGCCTTCCACGGTCCGTGGCTGCCTGCGCGCGGAATCCGCGGCCTTCCACCCAGTGCAAGTAGTCGTCATAGCTCCGCGGCAACGGCCACCCCGCCTCCACGAATGCGTCGCGCAGTTCCGTGCCCGGATATGGCATCGCGAGAAAGAAGAGGGACGTGGTCGGCCGAAGCTCGCGCGCGAAAGCGATCGTTTCCGCGATCGTTTCCTCGTTCTCCCAGGGAGTGCCGAGCATGAAGAAGCCGCGGGTGGGCAGCCCGATCCGCCGGCAATGAGCGAAGGCCCGCCGCACCGCGTCCTTCGAGATGCGCTTGCGCAGCCGCAGGAGGATCTCCTCGCTTCCCGATTCCACGCCGAAGTCGACGCTCACGCAGCCGGCCCGCTTCATCGCCGCCAACAGTGCACCGTCGACGCGATCGGCGCGGGTTTCGCAGATCCAGCGAATCGGGCGCGGCAGGGCGGCGAGCGCCTGGCACAGTTGCGCCGCGCGCTCCATGTCGAAGGTGAAGATGTCGTCGACGAAGGCGAAGCCCCGAATGCCGTAGCGTTCCTGCAAGTGACGAATCTCGCTCACGATCGCATCGATGGCGCGCGGACGAAAGCGCCGTCCGCTGGCAGGTCCGCGCCGGCAGTAGAGGCAATGGAAGGGACAGCCTCGCGAGGCGAGGATGTTCGCCTGGCGCAGCCCGCGCAACCGCCCGCGATAGCGATCGGGATGAAACAGCTCCCAGGGAATGGGCGGCCCGTGATCGAGATCGCTCACGAGATCGGGGTCCTGCGTGCGATGGAATGTCCCGCCGGCATCCCGATAGACGATGCCGGGCACGGAGGCGAGATCCGCTTTGCTCCCGAGCGCGGCGAAGAGGGGAGCCGCGATCGCCTCGGCCTCGCCGGTGGCCGCGATGTCGATCGCGCCCTCGCGCAGAGTCTCTTCCGGGACGGCGGCGACATGCGGCCCGCCCGCGATCACCGGCATGCCGGAGAGCCGCGGCCGGAATCGGGCGGCCATCCTCAAATACTCCCCGTACTGGGGCGTCATGAGAGTGAAGCCGAGCGCTTCGGCCCTGGCCTCTTCGGCGGTGGCGACCAGGTGCTCGACCGAATCGCCCTTGCGCAACGCGAGATCGAGAAAGCGCACTTCGTGGCCGGTCGCTTGCAGGATGGCGGCCACGATGGAAAGCCCGAGCGGATAGCTTTCGGTATTCATGGCTGCATGTTGAACGAGAAGAACGCGCATCGCCGGGCGGTCCTCATCGCCTGCCAACCCTGTCTCGAGAGCGCCTAATACTGTACTGGATTGCCGCCGGATGCTACCCTCTCGCCGGTTCGTGAAATCATTGCAGGACGCTGGGGGCGAGAGGCCCGCAGACAGGGACCGTACGGCGTTGAGGCGCTTGGATTCCGGCCGCAGGAGTTCGATGGGAAAAGCATCCCGACAAGATGGGCCCGACCCCGTCTCTTCCATCGTCGTGCCGGTCTTCGGCAGCACGGTGTCGCTTCCCATTCTCGCGGAGCGCCTGCGACGCGTGTTTGAGAACGATGTCGGGGAGCCTTACGAGATCATCTTCGTCGACGACGACTCGCCCGATCCCGAGACCTGGCCGATCCTCCTGCGTTTGGCCGAAAGCGATCCGGCCGTGCGCGCCGTGCGGTTGACGCGCAATTTCGGGCAATCGGCGGCGGTCCTGTGCGGGATCGGGCTCGCGCGGGGTGCATACCTGATCGGCATGGACGACGACCTGCAACACGCGCCCGAGGAGATCCCCAAGCTGATCGCCGAGCGCCATCACGATGTGGTCTTCGCCCGTTTTCGAAAGCGCCGGCATCCGCTCTCCAAGCGCTTGACGGGGCGGATCAAGAGCTATTTCGACTGGATGATCCTGGGAAAGCCCCTCCACCTGCAGTCGTCCTCGTTCTTCCTCATGCGGCGCGCGGTCGCGCGGGGAGTGCTCGCGGTGCGCACGCCCTTTCCGCTCCTCACTCCACTGGTCTATCACGCGACTCGCGATGTGGTGAATGTGGAAGTGGAGCATCGGGCGCGCGCCCACGGCAAGAGCCGCTACACGCTCGCCCGGCGCTTGCGTCTTTTCAGCAATCTCATCATCAACAATTCCGCCTTTCTGCTCACCGTGATCGGCGTTCTGGGCACGAGCCTCTCCGCCGCGTCGCTCCTGCTGTTTCTCTTCTATCTCGGCCGGCGGCTCTTCTTCGGCATCGGGCTCTCGGGCTGGACTTCGCTGATGCTCGCCGTCCTGGGGATCGGGGGAGTGCTGCTCTTCGGCGTCGGCGTGATCGGCACCTATCTGGTGCGCATCATCCAGACTTCGGAATCGCGGCCGAGCTATGTGGTGCGCTACGACAGCGCCCGGGACGGCCTGCTCGCGGCGAGCCGCTCCGGCTTGGCGGCCGCGCGAATCCCGGCGATCCAGGCAGCCCAACAGTGGATGGACTTGCCGCGCACGGAGGCGAGTGCGTGGGGCGTTGGGTCGGGTGATCTGTTCGGCAGCGAGAATCGCGAGGATGGGCCGCACGGTCAGGACGGGGCGGACGGTCCGGATGTCCCGGCGGGTCGAGAGATGCGAGACGATGCGCAGCATCACCGGGACCGGCAGGAGGCCCCATGACCGGACGCATGCACATCATCGGCGCGGGCGTCATGGGTTGCGGGATCGCCGAACATCTCGCGCGGCTGGGCCACGCCGTCGTCCTGATCGATTCGCAACGCGAGGCGCGCGAGCGCGCGCGCGCACGCCTGTCTGAGCTCACCCGCCTGGCCTGTTTTCTCGGCGGCGAGCGGACCGATCCGGACGAGGTCTGGGCGCGGGTGCAGTGCACCGGCGATCTTGGCGAATTGCGCGACGCGAGCTTCCTCCTGGAGAATGTGACCGAGGATCAGGGGATCAAACGCGCCGTGTACGCCGAGTGCGACAGCGTATGCCCCGCGGACTGCATCTTCATCTCGAACACTTCCGCGATCCCGATCACCGAGCTCGGCGCGATGACGGGACGGCCCGAGCGCGTCATCGGCGTGCACTTCATGAATCCGGTCGCGCGCATTTCGACCGTCGAGCTGATCCCCGGAGAGCGGACCAGCGCGGAGACGCTCGCGCGCACGCAAGCGTTGCTCGCGCGGATGGGCAAGCGCGCCGTGCTCCTGAAAGACGGCGCGGGCTTCGTGTCCAACCGGCTCTTGATGAGCTTCGTGAACGAAGCGGCGCGGCTGGCGGAGGAAGGGATCGCCTCGCCTGCGGAGATCGATGTGATCTGCCGGGAGTGCTTTGGGCATCGCATGGGGCCGCTCGAGACGGCGGACCTGATCGGCCTCGACACGATCGCGCGCACGCTGGAAGTGCTGCACGGCCATTTCCCCGGCGATCGCTATCGCGCGTGCGAGCGGCTGATGTCGGCGATGCGTGCGGGCAAGTGGGGCCGCAAGAGCGGCGAGGGATTCTACGAGTACGAGTAGGGGAATGCCGTGAGCGAAACGGAACAGCGGGAAGCGGGCTACGACTGGGGGAACTCGCGCTCGGGCGCTCGCCCGGACGGAACGCCCCGAGAGCTGCGTTCCCGGTTGCGCGCCTTTCTGGGACGCTATCTGCACGAAAGTACGTTGGCGGATGGCGACGACCTCTTCGCGAGCGGCCGGGTGAATTCGCTCTTTGCGATGCAGCTCGTTCTCTTCTTGGAGAAAGAGTTCCGCGTGCGAATCGAGAACCGCGATCTCGATCTCGCGAATTTTCGCTCCATCGATGCGATGGCCGCGCTGATCGAGAAGAAGCTCGCGGTCTTGGGGCCTGCGCCCGACTCGGCCGCCCGGCCCGAGCGCGAGAATTGAGGAGAGCGAGGGCAGGGGAGGCTTCATGGCGTCTCGCGCAGCGGACTCGCGCCTTCCGGAATGGATGGATTGGATCCGCCGGGAGATCGCTCCGCACGCGGGCGAATGGGATGCAGCCGGGCATCTTCCGCAAGATCTTCCTCGCCGGCTCGCCGACGCGGGACTGCTCGCCCTCGCGATTCCCGCGGAATACGGCGGCCGGGAGTGCGATCCGCTCACCTACGGGCGCGTGCACGCGGAAGTGGGAGCCGCCTGCGCATCCACGCGCACGCTGCTCACCGTACACGACATGGTTGCATCCGCGATCGCGCGCTGGGGAGAGGACGAAGCCCGGCGGCGCTGGCTGCCCGCGCTCGCGCGGGGCGAGCGCCTGGGTGCCTTTGCGCTGACCGAGCCCGGCGCGGGAAGCGACGCGCGCGCGATCACGACGCGCGCATCTCGCGAAGAGGACGGGTTCGTCCTCTCCGGCCACAAACACTGGATCAGCTTCGCGCCCCTCGCCGGCCTGCTGCTGGTCTTCGCTCGTTGCGAAGAGCAGGCGAGCGCCTTTCTCGTGCCGCTTCCAGCAGAGGGAGTTCGCATCCAAGCGATGCCGGCGCCTCTTGGAATGCGCGCCTCGCTGCCGGGCGAGATCGAGTTCGAGCGCTGCCGTCTCGGCCGGGACGCGCTTCTGGGGAGGATCGGAGCGGGCCTCTCGCACATTGCCGCGACGGCCTTGGGACTCGGCCGCTATGGCGTCGCCTGGGGATGCGTGGGTATCCAGCGCGCGTGTCTCGCGTGCGCGGTCGATCACGCCCGCGAACGGGTGCAATTCGGAAAGCGGCTGTGCGAACACGAGATGATCCAGGAGCAGCTCGCGCGCATGGCGGTGGACCTGCGCGCTTCCGAGCTGCTCTGCGAGGAGGCGGGCCGCTTGCGCGCGGAAGGGGATCCGGAGGCCTTCCTTGCGACCGCGCTCGCCAAGACGCACGCCGCGCAGGCGGCGCAGCGCGCGTCGGAACGCGCCGTCCAGATCCTGGGCGCGCGAGGATGCGCGCCCGCGAGCGCGGTGCAGCGCCACTTTCGAGACGCGAAGGTGATGGAGATCATCGAAGGCTCGACCGAGATCCAGCATCTGTTGATCGCGAACGATGTCCTGCGCCGTCATGGAGATTCCGGGCATGTCGCTCGATGAGCGCGAGAAGAAACCGGCGCCCCTCGCCGCGCGTGAGCCGCAGCCCGCGCCCCTCGCCGCGGATGCCCGGCAGGCGCCTCAGACAGCGGATGAGCCGCAGGCCGCGCCTGCGCCGGACGCCGACCCCTCGGCGGAACGCGAGGAGACGGTCAAGTGCCTGGTCTGGGACCTCGATCGCACGCTGTGGGATGGAATCCTTCTCGAAGATGAGCGCGTGAGGCTGCGTCCCGGGATTCGGGAAACGCTGACGGAGCTCGATCGCCGCGGGATCCTCCATTCGATCGCCAGCCGCAACGATCACGAGACGGCGATGGCGCGCCTGCGCGAGTTCGATCTCGCGCACTTCTTCCTGTATCCGCAAATCGGCTGGCAAGCGAAGCCGCTTTCGGTCGCGCGCATTCTCGAGGACTTGCGCCTGCGCCCGGGCGCGCTCGCCTTCATCGACGACGATCCCTTCGAGCGCGATCAGATGCTGCACGCGCACCCCGCCCTGCGGGTGTTCGACGCCTGCGAGGCGGCCCGTCTCGTGGAGCTTCCCGCTTTCCGGCCGCGGTTCGTGACCGCCGATTCGCGCAAACGCCGCGAGATGTACCAGAGCGACATTGAACGGCGCATCGCGGAGGAGGAATTTCGAGGCCCGCAAGAGGATTTCCTCGCCCGGCTCGACATGCGCTTCTCGATCGCTCGCGCCCGCCAGGGAGACCTGGAGCGGGCCGAGGAGCTCACCGTGCGGACGCATCAGTTGAACTCGACCGGCTGCACCTACAGCTACGAAGAGCTCGACCGTTTGCGCGTCTCGCCTGCGCATCGCTTGTGGATCGCGGAGCTCGAGGATCGCTACGGCAGTTATGGAAAGATCGGGCTCGCCCTGCTGGAGCTCGGACCGCAGGCCTGGACGATCAAGCTTCTGCTCATGTCCTGCCGGGTGATGTCGCGCGGCGTGGGAAGCGTATTCGTGCAGATGCTGCTCCGCTCCGCGCGCAAGGCGGGAGTGAAGCTGCGGGCGGAATTCGTCCCGACGAAAGCCAACCGCCAGATGTATGTGACCCTGCGCTTCGCGGGCTTTCGCGAAATCGACGGGCAGACGGGCGTGCTCCTGCTCGAGCACGATTGCGCCGAAGATCTCGCGCATCCTCCTCATGTGCGCGTCGAGATGGAGGGGGAGTGATCCCCGGAGGATCCACGGGCGCATCGCGGGGCCGCCGGAACGCGACGCGTCCGCACGCCCCAGCCAGGCCATCCACGGCGGAGTGTCACGAATCTCAGGTGCGCGTCACGCGCTTCGATCCGCGCGCTGAGGAAGTTCCCGACCCAGGCACGCGCATCCTGGTGTATCGCCTCGACCTGCGAGAGCTGCCGGCGCCCGGCGCGGACGCGCTCGCGATGCTCTCGCAAGAAGAGCGGGAACGCGCCCGCGCCATCTCCCATCCCCTGCAGTTCGCCTGCTACCTCAAGATGCATGTGGCGCTGGGGAGAATCCTGGCAGCCGGCCTGCGAAGCGCGTTGGGCAAGCAGGTGCAGCTTTCAGACCTGCGCTTCGACTACGGACCGCACGGAAAGCCGCGGCTCGTTGGCGCCTCCGAAGCGGAGCGATGGCGATTCAATCTCTCGCATTCGGGCGAGATCGGCCTGATCGCCTTCGCGCTGGATCGCGAAGTGGGAATCGATGTGCAAGTGATGCGGCCGGAGATTCCCGAGCTGGCGATCGGACGCCGGTTCTTCTCGCCGCCGGAAGTCGCGCTTCTCGAGCAATTCGACCAACTCGACCAGGGAGCGGAGGCGCGCGCGTGGTTCTATCGTCTGTGGACGCGCAAGGAGGCGTACGCGAAAGCCCGCGGGATGTCGGTGACGCAAGCGTTGAGCGAGACGCGGATGGATGGGATCCTGCAGGATGCGCGGGACCCGGACGCCGCACATCGCTGGGCGCTGTGCGATCTGCCCATGCCGGCCCCCTACGCGGCGGCATGCGCCTTCGAGAGGCCGCCACGCTGACCAAGAGGGACTCGACCGATGACTCGTCCGCTCGTCGTCTTTGGCCTTGGGCCGCTGGCCGATTCGGCCTGCGACATGTTGGCTGCCTCCGGCCGCCGGCCGGCGGCGTTCACCCTCGATCGCGAGTATCTCCAGGCCGATTCGTATGCGGGGGTTCCGCTGGTGGCGTTCGAAGAACTCGAGCGCCGCTTTCCACCCGAGACGCACGATCTGCTGCTCCTGATCGGCTACCGCCGCATGCGCACGCGCGCGGAGCTCTTCGCGCGCGTGAAGGCGAAGGGATACCGCCTGCCCGGGCTGATCGCCGCGAGCGCGCACCTCGCTTCCGGCGTGCAGCTCGGCGAGAATGTGATCGTGACCGAATTCGCATTCCTGGGAAACGATGCGCGCCTAGGTGACAATGTTCTCGTTCGTCCCATGACCTACATCGGGCATCAGAGCTTCGTGGGCGATCACACCTTCATCGCTCCCCGGGTGGGCATCGCCAGTCGCTGCCGCATTGGCTCGCTGTGCTATGTCGGCATTGGCGCGACGGTGATCGACAAAGTCGCGATCGGCGACGAGACGCTCGTGGCTGCGGGAGCGGTGGTGATTTCCGATTGCGCCGCGGGGACGCAAATGGCGGGCACCCCGGCGCGAAAGATCGGAGAGCACGGCGAGACGGGGATCCTGATTCTGCGTTAGAGAAATGATCGGCGCGGGTCACGAGCGGACCGCGAAGCGACGCATTCGCCGGTGCCAGATCAGATGAGGCGGCGCGCCTCGAGCAGGCGCTTGCTCCAATAGCCTTCCTGCACGCGCGAGATCATCACCCCCCGGCTGGTCGATGCATGCGCGAATTCTCCATGGCCGAGATAGATGCCCACGTGCAGCCGGCGCTTCGAAATGCGATAGACGAGCAGATCACCGGGCGCGAGCGAGCCGGTGGAGATCCTTTGGCCGCTCGCGCGCATCTCCTCGGATGTGCGGGGCAACGCGAGGTGAAAGACCGAGGCGTAGACCTTGCGCACGAATCCCGAACAATCGATGCATCGCCCACCTTCGCCGCCGAGGCAGTGGGGCATGCCGATCCAGGGAGCGACCGACAGGCGCAACTGCTCTTCCATGGGAGAGAGCCGCGCGGCGGGTAGGTTCGGGACGGGAGGGCGGCCGCCGAAGCAGGAGGCAAGCGACAGGCAGGCGACCAGGATCCCGGGCAGGAGTGCGCCAATCCCGGCCGAGCGCCTTCCTGGCATCGTTCTTCGATCTCCCTTGTGGTCTGAAGATTCGGGATCCAAACGCGAGCGGCATTTTGCCATGCCGAGAAATCCGCGCAACCTTTGTGTTGTGCCGGGCTTTCGTCCCAGCGAAGCGCCGATCCGTTCGCGACTGGCGAGGGAAGAGGAGCGGGCGATCTTCGCCGAATTGCTTCGACGCAAGCGAGACGGCCTGCCGGTGCACAATTCGCTGGCCTGTCTGCGCATCGCCCCCGCCGGCCGGGTCGGCAATGGCCTGCATCCCGACCGCCCGCTCGGCAATGTCTTCGAGCAGAGCTTGAAGGGCATCCTGCAAAGCAATGCGATGCTTGGATTTCGAGCCGAGGCGGGCGGCTGTTTGGAGCAGCAACCAGCCCAGCTAGACAGTATGGAACGACCGGCTCGCGATTCGTAAGGTCGAGCGAAAGAGAGCTTCCGCCTGCCGCCAGGTCATGTTCTTTGCGGGCGTCGACGCGACCGGCACGACGGAGACCGCAACGGCAATCACGCATGCGTCGCGCGCTCACATTGCGCTTGATGTGCAGCGGATCACGTTCCACTTCGCTCGAAGAATGAGGCATGCGCTACTGTGGGAGCCGGGACCGGAAGGCTTCCGGGCGGGGCGTAAGCGAGGCGTGAACGCCCCGGCTTTCAGGAGCTATATCCGTTCAACACGCCGAGCGTACGAGGCGCGCGCCCCCTGCGCGAACTGTCTTAGGCGCGCGCCGTCCCCGCGGAAGCCTTCCGGTCCCGGCGACCACACGACGCGCACGCAGCCACATGCTCGCGGGCAGCTTCACGCGTCGAGTAGCTCCGTATAGTGGCGTTTCACGGCGTGGATCGAACGATGACGATCCCGTCCCTGCGATAGATCATGTCCCGCCGCGCGGTGTCTCCCACAAGGCCGTGCAGGAAGTCCTCCATGCCTTTCGGAGGCGGATCGTGGAAAGCGCAGTACAGGATCCGCCCCGTCAGGTCGGGCAATTCCTGCTCGTTCACTTTTCTGCCAACCCGCTCGAGAAGATACAGATCCTTGCCTGTTCCGAGCTTCAAGGCGATGCGAGAGGGAGGCAGCCATTGACTGCCGACAATGACCGGAGGGACGGATGCATGCTGCGCTCGGATGTCGCGCACGAGCTGGTCGATGGCAGGACGGAAGGTTTTCGCGGTCTTCGCGCGCTCGCGAAGTGTGGGCAGAGTCTCCTTGATGACTTGCGTTCGAAAAGGGCCGGCGAGAAGCGCGAGCAAAACGATCGGGAGCAGCACCGCCGGAAGCCGATCCATCATGCGCGCGGGCGCCGGCCGGCGGGCGACCGCGAAGGGGGCGCGAGCGAGAAATCGCATCGCGGTCGCGAAACCGATCGCCAGAGGAATCAACGAGAAGAAGAGCACGGCGTACAGATAGTCCGAGCGGAAGAGAATCCCGCGAAACGCGTAGACGAGATAGAAGAGCAGCGTGCCCGCGATGGGGCAGAGGAGGAGCATCAGTGAGCGCTTGTCTTTCCTGGCGGCCACGAAGGCGCCCGCGATCATGAAGGCCGAGAAGAGAAGGGAATGAACCAGCGAGCGAAAGTTCTCGAAATACAGGTCGGGCAAGCGGGCCCAGAGATGATTCGCGAAGATGATGAGCGGCCCTAATCCGGGCATCGGCTGGGTGGATTCCTCAGAGAAGTGGTCCGTGGCGAAAGAACGGGCGATGTTCATGGAGTAGAGCGGATCGCCGAAGAAGACCGCTCCGAGCGCGATCCAGACGAGTGGCATCGCCAGGGGCGCGAGGAACCAGGCGTCCGGCCGCGACCATCCGCTTTTCGCTCGCATCCTGTTCCAGAAGAAGACTGCGACGATGAGGTAGGTGCAAGGCCAGCAATCGGGCCGGGAGAGATTCGCCATCGAAAGAAAGAGGATCGCAAGGGCCGTCGCCCATGGCTGTGAACGCGAAGCGCCATCGCCCTGCATTCGGGAGAGCTCGCGGATGGCGAGCATCAGGAACATGACGCTCATCACGCCCGGGCCGCCGGAAAGGGTTGCTCCGAAAATGCGCGGAAGTCCGAGGACCAGGGCGGCAAAGGCGACGCAGGCAAGCCGGCTGCCGTAGCGATCGAGGATCAGGCGGCAACCCGCCCAGACGGTCACCGCCGTCATGATGAGGAGCGCCAGATGCAGGAACCAGAGATCGCCGGTCAAACGAAGCAGGATGCCGTAGAGCAGAATCTCCGCCGGCTTGGGAACCGTCCAGCCCGACTTGATCACATCCGAGAAGAGCGTCACACCATACGCGGCATTGGCGACCAGATCCGAGCCCCAGTAGAACATCTCGCCATACGCGAGCAGAAACGCCATGGGAACGGCGAAGGACGCGAGCGCGAGCGCGAGCGGCCATCCCTGTTCGCGGGCTCGAAAGCGGCGCGCCGTCTTGGTCGCGTCCCGTTTCTCGCCGCGTGGAGCGGCGGGTCCCGGGGCCGGACGGCGATGCATGATGGTGGCGCCCGGCGCTGTTCCTCGTCTGCGACCTCTCGAGGTCCCCATGGGACCCATTCCTCCTTGACCGGGCCGATCCTTGCGAGCCGTCGCCTGCAGGCCGCCGCACGCGAGCGCATGCGTGGCCGCCCGACGAGGCCATAGCCTTCCGCGTTGCGATCCACGGGCGCAAGAGACTGTACAGCCGTTCCAGGTCTGCTACCATTCCGACGATTCCATCCCGGTTGATTGCAACATGTCCCCGGTCGACATGTCCCTGGTCGACCGCCTGGTCGAGGCCTTGGCCGACTTGTACCTGGTCGATGTGTCCTTGGACGCTCCATGGCGTCGAAAGAGATGGCGAGGAACGCGCGGTCGCTCATGACTTCATTCGCCGACCTTCGAGGATACGCCCGCTTCTCCTGGCAGCTCAGGCGCTTCCTGCGCGTGCGCATCACGCTCGAGGAGGCGCGCGAGCGAATTCGCCTGCGGCTGGCGCAACGCGAAGGGAATTTCCTGCGCGTCGCCCGGCGCGGAATCTACGAGAATCCGAAGAGCCCCTATCTCGCGCTCTTGCGCCACGCGGGATGCGAGTACGGCGATCTCGAGCGCGAAGTGCGCTCGCGCGGTCTCGAGCCCGCGTTGAGCGCGCTGCACTCCTCCGGCGTGTACCTGACCTTCGAGGAATTCAAGGGCCGCGCGCCGATCGTGCGCAACGGGCGCGAATTCGCGGTCGCTCCGCGCGCCTTCGACAATCCCTTCCTGAACGCCTACTACCACGCGAGCAGCGGCGGCTCGACCGGCGCGGGGATGCGCGTGGCGATCGATCTCGAGCATCTGGCCGAGCAGGGGCCGATGCACATGCTCGCGTACCATGCCCATGGCATGCTCCACGCGCCCACGATCATCTGGCGGGGCACGCTTCCCGACGGCACGGGCGTCAACAACTGCCTGCGCCCGGTCGCCTTCGACCAGATTCCCGTGCGCTGGTTCGCCCTGCCGAATTTGCGCGGCATGAAGCGCAAGCCGCTGCTGACGCGCATCGCGACGGACTACATCGTTCATCTCGCGCGCCTGTACGGGGCGCACATCCCGCGGCCCGAACCGGTGGCGCTCGACCAGGCGGCCGTCATCGCGCGAGCGATTGCGCAGACGTTGCGCGAGAATTCGCGCTGTCTCGTGCGCGCGCATGTCAGCATGGCGGTGCGCATCTGTCTGGCGGCGCGCGAAGTGGGGATCGATCTCGCGGGGGCGACCTTCATGGGCGGAGGAGAGCCGCCCACGCCCGCCAAAGTGCGGGCCATCCGAGAAACGAACGCCGTCTATGTTCCCACCTATGTCTTCACCGAAGCGGATTTCGTCGGGATCGGATGCGTCACTCCCGAAGACGGCAACGATCTCCACTTCCTCAAGCATTCGCTCGCGCTGATCCAGTATTCCCGGCGGGTGCCGGGCTTGGCCGAGCCGGTGGACGCCTTCTGCTTCACGACCCTGCTGCCGAGCGCGCGACAGGTCCTCCTCAATGTCGAGAGCGACGACTACGGCGTGCTTCAGCCGAGCAAGTGCGGCTGCGCGCTGGAGCAACTGGGATTCACCGAGCATCTGCGCCATGTGCGCAGCTTCAGCAAGCTGACCGGTGAAGGCGTGACTCTGATGGGCAGCGAGATGGTGCGCATCCTGGAAGATGTCCTGCCCGCGCGCTTCGGCGGCGGGCCGCAGGACTATCAGCTCATGGAAGAGGAAGACGAGCGCGGATTCACGCGGCTCACCCTGCTCGTTCATCCGCGGGTCCCGATCGCCGACGAATCCGAGATCGTGCCGGCGGTGCTGAATGCGCTGGGCAGCGGAACGGTGGCGGGCGATCTCTCGCAATCTCTCTGGAAGCAGGCGGGCACGCTGCGCGTGTCGCGGCGGCCGCCGGTGTGGACGGGACGCGGCAAGCTGATGCCGCTCCACCTCGAGCGCAAGTCCGGTCACGCGCCCCACGGCGGGGAAACGCCGCGGGCGCCAAGCTGACGCGGTCATGCAGGGAGGATCCGGAGCCATGAATCGAGCGAGCGCATCGCATCCGCATGATCCCCGCGTGCGCATGGATGAGCCCGGCCGCTTGACCCGCCGCGATTTCTGCATGCGATTGCTGGGCGTCGCGGGCGCGGCCCTTTCCTCCGCATCCCTCTTCGCCGGACGCGCGCATGCGGCGGACGAGGCGAGCTGCGCCGGGCTCGAAGGGGAGACCATTCGCTTCATCGTGCCCGCGCCTCCCGGTGGAGGATTCGATGCGGTCGCGAGGCTCATCGAACCGTTCCTGGAGAAGCGTCTCGGCGCGCAGATCGTGATCGAGAATGTCGTCGGGGGAGGAACGATTCGCGGGGCTCGCAAGATTTCCGATGCGAAACCGGACGGCCGGGAATGGGGGATCACGAACCCCGCCGCGATGCTGATCGCCCTTGCGGGCGGCGATCGATCGGCCCCCGATCCCATCGACGACTTCACCATCTTCGGAAAGATCGCGCCCACTCCGCACATCTGGGCCGTGGGCGGCGATTCTCCCATTCGTAATCTCGAAGATCTCTACACGCTCTCCCGGCAGCGGCCGATCATTGCCGGCGTCACCGAATTCGGCTCGACGGGTCCGGAGAGCGCCGTCATCGCGAGCCGGATTCTCGGCATCGACTGCAGCGTGGTTCCCGGCTATCAAGGCACGAACGGCATCACCCTGGCCGCCATTCGCGGAGAAGTCGACATCGCCCCGCTCAATCTCGAAGGGCGCACCGGTCTCATGGAAGCGGGCGAAGTGCGTCCGATCCTCTGGGTGAGTTCGAGACCGCGGCCGCCCGCATTGGAGAATCTCGCCTGCCTGGCCGGAGAGGGAGGCGAGGCCGAGCGGCGCGCCCGCGAACTCGGACGCGATCCGAAGACGGCCATGGAGGACGCGCGCGCCTTGTCGATGCTGCTGGACGCGGGGCGGGTCCTGATGGGCCCTCCGGATTTGCCCGCCGCGCTGGCGAGTTGTCTGGAAGAGCATGTCCGGCGGATTCTCGAGGATCCCGAGTGCGAGTCCGCGGCCAGGCAGGCGCGGTTGGAGATCGAGTTCACTCCCGCTTCCCGTGTGCGCGCAGAGCTGGACATCGCGCGCGCGGCCGCCGTGCAATTCGCGCCCTTCATGGAGGAGGCTGCGCGCAAGATCGAGGGATAGGTGTACGAATCCGTTCTGCAGGCGGCCTGGGAAGGCCTGCGCCTGCTCTGTTCGTGGCCGAACATTCTCTATCCCGTCGCGGGAACGCTGCTCGCGATGGTCTTCGCGCTCATTCCCGGCATCAGCGGATTCACGCTCATCTCGCTCGCGATTCCCTTCACGTATTCCTGGGACCCGACCCGGATCATGCTCTTCTTCGGTCCGCTCGTGGGAGGCGCGACCTTCGCCGGCTCGATCACCGCGATTCTCTTCAATGTCCCCGGCTCTCCGCCCAGCGCGGCGACGATGTTCGACGGCCATCCGCTGGCGAAGCGCGGCGAAGCGAAGACCGCGATCGCGTGCTCGGCGGCCGCTTCCGCGCTCGGCTCGACTTTCGGGATCCTGATCCTGATCGCGCTGGTGCCCGTCATGCGCATGGCGGTGCTCTCCTTCGGCGCGCCCGAATCGCTGATGCTCGCGGTGTGGGGCCTCTCTTCCATTGCGATCCTGACGAAGGGTTCGCCCATCAAGGGGCTGGCCGCGGCGGGCCTCGGATTGCTGCTCGCCTTCATCGGCTCCGATTTGCGTACGGGCGAGGACCGCTTCACGCTGGGCTGGCTGCATCTGCGCGACGGAATCGGCCAGGTGCCCGTGTTCCTCGGCATGTTCGCCCTGGCGGAGATCTTCGAGCTGATTCTGTCGGGCCGCCGCACGATCGCCGAAGATCCCTCCGCCGCGCGCCTCGTGGGCAGCGTGCGCCGAGGCATTGCCTCGGTCTTCCGTCACTTCGGCCTGTTACTGCGCTGCTCGGTGATCGGCACCGTGATCGGCATGATTCCCGGCATCGGAGGCACCGTCGCGAGCTTCGTCGCCTACGGGCATGCCGTGCAGAGCGATCGCGAGGGAGCGGGAACCTTCGGCCGGGGCGACATCCGCGGCGTGATCGCGCCCGAGGCGGCGCACGACGCCAAGGATGGCGGATCGCTGGTGCCCGTCTTCGCGCTCGGGATTCCCGGAAGCGCCGGGACCGCGCTGCTCATCGCGGTCCTCACGCTGCACGGCATGGCGCCCGGCGGCACGATGATGAGCCAGCACCTCGGTCTCGTCTTCGTGCTCATCTGGGCGCTGTTTCTCTCGAACTGGCTCACCTCGATCGTCGGCGTGCTGGCCATCGGGCCGATCGCCAGGCTGACCCATGTGCGCATCCGCCTGATGATGCCGGTCCTGCTCGCCATGACCGCGCTGGGCGCGTATCTGGGGCGCGAACGGATCGAGGATGTCTTCACCGCGTTCGCGTTCGGGTTGCTCGGGCTCGGCATGAAGATGCATGGGTGGCCGCGTGTTCCGCTGCTCGTCGCGCTGGTCCTCGCCTCGTTCTTCGAAGTCAACCTGCACATCACCCGCAGGCTTCACGAGCTGGGGCGCATCGATCTCTGGAACCGTCCGATCGTGCTCGTGCTTCTCGCGCTCACGTTGTTCAGCGTGATCGTGCCCTATTTTCGCTTCATGCGGCCGCGCGCGCGGGAGGGACGGCGATGAAGTGGCTCGCGAGCCGCGCGTTCGTGACGGCCGTGCTCCTCGTGATCGCGATCGGCATGCTCGTTCAATTGCACGGGATGGGGAAGGTCTCGCGGCTCGTGCCGCTGCTCGTCCTCGTGCCCACGATCGCGCTCCTCGGCCTGCAGCTCACGATGGATCTCGTGCGCCCCTTGCGTATCCGCGACCGCGGTTGGATGCCACGGGGCAGCGGGCGCACGGCCGAACCGGCCGAAGCGCAACGAGACCCAGCGGACGGGAACGCAGACAGGGTTCGCGATCCGTCCCCGGCCCGCCTCCTCTGGGTGCTCGCGCTTCCGGTGATGGTCTTTCTGCTCGGTTTCACCGTGGCCATTCCCTTGCACGCCTTCGTGCAGTTGCGCGTGCTCTCGCGCGAGCGCTGGCGGCCGTCGCTCGTCATGCCGGCCGCGTTGCTCGGTATCTTCCTGCTCTTCACGCGGCTCCTGCCCGACATCCGGTTGTGGCAGGGATGGATCTGGATGCAGTTGGGATGGCTCTGACGCGCCCGCACGCGTGCGGGCCGCGGCGAACGGACGGGAGGCGGTCGTGCGGGGGACGATGCATCGATCATGAAGTTCGAGGCTTCATGCCCATGACGATCGGGTGAGGACCGAATCGCCTAAAGAGGAGGCGGTCACGCGAACAGTTACGAGACAGCGGGTCGTGCGGGCGGGTTACTGGTCGTTCGGCCTCTTCGGAATGGAGAAGCTCCTCGGCCTTGCCCGCGTGATCGTGCTCGCCGCGTTTCTCGGGCCGCGCGACTTCGGCCTCTTCGGCTTCGCCATTCTCGCCTTGATGGCGGCCGATTCGCTCACGCGCACCGGCTTTCGCGAAGCGCTCATTCGCCACCCGGAAGACATCGCCCGACATTTGGATGTCGCCTGGACCGTGCAGGTCCTGCGCGGGCTCCTGCTCGCAGCGCTGCTCTTCTTCTTCGCGCCGCTCATCGCGGCCTTCTTCGACGAGCCCGGCTCGGCATCCTTGACGCGCGCGATTTCACTCATCCTCGTGCTGCAGGCGTTCGCAAACATCGGGGTGGTCTACTTTCACCGCGATCTCGACTTTCGCCGTGAGTTCGCCTACCGCTTGACCGGCACCCTCGCGGATCTCGCCGCCGCGGTCGTGGGCGCGTACCTGTTGCGCAGCGCGTGGGCGCTTCTTCTCGGCCTCGTCGCGAGCGAGCTCGGGCAACTGATCGCCTCGTACCTCCTTCATCCCTATCGTCCGCGCTTTCGCTGGGATCGAAGCGTGGCGCGCGAATTGGCGAGCTACGGGATCTGGGTCTCTCTCGAGGGCATCATGGTCTTCGCCGGGACGCGCGCCGCCGGTCTGGTGGTGGGGAAGATCGCCGGCGCCGCCACCCTCGGAATCTTCCAAATGGCCGAGCGCATTCCGCAGATCGCGATTCGGGAGGTGGGCGCTGCGGCGCAACGCATCGCGCTGCCCGCCTATGCGCTCGTGCAAAGAGATCTGCCGCGGCTGAGAAGAAGCTATCTCGCGATCGGCGGGCTCTCTGTCGCGCTGGCCGCGCCGGCGGCCGTCGGGATCGCGCTGCTCGGCCCGCCCTTCGTGCGCTTCTTCTTGAAGGAAGCGTGGGCCCCGATGATTCCGCCGCTCATCCTGCTCGCCTGCGCGGGATGGATTCGCGCGCTGTCAGCCACGGGAATCCCGCTCTTTCAGGCGTGCGGCGTCCCGCGCTGGAGTTTCTTCATGCAGGCCGCTCGCGCGCTCGCATTGATCGCCTTGATTGCTCCGCTCACGCGGCGCTGGGGCGTGGAAGGTGCGGCGTTCGGGATGATCGCGGTCGCATTGGCGGGCGCGATCGTGTGGCTCATCGGGATGCGAAAGATCCTCCCCTGGACGATCGGCGATGCGAGAGACGCGCTCCTCGCCCCCTTGTTGTCTTCCGCGGTGATGGGAGGAATGCTCTACCTGCTGCGTTCCTGGACGCTTTCCTGGACGCACGGGTCGATGGTGATCCGCGTCGCGTGGATGGGAATGATGGGCATCCTGGGAGTCGCGATGTACGCCCTCGCGTTCTTCGCCTTCTCGCGCCGGATGTTGCGCTCGGCGTTCGGTGACACCGTGCAGGAACTCCTGCGCAACCGCGGAGCTATGCCCGCGCGGCGCACGGCCGCCGTCCCCGGGCGAGGAGGCGAGCGATGAAGGAAGGCGCGCGATGAGCGGCGCGGGAGCGGACGCCATGGACGGAGCGCAGCTGCGCGCGATGCCGGAAGCGGACCAGCAATCGAAGCGCCCGGAAGGAAGAAGGCTCCTTTTCCTGAGCCTGCTACCCTTCGTTCCTGAATCGCGGGGGGGCGCCGATCTCACCCATCTGTGTCTCTTCCGCTCTCTCGAGCGCCGCGGGTGGCGCGTGCGGGTGCTGTGCGGCACGATGCTCAACTCCAGCTATGGACGGAGGCTCTGCCGCGAGTGGGCGAGTGCCACGGCCGCATGGCGGCGCGCGCCTGCATTCGTCGCCGATGACGACAGCGGCTTTCCCGCGTGGCGGGGAATTCCCTCGGGCTGGTCGCCTTGGGCTTTTGCGTACGGCGAATCGCTGGCACTCGCGGCCAAGCTCGGCCTGCGGCCCGGCGGATCGCAACGCGGGCGCGGGCTGCGGGCAAACGCCTGTCGTCAAGGATTGCAGGGCATGCGGGCGAAGCTGGATGAGTTGCTCGATTCCTTCCGGCCGGATCTGCTCCTCGGCCATTACGGCGTCATCCCGCTTCTCGATCACGCCGCGCTGCGCGGCTTTCCATGTTTCTACTACAGCCACGGAACGCAGATGCGCACGCGCAAGATCCCGCCGACGGTTCACGCGATCGTGAATTCTCCCGCCGCGATGCCGGAGGACGATCGCGGCGTGCGGCTGCTTCCTCCGATGATCGATCCGGCCGATTATCGCGTTGTGCGAGACGATCCTCGCTTCGTGACCTTCGTGAATCCCGTGCGCGAGAAGGGAGCGGATATCGCCATCGAGACGGCGCGCCGCCTGCCGCACGTTCCGTTTCTCTTCGTCGAGGGAGGATGGGCGCGCAGGGGAAAGGCCTCCGACATGCGCCGGTGGGTCGCGCACGCGCGACGGCTCCCGAATGTCACCGTCTGGAAGTTCCAATCCGACGTGCGCGCCGTCTATCGAGTCACCGATGTGCTGCTCATGCCTTCGCGGCACGAAAGCTTCGGGCGCGTCGTCATCGAAGCCCATCACAGCGGCATCCCCGTGGTGGCGGCGCGCGTCGGCGGCATTCCTTTTGCGATGGGGCAGGGGGGGCTGCTCGTCGATCCCTCGGAAGGCGTTGCGGGCTACGTCCGCGCGCTCGAACAGCTGGAACGGGAGCCGGGCTTGAAGCAGAATCTCGCGCGTCTCGCGCAGGAGAACAGCCGGCGGCCCGAGTTCGACCCGGAAACGCAGGTGGAGGAATTCCTGCGCTTCGTGGTGCCGCGCCTCGCAGGGAAACGAGCGCGCGAGAACGGGAAAGATGCACGGGCCTGAAGCGGCAGCGGCTTCCTGTCGGGTCAGGTCGTCCTGGCAATGGGACCATTGAGGAGGTGGATGGAGATGATGATGCGATCGTTCATTCTTCCCGGCCTGCTCGTGATGGTCGCGTGGTGTTGGCTGGGAAGCGCTCTCGCTGGCGCCCAAGGAAAAGCGACCGTCATCGAAGGGCCGGCCGGCGAGATCGAGGTCGCGGCGCTCTTCAACAACGATTGGGCCTGGTTCATCCAGGAGGGCGATGTTCGGGAAGCGCTGACGGAAGGCGACCCGACGGCGCGCGATCCCTTCGTCGATGGAACCGAGTTACGCCGGGGGCGGCTCGGATTCTCCGGCCCGCTCGCCCCGCACTTCGAGTTCAATCTCGAGTACGACTTCATCGACGGAGCGGCGCGCCCTTCCGATGTCTATTTGGAAGCGAACGATTTGCCTTGGGTCGGCGTGGTGAGGGTCGGACATCAATACGAGCCGCTCAACCGTCTCACCGGCAGCAGCAAGCATCTGCTCTTTCTCGAAAAGCCGCTCCCCAACGCCCTCTCGACCGGACGCAATACGGGGCTTCGCACCCTGACCTCCGCGTTTCACAGAAGAGCGACGCTCTCGACGGGCATTTTCCGCGATGCGGGCGAAACGGGCGCGAGCGGAACGAACGCATCGTGGAATCTGGCTGCCCGCGTGACGGCCGTGCCGTTCTACCGGGAGGCCGGCCGCAAGATGGCGCATCTCGGAGCGTTTTGCGGGCGGCGCAATATCGGCGCGGGCGGAGAGGTGCGCTTCCGGCAGAGGCCCGAATCGCATCTCGCGCCCTATCTGGTCGACACCGGCGCGCTCGACGCCTCCGGTGTGAACCTCTTCGGATTCGAGAGCGCGGCGGTCCTGGGTCCCGCGTCGCTGCAAGCGGAGTACATGGGCGCGGATGTGGACGAGGACCAAACGGGGAGGGTGCGTTTCTGGGGCGCCTATGTGACCGCAGCGTGGCTGCTCACCGGCGAGCACCGGCCCTACAGCCTCTCGAGCGCGGCCTTCGTGCGCCTGGAGCCGCGCAAGCCCTTCGATCCCGCGGCCGGCGCCTGGGGCGCCTGGATGCTGACGGCGCGCTACTCGCACCTCGATCTCGAGGATGGAGCGGTGGAGGGCGGGAAGCTCAGCGATCTCTCGCTCGGCTTGAATTGGTACGCGACCGGACGCATCCGCTTCATGGCCAATTACATTTTCGTGGACGCGGAGGCGCTGGGCAAATTGCAGATCGCGCAAATGCGCATGCAAGCCGAACTGTGACCGAAGCGCCGCAGGAACGGTTGCGGCAAATTGGTTCCGCCATCCATCGCTGAACGAGGATGCATGAGCGAGCGCCAACTTCTCATTCTCACCTTCCACACGATCGAGGAGCGCTCTTCCCCGATCGCGTTCCCGCCGGCGCTGTTTCGAGAGCTGGTGGAGGGCATGTACGCCCGGGGCCTGCAAGCGCGCACGCTGACCGAAGCGGTCGCGGAATGGGAAGCGGGCGATGCAGAGGACGAAAGGCGCGCGGGGGAAAGCCGGCGTTCGCGACCCGCGGAGCGTTTCCTTGTTGCCTTCACCTTTGATGATGGGTTTCGCTCCGTCCATGACGTCGCCTTTCCGATCCTGCGCGAGCGGGGCATGCGAGCCACGATCTTCGTCACCGCCGGGCAATCGCCCGAGGGGCGCGATCCGCGAATGCGCTTCCTCGAGAGAGACATGCTGACCTGGGACGAAATCGGCGCGCTCAGCGCAGGCGGCCTTGAAATCGGGGGCCATACGCGCTCGCATCCCGATCTTACCCGCCTCAGCGATCACGAGCTGCGGGACGAGCTGGCGATCAACAAGGCTGAAATCGAGCGGCGCATCGGCACGCCGGTGACTTCCTTCGCCTATCCCTTCGGCATCTGGAATGAAAGAGTGCGCGAGGAGACGGCGCGGCTCTACGCCTGCGCGTGCACCGACCGCCTGGGCATCGCCTCGGCGCGACAGGATCGCTTCACTCTGCCGCGCATCGACGCCTGCTATCTTCATTTTCGGCGGCCCGCGGACCTGCTCTTCTCCCGCTTTCTGTCCTTCTATCTCGGGCTGCGCGCAGGCCCGCGCGCCGCGCGGCGAAGAATCACGACGGCCGGAAGGCGGGCACGGCGCGCCCGCGGCGGACGGGGGCGAGGCCCATGCGCTTCTGCATGATCACGACCTTCTTCCCGCCCTTCCACTTCGGCGGCGACGGTCTCTTCGTGCAGCGGCTGTCGAACGAGCTTGCCCGGCGCGGCCACGCGGTCGAGGTCATTCATTGCGTCGATTCCTATCGGCTGCTCGGAGGGAGAGAGCGGCCGGCGGGAGAGAAGCTGCATCCGAACGTGCGGGTGCATCGGCTGAAGAGTGCGCTCGGGCCGCTCGCGCCTGTGGCCACCTACCTCAGCGGGCGTCCGCTTGTGCACCGATCACGGATTCGATCGATCCTCTCGCAAGGCTTCGATGTCATCCACTTTCACAACATCTCCCTCGTGGGGGGGCCGGCGATTCTCGAATGCGGCGACGCGGTCAAGCTGTACACGCCGCACGAATACTGGCTCGTTTGTCCCACGCATGTGCTCTTTCGCAACCGGCGGGAAGCCTGCGATCGGCGTCGCTGCCTGCAATGCCTGCTGGCGCACGGCCGGCCTCCGCAACCCTGGCGATGGGGCCGTCTCGTCGAGCGCAGCATTTCGCGTGTGGACTGCTACCTGGGCCTCACGCATTTCGTGCTGGCCGAGCACGAACGGCAAGGACTGCGCCTTGACGGAGTCGTGTTGCCTTCGTTTGCGCCGCAGTGGATGGAGCCAGACGCGACAATACCGAGCACGCCGATACCGCAGGCCATGCAGTTGTCAACGACTCCTGCTTCGCCCAACATCGCGCTCGATGGAATGCCGCGCGACGGGGAGTACTTCCTCTTCTCCGGGCGGCTGGAGAAGTTGAAGGGCCTGCAGACGCTGCTTCCGCTTTTCCTGCGGCGCCCCGACCTGCGGTTGCTGATCGCGGGATCAGGGAGCTACGAACGGCATCTGAAAAGTCTCGCCCTTGGGCATGACAACATTGTTTTTCTTGGGCGGCTCGACAAGCAAACGCTCGCGCATCTCTATCGAGGAGCGATTGCGCTTCTCGTTCCCTCGCTCTGTCCCGAGATCGCGCCGCTCGTCATTCTGGAGGCCTTTCAGCAAGGCACGCCGGTGATTGCGCGGCGGATCGGAAGCATTCCCGAGATGCTCGGGGAAGGTGTCAAGACCACAGCTGATGCCGACGCCGTCGAGCCCTTCACAACGGCGGACGGCGAACGCGGAGAACTCTTCGACACGATCGAGGAAGCCGAAGCGGCCATGGACCGCATGTTGCGCGATCACGAGCGCCGGGCGGCGATGAGCCGGGCCTGCCTGGCGCATGCTCGGGCCGAGTGCTCGCTCGAGAGGCATGTGGACCGGTACCTGGAGATCGTCGCGCGCCTCGTACGCTCGGGTGCATGAAGCGGACGCCTCGTGCGCCTTCTACGCAGTGGATCGTGCACCTGGGGCTCGAGCATGTGGCAGGGTGCGCGGGGTGGGGTCGCCGGGACCGGAAGGCTTCCGCGGGGACGGCGCGCGCTTAAGAGAGTTCATGCAGGGGGCGCGCGCCTCGTGCGCTCGGCGTGTTGAACACATGTAGATCCTGAAGACCGAGGCGTTCACGCCTCGCTAACGCCCCGCGGCCGAAGCCTTCCGGTCCCGGCTCCCTTTTCGGCGCATGCCTCATTCTTCGAGCGTAGCGGAGCGCGATCGGCTGCACATCAGGGCACGGCGAGAAATCGCTTCTCCGCGCCCATGGATGCCGTATACTCACGCTTTTCCAGACCGACTTCCCGGGGCCATCCCCGGCATCTTGTGAACGAGCGCAACCCGAGGCGTGCGGGGTCCGCGCGGAGACCGTGCGCCATCCAGGAAGAGGCCCTTCATGCAGGCGGCGAAGCAGCCCCTCACGATCTCGGTGATCGTTCCCGTTCATGAAGGCGGCGACTGTTTCGTGGAATGCCTGCGCGCGATTCGGGCGGCGCGCCCTGCGCCTCATGAGCTGATCGTCGTCGCCGATGGAGCCTGTCCCTCGGACATCGAGGCCGCATCGCGCGCAGAGGCGCGCGTGATCGCGCTGCCGGTGCGTTCGGGTCCGGCGCGGGCGCGCAATGCGGGCGCGCACGAGGCGACGGGCGAGGTGCTCTTCTTCGTCGACGCCGATGTGACGATCGCGCCCGATGCCTGCGCCAGAATCGAGCGCATCTTCTTGCCTGGGGACGCGGGCACGGAAGCGCCCGGTGCGGCGATCGGCTCCTACGACGACGCTCCCGCGCACCCAGGATTCCTCTCGCAATACAAGAACCTGCAGCATCATTTCGTGCATCAACAGGGCCGCGCGTACGCGTCCACCTTCTGGGGCGCGTGCGGCGCGGTGCGCAGCGCCATCTTTCGCGAGGCGGGCGGGTTCGACGAACGCTATTCGCGTCCATGCATCGAGGACATCGAGCTCGGATACCGGCTGCGCGCCGCGGGGCACGACATCCGCCTGTGCCGCGATCTCCAGGTGAAGCATTGGAAGGCGTGGAAGGCGGCCTCGTTGTTGCGGGCCGACTTCCTCTATCGCGCGCTTCCCTGGACCGATCTCATCCTGCGCGATCGGAATGCGCCGCGGGACTTGAACCTCGCCTGGCAGGGGCGCGCGAGTGCGGCGCTGGCGGGTGTGCTTCCTTGCGCGCTCGCTGCTGGAGTTGCGCACTCGCGCTGGATCGTTGCGTGGGCGGTCGCGTTCGCGGCTGCGGCCGGTCTGCTCGCCCTGAACGCGCGCTTCTATCAGTTTCTCGCGCGCAAACGCGGCTTCTGGTTTGCCGCGCGCGCAATCCCCTGGCACTGGTTCTATCACTTCTACAGCGGCGTGGGATTCGGCGTCGGCCTCGGCCGTCATCTGCTCGGCGTTCGGCGCGCGCCGTGGCTGCGCCGCGATTCCCAGCAACCCGAGCCCGCGCGCTCTGTGGCGGCGTCGTAGCATGGCGGGGCACTAGGATGGCGGAACGCGACAGCGTGGCGGAGCGCGATCCCATTGTGGTGATTGGAGCGGGCCCGGCGGGCCTTGCCGCCGCGCATGAGCTGGGTATCGCGGGCGCCTGCCCGGTCGTGCTCGAAAAATCCGGACAAGTGGGCGGGCTCTCGCGCACGCAGGAGTACAAAGGGTTTCTCTTCGATGTCGGGGGACATCGCTTCTACACGCGCAGCTGCGAGGTGCGCGCGCTGTGGGAGGATCTCTGCGGAGACGATCTGCTCACGGTGCGGCGCATGTCGCGCATTTATTACGGCGGGAGATTCTTCAGCTATCCGCTCAAGCCGCGCGAAACGCTCGCGCGTCTCGGGATGAGAGAGAGCACGCGCGTGATCTCGGGCTATCTGGCCGTGCGCGCGCGGCGCCGTCTCCCCGCGCGCAACCTCGAGCAGTGGACCGTGAACCGTTTCGGCCGGCGGCTCTACGAAATCTTCTTCAAGACCTATTCGGAGAAGGTGTGGGGCATTCCCTGCACGAGCATCGACGCCGACTGGGCCGATTTGCGGATCGGCGATCTCTCCATGGGCAAGGCGTTGCGCAGCGCGCTGCTGGGCCGCAGACAGATCAAGACCCTCATCGATCGCTTTCAATACCCGCGCCTCGGCCCGGGCTTGGCCTGGACGAGACTGCAGAAGCGCATCGAAGCGGCCGGAGGCCAGGTGCGCTTGGGCTGCGAAGTGGTCGGGCTCGAGCGCGACGGGATGCGCGTGACGAGCGTCGTCTGCCGCACTTCCGAGGGGCTCGAGAGCCTGCCGTGCAGCCGGATCATCACCTCGATGCCGCTCGCCGATCTCATCCTGGGCCTGCATCCCGCGCCGCCGGAAAGGGTGGTCGCGGCCGCGCGCGATCTCCGCTACCGCGCCTTCATCATGGTGGGCCTGATTCTCGATCGCGACGACCTCTTTCCCGACAATTGGATCTATGTCCACGCGCCCGAAGTGCGCGTGGGCCGAATCCAGAATTTCCGCAACTGGTCGGCCGAGCTCGTTCCCGTTCGAGGCAAGTCCTCGGTCGGGATGGAGTACTTCTGCGACGAAGGCGACGAGTTCTGGAATCGTTCCGATGAGGAGCTGATCGCGCTCGCCCGTCGCGAGCTCGCCCGGTTGGGGCTCGCGAGCGAGCAGGATGTGAGCGACGCGACCGTGGTGCGCGAGATGGCCGCCTATCCGCTCTACCTGCACGGCTACCAGCGCGAAGTGGGAATCATTCGCGCCTTCGTCGATGGCTTCGAGAATCTTCAGACGATCGGGCGCAACGGGATGCACCGCTACAACAACCAGGACCATTCGATGCTGGCGGGCATGATGTCGGCGCGCAATCTGATGGGAGAAGCGCACGATCTGTGGAGCGTCGATCCGGACGCGCTGCAGGAAGGCGAGGCGCGCATGGCGTCCCGCGCGGGGACGCGCGTCGTGCCCGGACGGACGACGCCGATACGACCGGAAGAGACCGCCCAACGGGAAGAGGAAACGATCTCGATGTGAAAAGCGAGGGGAGCGATGGACCGCGTCACCCTTCGCCTCTTGTCACCGGTCGACGGCGCATGGCCGCATGGCAACTGGGTCTCAGCGCACCAGGAGCAACGGCCGGCGCTCTTCCTCGTTTCCGAATCGCCCGGCGACGATGCATGAGCCCGAGGCGAGCGGGCGGCCGGCGCGGTCGCGTCCATCCCAGCGGAAGGCGTGGCGTCCGGGCCCGTAGCTTCCCTGCGCCACCGTCTTCTGCATGCGGCCGCTCGCATCCAGCACCGTGACCACTGAGTACCCCGGCTCATCCAACGCGAGCTCGAACTGCAGGTTGTCGATGTCGAGAAAGGGAGTCGCGAGCAACCAGACCGATCTCGCCGCCGACTCGATTGGATGCGAGCGCCTCTCGCGCTAGTGCAGCGCGGCCGCCGCTTCGCCGATCCGGCGCATGCCTTCCTCGATGCGCTCGCGTGAAGTGGCGTAGGAGAAGCGCAGGTGCCCGGGAGCGCGGAACCCTTCGCCGGGCACGAGCGCCACATGGGCCTGCTCGAGAAAGTGCTTGGCCAGATCGACCGTGGTGGCGAGGCGCTTGCCGCCCGCTGCGCGGCCCAGATAGGCGCTCCAATCGGGCAGGAGATAGAAGGCGCCCTGCGGCTTCACGCACGAGACGCCGGGGATTGCGCGCATGCGCTCGAGCATCAGATTGCGCCGCTCTTCGAAGGCCTTGCGCATCTCCTCGACCTCTTCCTGCGGGCCATCGATGGCCGCCAGGGCCGCCTTCTGCGCGATCGAGTTGGCGTTCGAAGTGCAGTGGCCCTGAATGCGGCCCATCGCGGAGATGATGTCGCGCGGGCCGGCGGCGTATCCGATGCGCCAGCCGGTCATCGCGTAGGCTTTCGAGACGCCGTTGATGATGATGCACCGGTCTTTCCAGGCCGGCGCGAGCGCGGCGAAACTGACATAGCGAAAGCCGTCATAGACGAGCTTCTCGTAGATCTCGTCGACGATCACCAGGATCTTCGTGGGAGCGAGGACCTGCGCCAGCGCTTCCAGTTCTTCCCGGCTGTAGGCCGCGCCGGTCGGATTCGAAGGGTTGTTCAACATCAGGCCCTTCGTGCGCGGAGTGATGGCGGCGCGCAGCAATTCGGGGGTCACGCGAAAGCCGCTCTTGCCGGTGGTCTCGATGTAGGCGAGCGCCGCTCCGGTGAGCGAGATCTGCGGTTCGTAGGAGACCCAGCAAGGCGTGGGCAGAAGCACTTCATCGCCGGCCTGGAAGACGGCCATCGCGAGGTTGTAGAGGCACTGCTTGGCCCCGGTCGAGACGATCACCTCTTCGGGCGCGTAGGAGAGCCGTTGCTCGCGCTGAAATTTCGCGCAGACGGCGCGGCGCAGGTCGAGGATCCCGTTGGAGGCGGTGTAGCGCGTGAAGTTGGCCGTGATCGCGCCGATGCCCGCGTTCTTGATCGATTCAGGCGTGGGGAAGTCGGGCTCACCGACGCTGAAGTCGACGACATCGACCCCGCGCGCCGCCATTTCCTTCGCCTTGCTTCCGATTTCGAGCGTGACGGAAGCGCCGATCCGGCTCATTCGTTCCGCGAGCATGGTCCCTCCTTGTTCGCTTCGCAGGGCGGCGCGATCGCGCGAACCTGCCGACGAGCCGTTCCAGGGCGAAGCGGGAGATTGTACCGTCCGCGCCGGCAGCGATCAAGGGTTGCGCGCGTGGTCCGAGCGCGTGGTTGCGAGCGCGTGGACGCGGCCCCCATGCGTCCAGGGCTGCACGCGAGGATGGCCGCTGCTAGACTGGTCTTGTGCAGAGGTCGTGATGAGCCTGAGCCGCTTGCCACCCCTCGCGGCCCCCGGGACCATCAGGAGCGCGTGACCATGCCGGCATCCACGATTCGAGAACGGGTGATCGAAAAGCTCGAGGCGGCCGGGGTTCCCTATCGCCTGATCTTGCACGAGCCGGCCGTGGGAAGCCTGCGGATCGCGGAAAAGCGGGGCATGCCTGCTTCCGCGGGCGCGAAAGCGCTCGTCGTTCGCGCGGCCGGGCGATTTCTGCTCCTCGTCATTCCAGGGAATCGCCGCCTCTCCTCGGTGAAGTTGCGGCGCGCGCTCGGGACCCACGACATCCGCTTCGCCCGGGCCGCGGAGTTGTTCAACCTGACCGGCTGCCGCCCCGGCGAAGTTCCGCCGCTCGGAGAGCTCTTCGGTCTTGCGGTCATCATGGACGATCGGCTGACGCGCGAAACGGAGCTCGCCTTCACGGCCGGCAGCACCTCGGAATCCTTCGCCGTGCGATCGCAGGATCTCGTGACGCTGGCTCGCCCGCAAATCGCCGATCTGTGCGACGAGGCGGATGCGGACGACGCGGAAGGAAGGCAGAGCGCATCCTCATAGGGCAAAGAGAAGCAGGCGTGCAAGGGCCCGCATCGGGCCTTCCCGGAGAGAGGCAAGCGCGTGGGAACGAGATGGGACGCGACCATGACGACGGAGATCGCGATGCGGCGCTGGGTGAGAGATGCGGATGCGCATCGCTCGGGCGGTTGTTCGGGCGACGCGGCTCGGCTCAGTGCGCCTTACCTCGGTGCGCGTCGGCATTCCACCAGGCCACCAGTTCGCGATGGAACGCGTCGGAGAGGCCGTTCGAGCGGGGCACGACCCGCACCGTGAAGCCGAAGTGCCCGCTCGTCTGGCAGGCGAGCCGTCCTACGAATTGATGGTACCCGTTCTTCGCGTGGGCGGCGTCCATGCGGGTGAGCGCGCCCTGCTCGATGCGGCCTTCGCTGAGCGGACCGGAGAAGATCTCGACCTCGACATCGTCGGGCGTGATTTCGCCGAGCTGCACGGTGGCGCGCACGGTCATCTGGTCGCCGACCGCGAGATCGACGCCCGCGTCCGTGTGGACATCGAGAATCCGCACCTCCGGCCAGCGCGCGCGCATCATGGTCTTCCAGGCCGCGACCCGCCTCGCCCGGTCCATGTCGTTCGCGAGCAGGCAATGCCAGTTGACCAGCGCGGGAATGTAGAACTGGCGCGTGTACTCCTCGGCCGCGCGATTCGTGTTGAAGAGCGGGCAGATCGTCATCATCGAGGACTTGATGCGCGCGATCCACTGGCGAGGCAGGCCGTCCGCGCCGCGCTCGTAGAACATCGGCACGACCGCCTGCTCGAGCAGCATGTAGAGCGCTTCGCTTTCGGCGCGGTCCTGGTAATCGAGGTCGGGATGCGTCTGCCCGCTGCCGATCGCCCAGCCGTTCTCGCCGTTGTAGGCTTCGGCCCACCATCCATCCAGGATCGAGAGATTCAAGCCGCCGTTGACCGCGACCTTCATCCCGCTCGTGCCACTCGCTTCCATCGGGCGGCGGGGCGTGTTCAGCCACACATCGGCCCCGCGCACTATCGTGCGCGCGAGGCGGATGTCGTAGTCCTCCAAGAAGACGATGCGCTGGCGGAACTCGGGCAGCTCCGACACCTTGATGATCTGCCGGATGAGCTCCTTGCCGGGCTGGTCCATCGGATGTGCTTTGCCCGCGAAGATGAACTGCACCGGACGCTCGGAGAGGTTCACGATCTTCTTCAAGCGCTCGAGATCGCGAAAGAGCAGCGAGGCGCGCTTGTAGGTGGCGAAGCGGCGCGCGAAGCAGATCGTGAGCGCGTCGGGGTCGAGCACATCGGTGACCTGCTCGATCGCGCTCACATTCGCGCCGCGGCGGGTGAGCTGCTCGCGCAGCTGCAGGCGCGCCTCGGCGACCAGCGATGTGCGCAGGCGCTCGCGCGCGCGCCACAGCTCGGTGTCGGGGATCGTGCTGACCTGCTCCCAGATCTGCCGGTCGACGGGATTCTCCAACCACTCAGGGCCCAGATAGCGATCGAGCAGCCGGGCGATCTCGTCGGAGTACCACGAGGGCAGATGCACCCCGTTGGTGATGTGCGTGATCGGCACTTCGCTCTCGGGCGCTTCCGGCCAGAGGCCCTTCCACATCGAGCGCGTGACCTGCCCGTGCAGGCGGCTCACGCCGTTGCGAAACGCGGACAGGCGCAGAGCGAGCACGGTCGTGCTGAAGGGCTCGTTGCCGTCGTGCGGATTGACGCGGCCGAGGCCGAGCAGCTCGTCGTCGGAGAGCCCCAGCCGGCGCGCGTAGGGGCGCAGATAGCGCGCGATCAGATGCGCGGGGAAGACCTCGTTGCCGGCGGGCACGGGCGTGTGGGTGGTGAAGACCGTGCTGGCCGCCACGATTTCGCGCGCCTGCTCGAAGCGCACCGCGTGGCGCTCCATCAAGGTCGCGATCCGTTCGAGCGTCAGAAAGGCCGAGTGCCCTTCGTTCAGATGGCAGACGGTGGGGGAGACATCGCAGCGCTCGAGCGCGCGCAAGCCGCCGACACCGAGCAGGATTTCCTGGCGGATGCGCACATCCATGTCGGCGTCGTAGAGATAGCTGCTGATGTGGCGGTCGTGCGGCTCGTTCTCGGCGATGTCGGTGTCGAGGAGGAAGAGCGGCACGCGCCCCACTTGCACCTTCCAGATCCGGGCGCGGACCTGGCGGTCGCCCATCTCCACGCTGATCAGCAGCGCGCTGCCGTCGGGATGGCTCACGATCTGCAGCGGATAGCCCGAGAAGTGATGCTCGTGATAGGTTTCGATCTGCGTGCCGTCGCGATCGAGCTGCTGATGGAAGTATCCGTGCCGGTAGATGAGCCCGACGCCGACCATCGGCAGCCCGAGCTCCGAGGCGGACTTCAAGTGATCTCCGGAAAGAACGCCCAGCCCTCCCGCGTAGAAGGGCAGGCATTCGTGCAGCCCGAATTCGGCCGAGAAGTAGGCGATCCGGCTCTCGTGGTCCTCTTCGCGAACCTGCGAGTACCAGGTCGGATGCTCCATGTAGCGGACCATGTGGGCGTGCACGCGGTCCATGTGGGCGAGGAAGGTCTCGGCGCCGGCGAGCTCGTTCAATCGTTCCTGATCGATGCGCGAGAGGAGCGCGATCGGATTGTGCCGGCATTCCATCCACAGTCCGCGATGGATGCGCTCGAAGAGGCTCACCGCTTCCGGATTCCAGGTCCACCAGAGATTGAGCGCGATGTCCATCAATGGCGACAGCCGCGCCGGCAGCGTGGGCCGGACCCGGAATTTCTGGATGGTCTGCATCATGGCAAAAGGATTCCCGCCGGGCCTTCGCTCGATGGCGGGAATGCGGGCGTCCCCGGAGCCGCCGCGCGACCCCGACAGCCGCATTCCCGCAAGGACGAGCCGCGGACCTCCGGCCCGCGATCCCGCCCGCTGCTTTCCTTTGAGATCGGCTCGCCGGGACGGCATCTTGACGGGAAGGCCCATGAAGGAAGCACGGGAAGAGACGCACAGGCAGCGTCTTGCGGACGCGCCGCGAGGCGGGGCAACAGAATCCTTCGCGTCCAGGATAAGAAGACCTGGATTGGCGAGCGGGCCCGCGTTTGAGACAATCGCTAGGCTTTCAAGCTCTTGCAGAGCAGGCGGGCAAGCGGATTGTGACGGCAGGCGGGTGGAAGCTTGGCTGAAAGTCCGGCGTTGCGGCCGGGCGGGAGGAATCATGGCGGAGCAGAGATTGACCAAGGAACAGATGGAGGCCAAGGCCGCGCAACCGGGCATCGACGCGATGAAGCTGCATCCCTTCTATCGCGGCAAGGTCGAGATCGTGCCGAAGTGCGTCGTGCGCAGCTTCCAGGATTTCGCGATCTGGTACACGCCGGGCGTGGCCAAGCCCTGTCTCGATATTCGCGACCATCCCGAGAAGGTCTTCGAGCACACCAACAAGTCGAACTTCGTTGCGGTGATCAGCGACGGCACGCGCGTGCTCGGGCTCGGAGACATCGGCCCCGAGGCGGGCCTGCCGGTGATGGAAGGCAAGGCGCTGCTCTTCAAGTATCTCGGCGGCGTGGACGCCTTTCCCATTTGCATCGACGAAAAGGACCCGGACAAGATCATCCAGCTGTGCCTGCAACTGCAACCGACCTTCGGGGGCTTCAATCTCGAGGATCTCTCGCAGCCCAAGTGCTTCCGCATCCTCGACGAGCTGCGCGCCAAGGCCCGCATTCCGGTGTGGCACGACGACCAGCAGGGCACCGCGGCGATCATCTTCGCCGGCCTGGTGAACGCGGTGAAGCTGGTGGGCAAGCAACTCGACAAGGTGACGATCGTGCTCGTCGGCGCCGGCGCGGCCAACATCCGGGCGGCAAACGTGATGCACAAGGGTGGCGTGCCCTGGGAGAACATCATCCTGGTCGATTCGAAGGGCACGCTGCATCGCGGGCGCACCGAGTTGCAGCAGGACTTCAAGGAGAAGTGGGAGCTGTGCCAGGTCACGAACGGCGGCCAGGTCAAGGGCGGCGTGCCCGATGCGATGCGCGGCGCGGATGTCGTGGTCGCGGCGTCGAAGCCGGGCCCGGGCGTGATCAAGCCCGAGTGGGTGAAGGGCATGGCCAAGGACGCGATCATCTTCCCCTGCGCGAATCCCGTGCCGGAAATCTGGCCCTGGGAAGCGAAGGAAGCGGGCGCGCGCGTGGTCGCCACCGGCCGCAGTGACTTCCCCAATCAGGTCAACAACTCGCTCGGATTCCCCGGCATCTTCCGCGGCACGCTCGATGTCATGGCGACCACGATCACCGATGAGATGTGCATCGCCGCGGCGCGCGAGCTGGCCAAGGTCGCGGAGGACAAGGGCCTGCGCGAGGACTACATCATCCCCACGATGGACGAGTGGGAAGTCTTCCCGCGTGAAGCGGTCGCGGTGGGACTGAAGGCGATCGAGCAGGGCGTCGCGCGCCTCACCTACACGGGCGAGCAGTTGATGAAGATGGCCGAGGAGAAGATCCGCCACGCGCGCGCGGAAACGGAGCTTCTCATGAAGGAGGGGATGATCACTCCGGCGCCCACGAATTTGTAGCCGCGGGAATCCGCGCGAGCGTTCACAGGGACGTGATGAAGACGGCCGGTCGCGAGGGAATCGCGGCCGGCCGTCGTTTCGCGATGGCATGTGAGGACTAGCCTTCGCGGATGCTCGGCGTCTTTCCATGGCACGAGAGGACTAGCCTTCGCCGACTCCCGGCGTGTTTCCTTGATCGACCGCTAGAGCCTTCCTGGCGAGGTCCTCGAGAAAGGCCCTTCCCTGGCGCGCAATCTCGAGCGTCGCGTGAGGCGTGCGGACGCCGTGGCCCGATAGCTCGAGCACCCAGGGTGCGTGCGGCGCCGCTTCGTGGATCCTCGCGGTCTGCGCGAGAAGCCGGATGCCGCTGCGGGACCGGTGCCCGGTCCGCAGCGGACGATGACGGCTCCGAATGGTTCGATGTGCGGATGAGATTCGCAGAGTGGCGTCCGGCTGTTCACGGAAACGGGGTCCCGGAACCGGAAGGCTTCAGCCGCGGGGCGTCAGCGAAGCGCAACGACAATCACGCATGCACCGCGCGCTCACATTGCGCTTGATGCGCAACGGATCAGGATCCACCAGGCTCGAAGAATGAAGCGTGCGCGATGAGGGAGCCGGGACCGGAAGGCTTAGGCCGCGGGGCGTTAGCGAGGCGTGAACGCCCCGGCTTTCAGGTGTTACATCCGTTCAACAAGCCGAGCGCACGAGGCGCGCCCCCTGCGCGAACTTCTTCAAGCGCGCGCCGTCCCCGCGGAAGCCTTCCGGTCCCGGCGACCACACTCGAACACGCAGCCACATGCTCCGAGCCCCACGAGCGCGATCCACTGCGCAGTAGGCGCCCGAGCGCACGAGGCGTGCGCCTCAAGCGCGCGCGACCTCGGTCTTCGATTCCAGGAAGCGCGCGAGCCGGTGGAAATCGGAGCCGGGCTGGATGTAGCGCACTTCGGTTCGGAGCGTCTTGGGATTGACCAGATTGCGAAACGGCACGAAGCGCAGATCGAGCTGGCCCGAGACGCTCACCATGTGCCCGTCCAGGTTCTCCTCGACGAGCGCGCGGAAGGCGCCGATTCCGAGCTGGCTGCCGAGCATCACATCGAACGCGTGCGGCACGGCGCAGCGCGATTCGTAGCCGATCTGCAGTCCGGTCACCTTGCGCTTCTTCCCCGTGCGGCGCGTGTACTCGGCTTCCACCAGCTTGGCGACGATGTGGCCGAGGTCGATCTTGCCGATCGAGATGTGCCCATGCTCGTCCTTGTCCACGCCGCGAATCAGCTTCTCGGGCAACAGCTCGGCGAGGCCTTCAGCCAGGACCACCGTGCCGAAGGTCTTGCCTTCGCGCTCTTCGCGCCAAATCACGAGATCGGTGATCCGCTCGACGAGCGCCTCCAGACGCAGCCGCCGCTCGGTGCGCCGCGCGCCGTTCTCGTCGATGATCTCATCGTCGAAGAGCATCTCCTCTTCGATGTCCTCGACGCTGAAGATCATGTTCGCCTCGCCGGCGATGCCCACGCCGTACGAGAGCCAGCCGGCCTTGCGGCCCATCGCCTGGGCGATGAAGTAGCGGTCGCTCGCTTCCGCGTCCGCGCGCAGGTTCTTCATCTCCTTGGCCAGAAAATCGACCGCGGTGAAGTATCCGAAGGTGAAGTCGATGCCCTTGTAGTCGTTGTCGATCGTCTTGGGCAGGTGGACGATGTGGATCCGCTTCGCCCCGCGCGGCAGGCGCTTCTGATATTCGTACAGAAAATTCGCGGTCTTGAGCGTGTCGTCGCCGCCGATCGAGATCAGCGCATCGATGCCCAGGTCGACGAGCGCGGCGTAGCAATTCTGCAGGCGTTGCGTGCGACGCGCATTGTTGAGGTCGCCCGGTCCGCGGATGTCGGCGCCCGGATTCGCGCGCGAGGTGCCGATCAGAATGCCTTGGGTGTTGCGCATCCCGCTCACATCGCGCGCGCGAAAGAGGCGATAGTGCTCGCCCATCTGCAGGCGGCAGGTGACCGGATGATAGCGCTCGAGATGGCGATAGCCCGAAGTGAAGCCGATCACCTCGCGACTCGTGTCGAGAAACGATATCGCCGCGGCGCTGATGACCGCGTTCGCCCCCGGCGCTGGCCCGCCGGCGAAGACGATCCCGACGCGGCGGATGTGCGCGCCCTTCAGGCGCGGACGGCGCACCGTTCCGCGAGGAAAGACCCCCGCAGGAAGCTTGCGTTCGGGGTTTGCGGAGCGGCCGGGCTTCGCCACCATCTGCTCTGGCGAATCCGCCGCCGTCTCTTCCGGCTTGCTGCGCGCGTCTTCGCGCTCGCGCGCGCGGGCCTCCCAATCTTCCTTCGATACGGATCGGGCCTTCGCGGCACGAGGCTTCTTCTCGGCGGGCCGGACGGTCTTGCCCGGCCTGGTCTTCTTCGCGATCTTCTTGCGGGCCATGCGTGGTCCTTTCTGAGAGTGGAGCGGGCACGGAACGACCGCCCGGCGTTCCGCGCCATTCATGGAGATCATTATCGGCACGGATGTCCGGCAGGCATAGGGCCGTGGGGGATCGTCATCCTACCATTTCCAGAGGATGCCGCCCCAGGTCAGGCCGGCCCCGAATGCGACCTGGAGCATGAGACTACCCCGGTGCAGACGGCCGGATTCGCGGGCCTCGTGAATCGCCAGCAGCGTGGAGGCGGACGAGGTGTTGCCGTACTTGTGGATGTTGACGAAGACCTTCTCGCTCGGAAGATGCAAGCGTTTGCCGACCGCTTCGATGATTCGCAGATTCGCTTGATGGAAGACGAGCAAATCCACATCGCGGGGCTTCATGCCCGCCTGCTCGGTCAGGATATTGCACGACTCGCTCATCATGTTGACCGCGGGCTTGAAGATTTCGTTTCCGCGCATGTAGAGCGTGTGCATCCGCTTCTCGACCGTCTCGTGATTGGCCGGCATCCGCGATCCGCCCGCCGGCATGCGCAAGGTGTGTCCGCCCCGGCCGTCGGACCCGAGATGGAATCCGAGAATCCCGTGGTCGTCACGATCCGATGGCCCGAGCACGATCGCGCCGGCCGCATCGCCGAAGAGCACGCAGGTCGAGCGGTCGGTCCAGTTCGTGATCTTCGTGAGGACCTCGACGCCGACCACGAGGATGTTGCGGTACTTGCCGCCGCGGATCATCTGATCCGCGAGCGAGAGCGCGTAGATCGCTCCCGTGCAGCCGGCCGAGACATCGAAGGCGGGGATGTTTCGGGCACCGATTCGATCCTGGATGATGCAGCTCGTGGAAGGGAAGAGCATGTCCGAGGTCACGGTCGCGACGATGATCGCGTCGAGCTCGCGCGGGGAGACGCCCGACTCCTCGATCGCCTGCAATGCGGCGGGGACGGCGAGATCCGACGCCGCCTGGTCGGGCTGGACGCGCCGCCTCTCCTTCATCCCGGTGCGCGTGACGATCCAGTCGTCGCTGGTATCTACGATCCGGGCAAGGTCTTCATTTGTAATGACTTGCGTCGGCACGCACATGCCCGTGCCGAGTGCCCTCGAGCGTTGAACCATTCCCTGGTCCTCGTACCGGCTCTTACCTGCCCGCTCGGGCGACTCCAATAGGACAGCCGACAGCTCCCGTAAAAGCGGGTCACGGCAGCGCATGCCGACCGTCCTGAACCGTTGAGAGTAGCGCAAACCGGGAATCAGCAAAAGCAGAGTTTGAGTTCGTTGAGGGGGAAGGAGGGCAGGCAGTGGCGGCCGTTCGCCTGTGGGTCGAAGATCCGGCCTGATTCTTCGCAACTGTTTTCCCTGCAAATAGATATGGATGAATTGCGCTCCACCGAGGCAGACGGTTCGACTTCGGCGGCTGCTCAGGCTGCCGCTGCCGCTCGGATTACTGGGCAGCCCCTCCGGACATGAGTGGCGGACCCGTCCGGCCGTGGACCGGCCGGACGGCAGCCGGTAGATTCCAACCGGCACACTAGGAGGGCAGGCAAGCGGCGTTTCCGAGAATCCTTCGAGCGGCGGCGAGCCGGCGCAACTGCGGGGCGCGGCTCCGCTGCAGTCCAGGAAACGAGAGCGGGCGCCGCCCGACATCCGGCGAGATCCATGAAACGCACTCCCGATCAGCGCAATCGCATCATCGAAGGCGACAATCTTGCCGTCCTCTCGCGCCTGCCCGACGCGTCGGTCGACTTGATCTACATCGATCCGCCCTTCAACACCGGCCGGCGTCAGAAGCGCGTGCGGATTCGAGCAATTCACGACGAGAACGGGGGAGACCGCACGGGATTCCAAGGCAAGCGCTATCGCAGCGAGGCCGTCTCCGAACATGGGTTCGATGATTCCTGGAACGATTATGCCGCGTTTCTCGAGCCGCGCCTGCGAGCGGCCTTTCGCATTCTTCGTCCGCGCGGATCGTTCTTCCTGCATCTCGATTGTCGCGAGGTGCATTACTTGAAAGTGATGCTCGACGGCATTTTTGGAAGGGCGTCGTTTCTGAACGAGATCATCTGGTCCTACGATTTCGGTGGGCGGTCGCGCAAGCGCTGGCCCGCCAAGCACGACAACATCCTCTGGTACGCGAAGGACCCGCGGCGCTACACCTTCCATTACGAGGCGATCGATCGGATCCCCTACATGGCTCCCGGTCTCGTGGGGCCCGAGAAGGCGGCCCGAGGGAAGACGCCCACCGATGTCTGGTGGCAGACGATCGTGCCGACGAACGGCAAGGAGAAGTGCGGCTTTCCCACCCAGAAGCCGGTCGCCATCCTGAATCGCATCGTTCGCGTCCATTCCAATCCGGGCGATCTCGTGTGCGATTTCTTCGCGGGAAGCGGAACGACGGGCGAAGCGGCGGGGCGACTGGGGAGAAGATTCCTGCTCATCGATCACGACCCGAAGGCCGTGGAGGTGATGAAGAAGCGCCTGGCCTTCGCGGATCCGGAATGCACGCGATGGGGCAGGGGACCGCGTGGGTGAGGATGCGGCAGCTTCGCCCCCCTTCGCGCGGCCTTGCAGCTGCTATAGCCCCGTTCCTGCCAGAGCTGCCGCAGGAGCGCCCGTCTGCCGGTAGGAGGCGGCCAGGCGTTCGGCGGCCGCGCGGTCGCCCCGCACCGATGCGATCCGGATGAGCGCGAGGATCGTGCTCGGATCGCGCGGATCGCGCGCGAGCGAAGCCTGGTAGCGCGCCTCGGCGGTGGCGAGGTCGTTCACGGCGAAGGCCAAATCCCCCTCGGACGCTTCTCGGGACACCCAAGCCGGCCAACCGAAACGGCGCCGCTCGGACCAGCGATCGAGCAGAAAACGGCAGCGGGCCGTCAGCGGATCGTTCCCCGCGCGCCGGATCACTCCGCGGCAGTCCGATTCCGCCTCCGCCGGTTCGCCGTTGGCGTAGCGGGCGGCGGCCAACGATTCGAGTGCGCGCACATAGCTCGTGTCCGCTTGGAACGAGGCTGCGTACAGGCTGCACGCCGCGGCGAGATCTCCCCGCAGTTGATGGATCTGGCCGAGCGAAAGCAGCCCGCGCGCGCTGCGCGGATCGAGACGCACGCCGCGCTCGAGCAGAGGTTCGGCCGCGGCGAGATTTCCGTTGCGCGCTTGCAGGATGCCGAGGTTCACCGCGGCGCGGGCGACAGTCGGGTCGATCGCGAGCGCATCTTCGTACGCCTTCATCGCATCGGCCGAGCGCTGCTCCTCTTCCGCGATCAATCCCAGGCGAAAGTAGTACTGCCCATGGGTGAGGTTCTTCTGAACGCGCAGCCAATTGGGCACGAACGCGACCACGATGAGCACGGCCACGGCGGCCGCGGCAGGCAGGCGCGCGATGACGGGCAGGCGCGCGCCGGGCGCATGGCGATCGCGGGCGTGCCACGCTTCGTACATCGCACCCAGCGCGGCTCCCGCCATCAACGCCAGCGGCACATGCATGGGGAATCGAAAACGCGCCGTGGCGAAGTAGACCGCAATCGCGAGCGCGGTCGTGAGCACCGCCGCGCCCCAGCCGCGCAGGATACGCCCGCGCGGAAGGAGGACCAACGCGGATGCGGAGAGAACGAGCAAGAGGATCCAATTCGGAAGCAGCGGAATGCGCAGCAGCGTCGAATAGCGCTTCTCGAAATCGAGCGATTCGACTTGAGGCGTCTCCCAGGCGAAGAGTGTGAAGTAGACCTTGCGCAAGTACAGGCCGAGCGCGTGTAGCGGGCGCGCGCGCACCGCGTCCCACGCGCGAGCGTTCCAGTAGCCGGAGGACTCCACCGTCGTCAGCTTCCTGCCGGCGCGATACGAAGCCTCATTCACGCCGAGCAAATCGCGTTCGGCCCGCAGGCCGAAGGGGGAGCCGTAGAAGCCGTTCGCCTCGGGCCCGTTTCCGATGTAGAAGTTGATGCCCGAATTCGCGGAGATCGGCACGAAGCGGCCGCTCTCGATGAGATTGTGAAGCGTCGCCGGAGCGATCGCGATCACGCAGCCGGCGAAGATGGGCAGCGACGGGCGTAGCGCGCGGGCGAGTGTGCGGGCGAGTGTGCTGGCCAGCGTGCGGGCCACGGGACTGCGCGTAGCCGCGTCCGCGCGGGGCGGGCCACTCCCATTGCTCCCGCCAGCGTCTTTCCGGCCCGCATTCAGCGCGCGATCGTGCGACAACCGCTGAGCGGTGACCGCGGCGATCAGCGTTCCCGGAAGCAAGACGGGGTGGGCGAGGGCGGTCAGCCCGGTGAAGATCCCCGCCAGCCAGGGACGCCGGTCCGCGAACCACAGGGCGAGCGCGACCAGCAGGCCTGCGAGCACCGGAACGAGCAGGACGCCAGTGTAGAAGATTGCGGGTTTGTAGAAGGCAAGCAGCAAGGCGGTGGCGATCATCGCCGGGCGGCCGAACCAGCGCCCCGCGAGGCCTGCGCCGATCGCTACCGTCGCCGCACCCATCGCCGCCTGAAGCCACAACGGAGCGAGCACATTCGGGCCGGTGATCGCATACACGCTCGCGAGCAGATAGGGATAGAGCGGCGCTTGAGGAAACACATCGGGGCCGAACAGCTGGCCGCTTAGAATGCGACGCGCCCAGTCGTGATAGAACTCAGGGTCGAGATTCAGATGATGGCGAAAGGGATTCGCGCTGCTCTCGAGCAAGTAGGCGGCGCGCACGGCGAAGGCGAACACAGCAATCGCGGCCCAGCACCATCGCGCACCGAGCGAACGAACATCGGGAAGGCCGGGGCTCGGCCCGTCCTTGTGCGGCCGGGTGCCGGCGCTCATCCTTCCTTGGCTTTCACTCATGCTACCTGGATCGCACCCTTGACCTGGTTATCGTCTGCGACACCAATGGCCCGCCCATCGCCGGCGTTGCTGAAAGCCATCGTCAGTCGGCCGCGCTCGTACGCTCTTGCGCGCGATGCCGGAAGAGGTAGATCGCCCAGCCCAAGGTGTCTCGCCCCCAGCGAAGATAGCTCGCCTTCTGCTTGGCCATTCGTTCCAAGAGCTCCGGCACGTCCGGATCGTCCGGGTGACCACGGGCATACTCAGCCGCCGCATACCACTGCAGGCCTTCGTACTGGTCCCAATCATCTTTGCTGCTCGCGAATGTGTGCACCAGCTCCAGCCCCAGCAGTTCACCGGCCTCCGCGTTGCCCCGATGCGTCGCGAAGGCGTCCCTGCCGATCCCCAAGGCGGCAAGGTACTCCTCCGATGGCTCCTGAAGCCAGTAAGGCTCGCCGGCGACCACCCACCCGCCGGGCGCAATCATGCGCGCAAGCGCGTCGAGAGTCTCGGCGTGACCACCGAACACCCAGCTCGCTCCGATGCAGGAGGCCAGTGTCAGGACGCGCGGCTCTTCAGGCACGAAGTCGGCGCCGTTCATTTGACGGAAGACAATCTCCGTCTTCGGCGCCCGCTTCGTCAGCTCTCTCTGTGCATCGGCAATGTGAAACGGCGAAATGTCGATCCCGATTCCACGGATGCGGTACGCCTCCGCCAGGCGGATCAGGAACATCCCTTTCCCGCAGGCGATGTCGACCACGCGCGCATCCGCCGGAAGCCGCAGGAGCCCGACCAGCCGCTCGAGCTTCTCGGTGTTCGTGGGATTGCAGATGACATGCTCGCGGTGGGTGATGTCGTAGAACTTCCAGGTGTCCATGATTCTCAATCCTTCGACGGTCCGATGCCCGCCGTCTGTAAGTCCATGCCGCCGGACAGTCCATGCCGCCGGACAGCTCGTGCCGTCGGCTGCAAGGGGCTGGTCCGATTTCTCGCTGTCAATCCGGGCTCACCGGATTCGCTCCCGGCCAGTCCGTGTCACCGACGCGCGCGAGGGTCATCTCGAAGAAGCGCATGGGCGCTTGCCCGGGGACGATCCGGTCGCCTACCTCGTGCCATGCATCATCGGCCACGGTTGCCGTGTACCGTATCGTGGCAGGGCCCGCGGGAATCTCCCACGTATACCCGTTCCCCGAAGGCGTGACCACGAAGTCGCCGGCAACGCTCATCGCATAGGATCGAAGGCTGTACACTTGGCTGCTTGGCTCGAACGAGATGATGCCGAAGGCGTTGAAACTCACGCTGCCGTCAGGTTCGTAGCCACGCCCTTCCATCACCTTCACCGTGCCATCGAGGAAAGGGCCGATGCGCTCCGTCTGCACGATGATGTGCTTCTCGCCCGATGGCAGCAGCGTCCAGGCCTGACCCCGCCACACGCCGTCCATGAAGTCGAGGGCCGCCATCGCCTCGCGCTGCGCCTGCGCGCGCGCGGCCGCATCAGGCGGCCCTTGAGAATAAGCCGGCATCGCCGCCCCAGCGACAACGCCAAGAAGAACGAACATCACGGCCAAATGCCTCATCGCGTCCTCCTTTGCGAGATCTCCTGCTCGCCGTCACCGGGCGGTGGATTCGGCGCGGCCGTGGCTTGGCGGAGCCTGCCACGCAACGGATCGCCCAAGCTCGAGAACTGATGATTTCCGTCTCGAATGCGCCGGCTCCAGATCCGCGAGGGATGCGATCGGCCCCGCAGCGATTCCCCGCGCGCCCTCCCGCTTCCGCCAGGCAGCATGGAACGCATGCTACCGGATCGTCGGCGCGAAATGAATAGCCCGCACCGCCTGGCAGTTGTGCCGGCTGGTGGAGCGGGCTGTCTGGGCCAAGCCGCGCTGTCCGGAATCGCGGGGCTACGGCAAGGTCCGGCGGACCTCGCCGGCGCTCGGCCGCTGACGCGGCAGATGGGCGGTGGGGCCGCGGCGCCCCTCCCTGCGCGCCGACGCGGCGTCAAGTACGGCCGCGGGTTAGGTGCGCGCCACGTCATGCTTTGAGTGTGCTGATGATGAATGGGCTGACGGCACTCGCATAGGGCGAACGATCGTAATCACCATAGAGGCTGTCGATCGTGAAACCGGCCTTCACGGCCATGCCTTCCAATTCCTCGAGCGACAACAGGCGAAATGTGATCGGGATATCTCGCTGCCACAGCAGCGCGCCTGTAACGTCGTGGGCCGTTAGCACCTCATGTCCAGTAACCAGCCGTGTCGATGGATCGAATGCTTCGGTCAACGTTACTGTGAAGCTATTCCCCTTCTCATCGAGCGAGAATGGCCCCATCGCATGGGGGAGACCGTCGATGCGCTTCAACCGCACGGCAGGGCTATGCAATGTGACAATCAATCGCCCTCCCGCCGTCAGGCAACGGTGGATCGATTCCAGCGTGCCAATCTCGTCTTGAATTGCGATGACTTCGGAAAACGAATTGAAGGGAACCAGAGCGAGTTCGTATCTCCGCGGCAACGACAGGTGGACCACATCCTGTTCCACCACTTCTGCAGAGCAACCAGCTTCCGCCAGCTTTCTGCGGAGTTGCGCGAGCATCTCCGGCGAACTGTCGACACAGGTCAGGGGCACGCCGGCAGCCAGCAGCGGCATGCTCAGCCGCCCTGTGCCGCACATCAGCTCCAGAACACCGCCGGCAATCCCTTCTGCCTCCTTCAGGAAGAATGCCACATCCAGATCGGTCCTGACGAATCTGTCGTAGACATCGGCCACCAACGAATAGTCAAACGCCGGCATCAGAATGACTCCACCGTGATTCGGGCGTGCACCGAACGCTCCGGTTCAACGGGGGTGCGGCACCGCCCGGTGCATGATGAAATGGACTCCTCCCGCGGTACAGTGGGCATCGAAGTGCCAG
>CAYZWI010000001.1:241147-513921 GCA_964482205.1 uncultured bacterium | reverse complement strand
ACAAGCGGTCTGGCACTTCGATGCCCACTGTACCGCGGGAGGAGTCCATTTCATCCTGCAGCGGGCGGCGCTTTCGCACCGCCGCTGATGCCGAGCGATCGAGCGCGACCGCTTGCGCTCGGGCGCGACCGCCTGCAAGCGGGTGCGGCCGCTTGCGAGCGAGTGCGCACGTGGAGAACGAAGTTTGCCCGACGACATCCAGCACTTTCGGCTTCCCGAGCCGCCGCCCGCGGGGGACCTGCGCGCATCGGGAGTGACACTGCTCTTCGGCGGTCTCACGGAATCGCACGAGCGGCTGGTCGAAGGCGCCTGGGAAGCGCTCGGATATCGCGTCAAGAGCCTGCCCGTTCCCGACAACGAGGCCCTCGCGATCGGCCGCGAGTATGGAAACCGCGGGATGTGCAATCCCGCCTACTACACGATCGGAAACCTGATCCGCTTTCTCTCTCGGCTGCGCCAGGCGGGCGTGCCCGACATCGAGGAGCGTTTCGCTTACGTGACCGCGGGATCGTGCGGGCCATGCCGCTTCGGGATGTACGAAGCCGAATACCGCCGCTCGCTCGCGCAGGCCGGCTTCCCGCGCTTCCGGATTCTCGTCATCCAGCAGGCCGAGGGCCTGAAGCCTTCTCCCAGTCACGCGGGCGCGCTCCTCGAGCGCCCCTTCCTGCTGGGGCTCATTCGCGCGCTCATGGTCGGAGACATCCTGAACGAGCTCGGGCACGCGCTGCGGCCCTACGAATGCGAGCGCGGCTCGGTCGACGCGGCGCTCGACGAAGGACGCCGCTGGCTCTACTGGACGCTGCGCGATCGCGAGAGCCCGGTGCCCGCCTTGCGCCGCCTGCGCCGCCGGCTCGACGAGGTCTCCGTCGACTACCTGCGCGTCTGCCCGAAGGTGAAGATCACCGGCGAATTCTGGGCCCAGACGACCGAGGGCGACGGCAGCTACCGCATGGCGCGCTGGCTCGAGGAAGAGGGCGCGGAAGTCCTCGTCGAACCGGTCGGCACCTGGATCGAATACCTGCTCTGGACGCGCCTGCAGCGCAGCCGCGACCGCCGAGGCCTGCCCCAGGAAGGCCGCGAGAACCATTCGGGGCTCGGAGAACTGCGCCTGCGGGTGGGCGAGGTGGTCTTCAATTCCGTGTACAACACTTATCGCGCGGCGGTGGGATTCCGCACCGAGCCGCTCGCCTCGATCGACGCGCTGGCGCGCTACGCGCACGAGTACTACAACACGCGCATCACCGGCGGAGAGGCGTTTCTCGAAGTGGCCAAGACGATCGATTCCGTGCGCCGGCGCAAGGCGCACATGATCGTCTCGATCAAGCCCTTCGGCTGTATGCCCAGCACGCAGAGCGACGGCGTGCAGGTGAAGGTGCTCGCCGACCATCCCGAGGCGCTCTTCGTCTCAGTCGAGACTTCGGGCGACAGCGAAGTGCACGTGCGCAGCCGGGTGCTCATGGTGCTGCGCGAGGCGCGCGAACGGGCGCGGCTCGAATTCGAATCGACCGCGCGCAAGCTCGGTTTCGCGGAGATCGCCCAAGGAGAGCGGCCCGCCGACCTCCCTCGTCCTCCCGCCATGATGCGCCTGCCGCGCCGCGAGATCGCGACCGCCACCAACTATCTCTGGTGGCTCAAGCGTCCGGCGGTCCTGCGCCCCCTTCCGGTTCCCAGCGAGATGCTGACCGAAGCGTTGCGACGCTATCGCAAGGACCCGGAAGCCGGGGAGTAGGCGCGCTTCCATCCGCGATGGCCTGCGCTCCTTTCGCGCTCGCGAGCGAGCGAAGGGTCCCCCCGCGCGAAAGCGGGAAGGGAAGTCTCAGCGGTCGAGTGGGGGAAGAAGGGCGAGCACGCGCGTCGCCGCCTCGGCGAGGGAACCATCCCACTGCGCCGCCGCCGCGAAGGCGTGGCCTCCGCCGCCTAAGGCGCGGGCCACGCCGTTCACCGGCACGCGGCCCTTCGACCGCAGGCTGGCCTTGATCGTGCGGCCGTCCTCTTCCTGCAAGGTGAACGCGATCTCCACGCCCTCGGTCTCGATCAGGCAAGTGACCACGTCGCGCAGCTCCTCCCTCGCGATCGCTCCGGAATCGAGCCATTCCTTGCGAATGACGAGCCAGGCGATCCGGCCCTCGTTTTCCCGGTGTGCTTCCCCGAGCACGCGGGCGAGGATCGCGAGGCGTTCGGGAGAACGCGAGGCGAAGAGATTGCGATAGATCTCGTCCGTATCGGCGCCGGCCTCGATCAGGTGGGCGGCGATGCGATGGGCCTCGGGGCGCCCGCGCAGGTACTTGAAGGAATTCGTGTCGTAGGCGAGCGCCGCATAGAAGCAAGTGGCCGCGGCAGGGGAGATCGTCTCCCCGAGTTCGCAGGCGAGCAGCCAGGCGAGCTCGCCGGTGGAGGAGACCTCCGGCGTCCCGAACACCTCCGGCCCGAGAGGAGCGGGCGAGGGATGATGGTCGAGAAACAAGGTGGGGAAGGAAGCGGCCCGCAACGCTTCGCCCAACGGGCCGAGAAGCGCCCACTGGTGGGTGTCCAGAACCAGGGCGAGCCGGCAGCGCTCGATCAGGCCCCGGCGGGCGGCCTCGTCGAGGAGCGACCAGTCGCGCAAGCGGTCCGAGCCGGGAAGAAAGCGCAGCTTCGCGGGCGTCTCTCCATCGATGATCGCGTGCGCTTTGGCGCCGCGCGATTCGAGCACGTGCAGCAAGCCGAGAAGACTTCCCACCCCGTCGCCGTCCGGCGCTTGATGGGTCGTCAGCAGAAGCTCGTCGCTTCCTTTCAGCATGTCGGCCAGACGGCGCATCGCGCCTCCGCTCGTTGGGCCGCGAGAGCGCGGCGGAAGAATCGCGAAATGTACCGATTTTCGGCAACGAGGGTCAACCGCGCACTCGACGGGGCGAAATCTTGAATCCGAGGGCCGGGAGGCTTCGAGCCGGAGGCGGGCCTGGGACGCCGATCAAGGCAGGATCAGCGCCCGGGTGGTGGCGGTCTGGCCCGGCCCGGTGATCCGGATCCAGCACCAGCCGGAATAGGCGGCACTCGCCTCGCGCGGCTCCCACACCCATTCGACCGGCTCGTGAGCGCGCGCCGCGAACAGCGGGATGCGGGCGAGCGCGCGCCCGGCCGCGTCGTACACGCTCGCGAGATAGCTGCCGGGGCGCTCGGGCTCGAAGCGCAGGCGCAGAGGAAGGCGCGAGGGCGAGCATGCGCTCAGGCGGGCCTGGGCCGGCGAAGCGGAGCCGCGCAGCGGGGGAAGCCGGAGCATTCCCCAGACGCACGCCTCGCGATCGGGCATCGTCGCCGGGGAGGCGGCCCACTCGAACAGCGAGCGCATCTCGTCGACCGTCCAGTGAAAGTCGAAGAAGCCGGCCTCCGGCGCGGCATCCAGGAGCAGGGCCGCCGCGCCCGCCGCGTGTGGAGCGGCCGCCGATGTGCCGCCGAAGACGGGGAAGGTCGCCGTCTGCACCACATCCGGGCCGCACAACTCGGGCTTGGGCGCGCCCGCCTGCGTGGGCCCACGCGAGCTGAACTCCTCCGCGAAGCCCGCGCCGGCGCGATAAGCGCCCACCGAGAGGACTGGAGGCGCATCGGCGGGCATGACGACGCTTCCCGCGGGCACGCCATGATCTCCGATGGGATCGCCGTCCAGCCGAAAGAGGCGCAGGCGGGCATCGCCCTCGCCGCGAGTGCGCTTGATCCGCACCTGGACCTGCGCGTCCGCGCTCCGGCGTTCGTAGCTCACATCCTGGTAGGCGTACGGCCAGCTCTGGTCGTAGACATCCGCGCTGGTCGCCTCGAGAATGCCGTCCTCCCAGATCTCGATCGCGAACGAGAGGTCGGTGGAAAAGGGCCAGCGATCCCAGGTGAGCACGAATTCGAATTCGTCGCCTCCTTCCCCCGCCGCATAGTCGATCGCTTCGTCGCCGGGCGCGAATTCGTTCCACGCGTCGCCGTCGCTGTCGACGAAATCTCCTTGCCAGTAGGATTGCGCCTGGTTGCCCGCGGCATTCACCCACAGGATCCCGTGCTCCGCCGCGCTGCGCGCGATCGTGCTCACGACTCCCGTGCCGTCTCCGGGGCCGAAGAACCAGCCGACGGAATGCGAGATCACCGAGACGCCCTCTTCGCGCATCCAGTCGACCGCCTCGGCCATCTCCACCGTCGAGTAGGCGTTCGCGAGATAGAGACGCGCCCCGGGGGCCACATCGTGCACGATCTCGGCGCAGGCGGTTCCATGGGCATCTCCGCCGCCGGTCAAATCGCCCTCGCCCGCCGGACTGTGAAAGAACGAGCGCCAGCGGGTGTCCGCGGGAATCTCCCGCCCGAGCAGGCGGGAAAGGGAAGCGAATCCGAGGTCGAGCACACCCACCCGAATGTCTTCTCCGGTCCATCCCGCCGCCTGGTAGGCGGCCGCCCCGATCTCCGTGGCCCCCGCGGAAACGATTTCTCCTTGCCGGGCAGGATCGCCCGCCCGGTCGCGGCCGAAAGATTCCGGCCGGGCGACACGATCGATCGCTTTCGGCGGGAGGCAGGCGTACGCGATTCCCGGCACTTCGGCCAGAAGCGGGAGATCGCGAATGTCGAGAGTGATCTGGCCCCAGGGGCCGAAAGCCCCTTCCCAGCGGGCCGAGGGAATGCGCGCGAGGCAAGCTTCGCTCAAGCCTTGCGCGGGGCGATCGATTCCCGCGTCGACCTGCACGCGCACGCGCAGCGAGCATGCGAGCAGGGAATCCCACCCGAAACCGAACCCCGCCTCCTTCGCCGTCTGCGCGAGGGTGGCGCGCCAATCGAGAGATGTCCGCAACCGCGCATCGGAACTCGCCTCCGCCTGCAAGGCGGACCAGCGCTCGTAGAGCCGCACGCAGCGCGGGTCCAATCGGGTCCTCCAATCATGGATCTCCGCCCCCGCGGTGCCCGGCGGCAAGAGAACGAAGGCGAGGGCGAGAAGAAGCGGGTTACGTACGAGAGGAGCGCGGGCGCGGGGATGAGCGAAGGGCGCACGAGCGAAGCAGCGGGCCCGGACGAAGCGCGCGGCCCCCGCGCAGCATTTTGCATGATGACCAAGAAAGAACTTCATCGCACGCGGAGCGACCAGAAGATCCCGATCGCGCCCCATCCTCCATCCATGTCGGTCTTGCGTTCTTCGTTGCCGCGAGCGGTCGCGCGCTCGCCGGCCGTCCAATTCCACTCGGAGCGCAGGCCGACGGACCATCGCGGCCTCGCTTGCCATCGTATCTCGCCCAGCCAGCCTGCTCCCAGCCATCCGCCCGATTCCGCAGCGTCGGAGAAGACGCCCGCTTCGGGGACCGAGGCGCTCCAGCTTTCCCGAAAGTAGGCCCACACGGCCTGCGGCCCGGTGCGAACACTCCAGGCCCCCGCGAGCGGAATCTCGAAGGGAAGCTGCAGGGCGGCAGGAATGAGAATCATGCTCGTGCTCGATTCGCTCACGAATGCGCTCGGCCGGCTTTCCTCGTCCGCGCGGGCAATGCCCACCGAGAGGGCGGGTGAGAGGTGGTAGGGCGCCAGGAAGCGGATACCGACTTCTGCCGCGAGCCCGGTTCCGTATTGTCGATGAAGCCGGGAATCGCGAAATCGAAGCGCTCCGGCGCCTGCCGACAGGGATTCGATGCGCACGGCGGCTTCCGCGCCGCCCGCCAAGGCGAGCCATGCGAGTGGGAGGCACACGAGCATCCAACGCGAAGGCTTCGGGAAATCAGGCGCGCGGCCCCGCAGAGGAGACGGGAAGACGGCCAGGAGTGTGCCCATCGTCGTTCTCTCTTTCGACACGGTTCTCGCGGCGAGTCTGGTCGCGCAGGAGGCCGTCGCGATGGCCGGGCTCGTCCCGTCATGTGGGACTCGGGATTTCCGCGCGCACCGCCCGACCGACGTCGGACCATATGGGAAGCAGGGCGGGGGCGCAACGCGGGGACTCGATCCGGACGAAGGAGGAAGACGGATCATTCTCTCGGAAAAGGCCGCGCCTCGCCGCGCCTCTCTGGCCCCGCAGCCCGGTCCACAGGATTCCATGCCGACCGGCGGATTTCCGACGGATCCGCCTGCGTGGCGGCGCCGATGCATTTCCCAAATGGGATGAATCTCACGGCACAACGCTTCTATCGACAAAGGGATGCAGGTCTCCGAAACAAGCGGTTCGCAAGTGTGGTCGCGGCACGGGGCATGCATTCGCATACTCCGGTTGCAACGCTCTCTCCGCAACCAAACCGATCGAGGGCGGCCGGCTTGCGCATGCCGGCGGTCAGGCTCGAGGATCTCGCGCAGCTTGGCTAGGCTTTCAGGGTTCGTTTCCCCGGGCCGAAGCCGCCGGCTTGAGCGATCCTGGCCGCCCTTGAAAGGCCTCCTCGCGCAAAGCGCTTGACTGCCCGCGTCCGGTTCTCTAGAATCCATCGGATTATGGTCGAGCCGTGTTTGGCGGCCGTCCTTCTCGTCGGGCTCCACATGGATCCCATCCACACGCTAAGGAAGGGGGCGATCGCTCGATGCCCGGAGTTCGGGTCAAGGAGGGGGAGTCGTTCGAAAGCGCTCTCCGCCGTTTCAAGAAGAAGTGCGAAAAGGCCGGCATTCTCTCCGATCTCAGGAAACACCAGCATTTCGAGAAGCCGAGCGAACGACGCAAGCGCAAGGAGAACGCCTCCCGCCGCAAGGCCGTCTCCCGTGGCCGGAGCCGCTAGGGCACCGTTCGCATCGTCGCGTTCCACCATTTCATCCGCTGCCGTCGGGACCTGACGCCTACTCGTGCATGTCCCGGCGGCTCGCTTGTCCGGTATCGGAGGAGCGGGTGAATCAGCACACCCTGCAAGCGCTCGAATTCCATCGCGTCCGGGAGCTCCTGGTGGCTCGGGCGGCTTCGCAGCCCGGGGCCGAACGCGCGGCCGAGCTCCAGCCGGCCGCCTCCCTCGACGAAGCGCGCAGGCTGCTCGCGCTGGTGGAAGAAGCCCTCTCTCTTTCCGCCGAGGAACCGAATTGGCCGCGGCTCGCCTTTCCCGACATCCGCGTCGCGGTGGAGGCTGCCCACGCCCAGGGTTCTTTCCTGGAGCCTCCCGATCTCGTCGCGATCGGCGCATTCCTGCTGCTGTCGCGACAGGCCGGGCGATCGTTGCGTTCGCCCGCGGCTCGCGCCCGCCGGCCGATGCTCTTCGAGCGCGCCGCCGCGCTGTTCGAGGATGCGTCCTTCGAAGAGCGCATCGCCCGGAGCTTCGAGCCCTCGGGCGAGGTGTCCGACCGTGCGAGCCCGGAACTGTCGCGCTTGCGCCGCCGGCTGCTCGGCATGCGGCAGCAGGCGGGCGCGCGGCTGGAAGAGCTCGCCCGCCGCATGGGCAGCGAAGAGGAATCGGTCGTCACGCTGCGCGGCGGGCGGTATGTGCTCAGCGTCCCGAGCGGAGAGAAGCGGCGGGTGAAGGGCATCGTCCACGATCGCTCGGCCACCGGAAAGACGCTCTTCCTCGAACCGCTGGAGATCGTCGAGGTGAACAACGCGCTGGCGGAGGCGGAAGCCGACGAGCGCGCCGAGGTCCGCCGGATCCTGCTCGAAATGACCGGTTGGGTGCGCGAGCACGCCGGCGAGTTGCGCGCGTGCCTGGCCTGCCTGGCGGAACTGGACGAGCTCGACGCCCGCGCGCGGCTGGCCCGCGACCTGAAGGCCTCGCGTCCGGAACTGCAAGAGGACGCGAAGCGGCTCAAGATCGTGGCGGGCCGCCACCCGCTGCTCTTCCTCTCGCTGGGGGACCGCGTGGTGCCGCTCGACCTCGCCCTGGAAGGCGAGCGCCGCGGGGTGATCGTGAGCGGCCCGAACATGGGCGGAAAGACGGTGATCCTGAAGACCGTCGGCCTCCTCGTGCTGATGGCGGCTTCCGGGCTCTTCGTTCCCGCTGCTGAAGGGACCGTCATTCCCTGGATCGACGCGCTGCTGGTCGACATCGGCGACGAGCAATCGCTCGATTCGGACCTCTCGACCTACGGCGCCCGCCTGCGGAACATGCAGGCGATGCTCGCGGCGGCGAGCGACCGCTCGCTCGCGCTGCTCGATGAACTCGGCACGGGGACGGACCCCGAGGAAGGCTCCGCGCTCGGACGCGCGCTCTTGTTGGAGCTTGGGCGCCGCGGCGCAATGTGCGTCGTGACCACCCACCACGGCTCGTTCAAGAGCTTCGCGGCCGAGACGCCGGGCTTCGAGAACGCGGCCGTCGAGCACGATCCGAGGACTCTCCGCCCGACCTTTCGGCTGCGCCTGGGCCTCCCGGGCCGGTCGCACGCCTTCGAGCTCGCGCGGCGGGAGCGTTGGCCGGAGAGGGCGCTCGAGGAAGCGGCCCGCTTTCTCTCCGAGGAAGGCGTTCGCAGCGAAGAGCTCCTGACGCAAATCGAAGCCCATCGCCAGGAGCTCGAAAGGGCGCGCGAGGAGGCGGGCCGGCGGGAGAAGGCGCTCGAAACGGATCGCGAAGAGCTCAAACAGTTGACCGAGGACCTCCGGCGCAGGGCGAACGAAGTCGCGGTCGCCAAAGCGGTCGAAGAGGACCGCAGGCTGCGCGAGATCGGGGAGCTGCTCCGTTCCTTGCGCGGAAAACTGGAGCAATGGGAGCGCGCCGAGCCGCCGGCCGACCGCGATTCGTTACGGCAGTCCTTTCACGCGCAGGAACGGGAGGCGGCGGGTCTCGTGAAGAGCCAGCGTCCGATTCCCCGCAGCGCTCCTGCCCCCGCAGGCGCGCCTTTGCCCGTCAAGGATGCGCGTCCAGGAAAACGCGCCTACGCTCGCAGTCTTGGATTCGAAGTGGAAATCTTGGGCGGAGACGAGGAATCGGGGCAGGTGTGGGTGTCGCACAAGGGCATGCGGATCGCGTTGCCGCCGCGGGACCTCTCCGTGCTCGAACCTTCCGAGCGTCCGGGAGGCGCCGTCGATACCGGCGGGGAAAGCCGGGCCGAGTGGAGCAGGGCGCGTCCCGCGCCCAAGGACCCGCGCGAGGAAGCGCAGGAGCGCGTCTCCGCCGAGGTCGACTTGCGCGGCTTGACCGGCGAAGAGTGCCGCGAGCGACTGGAGCTCTACCTCGATCGTGCCTTGCTGGCCGGCTATCCGCGTATTCGCATCATCCACGGGAAGGGTGGGGGAGTATTGCGCCGCATCGTGCGCGAGATGCTTCGGGGCCACGACCGGGTGCGCTCCTTTCGCGACGGAGAGCCGTTCGAGGGGGACTGGGGCGTGACGATCGCGCTCCTCGGCGAGGAGGTTCGGCGAGGGGACGAGGCCGCCGACGAAGCGGGCGAGGGGCGATGAGGCGGGCGAGGGCGGAAGGGCATGAAGGCCGGGCGGCGCGCGCAGCGATTGCCCGGATGGATGGGCGCTGAGAGAGGCCATGGCGGAATTCGAGCGCGACACGATCGTGGAACGGGTCCGGGAGGCGATCGACATCGTCGACTGGATCGGCGCCTGCGTGGAGTTGCGCCCCGCCGGGCGGGACTTCAAGGCCTGCTGCCCCTTTCACCGGGAAAAGACGCCTTCCTTCGTCGTGAGCCCCGAGAAGCAGGTCTTCCACTGCTTCGGCTGCCGCGCGGGGGGCGATGTCTTCAGCTTCGTCATGAAGCACGACGGGCTCTCGTTTCCCGAGGCCCTCGCGCTTCTCGCCCGGCGGGCGGGCATCGCGCTTCCCGAGCAGGGCGGGCACGAAGGGCCCGACAAGGCGCAGCTGATCGCCGCGCTGCGTGAAGCGGTGCGCTTCTACCGGGGCAAGCTCAAGTCGCGCGAGGGCCAGGCGGCGGCCGCGTATCTGCGTGAGCGCGGCATGCCGGAGAGGATCCTCGATCTCTACTATGTGGGCTACTCCCCGGCGGACGGACGCGCGCTGCTCGCTCACATGGGAGAGCGCTTTCCTCGCGAGGCGTTGATCCAGGCGGACCTGATCGGCCAGTCGGAGGAGGGCCGCCTGTACGATCGCTTCCGCGGGCGGATCATGCTTCCCATTCTCGGGCGCAGCGGCGAGCCGATTGCGTTCGGCGCGCGGGCGCTGAAAAAAGAGATTGAGCCGAAGTACCTGAACTCGCGCCAGACGGCCGTCTACCGCAAGCGGGGCGAGCTGTTCGGATTGCCGCAGGCGCGGCAGGCGATGCGCGCAAGCGGCGTCGTGTTGGTGGTCGAAGGCTACTTCGATGTGTTGAGTCTCGCCGCCGCCGGCATCCATCACGCTGTGGCGCCGTGCGGCACTGCTTGGACGGCCGAGCACACCGAGAGCCTGCTTCGCATGCGCCAGGGCCAGCGGATCGTCTTCCTGTTCGACGGCGACGCCGCCGGCCGGGCGGCCGCCTGGCGTTCGCTCGCGGCCGCCTTGCCCAGGCACGCCGGAGTCGCGCTCGCGCTCCTGCCCCCCGGGGAGGACCCGGACGATCTCGTGCGCGCAGGCCGGATCGACGAGCTGCGGGCGATCCTCGCCGCGCCGCTCACGCCGGTCGCCTTCGGGCTCGAAGTGCTGCGCGACGAGAAACTCGAAGGCTCCGCGCTGATCGGCAGGATTACCGAGATGCTGGCGTCGGTGGGGGACCCGATCGCCCGCGAGATGATGATCGACGAAGCCGCGGAACGCAGCCGCCTGACCGTGCGTACTCTGCGGCGCGAAGTGGAGAACCTGCGCTCCCGAACCCCTCGGGACCGCGTCGACGAGCGGTCATTTCGGGGCGAGGAAGGGTCGCCCAGGGTGTCGGCGCCTCGCAGGCTCACCCATCTCGAAGAGCTGTTGCTCCGCCAGGTGCAGGGCGATCCCCAGAAGGCCCACGATCTCGTCGAGGCGGCCCGCCGGGCGCCGGTCATCGGGCCGGGGATCCGGGCGGTTCTCGCCTGGATGGAAGAGCTTGCGCTCGCTTCCCGGGCCCCTTCTCCGCCGGAAGTGCTGCGCAAGGTGCGCGAGGAACTGGGGGAGGAAGTCGACGCCGGGTTTCTCTTGGCCGAGGACCTTCCCGAGCCCAGCGAGCGCCTGCGGAGCGACCTCCTCCGGCATTTGCGCGAGGCGGAGCTCGAAGCCGAGAACGAGCACATCGGCTTCGAGATCCGGCTCCTGGAGAAGCCGGCCGCCGAGGGCCCGCCCGGCGGGCGAACCGCGGCGCTCGGAGAGCTCCTGGCGCGCAAGCAGACGATCGCCGCGGAGCTTGCGCGGCTGCGGGTGCGGACGCGGGAATAGCGGGGTCGCGGGTGTGGACGGCGTTGGCCGTCCTGCGCCGGACCACCCGCCGGTTCGCCCATCGATGGGTGGACAAGAACGGGGCGATCGGGGTATAGTTGAAAGGTTGTGCTTGGAGGACCACCTCGCATGTCCGGGACCGCCAAGGACCCTTCGATTTCCGGATTGAAAGCGCTCGCCCTCCGGCAGGGATTCCTGACCGAGGAGCAAGTGCTGTCGGGCATCGATCCGACGCTGGATGCCGAGTTCCAGATCGACCGGATGGACGAAGCGTTTATCCTGATGAGGGAGCTCGGCCTCGAGATCTTCGAATCGGAAGAGGAAGCCCGCCGCCGAATCCGGCGCACGCGCGCGCCCGCCGACGCCCACGCCGTAGCCAAAGCCGTGCCCGCGCAAGCGGTCCGGTACGACGATCCCGTGCGCATGTATCTGCGCGAGATGGGGCGGGTGCCGTTGCTCGACCGCGAAGGGGAAGTGCGCATCGCGATGCGCATCGAAGCGGCCGAGGGGAAGATCAAGTCGACCATGTTCCTCCTTCCCTGGGCCGTCGCCGAGCTCGAGACGACCGCGGAGAAGCTGAAGGAAGGCAAGGCCAAGCTCGAGGACCTGGTCCAGGTCGATGTCGGCAGTTGGACGGCCGACTTCTCGAGCAAGAAGGAGCGCCGGCAGGCGATCCAGACCGTTCTCCGGATCCTGAAGAGGCACAAGGAATACATTCGCTTCTCGGACCAGCTGAACCGCCGGCAGGCGGAGAAGAAGCGCCAGCAGACCGAGGTCCAGCGGGAGAAGGCACGCAAGCGTCTGGCCGAGGAAATCGGCAAGTTCAGCGCGAGCCCCCGCCTGATCGGCCGGGTGAGCGACCGGTTGAAGCGCGAGGAGGAGAGGCTGCGCGAGGCGCAGCTCGAGATCCACAATCTGGAGCGCCGGCTGGCGCTCGCGCGCGAGCACAAGGCCGCCCAGGCGGCCGCGGGGAAGCGGCGGTCGAAGGCGAAGGGCCAGGCGGCGGCCAAGGGCCAGGCAGTGGCGAAGGCCGTGGCGACGTCCCTCCGAAAGATGGAGCTCTCGCTGGAGAACGAGAGCGAGATCAACAAGTCGCTCCGGAACGCGCGCCGCAAGCTGCGCAGGATCGAGGGCGAGGGCGGCATGCCGGCGGAGAAGATCCGCGAGCTGATCCTCGAAGTGCGCCGGGCGGAAGCGGAGCGGGAGCAGGCAAAGAAGGAGATGATCGAGGCGAATGTGCGCCTCGTGATCTCGATCGCGAAGCGTTATACGAATCGCGGCCTCGAATTCCTCGACCTCATCCAGGAAGGCAACAGCGGTCTGATGCGCGCGGTCGACAAGTTCGACTACCGCAAAGGCTACAAGTTCTCGACCTACGCGACTTGGTGGATCCGCCAGGCGATCACCCGCGCGATCGCCGATCAGGCCCGCACGATCCGCGTTCCGGTGCACATGATCGAGGCGATCAACAAGGTCGTGCGCACTTCGCGCAAGATGGTGCAGGATCTCGGGCGCGAGCCGTCGCCCGAGGAGATCGGCGCGAAGCTCGACCTGCCGGCCGACAAGGTGAAGAGCGTGCTGAAAGCGGCCCAGGAGCCGATCAGCCTCGACCGGCCGATCGGGGAGGACGACGACTCCAATCTGGCCGACTTCATCGAGGACACCGGCGCCGTCTCGCCGGCGCACTCGGCGACCTTCGCCATGCTGCGCGACGAAGTGAACGATGTCCTCGACACGCTGACCAAGCGTGAGGCGCGCGTGATCCGCCTGCGCTTCGGGCTGACCGAGGACGGCTGTCCGCGGACGCTCGAGGAAGTGGGCGCGTTCTTCAATGTGACGCGCGAGCGCATCCGCCAGATCGAGGCGAAGGCGCTTCGCAAACTGCGCCACCCGACGCGCCGGCAGCGCCTGCAAGCATTCCAGGAAGTCATCTGAGCGTCATCCGCGTGTCTGCGGAGACTGGTGTGGGCCATGCGAGGGGCTGGTCCGCTGTCGTGCACGCGAGCGGAGAAGGCCGGGATGGAAGGGCGCGCAAGGGAAGGAATGGATAGCCGGCCGCTCGCCTTGACCCTGCTCGACGGCATCTGCTAGATTGCCGCTGCCCCGTCACGAATGCGGGCCCATAGCTCAGGGGTTAGAGCCGCCGGCTCATAACCGGCTGGTCCTTGGTTCAAATCCAAGTGGGCCCAAGATGGTGGGGCGATGAGAAGACGGGGGCGGTTAGCTCAGCTGGCAGAGCATCGGCATCACAAGCCGGGGGTCACAGGTTCAAGTCCTGTACCGCCCACCGAGCGCGGTCCGTCGCAGCCAAGCGTCGGACGGCGGCCATCAGGAGGCGCGCCCCGGGCGCGCCTCTTTCATTCTCCGGCGCATGGGCGCCGGGCAAGGAGGCCGTGAGAAGAATGGGCGATCAGGACTGGTTGCTCGAGCTGCGGCAAGTGGACGACCGGCTGCGCGACATGCGCGCGCGGCTGGAAGGGCGCCGGGCCGATCTTCAGCGCCTCGGGAAGGAAATGCTCGCGGTGGAGGAGGCCCTGGCCCAGGAGCAGGCGCGGCTCGAGAGCGCCAAGGCGCGCCATCGCGAGGGCGACCGCGAGATCGAGACCTGCCGTTCCAACCGGCAGCGATTCGAGACCCAGCTTCTGAGCGTGAAGACCAATGTCGAATACCAGGCCTTGCTGCGCGAGATTGCGGTGATGCAGGAGAAGGCGCGCGAGTGGGAGGAAGTCGTCCTCACGACGATGGAGCAGGAAGAGGCGGCCCAGGCCACGATCGCGAAGGTCGCGGCCGATGTGCGCGAGAAGCAGGGGGCAGTGGAGGCGGAGCGCGCGCTGTTCGAGAACGAACGCAAGCAGCTCGAGGAGGAGCAGACGCAGTTGAGCGCCGGGCGCGAGAAGCTCATCGGTTCGCTGACGCCCTTCGCGCGCAACAAGTACGATCGCCTGACCGCCACCAAGGGCGACGCGATCGTGCCGGTCGTGCAAGGCTCGTGCGGGGGCTGCCACTACAATCTGCCTCCGCAGACGGTCAACGAAGTGCGCCGCAACGCGCGGCTGATCCTGTGCGAAGGTTGCGGGCGCATTCTGGTATGGTTGGCGTGATCCGCGCGCCGGGCGCGAGCCGTCGAATGGGCTCAGCGCAGGCGCGAGTCATCCAGGGTAGGCAGGCAGACGGAGTCGGCGAGACGGTCGCGGGGCCGTGAGGCCTCGAGGAAAGTCCGAGCTCCACAGGGCAGGGTGCTGGGTAATTCCCAGGGGGAGCGATCCCAAGGAAAGTGCAACAGAGAGCAGACCGCCTTTCGGGCGCGCGCAAGCGTTCCCGGACGGCAAGGGTGAAACGGTGAGGTAAGAGCTCACCAGCGCGGGCGGCGACGCCCGCGGCTCGGCAAACCCCACCCGGAGCAAGACCAAATATGGGAGGATGAGGTGGCCCGCCTCGCTCGACTCCCGGGTAGGTCGCACGAGACGCTCGGCGGCGGGCGTCCCAGAGAAATGACCGTCGCGGGATCTCGGTCCCGAACAGAACTCGGCTTATCGCCGGCTCCGCTGCGTGCCTTCTGCTCTTCGTTTCATTCTCCGCAAGGGATCGAAGCGGGGCGCTCGCACTGCTTCGCATCCCAGGCGGCGCGACGCTTCGCGTTCGCGCGGACTCCTCGTGCGGGCGGCTGCTGGGTGGCGGACGCCCTGGGCGGGTGCGCGATCGCTTCGGGCGGTCTCGCGGCTTCCGGAGGCCTGCGGATCGAGCAGGAGACGGCTCTCATGCAGCCAGGCCGCCTTGGTCTCGACGCCGCGCGTAGGCGAGAGGCACGAGCGCCGCGATGATGAGCAGGTAGTTTCTGGCGATCAGCCAGTAGCTGACCGGGCTCGATCCCTCTCCGAAGCAGCCGCATTCAATGTCGATTCCGCGCATGATCGCCTGGCCCAGGCCCACGATGAAGACGAGCAGGAGCCCGATGAGGACGACCGCGCCGCCGCGCCAGCAGAGTCCGCTCGCGACGGCGAGGGCCGCGGCCACCTCGATCGCCGGCATGGCGACGGCGCCGATCGCGGCCCAGGAGGCGGGCGTCAAGCGGTAGGCGTGGATGCTGACGGCGAAGGCGTAAGGGTCGCGGAGCTTGCCGTACGCGGCCGCCAGAAAGACCGCGGCCAGGGCGAAGCGGCAGGCGAGTTGCAGGATCTGCGCCGCGCGGCCTTCGAGCCGCCCGGGCAAGCGCACAGCCAATGCGGCCAGGACCGCGGCGGCGAGCGTCAAGGCCGCGAGAATGGCGATGCTCAGAGCCTCCTGGCTCACCGGGCCTCCTCCGCGTCAAAGGATCGCCCGCTCGCGCGTTCGCTCCCGTCGTCGTCCATCTCATCGCTCATGTCATCATTCATCTCATCATCTACGTCGTCATCTATGTCATCATCCATCTCATCCCTCTCTTCGTCTTCCGCCTGGGATTCGTCTTCGTCGAGCGAGCCTTCGGAGCCCGTCTCCACCGGGGCTCCCGCGCGCTTCCATTCCTCGAAGCTCTGGGCGAGCAGCAGAACCTCCGCGTGGCCGCTTTCGATGAGGCGGCGCGCGAGCTCGTCCGCGGAGAGCGGCTCGGCGCGCCCGCCGTACACGAGCAATGGCTGCCCGCCGGCCCACAGGTCGAGGCTCTCGATCAGCTCGTCGAATTGCGCGACGGGAAGCGAGAGCGCGCCCGCGATGTGGCCGCTGACGAAGGCATCGCGCGAACGCGCGTCGACGAAGATGTGTTCGGCCCGGTCGTGAAGGCGCAGCGCTTCCTTCGGGAAGACCGCTCGCGCACCGCTCTCGATCGACAGCAGGGAGGGGGAGAGGCGATAGGGCAAGGGATCGGTGCGCAGCGCATTGCGGGCAAACCCCGCGGTCGCGCCGATCGCCAGAACGAGGACGGCCTCGCCTGCGAGGCGGGCGAAGAAGCGCCGGGACCGGGAAGGACCCGGCCCGGGCGGGATCACGGCTCCTCCTCGGGCGCACCGCCTTCGAAGCGCTCCGGCTCTTCGGGCGCGGAGGGGGAGCGAATGCGGCCGACGACCGGCACTTCGATGCGAGGCTGGATGGGATCGTCGGTGAGAATGACGAGCTTGCCCTTCAGTTTTCCCGCCGGAGTGCTCGCCGGAACGGTGAGGCGAATGAGGTAGTCGCGGCCCGTTTGCGGGACGATCTCCACGCGCACGCGCTCGTCGGCGCAGGTGGCCGACTGCACCCGGCAGCTTCCCGATCCCGTGGCGGTCAGGCGCAATTCCCGCATGCGCGCCGTCCCCTGCTTCATCTGCCCGAAGGAGACGCTCGGGGCATCGAGGCGGAAGAAGCCGTGGATCTGGCCGGTGAGCTTGAGACGCAGAGCTCCGCTTTGCGGGTGGGTCGTCTCCACCAGCCCCGGTTTCGTGAAGGCGCCGGCGGGCGCGTCGGCCCGCAGGCGAAAGCGGACCGTGTGAACGAGGCTGTCTCCCAAGGAGGACTGATCGTACTCCGCCTCCATGAGCTCTTCCGGATAGCCGAGCTTCACGATGCGCACCTGATCGCTGGCGGCGGAGTAGAGCCTCACGGTTTGCACGCTGGGCGTCCCCCGGGGCACCGCGCCGAAGTCGAGCTCCTCGCGATCCATGCGAATCCACGGCCGCACGAAGGCCTTGATGCCGACCGTCGCCCGCGGCATTCCGGGATCGTTCGTCTCGACGAAGACATTCTTGCGCACCTGTCCCGAGAAGCTGTGCGTGTTGAAGGCTACGCGCAGGCTGGTGGATTCTCCGGGCGTGAGCGTGCTGTCGCTCAGGTCGGCCACCGTGCAGCCGCAGTCGCTCGCGATCTTGTGCACCTGAAGCGGAGCGGTTCCCCGATTCGTGATCCGGATGTCCGCGTAGAAGATGCCTTCCTGGGGGAGCATGCCGAAATCGTGGATGGGGGGATCGAGGGCGATGGCCGGGCCCGCCACGCGCACTCCCCCGGCGAGGGCCGGGAGAACCGCGAGCGACGAGGACGCGAGAAGGCCCGCGAGGAGGACGAGCCGGGTCCAAGGGGAACGGCCGGCCCGGAAGAGCAGCCGGACCGCGGGCGACAGGGCCGTGCCGCCCACAGAACGCGCCCGTGCGATCCTGTCCGCGGTCCGCGTGCGCGCGAGCGCGCCCGAACGGTCGATGCCTGTCACCATGCTCCCTCCCGCAGGGTCTGAAACGGGCCAGTATAGGAAGATCCCGGTTGCGAGGTCAACGAACCGGGCGCGATCATCCGGCCATGGACGACAAGCCTCTCAAACCTTCTCGTGAAAGGCCCGACGATGGGGCAAACCGGCGCTCCCCCCATCGGGTTCCCGGCTGGGTGGACCTGGGAGGGCTCGAGGTCCGCGAGCTCATCACGAGCCGCTTTCGCCTGGACGGCGGAAGCATGTACGGGCAAGTCCCGAAGATGCTGTGGAACCGGGATGGCCAGGCAGACGAGTCGAATCGCATCCCGCTCGTCCTTCGCTCCCTCGTGATCCGATCGGGCGAGAAGATCCTCCTCGTCGACCCGGGAATGGGATCGCGCTACTCCAGCGAGGAGAGTGCTCGCATGGAGATCGATCCCGCCTTGGGGACCCTCTCCGCGATCCTGCGGCAGGCGGGCATCGACCCCGGGCAAGTGGGCGATGTGCTGCTCAGCCACTTGCACTTCGACCACATCGGCGGCCTCGCGAGCCACGGCCCGGATGGCGAGACCGTTCTCGAATTGCCCCGCGCGCGCGTCTGGGTGAGCCGCGCCCAATGGGAGCAGGCGAACGCGCCCGGAGCCAAGGAGCGGCGCAGTTTTCGCGAAGAAGATCTCGCCGCCATTCGCGGGAACGGCCCCCATTTCCTGGACGATGGAGTGCCGGGGTGGCCGCAGATATCGCTGCGGGAGACGGTGGGCCACACGCGCGGCCTGCTCGTCACGCGCGTCGCCGGTTCTCTCGCGAGCGTGATCTACCCGACCGATCTCATTCCCATGCTGGCGCACATCCGCCTGGCCTACACGACCGGCTTCGACCTCTGGCCCGACCGGCTGCTCGAAGAGAAGAGCGCGGTGCTGGAGCAGGCGGCGCGCGACCGCAGCTGGATCGTCTTCGCCCATGATCCGCGCACGGCCGCCGCGCGCGTGGCCCCGGGGAAAGAGGGCTATGTGATCGCGGAGCGCAAAGAGGCCCTGGACGCGATCTCGCCCGCGGCTTGATGCGAGGAGAAGCGCGCCTCAGCGGAATGCGTCGAGCCCGGTGATCTCGCGCCCGACGATCAGGGTGTGGATCTCCTCCGTTCCTTCGTAGGTGAGGACGCTCTCCAGATTGGCCGCGTGCCGCATCGGCGGATAGTCCAGGGTGATCCCGCTCGCGCCGAGGAGGGCGCGCGCGCCGCGCGCGATGTCGAGCGCCGCGCGCACATTCGCGCGCTTGGCGAGCGAGACATGGGAATGGTGGGCGAGACCCGCGTCCTTCATGCGTCCGAGCCGCAGATTCAACAACTGCCCCTTGGTGATTTCCGACAGCATCCCGACGAGCTGTTCCTGCACGAGCTGGAAGGAAGCGAGCGGCCGGCCGAATTGGCTGCGCTCGCGCGTGTAGTCGAGGGCCGCTTCATAGCAGGCGCAGGCCGCGCCCATCGCGCCCCACGCGATCCCGTAGCGCGCCTCGTTCAGGCAGCCCAGAGGCGCGGCCAGCGTGTGCGCGCCGGGCAGGCGATGCCGCTCGGGCACGCGCACCTCGTCGAGGACGAGCTCGCTCGTCACCGATGCGCGCAGGGAGAGCTTGCGCGGCACCTCGGGAGCGGAGAATCCCCGAGCGCCTCGTTCCACCAGGAACCCGCCGATTCCTTCGTCCAGCCGCGCCCAGACGAGCGCCAGGTCCGCGATCGATCCGTTGGTGATCCACATCTTCGCGCCGTTCAGCACATACTCGCCGCCGTCGCGAACCGCTTTGGTCTCCATGCCGCCGGGGTCCGATCCGTGATCCGGCTCGGTCAACGCGAAGCAGCCGATCATCTCGCCGCGGGCGAGCTTGGGGAGGAAGAGGCGCTTCTGCTCCTCGCTGCCGTAGGTGTGGATGGGGTGGATGACCAGCGAGGTCTGCACGCTGACAAAGCTGCGCAGACCGCTGTCGCCCGCTTCCAGCTCCTGGCAGGCGAGGCCGTAGTCGACATTCGACGCTCCCGCGCAGCCGTAGTCGGAATACTTCATGCCCAGCAAACCGAGCTCGCCGAGACGGGGAACGATGTCGAGGGGAAACGCGCCCTTCTCGAAGTGCTCCGCCGCGTGGGGCAGCCACTCGCGCGCGACGAAGGTCTTCACGGTGTCCCGCAGCATCCTCTCCGACTCGCTCAGCAGGAGATCCAGACGATAGAAATCCGTTCGCTCGGCCAAGACGCGCTCCTTCGTTTCCCCGGGTCCAAGGCTGCTTTGCGCCAATCGGCGCCGAGTGCGAGGGCGAGGTTGGCCGGGCGCCGCCGAACGGGTCAAGCGGATTCGGGCCCGTTTCGGGCCCGCGTGCGCCGCGCTCAATGAGGTTCTCCGCCGGGTCGATGGTTCAAAGGGAAAGCGGAGAGGCGCGTTTCCGGCCGCCGGTTCGTTTCCGTCCGCCGACGGGCGGCGCGCAAGCCGTTGACGGAGCGGGCCGTTCGAGGAGCAGATGACCGTGTTTGCGTCCCAGGGTTGTTCCATCGTCCGCCGGTGCGCGCGCGTGTTCGCCGCGGCCGCCCTTCCCGCCGCGGTCGCTTCCGTGGCCGCTATCGGCGGGTGGAAGCTTCTCGCGCCGGGAAGCGTGTCGGCGGCGACGATCGCGGCTGCGGGGCTCGCCGCGGCGGGCATCGCGACCCTGTCCGGGTTGGCGGTCGATGCGACCTGCGAGCGGGCGCGTCGCCGCGCGCGAATGGCGCGCGAGGCCCGCCTGCGGCGATTGAGCGAGGACGTTCGCGCGATCGCCTGCGACGGACCGGGCGAAGCCTTCTCTTCGAATGACGACCCCCTCGCTTGCCTGGAAGAGGCTCTCGGCCGCATTCGGGAACGAACGCTGGAAGCGCGCCAGGGCAACGAGGCGATCCATCGCACGCTGATTGCGAAAGTCCGCCAGCGCACCGAGGAGCTGCGCCAGAAGAACCTCGCGCTCGCCTTCCAGAATGAGAAGGTGATCGAAGCCGACCGGCTGAAGAGCTCGTTCTTCGCCAGCGTCTCGCACGAATTGCGCACGCCCTTGAATGCGATCCTCGCTCTCACCGACATGCTTCGGGAAGAGATCGCCGGCCCCTTGACCGGCGAGCAGCGCAAGCACCTCGCGATGGTCCACGCGAGCGGCGAGAATCTCCTGGCGCTCATCAACGAGGTCCTCGACCTCTCGCGCATCGAAGCGGGCCGCATGGATCTGCGTCCCGAGGACGTCCGCGTGATCGACTGCCTGAGCGAAGCCGCAGAGCAATTGCGCCCGCTCGCGGAGGCCAAGGGCCTCTCGCTCTTCGTCGAATGCAACGGAGCGGGCCGGCTGGTCCGGGTCGACAGCGCGAAGGCGCGCCAGGTGCTCGTGAACCTGCTCGGGAACGCGATCAAGTTCACCGAACAGGGATCGGTCTCGGTGCGCTTTCAGCTGCTCGAGAAGGAGAACCTGCTGTCGGTGGAAGTGGAAGACACCGGCCCCGGAATCGCGCCGGAGCACCAGCACGAAATCTTTCTCGAATTCCATCGCGTGGAAACGGGACCCGTGAGCCGGCAGAAAGGGACCGGCCTGGGGCTCGCCGTCAGCCGTCAGATGGTGAACCTGATGGGCGGAGACATCTGGCTGGACAGCATGGTGGGGCGGGGATCGCGGTTCGCCTTCGTAGTTCCGGTGCAGGCGGTTCGAGGGGAGTGTCCGGCGAGCGTCCCGCCGGGCGAAGAATGGCTGGCCGCAATGCGTGGCGGCTTGCGCCACGCCCTCGTGGTGAGCGCGGATAGCCTGACGGGAGGATTGCTCGCCCGTCATCTCCGGCAGCGGGGCTGGGACGCGTTCATCGCCCGCGAGGGCGAGGTCGCGGCGCGGCTGCTTCAGAGCGAAGCGATCGATCTCCTGCTGATCCGTGCCCAGACGGGAAACGATTCCGCCCTGGAGTGGGCCCAATCCCTGGCGGCAAGCGCTCCGGCCGCGGTCCCCATCGTCGTGCTTGGCGCGGGGACGGAAGACGAGGCGCGCAGAGAGCGCCCGGAGCTGGCCCGCTCGATCGTGTGGATCGACGCCACGGGCGACATACGGGAGGCGGTCGCGGACGCGATCGCGGCCTGGAGAGGCAGATCCTTTCCGGAGGAAACCAAGAGCCGGCCGGACGACGACCGCTCGCCGGCGGCATCGGCCGCGTGATTCATCGGGCCTTTGCGTGGGAGCGTGACATGGAACCGACAGTGAGTTCGCACGGGTACATCCTGCTGGCCGAGGACGAGCCGACCAACCAGTATGTGTTTCGCGCCATTCTGGAAAGCGGCGGCTTCGAGGTGAAGGTCGTCGACAATGGGCAGGCGGCCTTGGATGAAGGGCTTCTCCGGCGGCCCGATCTCATCCTGCTCGACATGATGATGCCGATCATGGACGGATATGAGACGGCCCGGCGCATGAGCGAGAATTCCGCCTTCGATGGGATTCCCATCATCGCCCTCACCGCCAAGGCGATGAAAGGCGACGCGGAGAAGACGCTTGAAGCGGGTTGCGACGGGTACATGTCGAAGCCCGTGCGCCGGAAGGAGCTGCTCGACTCCGTCACGGCCTGGCTGGAAAAGCCCGTCGCGAGCTGGATGCCGCTACGCCAGGAACGGCGCGTCGTGCGCGGCATGCGCGCCGCCTGATCGCGCCATCGCCCGCCGGCGTTCCGCGCCTGCTCGCAGGGCGGATGTCGCCGCCGTTGTCTCTCCCGACAGGCGTGCGGTACTCTCCGCCCCATGCTTCGTCTCACCAAGATCAGCAAGAGTTTCGGCGGCCAGGTCCTCTTTCGGGATGTGGACTGGTTCGTCGAGCGGCGTGACCGCGTGGCCTTGATCGGGACCAACGGTTCGGGGAAGTCCACGCTCCTGAAAATGATTGCCGGCCTGGAGAACGCCGACCGGGGCACGATCGAGCTGCCCCGCAGCGCGGGCGTCGGCTATCTCGCCCAGCAAGGGTTCCTGGTGGGGCGCGGGACCGTCCGCGAGGAAGCGCGCGAAGCCTTTCAGGCGGTGCTGGCCCTGCAGGGCGAACTCCTCGAAGTCGAGGCGGAGTTGAAGAACGTGCGTCCCGAGGACCCGGGAGTCGGCCGTCTCGCCCAGCGCCACCACGAGATTCTCGAGCGCCTCGCGATTCTCGGCGCCGACGACATCGAGCGTGAGATCCATCGCGTGCTCACCGGGCTCGGCTTTCGCGACGAGGACTTCGACCGCCCGGTGGAAGAGCTCTCGGGCGGGTGGCAGATGCGCGTCGCGCTGGCGCGCATCCTGCTCCAGAAGCCTGAGCTCCTGCTTCTCGACGAGCCGACCAACCACCTCGATCTCGAAGCGCGCGAATGGCTGGAGAGCTACTTGCAGGAATACCCGCACGCCTTCGTGCTCGTCTCCCACGACCGCTATTTCCTCGATGTCACCGTCAAGCGCACGACGGAGATTGCCGAGCAGGGGCTGGACAACTACGCGGGCAACTACAGCCTCTACGAACGCGAGCGGGACAAGCGCTACGAGCTGCGTCTCAAAGCCTACGAGCGCCAGCAAGAGGAAATCCGCCGGCTGGAACAGTTCATCGCGCGCAATCGCGCCAACAAGAAGCTCGCCGGGCGCACGCACAGCCGCATGCTCGTGCTCGAGAAGATGGTCCGGCTCACGCCTCCCGCATCCCCGCGCGTCGGCCCGCGCATCCGCTTTCCCCAATGCCCCGCATCGGGCCGCGTGGCGCTGGAGTTGCGCGGGGTCGCGAAGAGCTATGGGGCGAAGCGCGTTTTTTCCGGACTCGATCTGGCCATCATGCGCGGCGCGCGCGTGGCGCTGGTCGGTCCCAACGGGGCGGGGAAGTCCACTCTGATGCGGCTGCTCTCGGGCCGCGAAGCGCCGGATCGCGGGGAGTGGGTGTCGGGGCACCAGACGCAGATCGCCTTCTTCGCCCAGGACGAAGGCACGCGCATCGATCCGGGGATCACCGTGCACGAGGCGGTGCTCGCGCTCGCGCCAACCGACTTCGTGCCCGAGGTGCGCGGGCTGCTCGGCGCGTTTCTCTTCTCGGGCGACGCCGTGGAAAAGCGCGTGAGCGCGTTGAGCGGGGGAGAGCTGAACCGGCTCGCGATCGCCTGCCTGCTCGTCCGCCCGAGCAATCTCCTGCTCCTCGACGAGCCGACCAATCACCTCGACCTCGCGGCCAAGGAAGCGCTGCTCACTTCGCTCGCCGCGTATCCGGGCACGGTCGTCTTCGTCTCGCACGACCGTCATTTTCTCGAGAACCTCTCGACGCATGTCGTGGAAGTGGGCCACGGACGAATCGTCGAGTATCCGGGCAGCTACGCGAGCTACCTGTACCGCCGAGACCTTCGCGGAGAGGGGCCGGCGGGCGAGAGCGTCTCGCAAGGGGCTCCGCAGGCCGCGCCGCCGGAGCGCGCGGCGCGGGCGGCGAAGCAAGCGGAGCAGCGGACGCCGCCGCGGCCGAACGCGCAGGCCACCCGGGACGCCGAGATGCGCCGGGCGGAGACCCAGGCTTCCGAAGAGCGCAACGGGGCGCGGGGGGCGAAAGGATCACGCGGGCGGGAGGCGTCCCCCGCGCGGGGAGGGAAGCCGGGCCAGGCGGACCAGCGGAGGCTGCGAGACATCCGCGCGATCGAAGCGTCGATCGAAGAGCTGGAGGATCGCAAGGCGCGCTTCGGGCGCGCGCTCGCCAATCCCGTCCTGTACGCCGATCAAGAGAAGTCCACCTTCTACCTGCGCGAAATCGAAGCGGTGGAGCGCAAGCTGGCCGAACTCTATCGCAAATGGGAGCACTTGCAGGGCGGCTCGCGCTGAGAGGCGTCCCGCGGCGCCGAGGCGATCTCGCACCACGCGCTGAGGCGTCCCGCGCCTCCTGCTTCTCAGAGAAACGATCGCAGGCGCTGGTAGCTGCCGGGGAAGTACTCCTCGAACAGGCGGTCCATCGCATCCACGGCCGATCGAAGCAAGTCCGCTTTGTCCTGGTAGGGAAGAAACGAGCTCTTGAAACCGTGGATGAGGAGCCGGCGCAGTTCGTACACATCGAGGTGGAAGGCGCGGCAGGCGAGATCGAGCTCGTGGGTCATGCTGGTCGCCGACACCAGGCGGTTGTCCGTGTTCAGCGTGACCCGCAAGCCGGCGTCGAAGTAGAGCCGAAAGGGATGGTGCTGCAGGGTCGTCGCCTTCGTCTGCAGATTGCTCGAGAGGCAGATCTCGAGCGGAATGCGGTGATCGTTCACATAGCTCATGAGATCGCCGTCCTCGCACAACCGCGTGCCGTGGCCGATACGATGCGCGCCGCAATAGTGCAGCGCCTGGTGGATGGATGGCGGCCCGAAGTCCTCGCCGGCGTGGACGGTCACGCTGACATTGTGATTGCGGATTTCGTAGAACGCTTCGCGGTGGTCCTTGGCGGGATAGTCCTTCTCCGCTCCCGCCAGATCGAAGCCGACCACATGGCGGCCCTTGAACGAGACGGCCAGGCGGGCGAGCGCGAGACTCATCTCGGGACTGATCGTGCGAATGCCGCACAGAATGACGCCGGTGCGGATGACGAAGCGCTCCTCGGCCGCGCGCAATCCCGCGAGCACCGCTTCCACGATCTCCGCGTGCGTGAGGCCCCGGCGCGTGTGCAGAAGCGGAGAGAAGCGGACTTCCATGTACCAGATGTTCTCGCGCGCGGCGTCCTCGGCGAGCTCGAAGGCGGCGCGGGTGAGCGCCTGAGGAGTCTGCAGCACGGCCAGCGTGTAGTCGAAGACCTGCAGGTAATGCGTCAAGTCGGCCACTTCCCGCCCGTGCATGTACGCGGTCACTTCGTTGGGCGTGCGAAAGGGCAGCGTCTCGCCGGCGTCGGCGCCGAGCTCGAGGAGCGTCTCGGGCCGCAGCGAGCCGTCGAGGTGCACGTGGAGGTCGGTCTTCGGGAGCCGCTGGATCATTTCCACCGACATGGTCATACGCAATCCCTTCCCTGCATGCGGGCGAGCAGGCGCCGGCGCTGGATCTCGGCCTCGCGCACGATCTCTTCCTCATCCCAGGCGACGAGGCGGCCGTCAAGCACGATCGGCTTTCCATCGACATACACGGCGCGCGGCCGGATCCCCGCGGACGCATGGACCAGCTTCTGCTCGAAGGAGAGATCCGAGGGCCACGCCAAATCCTCCTCGCGATAGAGGACGAGGTCGGCCCTTCGTCCGGGAGCGAGCGAGCCGATCCCGTTCTCGAGGCCCATCGCCTGGGCGCCTCCCCGCGTGGCCATCCCGAAGATCTCGCGGGGGGCGAGGATGCCCGGGCCGGCCGCGAGCGCTTGCATCTGTGCGGCGAGGCGCATCTCCGCCGGCAGGCTGAGGTCGTCGTTGCACGCCGAGCCGTCGGATCCGAGGGCCACCGGGATCCCCGATGCGAGCCACTCGGGCACCCGCGCGATTCCCGAGCCGAGCTTCGCGTTGCTGCCCGGGCAATGCACCAGAGCCGTGCGGCGGCGGGCGAGGATCGCCCGCTCCTCCTCGTCGATCCAGATGGCGTGGACGAGAGCCGCGCGCGCCTCGAGCACTCCCCAGTTCTCGAGGGCCCGGATGGGGCTCGTTCCATGCAGGCTCCTGCAGGTTTCGTTCTCCCACGGGGTCTCGGAGACATGCGTGTGCACCAGCAGGGAGCGCCGCCGCGCCTCCGCGGCGATCTCGCGCCACAGTCCCGCGGAAACCGAGAGGGTGAAACGGGGAGCGAGCGCCACGCCAAGCCTGCCGCCTCCTCGTCCCTGCCATCGGTCGTGAAGCGCGAGCGCGTCGCGCAGGGCTTCGGCCGGGTCCTGGCGAAGGGGCGCGGGCGTGTCGACGCCGTCGTCCATGAGCGCCTTGCCGACGATCGCCCGGATGCCCGAGGCCTCGACTTCCTCGGCGATCACCGAAGTGTGGGAAACGGTTCCCATGTCGAGCAGCGCAGTCGCTCCGTGCAACGCGGCGCGCGCGATCCCGAGGCGGGCGGATGCGCGCATGCTCTCCGCATCGTGCGCGGCCTCGAGCGGCCAAACGCGCTCGCACAGCCAACGGTCCAGGCGGCGGCCGTCGGCGAGCCCTTGAAAGAGAGTCTGGCAAAGATGGAGGTGCGCCTGTACGAAACCGGGGAAGGCGATCAGCCCCCGGCCGTCGAGGATGCGCATTCCGGGTGGCGGAGGCGCCAAGGCGGGGCCGAGGTCCGCGATCACGCCGGCGACCGTTTCAATCCCGCCGCGAAAAGAAGGTTCGCCGGCCGCGGGAAGGACGGTGAGGCCTTCCATCCGCCAGCTGTCTTCCCGCCGCCAGGAGTCTTCCCGCGCGCGCGCCTGCATCGATGCGTCCTCTTCCGGCTTCACCACCCGAGGGAGCCTCGGGCATGAGCCTCGAACATGAGCCGCGAGCCGCCTTCGCGTACCCGGCCGCCGCCTCCGGAAGGAGGCGGCAGGGGTGAGCGGGCTTTCGCCTTGACACCCCCCCGCCGGGGCCGATATTCGTCAATCCCATTGTGACGGGTTTTCCCCCGGGCGGGCAAGGCGCCGTTCGGCGCGTTGCCCGGCGGTCTTCCGGCGCCTGCCAGGGGCCACGCGGGCCGGGACCGGGAATGCGGGAATGGGGCCGGGCGCCCGATTCCGGAGAGCGCCAATGCGGACGCTGCTGAGTCGCGAAACGATCGAGGCGAGGACGCGAGAGCTCGCGCGGGCGATCTCGCGTGACTTTCTGGGCAAGACTCCCGTGCTGGTCGGGATCCTCAAGGGATCGGTTTTCTTCCTGGCCGATCTCATGCGCCATCTCGATCTCGATCACGAAGTCGATTTCATCTCGATCTCGAGCTACGCCTCGGGGATCACTTCCTCGGGCACGGTCCGCCTCCTGAAGGACCTCGATCACGACATCAGCGGACGCGATGTCCTGATCGTCGAAGACATCATCGACAGCGGGCTCTCGCTTTCCTACTTGCGAAAGAACCTGCTCTCGCGCAATCCGCGCAGCTTGTCGATCGTGACGCTCCTCGACAAGCGCGTCCCGCGCGACCGGCAGGTGTATGTCGACTATGTGGGCTTCGAGATCGACAATCTCTTCGTGGTCGGCTACGGGCTGGATCACGCCGAGCGCCATCGAGAGCTTCCCTATGTGGCCGTGCTCGAGGAGCAGGACCAGAAGCTGGCCGGAAACGGACGCGGCTGAAGCCCGGCGTGAAGCGCTCCTGGGGTGGGTGCTGAGCCGGCGAGCGGAAGCCGTCACGGGAGCCTGGCGCGGCCATCGGGCGTGAAGGGGGACCATGCAGACGCGAGCGGACACCTTCTTCGTCGGCATCTGCGGCAACATCGGGGTCGGCAAGTCGGCCTTCGCGCGTACGCTTGGCGAACGGATGGGCTGGCCGGTCTACTACGAGCCGGTGGCGGAGAATCCCTTCCTGGAAGCGTTCTACGCCGACATGCGCCGCTGGGCTTTTCATCTCCAGATCTACCTGCTCGCCGAACGCTTCAAGGCCCAGAAGCAATTCGTCGAAAAGGGCCAGCCCTTCATTCAGGACCGCACGATCTATGAGGACGGCGAGATCTTCGCCCGCGTCCTGCACGAACGCGGGGCCATGGAGGCCCGGGAGTTCGACTCTTTCCTCGCGCTCTTTCGCCAGATGGTCGAGCTGCTGCCTTTCCCGGGGTTATTGCTTTACTTGAAGGCGCGCCCGGAAACGCTTGTGGCGAGAATCGCTGCGCGGGGCCGCGCGTGCGAGGGATCGGTCACGAAGGAATATCTCGCTCAACTGGCCGGGGCCTATGACGGCTGGATGGACAGCGTCCGCGGCCGCTGCCCCGTCGTGGAGATCGACACCGAGAAGATCGCCTTCCCGCCCGAGCCGGCTCTGATCGACGACATCCTCGTGCGGATTCGCGCCGCCTGGCAAGCCGCCGGCGACGGGCATCCTCCGGCGGCCCGCGCTACGGGCGCCTGTCCTGACCCCGGAACCGCGAGCGCCGGTGCGCGACCCGCCGGATGGGAGAACTAGATGCCTCGCCGTCCCCCCATTTCCGCGCCAGTGGCCGCGCCAGGTTCGGACGCCGCGGTCTCCGAGAACCACGCCGGGCGGCGGGTCCTGATCGGCGTCGCGGGAGGGAGCGCTTCGGGCAAGACCCTCGTCGCGCAACGGATCACGGAGCAGCTCGGCTCGCGCAAGATCGCGATCATCAAACAGGACTCGTACTACCGGAATCTCGAGGACCTGCCGATCGAAGAGCGCAGCCGGCAGAACTTCGACCATCCCGACGCCTTCGATCGCGAGCTGCTGGCTGGGCACATGCGCGTGCTGCTGGAAGGCGGCGCGATCCGCATGCCCATCTACGACTTCAAACGGCACCTGCGCACCCGGCGCACGAAACTGGTCTCGGGCTGCCAGATCATCATCGTCGAGGGCATTCTGATTCTCGACGATCCGCTGCTGCGCGCGCTGATGGACATCAAGGTCTACATCGACACCGATGCCGACATCCGCCTGCTGCGGCGGATCCGCCGCGATGTGACCGAGCGCGGCCGCACGCTCGATTCGGTCATCGCGCAGTACGAATCGACCGTGCGGCCGATGCACATGCAGTTCGTCGAGCCCTCGAAGCGCTACGCGGATGTCATCATTCCGGAGGGCGGGCACAACCGCGTGGGAGTGGACCTGCTGGTGACGAAGATCCGCGTGCTGCTCGCCGACCACGCCCGGCTCGCCAGGCGCAGGAAGGGGGCGTCATGATCCACGGCACCCCCGCCTCCGGCGGATGGATCGAGGTGATCTGCGGCAGCATGTTCAGCGGGAAGACCGAGGAGCTGATCCGCCGGCTGCGGCGGGCGGTGATCGCCCGCCAGCGCGTCGCGATCTTCAAGCCGGTGGTGGATGACCGCTACGCGGTCGATCAGCTCGTGACCCACGACCGGGTGAGCATCCCTTCGCGCCCGGTGCGCCATCCGCGCGACATCCTCGAGCAGGCGGGCGACGCGCAAGTGATCGGCATCGACGAAGTGCAATTCTTCGACCGCACGATCGTGGATGTCTGCCAGCAGCTCGCTTCCGCGGGCATCCGCGTGATTGTGGCGGGGCTCGACACCGACTATCGCGGCTGTCCTTTCGAGCCGGTGCCCGAGTTGATGGCGGTCGCCGAATATGTGACCAAGACGCATGCGGTCTGCGTGGTGTGCGGGAGCCCGGCGATTCGAACCCAACGCGTGGTGAAACGCGGCGACCGGATCCTCGTCGGCGGCAGCGACGCCTACGAGCCGCGCTGCCGCGCCTGCTTCGAGCCGCCCGAAGAAGTGTCGGGGGATTTGTTCAAGTCGCCCGCGAACGAGACGAAGCGTCGCGCGCGCCGGAGAACGCCGGGACGAGAGGAACGGAATGAAGCCTGATCGCTCGCTCAAGGAGGCCTTCGGAAGTGCGCTGGCAAGCGCGGCGGCGGCAGCCGTAATCATCGTCGCGCTGGCCGCCGCCACGCTCGGGCTCTGCGCGTGCGGCGGCGGGAAGGAGAAGGCCGCGAAGTCCGCCGAAAGGCCCTTCCATGTCGGACTCGTCTTCGATGTCGGCGGGCTGGGCGACAAGTCCTTCAACGATTCCGCCTATCAGGGGCTGATTCGCGCGCGCGACGAGCTCGGGATCACCTTCGAGTACTTCGAGCCCAGTCAGAGCTCCGACCGGGAAGCGGCGCTGCGCCTCTACTCGCAAGCGGAGACCGATCTCATCGTGGGAGTCGGCTTCCTCTTCACCGACGATGTGAACGCGGTGGCGCGCGATTTCCCCGACCGCCGCTATGTGTGCATCGATTACAGCTGGAGCGAAGGGCAGGCCGTTCCGCCGAATGTCGTCGGGCTCAAGTTTCGCGAGGAGGAGGGCGCCTTCCTGGTCGGCGCCCTGGCGGCGATGGCCGGGGAGACGGGCGTGTACGGATTCGTGGGCGGCATGGACATTCCGCTGATCCACAAATTCGAAGCGGGCTATCGCGCCGGCATCCTCTACATCCGCCCCGACGCGCGCGTGCTCGTGAACTACGCCGGTGTGACCGGCGACGCGTTCAAGAATCCGGCCAAGGGCAAGGAACTCGCCCTCGCGCAGTACGAGCAGGGGGCCGCGGCCATCTTCCACGCCTCGGGCTCGACCGGATTGGGCGTCTTCGAAGCGGCGCGCGAGAAGAATCGCCTCGCCATCGGAGTCGATGCCGATCAGTCGGCGGAGGCGCCGGGCCTGGTCCTGACGAGCATGGTCAAGCGCGTCGACCGGGCGCTCTTCGACGAGATCGCGCAGGCGAAGGCGGGCAAATTCGAAGGAGGCATCCGCAGTTTCGGCCTGAAGGAAGGCGGCGTCGACTATGTGCGCAGCTCCTTCGTGACGCCCGAGCGCGCGGCCCGCCTCGACGAGATCGCGGCCCGGATCTCCTCGGGCGAGATCCGCAACCCCGTGGAATAGCCCGTGGACCGGCCCGTGCTTGCGGCCGCGCGCGCGAAGGAGGGCGCTCGCCCGAGGGGGGGCTTCCGCGCGCCCCGGGTCGATCTCGAAGGCATCACCCGGCGCTTCGGAGCGACGCTCGCGAACGACCGCGTGAACCTCACCCTCGAGCCCGGCGCCATCCACGCTCTCGTCGGGGAAAACGGCGCGGGCAAATCCACTCTGATGCGCATCCTCTACGGCCTTCTTCCTCCGCACGCGGGCCGCATTCGCATCGACGGCGTCGAGACGCGCATCGGCTCGCCCGCCGCCGCCCTGCGCCTCGGAATCGGCATGATCCATCAGCATTTCATGCTGGTGCCGCGCATGAGCGTCCTCGAGAACATCGTGCTCGGATATCCGGGCCAGCGGGGGCTCGGGCCGATCGATCGCCGTGCGGTCGGGGAGCGGATCCTGCAGCTTTCGCAGGCCTACGCGCTGGCCCTCGAGCCGGACGCGTGCGTGGAAACGCTCGGCGTGGGAGAGCGCCAGCGCGTGGAGATCGCGCGCCTGCTCTTTCACGGCGCCAGGCTCCTCATTTGCGACGAGCCGACGGCGGTCCTCGCTCCTCCGGAAGTCGCGAGCTTCTTCGACATCCTCGCGCGATTTCGCGCGGAAGGCCGCTCGGTGGTGCTCATCACCCACAAGCTTGCGGAAGTCCTCGAGATCGCCGACCGGGTGACCGTGCTGCGACGGGGCCGCGTGGCGGGCGAGCTCGCGCGCAAGGATTTCGACCGCGATCTCCTGATCGAGTGGATCGTCGGCGGAAAGGGACTCGAAGGGGCGGCGAGACGGGAAGTGGGCGCAAGGCCTGAGGAGCAGGCAAAGCCCGATGCGAGCGCAGAGCCCGAGGTGCCATCCAAGCCGGTGGAGCGCCGCCCCGCGCTCACCGTGAACGGGATGCGCGTGGAGACGCGTCCCGGAAGCGCGGCGTTGGATGGTGTCACCTTCACCCTTCACGCGGGAGAGATCCTCGGCATCGCGGGCGTGCAGGGGAATGGCCAGAAGGAGCTCGCGGAAGCGATTTCCGGAAGGCGCCTCTTTCAAGCGGGCAGGATCGTGATGGGAGAAACGGCGGTGGCCGCGGGGGAGCGCATGCCTCTCGCCGTGCGCCCGGCGTTCGTCCCCGAAGACCGCCATTCGGAAGGGCTGATATCCGGCCTTCCCGCCTGGGAGAACCTGCTGCTCGGCCACCTGCGGGACGCCCCGTTCCTGGGGCGCATGGGCTACCGTCACGCGGACGCGCGTTCTTGGGCACGCCCGCTCCTCGAACGCTTTCGCGTCCAGCCCGCCGATCCCGAGGCGCCGCCCGAATCCTTGAGCGGGGGCAATCAACAAAAGTTGCTCTGCGCCCGCGAGTTCTCCCGTTCCACCGCGGTCGTGGTCGCCGCGCAACCCACTCGCGGCGTCGACCTGGGCAGCACGCGGTTCCTCCATCGTCTCCTGCGTGAAGCGCGCGACGCGGGCGCAGCCGTGCTTCTGATCAGCGCCGATCTCGACGAGATCCTCTCGCTTGCCGACCGCATCGCCGTTCTCTATCGCGGCAGAATGACGCCTCCCGTTCCCCGGTCGGAGGCGGACTTGGCCGCCATCGGCAATGCGATGATGGGCGTGGAGACGGGTGTGGAGAGGGCCGGCGCGTCCGGCACGGCCTCTGGCGCGCCGGGCACGCCCTCGAGTGCGCGGGGAATGCCGCCGGCTTCGCCCGCGCCCTGCGCGCCTCCGTCGTGCGATCCGCCGCCCGGACACGAGGACCCGTCGCCATGAAGGGGTGGAGGACACTCGGGCGGGGCAGCCGTCATCGCCGCGATCTCGCCGCTCGTGAGCGCAACGATCCCGCGCTCGGCCGCGTGGGCGAACCGGACGGCGAGCGCGCTCCGGGGACATCGACGCGCCTGCGCCGCGCGCTGAAAGCGGGCGTCCGCTCCGGCGCGCCCGCGGTGCTCGCCGTTCTGGCGGCACTGTGCGTCGGGCTCTTCGCCGCCGCGCTGCTGGGCGTGCCGCCCGGGCGCATCTTCGCGCTTCTTGGGGAACGCTTCGGCTCGTACGCATTCGGACAGGTCCTCTACAAGGCGACCTTCCTGATCTTCACCGGACTGTCGGTCGCGATCGCGTTCCACGCGGGGCTCTTCAACATCGGGGCCGAGGGCCAGGCGGTCGCCGGCTCGCTTTCCTGCGCCGCCGCCGGAATCGCGCTCGCCGGCGCGCCCGGCTTTCTGCAGTTGCCCGGCGCGCTGGGGGCCGCGTTCGCCGGAGGCGCGCTGTGGGGCGCGCTCCCGGGGTGGCTCAAGGCCCGCTGGGGCTCGCACGAAGTCATCAACACGATCATGCTGAACTTCATCGCCCTCGCGTTGGCGAACTTCGTCGTGACGCGCTTTCTCGGCCTGCCCGAAACGGTCCGCACGGCCGAGATCGGCGCGGGGGCCGCGCTCCCGCGCCTGGACGGGCTCTTCCCGTCGATGCGCGGGTCGGCCGCCAACGCGAGCCTTGCCGTCGCGTGCGCGGCGGCGATCGCGGCGCACCTCCTGCTGCGCCACACACGCTTCGGCCTCACCCTGCGCGCGGTCGGCCGCGGCCGCCGGCAAGCCGAGATTCTCGGAATCGGCGCCGGCTCCCGGATCGTTCTTGCTTTCCTGATTGCCGGCGGGCTCGCCGGGCTGGTGGGGGCGAACTTCGTGCTCGGTTACAAGCACTACTACGAGGACGGATTCACGGGCGGAATCGGCTTCGTCGGGATCGCCGTGGCCTTGCTCGCGCGCAACGAGCCGCTCGCCGTCCTCCCGGTCGCGCTGCTCTTCGGGCTCCTCTCCCAGGCGGGCCTGATCGTGAACACCCTCTTGCCCCGTGAAGTCGTGGACAGCCTCACCGGCCTCATCCTGCTCTTCTTCATCGCGGCCCAGCGATGGCGCCGAACGGGACGGGCGGCCCCCGCATCCGCCCCGGGCTCCCTGGGAGGAACTGGCTGATGACGCTCCTCGCACTGCTCGCCCTCGCCGCTCAGACGCTGCGGATCAGCGTCCCCTACGGGCTCGCCGCCATGGGAGGAGTCGTCTCGGAGCGCGGAGGAATCGTCAACATCGCCCTGGAAGGCATCCTGCTCATCGGGGCCTTCTCGGCGGCGGTCGGAACGCTCGCGACCGGCTCTCCGTACCTGGGCCTGCTCGCCGCCGTCGCCGGAGGCCTCGCCCTGGCGGCCGTGCACGCGCTCGTCACGGTGACGCTGAAAGGCGATCAGATCATCTCGGGTCTCGCGATCAACCTGATCGCTTTCGGAGTGACGCGCTCGGGGCTGCGGGTCCTCTACGAAAGCGCCAGCAACTCGCCACGCTTCGATTCCCCCGACATTCCCTGGCTGGCCCAGACATTCCTCGGCCGAGGCGCGCTCGGCGGCGTGCTCACGAATCCCCTCTTCCTGATCTCGCTCGCGCTGCTCTTCGTGGTCACGCGAATCCTCTTCCGCACCGGTCTTGGACTCGCGCTGCGGGTTTCGGGCGAGCATCCCGAAGCCGCGCACGCGGCCGGGTTCTCCGTCTCCCGCCTGCGCTGGCTCGCGGTGCTCGCGAGCGGCGTGCTGGGCGGCCTCGGCGGGGCCTGGCTCGCCTTTGAACAGCATTCCTTCACCGACCAGATGTCGGGAGGGCGCGGCTACATCGCGCTGGCCGCGATGATCGTGGGGAAGTGGCATCCCTTGGGAGCGGCGGCCGCGTGCCTGCTCTTCGGCGCGGCCGAAACCGCGCAGATTCGCCTTCAAGGCGCGGGCATGCCCACTCAGCTGATGCAGAGCCTGCCCTTTGTGCTTACGATCGTGGTTCTCGTCGTGTGGGTGGGACGATCGGTGGGGCCGGCGGCCGCGGGCAAACCTTACGACCCTCAAGGAGAAGCATGAGCTGGGAGACCGGCGACCCTCGCTGCGGGCGTGACGCGTTCCCGCATCCGGAGATGCTCTCCGCGCTACGCGAGCGCTTGCAGGGAGTGCGCCCGGCCGGTGCAGTCGTGCTCGGCTCGGGCCTGGGCGTGTTGCTCGACCACTGGAAACCCGAGCTCTCGATCGACACGCGCGAACTCCCGGCCTACCCGCGGGCGACCGTCCCCGGACACCAGGGCAGGATCGCGCTCGTTCGCTGGGGCGAGTCGGCGGGGCTCGTCTTCCAGGGGCGGCTTCACTTCTACGAAGGTCGCGGGCGCGATGAGATCACCCTGTCGATGCGCATCGCCGCCGCGCTCGGCGCGCGCTGGGCGCTGCTCACGAATGCGTCGGGCTCGGTCGACCCGCTCGTGCCTCCGGGAACGATCGTCGTCGTCGAGGACCACTTCCGCCTGTTCCTCGGCGGACGCGCCGCCCGGCCGTCGCTGGCGGGGCCTTGCCGCATCGGAAGCCCCTACGATCCGAAGCTCAGCGAAGAAGCATTCACGACGCTGGGGCGGGAAGGGCTGCGCGTGCAACGCGGAGTGCTCTTCGGCGGCCTCGGTCCGTCCTACGAGACGGCCGCGGAAGTCGAGATGATCCGGCGCGTGGGCGCGACCGTCGCCTGCATGTCGACGGTGATCGAGGCGGAGGAGGCCTTTCGCGCGGGCCTCGCGGTCGCGGCGCTTTCGATGGTCACGAACTGGGCGACGGGCCTCGCGGGCGAGCGCTTGAGCCACGAGGAAGTGATGGCGGCGGCGAAGCGCATCGCGGTTCCGCTGGCGCGAGGGATCGACCGTCTGGTCCGTCAGTGGCCGGGCTGATGGATGATCACCTGATTGCCGCGCACATCGACCGAGATGTTGCGGGCGTCGGAGTGGATCAGAAGATACTTCGACAACGGAGTGAAGAGCTTCTCCTCGAGGGCGCGATTCAGGTAACGGGCGCCGACGGCGCGCACATCCTCATCGGTGATGAAGGCGTCGAAGACGCGGTCGCTGACGATCACTCCGCGCTCCTGTCCCTTCAGCCGCTCGAGCACGATGTTCACCTTGTAGCGCGCGATCTTCTTGACATCGGAGGCGGTCAGCCTCTCGAAATAGAGGACATCGTTGAACGCCGAGATGAGCTCGGGAGTGAACTGCTCCTCGAGCATGCGCCGGCTGCGTTCGTCGCGCGAGAGGCTCGAGCGGTGAAAGCCGATCTGGTCGACCGTCTCGCCTTCGTCGGGATGGAGGCGAGTGGTGGCGAAGATGATCGCCCGGCTGAAATCGGCCGTTCCCTGCGCATCGGTGATCGTGCCGCGGTCGAGAATGTGCAGCAGCAGGCGGCGAATCGCCGGATGGGCGTGTTCCAGGCCGCGCAGGAGGATGACCGAGCGCGGGTTCTGTCGCACGGGCGTCGTGAGAGAGCCTTCGATCAGCGTGTCGGGCTGTCCGGGAACCAGCGTCACGAGGAGGTCGTCGAGATCGGCTTCCTCGGTGTAGTCAGCCATGTCGAGGAGCACCATCTGTTCTTCGGCGGTGAGCAGCGCCTCGGCGACCGCCATCGCGAATTCGGTCTTGCCGACGCCCGAGGAGCCGACGAGAAGGAAGGAGCCGTCGGGGCGGTTCGGACGAAAATCGAGATCGGTCCGCCGGATGCGGATCGTGTCGGCGACCCGGGCAATGGCGTCGTCCTTGCCGACGATGCGTTGCTTGAGCGTTTCCTCGAGGGTCAGAAGGACCTGAGTGTCGGACGCGGAAAGGCGCGAGCGCTTGCGCGCCTTGCGGGTTCCCGCCTTGGGCCGGCGAGCGGAAGCCGGCTGCCTTCGGCCGGCGCAATCGGACGAGCTGCGTCTCTTTGGCGATGTGCCCATGATCCCCCCGGGGGCTCTCAGCAATGCGCGTGCCTCTACCCAGTGATTCGGCAGGCACGGAGGCTTCGTTGATCCGCCGGTTGCGGCGCTGGCCAAGGCGCGCCGAATACGGTACCATGGAAGCGATTGCCATGGAAATGTTGAAGTAAGAGATTGAAAATGAAAGAGTTGCGCTTCTGGCACCCGGCGGGGAAGGCCGCTTGTCTGCTGGTCCTGCTCTGCACGATCGGGTGCGCGGGCCGCTCCGCTTCCCAATGGACGAATCACGCCGTCCACCCCGAACGGCCGGCCTTCACGGCGCGGGTGGTCCCGCTTCTCGACGGCACCCGCTCGGCGGCCCTGGTGGAAGTCGAGATCCCCTACCGCGAGCTCTCGTTCCGAAGGGTGGGCGATGAACTGGCCGCCCGTTTCGACATCATCGTTCTCATTTTCGACGGAGAGCGCCAGGTCGCCGGCAACCTGTATCCCGAAACAATGCATGCCCCCGACCGTGCATCGCTGGAGGAGCGCCCGCTCTACAAGCGAGACATGCGCATTCCCGTTCCGCCCGGCCGCTACCGGCTGGAGGTCGCCGTCTCCGAGCCCTCTTCCGGCCATGAGGGGCGAGTGGAACTGGGTTTGGCGCTGGAGCCGGTTTTTCCCGGGCAACTGCGTCTCTCCCCATTGCTCTTTGGGCCCTGCAACGCGGTGGGGACGATCGAGGAGCTCTTCTTCGATCCGCGGATGGCGTCCGATGCCTCCGTTGCGGGCGATTCGCTGTGCGTTCACGCCGAACTGCTTCATCCGGATTTGACGCCCGGGAACGTCGAGGTCCATTGGAGCTTGTGGGACGAGCAGGAAAGCCGCGTTTTGGTTCGCGAAGGTAGCTTTTCGGTATCCGGCGGGCGGGAATCGACCCGCCTCAGTTGGCCGATCTCGTTCGCGGACCTTTCCCTAGGGGGATACCGGCTCGAAGTTGAGGCCGAGGCGGATGGCCGCAAGGCGGGCGCCTTCGCGAATGTGGGCAGCCGGGTGGAGACCGACGAGGCGCTGGCGCGCTTCTTCGACGAGTCGATCGGCGCCTTGGAGTACATCGCCGACGAAGCCGAAGTCGATGTCTTGCGCGAAGCGGACCCTTCCGCTCGCAGGCGGTTGTGGGATGCCTTCTGGGGGCAACGGGACCCGAGCCCCATGACGGCGCGCAACGAGTTCAAGGAAGAGTTCTTCGACCGCCTGCGCATCGCGAACGCGCGCTACGCCGCCGTCCGTCCGGGATGGCGCACCGATCGGGGACGGATCTACATCCAGTATGGGGAGCCGGACCTGGTGGACCGCCGTCCCATGCCGTCGAGTGGGCGTCCCGTCGAGATCTGGCAATACGACCGGCTGGCGCGGCGATTCGTGTTCGTCGACCGCACGGGATTCGGCGACTACTCCCTGATCGAGTGACGCCGATTCGCTCGTCTCGATCTCACGGCGCGCGTCGGCCGCGCCGAGGCGGAACCGCCGCGCGCAATTCACGCACGATCTGCTCCACCTCTTCCATTCTCCTCGTCCAGGAATGCGTCTGGGCGAAGGATCGCCTCGTTCCCGCATGCGCCGGACCTTCGGCGAGCGCGCGTTCGCCCGCTTCCAGGAATTCCGCCAGGCCTTCGTAGCGGTAGGCGAGGGGCGGGTCGAGAAACGGCGCAAGACCGGGCAGCGGCGCGCACACGACCGGAAGCCCGCAGGCGAGATACTCGAAGAACTTCATCGGAAAAGCGTGCGCGGTCGAAGCGTTCACGGTGAAGGGAATCAGGCCCGCATCGGCGTGATGGAGAAAAGAGGCGAGGCCCTGGCGGGGGCGGGGGCCGAGCAGGTGGACATTGGCGCGTCCTATCAGCCGCTGGGTTTCCGTCGCCTTCTCGCCTTGTCCCACGCCGCCCACGAAGACAAAGCTCCAGTCGGTTCGCCGGGCGGCCGCCTGTTCGAGGAGCGGAAGATCCACTTTGTAGGCGGCGAGATTGCCCAGGTACACGAAGCGCGGGCGGGGAATCGAGGCGTACTCCTCGGGCTCCGGCACGGCTGCGCCGGGAGGCGGATAGGAGTCGAGATCGGCCACATTGGCGAGGAGCCGCACGCGCGGGTGGACCCGGGCGAGGCGCTCGGCCAACGGAGCGGAGGCGGCGAGCACGAGATCCGCCCGGCGGAGGAGATCCGATTCCCACGCGCGAATCCGCGCCGCGTCCACACCCGGATTCGCTTCGTACGCGTCGACGCAGTGGTACACGGTGGGTCCGAGGGGCAAGCGAGAAAGCACCGGCGCGGCGCTGGGCAAGAAGATCCATGCCAGGGGCCGGTCGAACGCGAGGCGCTTCATGGCGCCTCGAATCTGCGCGGCGAGCAGAAGCGAGCCGGGTCCGGGCGCCATCCCAGGAGGGAGCGAGAGGGGCGAGAGGACATGCAGGAACCTCTGCGCATCCGGCCTCGCGAGGCGCGCTCCGGCGGCGCGCAAGCGGCGGGCGATCTTTCGCAGGTCCCGGCGGTCCACGCGCGGAGGGCGCAGCCCGAGGCTGTTGACATAGAGCACGCGATGGCGGGCGGAGAGACGCCACATGAGATGCTGGGCGTTCACCCAGTTGGATTCCTGGAAGTCGGCCGAGCCGAAGCAGAGGATGTCGGGAAGGTCCGCCGTTTCGGTCATGATCCGAACCCCGTTACCGCGCGCGCTTCCACTGCGAGATCCAAGACGAGCGCGCGAAGCCTACGCGGGGACCGGGCCACGGTCCAGCGGATAGGCGGCAACGGACAGATGGCCGGTGGATTGGCGTCCGGCGGGAAGGCCAAGCGCGGGCGCCACGCGCTGGACCGGTTTCGCGGGCGTCCCTATACTGGCCGCCTGTTCTCCCGGCGGTCGAACATGAGGAAGGCGGAACCAGGGGATGCGGGTTGCACAGATCTCCCGCTCGCTAGAGCCCACGCGCGGAATCGCCCAGGTCGCGTTCCACCTCGCGCGCGAGCTCACTGCGGCCGGCGTGCCGGTGACGAGCCTTGCCTGGTTTCCTTCGCCGGCGAAAATAGAAGGTGCGCTCGGTGGCCTGCGGAGCGCTCCTCGCCTGGCGCATCTCTTCGACGGCTCGGGAATTCACGCTTGCGGCTGGCGCTCGAAGTGCCGCTTTTCAGCATCTGGGCGAGCGCTCAGGCGCGGCGGTTGCGGGCGGACCACGACATCGTCCTCTCGCACGGCGACTCGTTCACGGGCGATGCGTTCGTCGCTCATAGCTGCCACCGGGCGGCCATTGCGGCCAAACGAGCCGCCGGAGGATGGGGGTGGCTCGTCAATCCGCTGCATTGGTTCGTGCTGTCCAGAGAGTCGTACAATTTCGGCCGGGCCCGCAAACCGTGGCTGGTTGCGGTGAGCCGGGGAGTCGCGCAGGAATACGAGCGGTTCTACGGCATACCGCCCGGGCGGATCGTCTGCATTCCAAACGGAGTCGACCGCGAGCGCTACCGCCCCGCCGGCGACAAGGGGGCGCTTCGGCGTGAGCTCGGACTGCCCCAGGGAGAACGGCTGGCGCTCTTCGCGGGCCACGAGTTCGCTCGCAAAGGGCTTCGCGAGGCCATCGAAGGAGTCGCGCTATGCCGCCCCGACGCGCGACCGTCGCTGCTGGTCGCGGGCGGCGACCGTCCCGATCGCTACCGTGCGCTGGCGCACTCCGCCGGGATCGAGGAGCGTGTGCGCTTTCTCGGCCCACGCGCCGATCTGCCGCGCCTCTACGCGGCCTGCGATCTCTTTCTGTTCCTTTCGAACTACGAATCGTTCGGGCTGGTCGGCTTGGAAGCGCTCTCCGCCGGGCTCCCGGTGATCACGACTCGCGTGAGCGGAGTCGTGGACTACATCCGGGAGGAAGAAAACGGGCTGTTCGTGGAGCGCAACGGGGCAGCGGTCGCGCGCGCTCTCGAGCGCCTGGCCACGGACGGGGCGCTCTTCGAGCGCTTGCGGGGGAACGCCCGCGCTTCCAGCGAAGCGTACGACTGGCAGCTCGTGGCGGCCCGTTATCTGACGGCCATGGAGCGCATGCTGGCTGAGGATGTTTGATGCGCGTGCATGCAGGCAAGAGGAGCAGGCCAAGAGCGCGGGCGGGCGTGAAGCGCGAGCGTGCAAACCGGGCGCGCCTGCAGGCGGCAGGCGCCTGCAGGAAGCGCGGGCGCACATGAGGCGCGACTATCTTCGCCTGAGCGCGGGCGGCGCGCTCTCGAAGCTCATCGGAGCGGCGCGCGAGATCCTGTTCGCGCGGTACTTCGGAACCGGTCCCGTCGCCGACGCCTACCGCGGATCGCTGACGCTTGCCCTGGCGCCCGTGCATCTCCTCACCGCCAAAGCGATCGAAACCTGCTTCGTTCCCTTGCACGCCCGTTACCAAACGGAATCCCCCGCCAAGGCGCAAACCCTCCTGCAGACCTTGCTCCTCTTCTTTGTCGCCGTGGCCGCCCTGGTGGCTGTCGCGCTGGCCGTCTGGGCCGGGCCGCTCGTGGGCGCCGTGCTGCGCGGGTTTGATGAGGATCGGGTCGCGGTCGCCTCGCAGATGCTTCGCATCCTGGCCGCAGGACTGCCAGCCTATGTGTACTGCGGAGTGTTGAGCTCGCTCGGCATGTCGCGCGGGTATTTCGCCATTCCGGCGCTCCGTCCGGCAATCCAGAACCTGGGCATGGTCGTCATGATTGCCGCCGCCGCCTGGAAAGGCGAGCCAGCGCTGGCCGCCTACGGATTCACGGCCACCTATATCCTGCTCGCGCTCTGGGCCACGCTTCACCTGCGCCGGCGCGGCGTGCTGAGATGGCAGGCGGGGTGGGATCGCGCGCTCGTGTCGGAAACGGCGGCACGCCTCTGGGTGCTCCTGAAACCGCTTCTCGCGCTCTCGATCCTGGTCGAAGGCAACATCCTGATCGAGCGCCATGTCGCGTCCCTGATCGGCCCCGGCAGCGTCGCGGCGCTCGACTACGCCCGTTTCGTCACCGAGTCGATCCACTTCCTGATTGCCGTTCCCCTGGGCCTCCTGGGGCTCGCGTTGTTTGCGAACTTCAGCGATCGCGAGACGGCCGAGCGCGTGGACTCTCTTCTTGCCCTGCTGCTGGCCGCGCTCGTTCCCATGTCGGCATTTCTCGCCATGAATGCGCGCGGCCTGCTGGCGATCTTCTACTTGCGCGGAGAATACGACCAGCAGTCGCTGTGGCTGACCACGCGCGCCTGCGTCGGCCTCGCCCTCGGCTTGTGGGCTTTCAGCGCCAGCCATGTCATGCAGAGGGTCATGAACGCGCGCCTTCGAAACCGCGCCGTTCTGTGCGCGGAAGGCCTTTCCATCGCCGTCAATGTCGCCTGCAATGTGATCCTCTGGAGGCCGCTGGGCACGCTCGCGCTCGGCCTCGGCGTGACGGCGGGCTCGCTCGCCTCTCTGGCCTGCTACTGGAAATCGATCGGGCCGCTGGGCGGGCGCGCGGCCCGCACTGCGCTTGCCTTGTTCGTGGCCGTCCCGCCCTATGTGTTGCTCTCCTGGTCGCTCGGACGAGCGGCTCCTCGAGATCCGCTCGGGACCCTCGTACAGACGGCGGCCGCCGGCGCCTACTGGGCGCTCGTGATCGGGATCCGCCGGGAGACGAGAAGCCTGGTGCTCGCTCGATGGAGGAATCGCAGGTGAGCTCGCGTCGCGGCCGGCTCTGGTACATCTCCCGGGGCATTCCGGCCCACGGATTGGGCGGCATGGAGCGGGTTGTTCACGAAATGGCAACCGGCCTGGCCCGGCGCGGCTGGAGCGTCTCCCTGATCACGACCCGCCTGGACGACGCGCCCGCGCAAGCCGGCAAGACTCCCGGCGCGGCATCCGAGGGCCGATCCCAGCCGTTCCACGAAGGGGTGCCCGAGGGCGTCGAGCTTCACGCCCTCGACGCGAAGCCCGGGCGCTTCACCCACGCGTTTTCACGCGCGCTTCTCCGCTGGGGAGAAGCGCATCGCAAGGACCCGCCCGACCTGATCCTCACGGCAACGCTCGCGGCCGGTCCGCTCGTCGCCCACCTCGCGCATTTGCCCGCCGTTTTCCAGGCGCACGGCAGCTCGTGGGCGGAAGCGGCGGTCAAGCTGCGCGCGGCCGACGGGCGCGGCTTCTACCGCCTCTGGCTCTACCTGGCCTCAGAGCGCGCATTCCTTCGCCGTTTCGAGCGCATCATCGCCGTCGGGCCCGCCGTCCGGAGCTATTTCGAACGCGGGCCCTACCGCTTCCTCGACCGCAGCCGGATCGTGACGATCCCGAACGGAATCGATCTCCAGGCGCTCGATCGCGCGGGATTCTCGCGCCAGGCCGAGCGCGAGGCGCTGGGCGTGAAGGAGCACCAACGCCTCGTCCTGACCGCCGGGCTGCTCATTCGCGAAAAGGGCGCGCTCGATCTCTTGCGGGCCTATGCGGCCATGGAAGAGCGACGACGGATCGCGCTCGCGATCGCGGGGGAGGGGCGTGACGCGCACCTCCTGAGCGATCTTGCGCGGCGGGAGGGTCTCGACCAGGTGCGTCTGCTCGGAAGGGTGCCTCGCGACCGCCTCCTCGGACTCGTGCGCGCGTCCGACCTGGTCGCGCAGGTGGGAACGCGTCCCGAGGGGCTCCCGCTCATCGTGCTCGAAGCGCTCTGCCTCGGCTGTCCCGTGCTCGTCTCCGACGCGATGCCCCTTCCCGCGTTTGGAGGCGAAGAGGGAGTGTGGCGGGCCCGCGCCGGAGATCCTCGCTCCATCGGGGAAGGCCTGCGGCGCGTTTTGGAGAGTGGCGCGCCGATGGCCGATGTCGCCGCCTCCGCGCGCGCGCGGTTCTCGCTCGATCGCAGCCTCGACGAGTACGAGGCGTTGTTCGCGGAAGTGATCGCAGCCGGGTGCTCCGGGGGCGCGGCCCATGACTGGCCCCAGAGAGCGGGGCGGAAGGAAGCGCCATGAAGCTGAACGCGGGATGCGGGCGCAAGCCGCTCGCCGGTTTCGTGAATGTCGACATCGACCGCGGCGTCGCGCCCGACCTGGTCGCGGACATCAACGGCGGGCTTCCCTTTCGCGACGGGGCGTGCGAACGAATCTACTGCGACAATGTCCTCGAGCACCTTCGCGTCGAAGGGCTCCTCGAGCTTTTCCGGCTGCTTTCGAAGGAAGGGGTCTTGGAGGCCATCGTTCCCTATTGCATGAACTATGTGGCCTACAACGACGCCACCCATCGAGTCTTCTTCAACACCGAGACCTTTCGAAAGAGCATCTTCCGCCGCCTGGAAGTGCGCTCGATGGAGGTGCGCCATCGCTATGCGAACGGGCGGATCGATTTCGCTCTGCCGCTCGCGTTGGTGCGCGTGCAGGAAAGATTGTTCCCGGGAGTCCTTCCGCCTTCCTGCATTCATGTCGAGCTCGGATTTCCGAGAAAGTCCGGCGCGTGAGAAAGGCCCCGGCGGGGAGAATCCCGCGCGGGGCCGATGCTCGTTCCGTGCACGGCGGATGTCCGCCGCGTCGCGCCGGCTAGGAAGAAAGACTCATCGAACGGATCTCCCCGCGCAACCGCGCGACCAGATCGTCGAGCGAGAAGAGACCGTGCACCTGGTTGTCGCGCGTGCGGACATTCACGCCGCCCGCTTCCACTTCCTTGTCGCCGGCCACAAGAATGTAGTTCACCTGGTCGAGCTGCGCCTGGCGGACCCGCTTTCCGAGCGACTCGTTGCGCCCGTCCACATCGACGCGAATGTCTTCCGCGGCCAGCTTCTCGCGCACGTGCTCGCCGAAGGCGGCGTGCGTCTCGGCGATCGGAATCACCCGGGCTTGGATCGGCGAGATCCACAGCGGCAGGCGCCCGGCGGTGTGCTCGAGCAAAACGCCGATGAAGCGCTCGACGCTTCCGAGGATCGCGCGATGGAGCATCACCGGGCGATGCGGCTGGCCGTCGGCGCCCTCGTAGGTGAGCTCGAAGAGCTCGGGCATCGAGAAGTCCACTTGGATCGTTCCGCACTGCCACTTGCGGTTCAGCGAGTCGCGAATGAAGAAGTCGATCTTGGGACCGTAGAAGGCGCCCTCTCCCTCGGCGATGCGATAGGCGAGCGACACGCGCTCGAGCCCCTTCTTCAACGCCTCGGTCGCCTCCTTCCAGATCTCGTCGCTGCCCATGGAATCGGGCGGGCGGGTGGAGAGCACGATCTCGGGCGAGGGGAAGCCAAAGACCTTGTACACATGCAGGCAAAAGTCGATCAGCCCGATCACTTCGTCGATGAGCTGTTCGCGGGTGCAGAAGACATGCGCGTCGTCCTGGGTGAAGGCGCGCACGCGAAAGAGGCCGTGTAGCACGCCCGAGAGCTCGTTGCGATGCACGAGGCCGAGCTCGGCCTGGCGAATCGGCAGATCGCGGTACGAGTGCATGCGGCTGCGATAGATGAGCAGTCCGCCCGGGCAGTTCATCGGCTTCACCGCGTGCGGCTTCTCGTCGATCTCGACGAAGTACATCGATTCGGCGTAGTGGTCCCAATGCCCGCTGCGCCGCCAGAGCTGCTCGTTCAGGATTGTGGGAGTGCGCACTTCGACATAGCCGCGGCGGCGGCATTCGGCGCGGATGAAGTCCGAGAGCTCGTTGTAGACGATCACGCCCTTCGCGTGCCAGAAAGGAAAGCCCTGCCCTTCGTCATGGAATGAGAAGAGGTCGAGATCGCGGCCGAGCTTGCGGTGATCGCGCAGCTTTGCCTCCTCGAGCGCGGCGAGATAGGCCTTGAGCTGATCGGGCTGCTCGAAGCTGATGCCGTAGACGCGCTGCAGCATCGCGTTGCGCGCATCGCCGCGCCAGTAGGCGCCCGCGACCTTGAGCAGCTTGACCGCGCGGATCATGCGCAGATCGGGGACATGCGGTCCGCGGCAGAGATCGACGAAGCTTCCGCCCTGGCCGTAGACGGTGAGCGGCTCTCCCGCGGGCATCTGCTCGATCATCTCGAGCTTGTAGGGATTCGCGCGGAAGATCTCGCGCGCTTCCTCCCTGCTGATCTCGCGCCGCTCGAGGGGACGCCCGGCCTTCGCGATTTCGCGCATGCGCTCCTCGATGCGCGCGAGGTCCTCTTCCGAAAAGGGCGGGTGATCGAAGTCGTAGTAGAAGCCCTCTTCCACGGCCGGCCCGATGGTCGGCCGCGCGTCCGGGAAGAGGGAGACCACCGCTTCCGCGAGCAAGTGCGCCGAGGAGTGGCGGAAGACCTCGAGGCCATCCGGGTCTTCAGGGGTCAGGAACTCGACCGGCCCGTCTGCGTCCACGCGCGCGGCCAGATCGACGAGGCGCCCGCCGTACCGCGCGGCGACCAGGCGCGACGCTTTCGCGCCCAGGATCTTGCGGGCGGCGTCGGCCAGAGAGATTCCCTGCTCCATTTCTACCTTGGATCCGTTCCATTCGAGGAATGGCATACGACCGGCTCGCTCCTTACTTTTGTTGGCATGGACTTCGAGCGCTTCCAGCGGAAGCGGAAAGCGCGCGGCAACGGCAACCTCGTCCAGGCGATGTCCCCGCCGCGAATCGCTCCCCCAGGTGGTTTTCGGCAGGATCCGAATCCGTCGCCAGGGGCGGGACCGTCTTTTTCGGAAGGCTAGGGCGCGACCGTCCGGAAGCCGACCAGGTTGTCGGTGCTGTCGGGCGCGAATTCCTGGCGCCAATAGGTCTGGCACCACTGCGCCGGAGACCGCCAGCCGCCGCCCTTGATCACTTTCATGCTCCCATACGGGCCGCCCTGGTAAGGAACGAAGTCGTCGTTGCACCACTCGGCCGCGTTCCCTGCCAGGTCGAAGATTCCGTACGGACTTCCGTTGGACGCGGTCACGTAGCCGCCTTGCGTGGCGCCGCTGAAGTACCCGACGGGAGTGGTCGCGATTCCGACGCTCGATTCGAAGGGGTCGGCGCTCCCTGCGTAGTTGAATCGATTGGACGAGGCCGTGGTTCCCCAGGGATAGGGGAATCCGAGGCCCACGCTGTCGGGGATGCTGTCGGTCACGAAGCGGTACCATCCGAGCGATCCGCTCGTGCCGCGGGCCGCCTTCTCCCATTCCGCTTCCGACGGCAGCCGGCGGCCGTAGTGCTTCGCAAAGCGCCGGGCGCCATGCCAGGTGACTTCGACGACGGGGTGGTTCTCGCGTCCTTCCCTCGGCACGAAACCGCTGACCGCCTCGTGGGCGATGCCCGCGTTGTCGCTGCCACCGGGAAACACGCGGATGAAGAGCGTGTCCCCGACCTTGCTGCGCACTTCGCCGTTTGCGAGGCGGATCCAGTTGTCTTCGAACAGCTCGTTCAGGAATTGCGCGTAGAGCTGATTGGTCACTTCGTACTTGTCCATGTTGAAGGCGCCGACGAAGACGGGATTCGCCCACCAGTGGAAACGCCCGGGATCGCGCGGATGGAAGACGCCCGAATCTCCTCGGACGAAGTTCCCCGCCGGAATGTCCAAGCGCTCGATCAGCGTGCCAAAGCTCCAGATGGGCGAATAGGTCGTTGCGCCGTGGATGTCGACGAGCTTGACCCGCCAGAAGAAGAACCGCGAAAGGCCGAGCGTCCGGTCGACCGCCTGGCTGTCGGCGGAAGCGTCTTGGGACGCGATCGCCTGCTCGAGCCCTTTGCGCGATTCGCCGAAGTAGATCGTGCGCGTGAAGGCGTCGTCATCCGGATCGGAGGCGTTCCAACGCAGGGTGAGGTTGTCGAACGGTTCCAGGAAGACTCTGCGGTCTTCCGGAGAGGGGCTCGACGGCACCAGGGGAGAACGGTTGTCGACCGCCTCGCACCACAGCAGGGGAGACTCGGCCTCGACGCTCAGGCGGCCGATCGAGTCGCGGGTCCGGATGCGGTAGTAATACGCGGTGCCCGCCTCGACGGCCGGATCGAAGTACTCCTCGGCATTCGCGCCTGTGGTGTCGATGGTGGCCATCTGGTTGGGGCTGCCGGCCGAGCGATAGATGAGGTAGCCCGCGTTTCCGCTCACGCCGGTCCATTGCAGCAGGTTGCCCGTGGCAGAGGTCGAGGCGACGCGGCTCCACTGCGGAGCGGCAGGAGTCTCCGGTTCGATTCCCGGATCCGTCCCGTTGTCTCCGCACGAAAACGCCAGCGCCGCGGCCACCAGCGCGAGTGCCCCTATGTGTCTCCGACGCATCTCATCCCCCTGAATGATTCCCTTGCGCCGCCGGCCGGGCCAGCTGCGGTCCCCATCCTTGCGCATCGTTTCGACGGGCCCGCGCTGCCCCGCGAAGCCCGTACGCCCCTCCGCCAGCCGGCGCCCATCCGGCAACGCCAGCGCTAACTATAGTCCTGTTCATACGAACCATTGACGGTAGCAACGGTAGCAAGCAGGGTCAAGGCGAAAGGGATCGCATTCGACCGTCGCCCCGGCGGCGCGGCCGGATTCTGCGCGCGGGATCGATCCTTGTTGCGCGTCTGCATGCCTTCTGCTATTTTGACGCGCGAATCGGATTGGATGAGGACAGCTATCTTCAGCGATGGCTAATGCATAACCGCCGGAGGGCCCGCCGTTTCCCGCCCGGTGGCCAGGGATGGTCGCAAGCATGTTTCTCAATCGCCTCATCGGCTACATGTCGAATGAAGTCGCCATCGATCTCGGCACGGCCAACACGCTGATCTTCGTCAAAGGCCGCGGGATCGTGCTCAACGAGCCCTCGGTCGTCGCCGTCGAGCGCGCGAGCCGCAAGGTGCTCGCGGTCGGCCACGAAGCGAAGGAGATGCTCGGCCGCACGCCGCAGGGGATCGAAGCGGTCCGGCCGCTCAGCGACGGCGTGATCGCCGACTTCGAGATGACCGAGGAGTTGCTGCGCAAGTTCATCAGCAGCGTGCAGAAGAACCGCAACATGATCCACCCGCGGATCATCGTGAGCGTTCCCTCGGGCATCACCGAAGTCGAGAAGCGCGCCGTGCGCGATTCGACCGAGCGCGCCGGGGCGCGCGAAGTCTACCTCGTGGGCGAGCCGATCGCGGCCGCCATCGGGGTGGGCCTGCCGGTGGACAAGGCCGTGGGGAACATGGTGATCGACATCGGCGGGGGCACGACCGAGATCGCGGTCATGACCCTCAACGACATCGTCCACAAGACGAGCCTGCGCGTCGCGGGCGACAAGATGGACGAGGCGATCCAGCAGTATGTGAAGCGCGCCTACAACCTGCTCATTGGCGAGCGCACCGCCGAGCGCATCAAGATGGACATCGGGAGCGCGTTTCCGCTGGAGGAGGAGCTCGAGCTCGAGATCAAGGGCCGCGACCTGATCGGCGGCATCCCGAAGACGATCAAGATCACTTCCGTGGAAGTGCGCGAAGCGCTGCAGGAGCCGATCAGCTCGATCGTCGAGGGGCTCAAGCAGTCGCTCGAGCAGACGCCTCCGGAGCTCGCTTCGGACATCGTGGATCGAGGCATCGTGATGACCGGCGGAGGTTCGCTCTTGCGCGGGCTGGACACGCTCCTGCGCGAGGCGACGAATCTTCCGATCAATGTGGCCGAAGACGCCCTCCTCTGCGTCGTGCTCGGCTGCGGCAAGATCCTCGACAACATGGAGATCTATGCGAACGTCCTGATGCGGAGCAACACCTGAGCGCCTGGAGGGAGCCATGGGCCGGCGAGGGGCGGAACGCCCAGGGCTCGGCGACTGGATGGTCCTCGGCGCGGCAATCGTGCTCTCCGCGACGGGAATCTTCGCCGATGAAGCGGGGCGGATGCAGGCGGCGCATCTGCTGAGCCAGACACTCCTGCGTCCCTTTCGTCTCGTGATCGGCTATGCCTCGTGCTCATCCGATGTCGTCGGAGAGACCCGCAAGCTGCGCAAGGAAATGGCCGACCTCACCCTCGACCGCGTGCGGCTGGAAGAGCTCGAGCGGGAGAACGGACGCCTGCGAAACCAGCTGGGATTCGCGCAACGCGACGCGCGCCTCCTGCGCCCCGCGCTCGTGGTCGGCCGCGCGCCCGACCGCTTCGGCGAAATCCTATCCATTTCCCGGCCCGAGGGCGTGCTCATGCTTCCCGGAAAGACCGTCGTCGGCACCAAAGGCCTGGTCGGAACGGTGCTCGACGCGGATGCGCGCGAAGCGCGCGTGCGGACGGTGCGCAACGGAGCCTTGCGCGTCAGCGCGATGCTCGAGCGCTCGCGGTATGTCGGTCTCGTGCGCTGGCGTCCGGTGGAGCGCGCGGCGATGCTCGAGGGCGTCCCTCTGCAAGTGAATGTCGCGGTGGGAGAGGCCGTTTTGACGACCGGCTACGGCCACATCTTCCCGAAAGGGCTGCCGGTCGGCACGGTCGTCGGGATCGCCGACGACTCGACCGCCCTCGCGCGCAACATTCGGATTCGCTTCGACGAGAACCTGGATCGCCTGGAAGAAGTGTTCGTCATCGAGGATTGAACCGGCTGTGCTTTTCTATTTGCGCTATCTGGCGGCGTGCTTCCTCGTGCTCCTGCTCGACGGGACGGTCTTCACGCGGCTGGCGATTGCCGGAATGCGCGCCGACCTCTCCTTCGCGCTGGTCGTGATCGCCGGTTTCGGCGGGAACCGGCGGGGAGGAGTCGCGCTCGGGTTTCTGATCGGTCTCGTGCGCGGCTGCGCCGATCCCCAGCACCTCGGGACGGAGGCGCTGCTTCTTTCCCTGGTCGGATTCGCCGCGGGCACGACTTCGCCCACGATCAATCGCGCTCACCCCGTGATGCAGGGAGCGCTGATTGCGCTCCTGCTTCTCGCGCACGATCTCGTCCGGGCCTTCGCCGTTTCGCACTTCGCGATCGGGGAGGCGCTCCTGCTCTGGCTGCGCTACTCGCCCGGATCGGCGCTCTATACCGCTCTCGTCGTCGCAATCTCGATGCTGGCGTTGCCGCGCCTCTGGCCGATGGGAGAGCGCCGTGCCTATTCTTGATCTCGCCGCGGAACGCCGCCATCGGGGATGGATCCTGGGCATTGCGATCGCGGCCATCTTCTTCGTCATCGCCGGAAGGCTGTTTGCGCTGCAGATCGTGCGCGGCAAGCGCTACGAAGATCAGGCTCAGCGGAACCTGATCCGCCCCGATCCCATTCCCGCCCTGCGCGGGTGCATCTACGATCGCGCCGGCCGCCTCCTCGCAGGCAATGAGATCAGCCTCGATCTCGCCCTCGAGGTCGGACATCCGGCCTATCGGCGCCGCGACGATGTGCGGGCGGCGGTGGAGGAGGTCGCGGCGGCGCTGGAGCTCGATCCCGCGCCGCTGGTCGAACGCGCGTTGCACGACCGCCGTCTCTTCGCGCCGCTCATCCTCGCGGAGAATCTCACCCCCGAGCAGATCGCCACGCTGTTCGAGCGCATCGATCCGATTCCCGGATTGCGCGTCGAGCGCACGCCCCGGCGTTCGTATCCGTATGGATGCGTCGGCGCGCACTTGCTCGGGTATGTAGGCGAGGTGAGCGAGCGCGAACTGGCCGCGGACGCCGACAGCGGATACTGCCTCGAGTCCTTCGTGGGGCGAGCGGGAATCGAGCGCCAGTACGAGCAGCTCTTGCGCGGCGTGCCCGGCAGCACCTATGTCACGGTCGATGCGATGGGGCGCAAGACCGATCTATTCCCCGAAATCGCGCCGCGGGCCGCGCATCCGGGCAACGATCTGATGCTGGCGGTCGATCTCCGGCTGCAGGCACTGGCCGACAGCATGCTCGCCGGTATCCGCCCCGAGCACGGCGGCGAGGCATTCGGCGCCACGGTGATCGCGCTCGAACCCTGGACGGGAGATGTGCTGGCGTGCGCGAGCTATCCAAACTACGACCCCAATCGCTTCGCCGAAGGTATGAAGAGCGGGGAATGGGCCGCTCTGCAGGATGACACCTACCCGCTGCTCAATCGCTCCGTGCAGGCGCTCTATCCCCCCGGCTCGCTCTTCAAAGTCGTGACCACGCTCGCAGGGTTGGAGGAAGGCGCCGCGGGCCTTGGCACCCGCATGCCCGCGGGTTGCGGCGGAAGCTACCGCTTCGGAAGCCGCACCTTTCGCTGCTGGCAGAGCAGGGGCCACGGAAGCGTGGACCTGCGCGGCGCCTTCGCCCAATCGTGCGATGTCTACTATTACCAGCTGGGGAAACGGCTGGGGCTCGCGCGCCTGACGAATTTCGCCCACGACCTCGGCGTCGACGCGCCGACCGAAATCGACCTTCCCGAGGAGAAGTGCGGGCTCGTCCCGACGCCCGACTGGTATCGCCGGAAGCTGGGCGAGGCCCCGCCCGAAGGCAATGTGCTCAATCTCGCCATCGGGCAGGGGGAGCTTCTCGTGACGCCGCTCGGAATGGCCGTCCTCGTCTCGGCGATCGTGACCGATGGGTGGGTGCGCCAGCCTCGCGTGGCCCTGCGCGCGGCCGCTCCCGACGGCACGGTCGTGTGGGACGCGGGCGCGCCCGTGCGCCTGCGGAAGCTTCCCGTGTCGGACCGCGATCGCGAGATCGTGCGCGACCTGTTGGAGGAAGTGGTCGCCCATGGGACGGGCGGCCGCGCCAAGATCGAGAACATCCGCGTGGGGGGCAAGACCGGGACCGCGCAGAATCCGCATGGCGAGGACCACGGGCTGTTCCTCGCCGTCGCGCCTATCGAGGCTCCTCGCATCGTGGTCGTGGTCGTCGTGGAGCGCGCCGGCCACGGCGGGGTCGTCGCCGCTCCCGTTGCGCAACGATTGATGGAGCGCCTTCTCGTTCCGCCGAAGCCGAAGGAACCGGCCGACACGGCCGCCGTCGTCGACTCGCTTCAAATCACGCAGGCACAAGCCGACAGCATCGCGCGGGTCGACTCGCTGCGCCTGGCGCGCATGGAAGTGGAGTGGTGGGGGAACGAGTGGCATGGGCCCGACGCGAGCGCGCCCGACAGCGCGCAGGCCCAGGCCGATTCGGCCGCCGCCGCCGTTGGTGCGGGCGTTCAGGCGGGGGGCGAGGCGGGCGTCGAGGCCGGCGTTGATGCCAGCGTCGAAGCGCATGGAGATGCGCCCGTGGACGCCGGCGCCGCAGGGCGCGATGGCGGCTTCCCGGTCGACGCGCCCGCGCTCCCTAAGGCCGACTCCCTGGCCAGGGAGAGATCGCGATGACGGACTTGCGCGGATTGTGGCAATGGCGCCGCTGGCTGCGTGAGCCGCTGCTCACCATTCCGTTGCTTGCTCTGCTTATCATTGGCGCCGCCACGGTCTGCTCGGCGACTCTGCTCGTCGAGCATGGGCGGGGCGGCCTGATCGTCCGGCACATCATCTCGATCGGGGTCGGAATCGCCGTCGCGGCCGTGCTCGCGTGGCTACCGCTGAGAGTGCTGCACTCCTACTCCTTGCACGCTTTCATCCTCGCCGTGGTGCTGCTCGCCGTCGTGCTGGTGGCGGGGGAGGTGCAGCACGGCGCGAGGCGCTGGCTCGATCTCGGCTTCTTCCACCTGCAACCGTCCGAACCGGCCAAGCTCGCCTTCGTCCTCTTCCTCGCGAGCTTTCTCGCGCACAAGCGCCACGACCTGCGCCATCCGAGGTGGCTGCTCGCCGCGCTCGGCCTGGTCGCGCTTCCTTTCCTGCTCGTGCTCAAAGAGCCGGACCTGGGCACTGCGCTCGCCTTTCCCGGAATCGGAGTCGTGATGCTCATCTGGGCCGGGATTCCCTGGGCCACGCTCGCCTTGCTCGCGTCGCCCCTTGCCGTGACCGGGCTCGCGCTGCTCCCGCACCTCGCCCACACGAGCGGCTACGAATATCCCCCGGTTCTTTGGCGTTGCCTCTGGATCCCCTTCGTCGCCGCGGGAGTAGTGGTTCTTCGCATCCGGGGAATCGCCACCGTTTGGGTCGTGATTTTCGCGCTGGTGCTGGTCGCGCTCGCGCTGGGAGCGCCGGTCATTTGGGAATCGTTGGAATCGTACCAGCGCTCCCGCGTGGAATCGTTCCTCAGCCCGGAATCCGATCGCTCGGGCGCGGGGTATCAGGTGATCCAATCCAAGATCGCGATCGGATCGGGGAAGGCGACCGGGCAGGGGTACGGCCGCGGGTCCCAGAAGGCGCTTGCCTTCCTTCCCCGGCAGCACACCGATTTCATCTACTCGGTCGTCGGAGAGGAGTGGGGGTTTCTCGGTTCGATCCTCGTCCTGGGCCTGTTCGCCGTGCTGGTCTTCAGGGGACTGAGCGTCGGCATGAAGGTGCGATCGTCGTTCGCAAGCCTCCTCGCCGTGGGAGCAAGCGCCTTGATCTTCTATCACCTGGCGGTCAATGTCGCGATGACTTTGGGACTGGCTCCCGTGACGGGCCTGCCGCTGCCCTTCGTCAGTTACGGCGGCTCCTTCATGGTGGTCGCGACTGGAGCGGTGGGACTCATCCTGAACGCCGCCCTGCGCGGAAATCAGTACTGATCGGAGGCCGCGTTGAGACCGGTGCTCTTCGAACTCGGGCCGCTGAGGGTGCACGCCTACGGCCTCGCGCTGGCGATCTCCTTCTTGGCCGGGAGCATCTGGATGACGCGCGCCGGCCGGCGGAGAGGATTCGGGGAGGAGGATCTGAGCCGCCTCTTCTTCTGGCTCCTCGCGGCCGCGCTGATCGGTTCGCGGGTCTACTTCGCGATCCAGCATCCGGGCGACTTCGACCGCGACTGGACCGCGCTCTTCCAGATCTGGCGTGGCGGGTTGAGCCAGCATGGGGGAGTGATCGGCGCGGTCGCGATCGCCGCCCTCTTCGCCCGTTCGCGCGGATGGTCCTTTCGGGAGCTGGCCGATCTGGCCGCGCCCGCCCTTGCCTTCGGGGAAGCGTTGACCCGGATCCTCGGCTGCTTCCTGGCAGGATGCTGCCACGGTGTGCCGTCCTCGCTTCCCTGGGCCGTGCACTATCCGGAGGGCTCGCCGGCGTCCGACCTGTGGAACGGCGCGGGAGTGCATCCCTCGCCCGTGTATCTCGCGATCGGCAATTTCGCGCTCGCCGCGGTCCTGGTGCGTTGCAGCGAGCGCTGGGTCGGAACCGGAAAGCTCTTCGCCCTCTTTCTCGCAGGGTCGGGGGCCCTCCGCTTCCTCGTCGACCTCACCAGATATTACACGCAAGGGGACTGGATCACCCTGCTCGGCCTCCGGCTCTCGCACAGCCAGTGGATGGCGATCGCGATGCTCGCCCTCGCCGCCTGGCTGTGGTGGAAGCCCCGGCACGCGCCCGCGCAAAAGAATGCGCCGGAGATGCGTGAATCGCGCCTGCAGCAGGAGCGGCGCTAGCGCGCGAGCCTGTGGCGCGCGATTCCCGGCCGTTGGAACGGGCGCTGCTACGCCGGCGGATGATGACCATCTCCGCGATCGCATGGTGCTGGCGGAGCCTGCTGGATTGCCTCGCGCCGGTGTCCTGTCCGCTCTGCGGGGGGCGCCTGGGCCTCGAAGGCGAGTGCCGACCGTGTGGGCTTCCGGATCCCGGCGCGATTCTCCGCCAACTCCGCAAGGACGGGGAAGGAGAGTTCCTGATCCTGGCGGGGGGAGCCTACGAGGGAGCGCACCGCCGCCTGGTGCACGCTTACAAGTACCGGCGGGAACCCGGCGCGCTCGATCTGCTGGCCGCGCAGGCAGCCTTCGCCTGCGGCGAGCTCGGTCCGTGGGAGCTTCTCGTCCCTGTCGCGGCCCATCCCCGCCGCCTGCGCGAACGCGGGTGGGAGCCTGCGGGCGAGCTCGCCGGGGCGATCGCGCGCCGCACCGGGCTGCCCGTCGCGCGCCTGCTCCGACGGGTGCGCGACACGCCGCCTCTCGCCGGGCAAAGCGCGCGCGCGCGGCGATCGCTCGTGCGCGAGGCGTTCCGTGGCCTTCCCGCGCATGGGCGCCTGCTCGTCGTCGACGATGTGGCGACGACTGGATCGACCTTTCGCGCCTGCCGCCGCGCGCTGCTCGACGCCGGCGCGGGTTCGGTCGATCTCCTCGTCGCGGGGGCGACCCCGCGCCACTTGCGTTGACGGGGCGCAGGAAGCTCACGGGGCGGCGACGGCCCTGCGTCGTCCTGCCTGGGCCGGGACGACGCGCCGCGGCGCTTCGCCCTCGCCGGGCGTCTGAAGGATTGTCCGCCGTTCGGGGGTGTGATAGCGTGCCCGCCGTTCGTCTCGGGCTTCCCCGCGGAGGAAGCGCGGCGTCGGAGTGCACCTGCCGGTCCGGGCGGCGATCGAGGTAGGTATCTCCTCAAGTGGAAAGGCTCTAGGATGTTCCGTGAGATCGTGATCAACGCCGATCCGATCGAGATGCGCGTGGCCGTTCTCGAGGACGCGACCCTGGTGGAATTCCTCGCCGAACGGGAAGAAGGGCGCCGCCAGGTGGGCGAGATCTTCAAAGGCCGGGTGAACAAGGTCCTTCCGGGGATGGAAGCCGCGTTCATCGACATCGGCCTTCCGAAGTCGGCGTTTCTGCATGTCTCGGACACGCTGCCGGCGATGATCGATTTCGGCGCCTTCGACCTCGACGACGCCGAGGAGGAGCGCCCGCCCGCGCGATCGGTCGCGATCCAGGACCTGCTGCAGAAGGGGCAGGAGATCCTCGTCCAGGTCGTCAAGGAGCCGATTGGGACCAAGGGCGCAAAAGTTTCGGGCCGGATCAGCCTGCCGGGCCGCTTTCTCGTCCTGATGCCGGGAATGGGCCGGATCGGCGTCTCGCGCAAGATCGCGGAACGCGAGGAGCGCGCCCGCCTGAAGACCGTGCTGAAGGAGCTCAAGCCCGGCAACGCCGGCCTGATCTGCCGGACGGCGAGCAAGGGCCAGTCGAAGCGGGAGCTCGCCCAGGATGTGCGCTACCTGACCGATCTCTGGAAGGAGATCGATGAGGAGGCCGGGAAGCGCGAGGCGCCGGCGCTCATCCATCGCGACCTCGGGATGGCGACGGGGCTGATCCGCGACATCTTCACCAGCCAGGTGGATCGCGTGGTCGTCGATTCGAAGGATGTGTACAAGGAGATCATGCGCTACCTGCGGGTCGTCGCTCCGGAATTGAAGTCCCGCGTCAAGCTCTACACCGGGGCCGGCCCCATTTTCGACGAATATGGAATCGAGGCGGAGATCGAGCGCAGCTTCGGGCGCAAGGTCTGGCTGAAGAAAGGCGGCTACATCGTCATCGATTCGACCGAGGCGATGGTCGTGATCGATGTCAACACCGGCCGCTTCACCGGCAAGCGTTCGCAGGAAGACACGATTCTCAAGACGAATCTGGAAGCGGCCAAGGAGATCGCGCGCCAACTGCGCCTGCGGGACCTGGGGGGCATCGTCGTCGTCGATTTCATCGACATGGAAGAGGAACAGAGCCGCCGGGCGCTCTCCGAGGCCTTCCGCAACGCGGTGAAGGGCGACCGCGCCCGCACCAAGGTCTATCCCTTGAGCGAGCTCAGCCTGCTGGAGATGACCCGCCAGCGCGCGCGGGAGCCGCTGCTTCACTACTTCAGCGACGACTGCGCCTGCTGCGGCGGAACGGGGAAGAATCTCTCCATGCCCTCCGTCGCGATGCGGGTGGAGCGCAGCCTCCGCAGGGTCGGCACCCGCTCGAAGGAGAAGGCGGTTCAACTGCGGGTTCATCCTGATCTGGCCGTCTTTCTCTTCGACGCCCGGGGCGACCGCCTCGAGCGGCTCGAGAAGCAGTACGGGCTGACCGTGGACCTGCGCGAAGACCACCGTTTGCGCAGGGACGAAGTCCGGATCCTGTTTCCGCGCCTGAGGAAGGATGTGACGGCCGATTTCTCGGGATAGCGGTCCGCACGACTCGCCTGCGGGCAGCCATCATCGCATGGAGGCGCGTTGCGCAAGGGCGGCCGCCCGGCAGGCCGCCCTCACCGCAGTGGGATTCGTCCCCGGGGGGATGTGGCGCGCGGCCAAGGGGCCCGGCGAAGGGTGTGAATTCCCGCCTCGTTTTGGGATTGACCCGTCCCGGCGGATGGTGATAGGGTTCATTGTTTGCAATTCGGATGAGGGCTTGGCAGCGGAGGTTGCCGTGTACGCGATCGTATCCCTGCAGGGGTTCCAATACCGCGTCAGCGCGGGGGACAAGGTGCGCGTTCCTGCGCTTTCGAGCGAGCAGGGCGAGCAGATCGAGGTCGCCCAGGTGCACTTGATCGCCGATGGCGACCAGGTGGTGGTCGGCAAGCCGACCATTCCCGACGCGCGCGTGCGAGCCGAGGTTCTCGGCCACGGGCGGGGGCCGAAGCTGGTGGCCGGAAAATTCAAGCGCCGGAAGGACTACCGGCGCCGGTGGGGACACCGGACCAACTACACCGAGCTGCGCATCACCGATATCGTGCGCCCCGGCGCGTGAAAGCGGGAGGAGACCATGGCTCACAAGAAAGGCGTCGGAAGCTCGCGCAACGGGCGTGACTCGAATCCCCAGTACCTGGGCGTCAAGCGCTTCGGCGGCGAGATGGTGAACGCCGGGTGCATCCTCATTCGCCAGCGGGGCACGAGGATCCTTCCCGGGCGCAATGTCGGCCGTGGAAAGGACGACACGCTCTTTGCGCTGGTGGAAGGACGCGTACGGTTCGATCGTCAAGGCAAGAACCGCAAGCGCGTGAATGTGGAGCCGACAGCATCCTGACGGCCTCCTTCATCGCCGGCGGCCTCCGGCCGGCTTGATTCCCGGCCGGCGCTCTTCCCGCCGGCCCGCTTCCAGGCCGGCGGCTTCGACCGGCCTTCGTCGTGACGGCGCCGTGTCCGAATGCTCCCTTCGCCCGGATGCCGGCGCCCGGGAGAAGCGCATGGGGTGCGTTGCAGACGGCCTCGCGATCATCCTTCCCGCCCGGCTCCGATCGACTCGTCTCCCTCGCAAGCTCCTGATCGAAGTCGCCGGCCGCACGATCCTCGAATGGACCTGGCGACGCGCGTGCGCGACGGGCGCTCCGGTCTGGGTCGCGACCGACAGCGCCGAGATCGCCTCCGCCGCGCAGTCCTTCGGCGCGCGGGTTCTGCGAACCGGCGCGCAGCCGAACGGCACCCAGCGTGTGGCCGCCGCAGCCGAGCTCCTCGACCCGCTTCCTCGCTGGGTCGTGAATCTCCAGGGCGACGAGCCGCTCATCGACCCGCGGGTCGTCGCGCGCGTAGCCGAGCGCACGCGAGCCGAGCAGGGTGCGATCGTGACCGCGGCCGCGCCCATGGCCTGCGTGGAAGACTGGCTCGACCCCGGCGTCGTCAAAGTCGTGTGCGCGGGGGAGCGGGCGCTGTACTTTTCTCGAGCCCCCATTCCTTTCTCGACAGCCGCCTCTGCTCGCGAGACATTCGCCCGGGCGCGGGAGGCGGTCCTTCAGCATGTGGGCATCTACGGGTTCTCGCTGGAAACGCTGCGGCGCTATGCGCGCCTGCCCGCCTCGCCGCTGGCGGACATCGAGTCGCTCGAACAGCTGCGAGCCCTCGAAGCGGGGATCCCGATTTCCGTCGTGCGGGTGAGCCACGCGTCTCCCGCGGTGGACACTCCGGCCGACCTCGCGCGCGTCGAGCCGCTGCTGGCGGCCGCCGCGCGGGCGCCCAAGGCCGATCCGACACAGGAGGGATGAAAAGGTGAGCCAGAAGGCCGGGGCCGCGGGAAGCGCCGCCGATGGGTGCCGCCATGTGTTCGTGACCGGCGGGGTCGTGTCCGCGCTGGGCAAGGGAATCGTCGCCGCTTCGCTCGGCCTGCTGCTCAAGGAGCGCGGGCTGCGGATCACCCACCAGAAATTTGATCCCTACTTGAATGTCGACCCAGGAACGATGAGTCCGTACCAGCACGGCGAGGTCTATGTCACCGACGACGGCGCGGAGACCGACCTCGACCTCGGCCATTATGAACGCTTCACCGGCCAGCATCTCACGGGACGCAATTGCGTCACCTCGGGGCAGATCTACGACACGATCATCACGAAGGAGCGGCGCGGGGAATTCCTCGGCAAGACGGTGCAGGTGATTCCGCATGTGACCGAAGAGATCAAGCGCCGCATGCTCGAGACGGCCCGCCATCAGGAGGCGGATGTCAACATCGTCGAGATCGGCGGAACGGTCGGCGACATCGAAGGCCAGCCCTTTCTCGAGGCCATCCGGCAGTTGAGGCTCGAGCTGGGACGCGAACGCGTGCTCTTTCTCCATGTCACGCTCGTGCCGTACATCAAGGCGGCCGCGGAGCTGAAGACCAAGCCGACCCAGCACAGCGTGCGGCGCCTCACCGAAATCGGGATCCAGCCGGACATTCTGATTTGCCGCAGCGAAATGCCGCTCGGCGAGGAGCTGCGCCGGAAGATCTCGCTCTTCTGCAATGTGTCGCGCGAAGCGGTCATCGAGGACCCCGACAGCGAGTCGATCTATCAGGTGCCCCTGGCGCTGCGCAAGGAAGGGCTCGACGACCTCGTGCTGCGTCTGCTGCGCCTGGAAGCGCCGCGCGAGCCGGACCTCTCCTCGTGGGAAGAGATCGTGAACATGATCCTCGACCCTCCCGGAGAAGTGGAGATCGCGCTCGTCGGCAAGTACACGCATCTCTTCGACGCGTACAAGAGCGTGATCGAGTCCTTCGTGCACGCGGGAGTCGTGAACCGCGTGCGCGTGCACTTGCGATGGGTGGAAGCGAGCCTGCTCGAGGCCGAGCCGCCCGAGCGGCTGCTCGCCGGCGTCGATGGCGTGCATGTCCCCGGCGGATTCGGTCTGCGAGGCATCGAAGGCATGGTGCGCGCGGTGCGCTGGGCGCGGGAGGGAGGCGTGCCCTTCTTCGGCATCTGCCTGGGCCTGCATTGCGCGGCGATCGAATTCGCGCGCCATGCGGCCGCCCTGGGCGGCGCGCATTCCACCGAGTTCGACCCGACTACTCCGCATCCGGTGATCGACCTGTTGCCCGAACAGCGGGACGCGCAGGGCCTGGGCGGCACGATGCGGCTCGGCGCCTACACCTGCGAAGTGTCCGAAGGAAGCCGGCTGCGCGAAGCCTACGGGGCCGAGCGGATCTCGGAGCGGCACCGGCATCGCTACGAGTTCAACGACACCTACCGCGGGCGCTTGGAGGGCGCGGGACTGCGGATCACGGGAACGGACGCCAGCCGCGGGCTCGTGGAGGTGATCGAGATTCCCAGCCATCCCTGGTTCCTGGCGTGCCAGTTCCATCCCGAGTTCAAGAGCCAGCCGCGCCATCCCGCTCCGCTCTTTCGCGAATTCGTTCGCGCGGCGAAAGAATATCGGCAGACGCGCCGGCAGCCCTCCCTCGAGCTGAGCGCGCGGGAGAGGAGTTGAGCGATGCGGGCGGACGATCCCGCGGCCCATGATCCTTCGGCCCATGATCCCGCAGCCCGCGATCCGTTTCCGCCTGGAACGGCGGCCAGGGGGGCGGGTTCGGAGAATCCCGGCTGGCCTCCCGCGGCGGCGCCGCGCCCCTTTCTCATCGCCGGGCCCTGCGTGCTCGAAGAGCCCGACCTCGTGCTGCGCGTCGCCGACGCGCTCTTCGCCGCGGCGCGCGCCCGGGGCCTGCACCTCGTCTTCAAGGCCTCGTATCTGAAAGACAACCGCACTTCCGTGGATTCCTATGTGGGCCCGGGACTCGACGAGGGCTTGCGGCTGCTGGCGCGCGTGCGGCGGGAATGCGGTTTGCCGGTCCTCACCGATGTCCACACGGTGGAAGAGGTAGGCCCCGCGGCGGAGGTGGTTGACATCCTCCAGGTGCCTGCGTTCCTCTGCCGCCAGACCCGCCTGGTGCAGGCCTGCGCGGCGAGCGGCCGCCCGGTGAATCTGAAGCGCGGGCAGTTCCTGGCGATGGACGACATGCGCGAAGTGGTGGCGAAGGCGCGCCGGGCGCGGCCGGACGTCGATCTTCTGCTCACCGAGCGCGGAACATTCTTCGGCTATCACGACCTCGTGGTCGACATGCGCTCGATCGCCTTCCTCCGCACCCTGGGCGGGCGGGTGGTCTTCGATGCCACCCACGCGCTGCAGCATCCGGGCGCGGGCGGGTCGCGCGAATTCGCCCGGCCGCTCGCGCGCGCGGCGCTGGCGGCGGGGGCGCAAGGCATCTTCGCCGAGACGCATCCCGAGCCGGAGCGGGCCAAGAGCGACGCGTCGACGCAGATTCCCCTGGCCGCCATGCCGGCCTTGATGGACGAGTGGTTGCGAATGGGCGAGCTGGTGCGCGAACTGGAGAGGCAAGGTCCTGCGGGGCTTTCTCCGGAGGGGCCGGCCGGGCGTCCGGAGGCGGGCCGATGAGCGCGCGTGAGGCGGATCGCGGCCGCGTGGCGGAGACGGCGCGGGAAGTTCTCGCCGCCGAGGTGAAGGGCATCCGGGCCCTGGAGCCGCTGCTCACCGGGCAGACGTTCCACGAAGCGGTCTCGCGGATCCTGGAATGCCGCGGGCGCGTGCTGGTGGCCGGGCTCGGCAAGTCGGGGCTCGCGGGAACGCGCATCGCAGCCTCGCTTCGCTCCGCGGGCTGTCCAGCCGTCTTCCTTCATCCCGTCGAAGCGCTGCACGGCGACTTGGGGATCGTGGATGCGGCGGATATCGCGCTGCTCATCAGCAAGAGCGGAGAGAACCACGAGATCACGGCCCTCGCCCGAATCCTTCGCCATCGAGGGGTCGCCATGATCGGCATCACCGCCGGCCGGGATTCCACCCTGGCGCGCGGAGTCGACATCGCGCTGGTCTTCGAGAACGCGGAGGATGCCGGCCCGCTTCCCGAAATCCCGACGGTGAGCACGACCGTCGTCCAGGTGATCGGCGACGCGCTCGTCGTCGCTTTGTGCCGGGAGAAGGGCCTGACCGCGGAAGACTTCGCCTTCCTCCATCCGGGCGGAATGCTGGGCCGCAAGGTCGGCCTGCGGGTGAAGGATGTGATGCACAGCGGAGACGAGTTGCCCTGCGTGCCCGCCGATTGCCGGCTCGTCGACGCGCTCGTCGAGATCATGAACAAGCGCCTGGGCATGACCACCGTCGTGGATGCGCGCGGTTGCCTGGCGGGCGTTCTGACCGACGGCGACTTCAAACGCATTCTTCTCGCGCACGGCGCGAATGTGCAGGACCTGCGCGTCTCCCAGGTGATGAGCGCCGATCCGCGCACGATCGATCGCGAGGAGCTTCTCGCCACCGCGCTGAAAGCGATGGAGACGAATCTTCCCGGCGCGATCACTTCCCTCGTCATCGTCGACGAGGCCCGCCGGCCCGAAGGCGTCATCCACATCCACGACATCCTGCGCTCATGAGCTCCACGCCGCGAATCTTCACCCGCGGCTGGAGGAAGTCGTGGGAGCGGCGGCTGCGCTTCCACGCGCTGCTCGCGCTGCTGGGCCTGATCGCGCGCTTGCCGCGCAGGGCGGGCCAGGCGCTGCTGGGCGGCATCGGCGCGCTGCTCGTGCCGCGGCTCAAACGCGCGCGCCGTCCGGTCCTCGCGAATCTGCGGCTCGTCTTTCCCGAGTGGACCGAGCGCGATCGGCGACGCTTTCTCCGGCGCGTCGGCCGCTCCCTCGGCCGCAACGGTTTCGACTTCCTGCGCATCTGGCGATCCAGCCTGGCCGACATCGAACGGCTGGTCGCCATCGACGGGCTCGAGCACATGCGCGCCGCCCACGCACAGGGACGCGGGGTCGTGTGCGTCAGCGCCCACCTGGGTTGCTGGGAATTGCTGCCGCTGCGCTTTCGCGCGCTCGGCTTTCCGGTCGCGGTCGTCTACCGGCCTCTGCGCGACCCACGCATGGACCGCTATGTGGCCGCGCGAAGAGCGCGTTTCGGAGTCGTCGCGCTCGACCGGGACGACGATGCCCGCGGGATGCTGCGCAGCCTGCGAGCCGGTTCGCTTCTCGGGATTCTTCCCGACCAGGACACTCGCGTCGATTCCATCGTCGTTCCTTTCCTGGGACAGCCGGCGCGCACCCCGGTGGGCCCTGTCCGGCTCGCGATGCGCTCGGGCGCGCCGATGGTTCCAGTGGTGATCCGCATGCGTCCCGATGGAACCCATGGCATTCGGGTGGGTCCAGAAATCCTGTTGACCCGCCCCGGCAAAGGAGCGCCGGCCGAGGAGGTGGATGCGGCGATCGCGGCCGGCACGCAACGCTGGGCCGCGGCGATCGGGGAGATGATTCTGGAAGCGCCCGACCAGTGGGTCTGGTTCCACGATCGTTGGCGGGAGCTTGAGCCTGCCGCCGATCGCGTCCAGAATGCGCCGGTTCGCGAACCCGCGAATAGAGGGAAGCGGTCGCGGTGACCGCCGCGGGCGGACCGGAGAGGGCGCGTTGCCCCGGATGCAGAGAATGAGTGAGAGCGCTGGCATGGCGGTTGCATACGAACGAGAAGATGGGCGAAGCGCGGACGCGTCCGCCTGGCGCGGCGCGAGAGCCGGGACGGCGAGCTCGCGCTCTCGGTCGCGGCCGCGGGCGCGCACCCGGCGTGCGAGCGCGCTTGCCGCTTGCGCAGCCGCGGCGCTCGTGGCGCTCGTGGCGCTGGGATGCGAACAGGAGCCGGCGCGCGCGCCGTCAGCGGGCGCGCCGGACGACGCCGTGCAGACGGTCCTCGGGATGAATCTGCGCGAAAGCGAGGCGGGGAAGCTCCGCTGGGTGCTGGAAGCGGACTCCGCCTTCGTCTACGGCGAAGAGGACAGCACGCTGCTGCGGTCGATGCGGGTGGAATTCTACGACCCGAAGGGCGAGAGCGTCACCTCGACGCTCGAATCGCGCCGCGGGCAGGTGGACGCGCGCACTCGGCTGCTGATCGCGAAGGACCACGTGGTCGTCGTGAGCCGTGAGGGCCACCGCCTGGAGACCGAGGAGTTGCGCTGGGACCCTGAAATCGGCAAGGTCGTTTCCGATCGATTCGTGCGCTTGACCAAGGACGGCAGCGTGATCACCGGCGTGGGCATCGAGAGCGATCCGGACCTCGGCTCGTATTCGATCCGCTCGCGGGTGAAGGGCGAATTGCGCGAAGGGGATCCGATTCTGGATGAACTCTCCAAGTGACAACGAACCGGTTTTGACCGCACGCGAGGACGCTTCCGCGCAGCCGCAGACGGGAGCCGATGGCCGTCTCGAGGCGCGCGACCTCGTGCGCTGCTACGGCAAGCTGCGGGTCGTGGACGGGGTGAGCATCCATGTCCGTCCCGGAGAGGTCGTCGGACTGCTCGGGCCCAACGGAGCCGGGAAGACGACCACTTTTCACATGATCACCGGCCTCCTGACGCCCACCGCGGGCAGGATCCTGCTTCGCGGGCGCGAAATCACCCGCCTTCCGATGCATCGCCGGGCGCGCCTCGGAATCGGATACCTCTCGCAGGAGGCGAGCATCTTCCGGCGCATGACGGTGCGCGAGAATCTCATGGCGGTGCTCGAGACGTTGCCGCTTCCCGGACGGGAACGCCGCTCCCGCTGCGACGACCTCTTGCGCGAGCTCGACATCGCGCACCTTTCGAGTCGTCGCGGCTACCATCTCTCGGGCGGGGAGCGCCGCCGGGTGGAGATCGCCCGGGCGCTCGTCACGCGCCCCTCGTTCATGCTGCTCGACGAGCCCTTCGTGGGCATCGACCCCATCGCCGTGGCCGAGATCCAGCAGAACATCAACCGGTTGAAGGCGCGGGGTCTCGGCCTGCTCATCACGGACCACAGCGTTCGCGAGACCTTGATGGCGACCGATCGGGTCTACCTGATCTACGAAGGACGGATCCGCTTGGAAGGGCAGGCGCGCGAGTTGGCCGACCATCCGCTCGCGCGCGAGATCTATCTCGGCCAGAATTTTCGCATGTGAGCCTTTCCGCTCGCCTGGCGGACCGTTCGCGCGAGCGGCCGCTGGTTCGCCCGCGCAGCCACGCACGCGCGCGAGGCGCTTGCGCGCTGTCTTCCGCCACCTCCGAGACCCGCCGCGCCAGGAGCGGCCCATGTCCCTCTTGCAACCCGGAATCACCCTCTCTCCGAAGTCCCAGATCATCGTCACTCCGCAAATGCGTCTCGCCCTCGGAATCCTGCAGGCGCCCGCCGCGGAACTGCGCCGGCTCCTCGACGACGCGTGGACCGCGAATCCCTTCCTGGAGATGGATTCCCCGGCGGGCGATGTTGGGAATGAGGGGTGGACGCAGAGGGGAGAAGGGCGGGTCGGTCCACCGGCTAACGGCGGGAACGATCCCGCGGGCGAGGATGAGAGCAACCTGGATCCGGCGGCATACGGCTCGTCCTTCGTCCCGCTGGATGGATCGCGCGCGGAGGTTGCCACGACGCGCGGAGGGTGGGAAGATGGCCAGTGGATCGAGTCGTTGCCCGACGATCGGGAGACTTGGCAGGCGAAGGCGCTGGCGCAATTTCGTCTCGAGGATCGAGATCCTCGGCGGACGCCGATTGCCGAGCACTTGCTCGGTTGTCTCGACGGCCGGGGATACCTGCGGGTGCCGGTAGCCGAGATCGCCGCCGCCCTGGGAACCTCCCCGAGGGTCGTCGAAGCCGTGCGGCGAACGATTCTGGCGCTCGATCCGCCGGGTCTCGGGGCGCGCAGTGTGGCCGAATGCCTTGCGGCGCAGCTCGAGCACCTCGGCAGGGGCGGCTCGCTCGCCGCGCGCATCGTGGCCCGGCACCTTCCGCGGCTCGCCATGCGCCGGTTCGCGGAAATCGCCGCCTCGGAGGGGGTCGCCGAGACCGAGGTCCGGGAAGCCGCCCGGGAAATCCGGGCGCTCTCGCCTCATCCCGCCGGCGCGGCCGAGAAGGAAGAAGGGGAGACGGCGATTCCCGATCTCTTCGTGGTCGAGGTGGGGACGGGCTTCGAAGTGCTGCTGAACGATCGCGCCCTCCCCGGAGTTCGTGTGGTGCCGCCCGGCGGAGCGTGGCTGGCGAAGGCCGACGAGGCGACGCGCGCGTTTGCGGCGCAGCACCTGGCGGAGGCTCGCTGGCTGCTCGGGAGCCTCGACGCCCGGCGGCGCACGCTCGTGGCATTGATGCGAAGAATCGTGGAAGAGCAACAGGCCTTCTTCCAGGACGGAGTGGAGGCGTTGCGGCCCTTGGCGTACCGCCGGGTCGCCGCGACGCTGGGAGTGCACGAGTCGACGATTGCGCGGGCGGTGCGCGGGAAAGTCGTGGAGACGCCGCGCGGCTGCTTTCCGTTGCGCTTCTTCTTCACCTATGGTCTTTCCACCGAACACGGGGAAGAGTGGACGCCCGCGATGGTCGGCCAGAGAATTCGAGAACTGATCGCCGGGGAACGCGGTGAAGCGCCTCTGTCCGATGAGGCGATCGCGCTGCGCCTGCACGAGCAGGGCCTGCGCATCGCCCGGCGGACGGTGGCGAAGTACCGCGACCGGCTCGGGATTCCCCGCGCGATGCACCGAGGGCCGTTCTAGCGCGCAGGGCGCTGCGCGGCACAGGAAGGAGAGAGGATGGACATCGTCACCACCGCCCGTCGCTACGAGATTACTCCCGAAATCCGGGAGCATGTCCGCAAGAGGCTGGAGAAGCTCGAGCGCTATCTCGCCGGCTTCGCCGAAGTGCACGTGGTGCTCGCCCAGGAAAAGTACCGGCAGATCGCGGAGATCAATGTGCACGCCCGGGGCATCGAGATCATCAGCCGCGAGGAGTCGGACGACATGACGACCTCGATCGACAAGGTGGTCGATCGGATCGAGCGGCAAGTGAAGCGCCTGACCGCGCGGCGCAAGGAGCGCAAGCCGCGCCGCGGCGCGGAGCGGCCCGCGACGGAGGCGGCGGAATCGGTGGAGGAAGAGGCGGCCGAGGAGGAAGCGGCCGAGTTGGAGGATGTCTTCGCTCCGGTGGTCATCCGCCAGGAGACCTACCACGGAGAGCCCCTCACGGTGGAGGAAGCGATCGAGCACCTCCGGCAACAGCGGCTCGACTACCTGCTCTTCCCGAACAAACGCGACGGACGGATCACGCTGGTCTACGAGCGGCCCGACGGTAACTACGGGCTGGTCGAGGCGCCGTGAGCGGCGCGCGCCGCGAGGAGGGCGGGCGGCGATGCTGGGAATGACCATCTCGGAATTCTATGAGCGCACCCACGAGCGCTTCGGTCTCACGCTCCTGACCGACAGCCTCCATTCGCGCAGCCGGCTCGTACGCTCCGACTACAACCGGCCGCAGCTTGCGCTCACGGGCTTCATGGAGAACTTTCTCTGGGACCGGCTCCAGATTCTGGGCCAGACGGAGATCCGCTACCTGGAGACGCTCAGCGAGCGCGAACGCGGCCGCGTGCTTTCCCAGATCCTGGCCTTCGCGATTCCCTGCATCATCGTGCCGCGCGGGCTGCAGCCGCCCGCTCCTCTGATCGCGCTGGCCTCGCAGAACGAAGTGCCGGTCTTTTCGACTCCGCTGGATACGACGATGCTCCTCGATCAAATGAGCTCCTTCCTGGAGGAAAGCTTCGCGCCCACTTCCGAAGTGCACGGTTCGCTGGTGGATGTCTACGGCGTCGGTCTGCTCTTCACCGGCCGCAGCTCGATCGGCAAGAGCGAGACGGCCCTCGATCTGATTGAACGCGGGCATCGGCTCGTGGCGGACGACGTCGTCACGATCCGCAAGCGCAGGGCCAACATCCTGATCGGATCGGGAAACGAGCTCTTGCGCCATTGCATGGAAATCCGCGGCATCGGGGTCATCGATGTGCAGAGCATCTTCGGCATTCGCGCCATTCGCGCCTTCAAGCGCGTGGAAGTGGAGGTGCGCCTCCAGGACTGGGACGAACAGGAGAACTACGAGCGGCTCGGCCTGCAGGACCAGCAGACGACAATTCTGGGCGTCGAGATCCCGCTCGTCGAGGTGCCCATCTTCCCGGGCAAGAACATCACCGTGATCGGGGAGACGATCGCGCTGAACTATCTCGTGAAGGCCTACGGCTACCATCCGGCGTTGCGCTTCAGCGAGAACTTGCTGGAAGTGATTCGCCGCAAGCGCACGCTCTCGCGTCTCGCCGAGGGGGATCTCGAGTGAGCGGCACGGTCCGGGCGACGATCGTCACCCACGGGGCGCTGGGCGCGGAGTTCCTGAAGACGGCCCAGGCGATTCTCGGGCCGCAGCAGGATTGCGCCTTCGTCACGAATGCGGGCAAGTCGATCGATCAGCTCATGGCGGAATTGGAGGAGCACTTGCGAGGGGATGATGGGCCGCAAGTGCTCTTCGTCGATCTCATGGGCGGAAGCTGCGGGCATGTCTGCGCGCTCGTGCAACGCCGCTTCCCCCGCATCCTGCTGGTCACCGGAGTGAATCTCCCGATGCTGCTGGAATTTCTGCATCACCGAGGGCGGGTCCCGCTGCCGGAACTGAAGGAGCGCCTGCTCGACCGCGGGCGGGAGGGAATCCGCGCCTTCGGTTGGGAGGAGCCGCGGCCGTGACCTTCCTGCTGGTGCGAGTCGACGACCGGCTGCTGCACGGGCAGGTGGCGCTCGGGTGGGGACTTCGCCTCCAGCCTTCGCTCTACCTGATCGCGGACGAACGCGCGGCGACCGATCCCTGGGAACGGCAGGCGTACGATGCGCTCGCGCCGGAGCGGGCGCGGGTCGAGGCCTGGACTCCCTCGCGGCTAGGGAGCGATGCGGGCAGCCTTCCGCCGGAGGCCATCCTCCTCTTTCGCGATCTCGCGTCGTTGGACGAGGCCTTTCGCGCGGGCTTCGATCCGGACCAGGAAATCAACCTCGGCGGCATCCATGCCTTGCCGGGAAGCCGGGAGCTGCTGCCTTTTCTGCACCTGCTGCCCGATGCTGAACGCCTGCTCGCGGAGATGCTCGCCGAAGGGCGAAGGTTCTTTGCCCAGGAACTGCCGGGCGCGCCGCGCACCGAGGGTGAACAGATCCGCAGGCTCCTGAACCCGTCTTCGCCGCCTGCGCCGCCTGCGACCGGCCCGGAAAGCGGCCGACCGTGAGCGATCCTCTCCGGCGCAGGCTATCGGCCTCTCCCTGGTTGCTCGTCGGCCTCGGGCTCTTTTCGGTCGCCCTTCCCGCGCTCTTGCGCTCGCGCCTCCCGAACCCGGAAGGCGATCTTGTCCTCCTCTTGTTGTTTTCGGCCTGGGGAGCCTTCGTCTCGGTGGACGAACGCGCCTTCGGCCCGCTGCTCTTTCATGAGCCGTTGGCGGCGGCGGGGGTGGCCGGCCTGCTCATCGGCCGCCTGCCGGAAGGCGTCCTATTCGGCGTCACCTTCCAGCTGGTCTGGCCGGGATTGCGGCCGATGGGAGGTTCGCGTCTTCCCTCAGGCGGCCTCGGGGCGCTGGTGGCGCTGGCATGGTACATGTCGCTTCCTGAGGAAGCAGGCGTCTGGGGGTTTCCGATCGCGCTAGGGGCGGGGGTGGCCGCGGCCGCGTGGGGTCAGTCGTCGGAAGACTGGCTGCGCAGGAGGAACGGCGAACGGGAAGCGCGCACCTTACCGGGGGGGGCCGCATGGAGCGGAGATTCGCTGATTGCCGCGGGCGCGGCGGAAGCGCTTGCCCGGGGACTTCTCGGAATCGGCCTGCTCGCCGGGATTCCTCTGCTGCTCCTGCGCCTGGTCGCGTGGAAGACGATCCAGCCGGCGGAGGTCCTCGCAAACCTGCTTCCTCCCGGCGCCACCTCCTGGAGCGAGCTCATGCCTCCCGAACCGGGCCTCGCGCCATTGTGGCTGTTCGCAGGGGGCGGGATCGTGCGGCAGGGGGTGCGGTCGTGGAAGGAGTCGAGGGGAGAGCCGCGCGCCGCCGCGCCGCCGGCATCGAGAAAAGAGGCGGCCACGCAATTCGATGCTCCTCGGGGGGAGATGGACACCGGATCGCCAAAGGAGACTGCCGGGCCGCTCGCCTCCGGCGCCGGGCAGGCGCCGCAGGCAGCCGCGTCGCTGCCGGCGTCGCTCTGGCTTCGTCTTCTCCTCGTGCAGGCGGGATTCAGCCGCGCGTATTTGCAGCGAAGCGGGTTTCGGGCGCTGGTGGAGGCGCTGCAGCGCCGGGACGCGGGGGGCAAGTCGTCCCGGAATGCCGCGGCGCTTGCGGAAGACCTCTCCACCGGGCCCGCGTTGAACACCCATCCGGCCATGGCGGCCGCGCTCCTGGGCGCCTGGCGGAGCATTCTTGCCGCCCGGGGCGATCCGCCCCGGCCGCCTCGGCGGTTGGCCGAAGTGGGCGGCCCGGTTCTCGCCCAGTGGGGCGACCGCCTCTTCTGGGGCGGCTTCCGGCCCCTCCTGGCGCTGCTGGCAATCGCCGCCGCGCCGCTTCATCCTGCCGCGGCGCTCGCCGGATTCCTGGTGATCGGATGCGGCCTGGAACTCCGGGCGCGAGATGCGCTTCATGGGTGGGGCTTTCGCCACGGCTGGTCGATCGTCGGAGGATCGATCGGCCGCTTCTGGCGGACGGCGCCCGCGCGGGCGGCGCGATTGCACGGAATCGTGGGGATCATCTCGCTGCTCCTGCTCGCCGCGGGCGCGGGCTATGAGCCGAATACCACTGCTTGGGCGATCCGCGCCGGGTGGCTTATGCTCGGGTACCTCGCCGGTCGCACGGCCATCCAGCGGGCGATGCTCTGGGGATGGATGGGCTGGGGGGTGAGCTTGGCGGCGTCGGCGCTCGCTTTGTGGGCGCCCGCCTGGGTGGTTTGAGCGCTGCGGGGCGACGAGTGTACGAAACGAGCGTCACGGTGCGAAATGTTCCGGGCATCCACGCCCGCCCGGCAGCCGTGCTGGTCCAGCGGGCGAGCCTGTTCAAATCGATGATCCAAATCGGCAACTCGCGGCTCATGGTGAACGCGAAGAGCATCATGGGTGTAATGATGCTGGCGGCGGAAACGGGCACGGAGTTGACGATTCGCGCCGAAGGATCGGACGAGCGCGAGGCGGTCGAAGCGTTGAAGCAGCTCTTCGAAGCGCGCTTCGAGGAATGACGGAGGCATCGCGGTGAGCGAAGGAACGCCGAAGCGGAGGCGGTTGAAGGGATTGGGCGCCTCCTCGGGCAGCGCGCTTGGACGCGCGCACCTCTTGGCGGTGCGCGAATCTTCCGTCGCTCCCCGGGCGGTCGCGAAGGAATGCCTCGCCGCGGAGGTCCGTCGTTTCCGTCTGGCCTTGCGCGAAGCGGCGGAGGAGCTGCGCGCCTTGCGAAGCCGGGTCGAGGGCGCCGCCGGCGATCCGGGCGCGCAGATTCTCGATTCGCACCTCCTGATCCTTCAAGACCGCGATCTCGTCCAGGAGATCGTCGCGACGATCAAGGACGAGCAGGTGGACGCGGCCTACGCGGCCCAGCGCGCGTTCCTAGACAAAGCCGAGTATTTCGATTCGCTCGCCAGCGAGCTGTTTCGCGCCCGGGCGGCGGATGTCCGCGATGTGCTCCGCCGGGTGCTCGCGCGGCTGGATGGAGAGACTGCCTCCCAGATCGTGCACGCCCCGCAGGGGAGCATTCTCGTCGCCCGCGAGATCACCCCGAGCGAGACGCTTTCCCTCGGCCCCGAGGGCCTCGCCGGGATCGTGACCGAGCAGGGGACGCTGGCGTCGCATGTGACGATTCTCGCCCGTTCGCGAGGCGTCCCGGCCGTGATCGGGGTCGCCGACGCGCTCGGGCGCATTGCCGCCGGAGAACCGCTCTTGATCGACGGCGACCGGGGGCTCGTGATCTGTTCGCCGGACGCCGAGGACATCCGCCGCTACGAGCGCACGCGCGAGCGCGACCGGAGGGTGGCGGATCTCATCGCGAGGCTGCGCCGCGAGCCGGGGGGCACGCTCGACGGCCGGCGCCTGGCGGTGCTCGCGAACCTCGAGCGGCCCGAGGATGCCGCGGCCGCTCTGCGCGCCGGAGCGGAAGGGGTCGGCCTCTTTCGGACCGAATTCCTGTTCATGAATGGCAACAGCCCGGGTGAGGAGGTGCAGCTCGCGGTCTATCGCGAGGTGGCGCGGGTGTTCGCGAATGCCCCCGTCACCATTCGCACGCTCGACCTCGGAGGCGACAAGCAGTCGGAGCTTCTCTCGACCGGACCGGAAGAGAACCCGTTCCTGGGCTTGCGCGGAATCCGTTTCTGCCTGGGGCATCCGGAGGTGTTCCTCGCCCAATTGCGGGCGATTCTGCGGGCCGCCGGCAGCGGCTCGGTCCGCTTCCTCCTTCCGATGATCAGCAACCTCTCCGAGCTGCGGGAGACGAGAGCGATGATTGCGCGCACGGCGGAGCAGTTGCGCAATGAAGGCCACGCGATTCCCGCGCGCGTGCCCGTCGGGGTGATGATCGAGGTGCCCTCCGCCGTCTGGATGAGCGACCACCTCGCCCGCGAGGCCGACTACTTCAGCATCGGATCGAACGATCTCGTGCAGTACTGCCTGGCGGTCGACCGCGGCAACGCGCTGGTCGCGCACTTGTACGATCCGCTCGACCCGGCCGTCCTGCGGGCGATCGCGCAGACGGCCGATCACGCCCACGCGGCCGGCATCCCCGTTGCCTCCTGCGGGGAGATGTCGGGCGAGATTCCCGGCATGCTCCTGCTCGCGGGCCTGGGAATCGACGAGTTGAGCGTCTCGCCGTTCCTCATCGGCCGCGTGAAGGGCGTGCTCGCCGGAGTGGATTCGAATGTGCTGTCGCGCGTCGCCCGGCTTTGTCTGAAAGCGACGGTCGTCGACGACGTGAGAACCATCCTGCGGGAAGAGCTGCGCATCTATCCGCAGTTCCATTTCGAAGAGCGGGACGGGCAATTCGCCTGTTTCTGGGATCCCGAACAGCATTGACGACCGCGCGCGAGGGCGCGCTCGGGAGGTGGCATGAGACCGGTGGCCATCGTGCCGGCGGCGGGCATCGGCACCCGCCTGCGGCCGCAGACGCACACGATTCCGAAGGCGTTGCTCAATGTGGCGGGCAAGCCGATCCTGGCGCACATCCTGGATGCCCTGCGGACGCGCGGCGTGGAGCGCATGGTCGTGGTCGTCGGATACCATGGGGAGCGCGTGCGCGAGTACATCGCCGAACGCTATCGCAGCGGCGTCGAGGTGGTCGAGCAGGTGGAGCGTCTGGGCCTCGGCCACGCGGTCTTCACGACGGCCGGCGCGGTAGGCGGAGGGCCCGTGCTGATCGTGCTCGGCGACACGATCGTCGAGCCCGATTGGGACGCGTTTCTCGGCGGGCCCAAGGCCGTGATCGGCGTGAAGGAAGTGGATGACCCGCGCCGCTTCGGCGTGGTGGAGCTGGCCGGGGAGCGGGTGGTGCGCCTCGTCGAGAAGCCCGCCGACCCGCCCAGCCGTCTCGCGATCGTCGGCATCTACTATCTGCCCGAGTCCTCCGCGCTCTTCTCCAGCATCGGGCGGTTGATCGAGAGCGGCCGGAAGACGAAGGGCGAGTATCAGCTCACCGACGCCCTCCAGATCATGCTGGACGAAGGAACCGAGATGCGCATTTCGCGCGTCTCCGGCTGGTTCGATTGCGGCAAGCGCGAGACGCTCCTGGAAACGAACCGCCATCTCCTGAGTCGCATGCCGCAGCCCGCGCCGCTTCCCGGCGTGACCTTGGTGTCTCCCGTCTATGTGGCGCCCACTGCTCGCATCGAGCGGGCGATCATCGGGCCGAATGTCTCGGTGGCCGACGGAGTCGTGATCCGAAACGCCGTCGTGCGCGACTCGATCATCAACGAAGGGGCGGAAGTGTCGGAGATTCTTCTCGAAGGCTCGGTCGTGGGAGAAAACGCGATGATCCGCGCGGCCTTCGAGCGCATCAGCGTCGGGGATTCCTGTGAAGTGGACCTGTCGGGCAATAGCGCAGGCTGACCGGCCGGTTCGTCGAGCGATTCAGCCCGGAGGCTTGCGCTTGCCGCCGCCGGCCGCCTCGGCTATCCTGCGGCTTCTTTTCGCGTGAACGATGAGATGGAGGATGGAAAGCATGACCAGGGATTGCCTCTTTTCCTCGGAGTCGGTGGCGCGCGGACATCCGGACAAAGTTGCCGACCAGATCGTGGATGCCATTCTCGATGACATCCTGTCGCGCGATTCCACCGCCAGGGTGGCCTGCGAGGCAATCCTCACGACGGGGCTCGTGCTGGTTTCCGGGGAAGTTTCCACCACCGCGTATGCGGACATTCCCGCCATCGTGCGCCGTTCGATCTGCGCGGCGGGCTACGACGACCCGCGCTTCGGCTTCGATCACCAGAGCTGTGCGGTGCTCACTTCCATCGACGAGCAATCCGTGGACATCCGGCGGGGCGTCGATCAGGGGCCCGGCAAGCTCGGCGCGGGCGACCAGGGCATCATGTTCGGCTATGCCTGCGACGAGACCCCGGAGTTGATGCCGCTGCCCATCATGCTCGCGCACCGGATGATGATCCGTCTGGAGGATGCGCGCGTCGAGCGCGTGCTTCCCTGGTTGCGGCCGGACGGCAAGGGGCAGGTGAGCGTCCGCTATCGCGAAGGCCGGCCCGCCACGGTCGAAACGGTGGTTCTCTCCGCGCAGCACGACGACGTTTCCATCGAGACGGTTCGCGAAGGATTGACGGCCGAAGTGGTCTCGAAGGTGATCGGCCCCGAGATCGCGGCTCCGGGAATGCAGGTCCTGATCAACCCGACCGGGCGATTCGTCGAAGGCGGACCTCGCGCCGACACCGGCCTGAGCGGCCGGAAGATCATTGTCGACACCTACGGCGGAATGGCGCCCCACGGGGGCGGCAGCTTCAGCGGCAAGGATCCCACCAAGGTGGACCGCTCCGGCACCTACTGCGCGCGCTGGGTGGCGAAGAATGTCGTCGCGGCGGGCCTGGCACGGCGATGCCTGGTGCAGATCGCCTACGCCATCGGAGTGCACGAACCGGTCAGCGTGGCGGTGGACACCTACGGCACGGGACGGCTGCCCGATCCCGAGATCGAGCGGCGCATCCGCAAAGTCTTCGACCTCACTCCCGAGGGCATGATCGCGGCGCTTCGGCTGGCCGCGCCGATCTACAGGAAGACGGCCTACTTCGGTCACTTCGGCCGGGAACTGCCCGAATTCACCTGGGAGAAGGCCGATCGCGTGAAGGAGCTCGAGCAGGCGGGCTGAACGCGCCCCATGCGGGCGCCGGCCGCCCTCTCTTCGCGCCGGATGGTCATTGAAACGGGTTGCCCGGAATCCCGTTCGGACCTAGCATGCCCGCGCCTCCCCGAGGCCATTCCCTGAAGAGCACCGGGCGCTCGGAAGCATGGGACGGCGGGGTCGATATGGCGCGCGCGCAAAAAGCTTCGCGACGGTGGTTCCTCGGCATCCTGCTGCTTGCGGTCGGTCTGCTCACCGCCCTCAGCCTGCCCGGGCTGGGCCTTGCTCGCGACATGGGACCCTTCGGGCGCAACTGGGTCGATCTGTGGGCCCGGACCTTCGGGCACGCGACCGTGTGGGCCATCGCTGCCCTTGCGATTCTCTGGAGCACCGCCCTGCTCGTGCCCTGGCGGAGGCCCTTTCTCGGGCGGCTGACCCTCCTCCTTGCGCCGGTCCTCATCGTCTGGGACGCGTTCCTGCAAGGATTCGCCGCTGAAGATGCCGACCTCCTGCTCCGGCACGGCCTTTTCGGTCATCACCTGCGTTCCGCCTTCCTGGCCTTCTTTGGAGGGTCGAAGCCCCATGCCGCCGTCGCGCTGGCCGCGTTGACCGCCGTCTCGACCACCTGTTTCGCCCGCTGGGCATTGCCCAAGCCGCTCGCGGACGGCGTCGCGGCCTTCCTCGGATTCTTCGCCCGCGCCCTGGGAGCGCTCTTTCGCCTGATCGGCATTGCGCTCGTTCGCCTGGGCGCCTCCGTGGCGCGATCGGCGGGCGAATGGCAGGCGCGCCGGCAGGAGCGTGCCGCCGCCCGCGCGGCCGCTCGCGACGAAGAGCGTTCGGAGGAGGACGGCGACGATTTGGATGAGCCGCAGGAAGTCTGGGAAGAGCTCGAAGTGGAGGAGGCCTCGCGCAAGCGGGCGAAGGCGGCGCCCGCCAGGCCACCGCTCTCCCAAGGAGAAGGGGCTGCTCCTGCCATTGCGGCCCTGACGGGCGAGGAGGGCCCGTTGGTTGGCGATGCGTTGAGCGACACCGCGCGCGCCAGCGCCAAGAAACGCGCTCGCGCGCGCGATCAGGGGCCGGGAGGCGATCCTGAGGTCTCGTCGAGGCCTCCTCGCGTCCGTGCACGCACCGGCGTCTCTTCCGCCGCTTCGGGAGGCGAGGACATTCCCGAGGCTCGTGAAGGGCCGGCCGTCGCGTTGCTCGAGCTTCTCGAGGAGCGATCGGACGAGGGCAGCGGAATCGACCAGGAGGAGATCGACCGCACCGCCGCCTTGATTCGCCAGACGCTGGCGAGCTTCGGCATTTCCGGCGAAGTGGGAGAGGTCCATCCCGGGCCGGTCATCACCCGCTATGAATTCTGTCCCGGGCCGGGCGTGACCGTGAGCCAGATCTCCAGCCGCCAGGACGACCTCGCGCTCGCTCTGCGCACGCCTCGCGTCCGCCTGCTCGCGCCCATTCCCGGCAAGGCGGCCGTCGGCATCGAGATCCCGAATCGCGTGCCGGCCTTGATCTCGTTTCGCGAGATCGCCGCGCGCAAGGAATTCCGGGACGCGCGCGAGCCTCTCTGCGTGGCGCTCGGGCGCGACGTCGCGGGGCGGCCCTTCTATGCGTCGCTGGAGAAGATGCCCCACTTGCTGGTGGCGGGAACCACCGGCTCGGGCAAGAGCGTGTGCATCAACAGCCTGATCGTCTCGCTCCTGCTGCGCTGCTCCCCGGAAAACCTGCGTCTCTTGCTGATCGATCCGAAGATGCTCGAGCTCACCACCTACAACGAGATCCCGCATCTTCTGCGACCGGTGGTGACGGACGCGCGCGAAGCGGCGCGCGGGCTGCAATGGCTGACGAGAGAGATGGAGCGGCGCTATCGCGTGATGGCGGGGCTGGGGGTGCGAAACATCGAATCGTATCTCAAGCGCCGCGCTGAAGGGCGCGACGATCCCCCGCTGGGCGCCATGCCGTACATCGTCGTCTGCGTGGATGAGCTCGCCGATTTGATGCTCAGCAGTCCGGCGGAAATCGAGGTCCCGATCGCGCGCCTGGCGCAGATGGCGCGCGCGGTCGGGATCCATCTCGTGCTCGCGACGCAACGCCCGTCGGTCGATGTCATCACGGGCGTCATCAAGGCGAATTTCCCCGCCCGGATCGCCTTCCAGGTGGCCACCCGCACCGACTCGCGCACGATCCTCGACATGAACGGGGCGGAATCGCTGATCGGGCGCGGCGACATGCTCTTCATCCCGCCGGGAAAGGCGCAGGCCCACCGCGTGCATGGCGCCTTCCTGAGCGATGCGGAGACCGAGCGGGTGGCTGCGTACCTGCGCCAGTTCCCGCCCGCCGAGGAACTCTGCCCCGCGACGGCGAGCGAAGCCGAGGAGGGAGCGGAGGGCGACATCGAGGATCCTCTCTACAACGAGGCGCTGCGGATCGTGGTCACGACGCGCCAGGGTTCGACCTCCATGCTCCAGCGCCGGCTTCGCGTCGGTTACACGCGCGCCGGCCGTCTCATGGACCTGCTCGAGCGCTCGGGGATCGTGGGGCCCCCCGACGGCAGCCGGGCGCGCGAAGTGCTCGTCTCCCCCGAATTCCTGCAAGAAGCCAAGAGCAAGGGAACGGTCAAGACCGGCTAGCAGGGTGTCAAGAGCTTCTCTTCTCGCTTCCGCGAATCTCCCGCGGCTCGCTGATCCGGGCAAGGTCGACCGCGGCCGGCATGAGCCTGCCGATGAATGGTCTTCTTTTATCGTCCGCGTGGCGTCCCACCGTGCGCTGGAAGTTTTCTCGCGTGAGGGTGTAGGATGCCTCGATGCAAGTAGCGTTCCCAAGGAGGTTCTCGTGCGTCGACATGGAACCCGCGCCTGTTCGTCTCAGGCCGCATGGCGGCCGGGGACGCGAGCGGCCTGCGTGACCCTGATCGCCATCCTCGTTTGCTGCGGGCCGGCATGCCTGCCGCTGACGGCGTACGCGCAGGAACCTGCCCCGGCGGCCGCGCCGCCAACTTCGCTCGAAGCGTCGCCGATCCTGGCCAGGCTGCGCGCGCGCCTGGACGCCGGGCAGAGCTTCCAGAGTTCCTTCCGGCAAGTGAGTGTGTGGAGCGCGTTCGGAGAAGCGGACACTTCCTCGGGCACCCTGACCGTCTCTCCGCCCGACCGCTTTCGCCTGGAATACGACCAGCCCGCCGGCCATCGCATCGGCTCCGACGGACGCTATGTCTGGACCTTCTTGCCCGAAGACCGCCAGGTGCTTCGGGCGCACATCGAAGAGACGACCAGCTGGGGGCAGTTCTTCTACGAGGGCCTTGGGCGGGCGGCCGATTCGCTCGCGACCTATCGAAACGATCCCCGTCACGGTCGCGTGGCGCACATTGCCTTGCGGGCGAGGCCCGAATGGGGAGTGGGGGACCTCTTCATCGAAGTGGCGGTCGATCAGGCCCTGCCCGTCGGCTATGGCTACCGCGACGAGGAAGGAAACGCCTTCTCGTTCACATTCCTCGCGCCTCGCATGCTCGCTTCCATTCCCGAGGAGCAATTCCGCTTTCGCATTCCCGAGGGCTATGAGCTGTTCGAAGTCGATTGAGGGACCGCCGTGCCTCTCCCTCGTCCCCCGCGCGCCCGCGCGGGTCGCGTTTCTCACGCTCGGCTGCCCCAAGAACCTCGTCGACAGCGAAGTCATGATGGGGCGCCTCGAGCGGGCGGGCTTCACGCTCGTTGCCGACGAGAGCGAGGCGGACCTGCTCGTGATCAACACGTGCGCGTTCGTCCAGGACGCGCAACGCGAATCCATCGACCGGATCCTCCGCGCGGGCGCGTGGAAAGCCGAGGACCCTTCCCGGCGCCTGCTGGTGGCCGGCTGTCTCGCCGAGCGCCATGGCGCGGCGTTGCAGAGAGCGATGCCGGAAATTGACGGCCTGCTCGGCCCCGGCCGCTGCGATCGAATCGCGGTGCTGGCTCGCGCGCTCGCGGAGGGCCGCCCTTCAGGTCCGGCGTTGGGAGCGCTCGAACGCCCTCCGCTTTCGGGAAGGCGCGTCCGCACCGGCTTTCCGCACGTCGCGTACGTCAAGATCGCCGAGGGCTGCAGCCATCGCTGCCGCTTCTGCCTGATTCCGAAGCTGCGCGGACCGCTGCGCAGCCGCTCGATCGAGAGCGTGGCGCGTGAAGTGATCGCGCTGGCGGAAGAGGGCGTGCGCGAAGTCATCCTCGTCGCTCAGGACACGACCGCGTTCGGCCGCGAACGCGACGACGGCGCCTCCCTGGCGCGACTCCTTCGCCGCTTGAACGCCGGAAGGGGCCCGGAGTGGATTCGCGTCCTCTACACGCATCCCGCCCACTGGAACGACGAACTGATCGCGGCGTTCGCCGAAGGCGGGCGCGTTCTTCCCTACATCGATCTTCCGATCCAGCACATCTCCGATCCCGTGCTGCGGGCGATGGGGCGAGGGGCGGGCGGCGCGCGCATTCGCCGGCTCGTGGACCGGCTGCGGGCGCGGATCCCAAATGTCATTCTCCGCACGACGGTCATGACCGGCCATCCCGGCGAAGGAGAGCGGGAATTCGCCGAATTGATGCGCTTCCTGCGGGAGTTTCCCTTTGACCGTCTGGGAGCCTTTGCCTACAGTCGCGAGCCGGAATTGCCGCGGGGGCCGGGCCTTCCGTGCGCTTCGCGAAGCGTGGCGCGACGAAGGCGAAGCTGCGTGCTCTCCGAGCAGAAAGAGATCGCCCGGCGGCTGCAGCGCGCCCGTCGCGGACAGGAATGCACGGTCTTGATCGACGGCATCCGCGCGCGCGACGGCGCCTGGGTGGCGCGCAGCTACGGGGAGGCTCCCGACATCGATGGAGTGATCCTCGTCCGGGCCGCGCGAGGCAAGAAAAATCCAGATGGGGAACCGGGCGACTTCCGCAGGGTCCGCATCCTGGAAGCGAAGCCCTATGACTTGAAAGCCGTGCCGGTCGAGTCTTTCCCGCTCGAACCGCATCGGCGGGCCATGGGCGAGGGCGCGTGGAAGGAGGAAGCGTGAGAACGCACGCGAGCCGGCGCTCGACGCGCGGGCTCCTTCTGGCCGGCATTCTGGCGGCGTTTCTCCCCGCCGTCTGCCAAGCCGGAGACGAAAGCCTGGCCGATCACATCTCGCTGCTCGAAAGGCTGAGCGCTGAGGCGGCGGACGAGATCCTGTCCCAACTCCAGTTTCCCGCCGGGACGAAAGTGCATGTGGTGCCCGAATCTCCCAGCCCGACGAACTGGCTCGTGGCCGCGGCCATTCAAGAGAAGCTCCTTGCGGCCGGCTGCGATGTCGTCGTGCCTTCGTTCGGAGAAGCGGCCGCCGTGCCGGTCGTGGCGGAGGTGAAGGCGCAGGGCGGCGGCGGAAAACAGGGTGGCAAGGTTTCGCTCTCGCTCGACTCCATCAGCGGGGCCGGCGAGGAACCGGAGGAGGAGTCCGAGGATCAGGAACAGACCGCCGGCGCGCCGGCAGGCGATGATGAGGCGTTGGAGGGGGAAAGCGCGGACTCCCTCGAGACCCAAGCGGAGGAGCCGGTCTCGACTCCGCCCCAGAATGCATCCTCCGGCGCCACGACGACTCCCTCCGACGCGACGGGGGGTGCGACCGGATCCGCCGAGGGCACGTTCTCGATGGTCTTGCCCAAGCGAGGCGAAGTCCTCTCATTCCGGGTGGTCGAGTGCGGAATCTCCTATCCCTGGGCCAAGCGCACCATGTGGGTCGGCCCCCGGCGCTACGGGCGCATGGCCTGCGTCCGGCTGCGCGCGACGCGCCTCACCGAACCCGGGCATGTCGTCTCCGCGGTGGCGTCGAGCGACCGGATGTACCTCGACTCGTTCCCCGGCTGGGCGAGGACGATGCTGGAAGGCCGCGAGTACCCTTTCCCGATCGAACAACCGGGGTCGACTTCGGTGCGCGCGATCATCGAGCCTCTCGCGGTCGCGGGAATCGTCTCGGGGCTCGTCTACCTCTTCTACGAGAATCAGAAGTGAGCATCCCCGCCCGGCGGGCGAGCCGGGCGGGGATGCTCGACCGTTCGAATCGAGGGTCGCATGGCAGGCGGACTGGCTCACATCGAACGCGCGGCGGGGTTTCGACTCCTGATCCTCGCGTGCGCCCTGGCATGGCTCTCCGGCTGCGCCAGCGGCCCGGGAAAGCTGCCGTCGTTCGGTCCCGAAGCGGACTTCGAAGTGGCGCGCCAGGAGTTCGACCGCGGCCATCTGGTTGCGGCGATCGAGCACCTGGAATCGTTTGAACGCAACCATCCGGGCAGCCAATTCATCGACGATGCGCTGTACTACCTGGGTCTCGCGCGCCAGAAGAACAACGAGTACCTGTTGGCCCGCCAGGCGTTCGGGCGCGTGGTCGACGACTACCCGCGCAGCCCGCTCGTCGAAGACGCGCGCTTTGAGACCGCCCGTTCCTGGTTTCTCGCCGTTCGCGGGGCCGAGCACGATGCCGAGCCGGCGGAGGAGGCCTTGAAGGCGTTTCAGGCCTACCTGCGGCGCTATCCGGAAGGCAAGCAGAAGGAGGCGGCCGAAAAGGCGATCGCCGATGTCCTCGGCACGCTGGCTCGCAAGGATTTCCTGAACGGCGAGACCTACATGCGCCTGGGCCGCCTGGCCGCCGCGCGCCGGTACTTCGAGAAGTCCTTGGTCACTTGGGCGGATTCCCCCGTTTCGGCCCGCGCCCTGGACGGAATCGCCCGCACCTTCGAGAAGGAGGAGAACTGGAGCGAGGCCCGCCGCAGCTACGAACGCCTGGCGGCGCACTTGGGCGCCGATCCCGCGCGGTTCACGAAGGGCGGGGACCTGGCCCGAAGAGCGCGCGAGAAGCTCGCGGAGCTGCCCGCTGCAACGCCGGCGGGAACTCCCGTGAAGGAAGGAAGCGGTCGCGAGGACGACAGCGACGGCGCCGGCGCCGGCGAGCCCGATGGAGCGGGCGGAGCCGGGATGTGAGAACGGGCGTCCTCGGCGGCAGCTTCGACCCTCCCCATCTCGGGCACCTGGGAATTGCGACGGCGGCGCGCAGTTTTCTCCACCTCGATCGCGTGCTCTTCGTCCCCTGCTACCTGCCCGCTCACAAGCCGCCGCAAAGCCTGAGCCCTTTCGAGACGCGCTGGCAGCTGCTCCAGGAAGCGCTGTCCGGGCGCCCCGGCTTCGAGGCCGCGGCCATCGAGCGGGAGCGGGGAGGAGTCTCCTACACGGTCGACACTCTGAAGGAGCTCCGGGCCGCCTATCCCGAAGATGAGTTCTGGCTCATCCTCGGGGAGGACAGCCTTGCCGACCTGCCCGGCTGGAGGACGCCCGAAGAAATCGCCCGCCTCGCCCGAATTGCCGTCTATCCTCGCGCGAGCGAGGCTCCCGGCGGGCCGCGCCCCGGCAGCCAGCCTTCGGTCGCGCCCGGAGGGCGGCGGGAAGCGCCACGGCCGGCCTATCTCGAGGGGCGGGTGAGCTGGATCCCAGGCCCCCGTTTCGACATCTCCTCCACGGAAGTCCGCCGGCGCGCGGGAGCCGGGCTTCCGTTGGGAAAACTCGTTCCGGTTGGGGTCGCCCGCTTGATCGGGCGCCTCGGATTGTATCGCGTCTGAGGGGGTGTCCCGGCGGCCGGTTTCGCCGGTGAGTTCACTCCAAGGGACGCCGGCGGCAATGGGCTTTCGTCGTCGATCTGGCAAGCGAGCGCGGCCGGGCCCGCGGCTTTCAATGAAATGGATCGAGAGGCGAACATCGTGAGCAGCGAGGAGCGACCCCAGGAGAGTGCGGGCGGCACGCTCTTTCTCGTCGATGCCATGGCGCTCTTCTTTCGCGCCCATTTCGCCTTCGCCCAGCGCCCGCTGGCGACCTCCCGCGGCTTGCCCACCGGCGCGCTGTACGGCTTTCTCAGCGCGCTTCTCGCCTTGATCCGAGACGAGCGCGCCGAGCACCTCGTGGTCGCACTGGATGCGCCGGGCAAGACTTTCCGCCACGAACGCTATGCGGCCTACAAGGCCCATCGTCCGGAGATGCCCGCCGACCTCGCCCTGCAGGTGCCCTACCTTCATCGCCTCATCGAAGCGCTCGGTTTGCGCACCGAATGCCAGGAAGGGGTCGAAGCGGACGATTTGATCGCTTCCCTGGCGGCTCGCGCGATCGAGGCCGGATGGCAGGCAGTCGTGGTTTCGGGAGACAAGGACTTCGGCCAGATGATCGGGCCGAGGATTCGCCAGTATGTTCCCGCCCGCGGACGCGAGCCGGCCCATTGGGTGGATGCCGGGCGGGTGGCCGAGCGATGGGGAGTGAGGCCCGATCAGTTCGTGGACTACCTGGCTCTGGTCGGGGACGCGATCGACAATGTGCCCGGCATTCCTGGAATCGGCCCCAAGACCGCGTCGCAGCTCTTGCGCGCGCACGGATCGTTGGAGGCCGTCTTTGCCGCCCTCGATGACATCGCTCCACAGTCGCTTCAGAAGAAGCTGCGCGAAGGAATGGACGGCGCGCTCGCAAGCCGCGACCTTGTGCGCTTGCGCAGCGATCTTCCCGTCCCCGATCCGGAGAGCTTTCCCGTGCCGGACCTGCGCCATCGGCCGGCCTTTCGCGACCTGCTCCGGGAGCTCGAATTCCGCAACATCGAAAAGCGTTTCTTTCCGGAATCCGGTTCTCCGTCCGGCCCGCCGCCGGCGATCGCCGCCTCGCGCGCGGCGCAGCCTTCCTCGCCGGAATCTCCCGGGCGCGCGACGCAAGGCTCGTTGCTCGACGCGTGCACCGAAGGGCCGAGCCCGGGAAGCGGAGAGGAAGAGGCGACTTCTCAGGCAGCGCCCCCGGTCACGCCGGCGGTTCCCCGCTGGGGCGTGGAGGGCGCCGCCATCGCGAGCGCCCAGGAGCTGCGCCGCGTGGTCGAGTTGGCCCGGCGGGAGACGGCGTCGGGGCCCGGGCAGGCGATCGCGTTCTCCCTGGCGACGAGCGGCGATCCGGCGCGCAAGGCGCGCCTGACGGGCATCGCCTTCGGATGGAAGGCAGGAGGGATCTACTGCGTTTCCGTCTCCGCGGAGAACGACGCCCCTGAAACCGGACCCTCGACTTCCGCCCCGACCGATGCGAGAGCCGCTGCCGCGACGGAGCAGACGACCTTGCCGGGGCGAGCCGCCGGGCCCGCGGCCGGCGCGACCGCCGGCGATCCATCAGAGGCGCGGTCCGATGGGCTCTCCCTCGATGTCATCCGAGATCATCTGGGCCCGTTGTTTGCCGACCCGGCGCTCGTGAAAGCGGGAATCGATGTCGCCGACGACCTGCTGGTTCTCGCGCGCCACGGATGGGTCGTGGAGGGACCGATCGAGGATGTGAAGATCGCCTCGTATCTCCTCGATCCGGAGGCGACGCTGGCCTTGGAAGGCCTGGCGCGAAAATGGCTGGACCTGGAACCGCCCGAGATTCGGGCCGCGCTCGCGGAAGTCGCCCTCACGCGCGAACGGGAAGCGCGGGCCGCCTGCTCGGGCGCGGATCTCATCCTGCGCCTGCGCCCGCGTCTCGGCGCGGCGCTCGAGGAAACGGGCGCCGCCGAGCTCTACCGCACGGTCGAGATGCCGCTCGCCCCGGTCCTCGCCGACATGATGGCCGCGGGCGTCGCGATCGACACGCAGGCCCTGGCGGCCATGGGGGAGTCGCTGGCGCTCGGCATGCGGCGCGCGGAGGAGGAGATCTATCGCCTCGCGGGGCAGGTGTTCAACATCCATTCGACCCAGCAGCTGCAGACGGTCCTCTTCGACAAGCTGAAGCTCGCTCCCCGGCACCGCACGAAGACCGGCTTTTCCACTTCTCAAGCGGTGTTGGAGGAGATGGCGACGCTTCACCCCCTGCCGCGCGAAGTCCTCTCGTACCGCCAGCTCGCCAAGCTGAAGAACACCTATGTCGACGCCTTACCGCGCATGATCGACCCCGAATCGGGCCGCATCCACACGCGTTTCCATCAGACGGTGACGGCCACCGGCCGCCTGAGCTCCTCGGACCCCAATCTGCAGAACATTCCGATTCGCTCCGCGCTGGGACGCGAGATCCGCCGCGCCTTCATCGCTCCTCCGGGAGCGCTGCTGATCTCCGCCGACTACTCGCAGGTGGAGCTGCGCCTGCTCGCGCACCTTTCCGAGGACGAGCATCTGACTCGCGCCTTCGCCGAAGGCAACGACATCCATCGGGCCACGGCCGCCCTCGTGGCCGGAATTCCCGAGGACTCCGTTTCCCCCGCCATGCGCGCGCGCGCGAAGACCGTGAACTTCGGCGTCATCTACGGCATGGGGCCCCAGCGCCTCGCGGCGGAACTCGGCATTCCCTTGCGCCAGGCGGCGAGCTTCATCGAGGACTACTTCCGCAAGCTCCCAGGCGTGAAAGCGTTCATCGACGCCTGCGTGCAGCAGGCTCGCGAGCGCGGATACGCCGCGACGATTCTGGGGCGGCGGCGCTATCTTCCCGACCTCGCTTCATCGCACCCGCGCCTGCGTTCCGCGGCCGAGCGGATGGCGGTCAATTCGACCGTCCAGGGCTCCGCCGCCGACTTGATCAAGAAGGCGATGGTGGAACTGCACCGCCACCTGCGCGCCCGGCGCCCCGGCGCGCGCCTTCTTCTGCAGGTGCACGACGAGCTGTTGATCGAAGCGCCGGCCGGCGAGGCGGCGGCCGTCGCCGAGGAGGCGCGGCGCGTCATGGAAGCGGTCTTCGCGTTGCGCGTGCCCCTGGCGGTGAGCGCCGGCATCGGCCCCGATTGGCTGACGGCCCATGACTGAGCGCATGCGACCGGCCGCGCGGATGCGGACGCGCGCGACGGGCGGCGGCCATGAGGAGCCGCGCTTCCATCAGCGATCAGGATCGAGGATCGAATGACGCGCAACGAACGCCATTTCTGGGTCGTCGCCGTCACGGGCGGGATGGGCTCGGGCAAGTCGACCTTCTGCCGCTTGCTCGCGGCCCATCCGGGCATCGTCCACCTGGACGCGGATCGCGTGGCGCACGAGCTCCTGGAGAATGACGAGGTCGCGCGCGAGATCCAGGCGGCCTTCGGCGATGGCGTGAGGGATGCCGCGGGCGCGATCGATCGCGCCCGCTTGGGAGCCCTCGCCTTCGCCGATCCCGCACGCCTCGAGAGACTGGAACGCATCCTCCACCCTCGCGTGCTCGCGCGATTGGAGGAAGATCTGCGAGCCTTGAACAGGGAAGGAGCGGCTGATATCGTGATCGTCGAGATTTCGCTGCTCGTGGAATCCGGAGTACCTTCCTGGTGCGACTATGTCATCGCCGTCGAGGCGGCCGAGCCCGTGCGAATCGCCCGCTCGTTGAAAAAGGGGTTCGACGCGGGCACGATCCGGCGCCGTCTCGCGCGACAGGCGACTTCGGAACAGCGGCGTTCCCTGGCCGATCTCGTCGTCGACAACAGCGGCGGACTCTCCGATCTCGGCCGGAAGGTCGAGCAACTGCGGCAGGCGTGGGCGCGGAGCCGCCCGGCGAGCCGCCATGGGAGCAAGAAAAGAGAATGAGCCCGGACATCGAACGGCTGCTGGCCGAATGCGAAGAGCGTGTCTCCCATCTGAGGAGGTTTCTTTGACGTCGATCGCTTGATCGCCGAGCGCGCCGAGGCGGAACAGAAAATCGCCGCGCCCGGATTCTGGGACCATCCCCAGAAAGCGCAGGAAGCGGTCGCGGCGCTCAAGGCGGCCAAGCAGAAGATTGCGGACTGGGAGGCGCTCGACAAACGCCTGGCCGATCTGCGCGACCTCTCGCAGCTTCTCCAGGAGGAATCGGACGCGGGCCTCGAAGCGGAACTGGCCCGCGATCTCGCCGCCTACAACGACGAGCTCGAGCGCGCGGAATTGCGCACCTACCTGGACGGCGAACAGGATCGGGCCGACGCCATCCTCTCGATCCATCCCGGGGCAGGGGGCACCGAGTCGCAGGACTGGGCCCTGATGCTGTACCGGATGTACCTGCGCTGGTGCGAGCGAGCCGGCTTTCAAACGCGCGTCATCGACTTCCAGGAAGGCGACGAAGCGGGCATCAAGGACGCGACCTTCGAGGTCAAGGGAGAATATGCCTACGGGTTCCTGCGTCCCGAGGTCGGCGTTCATCGCCTCGTGCGCATTTCTCCGTTCGATTTCAACCAGCGCCGCCACACTTCGTTCGCTTCGGTCTTCGTCTTTCCAGAAGTCGAAAACGGCGGGGAAGTGGAGATCCGCGACGAGGAATTGCGCATCGACACCTATCGTTCCAGCGGCGCGGGCGGCCAGCATGTCAACAAGACCGAATCGGCGGTGCGCATCACCCACCTGCCGACGGGAATCGTCGCCCAATGCCAGGCCGAGCGCTCGCAGCATCGCAACCGGGATGTGGCCATGAAGGTCCTTCGCGCGCGCCTCTACCTTCGCCAGCAGGAGGAGGAGCGCAAGAAGACAGAAGCCTTGGAGGCGGGCAAGCGCGACATCGCCTGGGGTTCGCAGATCCGCTCCTATGTGCTCCATCCGTACACGCTCGTGAAGGACCACCGGACGGGACAGGAGACGGGCAACATCCAGGCCGTCCTCGATGGAGATCTCGATCCCTTCATCGAGGCGTGGCTGCGTTTGAAGCGCAAGGAGCCGAGCCGCCGGTGAGGTCGCCGATGAATCCGAATCCCGCGATTTTCCGCGAATACGACATCCGCGGCGTGGCCGATCGCGATCTGACCGACGATCTCGCGCGGGCGGTGGGCTGCGCGCTCGGCACGCGCTTGCGGAGGGAAGGCGGCCGGACCGCGTGCCTGGGGCGGGATGTGCGCGAGAGCTCTCCGCGCCTGCACGCGGCGGTGCGCGACGGCCTTCTCTCCACCGGGCTCGACATCTTCGATGCCGGCATCGTGCCGACTCCGCTTCTCTACTACGCCATCGAGACGACGGCCGCGAGCGGCGGAGTGATGATCACGGGCAGCCACAATCCGATCGAGTACAACGGATTCAAGCTCTGCCGCGGCACGGCGCCCATCTGGGGCGAGGAGATCCGCGCGATCGAAGCGCAGATTCGCGCCTCCGATTTTGCGTTCGGCAAGGGCGGCGCGCGAGACTTCGATGCCTTTCCCGAATACCGGGCGATGGTTCGGGCGCGGCTGAAGAGCGGCCGGGCGCTCAAGATCGTGGTCGACGCGGGCAACGGCACGGGAGGGTTGATCGGCCCGCAGGTGCTCGCCGATCTCGGCCACGATGTGGTCTGCCTGTATTGCGAACCGGACGGCCGGTTTCCCCATCACTTGCCCGATCCGACCGTGCCCGAGTTGATGCGCGACCTGCGCGAGCGGGTGCTCGCCGAGCAGGCCGATCTCGGGGTCGGCTACGACGGCGACGCGGACCGGATCGGACTGATCGACGAGCGCGGCCACATGGTTTTCGGCGATCAGATCCTCGCGCTCTTCGCGCGCGAGCTGCTCGCCCGCCTTCCGGGAAGCCGGATTCTCTTCGATGTGAAATGCTCCCAGGGTCTCGAAGAAGACATCCGAGCGCATGGCGGCGTTCCCTTCATGTGGAAGACCGGCCACTCCGTGCTGAAGGTGAAGATGAAGGAGGAGGGCTTTCCGCTCGCCGGCGAGATGTCGGGGCACATGTTCTTCAACGAAGGATTCTTCGGCTTCGACGACGCCATCTACGGATCCGCGAGAATGGCCGCCTATCTCTCGTCGCTCGACCGCCCGCTCTCGGCCCAGATCGACAGCCTGCCGCGCTTCGTCAACACGCCGGAGATCCGGATCGCCTGTCCCGATGAAGCGAAGTTCCGCGTCGTGGAAGAGGCGACCCGCCACTTCGCCGCGACCCGCTCCGTGATCTCCATCGACGGGGTGCGGGCGCGCTTCCCCGAGGGCTGGGGGCTGTTGCGCGCCTCCAATACCCAGCCCGTCCTTGTCCTCCGCTTCGAAGCGCGCACGGCGGCCGCCCTGGCCGCCATCGAAGAGGAATTCCGCGCCTTCCTGGCCCGGTATCCCGAGGTGGTCTGGAACCCGTAGTCTGTTTATCCCCTTGACACTTGCAGCGCACCCGCCTAGCGTACCTAGGATCGGTTCCTAAACGGCCAGGAGGCTGTCTTCGATGGCGTTACCCACGCATGCCTAAGGGGGTCCGAGGGTGATGGGGACAATCATGTCCGCGAGCTTTCCGGTGAATTCCGAGAATCGTGGAGGGCCGGCCGGCAAGGCCGGGCCCGCCCGGCAGGCCCGCTTCTTCCAGCGTTTCGGACGCGTCGCCGCGCTCTCGCTCCTTGCCGTTGCGGGCATCGTCCTCGGATGCAGCGAGGAAAACACCTCGCGCCCCGAAGACACGCCGACCAATGTCATCACCGCCTACTATCAATCGCGGGAAGAATTCGAGCGCGGAGTGATCGAGTTGAACGGTGAGCGCATCGATCTCGAGTGGGGCAGCGAATTCACTCCCGAGCGTCCTTACACCCAGGTTCGGTTGTCGGCGGAGCAGGGCTCGGGCTCGCCCGGCGCAACGAAGTATGTCTCGGTCAAGGCCATCTACACCGACACGCATCTCTACCTGTTGATGCAATGGACCGATCCCCTCGCCGACGCGTGGAAAGATGTCTTCACCTTCGCCGGCCCGAATTTCGGCGATCCGATCATTCGCTGCGTGGACGGAGTATGCGACACGACCGACCGCGTCGCCCCGCAGGACAGCTTGCTCCTGCCGGCCTGGTGGCGCCAATCCGGAGAGGACGACAAGCTCGCGCTCATATTCGAGATGGAGGGAGCGATCGGCGACGGCGAGACCTTCGCCGATCGTGGATGCAAGATCCTCTGCCATCCCAGCGGAGCGATGTCGTTCGGCAATTTCGACAGCGGCCGGCTGGATGTCTGGGAATGGCTCGCCGGGCGAACGAATCCCATCCGCGACATCTTCAATCCGAACGATGATCCCGATGATCCCAGCCAGGGAACGCCCGGATACATGGACGACTTGCACTTGAATCCCATGGCGGGCCTCGCACCCGATCCGGGGCTGCCGGGCTTCATGAAGAATTTCGAGGACGGGGCGGGGGTGCCCCTGCGTCCCTATCGCAGGATCAACGATCCCTTGGACGATCCGCAGAATCCGGACATCTGCCGGAATCTCTTCAATGCCAACTGCGTGTCGAACAACGGGGTCCCGTCCGCCTATCTCTGGCGTGAGCAGGCCACGCAGTTCTTCCCCTTCTTCAGCGCCGGCGATGTCCGGTTCGAGGGCAATTTCCCGGCCGACCCGCGGCCCTGGATGCCGGGTGATCCCGTCCCCGGCTATGTTCTCACATACCCGAGCGGAAGCCGGGAGGATGTGCGCGCCAAGGGAGGCCACGATGAGGAAATGGGCGTCTGGACCCTGGAAGTCGCCCGCCGGCTCGACACGGGCGATCCGCAGCGGGATGTGACCTTCCTGCCGGAATCGGGACGCGACTATGTGTTCACGATCGCGGTCTTCGACGCAGACATACGCGATCATTGGGGGTCCGAGCCTCAAATCCTGCGTTTCGGGCCGAAGGAATCGCGATAGCGTCCGGCCGATGGCCGACGCCAGGAGGGCGTGTGTCAAGAGCTTGGCGGATAGCGGGGGCGGTTCTCTTCGCGTGGGCGGCGTGCGCGGCTCCCGCCTTGGCGACTCTTCAACAGCGCCTGATGGAGGAGGCGGGGATCGACCCCGTGGCGATCGGCAGTTTGCCTTCCATCCGCCTCGAGGGCCTCGGCGGCATGCACCTCGGCATCCTCGACGAAGGCAATGAACTGAACGCCCGCGACTTCGGGGGGAGTGTTTCGGGGGTTCTCGAAGACGCCGACGGCTGGACGATCGACGGCTGGGGAGGCTCGGATCGCCTGGCTTTGGAGCAGGGACCCTATTCCTTCGAGCGCGGCTTTGGACACGAAGGTCTTCAGCTCGTCAAGCGGGCGGCCCGGAGGGCCTTGGGCCTGGATGTGAACTGGTCTTTCTGGAATGCTCCGAATGCCGCTTGGACCGAGGGGAAGGTGAGCGGGCCGCGCATCTCCGCGCTTCTGAACCAGCAGATCGGCCGCTTCACGCTGGGCGGGGCCGTCGGGCTGGAGAGCGAAGAGGAGCGGCGGGATGTCGAGGATTTCTTCGCCATTCAACACAAACAAGATCGCGTTGTCGGACAATTGGGCGGCCAGGTGCGTCTCGATGAACTGATGACCGGTCTGCAAGCGGGAGCCACCTGGGACTTCGATCGCGGGGACATCGAGGGCAAGAGCGAAGACCCGGCCAGATTCCATCAAGACGACTACACCTGGAGCAGCCCCGGGGACCGCTTCTCCGTCTTCCTGCTCATGCGCGGCACGGGGGCGCTGGAGGGAGGCGTGCGGGCGTCTTACCTGTCGCGGGACGGATCCGAGCGGGTACTGGTGAGCTGGAGCGACCGGTCGCCGCGCAATCCCAGCCGGAGCAACTACCGCGACGAAGCGGTCACCTTCTGGGAGAAGGGATCGGACTGGCAGGCCTCCACCCGTTGGCGCTGGCACATGAATAGCGGGACCATCCTGGGATTCGAGGCGGGCTTTCGCCAGTTCGAACACGAGGTGGAAGAAGGGATCAACTACAAGGGCAGTCTGCGCGCGGGCCGGACGGAGCGGAAGACCTTTTCTGCGGGCTTTGGGGCCAGCCGCCGCCTTCTCCAGGACCGGCTTCTTGCCGCCGCCGAAGCGCACGGCATCCTGGGAACCCGCCAATGGGATGACGACGGCACGCCGTTGGAGGCCGACGAGCGCGAGGTGCAGGCCGCGATCGGCCTCGAGTACTTCGCCGCCCGCTCGGTCGTGTTGCGCGGAGCCGTCTATTCCGGGACCGACGATGAGGATGTAAATGCCCCGCTCTCGATGAACAAGGTGAGCGGAGTTTCCGCCGGCGCCTCGTGGTTGCCCCGCGGGGGGACGATTCAATTCCACGCGGCCCTGCGATACGAACGGATCTCCCGCGATGCTCCGGAAGCCTTGTCCTTGGAGAAGGGGAACGGTCTGGGATACTCGATCGGGATGCGGCTGTTGCCGTAGCTGCCCCATTGGTCTAAGGTTAGGTGGAGTGAACGGCTCGCGGACGGGAACGGGGGGATCGGCCATGAACCCGAGGAAACGGACAGCAATCCTGCTTGCATTCCTGCTCTTGGCGGGCGCCTCCGCTTGGGCCCAGGCTCCTGCCGGCACGATCGCGGGGGTCGTTCGCGACGCCGCGACCGGAGATCCTCTTTCTCACGCCGCGCTGACTCTGGAGGGCACCGCCAACTGGGGAGGGGAGTCCGAGGAACAAGGGATCTTCCAAATTCCCAACATCCCCCCCGGCGTCTACACCGTCAAAGTGCAGCTGATGGGATATGCGACAGCGACGGTGCCGAATGTGGAGGTCCGCGCCGGAGAGACCACCCGCCTGCCCGTGGAACTGCGGGAGGAAGTCGCCACTCTGGAAGGCCTTTCGGTCGTCGGCAAGAAGGAGAAGATCGACAAGGGCAGCACTTCGACCAAGTACACTAAAACCGGCGCCGACATCAGCAAGATGCCGGTCGACGATCTCGTCGAGGCGATCGGCTTGAATGCGGGCGTGATCGCCAAGGGCGGAGAGTTGCACTTCCGCGGCGGACGCGCGGGAGAGGTGCAGGTCCAGGTCGACGGCATGCCCGTGCGCGATCCGCTCGTGGGCGGCCAGGTCTCGCTGGCGATGACGGCGGTGAATGACCTCGAGGTCCTCACCGGCGGTCTGGACGCCAAGTACGGCAACGCCCAGTCGGGCGTGATCCTCTACCGCACCAAGGAGGGGGGCGAGCGCTTCGGCGGAGAGGTGCGTTACATCACCGACGACTACGGCTCGCCGAAGAACACGTACGACAACTACGACCGCGTGCTCCTGGGCCTGGGGGGCCCCTTGCCGGTTCCCGATCTGACCTACTATATCTCGGCCGAGGCGACCTATCAGGACGACTACCCCAAGACCCGCGAGCGCCGCGGGCGCGAGAACATTCTCAACTTCATCAGCGTCGGAGATCGCAAGAACAACGAAGTGAAGCTCCAGGGCAAGCTGGCGTACAAGCCCGGCGCCGACTACAAGCTGACCTTCGAAGTCCTCGACCAGTCGCAGCGCTACGACAGCTACCATCACGCCTGGAGCCGGGCGGGCTATGTCCAGCAGTTCCTCGACACCACCCGGACCGAAGAAGTGGTTCTGCGGCACGGCCGCTGGTCGCTCGTTCCGCTGGATTCCACCTATGTCTATTACAACGCGGCCGAGCACACGCCCAATGTGCGCGACGAGTTCCGCCAGTACAAGGCCGTCTTCCATCACTCGCTCAGCAAGGACGCGCAGTACAGCGTGAAGATGAGCTCGCAGCACTACTTCACCGACAGCCGGGTGCTGGGCAAGAACGAATGGGAGTACGAAGGGGAGCGCGACCGCGACTACTGGTTCAACTATACGGATCTCGAGTCGTACGATTTCTTCGTGACCTGCGGCGACTACCCGGCGCTCTCCACCCGGGAGACGCGCGTCTATCAGGGGCTCTTCGATCTCACCTGGAAGCACGGCAAGCACACCTTCGAAACCGGGCTCTCCGGGACCTACAACGACATGCGCTTCTTCAGCGTCAGCCGGCCCTATCTGAACAACACTGAGGGAGAGATCGGGGCATCGCGCTCCGTGTACCATTTCTACAATCCCGAGGGCGCCTTCTACGCCCAGGATCGCTGGGAGCACGAGGGCATGGTGCTCAACATCGGGCTGCGCTACGACATCAACAGCGTCGGCGATCAGGTGCCGATCTCGGATGTCACCGAGCGCGTCAAGAAGCAGGTGAGCCCGCGGGTCGGGATCGGCTACCCGATCTCCGACCGGGATGTGTTCAGCTTCCACTACGCGCGTCTGTATCAGATGCCGGACCGCCAGTATGTCTACGACAACCGCGATGTCTACGACGGCGTGCGCGGGAATCCGAACCTCGAGAACGAGACGACCATCCAGTACCAGGCGGCCATCCAGCATCTCTTCAGCGAACTCCTGGTGGGGCAGTTCAGCGTCTACTACAAGGACATCTACGGCCTGATCACGGCCGAGGAGATTCCCGACTGGACCGCCACCGGCAACATCACTTCGTATGTGAACAAAGACTACGCCTCGTCCAAGGGCTTCGAGGTGAGCCTCAGCCGCGGCTGGCAGAACTACATGCGCTGGGATCTCTCCTACGGTTACGGAGTCGCGAACGGAGTCGCCTCCGATCCGAACGCGGCCGTTTCGCGCAATTTCGTCTACCTGCCTACCGGCGAGCAGCCCCTCGACTGGGATGTGCGCCACAGCGTCAGCGTGAACCTCGGGCTCGGCGACCAGCGCAGCTGGGGCGTGAACCTGATCTGGGAATACCAGACGGGCACTCCCTACACTCCCATTCAGCGCAACACGCGCGAGACCGAGCCGGAGACGATCAACTCGCGGCGCCTGCCGAGCGAGACCAACCTGAATATCCGCGCGGACAAGTATTACACCCTGTGGGGCAAGCGGCTCTCGCTCTTCGTGGACGCGCGCAATGTTTTGGATGCGAAGAACATTACCTGGTTGAGCCCGACCAACTGGCCGGCGCCGCCGGTCACGAACGCGTACACGACCTACTACACGGAGACCGGCCGCGCGGGAGGCGCGTATCTCGCCGACCACAATGAAGACGGAATCGAGGAGTTCATTCCTCTGAACGATCCGCGGGTGTTCGGGAATCCGCGAACCATTCGCATGGGCGTGGGCTTCGAGTTCTAGGGAGCGAGCGGGAGGATCCATGGTCAGCATCACCCGAGGCGAAGGTCGCAGGCGTGCGACGCGCTGGTTGGCCCTCGCGGCCTTGGCGGCGGCCCTGGCGGCCGTTCCGGCGCAGGCGCACTGGGACGGCTATCAACCGCTCGCCCAGGATCGCGGCGAGCCGCTGTACGCCATCCGCATCCCGCATCTGTTCTATCACAATGTGGGGCTCCTGCAGGTGATGGTCACCAATGTGGGCGTGATCGGGAATCCCTTCGGCGGCGACACCTACGGCGCCGGATGGAAGGAGGGCGAGTACCTCTACGCCGCCTCGTTGTGGATCGGCGCGATCGCTCCCGACAATCTGGCCTATGTGTCGACGGGCGCCTACGAGACCGAGATGCTGCCGCCCATTGACCCGCGCTACACGATGTACGAGAGCTATGAGGGCGCCGTGGGGGGAGAGCGGAAAGGCTTCTCCGCCACCCAGGGCGACGATGACGGCGATGGCGTTGCCGACGAGGACTTCCACAACAGCCTCGACGACGATGGCGATGGAAAGGTCGACGAGGACTACGAGGCGATTTCGCAGCAGATGTTCTCGTGCGAATACTGGGACAACACCGAGGAGTCGCGCTCCTTCTACCCCGACCACCGTCCGCTCGGGCTGCACGTCAAGCAGCGCAGCTTCGCCTGGTCCACTCCGGGCGCCAACGAGTTCATCGGCCTCGACTACGTCGTGATCAACGAGGGGTTCGAAGTCCTGCGCCAGATCTTCCTGGGCTACTTCGTGGACTCGGACGCCGGGTTGAAGAGCGCCGACACGTACTACACCGACGACGGCGCGGCCCTGGCCCAGATCGACACGACCTTCATCGACCGCTCGATCACCTACCGCTGCACGGATAGCGACGGCACGCCCCGCGATTGCCGGGAGCAGCAGCTGAACATCGACATCGCCTATATGTTCGACCATCCGGGAAGCGACACGGGCGGGAACGCGGCCGACGACATGCCGCCGGGCTCCCAAGGCTATTTCGGCGGCATGTTCCTGGGTCACACCACCGACCCCTTCGGGGAATGGGCCCCGGATGAAGTCGGGATCTACACGCTGGCCTTCTTCTCGGGCAGCGGCACCTACCCGGATGGGGACCCGAACAACGACTACCAGCGCTACGATCTCCTGCAGCGCGGCTCGGTGCCCACCCGTCCCACGAGCCAGCCGTCGGACTATCGCTACTGCTTCAGCGCGGGCCCCTTCAAGGAGCTTCTCCCCGGCGAGCAGCTCACCTTCCAGGTCGCCTTCGTGATCGGGAACAAGGAAGAAGGCATGATCCACAACTCCCTGATGGCCCAGCGAGTCTTCAACGGCCAGTGGCAGGATGTGGACAACAACCTCTTCACGGGCTGCGACGGCAAGGAGACCTGCCTGCACATCGAAGTGGGCGGTGACCCGCTCTTCTGGAAGGACCCCTGCGACTCTCTGTCGCAGCCGGAAGGGCCGATCAAGAACACCGAATGCAACCTTCCGCAGTACTGGCGGGACGCCGACTGCAACTGCTGCACGCCGATCCAGGACAGCGCCAACGTGTGCAAAGGCAAGGAGACGCTGGTTCATTGGGTGGGCACTGTGGCCCCGCCGCCGCCCGCGTTGAACCTGGAGGACGACGAGGCGGGCAATTCTCCTGAGGTGGTGGGGGACCGGCGTGTGCGGATCGCCTGGGACAATACCTCGGAGCTGGTCGCCGACCCCATTCGCCAGGAGATACTCTTCACCGGATACAAGGTATGGCGCGTGGAAGGGTGGAAACGGCCCATCGGCTCGACGGGCCCGGCGCCTTCCGACTGGCAGCAGATCGCCATTCTCACGCATGAACCGGTAGGCACGGAGCTCGATCTCGACGCCTTCACGGATACAACGGTCGCGGCCCTCGATTCCGTCCCGGATCCCGAGCACGAGGGGGGGAAACTTCCTCACTTCCCCGTGGGGCGCTACTTCTTTGTCGACGATCAGGGGCTGAAGAACGGCATGCTCTACTTCTACGACGTCACCGCCTACAGCACCTTCTACGACAATGGCCAGCTTCAAATCCTGACGAGCCAGCCGGCGGCGATCGAATCCGATGGGGTCGTCCCGATTTGGGAGGCCGCGTCAGCGGACGCGTGGAAGGACGAGGTGATCGTGGTCCCGAATCCCTGGAACGGGCGCGCGGCCTGGGACCTCACTCCCAGCGACGCCGATCCGACGGGAACGAAGATCGCCTTCGCGAAGCTTCCGCCATGCAACTGCCATGTTCGAATCTATACGCTATCGGGCGATCTCGTGGAAGATCTCGCCAGCGATGGCCGGGGGACCGTATTCTGGAACATGATCTCCCGCAACGGACAGGACATCACCAGCGGCGTCTACTTGTACGCCGTTCAGTGCAAGGCAAGGACCGGGGAAGATCAACCGTGTGACGGCGAGTCCATGGTCGGCAGATTTACGGTCATCCGCTAGGCGGCCGAGGCCGTGCGGTTGATGCGGTGCAGCAGGCAAGGAGGTAGAACGGTGAAGCGAGCGCTATTGGTTGCGGTGCTGGTCCTGGCCATGCCCAGCCTGGCCTTCGCGGCGCGCGAGTTCGAGAAGGTCGGCACGATTGGGGGGCAGTTCCTGAAGATCGGCGTCGGCGCGCGCGCGGCGGGCATGGGCTCCGCGTATGTCTCGATTGCGGATGACGCTTCGGCGGTCTACTGGAACCCCGCCGGCGTGGCGCGCATCACCCGGAATGTGATCGCGATCAACCATTGCGACTGGGCGGCCGATGTCTCCTTCTCGCAGGCCGCCTATGTCTTCGATCCGCGGTACATCCCGGGAATGATGGCGCTGCACGTCCGCAGCCTCTACATGCCCGAGCAGATGGTGCGCACGGTCGAAAAGCCCGATGGGACGGGAGAGAAGTTCGACAATGGCGACATCGCGGCGAGCCTCACCTACGCCCGTTCGCTGACGGACAAGTTCTCGGCCGGCATCACCTTCAACTACATCAACTCTTCGCTCGCGGATCAGCACGCCGACGCCTATGCCTTCGACTTCGGCACGCTCTACGACACCGGCTTTCAATCGCTGCGCATCGGTCTCGCCATCCAGAACATCGGGACCGAAATGAAATTCATCGAGGGGACGGTGAAGCTGCCCACCATGTTCCGGGTGGGGATGTCGATGAGCCTGTACCAGGATGAGCAGTTCCGGGTGATTTCGGCGGTCGACTTCTCGCATCCCCCCGACAACAACGAGCGGGCGAACATCGGGGGCGAAGTCGGATACAAGGACTTCCTCTATCTGCGGGCGGGATACGGATTCCTCTACGACGAGGAAGGTTTGAGCGCCGGGCTTGGATTCAAGGTTCCGACGAGCCTCAACTCCGAAGCCTCGGTCGGGTACGCCTTCTCGGATATGGGCAACCTGGGCTCGATTCACAGGATCTCGGTCGACTTTCGATTCTAGGAGGTCGGATTGACCCGACCGCTTTCCAGGGCGCGAACGGTGAAGGAGGCGGGGAACGGCGTGTTCCCCGCCTTTCGTTTGGTGACCCGGGCGACACGCAGGCGGGGCATCCAAGCTGCGACCATGACCGGCGTGGCCTGTCTGTGTGTCTTCGCGGCGGGCATGCTGCCTCAGGCAAGGGCCGCGGAACCCGGGCGGCTTCCCATGGAAGCTTCCGGGGAGATTCCCTTCGTCGCCGACGGCACTCTCTTTCTTTCCCCGGAAGGGCGCGCTCAGGTTCACTTCGTCCTCGCCGTGCCGCAAGACAAGGTGCGTTGCGTGGAGAGCGAGGAGCAGGAGGGTCGCTGGATGCAGATCGACCTCGTGCTCCAGGATCTGGATAGCGAGGGGCAGACGCTCCTCGAGCGGCGACAGCCCTTGGACGTGGCCTGCGTGGAGAAGTCCTCGGATTCGCTCGACGCGGACCTCGATCGCCTCGTCTTTCTCGACGCTCCCTGGCGATCGGGAACGGGCATCTTCACCTTGCGGTTGGAAGACCGCAATGCCGGCCGCGTAGGAATCATCTACGAACTGAAAGACGAGAGGAAGCGCGGGACGATCACCGCGCGCGCGCCCACTGGCGGATGGAGCCACGGGGTTGGTTTGAGCGGCTGCATGTTCCTGTGGAGCTTCTCCGGCAAAGGATTCGAACGGCAGGCGGCGGGATTCTGGACTGGGCCGGCGGAACGCCGCGGCTATCTGGCCCCTCATCCGGCGCGCTTCTTCGGCCTCCGAAACCCGGCCCTGCGTTTCTATGCGGAAGTGTACGGGCTGGCAGGCGACAGCGTCGAGGCGCGAACGATTCTCCGGCGCGCGGGCGACTTCGAGCAGATCTACGCCGACACGCTCGCGTTCGTCCCGCCCCTCGACCGAAGCGCCCTCGTGCGGGAAGTCGATGTGAGCAGGCTTCCGGCCGGAAGCTACGATCTCGCGTTGGAGATCCATCACGAGGATCAGCCGGACAGCACGATGGAGAACGCCGGCGGGCATGTCATCAGCCGCGCGGAAGCCGGCTTCGAGGTGCTCTGGCGGGCGGAATCGTGGATGCGGCTCGAAAGCGAGTGGCTCCAGGAAGCTTCCCTGATCCTCGACGAAGAAACGATGGCCCGGTTCCGCGCCGCGCGGCCGGGCGAACGCGAGAAGCTGGAAGGATCGGTGTGGCAGGGTGCGGACGGCCCCTCCCTTCGGATGGACGGCCCCACCCAGGGGCTCTTCCGCGAGCGCGTCAAGGAGGCCGACGATCGCTTCGGAGGCCGGGTTCGGGGCAGCCAGACCGACCGCGGCCGGGTGTTCGTGCGCTTCGGGCCGCCGGATGAAGTCAGCAAGGAGCTCATGCCCCTGGAAGCGGATCGCATCGCCCACTTCCTCGAGCGTGAAGTGGATCCCGCCGACCCCGGGGAGGCCCTCTGGCACAGCACCCAGGACGATTCCGCCTACGAAGTCTGGGATTACACGGGCAAGGGAAACCCGCTCTTCTCCGATGATCCGGCGGCGAATCATCCTCTCCGCTTCGTTTTCGTCGACAAGCTGGGGATCGGCAACTACCGCCTGGTCTACACAAACCTCTACGGAGGGATGTGACTTCTCTCCGCAAGCGTGATGCGAGTCCCGCTCCGCTTCGGCAGCAGCCGGTTCAGCGCAAAACCACGCCAGGAGCGCGAGCCTTCCTTCGTCGCGAGCGGTTCTTCCTTGCATCCGGCGGTTTGATTGGGTTTGCTCAGGCGTTCGCGGAACGCTGCGCCGGGGGAGCGGCTTCCCGGCGCGGCCGTCAACGCTCGTGGCTGGAAGGACCGGCTTTCCGCATTTCGAGGGAATGCCTCGACGGCCCGGCGGAGGCGGGTCCACGCTGACCAGGCGTCGTGTTCGCTTTGATCTCGCTTCGGATGGGCCGGTTTCCCGGCCTTCGCCAGCCCGACAAGAACTCGGCAAGGAGGATCGACATGCCTGAGGAAAAGCTGCGCTCGCTCGCGGTCCGGGGAAAGAAGGTCCTGGTGCGAGTCGACTTCAATGTCCCCCTGGCGGATGGGGGCGTCGGAGACGACACGCGCATCCGCGCCGCGCTGCCCACTATTCGCTATCTTCTCGAGCAGAACGCGCGCGTCATACTCATGTCCCACCTGGGCAGACCGAAGGGACAACGCAAGCCCGAGTTCTCCCTGGCGCCCGTCGCCGCCCGGCTGAGCGAGATCCTGGGGACCCCCGTGCCTCTGGCGCCCGACTGCGTGGGGCCGGAAGCCGGGCAGGCCGTCGCGCGATTGCAGGACGGGCAAGCGCTGCTGTTGGAGAACCTGCGCTTTCATGCCGGGGAGACGGACAATGCTCCGGAGTTCGTGGACCGCCTGGCGGGGTTGGGCGAGGTGTATGTCAACGACGCGTTCGGGACCGCTCACCGCGCGCACGCCTCCACGGACGGGGTCCCGCGCAAGTTGAAGGCCAAAGCGCCCGGCTTTCTCATGGAGAAGGAGATTCGCTTTCTCACCCCGCTGCTCGGATCGCCCGCCCGGCCGTACGCGGCGCTTCTGGGCGGAGCAAAGGTGTCCGGGAAGATCGAGGTCATCCAGAATCTCCTTCCACGCGTGGACACGCTTCTCATCGGCGGTGCGATGATGTTCACCTTCTGGAAGGCTCAGGGACATCCGGTAGGCGCTTCGCTCGTGGAAGACGACCGGGTGGAGATCGCCAGGAGCGTGCTCGCGCGCGCGCAGGAATCCGGCCGCAGCCTCCTCCTGCCGGTGGATTCGGTCGCGACCCACGATCCTTCCAAGGGAGCGCCCGGAAGAGTTGTTGGGGAAGACGCGCTCGCTCCCGGCGAGGCGGGAGTCGACATCGGGCCGGCCACGCGATCGCGCTTTGCGACCGAGCTGGCCAAGGCGAAAACGATTTTCTGGAACGGCCCGATGGGCATTTTCGAGCAGCCGGCGTACAGCGAGGGGACGCGGGCGATGGCGCTGGCGCTCGCCCAGGCGACCGACCGGGGGGCGACGACCGTCGTGGGCGGAGGGGATTCGATCGCGGCGCTGAAGAGCATGGGACTGAGCGACCGCGTCACGCATGTGTCGACGGGCGGGGGGGCGTCGCTCGAGTTCCTCGAAGGCAAGACTCTCCCAGGCCTCGCCGCTCTGGAATCGTGACAACCGGGTTGGAGTTGTCCAGAGTCGAACCTCGCTCGGGATGCGACGGCGCCAAGGCGGGGAGCGGGAGGCCCGGCAGGAGGGCCGGAACGATGGAGACGAGATGCGCACGAAGCTGATCGCCGGGAACTGGAAGATGCACCTGTTGAGGGAAGAGGCGCTGGCGCTCATCGACGGCCTCGTCTCGGGCGCGCGGGGAATCCCGCCCGACCGCCGGTTGCTCGTGATTCCGCCTTACACCCTGCTGTTTCCTGTGCGAGAGCGGGTGCGGGGGAGCGCGATCGACCTCGGAGCGCAGGACCTGCACTGGGAGACATCGGGGGCCCACACCAGCGCGATTTCGGGACCCATGCTGAAGGACGCGGGATGCAGCCATGTGCTCGTGGGCCATTCCGAGCGGCGCAAGGAGTTCGGCGACTGCGGGCTCACCCTCTGGAAGAAAGTGCGCGCGGCGCTGGCCGCCGGTCTCATTCCCATCTATTGCGTGGGGGAGAGCTTGGAAGAGCGCGAGGCGGGACGCACGCGCGCCGTTTTGGAGGCGCATTTTCATGAGGCGCTGCCGGGGCTCTCCCGCGAAGAGATGGGCAAGGTGATTCTCGCCTACGAGCCCGTCTGGGCGATCGGAACGGGGCGAACGGCGACCCCGGCCATCGCCCAGGAAGCGCATGCCTCCCTGCGCGAACTCGTTGCCGGCGCCTTCGGAGCGCAGATCGCAGACTCGGTGTTGATCCTCTACGGCGGGAGCGTGAAGCCCGAGAACGCGCGCTCGCTGTTGTCCGAGAAAGATGTGGACGGCCTCCTGGTGGGAGGAGCGAGCTTGACCGCTGAGGCGTTCCTCGGGATTGCATGCGCCTGATCGCGAGCGGCCGCGAGCGAATTTCCTCGCCCGCTTGACGGCCTGGCGGCCCGGTGGTAGACTTCCGCGTTTTCCGACTGGAGGAAGGGAAAGACATGTTTACACTTCTGCTCGTCATCCATCTGTTGGTGGCGCTCGCGCTCGTCATCTCGATCCTGCTCCAACGCGGAGAGGCAGGGTCCCTGGGCGGAGCATTCGGAGGAGGCGGCGGCAGCCAGAGCCTCTTCGGCGGCCGTGGCGCGGCCACTTTCCTTTCGAAGGCCACGGCCTACCTGGGCGGCGCCTTTCTGGTGATCAGCTTCGCGCTGGCCTTGGTTCAGGCGCACAAGTCCGGGGCGGCCGTCCAGGAAGGCGGGCGGAACATCATCCAACAGGCCGTTCCCCAGAGCCCTGCCCAGAGCCAGCCGGCGCCCGGCGCCGTGCCTCAAGGAGCGCCGGAGGGCCAGATGCCGCCCGCGCAAGAGGACGAGGGCGGGCCGGCACCGACCCAGGGGCAATAGGGCTTCTTTTCACGACGGCATCACGAGGCATCGCGCGTCCGTGTGCGATCCATGAAGCAATCTCCTGAAATGAAGGCAGCCTCGATGCCTTCTCGCCGGGGTGGTGGAATTTGGTAGACACGCACGTTTGAGGGGCGTGTGGGGCAACCCGTACGGGTTCGAGTCCCGTCCCCGGCACAGAGCCTGCTCGCTTCTCGGGCAGGCTCTTTTCTTGGGCCCGGCCACCGCCAGGCCGCCGCCACCCGGCGTCATCCCGGAGGTTGCGGAGTTGCCTCTGCGCCGCGCGAGAGGATTCGATTCAGCTCTCTGGCGCGGCCTCGCAATCGAGCCCACCGCATCGGGTCGGCCATTTCCCGCAGGGTGTTGTTCTGCAGAAGCGGTTCCGTTCGCAGGCGGGGATCCTTCGCGGCGGCTTGCGCAAACAGAGGGGTTCCGGGAATCGGGCTGTAGGTCGCGAGCGAAATGGCGAGCCCGAGCGAGTGCAGGCGCTCCATGGAAGCGACGACCGATTCATCGGCAAGGCCGGGCACTCCGGCAAGCACATAGGCTCCCAGCACCCGAGGACGGAATCGTTCCGCTTCCATGGCGGCCAGGGCCGCCTCCACATCGGCCACCCGAGCCTTGTCCCCGGTAGCGCGCAGGAATTCCGCATCGCAGCTCTCGGCCCCGATCCAGACGGACTCCGCGCCCAGCCGACGGAGCGCGGCCGCCACCGGACGGCCGAGCCAGCGGGCGTGGAGCGCGTTCGGGAAGTGCCAGCGGAGACCCGCCAGGCGAGGATTCCCGGCCACGCGCTTGACGAAGGGCAGGAAATGGTCTGCCGAGCGGTACAGCAAGGCGTCGTCGTAGCAGGCGATGTGCTCCAGGCGCGAATGGGCCCGAATCTCCTCCAGCTCCGTCACGACGGCGTCCATTGCGCGCGGCCGCCAGCCCCCGAAATTCCCGGGGGTCGCGCAATAGGCGCATGCGAAGGGGCATCCCCAGGAAGTCAGGAGGGCCGCGTGGGGCGGGCTTTCGCACAGGGACCAGGCCGCCGAGAGCCGCTCGAGCTCCTCCGGCCGTGGCGGGGGTTCGGCCAGATGCCTGCAGAGCGAGGCGAGGAGACGGTCGGGGCGCCGTTCCGAGAAGACGGCGGCCGCGCCTTCGCGCCGGGAAGCATGGGCGGGCTCGAGGCAGGCATAGCCGCCCCCCAAGAAGATGGGCACGCCGGGATGGGCGGCTTGAAGGAAGGGGAGGACCTCGTTCCAGGCGCGGTACCAGTAGGTCATCTGAATGGAAACGAGGATCGCGTCGGGACGCCGGGCGGATCCCAGCCGGTGAGCTATTTCCGGCGACGAGCGACCGTAACGCCGAAACCTGCGGGACGGATGGGGCGGCGCCAGCGCGCCCGAGGGAGAGGTGCAGGCGTCGGAGGAAGCGGACGCGGGCGAAATGCAGGCCGGATATGGAAGCGGCAGGGAATGGAACGGGGAAGTGCCGTCCCATCTGCGCCGTGTTTCCTCGCGCCCTCCGGCGAGCGCATCCACGAGCTCGACTTCCCAGCCGCGCCCTCTCAGAAACCCGCCGATGAGCAGAAGACCCAGAGGATGGATCCAGAAGTCATAGGCGGCGAAGTCGCAGATCCAGGGGTGAACAAGAAGCGCCCGCCGTTTCATCGCGGCCGGTCCCCGGAGGAACGGAGATCCGCCCGAAGGCCTTCTTTCAGGCGCTCGCGGCAGGTCGTCAGGAAGCCGTGATAACGATCCGAGCGGAAATCGGGAAAGGTCCATGGAAGCCGCTGCCACGCGCCGAGGGAGTAGAAGAGCGTGATCTCGACATGGATTCCGTCGGGAAGGCAGATCCGGTGCAAGCCGGGTTTGGTGGAAGCGAGAAAGAGCCCGCCCAGCGAAATGTAACCGGGATCCAGATTGACCCTTCTGCCCGAAGGTCCGCGCCAGCGCTGCTCGAGCCGCCCGGTCGCGCGCTTCCATTCTCCGATCTCGTGCGGGAAGCGCTCTTGAAAGGCGAGAAAACTGCGCGAAAGGCCGCTACCCATTTCCGGCTCGTAATAGCGGGTATCGTCGAAGAGCCAAGCACCGCTTCGCAGGATGGGTTCTCCAAAGAGGGGAACGAGGGCCGGCTCGAGATCCTCGGGATAGGGCGCACGCCAGAGAATCGCCACGATTGGCAGGACCGGGGAAGGACGCGAAGAGCTCGTTGGATGCATGAGGCCCGTTGGATCCTGTGGGCCCGTCGGGTCCTGTGGGCCCGTCGGGTTCATTGGAGCCCCCGGCGGGAGATCGGATGAGAGACCGGCTGCCATGAAGGCTTCCATCTTGGCGCCCGGAAGGAAATTGCCTTCCTCATGAGCGCCGCGCTTGCCAGATATCGCCTCTTCGTTTACGATACACCGTTATGCGTGGCATCTTCCTTTACAATCCTGCGGTTGTCCAGTTCGACTACGGGACTGCGCACCCATTCCGGCTCGAGCGCATCTGGCTGACCGAGCATCTGTGCCGCAGGCTCGGACTCTTCGAGGGAACCGATCGCGAAGTGCGCGATTTTCCTCAGGCGACACGCGAGGACCTGCTCGTCGCCCACGACTCAATCTACCTCGACGTGCTCGAAGCGGTGTCGATGGGGGTGCACACTCCCACGCTCTTCGTGCATGGCCTCGGCTCCGGCGACAATCCGGTGTTTCCGGGCCTCTGGGACTACGCTCTCTTCACGGTGGGAGGCACCCTCGAAGCGGCGCGGCTGATCGCCGATGGGACGGCCTCGCGGGTCTTCCATCCCGGAGGAGGACTTCATCACGCGCTCCGCAAGCGCGCCTCCGGTTTCTGCTATGTGAACGATGTCGTAGTCGGGATCTCGCACCTGCTCGAGCAGGGCAAGCGGGTCTTCTACTTCGACATCGATGCTCACCACGGCGACGGCGTCGAACAGGCCTTCTACGAGAACCCGCGCGTCTTCACCTTCTCCATGCACCAGGACGGCCGCACCCTCTTTCCCGGCTCGGGCTTCGTCAACGAAGTCGGGCGCGGGGAAGGCACGGGCTTCGCGGCCAACGCGCCCCTGCTGCCATACATGGCGGACGGCACCTATTTGCGGGTGTGGGACGAAGTGGTCGAGCCATTGATCCGCGCCTACCGCCCGGATGTCCTCGTCACCGAACTCGGGGCCGACGCGCTTCAGGGCGATCCGCTCGCGTCGCTGGGCCTGCACCTGCCCGCCTGGTGGACGATTCTCAAGAGAATCGAAGCGCTCGGGATCCCCTGGCTGGCCGTGGGAGGGGGCGGCTATGACCTGGCCAATGCCATGCGCGCATGGACGCTCGCATGGGGGGCGATGATCGGGTGGGAGCCGAAGAACGGCCTGCCTCCAAAAGCCTCCGAGCTTCCGGGGGCTGCCCGCGAGATGAGATGGCCGGAGGACTTCTGGAGCGCCCCCGTGCCCGCTGCCGGCGCGCCCACCGATGACGAGGCCACCGAGATGCTCGTCCGCCGACTCCGCCAGCAGCTCTTTCCAAACCACGGACTCACTCCCTGACCGGTTTCCCTGAGGAGGCGGATCTGGGGCCAGCCAAGCGACGGAGTCGGGCGTGATGGCAATCCGTCGGGGCATCGGCGCGAAGCTCTTCCTGGCCTTCTCGGCGACCGCCATTCCCGTGCTGCTCGCGGCGGGCCTGCTGCTCGAGTGGCAGGCGCGCCGGGCGCTCGATCGAGAGCTTGCCCGCCGGGTGGAGGCGATGGCGGTCTCGATCGGCACTTCGATTCCCGCCGAAACCTGGCAATTCGCCCTTTCCCTCGGCGCCGGGGAGCAGGACAGCCGCACCGCCCGCCACTTGCGCGGCCGCCTGGAGGCGGTTCGCGCGGCCACCGGCGCGGAGCGCATCGAACTGTGGGACCTGGAGGGCCGCTTGATCCTCGACAGCCACGGCGCCCTTCCATTGGGTGTGCCCGCGCCCCGGGCTGCGCTGGTGGCCGAGGAGATGGAGCTCGTCCGGCAAGGGCGGACGGCAACCACGCCCCTGTACCGCGCCATGAGCGGACGATGGATGAAGATCGGGCTCGCCCCCGTGCCCCCTCCTTCAGCCGACGCCTCGGCGGCTTCCGGCGGGAGCCCAAGGGGGGTCCTGATCGTCGAGGCTCCTTCGGCCTCTCTCGCCGCCGTCCAAGGGATGCGAAGGACATTGGCGGTCACGGGGCTGGCGGCCCTGCTGCTCGTCCTGGCGGTCGCGCTGGGGCTGTCGCGAGCGTTGACGGCCCGGATCCAGCGGCTCGCGCAGCATGCGCGCAGCATGGAATCGGGAGAGCTCTCGGAACCGGTGCCCCTCCATGGCAGGGATGAAATCGCCGGGCTGGCCGGCGCGCTGGAAAGCATGCGGCAGGCGGTCCAGAGCAGGGAGCATGAGCTACGCGCGATGCTCGGGGGAGTCGCTCACGAGATCCGCAATCCGCTCGGCGGACTGCTCCTCTACGCGGAAATGCTCGCCCGCAGCTCGTCCCTTGCGCCCGAAGAGCGCGAGCGCGCCGGGCGGATCCTTGCGGAGGCGATCCGCCTGGAGAAAGTCGTCGGCGATTTTCTGGCGTATGCCCGTCCCGAGACCCCGGCGGGGGAGCGGGTCACCCTCGAACCTGCGATCGCTGAATGCGTGGAGGGCGTGCGCGCGTCCCTCGACTGGAGCGGCACCCTGGACGTCGAGTTGGAAGCGGCCCACGCATGGAGCGATGGCGTGCATTTCCGCCAGATCGTGCATAATCTCCTCCGAAACGCCATGCAGGCTGCGGGTCCCGATGGACGGGTGCGCGTGCGTTCTGTGCGGCTGCCGGCGCCGGCGGCGGGGCAGACGGGAGAGCTCGGAGAGAATCTCGGGACGGTTCTTGCCTTCCGCGGTGTTGGGAGAAGCGGACCGGGCGCGGAACCATCGCCTGCGCGCGGGATCGTCCTCACGGTCGAGGATTCCGGCAAAGGAATCCCGGATGAGGAGCGCGAACGCGTGTTCGACGCCTTCCACACGGCGAGGGCCCAGGGGGCCGGTCTCGGGCTGGCGGTCGTCAAGCGGCTCTGTTCCTTGAATGGAATCGGAATTGCGATCGGCCGGAGCGCACTCGGAGGAGCGCTGTTTGCATTGACGCTGCCGGCCGAAACGGAGGATCGATAGAGTGGCGTCCGTTCTGGTCGTCGAGGACAACGACACGCTGCGCGAGGCGCTGGCCGAGGTCCTTCGCTCCGCGGGCCATGAGACGCGAGCGGCGGCGAGCGCCGAGGAAGGGTTGGCCTTGTGCAGGCCGGTCATGCCCGCCCTGGTCGTGACCGATCTCAAGCTGCCGGGCATGGACGGCATCGGGCTCCTGCGGGCGATCAAGGGCGAGGATCCCCTCGCGGAAGTCCTCATTCTGACGGCCTTCGGCACCATTGAAGCGGCCGTGGAGGCGATGCGCGCGGGGGCGTTCGACTTCCTCACCAAGCCCGTTCGCATGGATCATCTCTGTGGAAAAGCGGCCCAGGCCCTTCAGGTGCGTGAGGACCGGATCGCGCTCGGCCGGGAACGTGAGCGGCGGCAGTACCTCGAAGCGGAGGTCGCGGCGACATTCAACGAGGGCGAGATCGTGGGCCGCTCACCTCGCATGCTCGAGGTCTATGCGACCATCGCCAAAGTGGCCGCCTCCTCGAGCTCGGTGCTCATCACCGGCGAAAGCGGCACGGGCAAGGAGCTGGTGGCGCGCGCCGTCCACATGCGCAGCCCGCGGCGAAGCGCCCCTTTCGTGCGCGTCAACTGCGGCGCGCTTGCCGAAGGGGTGCTGGAGAGCGAGCTCTTCGGCCACGAGAAGGGTGCCTTCACCGGCGCCATGCGCCAGCGGCGCGGCCGCTTCGAGTTGGCCGAAGCGGGCACGCTCTTTCTCGACGAGATCGCCGACATCGGCCCCGCCGTGCAGATGCGGCTGCTGCGCGTCCTGCAAGAGCGCGAGTTCGAGCGCGTCGGAGGGGAGCAGACGCTGCGGGTCAATGTGCGCGTGATCGCCGCCACCAACCGCGATATCCGCGCGGAGGTTCTGGCGGGGCGCTTCCGCGAGGACCTCTTCTACCGGCTCTATGTGATTCCGCTCGACCTGCCCCCTCTGCGGGAGCGCAAGGAAGACATCCCGCTTCTCGTCCAACACTTCCTCGGCCGGCTCTGCGCGGGGCTTTCGCGACCGCGGCTGGGGATCAGCCCCGCTGCGCTGCGGCTGCTCACGCTGTACGACTGGCCCGGCAATGTGCGGGAGTTGGAGAACGCTCTCGAGCGCGCCATCGTCCTCTGCGAAGGAGAGCGCGTGGAAGAGCACGACCTGCACTTTCTGCGCCAGGCCCAGGCCGAGCGCCTGCCCCTCCCGACGGGCATTCTGCCTCTCAACCAATCGCTCGCCGAGCTCGAACGAACCCTTCTCGAACGCGCGTTGGAGGAAGCTCGCGGAGTCAAGGCCGAGGCCGCCCGCCTTCTGGAAATCAAGACGAGCGCTCTGTACTACAAGCTCGAGAAGTACGGATTGCTGTGATCCGGACTGTGTGGGACATACGCTGGCCGGCCGTTTTCTGCCTCGCGTTGGCGTATGCGGCGGCCGTCTCCGCCCAGGAGCCGGACGCTTCCTGGCAGGCCTGGACGGAATGCCGCGCGTCGCTGGAGCGGCTGGAGGCGACACAGTTGGTGGTCGCGGCCCGCGGCGATTCGCTGGCGCAGGAGCGGGCTCGAGCGCGGGCGCGGGACGATGCCGAAGGGGAGCGAACGCTTCTGGCCAGAGGCGAGGCGGTCGTCGATTCCCTGCGGATCCTCGCCGCCGCGGCGCTCGCTCAGGAGTTGCTCTGCGACGCGGCGCGCGGGCGGGCGCTGGAATCGTTGGAGGCGGCTCTGGCCGGTCGAACGGGAGGCGAGCAAGCGGGCCAAGGGGTCGAAAGCCTCCTGGTTCGAAGGGAACGCCTCCTGGAAGTCTCCGCGCAGGCGCCGAGCGCGGAGTTCGATCTTCCCCCCGTCTCGGAAGACGCTCCGCCCGGGATGCTCCGCGAACGCGCGGCCTATGCGCGGGATCTCGGCGACCGGGCGGATCGGTGGCTGGAACTGGTGAAGGCCGAGGAACGCTCGCTGGCTCGCCGCCGTCTGGCCGCCGAGCGCGCCCGTCTCGTTTCCGATCAAGCGTTCTTCGAAGAGCCGGCGTCGGTTCACGCCGAAGGAGCGGGGTGGCCGGCCGGCGCGGGCCAGGCGGGGTGGTTTGCCCTGCTGCTCGAGCGCATGCCCGGCGGGCCGGGCGTTGCGGGCGGCGACATGGAGCGCGTTCTCGCTTTGCTCGAGGGCTGGCTGAAGGCAAAGAAGGAGGAGATGGTGCGGCGAGCCGAGGAGTGGGAGGAACGGGCGGGGAGAAGCGAGGAGCAGCCGTGAGCGCCGTGATCGACAGGCGAGGAGCGTGGGGCGGCAAATCGGGCCGTGCGGCCATCTGCCTCCTGGCGCTTTTCGCCTTCCTCTGGCTGCCGGCTCCCTCTCACGCGCGCTGGGACGCGGAGAGCCGCGCGGCCGTGGCCGCCGGATGGGACAGCAATCCGCGGGAGTGGGTGGAAGCCGGTCATCGCAGCGGAGATTCCTTCCAGAGACTGGAGTGGTCGCTGGGATGGCGACAGTTGGGCGCATCGGAGGGCGCGGGCGGGAGCGCGGGCTCGCCGGTCGGCGCTTCGCTCGAGTTCCGCTGGGGAACGGAGCGGTACACGCGCGAGGCGAGCGAGAATCGACACTTGCTCCTGCTCCGAAGCGCCTATCGCTGGAACGCGATGCGCGGGTGGAGCGAGGCGTACCTGGATCTCTCCGGCCGCTATTTTCCCCACCAACAAGAAGAGGCCGGCGGAGAGGACCCAGGGAACCGGGATTCCGACCGGCTGGAGACGGGGCTTCGCGGACTTTCACGCTTGGGCTGGGACACCGATCTCCAATGGCGCGTTCACCTCGTCGGCCTCCATCGGCGGCCGGGCCCGGCCGGGCTCGACCGGTCGAGAGCGGCGGCCCAGGCGGCGGGCGAGTTGCGCTGGAAGCGAACTCCATCCTGGACGGCCCTCGCCTCGCTGGAAGGGGAGGGCCTGTGGTACCGGGAAGAGGCGCTGGGCAGCCCGGCGGGCGAACTCGAGGGCGGAGTCGCCGTCCCGCTGGGATACGACCGCAAGGATGGCTCCTTCTCGCTTGGGATCGGGGCGGAGACGCTCTCGCCGGCCGACATGCGCATGACGGCCGCGTTTCAACGCGTCTGGAGCAACAGCGTGGGGGTGCCTCTGAGCCGCGTCCAGTTGGATGTCTCCATCGGAACGATCCTTCCCTGGCGCATGAGCGGTCACCTGCTTGCCCGCTGGTATCCTTACTACGAGTACGACGACGGGAGACGGCTCTTCGATCCGACTTTGGACGTCGACGACCCGGACGACACGGAATTCGCCGAGCGCAATCGCGTGGTCTTGAGCCTTCAGCGGCCCCTGGCCGGGGACTTCGGCGTCGAACTGCAGGCGGGATGGCATCGCAACGAATCCCTGATTCCCTTCGCCGACTACGAGAAGACGCAGGTGCAAGCGGTGCTTCATTATCGGGCGGGCAGCCGGTGAGAGGACCGGGGCTCCGCTCCCGCGCTGTCAGCTTTCTGGAGCTGGTCGCAGTTTCCTGAGGGAAACGGCACGCGAACGCCTGGGCAAACGCAATCATCCTTGCAATTGCTTGTGAGCCAACAGGTTGGAAACCGCGCGAATCGTCGGTCTGGCACCCTTCTTGCTAGGCCTCCGTACGGAGGGAGCTTCAGGTGACAATGCACGGCAATAGGCACACGGGGTTTGCGGCGCTCCTGGGAGTGGCCTGCGTCCTCCTTTGGGGATGCGGAGCAGGAACGCCGTCCACGCCCGAAGAGTTCTTCGCGCCTTGGGACTCCCTCCAGTACCTCTCCTCCTCGGGTTCGGACACGCTGACGATTCTCGGCGACGGCGCCATCGAGTACCGGACCGGCGGAGAGTCCGCGGCCGGCCTCGTGGCGGCAAGCACACTGGGGGACTTGAGGACCGCGGCGTCGAAAGCGGCGTTCGGCCCCTGGCCTCAAGGCGAAGCGGACGCGGCCGTGATCCTGATCAGCGGGAACGAGCCACGAGGCTTCTCCTGGACCGCCGAGGATCAACTCAGCGAAGGGCAGCGGCGCTTGATCGCGCTTCTCGACGGCATCCGCATCCAGGCGCGCAGCGAAGCGCTCGGTGAGGGTAACGAGCGCGTCGAATGGGTCCCCACATCCAGGTTGATGCGCGGCTCCCACTCGCGAGTGGCGATGCGAGACGCGCGCATCATCCGGAATGCGGACGCGCTGCTCCTGGCGATGCGGGAGTTGGTCGGGGAGGACCGCGTCGTACTGCCCGAGGTGGATTTCGACTCCGAAATGGTGCTCGCCGTTTTCGCGGGCGAGCAGCCGGCCGGAAGCGAAATGGAGGTCGGCGCGAACGCCAGCCGCACTGTCGCGGGGTACCTTCAGGTCCCCGTGAGGCTGCTTCCGGCGGGAGGGGATTGCCCCGGCGGGCAGGCTGTCCGGCCGTATGAGTTCGTGCGGCTGCGCAAGACCAGTCTCGAGGTGTTCTTTCTCTGGGACATCGTGCCGATCGAGTGCCCCTGAGAAAGAGCGGGGCGCAATGCCCTTGGTGAACAACAGGCTGGAGCCCCATCGGCCCAAGGTCCTCACTGGATAGCTTGCACAACCAGGAAGACTCGGGGGCGTGCCGGCCGACTCTTGATGGAATGCCAGGAGCGAGTCACCGCCTCCTGGCATTCTTCCGTCCCGCGCCCTCGAGGCCCGGCCTAGCGCACTCGGGAGCCTCCTTCCGGAAAGATTCCCCGAAGCTGGCAGACGAATTCGCGGCGTCTCGGGCGGTTGTCGAAGTCGCAGACGACGGCTTGCTGCCATGTCCCAAGCAATAGTTCTCCCTCGGACACGGGGATCTCCAGGCTCGCTTTCACGAGGGCCGCGCGCACGTGCGAAAACCCGTTCCCGTCTCCCCAGCGGGCATCGTGCGCATACGGAATACTGGCCGGCGCGATCCGCTCCAGCGCGGCCCGCAGATCCGCGACCGCGCCCGGTTCGAACTCGATGGTCGTCACGCCGGCGGTCGCTCCGCCCATGAACAGAAGCAACGATCCTTCCTTCAGCCCTTCGCCGCGAACCAGATCGCGAATTCGGGGTGTCACATCGACGATGTCGCAAAAGCCCCGGGTCGGCACTTCGAGCCTGTACGTGCGAATCTCCATCGTTCCTCCTCGCGTCGAGCTGCGGCGTCCTTGACAGCCGTGCACGTCACCCATAGTGTGCGGCTTTCGGGAGGTGGGCTCAATGGATGAGGCCTCGGGACAGACTGCGGCCGGACCGGTTGCCGCGGGATATCACATCCGCCTCGACAATTTCGAGGGCCCGCTCGATCTGCTGCTCCATCTCATCAAGGAAGCGCGGATCGAGATCTGGGAAATCTCGGTGGCGAAGATCACCGCTCAGTATCTCGACTACCTCCGGCGAATGGAGGAGTTGAATGTCGAGATCGCCGGCGAATTCCTGGTCATGGCGGCGACGCTGATGCGCATCAAGTCGAGAGGGCTGCTGCCCCGGCCGCCGGTATCCGATGCGGACGACGACCAGCCCCAAAGCGAAGAAGAGCTGATTCAACGCCTGCTCAACTATCGCACCTTCAAGGAGGCGGCCGCCGCGCTGGCGGTGCGGCGCGAACAAGCCGGACCGCGCTTCGCCCGCCGCTTCCGGCCCGGCCTGCCGGCCGACTACGAGTTTCCTCTGCAGGAGATCGATCTTTACATCCTGGTGCGCACGCTCCACGAAATCGAACAACGGCGCCGAATGGAGCAGGCGGCGATCCACCAGGTGCGGCTCGATTCGGTGCGGCTGGAAGACCAGGTGACATTTCTCCTGCTGCGCCTCGAGGCCCTGGGCGGGCGGCTCGCCTTCCATCAGTTGTTCCAGTCCGGCAACCGCGGCGTGGAAATCGCGGTCACGCTTCTGGCCGCGCTCGAGCTCGCTCGTCAGCAGGTCGTGCAGCTGCTCCAGGACGAGACCTTCGGCGACCTGTGGGTTTGCGCCCGCCGTTTCGCGGAGGAGTCGGCCTCCTGGCAAGAGCCCGCGGCGGCGGATGAAGCGTCCGCGCTTCCCGGGGCCGTTTCCGAAGCTGTTTCCGCGACCCTCTCTCCGGGGCGGGTCGCATGGGGGCCGCAGGCATGAGAGACCTCTGCAGGATCGTCGAAGCCTTGCTCTTCGTTGCCGACGGTCCTCTCACGGCGGAGCAAATCCAGGAGGCGGTTTCGGAAGCGAGCACCGAGGAAATCACCGCAAGCCTCGAAGAACTCGAAGCGTTGTACGGCGACGGCAACCGGGGCATCGCGCTTTTCCGGGTGGGAAACGGTTTCCAGATTCTGACGCGCCCGGAGATGTCGGGTTGGGTCGAGCGCCTGCTCGCCGGCCGGCGCCGCCAGCGCCTGTCACGCGCCGCGCTCGAAGTGCTCGCCATCGTCGCCTACCGCCAACCGATCACCCGCGGCGAAATCGAGACCGTTCGCGGGGTGGACTGCGGCGCAACCTTGCACACCCTGCTCGAGCGAAAGCTGGTCACGATCAAGGGGCGCGCCCGCGCCGTGGGACATCCGCTGCTGTACGCCACGACACCGCTCTTCCTCGAGCACTTCGGCCTCTCCGCCATCGAGGAGCTGCCGAAGCTCGAGGAATTCGCCGCCCTCGCGGACCGCGAGGAAGCACGGGCCGAACTCGAACGCGCGGGGCTGCTTCCGGTGCCGGGCGAATCGCAAGCCGAGGACGGCGGGATGCCCCCGCTGGAAGAAAGCGATTCGGCTTCCGGCAGCGAGCTCGCGGAAGACGAGCCTGGGGAAGACGAGCCTGCGGGACCGCTCGCACGAGAGCAGGCCGTCCTCGAATCGACGGAAGAAACTGTTTCCACTCTCTCGTGCGGCGACTTGGTCGATTCCGATGAAGGCGGCATCGAGACCTCCATTCTTCCGCCGGCATAGAAACCACTTTCCCGATCGAGGATTCATGACGGCTGGCGACGACGCTCTCCGCGGCGGGGGTGGCCGCAAACCTTCCGGGCAGGCGATGCGCCTGAACCGCTATCTGGCGCTTTGCGGAATCGCTTCCCGGCGGCGCGCGATGGAAATCGTATTCGCCGGACGGGTCGCCATCGACGGCGAAACGGTCGTCGATCCCGGGCGCCTGGTGGAGGCGGGGCGGGAGCGAGTCACCGTCGATGGTGAGCGCGTGCAACCGCCGCGGACCTGGCGCTTCTATGCCTTTCACAAACCGGCGGGCGTTCTCGTGACGGCCAATGACGAGCTCGGCCGTCCGGGGATCGAAGTCTATCTGCGAAAGATCCCGGGCCGCGTCTTTCCCGTCGGTCGGCTCGATCGCACCTCGGAAGGCCTGCTTCTCCTGACGAACCACGGAGAGCTGGCCGATGCGCTCCTGCATCCGTCGAAGAAGATCGAGAAGGTCTACCGGGTCCGCGTGACTCCTCGGCCGCATCCGTCGCAGATCGCGCGCATGGCCGAAGGAGTTCCGATCGGCGCGGGCGAGCGGAGCGGGCCTGCTCGCGTGCGCGTGAAGCGCGGCTCTTCGGGCGCGGCGGTTCTCACTTTCACGCTGACCGAAGGCAAGAAGCGGGAGGTCCGCCGGATCTGCAAAGCCGTCGACCTGCGCGTGCTCCGGCTGAAGCGCATCGCCTTCGCGGGGATCGCCTTGGGCGATCTGCCGCAAGGTTCCTTCCGGCCGCTCACGAAAGAGGAGCGCGAGCATCTCTCCCGCCTGACGGGGATCGCATTGTGACGCCGCCGCGGGGGAAGGGCGCCCGATTCCAGAGCGGGGCGGAGGATCTTCAGGCGCGGGCTCGCGGAGGAGCGGAGCAAGTTGGATCTTCCGGGGAGCTCTCTGAGGAGCTCTCTCCGCCGGTGTTTCCCGTCATCGCGATCGACGGCCCCGCGGGAGTGGGGAAGTCGAGCACCGCTCGCGAAGTGGCCCGCCGTCTCGGCTTCGCGTACCTGGATTCGGGGGCCCTCTATCGCGCCTTCGCGCTGGCGGCCTCGCGAAAGGGCTTGGACCAAGAGTCCCTGAGTGCGCGGGAAGGGATCGAGCGGCTGCTTCGAGAAACCGAACTGCGCGCCGAACCCGAGGCGGAACAGTTCCGCGTCTGGGTGGACGGGCTCGAGGGGACGGGCGATCTTCGTTCGCCCGAAGCTGGCGCGCGGGCATCCTTGCTCGCGACCCAGCCGGCCGTGCGGGAGCGAGTGGGGAAGGCGCTGCGCGATCTGGCGGGGCGGCATCCCTCCGTGGTGGAAGGCCGCGACATGGGGACGACGGTCTTTCCCCAAGCCCGCCTGAAGATCTTCCTGACCGCGTCGCTGGATGCCCGCGTGGCGCGCCGGAAGGCCCAACTGGAAAGGGAAGGCACGCCGGTCGATGAAGGCGTTGTGCGGGCGGGTATCGTGGAACGCGACCGGCGCGACTCCGAGCGGGATGTTTCCCCTCTCCGGCAGGCTTCCGATTCCATTCGGCTGGATACCACCCGGCTCGCGTTGACCGAGCAGGTCGAGATCATCCTGGCCCTGTACGCGGGCGGCGGGCACATCGCCGGGCCCGCCGGATACCGGGCAGTCCAGTGGTTGAGCCGGACGATCATGCGAATTTTCTTCGGATTGCGGGTCCACGGGGCCGAAACCCTTCCGAAGGGCGCGTTCCTGTTGGCGAGCAACCACAAATCGTATCTCGATCCGCCGCTCATCGCGGCAGCCGTTCCCATGATGGTCGGGTTCCTCGCGAAGGAGGAGTTGTTCCGGATTCCCTTGCTGGGCGCGTGGATCCGTTCGCTGAAGGCGATTCCCATCCGGCGGGGCGAGGCCGACAGGCGCGGACTGGAACGCGCCCTCGCGCATCTTTCGCGCGCCGCGCCGCTCGCCGTATTCCCGGAGGGGACTCGGATCGCGGGAGAAGAGCTCGGGCAGGCGCATCCGGGAATCGCCCTCCTCGCCAAGCGCTCGGGGGTTCCCGTGGTTCCGGCGCGCATCCTTGGAAGCGGCCATCCCTGGAGGTCGCTCTTTCTGCGCAGGAGAATGCGCGTCGTGTTCGGAAGTCCCATGCCTCCTCCCGACAGTTCGGGAGCCGAGGCAGCCCGTCGCTACGGGGAACGAGTGATGCACGCGATTCGAGACCTGGGACCGTGAGCCGCGGGAAGCCCCATCGAGCCTCTTCAGGACCGGACAGATACGGACCGCTTGGGACCCAAGTGCTCTGGAAGGAGGTTGATCCAGAGGCCGAAACGAGTATACTGATCGTTTTGCAGTCGCGGACGCCCGGCGCGAGTTTCCGGGCGGGTGAAGTCATGTCGTAAGGAGGAAGATCCACCATGACCGAAGAAATCCGGCCCACGGGCCAAGACTCCCCAGACCCCGCTCCCGCCTTCGATGAGCGGCCGGCGGACGCTCCCCAGGATTCCGCTCCCAGCGCTCCCGCCCATGGCGTGATGGACGAAGGCCCCTCGTCTTCTCCCGGGCGTTCCGCTCCCATCCGCCTCGTCAATCGGCGTGACGCGGAGGAAGAGGCGCCCGGCGAAGTCGACGCACTCGTCGCGATGTACCTCGAATCGATGAAGAACCTCGAAGAGGGCGAGGTCCTGAAAGGCCGCGTCCTGCAGGTCGATGAGAAGGATGTGCTCGTCGACATCGGGTTCAAGAGCGAGGGGATCATCCCGATCGAGGAATTCGGCGATGTCGAGAGCATCAAGGTCGGCGATGTGATCGAAGTCTTCCTCGAGCGCATGGAAGACGAGCACGGGCTCGTCGTGCTCTCGAAGCAGCGCGCCGATTTCGTCAAGGTCTGGGACCGCGTCAAGGATGCGGCGGAGAAGGGCGAGGTCGTCGAAGGACGGCTCGTGAAGAAGATCAAGGGCGGGGTCGTGGTCGACCTCTTCGGAGTGGAAGCCTTCCTGCCCGGCTCTCAGGTCGCCTTGCGCCAGCCGCAGAGCGTCGAGAGCCTCATGAACCAGACGCTGCAGTTCAAGATCATCAAGTTGAACAAGCGCCGCCGCAACATCGTCGTCTCCCGCCGCCTGGTGTTGGAGGAAGAGCGCGAGAAGGCCAAGGCGACGATCCTGAAGGAGCTCTCGGTCGATCAGGTGCGCGAAGGGTATGTGAAGAACATCACCGATTTCGGCGCCTTCATCGACCTCGGCGGCATCGACGGCCTGCTGCACATCACCGACATGTCCTGGGGCCGGATTCGCCATCCGTCCGAAGTGCTGAGCGTCGGCGATCGCGTGAAAGTGAAGGTGCTCTCCTTCGATCCCGATCGCGAACGCATCAGCCTGGGCATCAAGCAGCTGAGCGAGTACCCGTGGCAGCGCGTCGACGAGAAGTATCCGGTCGGCTCGAAGGTGCGCGGCCGCGTGGTCAGCATCACCGAGTACGGCGCCTTCGTGGAATTGGAGAACGGCGTCGAAGGTCTGATCCACATCTCCGAGATGTCCTGGACCAAGCACATCCGGCACCCATCGAAGATCCTGCGCGAAGGGCAGGAAGTCGAGTGCATGGTCCTCAAGGTCGACAAGGAGAACGAGCGCATCTCGCTCGGCTTGAAGCAGGTCGAGCCCGATCCGTGGTTGACGCTGGACGAGCGCTATCCGGTGAACTCGATCGTCACCGGAAAGGTGCGCAACCTCACGAACTTCGGCGCCTTCGTGGAGCTGGAGGACGGCATCGACGGATTGGTGCACATCTCGGACATGTCCTGGACGCGCCGGATCGGACATCCCAGCGAGATCCTGCGCAAGGGCGATACGGTGACGGTGCGCGTGCTCTCGCTCGACAAGGCGAATCGCCGCGTGAGCCTGGGCTTGAAGCAGGTGCAGGACGATCCCTGGCCGCTCTTGATCGAACGCTATCCGATCAACACCGAAGTCTCGGGACGGATTGCGAAGGTGATCGATCGCGGCGCGGTCGTCATGCTCACGGATGATGTGGAGGGCTTCGTGCCCGCCCAGCAACTCGGCCTGGACGACGTCGCCGATCCGCGTCCGTACTTCCGCGAAGGGGACGAGATCCGGATGAAGATCATCCGGGTCGATCCGGCCAATCGCCGCATCCTGCTGAGCGTGAAGTCATGGCTCACTGAGCAGGAGCCTTCGGTGTCCGAGGAGTATGTGAAGATCTACAAGGAGCGCGCGGCGCAGGCGGAGGCCGAGGCCAAGGCCGAGGCCAAGGCGGAAGAGGCCGGCCAGGCGGGCGCGGAGCCGCCTCCGGCGCGAGCGGCGAAGAGCGCCGCGGATGCCGAGGAATCGACGGAGATGGAGGCGGAAGGCGGCCCAGTGGGCGAGGCGAGCGCGGAGAGCGCCCAGCCGGCGGGGAACGAGCCGCCCGCGGATGCGCCCGGGGAGACCGGCGCGGAGGACGCACAGAATCCCGCGTAGGTCCACGCCGGCGCGCAACGGGAGCGAAGAGAGACGGGAGGGCGAGCGGTCGTCCTCCCGTTTTCTTCACCCGCGTGATTGCGTTTTCCGGCGGCCGCCTCTTGCTGCCGGCACTCCAGACCGCCGGCTGGCCGGTCTGGGCGTGCGCATCCGGGCGGAACGGGACTCTCGCGAGCGCCGAACGCTCGTCGCGCGTCGCGGGCATCGCGGGTGCCATCGTTGCAATCGCGCCCCGGGCGGCTTAGGATCGGATTTCGCTGGCCGGCAGGGTGTGGAAAAGCCCACGCGGCAAAGTCGTGTTTCCGGCAACTTGCCATGAGACGGCAAGGCGGGGGGAACTGTGTGGCATGTGAGGATCGCGATCACCATCGTCGTCTTCGCGCTGGTGATTCTCTTCGCCATCGCGAACCTCCGGGAGACGGTCGTGATCCGTTGGTTCACGCCGGGTTCGACCGGCACACCGATGAGTCTCACCGCCGCCTTGCTGGCCGCGTATCTGCTCGGATTCCTCACGCTCCTCTTCATTTCCGCCTTCCGTGAGCTTCGTCTGCGCCGCCGGTGCGGCCGGCTCGAGAAACAGGCGCAGGCCATGCGCGAGGAACTGGACGCGCTTCGCACCGCTCCTCTGGAAATGCCGGAGGAAATGCCCGCGCGCGAGCCCGCTCGAACGCTTCACACCGAGGAGTAGCCGATGGAGGCCACCCTCGTCGCGCTCGTCCTCGTGCTGCTGGCCGCCGCCATCCTCGTCCTGCCGCTTTGGAGCGCCCGCGAAAGGAAGGGGCTGAAGAGCCAGCTTCTCCGGCAGCAGGCGATCGTCGACGCACTCCTGTCGGACAACCCCAAGCAAGCCCGCGAGCAGTTGAAAGAGGTCATTCGCAAAGACACCGACGATGTCCGCTCGTACCTGCATCTGGCGAGGCTCTTTCGGCGAGAAGGCGACCGCGATCGCGCGCTCGCGATTCATCGCACCCTGGCCGCCAGGGAGGTCCGCGAACGCGCCTTGCGCGAGGAGATTCTCGCGGGGCTGGCCGAGGACCTGCTTGCGCTGGGGAAGCCGGAAGAAGCGCGGCCGTTCTCCGATGCGCTGCGTGAAATCGACCGCCGCCATCCGCTCGTGCATCGCGTGGAGCTCGCTCAGGCGCTCGAAGGGGGAGACTGGGACGGAGCCCGGAGCGCCGCCGCCGCATTGCGCCGCTCCGGCGCGCTGGCCAAGAGCGAGAGCGACTCCATGCGCGTCTGGATGGCCCGGCGGCAGGCCGAAGCGGGCGCGGCGGCGGAAGCCGCGAAGCAACTGAAGGAGATCGCGCGGGAAAGCCCCGAGTATGCGCCCGCTTCTCTCTTGCTGGGCGATCTGCTCGCGGGGCAGGGCGAATTCGACCGGGCCGCGGAAATCTGGGAGACCCTCCTGAAGCGGCGTCCCGAGAGCGCGGCCCCTTTGATCCCGCGGCTGGAGCGGGCCTATTTCGAGCTCGGCCGTTTCGGCGAGCTCGAGCAGATTTTCGCCGGGGCGCTGCTGCCCGAACATGCGGGCACCCCAGCGCTGCGCATTGCGCTGGCGCGGATGGCGCTTCGCAAGGGACAGCCGGAGGCCGCCCTGGCGCTTCTCGAACAAGCCGGCGCCCGGGATGCGGGCGATCACGCGCTCAGCCAATGGCGGCTCTATCTGCTGCTCGAATCGGGCCGGGGCGAAGAGGCGCGGCGGATCCTGAAGAAGCAGACCGAAGAGGCGCTGGCGGCCGCGCAGTTGCGCAAGTGTCCCTATTGCCGCCGGCCCCTGGACGCGGCCGAAGTCCGCTGTCAGGGTTGCCGGCATTGGGTTCCCGAACCGGTCACGACTGCAACGACGGAAAAGCGCGCATGAGCCGAACGAATCGCGAAAGACGAATGGAACGCGCCACTCGGCCGCGAGGCCGCGGCGGACGCACGCTGGCCGTGCTCTTCGCCTTCGCCGCGCACTTCCTGATGCTTGGCCCCGCCTTGTGGCAGGTTGGATGGGCGGCGGACCCCGAGGTGAAAGCCATTCTGGATCGTCTTCCGTCGGGATCCAAACGGCAGCAGGCCGAGTGGCTGATGGAAGAGGCGCGCAGCCAAACGGACGCCAGCCTCGCGTTGCGTGTGACGGAGGAGGCGTTGCGGCGTTCGGATGAAGGCCCGGCCGCAACGGAGGCGCGGCTTTGGCGCGCGCGATTCTGGATCGCGGCGGGGAACCCGGCGCGGGCGATGCGCGAGCTCGATCTGCTCGACTCCAACGGGGAAGGATCGGCCGAAAGGGCCGAGGTGGCCTATTGGCGCGCCCTCGGAGGGCAACCGACAGGCGCCTCCGATTGGGGCGATCTGCAGGACCCTCCGTGGAACCTCCTCGCGGCGCTGGCATCGGTCCAGGAAACGGACATGAGTCGCGAGACCGCTCGCTCGCTCCTGGGGCTGGAAAGCTCCGTCCGGCGCTGGGGCCTCGTCGGCCCTTGGCTTTGGAGGCTGAGCCAGGGAAACGCGGTGGAGACCCGTATCGTCGAGGACCTTCGCGACGAAGCGCAGGAGGCGCTGGCCCGCGCTCCCGAGCGCGCCGCGCTGCTGGACGCGACGCGGCCGGTTCCCGCCTCCTCGACGGATCGTGCGCCCGTGGGCTCCGGGGAGGACGAAGGGGGCGCGCCGCCCCCCCGGTAGCCGGGAGAGGCCCGTCGCGAGGGAACCGACACTGATGGAACCGACCTCGGCAAATCCGGCGGAGAGCGAGCCGCGCGCGACGCCCACGAATGGGACACCGCCACCTCCGGTTCCCCCGGCCGCGATCAAGGCCACGCCCGTCATGACCCAGTACCTGCGCCTCAAGCAGGAAGCGGGCGACGCGATCCTCTTCTTCCGCATGGGCGATTTCTACGAGATGTTCTTCGAGGATGCCGTCGAAGCGGCCGATCTGCTGGGGCTCACGCTCACCTCGCGCGACAAGAGCGCGCCCGATCCGGTGCCGATGGCCGGCGTTCCCTGGCACAGCGCGAACGGCTACATCACGCGGCTTCTCCGCGCCGGACGACGGGTCGCGATCTGCGAGCAGATCGAGCGCCCGGGCGCGAGAGGGCTCATGGATCGCGAGATCGTGGAGATCCTCACGCCCGGGACCGCGATCTCCGAGAGCGCGATCGAGGGAACGGGCAATGTGTTCCTCGCCGCGCTCGCGACCGGAGGCGATTCGTGGGGGCTCGCCGCTCTCGATGTCTCGACCGGAGAGACGCTCCTTGGCGAGTGGCCCCCCGAGATCGCGCTCGGAGAACTCGAACGGCTCGGCGCCCGCGAGTTGCTCTTCGATCGCGAGTCCCGCCCGCCGCTCGTCGCCGCGTTCCTGCGCGATCATCCCGAGATCTTCTCTTCGGGAATCGACGCCTGGCACTTCTCGACTCGCCGGGGGATGGACCTGTTGCGCGAGCAGTTCGGAGAGGCCTCTCTGGAGGCATACGAAATCGCCGATTGCCTCGCGGGGCTCGCGGCCGCGGGCGCGCTCATCACCTATGCGCGCCAACAGCGGCGCAGTCCGCTTCCTCACCTGCGCCCGCCTCAAGCGCTGCGGAGCGAGAAGGGCCTCTTTCTCGACGAGGCGACCCTTCGAAACCTGGAGGTTCTCGCTCCGGTGGCGGGAACGGGGCGCCACTGCCTCTTCGCCACCCTCGATGCCACCCTCACGCCGATGGGATCGCGCGCGCTCCGGCGGGCCCTCGCCCGGCCATCCGCCGATGTGGCCGCCATCGAAGAACGCCTCGCCGCGGTCGCCTTCCTCGTCGAGGATTCCGCGCACCGAGAGGCGCTGCGCGCGGGGTTGCGAGGCATCCCCGACCTCGAGCGGGCCCTGGCGCGCATTTCGTGCGCCCGCGGCCGCAGCCGCGACCTCGGACAGCTGCGCGACGGGCTCGTCAAGGCGCCCGTCATCGCGCAGGCATTGGAGGGAGCGGCGGGCGGCGCGCGATTCCCCGCTGCCGAAGCCATGCAGCGGCTCGCGCAGTTGGGCGATGAGCTTGCGCGCGCGCTCGAGGAGACGGGCCGGCTCGCGTTGGAGGAAGGCTCCATCCGCTCCGGCTACGACGCGCGCCTGGATGAGCTGCGGGCCGCGTGCGGAGATTTCGACGCCTGGGTGGCCGCCTTCCAGGAGCGCGAGCGCGCCAGCACCGGGATCCCCTCGCTGCGCGTGGGCCACAACAAAGTCTTCGGTTATTACATCGAAGTGACGCGCGCCCATTTGAAGAAGGTGCCGCCGCGCTACCAGCGCAAACAGACTTTGGTGGGCGGGGAGCGCTATGTCGTGGACGAGCTGCGCGAATGGGAAACGCGCGGCACGGCCGCGCAGGAGGAAGGGCGCGCGCGCGAGGTGGAGATCCTCGAGAAGCTGCGCGCGCTCGTCGTCGAGCGCTCGGCGGATCTCCAGGCGCTCGCGCATTCGCTGGCCCTCTGGGACCTCATCGCCGCCTTCGCCCAGCGCGCGGTCGAGTACCGGTACACGCGGCCCGAAGTGAACGAGGGCGATCGAATCGAGATTCGGGGCGGCCGCCATCCGGTCGTCGAACGCTTCCTCGAAGCCGAGGGATTCGTCGCCAACGACATCGACATCGATTCGCGCGCCCGGCAGATCCAGATTCTCACCGGGCCGAACATGGCGGGGAAGTCGACCTACCTGCGGCAAATCGGACTCATCGTCCTCATGGCCCAGGCGGGAAGCTTCGTGCCCGCCGATGTCGCTCGCATCGGAGTCGCCGATCGCATCTTCACGCGGGTGGGGGCGAGCGACAACATTGCGCGCGGGCAGTCCACCTTCCTCGTGGAGATGATCGAGACGAGCCGCATCCTGCACGCGGCGACCAGCCGAAGCCTGGTCCTTCTCGACGAGATCGGACGGGGCACCAGCACCTACGACGGTCTCGCGATCGCCTGGGCCGTCGCCGAGGACTTGCGAGACCATGCCTTGCGCCGTCCGCGCACGCTCTTCGCCACCCACTTCCACGAGTTGACCGTGCTTCCGCAGAGACGGGCCGGCTATGTGAACCTGAATATCCTCGTCAAGGAGTGGAAGGACCGCGTGATCTTCGTGCGCCGGGTGGTGCCGGGAGCGGCGGACCGCAGCTATGGTATTCAGGTGGCGCGCCTCGCCGGCCTCCCCGAAAGCGTCCTCCTGCGCGCGAAAGAGATTCTCACGGAGCTCGAAGAGCACGGGCCGGACAGGCTGATCGCGGACGAAGGGGAGGGAGCCGCCCAGATGGGGCTCTTCGGAACAGCCGGCGCAAAGGCGCAAGCCGCGGAGCGCGGGCAGGCGGAGGCGGAGGAGCGCGGAACGAGCCGGCCCTCGGGCGCAGGTCCGGCGGACTCATCGCTGGGCGGCTCGGGGATCGCCGCCGGCGAAGCGAGCGAACGCGCGCGGAGGATGGTGCGCGCGCTCTCGAAGGTCGATGTCGACCGCATCACGGGAGTGGAAGCGCTCGCCTGGCTGGAAGAGTGGCAGCGCCGCGTCTCGCCGCGCGACGACGGCGCGGAAGCGCGCGAAGAAAACGATAGGACATGACCTGATGGCCGGACTGCCCCGGACGATGGATCAACACGGAGAAGGCGGAGCGCAATGAAGGAAAAGACCGGCCTCGCCGCGATGGACAAAGGGGTTGGCCTCGCGAAGCGCCTGGCGCGCTCCCTGCGCGGCACCATTGCATGGGCGCTCGTGATCGCCATCGCGGCCCAGGGATGCAGTTCGGTCCGTACGACTCCCGTGAGCGCGGTTCCGGCCGAAGGACTCGGAAAGGCGACCGTGATCACTCGCGAAGGCTACACCTATCGCTTCGCGCGCGTGCGAGTCGAGGGCGAGGAAGTCATCGGCATCTATCACATCGTGGAAGAGAGCATCGGAAGTGGAGGAGAAGTCGCCTACCTGGATGTCGACAAGGAAATTCGTCTGCCCGTGGAACAAGTGAAGGAGATCCGCACGAGCCGGATCGATCTCAGCAAGACCTTCCTCGTCGCCGCGGGCGCGACGCTGTTCGGGATCTGGATTTCCGGCGTGCTCGATACCGGGGACACGGAATCCGATGATTCGAACGGCGGCAAGCCTCCCATCCAATAGCGGAAGAATTCCCATTCCAGGTGCGAAGCAAGAGGGCCCATCGCCGCCCTCTTACAAGCGGACGACCCAGGCGAGCATCCTGCCCGTCTCTCCCTTGTCCCGCCGGTGCGAGTAGAAGCGTTCCCGTTCGCAGGAAGTGCACAGCCGGGTGATGCGGATCTTCTCGTGCGACAGCCCGGCGGCGCTCAGGGCGTCGCGCAGCGATCCGGCCAGGTCGACGGAAACCGATCGGGATGCCGAGGAGGATCGCGAGGAATGTCCGAGCCGTGCGGAAGGGAATGCGCGCGCTTCGTCGCTCGGAAGAGTGAAGCAACAAGGGCCGATGCCCGGTCCGATCCAGGCGTCCAGGGAATTGCGCGGAGAGGCGGCCGCTCTGGAGAGGGCGGCGACGGCGTGCTCGGCGATTCCGGCGGCGATTCCCCGCCAGCCGCAGTGGACGAGGGCGACGCCGCGCTGAGGCGCGCTCAGGGCGAGAGGGAGGCAGTCGGCCACGGTCAGCGCGAGGGCCAGGTTGCGCTTCGTCGTCACGAGGCCGTCGCCCGGAAGGCGCCCTTCCGGCGCATCCACTTCGTGGACGCGGACCCCATGCTCCAGAGCAAGACCCGCCGCGGCAACGAGCGGCAGGCCGGTGGCCGCTTGGACCCGCCGCCAGTTCTCGGCGACGCGTTCGGGATCGTCGCCCACGCGGAGACTGTAATTGGCCTCGGCGAGGTGGCCTTGACTCACGCCTCCTCTGCGGGTAGTGATTCCCGCGGCCGCGCCAATGGTCCAGTCCGCCGGCGCAGAGAGGAAGCCGGTGTCCGGGCGTCCTCCATCGCTTGAAACCATGTCGACCATCCTGCAAGTGCCTTTCGGAGCCTCGTCGATCCTCCGCCAAGGTACCAGCAGGCAAGCGCGCCCGGCAAGGAATGGCGCCCTCGCGTTCCGGGACCCGGACCGCGGGGCGCGCTCCGGGCAAACGCGTATGCGGGCGGGACCGCGCCCAACGGATCGAGCGGGATCATGATCGAGACGCTTCAGCAATGGGACCGCGCGGTCCTCTTGTGGATCCACCAGGGATGGAGCCATCCCGCGCTCGATCGCTTCTTTCTTGCCTTCGCGAGCGCCAAGCCGTTCCTGATCCCCTTGGCGATCGTCTGGGCATGGCTGCTCTGGCGTGGCGGACGCAGGGGCAGGCTGCTCGCCGCGCTGCTTCTCGCGGGAGTGTGCGTCACCGATCCGCTCGTCCATCATATTCTCAAGCCGCTCTTCGCGCGCGTGCGCCCTTGTTTCGTCGTCGACGGCGTGCGCGCGCTGAGCGGACAATCGCATTCACCTTCCTTTCCTTCGAGCCATGCGGCCAATGTCTTCTGCGCCGCGACGATTGCGGCGGCCAGGCTCGGGCGGCGCTGGCTCTGGCTCCTGGCCCTCGCCGCCATCGTCGGCATTTCCCGCGTCTACATCGGAGTGCACTATCCATCCGACATTCTGGCGGGCGCCGGGCTGGGGATGCTCGTCGGGTGGGGCCTGCTCGCGGCCGGAAACGCTTGGGAGCAGCGGGTCTGCTTGGGCCGAGAGCGGCGGGCGGATGGAGCGCCTTCTCGAAACGATCTCCGCGCGAGGGGAGGCGATCCGGAAGAAGCGCCCAGGGAGGATCTCGTCAACGGCAATGCGCGGAGCGTGATGAATCACGCATCGGGAGGCCGCCGCGAAGAGGCGGAAAAAATCGCAGAGCGAAAATCGATCTGATAGGATGGCGTCCGGCGAATGCAAGCGGAGGAGCAAGCCGGCATCGCCGATGCCGCCCATCGCCGGGGAGGGAGATTGAGCGTCCGTCGTCCCAAGGATTCGTCTCGTCCAGTGCACGAACCCATCACGCCGCAGGAGGCCGCCCGGGCTTGCGCGCAGCTCGCTCTCGAAAAGAAGGGCGAAGAGGTGACGATCCTCGATCTGCGCGACTTCGAAATCGGTTGTGACTTCTTCGTGCTGATCTCAGGAAAGACCGAGACCCACGTGCGATCGCTGGCCGAATGGATCGGCGATGAGATGGAGAGCCGGTTCGGCGCGCGCGCGTGGCATGTGGAGGGCCGCACCCACGGCCGTTGGATCCTGCTCGACTATGTCGACTGGGTCGCGCACATCTTCCATCGCGAGACGCGTGAGTACTATCGGCTCGAGAATCTCTGGGGAGACGCTCCCGCCGAACGCCTGGCGGACGGCTCTCCGGATGCCCCGGACACCGAGGAATGAGGGCGTGGACGACGCGGGCGCAATCGACATCGTGGTGGTCGGCTCGGTAGCGCTCGACACGATCCGAACGCCGCAATCCGTCGGCCGGGATCTGTTGGGCGGATCGGCCGCGTACTTTTCCCTGGCGGCGGGCGGGCTCGCCAAAGTGGGAGTGGTCGCCGTCGTCGGAGACGATTTTCCCGAGGAGCACCTCACCCTCCTGCGCGCCCACGGAGTGGACCTGCGAGGGCTCGAGCGCCGTTCGGGCCCGACCTTTCGCTGGGAAGGCGAGTATGGCGAGAGTCTGAAGGAACGCCGCTCGCTACGGACGGAGCTGGGAGTCTTCGGCGATTTTCATCCCCGGCTTCCAGCCGGTTACCGGAATGCGGAGGTTCTCTTTCTCGCCAATATCCAGCCTGAGCTTCAGCTCGAAGTGCTCGCTTCCGCCGGCGATGTGAAGCTCGTGGCGGTCGATACGATGGACTTCTGGATTCGCGGCAATCCCGAAGCGCTGCGCAAGGTCGTCTCGAAGTCCGACCTGCTTCTCTTGAACGACGAAGAGGCCGCGTTGCTCACCGGAATCCACGCCCTGCCCGAGGCCGCCGCGGCCGTCCGCGCGATGGGGCCTCAGATCGTGGTGATCAAGAAGGGCCCGCACGGAGTCGTCGCGCTCGGGCCTTGGGGTTGGCTCGCCCTTCCCGCGCTTCCCGTCAACGATGTGCGGGACCCGACCGGCGCGGGCGACAGCTTTGCCGGAGGGCTGCTCGGGTACCTGGCCGGCCACGACTGGCGCCAGCGCGACGCCTGCGCGACCGCGCTCTCGGTGGGGACGGCCACGGGCTCGTGCGCCGTGGAGGGCACGGGAGTCACGGCCCTGGCTCTGCTCACCTCCACAGGCATCCGGGAGCGCTGCCGGCGCTTGCGCGAGATCACCCATTTTCGATTGCCCGGCAACGGCGGCGCGCGATTGGCACGGTCGACGGGCGGGCAACCCAGGAGATGACGCCGTGAGCTTGCCGGCCAGGGAAGAGATCGAACGCGCGCTTCGTCGAATCGTGGGAGTGGAACATGCGCGCGTCTGCCTTTCGGGGGCGGAGATCGTGGAGATCCACATCGCCGCGAGCCCGGGAAGCCGGCCGAAGAGCGTGATGCGCGATGTGCGCTCCTATCTGGCGGCCGCGCTGGGGATCGAGGTCGACCACAAGCGCATCAGCATCGCGGTGCGCAAGCCGGGTTGCGGCCACGCGTCGAGCGTGAAGGGCTTCCAGGAGGAGGCGGGCGGCCGGCGAGACGAGCGTCTCCCCCTGGCAGAGGAGTGGGAAGGAAGCGAGAACCATGGCGCGGGAATGCGCCTGCGCCTCCGCTCGGTGCAGCTATTTCTCGAAGGAGCGACCGCCAGGGCGGAAGTGCGCCTTCAGGCCGGAAAGCAGGAGTGGACCGGCTGCGCCTCCGGCATTTCTGCTCCCGCCTTCGTTCACCGGCTGCTCGTCCGGGCGACGCTGGACGCCGCGCAGATGCTTTTCTCCGGCGAGACTCGCCTGGCCGACGGCGACATGGCGACCGTGCGCCTGGGAGGAACGGACATCCTGGCGGTGGAGGTGCTGCTCCTGAAGGGCCGTTCCGAAACGCGCCTGATCGGCGCGGGCCGCATGGACGGGGATCCCTTGCGCGGCGCCGTACACGCCGCGATGGATGCGCTCAACCGGGTGATCGCGAAACAGTCCAGCCCCGACTGGACGGTGTTCCGGGTGGAGCCGGAAGAGGTGGAGCAGGAACGAGAGGAGGCCCTGGAATGAAGCGTCGCGAACCGGCGCCGGCCTATCGGCGCGCGGGAGTCGATCTCGACGCGGCCGACGCGGTCGTCGAACGGCTGAAGCCGCTTGCCGTCGAAACGCGAACGCCGGGCGTGCAAGGAGGGCTGGGCCTCTTCGGCGGGTGCTTCGCGTTTCCCGATCCCCGGGGAGAAGATCTGCTCGTCGCCAGCATCGACGGGGTCGGAACGAAGATGAAAGTCGCCCGGATGACGGGGCGCTGGGAATCGGCGGGCTATGACATCGTCGCCCATTGCGTCGACGATGTGCTCACCCTCGGCGCGAAGCCGCTCTTCTTCCTCGACTACATCGGGACTTCGCACCTGGATGTCGAAACGGTGGAGACGCTCGTCAAGGGAATGGTGCGGGCCTGCAAGGAAGCCGATTGCGCTCTGCTGGGGGGAGAGACGGCCGAGATGCCCTCGGTCTATCTGCCCGGAGAAATCGACTTGGTGGGCTGTTTGATCGGGACCGTCAAGCGTTCCGCTCTTCTTCCCCGCGGGCTCGTTCGCGCGGGGGACAAGTTGATCGGCCTGGCATCCAACGGCCTGCACACGAACGGCTACTCGCTGGCGCGCCGGGTACTGCTGGACGAGGGGCCGGGCATCGACGCGCCTCTCGAGGGAGGCACGACGATCGGGGAAGCGCTCGCCGCGACGCACCGCATGTACTGGAAAGCGGTGGAGCCTCGCTTGCGTGATCCCGGCCTTCACGCGATGGCCCACATCACCGGCGGAGGCATTCCGGGCAATCTCGTGAGGGTGATGCCCGCGGGTTGCGTGGCCAGGGTGCGCGCGACCGCCTGGCGCGTGCCCCCCATCTATCGCGAAATCGCGCGCCTCGGGAGCGTGGGCCGCGACGAGATGTACCAGGTCTTCAACATGGGAATCGGGTGGATCCTCGTCGTGGACGCCTCCGTGGCTGATGCCTGGCTGAGCGAAATGGCCCAGGAGTGGGGGGCGTGCCTGATCGGGGAGGTGGCGGAGGGAGAGCGCGGAGTGTCGCTGGAAGGCTGAAACCGCCCGAACGGGAGCACGTCCAGCGGCACGGAAGGCCCCCGGCCCGACGAAATTTCCGGTCTCTTCGTAAGCTTGACATCCCGGGTTCCGATCTCTACCATGGAACATCCTCGTTTCCATGGGGACGAGTGGGTGGGCGATTAGCTCAGTTGGTTAGAGTGCTTGCTTGACATGCAAGAGGTCACTGGTTCGATTCCAGTATCGCCCATCGAGAAGGACCGGCGCTGAGGCGCCGGCCTTCCGCGCGAGCGCATCTCGAAGATGGCGCTCGCCCTAGGGGGCGATCCCCCGAAGCAGAAGCGAACGCTTCTCGCCTCGCGATGTCCCGAGGGACGATTTCGAGGCTCGATCGCAGGCCGAGTTCTAGGGCGGGACTCCGGCCAGGATCTGAGGAGAGGCGGCCGCGGCCGCTTTTTTGTTTGGATGTCGACCGCCCCGGGAGGGAATCAGCCCATCCGTCGAGAATTCGGCGCTCAGACAACCGACCGTACGCGGGTCAACGAGCGAATCCGGGCTCCCATGGTCCGAGTGGTCGGGGACAATGGCGAGCAGATCGGGATCATGGCCGTCTCGGACGCCTTGCGACAGGCGCGCGAGCAGGGCTTGGACCTCGTCGAAGTGGCCCCGCAAGGGCGTCCGCCCGTCTGTCGCATCATGGACTACGGGCGATACCGCTACGAACAATCGAAGCGTTTGAGGAAGGCGAAGGCGAAGGCGCATCAGGTCCAGCTGAAGGAAATCAAGATGCGCCCGAAGATCGGGGACAACGATTTCCAGGTGAAGGTGGGGCACGCGCGCGCCTTCCTGGAGAAGCGGAACAAGGTGAAGTTCACCGTCCGCTTCCGCGGCCGCGAGATTGTGCACCTGGAATTCGGCGAGGCGCTCTTGAAGCGGGCGATGGCCGAGTTGCAGGACATCTCGGTCGTCGAATCCTCGATTCGCAAGGAAGGTTATGTCTTGACCATGGTGCTGGGCGCGAAGAGCTCCGGCTGATCGAGCCCCGCAGCGCGAGAGGGAAGGGAACATGCCCAAGATCCGAACGAGAAGATCGACCGCGAAGCGGTTCAAGATCCTCGGCTCCGGCCGAATCCGCCGCTGGCGCGCCTACACCGGCCATCTGCTGAGCCACAAGACGCGCAAGCAGAAGCGCAACCTTCGGCAGCCCGCCCTGGTGGATGCCAGCGACGAGAAGAAGATCCTCCGCCAGTTGGGATTGCGATAGGCGCCGCCGCTGCGAAGCGGACGGCTGCCCTTCGAACGATTTCGGGAAAGGAGCAGGGGAATGCCCAGAGCAAAGACCGTCGTGCCTGGAAGGGCACGGCGCAGGAATACGATGCGCATGGCGAAGGGGTCGGTGGGCGGCCGTTCCCGGCTCTATCGCACGGCCAAAGAGAATGTCATGCGCAGCCTGCGCTACGCCTACCGCGACCGGCGCGTGAGGAAGCGCATGATGCGCCGGCTGTGGATCCAGAGGATCAACGCCGCCGCGCGCATGAACGGCCTGAGCTACAGCGCCTTGATCGCGCTCTTCCGCAAGGCGGGGATCGTGATCGACCGCAAGATGCTCGCCGATCTGGCCGTCCGGGACACGGCCACCTTCGGGCGCCTGGTCGAATCCGCCCGGACGCCTGAGGGCAGCGCAAGCTGAGGCACGCCGTAGGGCAGGAAGTCGCCAGGAAGCAGGATGGATCCTCGAGAGGTGGACAAGCCGGCGGAAGCCGGGGAGGTGTTGTCCGAGCTCGACCGCCTTGCGGCCAAGCTGGAACGGACCGCCCTGACGATGGCCGGGCTGCGGCAGGAGCACGAGCAGTTGCTGGCCGCCTCCGGCGCTCGGACCACGCAGGCACTCCTGCAGCGGATCCAGGAGTGGAAGCGCGCCGAAGAAGAGAATGTCCGGCTTCACGAGGAGCGTCGCCAGGCCGCAACCCGCTTGCGGGCTTTGATCGACAAGGTTGACATGCTTCCGAGGGAATCCTAGAGTGAGTTCGTCGGGCGCTCCAAGCGCCCGGTAGTGCGGCCACGGCAGGGAATTCGGGTGCTTTGGGGCCGTCCGTTCCGGGGTCACGCGCATGGACGAGAGCAAATACAAGAGCGTGACGATCATGGGCGAAGAGTACCGGGTCTCTGGCGAGACGGCGGGAACTCCCCTCCCGGACCTGGCGGCTTATGTGGACGATAAGATGAATCAGCTGCGCCGCCTGAGCGGCGTTCCTGATCCAAAACGGATCGCCGTGATGACTTCGCTTAACATCGCGGACGAGCTCTTCCGGGAGCGGGCTCAGTGGGCGACCTTGCAGGCGGAAATGCTGAAGAAAGTTGCCCGTATCGACTCGGCGCTCGACCGTTTGACCGGCGACTCGCATCACGGACCGGCATGAGCCGGAGTTCCCGGGCGGCGGGAACCGGTCCAATCGTCCGGGGTGGCAACAGAGAGGAATGGAAAGACTTCCCTGCCTGGTTGGTGTAGGTAGCGGGATCATTTGAGCCAACACGAATTCCAGGGGGTCCGGGAACGGCCGATAGGGGAACCCTGTGGGGCGCCCGAAGCGGCCGGGGAAGGAGCCCACTTGGACGGACTCGGTTCGAATGTCCGCTTCACACGGCCGAGGCGGGGAGGTCTTTTTTTGCGTTCCGCTTTCCCGCCGTCACACGATGCACATAGATCGCAGGAAGGATGGCGCTCGTGTCTCCACTGATTACCGGGTTGATCGCGGCGCTTGCGGCGCTGCTGGGCCTTTGGATCGGCATGTGGATCCACCGCCGGATCGGGCGCGCCCGTCTGGCGGATGCGGAGTCGCAGGCCAACAGGATTCTCGAAGAGGCGCGCAAGGAATCGGATCTCGCCCGCAAGTCCGCGGCGGTGGAGGCGCGGGAGGAGTGGATTCGCGCCAAGGGGAAATTCGATCAGGAAATGTGGGCTGTCCGCCAGGAGCTCGACCGCCGGGAGCAGCACCTCGATGAGCGCGACAGCCAGGTGCAGCGGCGCAGCGATCAGATGGATCAGCGTGAAACAGAGCTGCGCAAGCTGAACGAGGGCCTCGAGCGCCAGCGCGACGAGCTCGGCAAGAAGCGTGCGGAGGTGGACAGGCTGGCGGCCGAGGAGATCCGGCGGCTGGAGCAGATCGCCGGCCTGACGGCGGCTGCAGCCCGCGAGCACCTCTTGAAGCACATGGAGGACGAGGCGCGCGGGGAAGCCGCTCTTCTCGCCCGGCGAATCCGGGAGGAGGCGGAGCGCAGCGCGGAACGGGAGGCGCGCCGGATCATCACGATCGCCATCCAGCGGATGGCGGGCGAGCAGTCGGCCGAATCCACGGTCACCGTCGTCGCTCTTCCCAACGAGGAGATGAAGGGACGCATCATCGGTCGCGAGGGGCGGAACATCCGCGCGTTCGAGACCGCCACCGGCGTCGATGTGATCATCGACGACACCCCCGAAGCGATCCTGCTCTCGGGGTACGATCCCGTACGCCGGGAAGTGGCCCGGCTGGCGATGGAGACGCTCATCCGGGACGGCCGCATCCATCCCGGGCGGATTGAAGAAGTCGTCGAGAAGGTCGGCAAGGATGTGGAACGCGAGCTCCAGGAGACGGGCGAGCGCGTTTCCCTCGATCTCGGCGTGCACGGGCTTCATCCGGAGCTCATCCGCAACCTGGGCGCGCTTCGCCACCGGACCAGCTTCGGCCAGAGCGTGCTCAAGCATTCCGTCGAAGTCGCCCGTCTGGCGGGGATGATGGCGGCCGAGCTCGGCCTGGACGAGATCCTGGCGCGCCGCGCCGGGCTGTTGCACGACATCGGCAAGGCGATCGACCACAATGTGGAAGGCCCGCACGCGATGATCGGAATGGATCTCGTGCGGCGCTGCCAGGAAAAGGAAGAGATCACGCTGGCGATCGGCGCGCACCACGGCGAAATCGACAGCGACAGCGTCTACGCCTCGCTGGTCAAGGCGGGAGATGCCATTTCCAGCGCGCGGCCGGGCGCCCGGCGCGAGACGCTCGAAAATTACATCAAGAGGCTGGAGCGGCTGGAAACCCTGGCCGAGTCTTTCACCGGGGTAGAGAAGTGCTTCGCCATCCAGGCGGGGCGCGAGATCCGGATCATGGTCCAGAACAAGGAGCTGGACGACCAGCAGGCGGCCGATCTCGCCGCGGAGATCGCGCGCAAGATCGAGAAGGAGCTTCAGTACCCGGGGCAGATCAAGGTCGTCGTCATCCGGGAGACGCGCGCGATCGAATACGCGCGCTGAGCGCCGACGGGGGAGGCCGCCGACGGTTGCGCTGAGCGGCGTCGGCGGAGGCGTCGACGGTCCACCCGTCACTGCCGGCGGGAGGTGAGCGTGGCGAAGATCCTGGATGGGCGCGCCGCCGCGGAGGCGCTGCGGGCGCGGCTTCGTTCCCGCGTCGAGGCGCTTGCCGCGCGGGGCGTGGTCCCCGGGCTCGTGCTTCTCCGCGTGGGAGAGGATCCCGCCTCTGTCACCTATGTTCGCGGCAAGGAGAAGGCCTCCCGCGAGCTCGGCATCGCCTCGCGCACGGTCGTCTTCCCCTCCGATGCTCCGCGCACGCGCGTGGAGGAAGAGATCGTTCGCTTGAACGACGATTCCCGCGTGCACGGCATCCTGCTCCAGCTCCCCATGCCGGCGCAGTTGCCGGAAGAGGAGCTGCTCGCTCGCATCCATCCCGACAAGGATGTGGATGGGTTCCATCCCGTCAACGCGGGCCGTCTGTGCCTCGGGCTGCCCGGCTTCGTCGCGGCGACCCCTCTCGGCGTCCTTCGTCTGCTGCAGCACTATGGAATTCCCCTTTCGGGACGACGGGTCGTGATTCTCGGGCGGAGCCGCATCGTGGGCCGTCCGCTCGCGAATCTGCTCTCGCAGAAGGGCGACGCCGGGGACGCCACGGTGACCATGTGCCATTCGCGCAGCCGGGGAATCGCCGAGATCGCGCGCGAAGGCGAGATCCTGGTCGCGGCGATCGGCCGGAAGCGCTGGGTCGGCGCGGAGATGGTGGGCGATGGAGCGGTGGTGATCGATGTCGGGATCCACAGCGAGCCCGATCCCACCCGGCCGGGCAAGAGCCGGCTGTGCGGTGATGTCGATTTCGATGCGGTGGAGCCGAAGGCGTCTGCGATCACGCCCGTTCCCGGCGGGATCGGGCCGATGACGGTCGCCTGCCTGCTGGAGAACACCGTCCGCGCCGCGGAAGCCGCGCGCGAAGCGGCGGGCCTTGCATGAGCCTTCAGAACCATTCCCAGGCGTTCGCGGAAGAGGAAGGCCCCGTGTGCTTGAGCGTCAAGGCGGCCACGACGCTCATCAAATCGTGCATCGAGCAAGGCATCGGCCCCCTCTGGGTGGAAGGCGAGATCTCCAATTTCGTCGCCCACAGTTCCGGGCACTTCTATTTCAGCCTGAAGGACCCCGAGGCGCAGCTGCGCTGCGTGATGTTTCGGGGCGCGAACTCGCGGCTTCGCTTCCGGCCCAAGGACGGCATGCAATGCATGCTCTTCGGGCGCGTGACCGTCTACGAGCGAAGCGGCCAGTATCAGCTGATCGTCGAGCGGCTGGATCCGGTGGGTGAGGGGCGCCGCCAGGCGGCGCTGCTCGCATTGAAGGAACGCCTGCAAGGCGAAGGCCTCTTCGACGCGGCGCGCAAGCGCAAGCTCCCCGCGATGCCGCGCACGATCGGTATCGTGACTTCGCCGACGGGCGCGGCCATTCGGGATTTGCAGCGCGTGCTCACCCGGCGCTGGCCGCCGATTCGCATCATCCTGCGGCCGACCGTGGTTCAAGGCGTCGATGCCCCCGCGGATATCGTCGCCGGCATCGAGGCCCTCGCGCGCCGCACCGACATCGATCTACTGATCGTCGGACGCGGGGGCGGATCTTCGGACGATCTGTGGGCCTTCAACGAAGAGATCGTCGTGCGGGCGATCGCCGCCTCCCCGACGCCGGTCATCTCGGCCGTCGGGCACGAGATCGATTTCACCCTCGCCGATTTCGCCGCCGATCTGCGCGCCCCGACACCTTCCGCCGCCGCGGAGCTCGCCGTGCCCGAGGCGCGGGAAGTGCTGGGAGTCGCCCGCTCCAATCTCTCGCGCTGCACTCGCGCCGTCGGCCGCAAGATGCATGAAGCGCGCTTGCGCCTGGAGGGCATCGCGCGCGGGCGCGCCTTGCAGAACCCGCTCGACAGGATTCGCCAACTCGCGCAACGCGCGGATGAACTGATGGCCCGGGCCAGGCAGAGCGCGTTGAACCTCGAGCGCACGGAGCGGGCCCGCCTCGCCGGCGTGATCGCGCGCATCGAGGCGCTCCATCCCGCCGCGGTGCTGGAGCGCGGATTTGCGATCGCCTTCGACGAAGGGGGGGATCTGGTCACGCGGGCCGGCAGCCTTTCGCAAGGGGCGTGCGTGCGGCTCGTGCTGCGCGAAGGGGTGCTGCGCTGCCGGGTGGAGGAAGAGGAGGACGGGGCGTCGATCGACGCGCTCCTGGGGCGTAAGGCGCCCTGCGCGGACGACGCCGCGGAAGAGCGGGAAGAGCATTCGGCGGAATGAGGGCGGGCAGCCGTTGACGAAAGCGCCCGTGCGTGCGCGCGTATGAATGCGAGCGAGTCAAGGAGGCTCCAGAAATGACGGACGGCAGCGAGCAGGGGCGGCTCGACGACTTGATGCAGCATCAGCAGGGCGAACCTTCGGGAATCGAAGCGGCGCTTTCCCGCCTGGAGGAAATCGCGCGCACGCTCGAGGAAGGCAAGCTGGACCTTCAGACTTCGCTCAATCTCTATCGAGAGGCGAAGGGTTTGCACGGCTGGTGCGTCGAGCGGTTGGCCGCGGCGGAAGCGGAGATGCAGGTGCTTCTCGCCGACGGACGGTTGGCGCCCGAAAAGTGGACCGCGGAGAACGGCGGAGAGTAGCCATGGCGCGACGAATGATCCGGGCGGTCGGGATTCACCCCAACTTCAGCAAGCGCGGCTCGCGCGCCGTCTTCGACAAGCTGGTCCCCTGGCTCATCGGCGAAGGCTGCGATGTGTTCGTGAGCGAGGAGGTGGAAGGGCGCCTTCCCGAAGGTGTCCAGCGGGCATCGCAACAGAAGCTGCCCGAGCGCATCCATCTGCTCGTGGTCCTGGGAGGAGACGGCACCCTCCTGGGGGCGGCGCGGATGCTCTTTCCCCACGAAGTGCCGGTGCTCGGTGTGAATTTCGGAGGGCTCGGGTTCCTCACCGATGTCCATGTGCGCGATCTCTTCCCCGCGCTCGAGCAGACCCTGCGCGGCGACTATTCGATCGAGCGTCGCATGATGCTCAAGATCTCCATTCTCGGGCGCAACGACCGGCCGCGGGCGACCTTCTTCGGCTTGAACGACGCGGTCGTTCGAGAATCGGGGCACCGGCTGCTGGACCTCACCATGTCGATCGGCGGCACGACGGTGGGCCGGTTCCGCGCCGACGGACTCGTGATCGCGACCCCCACGGGATCGACCGCGTATTCGCTCTCCGCGGGCGGTCCGATCGTGCAGCCGCTGCTGGACACGCTGATCGCGACCCCGATCGCGGCGCATAAGCTCACCCTCCGCCCGGTCGTCTTTCCGGCCTACGAGAAGGTGCGCGTGACGCCCGAGACGCTCGGCGTCGAGGCGCACCTCATCGTCGACGGCCAGGTGTCGCTCGAGATCCATCCGGGAGAGGCGGTGCTCGTGGGGCGGGCGGAGAAGAACTCCTGCTTCGTGCAGCTTCGCAAACGCTCCTTCTACGACGTGCTGCGGGAGAAACTCAGCTGGGGCGCCTGACATGGCTTCGCGCGAGACGGACGCATGCTGACGAGCCTTCACATCGGCGACTTCCTGCTCGTGCGCGAGGCGCGCTTGGAGTTCGCTCCCGGGCTGAATGTGCTCACCGGCGAAACGGGAACGGGCAAGTCGATCCTGCTTCGCGGTCTCGCCCTGCTCTTCGGCCGGCGGGCCGACCCCGACTGGATTCGCCCCGGAGCGCCCGCCCTGCGCGTCGAAGCGGAGTTCCGGCCCAGCGCGCGCGTGCTGCGCACGGTGCACGATCTCGGCCTTCCGGTGGACCAAGAGCGCCTCGTCGTGGTGCGGGAAGTACGCTGCTCCGGCCCGTCGCGTGCGTTCGTGAACGGCTCGCCCGCGTTGCTGCGCACGCTCGTCCGCCTGGGCGATGAACTGATCGAGTTCCACGGCCAACGCGAGGAAGAGCGCTTCCGAAAGCCGGAGGCGCAGCGCGATCTGCTCGATCTCTTCGCCGGAAACGGGCCGCTGCGGGCCGCGTTTCGCTCCGCCTACCGCGAATGGGATACGGCGCAGCAACGCCTGGCCGCGCATCGGGAACGCATCGCCACACTCGCGCGCGAAGAGGACTGGCTCCGCTATCAAGTGGAAGAGATCGAGCGCCTGGCCTTCGAGCCCGATGAGTTGGAGACGCTGCGCGAACGGGCGCAGTTGTCGCGGCGCGCGGAGCGATTGGTGGAGACGGCCGCGCTCGCGGAGGAACTCCTCGTGTCACGGCACGGCGCGGTGCTCGCCGCGCTCGAAGAGCTCGACCATCGTCTGTCCGGCGTCGACGGCGGCGCGGGGGAAGCGTGGCGGGCGTTTCGCGAAGAGGTGCGCGAGCTCGTCGAGCGCGCTCGCAACCTGGCCCGCCGCGTGCGCGAATTGCGGCGTGAAGCAAACGCGGCCGGGGAGCGGCCCGAAGCGCTCGAGGAGCGCATCCGGGCCCTCAGCGATCTCGAGCGCAAGCACCGCAAGCCGCTGGCGGAAGTCCACGCCCTGGGCGCGCAGATGAAATCGCGCCTGGAAGAGCTCGCCGCGGGCCGCGACACGGAGCGGACCTTGACGGACGCTCTCGAGGCCCACAGGGCTGAGGCGGGGCGCCTCGCCGGGGAGCTCACGGCGGCCCGCCTGCGCGCCGGCCCGGCGCTCGCCCGCGCCGTCGCCCGAGAACTGGCGGACATCGGGATGGCCGACTGCGGCATGAAGGTCGTCTTTCCGCCTGCCAGGTCCTCGAACGAGGAGGGCCCCGTTTCCTTCGGTCCCGCGGGCGCGGAAAGCGTCGCCTTCGAAGTGGAAACCAATCCCGGCCAGGGATTCCGCCCCATGGGGATGATCGCGAGCGGGGGAGAGATGGCCCGGCTCGCCCTCGCCTTGCGCGTCGTTCTCGGGAAACGCGGCCATGGGCGGCTCGCCGTATTCGACGAGATCGACGCCGGACTGGGAGGCGCGGCCGCTCGCTCCGTGGCCGCCCGCCTGGCGGGGGTCGCCCAGCACCGGCAAGTCCTGCTCGTCACGCACCTGCCCATCATCGCCTGCGCCGCCCAGCGGCACTTCGGCGTCGAAAAGCGGACGGCGCGTGGAGCAACGAGCGTGTCCGTGCGGTTCCTGGAGGAAAGCGCGCGGGTGGCCGAAATCGCGCGTATGCTGGGAGGCGATCCGGGAAATCAGGCGGCGCTGCGCCACGCGGCCACGATGCTTCGGCCGGGTTTTCCGTTGTCGGCCGGAAGCGAATCTGATAGGAGTTAGCGGTTGTCGAGAATCGTCGGCGACAGAGCGCCCGTAGCTCAGCTGGATAGAGCGTCTGCCTCCGGAGCAGAAGGTCGCGCGTTCGAATCGCGCCGGGCGTACGGTGGCCAGACGGGGCGCTTCGAGGCGTCCCGTTTCGCCTTCTTGCGCCGCTGCGCGCTCGCCCTCCTTCTCGTCGTCCTCGCCCTCCTGGCGTACGCATCTACCGCCTCCGCGCAGTACTTCGGCCAGAACAAGGTCCCCGGCCCGCCGCGCGAGTGGCGTCAGATGGAGAGCGCCCACTTCGAGCTCTACTTTTATCCCGAGGAGCGCGAACTCGCCGAGACGGCGATCCGCTACGCGGAACGCGCGTATGCGCGCCTCGAGCAGATCTACGGGCATCAAACGTCCGCGCGCATTCCGATCATCCTCTACGGCTCGCAGAGCGAGTTTCGCGAGACGCGCGCGATCTCCGGCGCGATCGGCGAGGGCACCGGAGGAGTGACCGAGCTTCTCAAGCGGCGGGTGCTCGTCCCGGCGACCGGCTCGATGGCGGAGTTCGACCACGTGCTGACGCATGAATTGACCCACGCCTTTCAACTCGATGTGATCGCCGGCAGCGCGGGACGGCGGACGGCCGATCCGCTGCAATGGACTCCTCCCCTGTGGGTGATGGAAGGACTGTCGGAGTACTTGAGCGTCCCCGGAGTGGACACGCACACGGAAGTGTGGCTGCGCGATGCGGCGCTCGAGGGAGACATGCCGACCCTGGCGGAGCTCTCGTGGATCGGCGATCTGCGCGTCTATCGGTTCGGCCAATCGATCGTCGCGTATGTGGCCGAGCAATTCGGCGACGAGATGCTCGGCCCGTGGCTGCGCGGGATGGCGCATCGCAGGAGCGTCGAGCGCGGCACATCGGAAGTGCTCGGGGTCACCCTCGAACAGCTCTCGTCCGATTGGCACGAGGCGCTGCGCAAACGCTATCTGCCCGAGATTTCGCGTCGCGAGGGACTGAAGGACCGCGCGCGGCGGCTGACGGACCACACCCGCTCGCTCGCGAATTTCTCCGTCACTCCGGGGCTCTCTCCGAATGGAAGCGAGCTGCTGTATTTTTCCGACGACACGCCGTATGCGGACCTCTACCTCGCCTCGGCGGTCGATGGAACGCACAAGCGCCGCCTGATCGGAGGTGAGCGCCGCGAGACCTTCGAATCGCTGCGTTACTACCGCACGACCCTCGAGTGGAGCCCCGGCGGCGACCGGGCGGCGCTGATCGCCCTCACGGGCGGGCACGACCGCCTGCTCGTGTACGATGTGCGCAAGCGCGAGACGCAGCACAGCTACAGCTTCGGCTTCGAGGAGATGCTATCGCCCACCTGGTCTCCCGACGGCCAACGGATCGCCTTCGTCGGTTTGAATGACGGCCGCAGCGCGCTCTATTCGTGTCTCGCCGCCAGCGGAGATTCGCTCGTTCGTCTCACCAGCGGAGAATGGGCCGTCTTCCAGCCTGCGTGGTCGCCGGATGGAAGCCGGATCGCCTTCGTCACCGACCGGCAGTTCGGTTCGCTCTCGACACAGACAGAGGACTCGCCCTGGCGCATCGCGATCCTCGAGCTTGCGACCGGCTCGGTCAGCGTGCTCGACGGCATGCCGGGCAAGAGCCTGAACCCGCAATGGTTCCCGGATGGGCGGCACCTCCTGTTCGTCACCGACCGGACGGGCATTCCCAATCTCTTCGTGCGCGATCTCGAGAACGGCGAGGATTTCGCGCTGACCGACGCGCTCACCGGCGTCGCGGGGATCACGCCGACGGCCGCCGCGGCATCGCTCTCGCGGGACGGCCGGCGGGTGGTCTTCAGCGTCTACGAGCGGGGCGGCTGGGACCTCTACCAACTGCAGGATCCGCTGGTCGCCATCGCGGGAAAGCGGCCCTGGTCGCCGGCGGGGCCGGAGACGATTGCCGTGCGCGCTGACGATGGCGTCATCGCGGAAGCGGAGAGCGGCATGACGGCAGCGGAGGGCGACAGCGCCCAGGCGGACTCTTCCGGCATCCGGCTCGATTCGGCAGAAGATGCCGGCGGAGATCCGGCGGCCATGCTTGCGAGCGCGCCTGAGATTGCCGCGCCGCGCGACAGCCTCGCTCCCGCTCCCGATCCCTGGGGCGTCTTCGGGGATTCGGATCTGCGCGGAGGCGTGCTTCCCGGCCGGGGAATGGACATCGCCAGAATCCCCCCTCCTCAGGAAGATCGAACGCGCGAGCGCATGGTTCTCTCGCAGGTGTATGCGCGCACGGATTCGATGCCCGACACGCTGCACATCGTGGAGAAGAACTACGACCCGCGGTTGAGCATCGACTACGCCCAGGCCGGCGGTTTGTACGCGAGCGGCTACGGGGCGGTCGCCCAGACCTTGCTGGTCTTCTCCGACATGCTCGGCGACCGTTCGCTCTTCGTCGGAGCCGATGTGAGCGGTTCCTTTGATGAGGGCGACTATTATCTCGGCTACATGAATCAGCACCGTCGCCCGGCCTTGCTCTTCTCGTTGTACCAGTACCAGACGGGGTACGGGTACGGGACCGTGCCCGGGTACCCCGACATCTACCAGAAGCGCCTCATCCGCGGCGCCGGGTTCGCCGCCTTCTATCCGCTGTCCCGTTTCCGGCGCATCGAGCTCTCGCTCGACGCCATTCAAGAGAAGCGCTTCGATTGGATGTGCGAAGAGTTGTCGCAAGAGGACTTCTGGCGCTGCGGATGGGAAGACGACCATGTGGACGAGACCTATGTGGCGCCGGGCGCGGCGTTGATTCACGACACCGCGCTCTTCGGCCCGACCGGGCCGCTCAGCGGAAGAAGGATGAGGCTCGGCGCGGGGTTCTTCTTCGGCGAGCGCAAGGCGGGAAGCTTCGATTGCGACTACCGGCTGTATCACAACATCCGCAAGCGCTACGCGGTCGCCTGGCGGCTCGTCGCGGCGGGGGAATGGGGACGCGACCGCCAGCGCATCGCCTTCGGCGGGCCTTATTCCTTGCGCGGATATCAGGACTATCCGCTCTACGGGAGCCAGATCGCTTTCAGCAACCTGGAATTCCGTTTTCCCTTCATCGACGCGTTCGTGCTCGCCTGGCCGCTGCGGATCGGCATCGGCGGGATCCGCGGCAATCTCTTCTTCGATGTCGGGGGCGCTTGGGACGACATCGAGGACTTTCGGGCGGTGCAGTCGGGCAGGGGAGAGGGAAGCTTCCGGTTAGATGATCTTCACGCGTCGGTAGGGTTCGGCGTCTCGCTGAATGTCGGCTTCGCCGTCCTGCGCTGGGACCTCGCGCGGCGAACCGATCTCTCCGACTGGGTGGGGAAGGCGAAAGGGGAATTCTCGATGGGGTGGGAATTCTAGGTGGCTTCGCCCCTCGAGCAAGTCCCGGCCGAACGAGCCTCTGCCGCCGGAACGAGCCGAACGAACCGAACGGTGCGCGGCGGCGCATTCCCCCCGTGGATCAGGCCGCGCCTCTCGTGGATTCCCGCGCTGCTCCTGCTTCTCTTCGCCGGTTTGGCTCTGCGTAACGGTCATGGCACCGGCCCCTTCGACTGGTTGACCCAGGCCGAGGAGATCTCCCGCCGTTTCTCGCAAGAGGGGCTGCGGGCGCTCGGCTCTTCGGCCGCCTGGGCGGATCCCCGGATTCCGCTCGCCTTCCTCGCCGTCCGCCTGGGGCTCGCGCCTGTCGTCGTGCTGCGCGTCCTGCAACTGCTCGCGCTCGCCGCCGCCCTCGCTTCGGTTCGCTTGCTTCAGGCTTCCGGAGACACATGGCGTCGTCCGGCCGGGGGTTCGGACGCGGCCGGCGCGACGGCAGGGCCCGCCGGAAACGGCTTGTCGTCCGGGACGGTCGCCGCGCTTCTGCTGTGCGCTTCCCCGGTCTTCGTTCGCGCGGTGCTGGACGCGGATCCCGGACTCGTCCCGGCCCTGGTCTTCCTCGCCGCTTCCAGGAACCGGCTCGGCGTCGTGGCGGGCGCCATCGGTTTCGGGTGGTCGGCGGGCTGGAGCCCCTGGTCCTGGATCGCGCTTCCGCTCGCTTTGAGCGGCGGCTTTCTGAAGGGAAGCCAGGCGGTCCGGCGGACTCTCGGCATGCTGATCCTCGGGATCGGCTTGACTGCGCTCTTTCAACCGACAGCCGTGCTGCATCCGATGGCATGGTGGCATGAAATGGTCTGGAGCGCCCGGCTGGAAGGCTTCGGGGGAACGCACACCCCGTTCGGGATCGCGCCCGGCTGGTCTTCGCTGCTCGGCTGGCTGCACATTCCGGCCCTCCTCCTGCTATTGGCGCGGGCGGCCGGGTGGCCGCGCCGGTTCCGGGCGGGCGATTGGGCCCCGCTCGCTTTCGTCTGCCTCCTGCTTCTCAGCCTGCCATCCGCCTTTTCTTCCACCGCCCCTCTGCTCATCCTGCTTCCGTGGGCGGCCGGCGAGGCGGGCGAAGCCTGGCGGACGATCGCCAGGAAGATCGCAGAGCGGCGCGCGCCGGGCGGAGCTTTCGCGCGGGCGCCGGCCTGGCTGCTCGCGGCTTTGATGGTCGTGCCTCTCGCGTGGGTCGCGGCCGCGAAATACGGACACGCGACGGATCGCGACGATACTCTCCAAGCGGCGTGGCAATACCTGGAAACCCATCTCGAGCAAGGCGCGCTCGTCGCTCATGACCTCTCGCTGCTGCGACCGGCCCAAAGCAGGCTGATCTGGATGTCGATTCCCTTCCATCGCGTGAATCCCGCGACGCAGCGGGGCGCCTACTGGACCGGCTGGTACGCAAGTTTCGACGCCATTGCGATCAGCGAGCGAACGATCAACCGTTTTCTGAAGAGTTCCGAAGATGTCCCCGAAGCCATCGCCTTCTATTCGTCCCTGGCGAAGGAGGCCGAGGGGCAGCCGGTCTTCGGCGAGCGGCCCGGGAGCCGCGTGCGCCTCATATTACGGCGGCCGGGCGCCGGGGAAGACTTGGGGCCTGACTGGCGGGCGCGCATCTCGGCGGGTCCGGCCGGGGGACTGCCGGGCGATTTCCTCGCCCGCCTCGGCGGAGCGCTCGTGCAAGCCGGGCGAACCTCGGGTGGAACCGATCTGCTCGCGGCGGCCCTCGCCACGGGATACCAGGACCAGGGGATCTACCTGAATCTCGGAAACGGCTACCTCGGGTTGAAGAGGCCGCTGGAGGCGGGGCGCATTTTCGAAGAAGGCAGTCGCAAGTACCCTGATTCGCCGGAGCTCATGTACAATTTGGCTCTCGTTCTCGTTCAGATGCAGTACTGGGACCGCGCCGTGCGGACCTTGACCGACTTGCGCGAACTGTGGCCCCGCTCGGCGCGGGCGGCGTACCTGCTCGGCGTGGCGCTGGGTAATTCCGGAAGGCAGCCGGCTGCCCGGGCGGTCTTGCGGGAGGCGCTCGGACTCGGTCCCGACGGCGAGCAGCGCGAGCGGATCGAAGCGGCGCTCGAAGCGCTCGGCGAGGGGCAATGAGCACGATCGTCCGCCTGCCCGAACGGGTGGGAGACGCCATCCTCTCGATTTCCGCATGGCAGGGCATGGCCGGCGAGGCTGGGGAAGCGCAGGTCCCCGCCGGGAGTCCGGGGCCGCTCTCTCCGGCCGGTGGCGCGCTTTTCTGCTCGAGTTGCGCGCGCGGCGATGCGGATGGCGTCATCCGGGCGAGCCATTCTGTGCGGGCGGACGGGCGGCCGGAGGAGGCGGGCCTGGGAAAGTCCGGCCGAAGGCCGGCGATCTTTGTCGATCGCGACGGCACGCTGCTCGAACCGGTCGAGTACCTGAGCGATCCGGACGGCGTGAAGCTGGTGCCCGGAACGGGAGAGGCCTTGCGATCGGCTCGCAGCGCCGGGTTCGCGCTCGTGGTGGTCTCCAATCAGTCGGGCATCGCGCGTGGATTCTATGGGCTCGCCGATGCCGCCCGCGTGCACGAGAGAGTGGCGGAGCTGCTCGCCATCGAAGGGGCACTCATTGACCGCTTCTTCTTCTGCCCTCACCATCCGGATTTCACGGGGCCATGCCGTTGCCGGAAACCCGAGCCGGGATTGTTGCTCCAGGCGGCTTGTTGCTTGAATCTCGATCTGGGTCGATCCTTTCTCGTTGGAGATACGATCGAAGACCTTCAGGCGGGCGCGCGAGCCGGGTGTCGCACGATTCTCGTCCACACCGGCTACGGCGAGAGGCAGGCGAGGGAGCGACGGGCCGAGATGCCGGCGGGGAGCCAGGAGGCGCCTGATCTCGCCGGCGCGATCAGGCAGATCCTCAAGGGAAGAGAGGGCCGATGAAAGCAAGGGGCGGCGGGCCGGCCGGGACCGGATCGAGCTCGGCGCGCGCGGGCGGGTGCGACCGGCGCGATCAGGGCCGGCTGCTTTCGCTTCCCGCGCGTTCCGCCAGGTTCGGCACCCTCTCCGCAACCGCTCTCTTCGCGGTCGCCTGCGCCGCGGCTTCTTCCTCTCCGAGCGAAGGCGCCGGCGCGACCCCTTCGATCGCAAGCGAAAGCCCCATCGCCTTCTTTCTGCGAGGCGGCCTCTTCATGTGGCCGCTCCTCATTTGCGCGCTCGTCACGATCGTCGTGATCGTCGAACGCTTCCTGACCTATCGCCGCCAGAAAGTGGACACCCGGCGGCTCATGGCGCGGATCATCGCCGATCTGCGCGGCGGCGGCATCGAGCGCGCGAAGGAGACCTGCATCCATACCCGTGGGCCGGTGGCGGCGATCCTGCATGCCGGGCTGTCGAAGGCGCATCTGGGCCCGGTCTCGATGGAGAAGGCGATCGAGAGCGCCGGCGCCATTGAAGCGGCCTTTCTCGAACGCCATCTGGCGGCGCTCGGCTCCATCACTCACATCGCCATGATGCTCGGCTTTCTCGGCACCGTCTCCGGTATGATCCGGGCCTTCGACGCGATTTCCGCGGCCGGTTTCGTTGTGCCCCGCCTCGTCGCCACAGGCGTTTCCGAGGCGCTGATCACGACCCTGACGGGATTTCTGATCTCCATTCCCGCGCAGATCGCCCACCGGTACTTCCTGTCGAAAGTCGATGGGTTCGTGCTGGAGATGGAGGAATCGGCCGTCGAACTGATGGACTTTCTGAGCGAGGAGGCCCTGACGGGCCGAGGCGCGGGCCCGAGCGCGAGATAGCGCGGACGAGCCTTGCGGCGCCTGGCGTGGCCGCGCGGGCGCCAGGCGCCGGAACCGCGCAGCCCGGCTCGAAGGAGTCGCCATCCGGGATCGGCCGGCATCGGGAACAGACGGCCGGGGCTTTCGTACCTTCGCTGTTTGCTTTTGGCCGCCACGCAAGAAGGGGAGGACGGCATGGGGCGCGCAGGAGTGTGCATGCGGACCGGGCGGGTCGCCGGACTGATCGTATTTCTATTCACCGTCGGGACGGCCCTGGCCGGAGCTCAACCGGCCGGGCAGCCGTTGGCTCTGGACGGCCCGTTGCGCGTCGAGCGGGCGGTCGAGATCGCGCTCGAGAACAGCGACCTCCTGGGGCAGGCGATCGGGCGGGAGAATGCGGCGCGCGGAAGTTACTGGTCTTCGTACAACGGGCTGCTTCCGAGCATCACTGCGGATGGAGGATGGCAGCAAGGGCGCCAGGCGGTTGCCGGGCTCCTGACCGACGAGGGATCGACCTTGTGGGGAGGAGTGACGCTTCGCAGTTCGCTCATCAATGTCCCCGCCTGGCGATCGATCAGCGCCCAGAAGCAGGCCTACGCGGCCGCTTCCCAGGACCTGAACGACGCCCGCAGCGCGATCGAGGTTTCCGCGCGCGAGCAGTTCTACGCGAGCGTGGCGAGCATCAAGCTCGCGGAAGTCGAGGAGCGCGCCGTCTCGGTGGCACGGGAGCAGCTTCGCCGGGCGGAGACGCTCTTTCGCCTCGGGTCGGTGGCGCGCACCGACGTGCTCCAGGCGCAGGTGAGCCTGGCCGACGCCGAGCTCATCTCGATTCAACGGCGAAACGCCGTTTCGGCGCAGCACGGCAGCCTCGCCATCGTGATGGGCATCGACCCCCGCGCCGAGTTCGAAGTGGACTCGGCTCTGGTGGTGCCCGAGCGCGATCCCGAGGGGAATGTCGACGCGTGGGTGGGGCAGGCGCTCGCCCGGCGGCCCGATGTGGCCGCCGCCCGCGCGCGGCTGCGCTCCGCGGAGCTCGGGCAATCCGCCGCGCGCTGGTTGCGGCTTCCCACCCTGGGCGCGCAGGCGACCTGGGACAAGACCAAGCGGGACGGCGACCAGAAGCAGCGCGATCCGTTTTCGGGAGCGTGGTACACCTCGCCGTACGACTACACCAGCGAGGATTGGTCGGTCGCCATCGCCGCCACGCTCACGCTGTTCAACGGCCTGCAGACGGAAGGCGAGATCGAGCGCGCCAAGGGGTTCGAGCTCGAGAGCCGGGAGACCCTGGAACGGCTCGAGAAGGAAGTGACCCTCGAAGTGCGCAACCTGAGCCTGGCGATTCGCGACGCCCGCGAGAGCGTGAACGCGGCGCACACCGGGGTCACCCTGGCGGCGGAAAACCTGCGCTTGCAGCAGGCGCTCTACGAAAGCGGAGCGGGCACGCTGCTGGACTGGGACGATGCGCGCTTGAAGCTGCGCCGCGCGGAAGTGGCGAGCATCCAGGCCGAGATCGCGCTGCTCCTCTCGCACGCGCGCTTCCAGCGCGCCCTGGGGGAGTGAGCGCCCGCGCGGCCCGAAGGAGGCCCGTCGCGCCGCGCGCCTGGGACGGGCGAGGAAGCTGTCCTTGTGCTATTCTCGCCCGCCTATGAGTCCGAGAAAGAAAAGAAGTCCATCGCGGAACGACTCGCCTGACCTTTCGACCGGCGGCGACACCGGCTGGATCGTGGTCGAAGGCGCCCGCGAGCACAATCTCCAGAACCTGAGCGTCCGCCTGCCGCGCGGCGCGCTGATCGTCATCACCGGCGTCTCCGGATCGGGCAAGAGCTCTCTCGCCTTCGACACGCTGTACGCCGAAGGGCAGCGCCGATATGTCGAGAGCCTCTCGGCCTACGCCCGCCAGTTCCTCGGCCAGCTTCGCAAGCCCGATGTCGATCACATCCAGGGCTTGAGCCCCGCGATCGCCATCGATCAACGCGTGGCCGGCAGCAATCCGCGCTCGACGGTCGCGACGGTCACCGAGATCTACGATTACCTCCGGGTGCTCTTCGCCCGGATCGGCGTTCCCCACTGTCCCTACTGCCACATTCGGGTGGGGCGCCAGACGATCGACGAGATCACGCGCGCCGTCGCGAGCGCCTATTCGGGCAATCGCGTCACGGTGCTCGCACCGCTGGTGCAGGGACGCAAAGGGGAGTTCCAGGCCGAGCTCGAACGCTTGCGCCGGGGCGGCTTCGTGCGCGCGCGCATCGACGGCGAGATCGTCTCGCTCGACGAGCCGGTCAAGTTGAAGAAGACCGCGAAGCACACCATCGAAGCGGTGATCGACCGCCTGACGGTGAGCGCCGAGAAGCGGGGCAGGCTCGTCGAAGCGCTCGAGACGGCGCTGGGCCTCAGCAACGGCACCGTGCTCGTGAGCGGCGGGCCGGGCGGCGAGCAGGCCTTCAGCGAGCGGGCGGCCTGCGTGCAGTGCGGCCGCAGCTTCCCCGATCTGCATCCGCGAAATTTCTCCTTCAACAGCCCCTACGGCGCCTGCCCGACCTGCCAGGGTCTGGGATTTCTGAACGAAGTGGATCCGGAGCTCGTCGTCACGCAGCCGGCCGAATCGGTCTTCAGCGGCGCGCTGGCCGCCTTCTCCGGCGGCGTGTCCGGATGGTTCAGGCAGCTCGTGCGCCACATGGGCAAGCACTACGGCTTCGACCCCGAGATACCGTGGAACCGTCTCTCTCCCCGAGCGCGCAAGCTCATCCTGCACGGCACCGAAGGCGAGGAAGTCGCGGTCCGCATCCAGACCAGACGCGGGCGCTACGAGGGCCAGGTGGCGTTCGAAGGGGTGATCCCGAATCTGCAGCGCCGCTATCGCGAGACGCGTTCGAGCGAGATGCGCGAGTGGATCGGCCGCCTGATGAGCCCGCGCGCCTGCCCCGCGTGCGGAGGGGGACGCCTGCGACCGGAGAGTCTCGCCGTCAAGGTGGGCGACTTCCACATCCAGGAATGGACGGCGCTCAGCGTGACCGCGGCGGCGTCGGCGGTCGACGCCCTCGCGGGCGATGAGCGCGCGCGCGCCATCACGCAGCAGATTCGAAAGGAGATTCGCGACCGGTTGGAGTTCTTGCGCAATGTGGGCCTCGGGTATCTGACGCTCGATCGCGCGGCGGGGACGCTCTCGAGCGGCGAGATGCAGCGCATCCGGCTCGCGACGCAAATCGGCTCGCAGCTCGTCGGCGTGCTGTATGTGCTCGATGAGCCCAGCATCGGGCTGCATTGCCGCGACAACCAGCGGCTGCTCGCGGCGCTGAAGGAGCTGCGCGATCTGGGCAACACCGTGATCGTGGTCGAGCACGATCTCGACACCGTTCGCGCCGCCGAGCATGTCGTCGATCTCGGGCCGCGGGCCGGAAAGGAAGGCGGGCGGATCGTCGCCGAAGGGCCTCCGGAGAGCTTGCGGGTGACCGGCGAGTCTTTCACGGCCGCGTACCTCGAGGGGCGGGCGGAGATCCGCGTCCCCGCGGAGCGCCGCGCGGGCAGCGGGAAGTGGCTCGAGATCGAGGGCGCGACCGAGCACAACCTGAAAGGCATCGATGTCCGCTTTCCCCTCGGCCGCTTCCTGTGCGTGACGGGCGTGTCGGGATCGGGCAAGAGCACGCTGGTCGAGGACATCCTGCACCGCGCGCTCGCGCGGCGGCTCCATCGCGCCTCGATCATCCCCGGCGCGCATCGCGAGATCCGCGGCATCGAGCACCTCGACAAGGTCATCGGCATCGACCAGTCGCCGATCGGCCGCACTCCGCGATCGAATCCCGCCACCTACACCGGCGCGTTCGACTTCATTCGCAATCTCTACGCCGAATTGCCCGAGGCGCGCATGCGCGGCTATCGTCCCGGCCGCTTCTCGTTCAATGTGAAGGGCGGGCGCTGTGAAGCGTGCAAAGGCGACGGCGCGGTCAAGATCGAGATGCACTTCCTCCCCGATGTGTATGTCACCTGCGATGTGTGCGGCGGGCGGCGATACAATCGCGAGACGCTCGAAGTGCACTTCAAGGGAAAGAATATCCACGATGCCCTCGAGATGACCGTCGACGAAGCGGCGAATTTCTTCGGCGCGATTCCCGGCCTCAATCGACGGCTCGCCACCTTGAAGGATGTGGGCCTCGGCTACCTCCACCTCGGACAGCCGGCCACGACGCTTTCGGGAGGCGAGGCGCAGCGGGTGAAGCTCGCGACCGAGCTGTCGCGCGTCGCGACCGGCCGCACGCTCTACATCCTCGATGAGCCGACGACGGGCCTGCACCTGGAGGACATCCGGATCCTCCTCGGCGTGCTCGCGCGCCTCGTGGACGCGGGCAACACCGTGATCGTGATCGAGCACCAGCTGGATGTGATCCGCAGCGCCGACTGGGTGATCGATCTCGGTCCCGAAGGCGGCGTGGAAGGCGGGGGGATCGTCGCGCAAGGAACGCCGGAAGAGGTCAGCCGCGTCGCCGGGTCGTGGACCGGAAGGGCGCTGGCCGGCACGCTCTGAGCGGAAGCCGCGCATGGCCTGCATCATGCGCCCGCGTTGCTCTCGCACGCTCGCATGCCGGCGTTGACGCTCCCGCGCGCGCGGTGCTATGGTCTCCCGCTTGGCCAATGACCGGGAAGGAGATCAACGCATGCCTGAATTGAAGAGAACTCCGCTGTTTGAAGTCCACCAGCGAAGCGGCGGGCGCCTCGTTCCGTTCGCGGGCTGGGAAATGCCCGTCCAGTTTCCGCAGGGGATCATCCACGAGCACCTGACGGTGCGCAGCCGCGCCGGGCTCTTCGATGTCTCGCACATGGGCCGCTTCTTCTTTCGCGGCCCTCAGGCGCTTGCCTATGTGGACCACCTCATCACCAATGATCTCACGCGCGTGGCGGAGAACCAGCTGCTCTACAGCGCCCTCTGCAATCCGCAAGGCGGGATCATCGACGATGTGACCGTCTACCGCCTTCCCGGCGAAGTGCTCATGGTGGCGAACGCGGCCAACGCGGCCAAGGTGTGGGAGTGGATCGAGAGCCGCAAGCCGGCGGGCGTGGAGTTGGAAGATGCGACCGGGCGGCTCGCCCAAATCGCCTTGCAGGGCCCGAAGGCCGAATCGCTCCTGCGCGCGCCCTTCGCCGACGCGGTGCGCGATGTCGTCTACTACACCCACACGCGCTGCGAATGGCGCGGCGGAGCGGTGCTGATCAGCCGCAACGGCTACACGGGAGAAGATGGCTTCGAGATCTACCTCCCGCGCGAGCTGGCCGTGCCGCTGTGGGAACAGTTGATCGAATGGGGGCAGGAGACGGGCATCGAGCCGATCGGGCTGGGCGCGCGTGACAGCCTGCGCATGGAAGTGAACTACGCGCTCTACGGCAACGAGCTCTCCGAGGACACGACGCCGCTCGAAACGGGGTTGCGCTGGGTGGTCAAGTTCAAGAAGCCCGACTTCGTGGGAAAGCAGGCTCTCGTCGCGCAGAAAGAGGCGGGCGTTCAGCGCACGCTGATCGGCTTCGAAGTCGATTCGAAGCGCCTTCCTCGTCACGGCTATCCGATTCTGGCGGGAGGGAAGCAGGCGGGAGTGGTGACCAGCGGCGGCTACTGCCCTTCGCTCGAGAAGGGCATGGGCATGGGGCTCGTTCAGCCCGCCCACGCGGAAGTGGGAAGCGAGATCGCGATCGACGCGCGGGGGACCACGATTCCCGCCCGCATCGTCGAGAGGCCCTTCTACAAGCACGGTTCGGCGCGCAAGGGGTAGGCGAGGAGAAACCAGTCGCCGGCCGAGGCCGGCGCAACCGGCCGGGGGGACGACCATGGCAATGCAAGTTCCGGACGACCTGCGCTACACCAAGGACCACGAGTGGGTGCGCATCCAGGGCGGCGAGTTCACCGTGGGCATCACGCATTACGCCCAGGAGCAACTGAGCGAGATCGTGTACGTGGAGTTGCCTGCACCGGGCACCGCGATGCGCCAGGGCGAGCCCTTTGGCACGGTCGAGGCGGTGAAGGCGGCCTCCGATCTCTTCTCTCCCTTGAGCGGGGAAGTGATCGCGGCCAATGACGCGCTCGCGGGAGACCCGGCCGCCGTGAATCGCTCGCCGTACGAAGAAGGCTGGATGGTGCGCGGGCGTCTTGGCAACGCGGCCGAAGTGAATCAACTGCTGACGGCGGAGCAGTACCGGGTGCTCCTCGGGGAGCTGGGAGGAAAGGGCGCGTGAGCTACCTCGGCCATTCTTCCGCGGAAGGCGAGGCGATGCTGGCGGCGATCGGGGTGCGCTCGTTCGACGAGCTCGTCGCGCAGATCCCGGACCGGCTGCGCCTGCGCCGGCCGCTCGCTGTGCCGCCGGCGCTCTCGGAATGCGAGCTGCGGCGCCACTTCGCCGTTCTGGGCGGAGGCAACTACGATGCCTCCGTGCCGAGCTTTCTCGGCGGCGGAATCTACGATCATGTGATTCCCGCCGCGATCGACGCCCTCGTGTCGCGCTCGGAATTCAGCACCGCGTACACGCCCTATCAGCCGGAAGTGGCGCAGGGAACGCTCGCGGCGATCTTCGAATTCCAGACCATGATCTGCGAGCTGACCGGCATGGATGTGGCGAACGCCTCGATGTACGACGGCGCATCCGCCGCGGCCGAGGCGGTCCTGCTCGCCCGCTCGGCGACGCGCGGCGAGCGCATCCTCGCGCCGGCGGTGGTGAGCCCGCGCATCCGGGGCGTGATCGAGACATATCTGGAAGGCACGGGCGCGCGGCTCGAGGTTCTTCCCGAACGCGAGGGCCGCATCGACTTCGATGCGCTCGAGAAGGCTCTGGCCGAAGGCCCGGCGGTGGCGGCGGTGCTCGTGCAGCAACCGAATTTCTTCGGGCTCGTCGAGCAGCTCGACCGCCTGCCCGCGTCGCTCGGCAAGGCGCCCGGAACGCGTCCGCATCTCGTCATCTCCGCCGACCCGCTCTCGCTCGGCCTGCTCGCGCCTCCGGCGCGCTGGGGGGCGGACACGGTCGTCGGCGACTTGCAGCCGCTCGGGATCCCGGCGCAGTTCGGCGGCCCGACCGGCGGAACCTTCGCGACCCGCACCGCCCACATTCGCAGGCTGCCCGGCCGTCTCGTGGCCGAAGCGGCCGATGCCGGCGGGCGCCGCGGCTACACGCTCACTCTGCAGACGCGCGAACAGCACATCCGGCGCGAGAAGGCGACCTCGAACATCTGCACCAACAGCGCGCTGCTCGCCCTGCGGGCGACGATCTACCTCGCCCTCGTGGGGCCGCGCGGCCTGCGCGAGGCGGCGGGGCAATGCCTCGCCCGCGCCCGCTACGCGCGCGAACGGGTGGGCGCGATTCCGGGAGCGCGGCTTCCGCACGCGGGGCCTTTCTTCCGCGAATTCGTCGTCGATCTCGGGCGGCCCGCCGAGGCCGCCGTCGATTTCGTCTTCCTGCATTACGGCATTCTCGCCGGCATTCCGCTCAGCCGCTTCCTGCCCGGGCGAGAGAATGAGCTCCTGATCGCCGTGACGGAGAAGCGGACGCGCGAGGACATCGATGCACTCGCGGACGCGCTCGCCGAGGCGGTTTCCGAAGCCGGCTCCGAGGCGCGCGGGAAGGCTCCGCGGCCGGGCAGCGGGGCGAAGAAAGGGAGCGGACATGCCCGAAGCTGATCTCCACGCACGCGAGCCGCGGGCGGAAGCTTCCGCCTGCAATCTTCAAGGCGCGGTCGGCCTCATCTTCGAACGCAGCGTGACGGGACAGCCCGGCTATCGCTTTCCCGCGCTCGATGTGCCCGCGGCCCCGGAAGGCGAGATTCCCGCCGCTCTGCTGCGCGACGCGCCTCCGCTGCTGCCCGAGGTGAGCGAACTCGAGGCGGTGCGCCATTACACGATGCTCTCGACCCTCAACCATCATCTCGAGAAGAGCCTCTACCCGCTCGGCTCGTGCACGATGAAGTACAACCCGAAGATCAACGAGGAGCTTGCGCGCCAGCCCGAATGGGCCTTCCTGCATCCCGACGCCCCGGAAGCGTGCGTGCAGGGCATGCTCGAGATGCTCTGGCTGGCCGAGCGCGCGCTGGCCGCGATCGTCGGGATGGACGCGGTGAGCCTGCACCCCGCGGCGGGGGCCCAGGGCGAGTTCCTGGGCATGAAGCTGCTCCGCGCCTACCATCGCGCGAAAGGCAACGACAAGCGCACGGTGCTCATTCCCGATTCGGCCCACGGCACGAATCCGGCGAGCGTGGTCCTGAGCGGTTTCACGCCGCGCGAGCTTCGTTCCGGCCCCGATGGGCGGATCGACCTGGCGGCCCTGGACGCGGCCATCGACGCGCACACGGCCGGCATCATGGTGACGAATCCCAACACGCTCGGCCTCTTCGAGAAGGACATCGAGGCGATCGCGGCACGCATCCACGCCGTCGACGGGCTGGTCTACATGGACGGCGCGAACCTGAACGCGCTCGTCGGCCTCGCGCAGCCGGGAGCGATGGGCGTCGACATCGTGCACATGAACTTGCACAAGACCTTCTCCACGCCGCACGGAGGAGGCGGGCCGGGAGCGGGCCCGGTGGGGGTCAAGGAGACGCTGGTGCCCTTCCTGCCGCTGCCGCGCGTGATCGAGGAGCAGGGCGGCTACCGGTTGCTGCAGCGCTCCGAGCGCTCGATCGGCCGCGTGCATCCGTATGTCGGGAATGTGGGCGTGATCCTGCGCGCGTATGCCTACATCCGCTCGCTCGGTCCGGAAGGGCTGGCCGCGGTCAGCCGCGCGGCGATCGTCAATGCGAACTACCTCATGAAGAAAGTCGAGAGCGCCTTCCCGGTCGCGAAGCGCGAAGCATGCATGCACGAATTCGTTTCCAATGGCTCCTGGACGCGCGAGCACGGGGTGCGCAACATCGATGTCGCCAAGCGCCTCCTCGATTACGGGTTCCACGCGCCGACCGTCTCTTTCCCCTTGATCGTTCCCGATGCGCTCATGATCGAGCCCACCGAGACCGAGACGCGCGATTCGCTGGACCGCTTCGCCGCGGCGCTGCAGGCGATCGCCGTCGAGGTGCGCGAGAGCCCGGACCTGCTCCATGGAGCGCCGGGATGCACGCGGGTGGGGCGGTTGGATGAAGCCGAGGCGGCCCGCAAGCTGCGCGTGCGCTGGACCCCGCCGGCTGCGGAGGAGGGAGACGGACCGAGGCGTGGCTGATCCGGTCCTCACCTGGCGCGTGCACCCCGCCGGGGAGCGAAAGGGGCTGACCGTCGCGGTCAGCCTCGTCATTCTCGGGGTGAGCGCGCTGACCGGAATCTGGATGGACGGCGTCACCGGCGTCCCGATGGAAGGCCTGTACTGGAGCCTCTTCGCCCTTCTCGTGCTGCTGCTCTCCCTGGAGAGCTACTTTCTGCCCACCCGCTTCACCCTTTCGGGCGGCGAGGTCGCGGTCGAGAAGATCTTCTCGCGCACGCGGCGTTCCTGGAGCGACATTCGCGGGGCATGGTTCGATCGTGTGGGCGTCACCCTGAGCCCCTTCGCCAGGCGCCATTGGCTCGAGCCGTACAGGAGCGTGCGTCTGCGCTATCCTCGACCGGGAAGGAGCCCGTCGGAAGAGGACATTCGCGCCTTCCTGCGAGCGAAGCTCGACCCGGCGCGAGTCGCGATCACGGGCTTGGAAGAAAACGCATCGTCGACCCGCTCGCCGAAAGCGGGCTGAACAGGAACGAGGCGTAAGCGTGGCTTTGTGGAGGCGGGCGAGAGGCGCCGCAGGCTCGGGGGGCCGCGAGGTGCCGCCCGAATCGGCGGCGATGGCGGAAGAGGACGAGCGGCTGCTCGACTCGGTGGCCGCAAGAGTCGTGCGTATGCGGCTCGCGGTGCCGGCGATCTTCTTCCTGGAATCCACCAAGCCGCTCTCGTTCGTCGGCAGCCAAGCGCTCGTCTTCTTCCAGCCCTTCGTCGAGACCTTCCTCACCGTGCGGGGATACGAACGATTCGCCGAGCTGTTGGAAGACCGGGCGAACCTCGAGCGGCTGATCCGGCGCATCGAAGCGCTCGATGAAGAGGAGCGCCTCGAGGCGCGGGACCGGCGCGCGGAAGAGCGGCGGGCCAGGCGTGCAAAGCAGGCGAGCGGGGAAAGGCAGGCCGGGGGCCGGCGGCGAAGCGGTTCGCCGGGAGAGCGATGATGGCGGCCGTGAGAGGACTCGATGCGGCCTGAGGACGATCTCAAAACGCGGCCCATCCGCTCGGTGCTCGCCACCGACTGCGGCTCGACCACCACGAAGGCGATCCTGATCGAGCTTCGCGGCGGCGAGTACCGCCTCGTCGTGCGCGGCGAAGCGCCCACCACCGTCGAAGCACCCTTCGAAGATGTGACTCGCGGCGTGCTGAACGCGATCCGTGAAGTGGAGGAGCTCGCCGGCCGCCGATTGCTCGACGGCGAGCAAATCCTCAGTCCGCAGAATGAGCGGGGCGAGGGCGTCGATTTGTATGTCAGCACCTCGAGCGCGGGCGGCGGGCTGCAGATGATGGTCACCGGCATCGTGACCACCATGACGGGCGAGAGCGCCGAGCGCGCGGCGCTGGGAGCGGGCGCGATCGTGATGGACACGATCGCCTCCAACGACGAGCGCCCGCCACACGAGAAGATCCGCCGCATCCGCGACCTGCGGCCGGACATGATCCTGCTCGCGGGCGGAACCGACGGAGGAACGAAGGCGGTGGTCGAACTGGCGGAACTGATCAAGGCCGCCGATCCGCAAGCCCGCTTCGGCGCCGGCTATCGCATGCCGGTCATCTACGCCGGGAATCGCGATGTTCGCGAGAGGATCGCCGAGGTGCTCGAGAAGACCACCGCGCTCACGATCACGGAGAACATCCGCCCTACGATGGAGCAGGAGAACCTGCAGCCCGCGCGCGGCGCGATCCACGATCTCTTCATGGAACATGTGATGGCGCACGCGCCGGGCTATCGCAAGCTGATGGCCTGGTCGCCGGTCCCGATCATGCCGACGCCCGCAGCGGTCGGCTCGATCCTGCGCGCGATGGCGGAGAGCGAGAAGCTGCAAGTGATCGGCGTCGACATCGGCGGCGCCACCACGGATGTCTTCAGCATCTTCGGCGGCCGCTTCCATCGCACGGTGAGCGCCAATCTCGGGATGAGCTATTCGGTGTCGAATGTGCTCGCCCAGACGGGCATCGCGAATGTGCTCCGCTGGGTTCCCTTCCCGGTCGACGAAGGCGAAGTGCGCAATGCCATCAAGAACAAGATGGTCCGCCCGACCACGATTCCCCAATCGCTCGGGGACCTCCTTCTCGAGCAGGCGCTCGCCCGCGAGGCCTTGCGCCTCGCGTTCGAGCAGCACCGCGCGCTCGCGGTCGGGCTGAAGGGCGTGCAACAGGAACGCACCATCTCGGACACCTTCGAGCAGACCGGAAGCGGGGCCTCGCTCATCGATCTCCCCTCGCTCGACCTGCTCGTCGGAAGCGGGGGCGCGCTCTCCCACGCCCCGCGACGCGCACAGACCGCGATGATGCTGCTCGACGCCTTCGCGCCCGAAGGAGTCACGCGTCTGGCGGTGGATTCCATCTTCATGATGCCGCAGCTCGGGGTCCTGGCCGAGGTCGAGAACGAAGCGGCCCGGCGGGCGGCGATGGAGGTGTTCACCAAGGACTGCCTCATTCCTCTCGGCACCTGCGTGGCCGCGCGCGGGGCCGGAAAGGAAGGCGCCCCTTGCATGCGGGTGAGAATCGGCCGGCCGGCGGGCGATTCGCCCGGCATGGGGGAGCAGGAGTTCGAGCTGGCTTGGGGCTCGATCCGCAGGATCCCTCTCGAGGCTTCCGCGCAGGCGGAGGTCGAGATCGAGCCCGCCCGCCAGGCGGATGTCGGCGCCGGGCGCGGAAAGACGCTGCGGCGCAAGCTCGCCGGAGGCGTGGTGGGCCTCGTCTTCGACGCCCGGGGACGCCCTTTGGTCCTTCCGTCCGACCAGGAGGCGCGCATGACCAGGCTCGCCGAGTGGGCGCAGGAGATGGACCTCTATCCCGGCGACCCGAGCGCGCTCGAGCGGCGGCCCTAGCGAGGAGGCGCGCGTGGCGCACGCGTACACACCCGGACTGCGAGTCGCCGCGTGGACGACGCTGCGGCGGGAGCGGCGTCTGCCGATTGCCGGAGACGTGCTCGTCGCCAAAGGCGAGCGGGTGTCGGCCGAGCAAGTGGTCGCCCGCACGGAGCTCCCCGGCCATGTCCAGATGATCAAGGTTGCCGCCATTCTCGGCCAACAGCCCGCGGATCTTCCCCATCACATGCGTCGCAAAGAAGGCGAGCGCGTCGCGAAGGGCGAGACGATCGCATTCGCGAGCGGGTTGTTCGGGCTTTCGAAGACGAGCTGCCCATCGCCCGTCGATGGCGTGATCGAGAGCGTCTCGACGATCACCGGGCAGGTGGCCATCCGCGAAGCGCCGATTCCTCTCGAGATCGACGCCTACATCGCGGGCGAAGTGGTCGAGGTGATTCCGCGCGAAGGAGTGTGCGTCGAAGCGCAGGGCGCGTTCCTGCAAGGCATCTTCGGGGTGGGCGGCGAGACCCACGGGACCCTGCGCCTGGCCGTCTCGTCTCCGGAAGTGGCGCTCGTGAAGGAGAACCTCCCCGATGAGGCGGCGGGCGCGGTTTTGATCGGAGGCGCGTTCGTCGATGAGCCCACGCTGCGGGAAGCGGCCGCGCGCGGCGCCCGGGCGATCATCGTCGGCGGCCTGGACGCGGCCGATCTCCAGCGCTTCCTCGGCTACGATCTCGGCGTCGCGATCACGGGAAGCGAGCGGCTGGGCCTCACGCTCATCATGACGGAAGGATTCGGCCGCATGGCGATGGCGGCGCGGACCTTCGAGCTTCTCGCGCGGCACCAGGGAAAGCCTTGCGCGGTGAACGGGGCGACGCAGATTCGCGCGGGAGTCGTCCGTCCCGAGATCATCATTCCTCTCGCGCCTGAAGATGGGGAGAGCGCGCAGGCGACTCGCGACGAAGGCGACGCGGGGCTGAGGAGAGGCAGCCTCGTGCGCGTGATCCGCGCCCCGCATTTCGGAAGGTGGGGGAAGATCGTCGAGCTGCCCGCCGAGCTTGCAGTGGTGGACTCGGAAGCGCGCGTGCGGGTGGTGCGCGTCCGCTTTGCCGAAAGCGCTGAAGAGGCGCTCGTTCCCCGCGCCAATGTGGAAATGATGGAACCCTGAGGCCGCCTGGCCCCGGGCCCAAGCCACGCCGCAGCGTTTCGTGAGCCGCCCTTCGCCCGTGCTCTCCGCGCGGCCGGCTCCCCGTTCCCCAGCGGTCGCCATCCCGCGAGCGAAAGCGGCCCGCGCATCGATCTTCTGCTTTCAGCCATTCGCTTTCCGCGAACGCCGGTGATCCGCTTGGAACGCGCGGCAACCCGGCCGATGGAGGGAGGGGACGCCGAATCCTGCGGCGCCCCCGGGAGTGGGCATACGCCATCGGCTCGAGGTCGGGCGGATCCACAAACCAGCGGAGTGCGCGATGATCGAGCGCGGACGGGTGAAGTGGTTCAACAACCGGACGGGCTGGGGCTTCATTGAACGCACCGGCCAGCCGGATCTCTATGTGCATCATTCCGAGATCACCGGTGACGGATTCAAGGCGCTGCACGCGGGCGACTTGGTGGAATTCGTCGTCGTGAAGAACCGGCGGGGTCTGCGGGCCACGCAAGTGAAGAGACTTCCCGCCGCCGAGGCCGCTCTCAGCCATTGATTCGAGCCGCTCGCGCGGCTCTCCGGCGGTGGCGCCAACCCGCGTCACCGATCCATGACCGCCATACCGCGCGCGGCATGCGCGCCCGCGCAGGCCCTGCCCGGAATCAACCTTCCCTCCGCGTCCTTCTCGATCGCCCGCAGAGGATTGCGCGCCCGGAAACGGACCTTCAGTCAAGAGCGAGGCCCTTCGGGTCGATATCTATCCTAGGCATTCCGTGCGCCTCCCCGGCGCCGGCTTTCGCTATCGCCGCGATTCGAGCGTAGCGAGCGACGGCGGCGCGGGGCGTGCGGAGTGCGAGCGATTTCGCCCCATTGGCGCGATCGCGAAGCGGCCCGATCCGCCAACCCAGGAGGTTCACCGTGAGCGTTCGTCATCCCTTGGTCACGCGCATTGCACGGCCGGCATGGGTGTTATGTGTCCTGCTAGCGCTGTTCGCGGGCGCATGCGGCGAGGATTCGGGCACCACCACGCCGGAAGGCGACCGCCCCGCGATCTCCTCCATGCAAGCGACCGCCGAGAATCTGGCGCAGGGCGAATCGACGAACATTCTCGTTCGCGTGTGCGCCTCGAAGACCTCGAGCGCGCCCGCGGCGGGCGTCAGCGTGCAATTTGCCGAAGCGGGCCGGGCGACCTTGGGCAGCTTCGATCCGCAGACGGCGGTGACCGACGCCGACGGTTGGGCGAGCACCATGTACACGCCGCCCGTCGCGGCAGACGGCCGCGTCGATGTGAAGGCGATGATCCCCGGCGATGTCGAGTACCTCTCGCTCTTCGTCAGCGACGAGGGGCCTTCGGATGCGGGCCTTGCGATCGTGCTGGACGCACCCGACAGCTGGCTTCCCGCGGATGGCGTCAGCACCCTCGAGATCACGATTCTCGTGAGCGCCGGCGGAGTCGCGCTGGCGGGAGAGGAAGTCGTCCTGGCGGCGGGCGAGGCCTTCGACGATGTGGACGGCGATGGCGTCTTCGGGCCGGGCGATGCGATCGTCGACGACCGCGACGACGACGGCGAATGGGACGCGGTCGGCAGCATCGCGCCTCTAGTCACGACCGGCGCCGACGGCCGGGCGCGCGCAATGTACACGGCGGGGAATGCGATCGGACCGGTGGCCATCAAGGCGACGGTCGATTCCGTCTTCACCGATCTCGTCATCACGCTCGAATCGGGCGCTCCGGTGATCACGGTTTCCGCGAGCCCGGTCGAAGCGCTGGCCAACGGATTCGACGAGGCGACCGTGACGGCGGAGGTGCGTAGCCCGCGCGGCGAAGCGCTCGCCGGAAGGCTCGTCCGCTTCACGGCCGGCGAACCCTTCGAGGACCTCGATCACGACGGCTACTACACCCCGGGCGAAGCGTTCACCGACCGCGACGGCGACGGCCACTGGAGTTCCCTCGCCGCGATCACTTCGTGGGCGCGGACCGACGCCGGCGGAAACGCGGAAGCGACTCTGACGGCTGGCCGGCGGGCCCTTCCCGTGACCGTGTACGCCTCGACATCCGAATCGCGCGGCGCGGCGGAGATCGCCCTCTTCGAGCTTCCGCGCGTCGCCTACATCCAGGCTTCGTGGAGCCCCGAGCGCGTCTACGCCGACGGCGTCTCGACGGCGACTCTCACCCTGGCCGTGACAGACATCAATCGCATGCCGATCGCGGGGAAGGAGATCTTCTTCTCGGCGACCATGGGAACGATCGACGCTTCGGCCATCACCGGCCGCGACGGCGTGCTCACCGCGGTCTATCGCGCTCCGGCAACGCCGGGCGATGCGGTGATCACCGCGTCGGCGGGGGACTGGTCCATGGACCTCGACCCCTTCCCGGTCGACCCGCTTCCCTCCGTCACCGCGCTGGAACTCTCCGCGCACCCCGAGGAAATCCGCCAGACGGGAATCGCGGACCTCGACCGCGCTACGCTTTCCGCCGCATGCTTCATCGACGGCGATCCCGCTCCCGCGGGAATCGCGGTGGTGTTTGCCGTCGAGTCGGGACCGGGCGGCGGAGAAGGCCTTGCACCGGGCGCGACGGCGTCCGTGACCGCAACCACCGACGCGACCGGAGTCGCGACCGCCGAGCTGCTCGCGGGAACGCTGGCGGGCGCGGTGGAAGTGAGCGCGACCTGCGGCTCGGCCGCCGACCGCGCAAGCGTCGCGATCCTCGGTTCCTCGATCGGCCTGATTGAGCTAACGGCGAATCCGGCCGAGCTCTCGGTGCTGGGAGTCGGCGGCGTCGACACCGCCGAACTCACGCTTGCATGCTTCGCCTCTCCGAGCGTTCCGGCCTACGGCCGCTTCCCGGTGAGCTTCTCGATTCTCTCGCGTCCCGAGGGCGGCACGCCGGCGACGATCGTCGATTACGGCGACGAGGCGGATGTGACCACCGACGAAAACGGCATCGCGCGCGTCCTGCTTCGCAGCGGCACCGCTTCGGGCCCGATCACGATCGCAGCGAGCGCGGGAGAACTGAGCCAGACCCTGTATCTCGGCGTGAGCGCCGGGCCCGCGGCCGGAATCGAGTGCTGGGCCGATTCGACCAGGATTCCGCTGGGCGGAGAGTGCGTGTTCCATGCGCGCGTCTTCGACGAACAGCACAATCCCGTGCCCGACGGCAGCGTGGTCGTCTTCACCGCCGACACGGGCCTGATCTACACGGAACACGGAACCGGAAGCATGGGAACGGAGAACGGTGTGGCGGAAGCGACCTACGCCGCGCCGCAACCGAGTGAAGACGCTCCGGAAGTCGCGACCCTCACCTGCTCGGTGGACGGCGCCGCCGAACCTCTGGTCTGCACGGCGACGATCGAGCTGGGCGGGGAACCGGATCCGATCGAGCCGGGACCGATCGCGCGCCTCGCGCTGACCCTGAGCGTTCCCGAAATCGCCGTCCACTTGACCGGCGGACAGGAGCAGTGCCGGATCCTCGCGCTATGCACCGATCAGGATCAGGTGCCCGTCGGTCCGAATCGCGAAGTCGAATTCGAGATCACGGCCGGGCCGGGCGGCGGCGAGAGGCTTCAGAACGCGGGATGGGGGCCCGTCATCGCGCGCACCAACACGCGCGGCGAGGCGGAAGTGACCCTGAGCAGCGGGACGGTCTCGGGCACGGTGCAATTGATCGCCCGGGCGGGAGAGGCCGCTTCGCAATCGGCTCTCGTCAGCATCGCCGCCGGGCCTCCGGCCTACATTTCGCTCGGCGCGGAGCCGCTGAACATCCGCGGCTGGGATGTGGTCGGGGCGGAGGCGAGCGTGGTCGCGTATGTGTCCGACCGCTACAACAACCCCGTCCGGGACAACACGGTCGTGTATTTCACCTGCGATGAAGGAATCATGCGCGGCAACTATCAGAACTACGGGGAGCTCGGAAGCAGCGTCACCGAGGGGGGAGCGGCGATCGGCTCGTACTTCAGCGGCGAGCCGCGCCTGGACGGGCGCGTCGAAATCGTCGCTTCGACTTCGGGCGGGACCGTGCGCGGTACCACCTGGCTGATCTCCTCCGGCCCCGCGGCCTCCGTCCGCTTCCTCTCGCCCGCGCCGCCCGTCTCGCTCCTCGCGAACGGACAGAGCGAGGTCAAGTTCTGGGTGGAGGTGCTCGACATCAACGACAACTTCGTCGTCGAAGGGACGCGCGTGGACTGGTCGACCGATTTCGGCGAAGTGGACGAATCGTCGCTCACCTCCGACGGCGTGAGCGGAAGCGTGGCCTCCGCCGTGTTGAAGAGCGCGCTGCTCGAACAGGACTTCTCCTACAGCGTGCCCGACGACGGCGTCGGCGCGCGCGCGCGCCTCAACGCCGAAACAGGGCTCGCCGGCGGAGTGGCCGACCAGATGGAAGTTGCCTTCCGCACGGGTTCCGCCTATCGCGGCAATTCCCGCATCGAGGTGGAGGAGACGATTCCCACGGGAAGCAGCGTTCCCTTCGAAGTGCTGATCAAGGACCGGTACGGAAATCCCCTCGGAGGCCACGCCCTCTCGCTGAGCGTCAGCGGCGGTGGCAGCGTGACTCCGCAAGCGACGACCGACAGCTGGGGATCGGCCTATCCGCTCACCTTCACGGCGCCGGCAAGCGACACCACCTGCGTGATCACGGTGATCGACAACGATCCGGGATTCGGAGGCGGACTCACGCTGAGCGCGCGCATCGCGGTGGAATAGGGCGCTGCGGCGGCGATGGGCGCCCGAGCGGCGCTTCCCATCGGCCGCGCGCTGCCGCGGGGTGAAGACCGGGGCGAGTTGGATCCGAATAGCAGCGGGCCGGAGACCCGGACCGGGAGCCGCACGGGCTCCCTGGTCCGGGTCTCTGCGCATCCATGCAAGGATCCGGCCGGCCGGGCCGGCGATCCAGACCGCTGCCGATCGGCAGGCCGCGCGCATGCTCCGCGAGACGCGCCCGCTTGGCCTCCCGTCGGTGTTCCGGAAGATCCGCCCCCCCGCACAGCAATCTGATTGACGCCCGGCCCTTCCCGCCCGTATTCTCTTTCGTTGCCGTCCGGCCAGTCACTCGGCGCCAGGGAACCGGAGATGAACAAGGCGGATCTTATTCGCGAAGTGTCCGCACGACGCCGCTCTCCCCGGCGCAAGACCGCGCGAATCGTGAACGAATTGCTGGCCGCTCTCGGCCGCGCGCTCTCCGATGGCCACGAGGTGCACTTGCGCCGTTTCGGGGCCTTCCGGATGCGCCAGCGCGGAAGCCGGGCGATGCACAACCCGCGCACGGGCGGAGACTATCGGGTGCCCGCGAAGCTGGTGCCCATCTTCCGTTCCTCGCGGGCGCTGCGGCGGATGCTCGCCGAACAGAGGGAAGGCCGGGCACGGGATTCCGGCCAGTAGGAAAAGGCAAGGGGCTCACACACATGGGATGCGGAAAGAAGAGAAAGCGCCAGAAGATCGCGACGCACAAGCGGAAGAAGCGCCTGCGCAAGAATCGGCACAAGAAGCGCAAGGTCTAGCCGGAAGCTCGCCCGGCGAGCGACCGCGGCAGTCTTTGGGCGGCGGGGGTGATGAGCCCCTGCCGCTCTGCTTTGGTGCGCCGCTTGACGGGGTCCGATCGAGTGCCATGCGAGACGGGCTGACCGGCGAGACGGCGTGACCGGAAGCTCATTCCAGGCAGGCGACATGCGGGAGATCATCGGAAGGGGACGATTCCAGGCCACCCGGGAAGGGTTCGGCTTCATCCGTCCCGAAGAGGGCGGACCCGACCTCTTCGTCCCGCCTTCGGAAACCGGCGGGGCCTTTCACAGCGATCTCGTCGAATACCGGCTCGTGCGCTCCCGGCGGGGTGGCCCCCGCAGCGAAGCCCATGTGATCGAAATCGTCGAGCGCGGCGTGAAGCGGCTGACGGGCGTCGTGGCCGGCACGCGCCGCATACCTCTGCTCGTTCCCGACCATCCGCGCCTGCCCTCCACCATTCGCCTCATCGGACCGCTGGCCGGAATCGAGACGGGCCAGAGGGTTCTCTGCCGCCTGCAGGACACGGGCGGTCGCGGCGGGCCGGGCGCGTTTCTCGAGGAGATCCTCGGAGACGCCGACGATCCATCGCTCGACGGCTCGGTGATCGCCATCCAGTTCGGGCTTCCCCAGCGCTATCCCGGCGAGGCCGTCGCCGAAGCCGAGCGCGCGGCGGCCGCGCTGGAAGCTGAACCGCAGGGGGCGCGCCGCGATTTCACCTCCGAGCTCGTCTTCACGATCGATCCCGAAAGCGCCGCCGACTTCGATGATGCCGTGAGCATCCGTCCCGCGGCGGGAGGAGGGTGGAGGCTGCGCGTGCACATCGCGGATGTCTCCGCGGCCGTGGCCACCGGCGGGCTGCTGGATCGCGAAGCGCGCGCCCGCGGCAACAGCACCTACTTCCCGGGCAGCGTGATTCCGATGCTGCCCGAGGCTCTCTCGTCCCGCGCGATGAGCCTTCGTCCCGGCGAACGCAAATGCGTCCTCACCGTCTCGGCGCTCCTCGACCGCGAGGGAGGCGTGCGAGGCGTGCGTCTCGACGAAGGGCTCATCCGTAGCCGCGCGCGCCTGACCTATGAACAGGCGCAGGAATCGCTGGAAGGCCGCGCTTCACTGGGTCGCGAACTGGACGCGGCGCTTCGTGCGGCGGACGAGCTCGCCCAATGCCTCCGCAAGCGGCGTCTCGAGCGGGGCGCTTTCGACCTGACCGTCCCCGAAGCGCAAGTGGAATTGGACGAGAAGGGCCGTCCGGTGGCGATTCTTCGACGCCTGTCGGGATGCAGCCATCAGTTGATCGAAGAGTTCATGATCCTCGCGAACCGGATCACCTGCCATTACGCCCGCTCTCGTGGACATCCGTTTCTCTATCGTATTCACGAACCGCCCGATCCCACCGCGCTCGACGAATTCCGCCGGCTGGTCCCCTTGCTCGCGCCCGATGTGCGCATGGCGGAGATTTCCGATCTCGCGGGATTGCGCCGCTGGCTCGCGGCCCTGCCGCCCGGGCCGCGCACCTGGCAGATTCACGCGCTCTTCCTCCGCTCCCTGAAGCGCGCTTCCTACGCCGATGACGACCGGGGCCACTTCGGCCTCGGTTTGCGCGGCTATGGGCATTTCACTTCTCCCATCCGCCGCTATCCCGATCTCTTCAACCATCGCGTCATCCGCTGGGCGATTCGAAACGGCAGCCGTCCCGTGCCCGAGGAGTGGCGCGCCGAGGCCGAAGAGCTCGGCATGGCGTGCACGGCGACGGAGCAGCTTTCCGAGGAAGCCGAGCGCGAGATCGTTCGCGTGAAGTCGCTGCGCTGGGCCGAGGAGCGCACGGGTGAGATCTTTCGTGGCCGGGTGACGGCGACCGTGAAGGCGGGCGCATTCGTCGAATTCGACGATGTCCCCGTCGAGGGATTGATTCCCAAGGGCGAGGAATTGGCTGCCATGGGCCACTCGCGCAGGCGGCGCCCGTCTCTCAGCCCTCTTCAGATCGGCGACGCGGTCATCGTCCAGATCGCCCGCGTCAGCCTGCGTGAGCGCACGCTTCTCCTGGCCTTGCGCTCGGCCGGGAGGCGAGTCCGTTCCACCGAGCCGGAAGCGCTCGAGTCGTGGGCCGATCCCTTCGGCGGGCGGCAAGGCAGGGATTCGAAGCGAAGAAAGCGCGCCCGCACGGAGACGGATCTGGAGCCTGTGCCCCGTCGGAGTGCGCGCAAGGCAGGAAGGGCGAAGGCTGGCCAGACCCGCCACGGCCGCCGCGACCAAAGGGGCGGGCGCGGCCAGGAAGGCGGGCGCAACCAGGGAGACAGGCGCCATCCGATGGGGAAGGGCCGGGCTCGGGGGCGGTGAGCGCCCGACAGAGTGGAATCTTCCCTCCCCTCTCGCTTCCGCTAAGACCGGCCGCTTTTTTGCCGAAGATTCCTGGAGAGGCGCGCCCGCGAGCATCACGAGCCGCTTCGAGCCATTCCTCAGCGCAATCGATCGAAGTGGGAGGGTGGACCATGTCCTGGAACGGCGTGGAGCGGCGCAAGTACCGCAGAGTCCCCATCAGGCTGCAACTCGACGGCGGCGGGGCGCGCCCCGACGGCCGCTTGGAGACCATCAATCTCAGCGCGGGAGGATTCTCCTGCAGGATCGGACGGTCCATCGAACCTCTCACGAAGCTCGCCTTGCGAATGGTGATTCCCGCCTTTGGCCCGGGCGATCAGGGAGAGCGCCCCATCGAATGCACGGCGATCGTCGTTCGCTGCGAGCCCGAGCGCGGCGGCAGCGGCCATCGCTTCGCCGCGTGCTTCCTCGACCTGACCAGGGAGGAGCGCGATCACATCTCGCGCTATGTCGACTGGCACGAGGAAGTCTTCTCGCGCAGCGAAGAGACGCGCGAAGACTGGGATGCGGACGAAAACGCGGCCTGACCCGGTTCGCCGTTTGCGGGAACGCACCCGGCCCCGCGGCCATGGCCGAGGGCCGTCCACCTTGGGCCTTCTTCCCTGCGCGCATCCCAACCCGAATGGCGGGAAGCAGACGCCTGTGTCTTCTCCCGGCCCTCTCCAGCCCCTGCGCCTCGAAGCGGAACGCCGCGAAGCCCCGCGGGTAGCAACGACAGAACCCTGAACAGCCTCGGAGCCCGCATCGAAGGGATGCCTGCCGGTTGACGATGGCGGGCTTGGTTGCTAGGGTGGTTTTTTCAGGCTCGGCGCTGGAAGTCCGAAAGGGCAGCGGCCATGGAGGCCGCTCAGAGCTCTTCAGGAGGGTGCCACTTGCATTCATCGCCACCTCGACGGCGATTCCATCCCCAAGACCCAGCCGGGCGGCCCCGCGCGTGGGTCCGGCTCGTGCCTTCGTTTCTCCTGGCCCTGATCGCTTTCACCGGGTTCGGCTCTACCGCCCACGCGGCGAAGTATGCGGCGGAGTTCCTTCGTATCGGCGCGGGCGCACGCGCGCTCGGCATGGGCGGGGCGATGACCAGCCGGGTCGACGACGCCAGCGCCGTCTATTGGAACCCGGCCGGCATGGTGGCCGTCCCCCGGGCCGAGATCATGCTCATGCACAGCGAGCAGTTCGCGGACCTGGCGGACTACGATTTCGGAAGCTATGTCCTGTCTCTCGGCCCGACGGGAGCCATCGGTGTGGGCGTGGTCCGCTTCGCGGTGTCCGACATCTGCATCACGAAGGACGCCTACATCGACGCAAACGGGAATCATCGCTACGACGAAGGCGAGACGATCCGCGACGACCTGTTCGTCTTCGACAGCGATACCGAATACGGTTTGCTCTTCTCGTTCGCGCGGCGCGCGCGCCCGGGGCTCTCCCTGGGCGGTTCGCTGAAGCTCGTCCGCCAGGACCTCCCGGAGCACTCGAGCTTCGGCGTGGGCGCCGATCTCGGGGCTCTGTGGACGCTGAATCCTTCGTTCCAGTTCGGCGCGCGTTTGAGCGACGCCACGACGACGCAGCTCTACTGGGACACCGGGAGGCGGGAGACGGTATCGCCGTCGCTCTATCTCGGCGGCACCTACTTCCGGTCGTTCCCCGGTCTTCACGCGCAGCTCGCCTTGTCGACGGATCTGGCGTTCACTTTCGACGGGCGCGAGACGGCGAGTACCTGGTCGGCGGGCGAAGTGGGCCTCGACCCGCGCGTCGGGCTGGAAGCGTGGTACCGCGGGCTCTTTGCCTTGCGGGCAGGATGGCAGGAGAGCGGCACGACGGGCGGAGCGGGGTTCCGCTTCCGGGGATTCGGGGTCGATTACGCTTTCGTGCCTCATGAGGCGCTGGGGAACAGCCATCGCCTCTCCGGCTCCTATTCCTTCTAGCCTCTCCTTGGCCGGATGATCCGCGCCGGTTGGCGGCCGTTTTCTCGCCGCCCGGCGCCGTTTTCTTTCCAGCCCCCGCGGTGACCTTCCCGAACCCTCTTCCGGCCCACCCGGCCGGGCTCCCTACCTCCGGCGTCCGATTCTTTCAATGCGCTGATTTCCAAAGGCTTGCGGCTTCAGGTTCCCCCGCCGCGGGCCGATCTCTGAAAGAGATGGCCGGCGGTGTCCAGGCATGGACCTTGCACGGCCCAGGCGAATGAGATGCGTGCGTGCGTCGAGATCGCGGGGAGCTTGGGAAGCGATCCGGCGCGCGTGGTTCGGCGGAGGAGCGAAGGTGACGCACATGCATGACTACGCCATCAACGCGCGCGTCCGGAGGGTGCTCGCGCGCCATTGGATCGATCCGGGATCGTTCGAGGTGGGCACGACGGACGGAGTCGTCGTGATGAAGAAGAGGCCTTCCCTGGCCATGGAGGGCGAGGAGTTTCGCGATCCGCTCCAGTGCGCGCGCATGCTCCAACGCTTGAAGTCCGAAGTGGCCGCCATTCCCGGGGTGAACGATGTGGTCGTGGATCTCCACGGCGGAGAGGGAGCAGAGGACGCATGCGGGGAGAAGAATCCGTAGCCATGGGATCGCAGCGGGCCGACGGAAACGCACAAGGCGGGCCCGAGCAACTGATCGTGAACGGACCGAATGAGGCCGAACGGCTGCTCGAGCAACTTGCCTCCGTTCACCCCACCTATGCCGACATCCGCTATCGCCTCGGGCTCCTCCAACTCTCCCGCGGCCGTCACGCCGATGCCGCGCGGGAATTCGAAGAGGCGCTCGGGATCCATCCGGGTTACCGGCAAGCCCTCGGCGCGCTGCGCCTCGCGCACATGCTGGAAGGCAAGGACCCCGCTCCCGAAATGGAGATGCTCGAGCCCTCCGATTCGGCGACGGAGCCCGATTGGGTGATCGTCGACCGGGCATACGCGCGCGAAATGTCGGGAAGCGACCCGCTCGAAGCGTTTCGCGGGCTCGAGGGAAGCGCGCTCCGTCTGCATTACGCGGCCGCTTTCGCCGCCCGCCGCCACGACGGGGCGGGCGTGGAGCGCTTGCTGCGGGAAGCGGCGCGCACGCATCCGGCGAGCGGCGAGCGCATGCGCATCGCGGGCATCTCCTGCGCGCCCGACGGCGAGAACTCGGCCGGTGATCTCGGCGGCCTGCTTTGGTCGCCGCTGGCCGCCGATCTCTACGCCTTCCTCGGCAAGATCTACGCGCGAAATGGACTTCAGCAGGAGGCCGATGCGCACTACGCGCGAGCGTACCTCGTGAGTCCCGACGAGGCCCGGCATGCGCGCCACCAGGCGGAACTGGCGATCGCGAGGGGAGAAGAGGAGCGGGCCATCGAATTGCTTCTGAGCGCGGTCGAGCGCGATCCCCGCTGCGCGGAGACGCGCGTGGCGCTCGCCTTCGAGTACGCCGCCCAAGGCTTTCCCGACGAGGCGCGCACGCAATTCGAAGTGGCCGCCAATCTCGCTCCCGGATACGCGGACATCCGCTACAACCTTGGATTGCTCTACGCCGCCGAGGGCCGTCACGACGACGCGTTGCGGCAATTCCGCCTCGCGCTCGGCCTGAATCCCGGCTACCTCCCGGCGAGGCGAAGCCTGGCCGGCCTCCTCCTGCGCATCGGACGGCCGGAGGAGGCGCTGCGCGAAGGAGAGCGGATCCTGCGCCAAGGGCATGCCTCGGCGGATCTCTTCGTGCAGATGGCCAGAGCATGCCTCGCGCTCGAACGCGACGACGAGGCGCTCGACTTCCTGCTTCGCGGACAAGCGCAAAACGCCGACCACGCCCCGGTCTGGTACTGGCTCGGACAGGTCTACCGGCGCAAGAGGCAGCGCAACAAGGCCCGCTCGGCCTGGCGCCGCTATCTGGAAAAGACCGGCCAGTGGGACCCATCCTCGGTCGGAACCGAAGCCGCGGCCCTCGATGCGTGCTTCGTTCGCGGAGAAGGGGAACCCCAGAAGCGACAACCGCCTCGCGAGGGGCCCGACGGCGAAGCGTGGGCCGGCTAGCCCGGATCAGGCGGAATGAAATTCCAGGAATAATCCGGTGTAAGTACTGGCGCCGGAATCCCTTCGTTGACATCCCCGCTTCCCGGGTCTATCCTTGACCGTGACATGGCGCAGTCTCTTCGGACCGTGTCTGCCGCGGGGGGATGGGCATGCCGGCTCTGCGAATTGGAACGCTGCTCCTTGGATGCGCGTTGCTCTTGCCGATCGCATCCGCCTGGGGCGTGCGTCCCGGTCAAACGGAGTCGAGCCTCGTCGAAGAAGCCATCGAGCTCTTGACGGCTTCTTCTTCGCCCGAGGGGCAGGAGGCGCTTGAACCTTCCCGCAGCGCCACGCAAATCCTGAACGAAATCCAGTCGCTCGCGGAGACGCTGGAACCTTGCGCCATCCGCGACCTCGAGACCTTCCTCACGCGACCCGACCAGCTCGATCTCGTCGAGGAATCCGAGCATTTCCAGGTTCACTACACGCTGGCGGGCGCCGACCGCGCGACGGGCGAGCTCGCGAGAGAAACCTCACGAATATGCGAGTTCGTTCGCAGCTTCTATCACGATACCCATGGCTGGCCCCTTCCCGTGAGTGACGGCGATCTCAAAGTGGATGTGTATGTGCGCGACCTGGGATGGGGCGTCTTCGCCTACGCCTTGCACGAAGATCGCGGCGCAGGGCAGGCAAAGAGCGGCTACATCGTCCTCGACAACGATTTTGGGGGAGCTGCGCCCGAAACCGCGGCCGCCTTGCTGCGCGCGAGCCTGGCGCACGAGTACTTTCACCTGATCCAGTTTTCCTTCGGGTACGATCCCGAAGCCGATTGGTTCATGGAGCAATCGGCGACGATGATGGAAGGAGAGGTCTTTTCGCAGAGCCGCGATCACTTCCGCTACCTGGCGGCTCTCGCGGAGAACCCCAACCGCAGGCTCGACCTTTCCGATGGCGCCCACGAGTACGGGGCATGGCTCTGGCCGCGATTCTTGAGCGAGCGCTGGGGAGAGGATCTCCTGAAGGCGATTTGGCGAACCTGGGGCGCCGGCGGAGTCACGATGCTGGAGGCGACGGCGCGGGCGCTGGCCGATCTCGACCCGCCCGTGACCCTGGACGAGGCCTTCCAGGAATGGGCCGTCTGGAACGCCTTCTGGGGAACGCAGGACGACGGCGCCCACTATCGCGACGGAGCGTCGTTCTCGCCGCCACTGCACTGGGAAGCCTCGCTCGATCGCTTTCCGGTGGCCGGCTGGCGTCCCTCTGCACGCCGCCAGCCCGAGCCGCTCGGCGCGAGCTATCTCCAGATCCAGCCCGATCCGCAGTCGGCCGATAACCTGCTGACCGTCGATGTGACCGGCGGCGATGCGCTGAGCGCGCAACTGATCGTCTGGCGGCTCGACGGCAGCCGTCCGGAAGTGCTTTCCTTCTTGAAGAGCGGCGACAAGGTCGAGCTTCAGCTGCCCGGCTGGGACACGATCGCGCGCGCCTGGCTCGTCGTGACCCAGGGCGCGACGGCGACCACCTGCGCCAATTACTCCGTGCGCGCGAGCACGCTCTTTTCTCCGGCGGGCATCGACGAGGAAGGCGCGTTGCATGCCGATCTGGATTTGTCGGGACAGCCCAATCCCTTCGATCCGCGAACGACGATCTCCTTCGTGCTGCCGGAAGCTTCGGCGGTGGAATTGCGCATCTTCGACGCGCAGGGGCGGCTGGTCGATGTTCTCGCCGACGGCATCCTTTCTGCCGGGCGTCACGGAATCCGCTGGACCGCCGAAATCCCCGGGTCGCAAGTGGGATTGACGGGAGTGTACTTCTGCGAGATCCGGACGCCTCGCGGTGCGGAACGGATCCGGCTCGTGCATCTGCGGTAGCGGCCGTTCGAGGCCTTCGTGCACTTCTTCCCGCGCGCGTCCTTCGCTATTTTTCGCCTGCTCGCTTGCCTCACTTTGCCCGGCCGTTCTCCCGGCGGGCAGCTCTAGGGGCGGGAATCGCGCTTGCTAGCGAATCGGAATGAACCGCGCTTCATGGCCGGCGATCCGAGGAACGGCAGCGGAATGGGCGGGAGCCTCGCTCTCGTCCGGATTGATTGCGGGGGAAGTGCTCGGGGCCGGGCCGTCCCCCGCCTTTGCGGCCGTGTGCGCGGCGGCCGCGGCCTTGCTGGCGATCGCGTGCTCGCTCGCGCGCAGGCGATCGCGCACCTGGGTGCAGGCCGCGCTTCTCCTCCTCTCGCTCCACCTGCTCGGGTGGGCGCGGGGCGCTGAGGCCGCGAGGCACTGGGAAGAAGAAGCTGACGCCGCGCGCGACTGCGCGGGACTCGCCTGGGTTGCGGCCGCGGACTTCCCCGGAGTCGCCGGCGGCGATGCCCGCCTGTCCGCGGTTCGACCCGTGCGCGCTTCGCTTCCGACGAGCGTCTGCTTCCGTGCGCGGCCGGTCGTTTTCACCGGCGCCGGGACATCGCTGGGCGAGGCCGAGGGCCCCCGGGCCGAAGGTCCCTGGCAAGGTCTCGCGCGCATTCTTCCCGCTCGGCCGGCGCGCTTTCCGGGAGACTGGTCCGAGCGCGAAGGCCTGCGCGGAGAGGGCCTCGCGGCGAGGATGAGAGTCTTCCTGCGCCTGCCCGTCGATGGGACGCAGAGCGCGCCCTCTTGCCTGCCCGCGGGCGGTCGAGCGCGTCATCCGCTCCTCGACCTCCAACTCCATGCGTCGCGACTGCGGGAATCGTGGGCGGACGCCATTGCCCGCCGCTTCCCCGGCCGCGCGGGAAGTCTCGCGGTGGGCATGGTGCTCGGGTGCCGGGCGAAGGCGGCCCAGTCGGCGGATGCCGGACGAGCCCTCACCCGCGCGGGAATCGGCCATCTGCTGGCGGTGAGCGGCCTGCATGTGGCGCTGGCGGGCGCATGCATGCTTGCATTCTTGCGCGTCGCGCGGGTCCCGGGCAGGGCGAGGGCCCTGGTTCTTCCCGCCGGACTCCTGGCGTACGGCAGCCTGGTGGGATGGAGTCCGTCGGTCACGCGCGCCGTTTGGGTGGGAATCCTCTGGTGCGCGCTCGATGCGGCGAAGCGCAGGCCGCGCGGGCGCACGCTGCTTCTCGTCGTCCTCGGCGGCAACTTGTGGGCGCACCCCGCCGTGTGGAGAAACGCAGGCCTGCAGCTTTCCTATCTGGTCTCGGCGGCCATCCTTGGAGCGAACGCCTCGGTGCATGGCGTTCATGCGCGCGTGCGAGTGCCGAAGAGGGTGCGCCGCCTGTGGCACGCGGCGATCATCATGTTTGCGGCGCAGTCCGCCGCCTGGCCGCTGCTCCTTGGGCTCCAAGGATCGGCGAGCCCCTGCTTCCTGTTCAGCAATCTCGCGCTCGTTCCCTTGAGCGGCCTCTTGCTTCCGGTAGTGCTCGCCGCCATCGCCCTGCAGGCCTTGCCCGGCTTTCCCGACGCGGTCGCGCTCGCGCCCGCGCAGGCGTTGCTCGACCTCTTCCTGGCGGTGGGAGAGAGAGCGGCCCCGCTCTGCGACGCGACGCTCATCCACGCGCCTTTGCCGCAAGGACTCGCCGCGGCCCTCAGCCTCTTCGTCGCTGCCCTGTGGCAGGTGCGCAGGCTGCCGCCGGCGGCGCGCGCGGCAACCGCGCTGCTCGCCGTGGCCGGCATCACGATTGCGGCGCATCCCCCTTCGTGGACCCCCAGGATCGTGATGTTGGATGTCGGCCAGGGAGAGTCGTGGGCGATTTTCTGGCGGCGCGAAACCTGGGTGATCGACGCCGGCCCTCGCCCGGGGGCCGACGGGCGGGCGCGCTACTGCCTCGGCTCGCTTCTTCGAGCGCACGCCCGCAATAGAATCGACCGCTTGTTCCTCACGCACGACGACTCCGACCACACGGGCGGAATCGCGGAAATCGAGGAGACCGGCATTCCCGTCGCCCGGCTGCATCATCCCGCGGGGTGGCATCCCGGATCGCGCACCGCGACCTGGATGCGCAATGCGGAGCGACGGGGCACGGCGATCCTTCCGCTCTCTCTGGCCGACACGCTTCGCGCGCCCGAGGGAACGCTCGCGGTTCTTCATCCACGCCGGCTCCGTCACGAAGGAAGCGGAACCCTGCCGGGGGCGAATGTCTCGACTACGAGCGAGCGCGGCCCGAGCCGTCTTGCGCCCGAACGGGAGTCGAACGAAGGGGAGAAGAATGCGCGCTGCCTCGCGTTTTGCCTGGAAACGAAAGGAATCTCTCTCGTGATCTGCGCCGACGCGCCCGCCGACTCACTCGCTCGCTGGGCGCAAGAAGGCCGGGTGGGCGAGGCGCAGCTTCTTTCCGCCGCCCATCACGGAAGCGACGGGTCGGTGTCGGGCCTCTTTCTCGATCGCGCGCATCCCCGCGCGGCGCTGATCAGCGTGGCGCGCGAAAACCGCTTCCGGCTGCCCGGGGAAGACTGTCTCGCGGCGCTGTCGCAACGCGCCATTCCCGTATTCCGAACGGACGAAGACGGCAGCATCGTGATCGCGCGCGAGGGAGCAGCGTGGACGGTCCATGGATATGCTTCGAACCGTCGCCTGACGCTGAAGCCATGACGCCGGATCCGCCGCCCGCGTCGAGCATCCGCGCCGCCGGCGCGCGACGAGCTTCGATCTCGACCTTTCTTGTCGCTCTGTCGAGAGCATGCTATAAGGACGCGCTGGAACGCTCGTGAAGATGCGCGCCGGCGCCCTCCAGGCAAAGCCCGTACCCGCGCGCCGCCCAGGGATTGACTTGCGGCCAGGAGGAAACTGCGTGACCTGCTTTCGCGAAACCGACCTGCGAACGGCCAAGCCCTTTCTCGGCCTCCAGGAATTCGGCATCGAGCCCGATTACGCCGGCAAGGTGCGCGAGATCGTCGATCTCGGCGACGAACTGATCATCGTCACGACCGACCGCCTCTCGGCCTTCGATCGCGTGCTGGCGACCGGCATCCCAGGACGCGGCATCCTGCTCAATCAGATCTCTCTCTTCTGGTTTGAAAAACTCGCCCGTGTGATCCCCTCGCATGTGATCGGGCATGAAGCAGCGCATTTGCCCGCGCCTCTCGCGCCGTTCGCCGAGCGCCTGGCGGGCCGCTTCATGCGCGCGCGCAAAGCGCGTCGCGTCGATGCCGAGTGCGTCGTCCGCGGATGGCTGGCCGGTTCCGGATACGCGGCCTATCGCGAGCAGGGGAGCATTTGCGGCGTGGCGCTCCCCCAGGGCCTGCGCGAGTTCGATCGCCTCCCGGAACCGATCTTCACACCGACGACCAAGGCCGAGCAGGGCCACGACGAGCCGATCACCTTCGCGCAGTTCGCCGAGCAAGTGGGCGCGGAAACGGCCGGCGAGCTCGCGCGCGTGAGCCTCGAGCTGTATCGCGAAGCGGCGGCGCACGCCGAAGGGCGCGGAATCCTGATCGCCGACACGAAACTCGAATTCGGCTGGATCGACGGCCGCCTGCATTGGATCGACGAGGCGTTCACGCCCGATTCGTCGCGCTTCTGGCCGGTGGAATCGGTGGGCGCCGGGCGCAAGCCGGTGAGCTTCGACAAGCAGGCGGTGCGCGATTACCTGCGCGGCATCGGGTGGCACGGAGAGGCGCCGGCCCCCTCGTTGCCTGCCGACATCGTCGCCCAGACGCAGGAACGCTACGCCCGCGCGGCGCAGCTCCTGTGCGGGGAGGATTGACATGGAAGGCGAGCGCCAGCTTCCCGTGCGCCGGGCCTTGCTCTCGGTCTACGAGAAGCAGGGCATCGTGGAATTCGCGCGCGCGCTCGCGGCGCACGGCATCGAGATCCTCGCCACCGGCGCGACCGCCGCGCATCTGGCCGCGCACGGCATTCGCGTGCGCACCGTCGAGGAGTACACGGGACTGGGAGAGACCTTCGGCGGGCGGTTGAAGACGCTCACGCCGAAGATCCACGGCGGCCTCCTGCTGCGTCGCAAGGAAGCGTCCGATGTGCGCGAGGCCGAAAGGCAGGGCATCCTTCCCATCGATCTTCTGTGCGTCAATCTCTATCCGTTTCGCGAAGCGGTCGAACGGCATCCTGAAGATCGCGCAGGCTGTATCGAGATGATCGACATCGGCGGCCCGGCGATGATTCGCGCGGCCGCGAAGAACCACGCGGATGTGGTCGTCGTCTCCTCGCCGGGCCAGTACGAGCGGGTCGTCGCGGAGCTGACGAGCCTGGGCGGAAGGATGACGGCGAAGACGGCCGCCGATCTCGCGATGGAAGCCTTCGCGCTCACCTCGGCCTACGATGCCGCCGTCTTCCGCTATCTCCAGGGAAGCACGCACGAGCGAAGCGAGAGATTCCTCGATCACTGGGCGACGGGAGGCAAGCGCTGGATGGACCTGCGCTACGGCGAGAACCCATCACAGCCTGCCGCTTGCTATAGCACGGGCGATTCCTTCTGGAGCCTCATCCGGATCGAGCAGGGAAAGCAGATCTCGTACAACAACCTCGCCGATCTGTGGGCCGCCTGGCGCGCGCTCTGCGATTTCCCCGAATGCGCGGCGGTGGTGGTCAAGCATCGCACGCCGAGCGGGCTCGCGCTTGCGGCCGATCCGCTCGAGGCGTATCGCCAGGCGCGTGACGCGGACGCGCTTTCGGCCTTCGGAGGCATCGCGCTCGTGAACCGGCCGGGCGATCTGCGCCTGGCCGAGGAGATGTCGCAGACCTTTCTCGAAGTGGTGGGCGCTCCGGGATGGAGCCGGGAGGCGCTCGCGCTGTTGGGCAAGAAGAAGAACCTGCGCGTGATCGAGCTTCCTTCTCCGGCGGCGGGAGCAGAAGAGCCCGTGCTCGAGTACTACTCGCTCGGCGACGCGGCGCTCGTGCAAGGCCGCATGGGCCCGCCGGCGCCGCCTGCGTTGTGGACGCGGGCGAGCAAGGCCGGGGCCGACGAGCGTACGCTGAAGGAGCTCTTCTTCGCGTGGCGCGTCGTGCGCCACGTTCGCTCGAACGCGATCGCGGTGACGCGGGATGGCCGGACGATCGGCATCGGCTGCGGCCAAACGAGCCGCATCGACGCCTGCGAGCAAGCGTTCGCCAAGGCAAACCGCTCCGGTCATGACGCCGACGGCACCGTGCTCGCGAGCGACGCGTTCTTCCCCTTTCCCGATGTCGTGCGCTTCGCCGCGGAGGCGGGGGTGCGCGCGATCGTGCAGCCGGGCGGGTCGCGCAACGATGCGGAGAGCGTCGCGGCGTGCGACGAAGCGGGCCTGCCGATGTACTTCACGGGAGAGCGAGCGTTCGTTCACTAGCAGGCGCTCTGTCTCCGATGCACGGGCGTTCTTTGCAGCGTCGTCTCGCGACCGGCTGGGATACGCCGCCCGGAGAGACGGCGCGACGCGGCCGGGCTGAAGCCCGCATCATGGGGGGTCTGTTGTTTTCGTTCGGTCGACATCGCGGGGCGGGAAGAGTTTCTTCAACTTGCGCGTGCCTTCATGCGGGCAGGCATTGGCGCGCGATGCTCGTTTTCGTTTCCCTGCTCTTCTTGATGGTCGCGTTGGTTCTTGCCCTCCGCCGGTCGCCCGGAGGAGAGCAGAACTCATCGACCGCCGCCCGCATGGAACCGCGCAATGCCTCCTCTGCCGCGGCTCCGTGGGATACGCTCGCCGATTCCCTGCGGCGCGCGCGGCGCGACGCCCAGCAGGCGCGCATGCAACTGGTGCCCGCTGCCATTCTCGAGACCGAGACGCGCTATCGGGATCTTCTCGCGAATGCCGCCGGCTTGTGGGTGTCCACGCCCGCCAAGCGAATCCCCGCATCCCCGTCGGCGCGCTTCCTGATCGGAGAGCTTCTCGTCGCTCGCGCCCCGGTGGTGAATGACGCCGTGGATTCGCTCGCCGGCGCCTGGGACCCGGACGCCGTCCAGCGCCTGCAGTCTCTCGATCCCCAGGGAATGCTCGCCTTCCGCTTCGCCCTGGACATGGCGGAACGGGGCCGCCACGCGGAAGCCATTGCGCTCTTCGCCCTCGCTCCCGCCCGCCTGCGCGATCTCGCCGACCGCCTGCTGGTCGAGAGCGCCTATCGGCAATCGCCGGCCGCGGGGGCGCGAAGGGCGGGCGAGATGCTGTCGCGCGCGCCCGCGCATCCGCAGAGCGCATATCTCGCGGCCACTGTGGCGCGCTGGGCGTTGGACGAGAGTGCATCGGCCGGCGGGCCCCGCGGATATGCCGATGCCGAATCCCTGCTTTCTTCCGCCGTCCGCCAGGGAACGGGCGAGAAGCGAGACCTGGCCGCCGTCCACACCCTGCTCGCCGAGATCCATCGCCGTTCTGGAAGACGGCAGCCGTTCTTGGACGCTTTTTGTCAGGCGGCCATGACGAGCCCGGGCGAAAGGAGCTGTGGCACCCTGAGAGCGGCGCAGGCCAGGGAGCTGTTGAGCTCAGGCAATCAATTGAGTGGCAATAATATCCGTCTCTGCATGGAAGTTCTTTGTGAGCTTGGCCGGCTCGACGAAGCGCTCTCCGCATGGACCAGCCGAGGTCCCGAGTTGCACGGGCCCGAATGGCGGGCGGCGGCAAAACGCTTGCTCCAGGGGCTCTACGGGGCGAAGCGGTACGCGGATTTGCGCCGCGTGGCGGAGGGCGTGGAACGGGGCGATGACCGGGAAGCGTCCCTGCACGCGGCTTTGCTGACGGCGCGGACCCTGCGCAGCGGCAGTTCCGACGGCGCGATGGCGGCAGCCTACGGCCGGGCCGCGGCCCGGGAGTGGCCTGATTCCACATTGAACGCAAGCGAGAGCGAGTATGCGGCCACCGCGCTCTACGAGCTCGCGCGCGAGCGCGAGGACACGGGAGCCTGGAAGGAGGCGGCGAGGCTTCATCGCGAACTACAGCGGCGCTTTCCCGGCGACACGCGCGCGCGGGAGAGCTTGTCGAGGGCAGGACTGTGCCTGGAGCGCGCGGGGGATCGCGCGGGGGCGATTCGCGAGCTTTCGGCGGCCTGCGCCTCGGCGCCGCCCAATCTCGTCGCCAGCCCCTGCTTCTGGCTCGGAGTCTTGCAGGATGGGGCGGCCGGGACCCAGCACCTCGAGCGCGCGGCTTCCGAAACGAATCCCGGGTACTTCGCGCGCCGGGCCCGCTGGAGTCTGGAATGGGGCACGGATGGGGCCGGGGCCGAGGCGAAAGCCGCTTCCGCCTTCTGGCCCGAACTCTTCTCACAGGCGCGCGATGGAAAGAGTTGGGTGTGGCCGGTCACCCAGCCGGTCATGACCGACGCGGAATGCGAAACGCTGCTCGCCGCCCTGGAAGCCGATTCCCTGGTCGAGGAGGGCCGGCTTCTCCTGGCCGGAGGGAGGGCCGATCTCGCGCGCGAATGCTGGAAGCGGATGAGCGGATGGGAGCAACGCAGCCCGGGAGAGAGAGCGGCCATTCTTCGGGCCCTGGGAGACCAGGGAGAGGGCATCCGGCAAGGGATGCAGGACGGCGGCGTCCCCGCCCGCTATCCCGTCGCCTTCGCTCCCGAGATCGAAGCGGCCGCGCGGAGGTTCTCGCTCTCGCCCGCCCTGATTCTCGCCGTCATGCGCCAGGAATCGCTTCTGGAGCCGGCGATTCGATCTTCCGCCGGCGCCTGCGGCCTCATGCAGCTCATGCCGGCAACGGCGGCGCGAATGGCGGCCAGAATCGGCCTGGCCGGCTATGACCTCGAGCGGCCGTCCGACAACATCCTCCTCGGCGCATGTCACCTCGCGGAGCTCCTCGAATGGAGCGGCGGAGATCTCACCCTGGCTCTGGCCGCCTACAACGCCGGCCCGGGGGCTGCCCGGCGCTGGCAGAAGCGCGGGCGGAACCCGGACGAGTTCATCGAATTCATCGGCTACCAGGAGACCCGGCGATTCGTGAGAGCCGTGCTGATGCACTACGGATTCCTGCGCGAGGCGTATCCGGCCAGTTGACCGGGAGGCGAGGGTCGGTCAGGCTGGCTCACAAGACGGCGGCGGAACAGGGCCAAGTGGAAGCGCATCGGCGGCACACCGTGAATGCGGCGTTCGGGATGGCGCTCTTTTCGAGTCCGGTAAGCGGCGGAGGCCAGGTGAGTTGGTTCCAGGAACTGGGGCGGAAAGCCATCCACCTTTCGGCGCTCGCCATTCCGATCGGGTACTACTTCATCCCCGAAACGCTGGGGAAGACGCTGCTTGCCGCCCTGACCGCGGGCTCCTTCGTGATCGAGCTGCTGCGCCTGAACATTCCCCGCGTGCGCTCGTTCTTCTACATCTTCTTCGGGCGGCTCGTCCGGGAGCACGAGCGATACAGCCTCCTGGGCGGAACCTATCTGCTGCTGTCGAGTCTTATCTGTGTCTATGCCTTTGCCAAGCCCGTCGCCGTGGCGGCCTTGGCGTTTCTCATCGTGGGGGATACCATGGCGGCCCTGGTCGGTCGCGCGATCGGCCGCATTCGAATGTTCGGCAAGACGCTGGAAGGAAGCCTCGCCTGCCTGGCGACCTGCCTGGTCATCGCCCGGATCGTCCCCGGTCTGAGCTGGCCCGTGTCGATCGTGGGGGCGGCGATGGCGACCCTGATCGAGCTCCTGCCGATTCCCTTGGACGACAACCTGCGGATCCCTCTCGCCGCCGGCTTCGCCATGACCCTCATGCAGTGATGGTTGCGGCCGCGCCGCTCGACGGCCGGCCCGGGACGCGGGCGCGGGCCGATCGGGGCCGGGAAAGGCCTTGATCGGGAGGAAAACGCTTTGCTAGCGTCCCGCTCCATTGCGCGGCCTGCGCATACGGCGGCCGGGAAAGAAGCGACATGAAAGCGATCAAGAATCCCCTCACCCGGGTCTTCGGCACCAAGCACGACCGGGACATGCGCCCCCTCTGGCCGGTGGTGGGCAAGGTGAACGAGGCGTTTGCCACCCTATCGGCCTTGAGCGACGAGGAGTTGCGCGGCAAGACCGAGGAATTCCGCCGCCGCCTGGCGGGCGGGGAGACGGTCGACGACCTCATGGTCGAGGCCTTCGCGGTCGTGAAGGAGGCTTGCCGCCGGCAGGTGGGCCGATCCTGGAGCGTCGTCGGCCACGAGACGGCCTGGGAGATGGTTCCTTACGACGTCCAGGTCCTCGGGGCGATCGCCCTTCATCAGGGCAAGATCGCGGAGATGGCGACCGGAGAGGGCAAGACTCTCGTCGCCGTCATGCCCCTGTACCTGAACGCCCTCGAAGGCAAGGGCTGCCACCTCGTCACCGTGAACGATTACCTCGCCCGGCGCGACAGCGAGTGGATGGGCGAGATCCTCCGCTTCCTGGGCCTCACGGTGGGCGTCATCGAGCACGGGTTGGACAACGCCCAGCGGCGCGCCGCCTACGGGAGCGATATCACCTACGGAACGAACAACGAATTCGGCTTCGACTACCTGCGCGACAACATGGCCGTGCGCAGCGGGGATCGCGTCCAGCGCGGGCACCACTATGTGATCGTGGACGAGGTCGACTCGGTCTTGATCGACGAAGCCCGCACGCCGCTGATCATCTCCGGCCCGGTGGCCGCCTCGCATCAACGCTACGACGAGCTCCGCGATCCGGTCGATCGACTGGTGCGCGCGCAATCGGTGCTCGTCGGGCAGATGCTGAACGAGGCCGAAGAGGCGCTGCGCCAGAGCGTGGAGCTATTCGAGGCGGGCGACCGGTCGAAGTCCGAGGAGGCCGAGTACCGCGCGGGAGTGCGCCTGCTGCAGGTGCAGAGGGGCGCGCCCAAGCACAAGCGCTTCATGAAGATCCTCTCCGACGGGAATCTGAAACCGCTCGTCCATCGCGTCGAGACCGAGTACATGCGGGACAAGCGCCTGCACGAGGTCGACGAAGACCTCTTCTACTCGATCGACGAACGCGAGCACAGCATCAATCTGTCCGACAAGGGGCGCGCGCAGCTTTCGCCGCGCGACCCCGACTACTTCATCCTGCCCGACCTGGCGACCGCGCTGGGAACGATCGACGCGGAAGAGGGGCTGGACGCGAAGGAGCGCGTCTCGCGCAAGCAGGAGATTCATCTCCGCTATGCGCTCAAGGCGGACGAGCTCCACACGATCCATCAACTCCTGCGCGCCTTCTGCCTCTACGAGCGCGATGTCGAGTATGTCGTGCAAGACGGCAAGGTGCTGATCGTCGATGAATTCACCGGCCGCCTGATGCCGGGCCGGCGCTTCAGCGAAGGCTTGCACCAGGCGCTGGAAGCCAAGGAGAAGGTCACGGTCGAGGGCGAGACCCAGACCTGGGCGACGATCACGCTGCAGAATTACTTCCGCCTCTACACCAAGCTCGCGGGCATGACCGGCACCGCCGAGACGGAAGCCGGCGAATTCTGGGAAATCTACAAGCTCGATGTGGTGGTCGTGCCGACCAACGAGCCGGTCCGGCGCCTCGACTACAACGATGTCGTCTTCCGCACGCGCCGCGAGAAGTACAACGCCGTCATCGACGAGATCGCGCGCGCGCACGAGCTCGGGCGCCCGGTGCTGGTCGGCACGGTGAGCGTGGAAGTGTCGGAGACGCTGTCGCGCATGCTGAAGCGCCGGGGAATCAACCACGCGGTGCTGAATGCGAAGTTCCACCAGACCGAAGCGGAGATCGTGACCAAGGCCGGGCAGTCGGGCATGGTCACGATCGCCACCAACATGGCCGGCCGCGGAACCGACATCAAGCTGGGCAAGGATGTGGTCAAGGGCCGGCATTGCCTGGTGCGCTCGGAAGGCAAGGAGGCGGACTGCCAGGCGGGCAAGCTCGGCGACTGCCTCGACGACATGCCCTGCGGGTTGCACATCGTCGGCACCGAGCGCCACGAGAGCCGGCGCATCGACCGGCAGCTGCGCGGGCGCGCCGGACGCCAGGGCGATCCGGGCTCGAGCCGCTTCTTCCTCTCGCTCGAAGATGACCTGATGCGCCTCTTCGGCAGCGAGCGGATCTCGGCGCTGATGGAGAAGCTCGGCGCGACCGAAGGCGAGGTGATCGAGCACGATTTCGTCACCAAGGCGATCGAGCGGGCGCAAAAGCGCGTCGAGGAGAACAACTTCGGCATCCGGAAGCACCTCCTCGAGTACGACAATGTCATGAGCCAGCAGCGCGAGGTCATCTACGGGATCCGCAACCAGATCCTGGGGGGCCACGACCTTCGCGAAGAGATTCTGAGTCTCATGGACGAAGTCTTGCACCGCAAGCTGGACGACCTCGTGCCGCGCGGCAAGCCGGTCGGCGAAGCGGTCGAGGAGGCGGAGCAGAAGCTGAGGGAGGCGGCCGAGGAGTTGGGGCGGCTCTTCCTGGTGCCGTTTGCGTGGGACGGCGCGGAGGACGCCGCCGCGGGAAAGAGCGCGGGTGCAGGAAAAGGCGCGCTTGCCAAGAGCGCCGGAGGGGAAGGCGACCCGTTCTTCGCCCGGGCGCAAGAAGTCGCGCGCGCTGCCTATGCGGCGCGCGAAGCCGAATGGGGCCCGGAAGCGGCGCGCGAGATCGAACGCCAGGTGTACCTCCGCGTGATCGACGATCACTGGAAGGACCATCTCTACGAGATCGATCTCCTCCGCGGGGGAATCGGCCTGCGCGCCTACGGCCAGAAGGACCCGCTGCTCGAGTACAAGGCGGAATCGTTCCGGATGTTCGAGTCGATGATGGAGTCGATCGGCGAGAACACGCTGCGCCTGCTCTTCCGGGTGCAACTGCAGCGCGAGCCGGCGCCGCCGCCGCCGCCCACGCGCGCTCCCGCCCGCGCGTACAAGCCCGGGCTCGAAACGGTGATGGCGCCGCAACCCGCGCCGGTCGGAGCGGCGCCCGGGGAGCCGGGCGCACGGGGCGCAGCCGCCCAGGGGACGCAGCCCGGCGCCGGGCCCGGAGCGCAGCCTGGGCTGCGGCGTGGAGCGCAACCCTCCATGCGGCCCGCGCCGTCGGCAAAGCCTTCGGCCACGCCCACGGGGGTGCCTTCGGCCGTGCCCTCTTCGCTTGCGCGCGCGGTCGGGCCGCCGAGCGCGAGCGGGGAAGCGGCGGCGCGCAGAGGCGCGGGCACGGTGGTGAGAGGCGGAAAGAAGGTGGGCCGCAACGACCCGTGTCCTTGCGGGAGCGGTAAGAAATACAAGCACTGTTGCGGAGCCGGAATGGCATGAGACCCGCCCGGGAGCGGATTTCACACGGGTCTTGATCGCCGGAGAGAATCGAACGAGAGTTCTTTTCGCGGGATGCGCGCGCAAGGTGGCGCATTTTGCGATATTCGGGAGGAGTGCATGCGCAATTCGCGCCTGATCATCGTCGAGTCGCCCGCCAAGGCGCGCACGATCGAGAAGTTCCTGGGGCCCGGCTATCGCGTCAAGGCCTCGATGGGCCATGTGCGCGACCTGCCCAAGAATCCGAAGAAGAAGGGCGATCCCGATTGGATCGGAGTGGACGAGGAGCACGACTTCACGCCGCACTACGTCGTCCTTCACGACAAGAAGAAGGTCGTCGAGGAGTTGATCTCGGCGGCGAAACAAGCGGACGGCATCCTGCTCGCCGCCGACCCCGACCGCGAGGGGGAGGCCATCTGCTGGCACCTCGAGCAGCTGCTGCGGTCGCGGAAGATCGACCGGCCGATCACGCGCATCCTCTTCCACGAGATCACCCGCCAGGCGGTGCGGGGCGCCATCGAGCAGCCGGGCGAGATCGTGCTTCCCAAGGTGGACGCGCAGCAGGCGCGGCGGATTCTGGACCGCATCGTCGGCTATCGCATCTCGCCGCTCTTGTGGGACAAGGTGCGGCGCGGGCTGTCCGCGGGGCGGGTGCAGACGGTCGCGCTGCGCATGATCGTCGAGCGCGAGCGGGAGATCCGCGACTTCCGGGCGCAGGAATACTGGACCGTGACCGCGCGCCTGCGCGCCGCGCAGGGCGAGCCCTTCGACGCCAAGCTCGTCTCCTGGAAAGGCGCGGGCGTTCCCTGGATCGAGACATCGGGCGAGGAGCGCAAACCCGGGTTGCCCGACGAAGCGTCCGCGCGCGAAGTGGAAGCGGCCCTGACCGGCGCGGAATTCACCGTCGAGTCGATCGAGGCCAAGCGCTCGCGCCGCTCGCCTGCGCCGCCCTTCACGACGAGCAAGCTCCAGCAGGAGGCGGCCCGGCGCTTCCACCTGCCCGTGCAGCAGACGATGCGCATCGCGCAGGGATTGTACGAAGGCAAGGACCTGGGCGAGCTCGGACAAGTGGGGCTCATCACCTACATGCGCACCGACTCCGTGCGCGTGGCCGCCGAAGCGCAGCAGGCCGCGCGCGCGACCATCGCGGCGGCCTTCGGGCCCGAGTACCTGCCGCCCAAGCCTCCCGTCTACCGGCAGAAGAAATCGGTGCAGGATGCGCACGAAGCCATCCGCCCGACCAGTCTCGACCTTCCGCCCGAGAAGGTGGCCGGCCACTTGTCGGCCATCGAGCTCAAGCTCTACACGCTCATCTGGAATCGCTTCCTCGCGAGCCAGATGGCCGCCGCGGAATTCGATGTCACCCGGGTGGACATCCGCGCGGGCGAGGCCTTGCTGCGCGCGACCGGACAGGTGATGCGCTTCCCCGGATGGCGCCGGATCTACGAAGAGATGCGCGAAGAGAATGGAGGCGAGGGCGCCAAGGGCTCGGCCGAAGCGGGCGCGGAAGCGAGCGGCGAGGCAGGCGGGGAGCCCGGCGGGGACGCAGGCGCCCAGGGGGCGCTTCCGCCGCTGGCGGAAGGGGACAAGCTCGCGGCCGAGCGCATCCTGGCCGAGCAGAACTTCACCCAACCCCCGCCGCGCTACACCGAGGCGACGCTCGTTCGCGCGCTTGAGGAGAACGGCATCGGGCGGCCCTCGACCTACGCCGCGATCGTGGCGGTCATTTCCGACAAAGACTATGTCGCCAAGGACGAAGGGCGCTTCAAGCCGACGCCGCTCGGCGAGACGGTGCTCGATCAACTGGTGGCGCACTTCGGCGACATCTTCGCGATTCCGTACACGGCGCAGCTCGAAGTCGAGCTCGACAAGGTGGAGGAGGGCAGCCAGAGCGGCGCGGACATCCTGAGAGTGTTCTCGAAGAAATTCCGCCGCGACCTCGCCCGCGCGCGCAAGCAGATGGAGAATGTGAAGGAGCGTCAGGAGCGCACCGACATACCCTGCGAAGTCTGCGGGGCGTTCATGGTCAAGCGCTGGGGACGCTTCGGGGAATTCCTCGCCTGCGAGCGCTATCCCGAATGCCGCAACACGAAGGACTTGAGCGGCGAGGCCGCCGAGATGCCCGAGATCAACGAGACCTGCCCCAAGTGCGGCAAGCCGATGACGCTCAAGCGCGGGCGCTGGGGCGCCTTCCTCGCCTGCACCGGCTACCCCGAATGCCGCACCACGAAGCGCATCAAGATGCAGAACGGCACGATCGAGGTGCACCACGATGTGCTCCTCGACGAGCGCTGTCCGGAATGCGGCCGCCAACTCGCTCGCAAGGCGGGACGCTACGGCAACTACATCGGATGCAGCGGCTATCCCGAGTGCCGCTACATCAAGCGCGAGGAAACGGGCGTCACGTGCCCGCGCGCCGACTGCGGCGGGCGGCTCGTCGCCAAGCGCACCCGCGGCAAGCGGCGTTTCTACGGATGCACGAATTATCCCGCCTGCGACTTCGCCGTCTGGGACTTGCCCGTTGCGCGCGAGTGCCCGCAGTGCCGCTATCCCCTGATGATCGCGCGCGAGACGAAACGCGACGGCGCGCATCTTGCCTGTCCGGAATGCAAGGCGAAGATTCCGCGGGATGCGGAGGAGCCGGCCCATGAGGCGGCCCAGAAGAGCTGATCCGGGAAGCGCGCGCGCGAAGGAGGCGGTCGCGGAAGAGCGCCTCGCGCTCGCGCTCTCCGCGTTCCTGCGCGAATTGCGTCACCTGGAGGGGCGCAGCCCGCACACGGTCACGGCGTATCGGTCCGACCTCGAAGCCTGCCTTGCCTTCCTGGCCGCGCGCACGGGCAGACCCGCCCGCGTGGCCGATCTGGATGCGGCCCACCTGCGCTTGTGGATCGCTTCCCAGCAGGCGGCGGGCGCGAAGCCCCGCACGATCGTGCGCCGCCGATCGGCGCTGCGCCACTTCACGCGCTTCCTGGTGCGCGAAGGAGTGCTCACCCGCGACCCGGCGCAACGGTTGCCCGCGCCCAAAGTCGGGCGCCCGCTCCCGCGCGCCATCTCCGCGCCCCGCCTCTCGGAGCGCTTGGACGAGGACTGGGGCGACGCGTGGGCCGGCCTGCGGGACCGGGCGATTTGCGAGCTCCTCTACGGGGCGGGATTGCGCCTTTCGGAGTTGATCGCGCTCGACTTGGGGGACATCGACCTCCGCGACCGCTGGGTGCGCGTGAAGGGCAAGGGAGCGCGCGAGCGGGTCGTCTGCTTCGGCCAGGCGGCCAGCGAGGCGCTCGCGGCGTACCTGCGCGTCCGCAGCCAGGGATGCCCAGCGGGGCGGTGCGACCCTCAGGCATTCTTCCTGAACGCGCGCGGCGGACGCCTGAGCGCCCGCTCGGTGCAGCGCATGACGGCGGCCCGCCTCTCCGACGAAGTCACCGGGCATGTGCATCCGCACGCCCTTCGTCACAGTTTCGCGACCCACATGCTCGACCGCGGAGCGGATCTGCGCGCGATCCAGGCGCTGCTGGGCCATCGCTCGCTCGACGCCACCCAGATCTACACGCATGTCTCCATCGCCAAGCTGCGCGAATCCTTCGAACGCGCGCATCCGCGCTCGGGAGCGGGCGAATCGGAAGCGCCGGGGGCGCCACCCGATTCCTCGTCCGAGGAAAAAGCTCCGCCGCCGCGCTCCACGCGCCGCGCTCCACGCGCCGCGCGCGGGAAACGCCCCGCCGCCGATTGACGCCGCGCGCGATTCCCGCTGGGAAATGCCCGCCGCCGCCTGCTAGGATGCTCCTCGTCGTTTCCATCCGCGCCGGAACCGGAGCGTTCGAATTCCGCGACGACGAACAGATGAATGGGAGACAGGCGGCGATGACGATGCTCGGCACCACGGTGATCGGATGCGTGCGCGGCGGGCGCGCCGCGATCGCTTCCGACGGACAGGTGACCCTCGGGTCCGTGATCGTGAAGGCGGGCGCGCGCAAGATCCGGCGCCTCTATCACGGCCAGGTGCTCGCGGGATTCGCGGGGGGCGCGGCCGACGGGCTCCATCTCTTCGAACGCTTCGAGACGATGCTGGAAGCGCATCACGGGCAGCTGCAACGGGCGGCGGTGGAACTGGCCAAGGAGTGGCGATCGGACCGCGTGCTGCGGCGGCTGGAGGCGCAGCTCATCGCCCTCGACCGCGAGCGGGCATTCCTGCTGACCGGATCGGGCGACATCATCGAGCCCGACGACGGCCTCGTGGCGATCGGCTCGGGCGCGCCCTATGCGCTCTCGGCCGGCCGTGCCCTCGTGCGCGCCCTGCCGGAGATCTCCGCCGCGGAAGTCGTCGGCCAGGGGCTCGCCGTGGCGGCCGACATGTGCATCTACACGAACTCGACCGTGCATCTCGAGGAGCTCTGACATCGATCGCGGCCGTCGCCCCGGGCCGGAAAGGCCGGGGCGCGCGGCTCATGGGGAGCGCAATGAAGGATATCCAGGAGCTGACTCCGCGGCAGATCACCCAGGAACTCGACAAGTACATCATCGGGCAGGCGGCCGCGAAGAAGAGCGTCGCGATCGCGCTGCGCAATCGTTACCGGCGCAGGCAGGTCGCGGCCGAGATGCGCGACGAGATCCTCCCGAACAACATCATCATGATCGGGCCGACGGGCGTGGGGAAGACCGAGATCGCCCGGCGGCTCGCCCGCCTCGCGCGCGCGCCCTTCCTGAAAGTGGAAGCCTCCAAGTTCACCGAGGTCGGCTATGTCGGGCGCGATGTGGAATCCATGGTGCGCGACCTGGTCGAGATCGGAATCAACATGGTGCGCGAGGAGATGTCGAGCGAAGTGAAAGCCAAGGCCGAGCGCCAGGTGGAGCGCCGCCTGCTCGATCTGCTCCTTCCGCCGCGCCCAGCGCGCGCGACGCGCGAACCGGCGGGCATGCCTTCGCTGTTCGGCACGCGGGAAGCGGCGGGCGCGGACGGGGGCGAGATCGGAAGCCTGCCGGGGGAAGACGAGCGGCGCGAGCGGACGCGCGACAAGCTGCGCCGCCAGTTGCGGGAAGGCCTTCTCGAGGAGCGTGAGATCGAGCTCGATGTGAAGGTGCGCTCGCACCTGCCGACGCTCGAGATCTTCTCGAGCGCGGGGCTCGAGGAGATGGAGCTCAATTTGCCCGAGCACCTTCAGGGCCTGCTGCCTTCCAACAAGAAGCGCCGCAAGCTGACGGTGGGCGAGGCGCGTGAGCTGCTGTTGCAGGAAGAGACCGGCAAGCTGATCGACATGGAGAAGGTCGTCGCCACGGCGCTCGAACGCGTGCAGACCTCGGGCATTCTCTTCATCGACGAAATCGACAAGATCGCCTCCTCGAGCGGAGGCCACGGGCCGGATGTCTCGCGCCAGGGCGTCCAGCGCGATCTGCTTCCGATCGTGGAGGGATCGAGCGTGCCCACGCGCTACGGCCTCGTGAAGACCGACCATGTGCTCTTCATCGCCGCGGGCGCGTTCCACACTTCCAAGCCTTCGGACCTCGTGCCCGAGCTGCAGGGGCGCTTTCCCATTCGCGTGGAGCTCTCCTCCTTGACCGAGGAGGACTTCGTGCGCATTCTCACCGAGCCGCAGAACGCGCTCCTCAAGCAGTACTCGGCCCTGCTCGGCACCGAGGGCGTGTCGCTGCGCTTCACTTCGGAAGCGATTCGCCGGATTGCGGCGATCGCCTTCCAGGTGAACGAGAGCACCGAGAACATCGGCGCGCGGCGCTTGCACACGGTGCTGACGACGCTCCTCGAGGATGTCCTCTTCGATGTTCCCGAGTCGGAGGTCGCAGAGGTCGTGGTCGACGAGGACCTGGTCGTGACGAGGCTGGCGAGCGTTCTGGAAGACAAGGACCTTTCCCGTTACATTCTTTGACGGGAGCGATTCGAAGTCGCGCGGCGGGCAATCCGCGCACGCTTCACCGGCGTGCGCCCGGCCCTCCCGGGATCCACTCGCGCGCGAGCCGAAGCGGAGTCCCTCGTGCCGGGAGGCGCTTTCGGCCCCTTGCCTCGCAAGGCGATTCGTGCCGCGCGGGCCGCGCCATGCCGGCGCAAAAGAAGAGAGGAGAGCATGACCGCAAAGAAGACCGACTTCCTGTCGCTGCTCGATTTCGACCGCGCGGAACTGGAGATCATCCTGGGCAAGGCGCTCGACGCGAAGCGCCGCTGGCGCGAGGGGGAAGGCGAATGCGCTCTCGCGGGACAAGTGCTCGGGCTCGTCTTTCACAAGCCCAGCCTGCGCACGCGGCTCTCCTTCGAAGTCGGCATGCGCCAGCTCGGCGGCTCGGCGCTGTACATCACCGACGCGGAGATCGGCTTCGGGAAGCGCGAGACGATCGGCGATATCGGCGAAGTGATGTCGCGCTTTCTCGACGGGATCATGATCCGCACCTTCTCGGAAGACCATGTGGTCGCGCTCGCGAAGGCCGCTTCCATTCCGATCATCAACGGACTCACCGACGCGGGGCATCCCTGCCAGATCCTGGCCGATCTCTTCACCCTGCGCGAGAAGGGCCTCGGCCTCGACGGCCTGAAAATCGCCTACATCGGCGACGGGAACAATGTCGCCAACTCCTGGGTGCACGCGGCCAAATCCTTCGAGCTCGATCTGCGCATCGCGACGCCGCCCGGCTTCGAGCCCGACCGGGCCTCGCTCGCACGCGTGGAAGGCGGGCGAGGGAGGGTGCGCCTCTTCCACGATCCGCGCGAAGCGGTGCAAGGCGCGCAGGTCATCTACACCGACACCTGGGCGAGCATGGGGCAGGAGGCCGAGGCGGCAAAGCGGCGCGAGCTCTTCGCGGCCTTTCAGGTGAACGCTGGTTTGGTGCGCGCGGCAGGCGCGCAGCCCTTCATCATGCACTGCCTGCCCGCGCACCGGGGCGAAGAGATCACCAACGAAGTGATCGACGGACCGGGCAGCATCGTCTTCGATCAGGCGGAGAACCGGCTGCACGCGCAGAAGGGGGTCCTGCTGCATTGTCTGGCATGAGCGCGCCTCGATGCGAGCGGCCCGGCGCGGGCGCCCGGCGCCGGCTGTCGATCGCGGGCCTCGCTCTCTGCGCGAAGCTGGCTTGCCTCGCGGGGCTCGCTCTGTTCGCGGCCTGCGCGCGCATGGCCCCACCCGGCGGAGGGCCCGAGGATCGCGACGCGCCTCGGGTGCTCTCCTTCGTTCCCGACTCGGGCGCCGTCCAGGTTCCCGCGGACGCGCCGTTGTCGTTTCTCTTCAGCGAAGCGATGAATCGTTCGGGGGTGCTGGACGCGCTGCGCATCGCCCCCTGGCCGGGCCAATTGGAGTGCAAGTGGGAGGACCTGCGGCTCACTTGCCGGCCCGTCGAGGGATGGCGGCCGAACACCACCTACACGACGCTCCTCGGCGCCCCGGCCGCCGATCGAAGGCGAAATGCGCTCGAGCGCCCGCTCTCCTTCGCCTTCGCCACCGGCGATTCGCTCGAACGGGGATCGATCGAAGGCACGCTTCACACGCGCTCGATCACGCGCGCCAATGTGCCCATCTTCCTCTTCGAATGGCCGGACGATCTCGCCCCGCCCGTTCCGCCGGAGTCTCCTTACCGGCCCGACCCTTTGTCGGCTTTGCGGGTGGGGGAGGCCGACGGCGAAGGCCGCTTCCGGATGTCCTATGTCCCCGTCGGCCGGCCGATGCTCGCCGCCGCCCTCTACGATCAAAACAAGAATCGGGATTTCGACGAAGAAGAGGACCTCTGGGGATTCTCGGAGACGCCGGTCACCTGTCCGGCAGGCGATTCGGCCCTCGCCCGCATCGATCTCTACCTCGTGTACGGGGACGAGGAAGGAGACCTCGCGGGAACCGTGACCGATTCCTCGTGCGCGGATTTCCTCACTCCGGCCGCATTGCGCCAGGCGGCCGACAGCCTGGCCGCGATCTTGAGCGGCGAGCGCGACCCCTCGGGCTTCCCGCGCACGCCCGGGGACACGCTCGCCCCCGTGCCTCTCGAGCCCGCGGAACGGGAATCGATCACGGTGGAGTTGGCGCGCGTCCAGGCGCGGATCGAACCGGCCGCGCTTGACAGCGCCCGGTGCACGGCGCCCATCTGGGTGGCGGCCGTTTCCCTGGCGGACTCCTCGGTGGCGGTCGAAGTGCGCACTTCCGGGGCGTTTCGTCTGGAAGCGCTTCCGCCGGGCATCTATCGCATCGAGGCCTTTCGCGATCTCTCCGGAGACGCGAGCCCGCAGGCGGACGAGCCCAGCGGGCGCGCCCCCGGCGAAGTGCTCTTGAAACCGGGCCGCGAGGTCGACGAGATTGCGATCGAGCTCCACGCGCCGCCAGGCGGGAGCGCGCCGTAAGCGGGCGGTTTCGGGCGGCGGCGATCGACCGGGCGGAGCGCGCGCGGGCAAGCAGACGGCGCGGAGCGATGATCAGGCCGGCGCGGGGCGGTGACGATCAAACGGGCGCGGAGCAACGACGATGCCGAAGGAATCGGACCGCCGCCACTTCCTCGATGTTCCCTTCACCAAGTGGAGCGGCGCGGGGAACACCTTCCTTCTCGTGACAGCCGCGGACCTTTCGTCCGCGGGGCGTGAGAATGCGCATCCCGAGGAAGAGGACTGCGCCCCGGGTGCGCCCATGGGCATGGGCCTCGCCAAGGCCGCTTGCTCGAACGCGAAGAGCGCCCCAGGGGCCGACGGCCTGCTCTTGATTCGCGAATCCACCGACATCCTCGTTGCTGGCGACCGGGAGCAGGAAGTGGAGGCGGATTTCTGGAATCGTGACGGCTCCCCGGCCGCCTTCTGTGGAAACGGGGCTCGCTGTCTCGCCGCCTGGGCGCTCGCGCGGACGGGAGCCCCTCGCGTGCGCGGCCGTCTCGCCTCCACGAAATTCGAAGGCTGGCGGGAAGGAGAGGAGATCGCGATCCGGGTGCCCTCGCCCCGCCTTCTGGCGCGCTTCGCCGCGAAGGAACTCCTCCGCGCTGCTTCGCCGCTCTCGCCGCGCCTGCGGGAAGCGGCCTGGATCGACTCGGGTGTCCCGCACCTCTGCCTGCTCTTGGAAGTCCGAGAGAAGGAATCCGCCCCCGGACCGCGGAAAGAGGAACTCGCGACCGCTCCGCCTCTTGACCGGGAAGTGCTCGAACGCCTGGGAAGAGAACTTCGTACGGATGCGCGATTCGCTCCGGAAGGCACGAATGTCGATTTCGTGTGGGACGAGGGCGGGGAAGAGCCTCCCGCGGGCTCGCGAGCCCCGTCCGCTGCCGAGTGCGCCGGCCGCGCGGTGGCAAAGGAGCCGCGCGAGACAGGCCCCAACCGGATTCCCCGCCTGCGCCTGGAGACCTTCGAGCGAGGGCTCGAGTCGCTCAGCCCTGCCTGCGGCTCTGGCGCGCTGGCCGTGGGATTCCTGCTTCTGGAGAGGGAAAGGGCGGGCCGGGTACAGATGAGGATGGCGTCGGGCGAGCGTCTCTCGGTGGAAAAGAATGGGCCGGCCTGGATGCTCCTGGGGCCGGCCGTACCGCTTGCGCGCGGGGTCTACCGTTGGGAACGAATCATTCCTTCGGCTTCGCCGCCTTGTTGAGCTGCTTCGCGAGGCGCGACTTCTTGCGGTTCGCGGTCTCTTCCTTGATCACGCCCTTGCGGACCGCCTTGTCGAGTTCCGATGCGGCCTGGCGAAGAAGATCGGCCTGACTCTCGGGCGCGCCTTCCTCGAACTTGCGGACCGCTCCGCGCACGCGGGTCCGGATGCTCCGGTTGCGGTCCCGCTGGCGCTCGCTGGTGCGAATTCTTTTCTCCGCGGACTTGTGCTGTGGCATTCTCTCTCGGCTCCTTTCCGATCTCCACGGCTCGGAGCGGGTCCCCGAGCGCGCGGCGGCGCAGGTTCATCGAAAACACGGTACGATAGCAGAGGATCCATGTCTTCGTCAATGCGGCAATCGAGGCGACCAGACTGGGCGGCCCTGTTCCGCATCGTGAGGCTTCCCGCCGCCGGGGGGCTTCTCCTGGCGCTCGCCTTTCCCCCCCTGCGCCTTTGGCCGCTCGCGTTCGTGGCCTGGGTGCCCCTCTGGCTTGCCCTTCGCTCGGATTCCTCGCTGGGCGGGGGGCCGTGGCGAAAGCCGGCGCCGCGGGAGGCGGGCGCCTCCGGTGCCGAGCGGAAGGGGAAGCTCTCACGCGAAGGGCGCGGGCACCGGGCAAGCGGCCCGGAAGGGGAGGCCGCCGCGGGCCGTTTCTCCTGGCGGGTGGCCTTCCTTCGAGGCTGGGCGATGGGATTCGTCGCCTTCGTCGCGATGCTCTACTGGATCCTGGGCCTCTCGAACGAAGAGGTCACGATTCCCGGGCTCATGATTCCGGCTCTGGCCCTGATCGGCCTCTACCTGGGGCTCTTCTTCGGGGCGGCGACGCTTTCGCTGCGCTGGCTCTCGCGAATCACCGGCGCGCCGCTCCTGCTCCTCGCCCCGCCGGTCACCCTGTTCTTCGAGTGGCTGCGCGGCCAGGGCCCGCTCGCATTTCCCTGGGGCGCGCCCGCCTATGCGCTCGCCCGCGTGACGCCGCTGCTTCAGACGGCGTCGGTCACCGGGTTCTGGGGGCTCGTGCTTCTCATGCTCGGGTTGAATGCGCTCTTCGCGGCCTTCCTGGCGGGCCGGAGAATCGCGCTGCCCGCGGCCTTCGGCCTGCTGGCGATCGGTTGGTGGAGCGGGCACGCGACTCTCGCGCGCCATCCCGACGGCCGCATCGAGGAAGGGCGTCAGGCCCTGCGCGTGCTCGTCGCGCAACCCGACATCCGCCGCGAGATCAAATGGAAGCCCGAGCACCGGCAGGAAGTGATCGACGCCGTGATGGACCACGCCTACGAATCGGCGGCGCAAGCTCAGGCAACCGGAGGATTCGATCTCTTCGTCTGGCCGGAGACGGTCTTTCCGATCGTGGTGCAGCGCGATCCCTTGCTGCTCTCGAGGGTGCAGGCCTTCGTCGATTCGATCGCGCGCCCGACGCTGGTCGGCACGCAGGAACTCGAGTGGTATCGCGATCGCCCGGGCAAGAAATACGCCTTCTTCAACTCCGCCGTCTTGATGGAACCGGGCGGACGCGTTTCGCCGCCCTACCGGAAGATGCGCCTGGTGCCGTTCAGCGAGCGCATGCCCTTGCAGGAAATCGCCCCCTGGCTGAACGGGATCGATTTCGGGCAGTCGGACTTCTCCGCCGGCAAGGAGCCGGTGCTGTTCACCGTCGGCGGCGCCCGCGCCGGGTGCCTGATCTGTTTCGAATCGGTCTTTCCTGAATTGTCGGCGGAGATGGTGCGGCGCGGGGCCACGCTGCTGGTGAACATCACGAACGACTTCTGGTTCGGCCGCACGGCGGGGCCGATTCAGCACGCCGACATGGCGATCTTGCGCGCCGTGGAAAACCGCGTCCCCCTGGTGCGCTGCGCGAACACCGGCGTGAGCTTCGTCGTCGACCCGTGGGGCCGGGTGCGGGAAGAGCGTGGCATGTTCACCCGGGCCGCCTTCGTCGCGCGCGTCGTCTGCGGATCGGGAAGCTTCGCCGCATCGCATCCGCTGTGGATCGCGTGGCCATGGCTCGCCTGGATCCTGGCCGCCTGCGCGGCGGGGCTCGGGATGCGCGCTCGCTATAGCGAGCGGCGCGCCGTCGTGTCCGCGGCGGATGCTTCGTCGCACGACCCTGCCTGGACGGCCGGCGGGCGGAAATTGCGCCACGAACCCGATCGCGAAGGCGCGCAACGGAGACCTCGATGAGCGACACCGAACGCGCGGAGACGCGCGCGACCCGCGGCCAAGGACCGGACGACACGACGCCGTCGCGCTTCGCGAGCGGCGACCCGAACGCGCCCGAGCCCATCGTCTATCGCGTGTGGCTGAAAGAGGGACGCGAGCGTTCTCTCGAGCGCCGCCATCCGTGGGTCTATTCGGGCGCGGTCGAGCGGATCGAGGCGCTGCCCGACAGCGCGCCCGGAGGATTGGGCGAAGTCGTCTCCGCCCGTGGAGAATGGCTCGCGACCGCGATCATCCAGCCCGACGCGACCCTCGTCGCGAGAGCGCTGCGTTTCGAGCGCGGGCCGATCGACGGAGATTGGATGCGCGCGCGCGTGGCGCAGGCGAAAGCGCTGCGCGCGGCGGTCGTGCCGCCCGAGACCGACGCCTATCGTCTCGTGAACGCGGAGGGCGACGGATTGCCCGGTCTGATCGTGGACCGCTACGCGCAGTTTCTCGTGGTGCAGGCGTTGAGCGCGGGAATGGTGCGCCTGGCCCGCCTGTGGCTTCCCGCGCTGGTGGAGGCGGAGTCGCCGAGCGGGATCGTCTCGCGCGGGGACGCGCAAGGGCGCGCGCACGGGGCCGGTTCGGGCGACGCGGTGCTGTGGGGGGAAGCGCCCCCGGCGCGCCTCGTCATTCGCGAGCACGGGCTGCGCTTCGCGGCCGACCTGCTCGCGGGCCAGAAGACCGGCTTCTACCTGGACCAGCGCGAGAACCGGCGCATCATCGGCGCGCTTTCGCGCGGAAGGCGGATGCTGAACGCGTTCGCCTACACGAACGCCTTCGGCGTGTACGCGGCCGCCGGCGGCGCCGCGAGCGTGGTCGCCGTGGAGACTTCCGTCTCGGCGAACGAGCTCGCGCGCGAGAACTGGGCGCTGAACGGATTCGAGGACGAGCGGCTGCGGATCGTCAAGGAAGACGCCCAGCGCGTGCTCCGCCAGGCCGGCGAGCGCTACGATCTCATCGTGCTCGATCCGCCGCCGTTCGCCAAGGAGCGCGGTCAGGTGGAGCGGGCGGCGCGGGCATACAAGGACCTCAATCTGCACGCGCTGCGCTGCCTCGCTCCCGGCGGCTTGCTCGCGACCTTCTCCTGCTCGCAGCACATCGAGCCGGAGCTCTTCCAGAAGATCGTCTTCGGCGCTTCGTTGGATGCGCGCGTTCCCGCGCAGTGGATCGCCCGCTGGGGCGCGGGGCCCGATCACCCCGTGCATCTCGATCATCCGCAGGGCGAGTACTTGAAGGGCCTTCTCCTGCGCGCCATGGCGTGAGGAGCGTGGCTCGGCGCAAGGGGCGCGCGAGCGGGGCCGGATGGGCGGCGTCGGATGAATGCCGCCCGGCTTTGGTGGGCGAGGCAGTCGCACATGGACCGTTGGTACCGGGAACGAATGGAGCCGATGCGACACCCGTTGCGACACGGGCAGCTGCGCGAGCATCTCGCGCGCTATCGATTCGCCGCCGATCTGGTGAGCGGCCGCGTGCTGGATGCGGGTTGCGGCACCGGATACGGAAGCCATCTGCTCGCGCATGCGCCCGCGGTGCGGGAAGTTCTCGGCATCGACTCCGACCCGCGCGCCATTCGCCACGCCTCCCGCTTCTACGCGGCGCCGAACCTTCGCTATCGGCGCATCGATCTCGCGCACAGCGCCGCGCGCGCGCTCGGTCCCCACGACGGAATCGTCTGCTTCGAAGTTCTCGAACACAGCGATCATCCCGAAGCGATCCTCGAAACGCTCGCGCTCCTGCTCGCGCCGGGGGGCCGTCTGCTCCTCTCCACGCCACTCGGCCGCGGCCGGGAGGTGCCCTCATCGCAAGAGGGCCATCATTTCCAGCTTCGTCGCGAAGAGCTCGAAGGGCTGCTCGCGCCCTGGTTCGACGCCCGCATCTACGGGCAGAAAGGGGAAGGGATCGAACCCTGGAGAAGGGGAGGCCGCTACTTCCTGATGCTCGCCGTCTGTGCGCCGCGAGCCTGCCCGCCCGCGATGCGCGCGCCTCACGCGCGCCCGCCGCAAACGAGCGCGCTTCGCCTGCGCCCGCCGCGGCGCGCCCCGCTTGGGAGGCCCGCATGCGGAACATCCGCCTGACCGTCGAGTACAACGGCACGGCTTTTCACGGTTGGCAGCGACAGTCCCGCGTCCGCACGGTGCAGGGAGACCTGGAGGCGGCGTTGTCGGTCGTTCTCCGCGAACCCATCGCCGTGCGCGGAGCGGGCCGCACCGACGCGGGCGTTCACGCGCTCGGGCAGGTGGCCAACTTTCGAACCGAGAGCGACCTTTCCCTGGAACGGATCGAGCGCGGAGTGAACGCACTCACCAGGGCCGATCTCGCCGTGCGCGACGCGCGCGAAGCGGACGAGCAATTCGACGCGCGCATGTGGGCCTGCGGGCGGCACTATCTCTACCTCCTACTCGCGCAGCCCTCCTCGCTCTGGAACGAGCGCGCCTATCGCCCGCGCCGATGGCCCGACCTCGAGCGCATGAACGCCGCGGCGGCGCACTTCGCGGGGGATCACGACTTCTCCGAATTCTCGTGCGCGAGCGACGACGAGCCGGGAGTGCGGGCCCAAGTCTTCTACGCCCGCTGGGAACCGTGGGGCCGCGGGGCGATGTTCCGCATCGGCGCGGTGCGCTTCTTGTACAAGATGGTCCGCTGCGTGGTCGCCGCCTGTTTGCAGGCAGGCCAGGGAGTGACCGACTCGACCGACATTGAAACGAGGCTCACAGCGCCCGCCTATCGCGGCCGGGCCGTCGCTCCCGCGCGGGGCCTGCATCTCCTCACAGTCGATTATCCGGCGGGGAAACCCGATTTCGAGGCCCTGCGGAGGGGGCGCGAAGGGGCCGCCGGCGGGTTCGATTGCCTGCCCCCCAAGGCTGTGCTATAGTGCGCGCGTTTTTGGGAACTTCTTTTACCGCAAGAGGATCGGAGAGAGGTGGCGCATGAAGATCTTCCTCGATACGGCCGTCATGAGCGAGATTCAGGAAATGGTTTCCCTGGGCATCGTCGACGGAGTGACGACGAATCCGTCCCTCCTGAAGACGGCCGGCGTTCCCTATCGGGAGCTGCTCGAGGAAATCGCCCATCTGGTCCCCGGCCCGATCAGCGCCGAGGTGGTCGCCGAAGAGGCGGCCGGGATGGTGCGCGAAGGGCGCGATCTCGCTTCCATCGCCGAGAACATCGTCGTGAAGATTCCGATGGGACGCGAGGGCGTGAAGGCCGTTCACGCGCTCGATTCCGAAGGCATCGAGACGAACATGACCCTGGTGTTCAGCGCCAATCAGGCACTTTTGGCCGCGAAGGCGGGCGCCAGCTTCGTCAGCCCCTTCATCGGGCGCTTGGATGATGCCGGCCAGACGGGCATGGATGTGGTGCAGGACATCCTGGAGATCTACGCAAACTACGATTTCGAGACGGAAGTGATCGTGGCGAGCGTGCGCCACCCCCTGCATGTGGTGCAGGCGGGGTTGATCGGAGCGGACATCGCGACGGTGCCGACCGCGGTCCTGAAGGCGATGTTCGAGCATCCCCTGACCGATGTCGGCAAGGCGAAGTTCCTCGATGCGTGGCGCGGAGTGCGCAAGGGCTAGCCGGGAGCGGCAACGCCCGCGCCCGGGTGGACAGGAAGGCATGCCGCCGCGCGCGTGAGAGCGCGCGGGCATGGAGGAATGGGAGTGAATCGCAGCGGAGTGCGTGGAATCAGGGGCGGCGCGTCGCCGCTCACGGTGATCGTGCTCTTCTTGCTCGCCTTTGCGATGGGCGCGCTGGCTCTGCATTTGTCGCAACGAGGCGACGGCGCCGGGACGGGAAGCAGCCGCGCCGGTCTCGGAGATTCCGCGAGTGCGGCCGAGCGGATGCAAGGCCTGGGCGGCCCGGAGGAGTACCGCTCTTCCGATCGGCCGGGCGATCAGCTCTTGATGCAGCGGCGCAATGCGATCGTCGACGCCGGCGAGCGCGTCGGCCCGGCGGTCGTCTCGATCAGCGTCACCCAGATCCGCTATGTCCGCCAAGGTCCCTTCGCGCTCAGCCAGGATCCCTTCGACCAGTTCTTCAATCGCTTCTTCCCCGGGCGCATCTATGGCGAAGAGGTCTCGAATCTCGGCTCGGGCGTGATCATCGACGAACGCGGGATCGTCGTCACCAACGAGCATGTCGTGCGCGACGCGAAGGAGATCAAGGTGAGCCTGCCGGACGGGCGCACCTTCGACGGCACGGTCGTGAGCGCGGATCCCACCTACGATCTGGCCGTGCTGCGCATCGACGGCGACAATCTGCCGGTCGCTCCCGTCGGCAATTCCGACGACCTCCTCGTGGGGGAATGGGCCATCGCGCTCGGCAATCCCTTCGGCTTCCTGCTGAACTCGTACAAGCCCACGATCACGGTGGGCGTGATCAGCGCCACGAACCGCGATGTGCGCGTCGATGAGGGCGGGGCCATCTACAAGGAAATGATCCAGACCGACGCGGCGATCAATCCCGGCAACAGCGGCGGCCCGCTGGTGAATTCGCTCGGCGAGGTGATCGGGATCAATACCTTCATCCTGAGCACGACGGGAGGGAGCCTCGGCATCGGCTTCGCCATTCCGGTGAACACGGTCATCCGCGTGGTGCGCGAAATCCTCGAGCACGGGCGCGTGCGGCAGGTCTGGATCGGCATTCGCGTGCAGGAGATCACGCAGATGGTCGCGAACTACTTCCGCATTCGCGACCGGCGCGGGTTGCTGGTGTGGGGCATCGAGGAAGGCAGCCCCTCCGACCGGGTTGGCATCCGCGTGGGCGACATCATCCGCGCGGTGAACGGGCAGCCCGTCTCGCGCGCGAACGATGCGCAGAGGCTGATCTTCGGCGCCACCATCGGAGACCGGATCGTGCTCACGATGGAACGCGACGGCGACCGGCGGGATGTCGCGATCGTGCTGGAGGAGGCCCGTCCCCAGTGACGCGGGCCCGGCCGGGGACCGCGAGGGGACGAGGCCGGGGCGTGCGGGCCGGCTGGTCTCAGGCCGGCGGTCCGCAAGCAAGCGAGGGAAGGCCGTGATCGAACGCTACACGCTGCCCGAGATGGGCGCGCTTTGGAGCGATGAGCGCCGCTTCGCCACCTGGCTCGAAGTCGAGATCGCGGCCGCGCACGCGATGGAGGAGGAGGGGCTCGCGCCCGCGGGCACGGCGGACGCGATCGCGCGGCGGGCCCGCTTCGATGCGGCGCGCATCGCCGAGCTCGAAGCGGTCGTGCATCACGATGTGATCGCGTTCCTCACGAATGTGAACGAATCGCTCGGCGAAGAGAAGCGTTACCTGCACCTGGGCATGACCTCCTCGGATCTTCTCGACACCGCGCTCGCCTTGACCCTCGGACGCGCCGGCGCGTTGATCGACGCGCAGCTGGCGCGCGTGGGGCGGCGGCTGCGCGCGCTCGCGAGCGAGCACCGCGACACGCTCATGATCGGCCGCACCCATGGCGTGCACGCCGAGCCCATCACCTTCGGACTGAAAGCGCTCGTCTGGTTCGCGGAATTCGAGCGCCATCACCGGCGGCTGGCCGCGGCGCTGGAAGATGTGCGTGTCGGCAAGTTCTCGGGCGCGGTCGGAACCTTTGCACATCTGCCGCCTGCGGTGGAGGAGCGCGCCTGCGCCCGGCTGGGGCTTCTTCCCGCGCCCGCGTCCACGCAGATCGTGCAACGCGACCGGCACGCGCATCTGGTCGCGACCCTGGCCCTGATCGGCGCGAGCGGGGAGAAGCTCGCGGTCGAGATCCGTCACTTGCAGCGCACGGAAGTGGGCGAGGCCTTCGAGCCCTTCGCCATGGGGCAGAAGGGCTCGTCGGCGATGCCGCACAAGCGAAACCCGATCCTCTGCGAGCGGATCGTCGGGATCGCGCGCCTGCTGCGCGGCTTCATGACGGTCGCCTGCGAGAATGTGGCCCTCTGGCACGAGCGCGACATCAGCCACTCGAGCGCCGAGCGGGTGATCCTTCCCGACGCCTTCGTCGGCCTTCACTACCAGCTCGATCTCGTCGCCCGCGTGCTCGAGGGATTGGAAGTCGACGCCGCCCGCATGCGCGCGAACCTCGAAGCCTCGCGCGGGCTCTTCTTCTCGCAAGGCGCGTTGCTGGCGCTCACCCAGCGGCTCGGCTCGCGCGAAGAGGCCTATGCGATCGTGCAGGCCGCGGCGATGGAGGCGTGGCGCGAGGGAAGGCCACTGCGCGAGACGCTCGCCGCGCGGCTTCGGGGGAAGGCGGAGCTGGCGGAAACGGAGTGGGACGCGATCTTCGATGTCTCACGATTCCTCGCGAACCTCGGCCCGGTGTTCGAACGCGTTCTCGCTTCCTCGTGGGCGCGCGAAACCGATGACGCGCGCGACACCGCGGGGCGGGCCGTTCGCCGCCCCGGGAGGTAGGGCATGGCCGAGGGGCGCGGCTCTCTGGCCCGGCGATTCCTGCTGCTAGTCACGGCGCCTGTCTGGGTGGGCCCATTCCTCCTCATCCAGGCGATCCACCTCTCCGGCACCGGGCTCCTTGAACTCGTCGATGAATTGCGGGGCAGGCCTTCCGCCTCGCACGCCGCGCTCGTCTGGCTGGTCGGCATCCCGGGGCTGGTTCTCTTTCCTGTCGCCGTCGGCCTGCGCGGACTGCTCGCGCTCATCGATGCCCTCGGCGCGCGCATTCTTGGCGGCGGCAAGGGACGGAAACCGCCGCTCGATTCCGCGGGTCTCGTCCCCGGCGAATCGGCTCCGGGCGCGGCGCCTTCCCGCCGCACGCCCTCCCGTCCCGCTCGCTTCGTGGTCGGCGCGCTCGCGATGCTTCTGCTGCCGGCCTGGCTGCCCTTCGCGCTGGTCTATTGGCTGTTCCGTTGGGTGCTCTGGGACGTCCTCGTTCCGGAAGCCGCCCGCGCCTTCGAGCGCCAGCGCCCGGGCGCCAGCGAGCGCATCGTCACCTTCGTCGGGCTGCGCTATCTCTACGGGCGGCGCACGACCGCGCTCCACTCCGCGACGAACTACTTCGCCGCCGCAGGGATCGCCCTTGGCGTGTGCGCGCTCATCATCGTCCTCGCGGTGATGAGCGGCTTCGACGAGGAAGTGCGCGAGCGCATCGTGGGCACGAATGCGCATGTGATCGTGCTCCGCTGGGGCTCGCAGGGAATCGCGAAGCCCGACAGCATCGCCGCGATCCTGCGCGGGCATCCCGAAGCGGTCGCGGCCGCTCCGTTCGTCTACGGCAAGGCGATGCTCACCGCCGGAACGAATGCCGAAGGCGGCATCGTGAAGGGCATCCGCTGGAAGGACGAGGCCGAGGTCACCGCGCTGCCGCGCTACCTCGAGCACAAGGGAGGCGACCCGGGGCTCGCGGCCCCCAAGGACGGCGGCCTGCCGGGCATCATCCTCGGCCGCTACATCGCCGAAGGGCTGGGCGTCGGACGCGGAGACGAGATCGTGCTGGTGAGCCCCGCCGAGGCGCGCCGCACGCCGATGGGCTTCGTGCCGCGCATGCGGCGCTTCGAGGTCCGCGGCATCTTCCACTCGGGCATGTACGACTTCGACGCGAGCATGGTCTACATCGACATGGCGGAGGCGAGCTCGTTCTTCGGCCTGGGCGAGCGCGTGACCGGCATCGAACTGCGCTTGCAGGACATGAACCAGGCCCCGCGCGTGGCGGAGGAGATGGTCGGCCTGCTGGGCGGCTTCCCGTATCGCGCCAACAACTGGATCGAGCTCAACGAGAACCTCTTCGCCTGGATGAGCACCGAGAAGAAGGTGATGTTCATCATCCTGACGATGATCGTGCTCGTCGCGGGATTCAGCATCGCCAGCTCGCTCATCATGCTCGTCACCGAAAAGCGGCGCGAGATCGGCATCCTGAAGTCGATGGGCGCGACCTCGCTCACGATCCTGCGCATCTTCGTGCTCGAAGGTTGGGTGATGGCCTTTGCGGGAACCGCTCTCGGCACCGGCGCGGGTCTCGTGATCTGCTATCTGCTGAAGCGGTACGAGTTCATTCGGCTGCCCGGCGATGTCTACTTCATCGACAAGCTCCCGGTGAAGGTGGAAGGGGGCGACCTGGTCGTGATCGTGACCTCGGTGCTCGTGATCGCGGCGCTTTCCACCTTCTACCCGGCGTGGAAAGCGGCCCGCATGCATCCGGTGGACGCGATCCGGGATGAATGAGCCGGGGGATGCATGGAAGCATGCCAAGAGAGCGGGGGAAACTTGATCCCGACGCTGAAGGTTGAAGGGCTGAGAAAAAGCTTCCCTTCGGGCGAGGGGCGCCTGGAAGTCTTGAGGGGCGTGAACCTGACCGTCCAGCCCGGGGAGCTCGTGGCCATCCTGGGGACATCCGGCTCGGGCAAGACGACTCTGCTTCATCAAATCGGAGCGCTCGACCGGCCGGATCAGGGAATCGTCCGGTACGGGGAGCAGGAAGTGACCCGGCTGACGGAAGAGGAAGTCGCGGCGCTCCGAAACCGTTTCGTCGGATTCATCTTCCAATATCATCACCTGTTGGCCGAGTTCTCGGCCCTCGAGAACATCGCGATTCCCCTCTTGATCGCAGGGTGGGAACGCGAAGCGGCCTGGGCGCGCGCGGGGGAGTTGCTCGCGCTGATCGGTCTCGAGGCGCGCGCGCATCATCGCTCGGGACAGCTCTCGGGCGGCGAACAGCAGCGAGTGGCCCTCGCGCGGGCGCTCGCCAATCGCCCGGCACTGGTTCTCGCGGACGAGCCGACCGGCAATCTGGACCGCGCAACTGGCGAGGCCCTGTTTCGACTGCTATATTCCATCGCCCGCCAGGGGGGCCAGAGTTGGGTGGTCGCCACGCACAATGAATACCTGGCGGAGATGGCCGATACTAAATGGAGACTCGATGACGGAACGCTGCGGCCCGTCGCGCCGCGGGAAGCCTAGGCTCCGCCGGGCTGGACCCATGCCGAAGGGAAGCGTCGCATGAAGTGCCAGACATGCAACCAGGCCGAAGCCGTCGTGCACATCAAGGAGGTGCGCAACGACAAGGTGACCGAGCTGCACCTGTGCGAGCGCTGCGCCCGCGAGAAGGGCTTCCAGTCGATGCTGGGGCAGGGCAAGGCCTCGCTGGCGAGCCAGTTCATCTGGATGGCCGAGAACCTCTATCCCAACGCCAACGCGCAGATGGGCGGCGTCCAGTGCCCCGAATGCGGGCTGTCCTACAGCGAATTCCTGCAAGGCGGCAGGCTTGGATGTCAAGAATGCTATGTGAGTTTCGCGGCTCAGCTAAAGCCGATTCTAAGGCGAGTCCACGGCGCCATGCGGCATGTGGGCAAGGCGCCCGGCAAGGACGGCCGGCTGTTCGAGCGGCGCCAGCGGGTGCAGAAGCTCCACGAGGACCTCGAACGCGCGATCGAGCGTGAGGAATACGAGCGGGCCGCGACCTTGCGGGACGAGATCCGCGGCCTCGAGGCGGCCGAGGAGCAGGAGGTGATCGTTCCGCCTCCGGGCTCCCAGCAGGCCCAGGCCTCCAGCGCCGAAGGTGAGGCGTAGCATGGCACTCCCATTGGCTGAAATGGTGCCTGCGGATGGAAAGTGGTTTGGCGGGGAAGGACCGCTGGACGACGCGATCCTGAGCACCCGCGTGCGCCTCGCCCGCAACCTGCGCGGCCATCGCTTCCCGCCGCGCGCGTTGCCCGAAGAGCTGAACCGCATCCGTCAACGCGTCGCCGGCTGCCTCGAGCATGTGGCCGAATTCTCCGGCTCCTCGTTTCACGACATGGAGGCCCTGACCGCGGTCGAGCGCCAGTTCCTGCTCGAGCGCCACCTGATCAGCCACGATTTCGCGCGCGACGGCCGCCACCGCGGGCTCGCCTTCGCGCTCGACGAACGCTCCGCGGTGATGGTCAACGAAGAGGATCACCTGCGGCTGCAGGCCCTCGCTCCGGGGTTCCAACTGGACGAGTGCTTCGCGCTCGTCAACCGGATCGACGACCAGTTGGAGGCGCAGCTCGAGTACGCCTTCTCCGACGAGCTCGGCTACCTGACCGCCTGCCCCACGAATGTGGGCACCGGCATGCGCGCCTCGGTCCTCATCCACCTGCCCGCCCTCGTGCTCACGCGACGGATCAAGAAGGTGCTGGCCGGGGTGAATCAGGTGGGCTTGACGGTGCGCGGTTTCTACGGGGAAGGAACGGATGTCCTAGGAAATTTCTTCCAGATCTCGAACCAGTTGACGCTGGGGGAGAAGGAGAGTCAGACCCTCCTCAGTCTCGAGCGGGTGATCCATCAAGTGCTCGATTACGAGGAGAAGGCGCGCGAGGTGCTCTTGAAGGACGCGGGCGACCAGATCCGCGACAAGGTGCTGCGGGCGCTCGGGGTTCTCGAGCGCGCGTTCCTGCTCACTTCGGAAGAGGTGATCGGGCTCGCCTCGGCCGTGCGCCTGGGCATCACCCTGCGCCTTCCCGGTCTGCCCGACACGCGCACCTTGAACGAGATCCTGCTCTACAGCCAGCCGGGCCACTTGCAGCTTCTGGCCGGTGCCGAGATGAGCTCGCGGGAACGCAACGCGATGCGCGCGCGTTGGATTCAGGAACGGTTGGCGAACAACGGCAAACGAGGCCCGCGCCCTGACGGGCAGTGAGGTTTTCCATGCACGACAAATTCACCGAACGGGTCCGCAAGGTGATCTTTCTCGCGCGCGAGGAGGCGAGCCGGCTGCAGCACGACTCGATCGGCACCGAGCACCTGCTGCTCGGATTGCTGCGCGAAGGGGAAGGCATCGCCGCGACGGTGCTCGGCAATCTCGGGCTCGATCTCGACGCCATCCGCCAGTCGGTCGAGAACATGGTCGCGCACACCGGAGGCACGCTCACGATCGGCGAGATCCCCTTCACTTCGAACGCCAAGCGCGTGCTCGAGCTCGCGGTCGACGAAGCGCGCCAGATGGGCCACAGCTATGTCGGCACCGAGCACCTCCTGCTCGGCCTCATTCGCGAAGGCGAAGGAGTGGCGGCGAAAGTGCTCACCGACATGGGCGTCGAGCGCAAGAAGGTGCGCGAGGAGACGCTCAAGCTTCTCGGCGGGCATCCTTCCACCCAGCAGCCGGAGGCCGAGGAGCGGCCGGAGACGCCGAGCCTGAACCAGTTCGGGCGCGACCTCACCCAGTTCGCGCGTGAAGGCAAGCTCGACCCGATCTTCGGGCGCGAGATGGAGATCGAGCGCATCGTGCAGATCCTCTGCCGGCGCAAGAAGAACAACCCGGTGCTGATCGGCGAGCCGGGGGTGGGCAAGACCGCGATCGTCGAAGGGCTCGCCCAGCGCATCGTGGACGGCAAGGTGCCTGAGCTCCTGCGCAACCGCCGCCTCGTGACGCTCGATCTCGCGAGCGTCGTCGCGGGGACGAAGTACCGCGGCCAGTTCGAGGAGCGTCTGAAGAGCATCATGAACGAGCTGCGCGAGTCGCAGGACGCGATCATCTTCATCGACGAGCTGCACACGATCGTGGGCGCCGGCGGCGCGGAAGGCGCGATCGACGCTTCGAACATGCTGAAGCCCGCCCTCTCGCGCGGCGAATTGCAGTGCATCGGCGCGACGACCCTCGACGAGTACCGCAAGCACATCGAGAAGGACGGCGCGCTCGACCGGCGCTTCCAGCCGGTGATCGTCGACCCGCCCACGGCGGAGGAGACGATCCAGATCCTGCGCGGCCTGCGCGACAAGTACGAGGCCCATCATCGCGTGCACTATCGCGACGACGCGCTCGTGGCCGCGGTGCGGATGAGCGATCGCTACATCGCCGACCGCCACCTGCCCGACAAGGCCATCGACGTGATCGACGAAGCGGGCGCGCGTGCGCGCCTCTCGCAGAGCACCTTCCCGCTCGAGCTGCGCGATCTCGACAAGAAGATCGAGCAGATCGCGCTCGAGAAGGAGGCCGCCATCCGCGGGCAGGAATTCGAGAAGGCGGCCAGCCTGCGCGACAAGGAGAAATCCCTGCGCCAGGAGTACTACCGCATCAAGAAGGAATGGAACGACGCGAAGGTGACTCAGCGCACCTGGGTGAGCGAAGAAGACATCGCCGCGATCGTCTCGCGCATGACCAAGATCCCCGTCGCGCGCATCGGCGAGGAGGAATCGGCCAAGCTGCTGCGCATGGAGGACGAGCTCGAGAAGGAGATCGTCGGGCAGCGCGAGGCGGTGCAGGCCATCGCCAAGGCCATTCGCCGCAATCGCGCCGGGCTGCGCGATCCGCGCCGGCCGATCGGCACGTTCATGTTCCTCGGCCCCACGGGGGTGGGCAAGACCGAGCTCGCCCGCGTGCTCGCGCGCTATCTCTTCGTCGATCCCGACGCGCTCATCCGCATCGACATGAGCGAGTTCATGGAAAAGTTCGCGGTCAGCCGGCTCGTCGGCGCCCCTCCGGGATATGTGGGCTATGAAGAAGGCGGGCAGCTGACCGAGAAGGTGCGCCGCAAGCCCTACTCGGTGGTCCTGCTCGACGAGATCGAGAAGGCCCATCCCGATGTCTTCAACATCCTCCTGCAGGTTCTCGAGGACGGCCTCCTCACCGACAGCTTGAAGCGCCGGGTCAGCTTCAAGAACAGCGTGCTCATCATGACGAGCAACATCGGCGCCCGCCGGCTGCGCGGCCGCGGGGGACTCGGCTTCGCGCGCGACGATGTGCAGGTGACCTACGAGAACATGAAGCAGACGGTCATGGAGGAGGTGCGCAAGGTCTTCAATCCCGAGTTCCTCAACCGTCTCGACGAGATCATCGTCTTCCGCTCGCTCGCCCGCGAGCACATGGACCGGATCGTGCACATCCTGATCGACCAGGTGCGCCAGCGTCTGGCCGACGCGGGCATGGACATCATCCTCACCCGCGGCGCGGTGGAGCTGCTCATGGAGAAGGGCTTCGACCCCGACCTGGGCGCGCGGCCCATGCGCCGGGCGATCCAGCGCTACATCGAGGACCCGCTCTCGGAGCAGGTGCTGCGGGGAAAATTCCGTTTGGGAAGCACCGTGCGCGTGACCAAGCGCGGCGATACCCTGGGCTTCGAGGAAGCGAAGCCGGGCGAGACGGAGGAACCGGCCGAAAGCGAAGCGCCCGAGGAAAGCCGGACGCTCCAAGACGAGCGCTCCGTGGGTGAGCAGGCCGGGGGAGAGACGGCAGCGGGCGCCGATGCGATCGAGACGCCCGAAGCCGGCAGCGGCCACGAGAGCCGCTAGCTGTTAGCGAGACGCGGGCCCTCGGCTTGCCGGGTGCGTCGAGTCTGACAGCGTCGAGCGCACAAGGCGCGCGCCCCTGGCAGGAATTGGCTTGGCGCGCGCGCCGGTCCCGCGAACCCTCCATCCGGGACCCGGCGTAAAAAGCAACGGTTCAAAGCGGCAACGGGTAGCGACGAGCAGCGACGAACAGCGACGGGCAGGCAGCAGCAGGCACGCGGCAGGAGGCTCGCTGGAAGCGAGCCGGGCGAGGGCAGGATGACCCGAACAGACACGGCTCGCATTCGTCCCGAGCGCTGGCTCGCGCTGGTCGCGTTGGCCGCGCTCGTCGTCTTTGCGCTCGGCAACGTCTTCGCTCAGACGCCGCGACAGGAGCGGGTGGGCGAGATCCGCTTCGAGGGGCTCGCACGCGTCGACACCGCCCTCGTCCGCCAGGCGATCACCGTCACGCCCGGCGCGCCTTTGCAGGCCTTCCAAGTCAGCCAAAGCATCCAGGCTCTCTTCGCTCTCGGCCTCTTCGACGATGTGACCGTGGAAGCGCAACCTTCCTCTTCGGGCACGGTCCACCTCCTCTTCCGCTTCATCGAGCGCCGTCCGATCGGCGAAGTGACCTTCACCGGCAACAAGTTCTTTGGACCCGAAGACCTGCTGTCGACCTCGGGCCTCTCCGCCGGTCAGATCGCCAGCCGCGCGAGCCTCTTTCAAGCGAGGCGCAAGATCGTCGAGGCCTACCGCAACGAGGGCTATCCCCGCACGCAGGTCGAGACGCAGGTGATTCCCGATTCCACCGGCCCCGCGCGCCTGACGGTGACGATCGACGAGGGCGCACGCGTCAAGCTGCGCGGGGTGCACTTCACCGGCAACGAACGCGTGCCGGATGCGGAGTTGCGCGGCGCGATGGAGATGAAGCCGGCGGGGTTTCTGCGGAAGGGACGCTTCAACAACGAGAAGCTCCAAGCCGATGTGCAGAATCTCATCGATCACTACCAGAATCACGGCTTCCGTGATGTGCAGGTGACGGCGGGGGAACCGGTCTACGCCGACGACGGACGCGGCGTCGAGGTCACCTTCCACATCCAGGAAGGCACGCAGTACAAGTTCGCCGCTCCCTCATGGAGAGGCGCGACCGTCGTGGATTCGATCGCGCTCGCGGAAGCGACTCGTTTCACCCGAGGCGAGATCTACGACCAAAGCCGCGTGGAAGCGACGCGGGCCGCCGTGATGGAGCTCTACACCGAGCGCGGGTACCTGACCGGGTTGCGGATCGAGCCAGTGACCCAGGTGGCCGGCGATAGCGTCGTCGTCGTCTTCGACATCATGGAGGGACAGCCCTCGTATGTGAGCGACGTGCGCATCCTGGGAAACACCACGACCCGCGAACGCGTTATCCGCCGCGAATTGAAGGTGTATCCCGGCTCCCTGCTGCGGCGCAGCCAACTGTTGCGCTCTCAGCGCGATGCCTTCGCGACCGGTTTTTTCGAGGATGTCCAGCTCGAGTTCGAGCCGGGCGATTCGCTCTCGGATGTCGATGTCGTCTTTCGCGTGAAGGAGAAGAGCTCGGTGGTCGCGACGGCGGGCGCGGGCTATTCCAGCCAGGTGGGCCTGACCGGCTTCGTCGAATTCGGCCACAACAATCTCTTCGGACGTGGACAGAGCCTCTCGATCAAGCTCGAGCGCGGAGGCCGGCGCGAATTCTACGACCTCTCCTTCACCGAACCCTGGGTCTTCGGGCGCCCGCTTTCCGCGGGGGTCGACTTATATCGCACCGAGTACTTTCGCGAGATCTACACCGGAGGCAGCGCCGATCAGAGCTACTGGCAGGCGCGCACCGGCGGGGGAGTGCGCTTCGGACTGCCCTGGATGTTCAAGTTCCCCGACTACACGCGCCTTTCGTTCGGCTATTCGCTCACTGAAACCGATTACCGCGATTTCGAGAACCTGCCGCCATCGACCGAGGAACTGCTGGAGCAGGGCAGCGGCACGCTCTCGCATGCCTTCGTCTCGTTCAATCGCAATTCCACCGACAATCCTTTCCACCCCACCTTGGGAACCCTCACGAGTTGGCGCAATGAATTCAGCGGCGGGCTCCTCGGCGGCGACATGGACTTCTATGAAATCAGCCTCGATCATCGCCAGTACTTCGTGCCTTTCTGGAAGCCGGTGGTGATGCTGCGCTGGCGGCTCGGCACGATGGGACCGTACAAGCTCGGAGGGCGGCTGCCGCCGGCCGAGCGCTTTCGCATGGGAGGCACCTCCGGTTTCGACTACCTGCGCGGATATCACGACTACTATGTCGTTCCCGAGGAGAACATCACGACGAGCAGCGACGGCGACGAGGTCCGCTTCCCCGGCGGACTCCTCATGTTCGGCTTCACGAGCGAGATCCAGTTTCCCGTCTTCAATCCGGTCCACGGCGTCGTCTTCCTGGATGCCGGCAACACCTGGAATTCCGCGTACGATGTGTCGCTCAGCGATCTGATGCTCGGCGCCGGAGTCGGGGTCACGCTCGAGATTCCCATGCTGGGACCGATCGGCTTCTATTATGCCTACGGCAGCGAAACACGGAAGTGGATGACCCATTTCGCCTTCGGAACCCAGCTCTGATTTCCCAGAAAAGCGCTGGAACGGCGTCCGGAAGCATTCTACAATCCGGCGCTCTCCAGGCACCCGTGCATCGAGGAGGAACGAAAGAATGAAGAGAGCTTGCTTGATCGCCCTGGCGCTCGGCCTGGCCTTCACGGCCACGGCGGCGGCCGAAATCCGGATCGCCTTCGTCAACAGCGAGGTGATCCTCCAGGAGTACAAGGCCGTCCAGGGTGCCATGGAGACCTTCAATCGCGATGTGCAAAGCTGGCAGGACGAGCTGCAGCAGAAGAAGACCCGCCTGGACGCGCTTCAGCGGGAGCTCGAGCAGCAGAGCCTGATGCTGAGCGATGAACGCCGCCAGGAGAAGGAGCTCGAATACCAGCGCCAGCTGACGGAGTTCGAGCAGTTCAAGGAGAGCATCTGGTCTTCCGACGGGCTCATCGAGCAACGCAACGAGGAGCTCCTGCGCCCGATCATCAGCAAGGTGCAGCAGGTGGTCGAGCAGGTGGCGACCGAGGAAGGCTGGGATCTCGTTCTGGACGCGGCCGACAGCAATGTGCTTTACGGGGACCCGGAGTTCGACCTCACCCAGAAGGTCCTCGGGATCCTGAACGGAGAGCAGGGCACGACCCAATAGCGCCGCCGCACGCAGCCACAAGGATCGGGCATGGAAGTGACCTTGCGCGAACTGGCCGAACGCCTCGCCGGCACCTGCACAGGGGACGGCGATACGCGCATTCGCGGCGTCGCGGGGATCAAGGACGCCGGACCGGGTGATGTCACCTTCCTCGCCGACCGCAAGTTCGCGGAATGGCTCCCGGCCACGCGCGCCTCGGCGGTCATTCTCACGCGCGATCATCCCTTCGACCGGCTGCCGAGCATTCGGGTCGCCGATCCGCGGGCGGCCTTCCAACGGGCGCTCGAGATCTTCCACGACGGCCGCCGCCTGCTGCCTTCCGGCGTGCATCCCTCCGCGCACATCGGCCGTGACACCACCCTCGGAAACGAGGTCGCCATCGGAGCGCATGTTTCCGTGGGCGAGCGTTGCCGGATCGGCGATGCGACCATCATCCTCCCGGGGGCGGTCATCGGCGACGATGTCGTCATCGGCTGCGATTGCCTGATCTATCCGCGCGCGATCCTTTGGAAGGACACGTGCCTCGGCGACCGCGTCGTGATCCACTCCGGGGCGGTAATCGGCGATGACGGCTTCGGCTTCCTCACCCGCGAAGGCCGCCATGTGAAAGTGCCCCAACTGGGGCGCGTGGTCATCGAGGACGATGTCGAGATCGGCGCCAACAGCTGCGTCGCGCGCGCCACGGCGGGAGTGACGCGCATCGCCAAGGGCACGCGCATCGACAACCTCGTCCAGATCGCGCACAACGTGCAGATCGGCGAGAATTCGATCCTCTGCGCGCAAGTCGGAATTGCGGGGTCGACCACGGTCGGGCCGAATGTGACCCTGGCCGGCCAGGTGGGCGTGGTCGGCCACATCGAGATTGGAGCGGGCGCGGTCGTGGGCGCGCAAGGCGGCGTGACGAAGAGCGTGCCGGCCGGCGAGCAGGTGTCCGGCTATCCGGCCACCACGCATTCCCTCGCCCGGCGCATGTACGCCGCGCTGCGCAATCTTCCCGAGCTCGTGCGCGAAGTGCGCAAGCTCCGCGAACGCATGGACGCCATCGAGAAGGACGGGCGGGCATGAATCAGCAGACCATTCGGGACGCGGTTTCCTTCGCCGGCGTGGGTCTCCACACCGGCGAGCGCACCACGATCACTTTCCGGCCCGCCGGGCCCGAGCAAGGATTGAGCTTCGTTCGCACCGACCTTCCCGGTCGCCCGCGCATCCGCGTCTGCTCGGCCAACGCGGTCGACGAGAAGGACGGACTGCGGCGCACGATCCTGCGCGGCGAGGAGGGCGCGGAGGTCCACACGGTCGAGCACGTTCTCGCCGCCGTCACAGGCCTCGGCATCGACAACATCGAGATGGAGATTAACGGCTGCGAAGCGCCCGAACCGACCGACGGCAGCGCCGCGCCCCTGGCGGAATTGCTCGCCGGAGCCGGCATCGTCGAACAGGCCGCCGAGCGCAAGCCCTTTGTCATCCGCAAACCGGTGCGCTACGAAGCGGGGCCGGTCGAGATCATCGGACTTCCCGGGGAAGGCTTCCGCCTTGGCTTCACGATTCAATTCGACAACCGCGTGGTCGGCACCCAGCACTGCTGCGTCGCGATCACTCCGGAGACGTTCCGGCGCGAGATCGCGCCGGCGCGGACCTTCGTCCTGCATCGCGATGTCGAACAACTGCGCAAGCAGGGGATGATCAAGGGCGGCAGCCTGAAGAATGCCGTCGTGGTGGAAGAGGACGGGATCATGAACTCCGATCCGCTGCGCTTCCCCGACGAGTTCGTGCGCCACAAGATCCTCGACCTGCTCGGCGACCTCGCGCTCATCGGGCGCCCCTTGCAGGGCGAGATCCGCGCCGTGCGCAGCGGGCACAACCACAATCTGCGCTTCGTGCAGGCCCTCGAGCGCGAGCACGCCGGCGCCTCGGACGTCGAATCGTACTTGAACGAGGTGCACTTCGATATCGTCGACATCGAGCGCATCATGCCGCACCGCTATCCCTTCCTGCTGGTCGATCGCATCCTTCACCTGCGCGAGCGCGAGCGGGTGATCGGGATCAAGAATGTGACGGTCAACGAGCCCTACTTCGTCGGCCACTTTCCCGGCCATCCGATCATGCCGGCGGTGCTGATCATCGAGGCGATGGCTCAGGTGGGCGGGGTGCTGCTGCTCAACACGGTCGACGACCCGCAATCGAAGCTGGTGTACTTCATGGGCATCGACAATGCCCGCTTCCGCCGCCCCGTTCGTCCCGGCGATCAACTGGTCTTCGATTTGCAACTGGTGCGGCTCAAGAGCCGCACCTGCAAGATGACCGGCAAGGCCTATGTGGGCGGGTCGCTGGTCGCGGAGGCCGACATGCTCTCGAGCATCGTGGATAGGGGGAGCCCTGCATGAGTGACGCCATCCACCCAACCGCTCTGGTCGATCCGGGCGCCGAGCTCGGCCGGGATGTCGAGATCGGTCCTTATTGCATCGTCGGTGCGGATGTCCACCTCGGCGACGGCTGCCGCCTCCAGTCCATGGTGCGGCTGGAAGGGCCATCATTTTTCGGGCCGCGCTGCCGCTTCTTTCACGGCACGGCGCTGGGCGGCGAACCGCAGGACTTGAAGTACACCGGGGCGCGCTCGATCCTGCGGGCGGGAAGCGGGAACACCTTCCGCGAATTCTGCACCGTGCATCGCGCGACCGCGGACGGCGAAGAGACGCTCGTCGGCGACGAGAATCTCGTCATGGCCTACGCGCACATCGCCCACAATTGCCGGGTCGGAAGCCACGTGATCCTCGGCAACTGCGCGACCCTCGCCGGACATGTCGAGGTCGGGGACTACGCGATCATCTCCGGCGTGACGCCGGTCCATCAGTTCGTGAAGGTGGGCGAGCACGCGATCGTCGGCGGCGGCTGCCGGGTGCCGAAGGATGTGACTCCCTTCGTGATGGCGGCGGGCCATCCGCTCGCGGTGCACGGACTGAATGTGGTCGGCCTCAAGCGCCGGGGATTCTCGGAACAGGCGATCGAGGAGCTCCACAAGCTCTATCGGATCTTCTTCCGCTCGAATCTGGTCACCGAGGAAGCGGTCAAGACGATTCGCGCCGAATGCCTCCCGTTGCCCGAAATCGAGCGCTTCTGCAGCTTCGTGGAGGCGTCGGACCGGGGGCTCACGCGCTAGCGTCCGCCGCGCGCTCGTGCCCATCGGGAAAGGTCTCACAGCGTGGAACAGGCGATCTCCATCGCGCTCGTCGGAGCCGGACACCTCGGGACCTTTCACGGCCGCGCGCTGAAGCGCATCCTTCCCGGCCAGCCTGCCTGGGTGGTCGATGTCGATGCCCAGCGGGCCGCGACTCTCGCCGCGGAACTCGGCGCTCGCGCGACGACCGACCTCGAAGAAGCTCTCGCGCACACGCGCGCCGCCATCATTGCGACGCCCACCGAGACGCATGCGGCCATCGGTGGGCGAACTCTGGCCGCAGGCTGCCACACCTTCATCGAGAAGCCGCTCGCTTCCTCGCCGGAGGACGGCGCGGCTCTCGTGCGCCAGGCGGAGACGGCCCGGCGCGTCCTGCGCGTGGGCCACATCGAGCGCTTCAACCCGATCTTCCGCGCCTTTCGCGCGGAGATCGCCGCGCCGCTCTTCATCGCGGCCGAACGCCTCGCGCCCTTCGTGCCCCGCAGCCTCGATGTCGACATCGTCCTCGACCTCATGATCCACGATCTCGATCTGGTGCTCGAAGTCGTGCCGGCCGAGGTCGTCTCGATCGATGCCGTCGGCGTTCCCGTCCTGACGGCCCACGAAGACATCGCCACCGCCCGCCTGCGCTTCGCGAACGGAGTCGTCGCCGACCTGACCGCCAGCCGCGTCTCTCAGGAGAAATCCCGCCGCGTGCGCTTCTTCAGCAGCCGCGGTTACCATTCGCTCGATCTGCTGCGCCGCTGCGGCCGCAAGGTGACCCTCCCGCCCGCGCCCGACGGCGAGATCGTCGTTCCCGAACGCGGTCGCTTCCACATCACCGAAGAGAAGGTCACGCGCGAAGCTCCCGATCCGATGGAGGCCGAGCTGCTCGCCTTTCTCGAAGCGGCGCACGGGCGGCCGAGCCCGGGCGCGACCGGCAGCGACGGACTGCGCGCGCTCGAGATCGCGATCGCCATTCGCCGCCATGTGCGCGAGAGCCTCGCGCGCGTGGCGGGCGCGCAGCCGAGCGCATATCCGCACGACCTCGGTCTCTCGCCTTCGCCCTCCGGCAGCGCCGTTGGAGGACGGCGGCCGAACGGCTTCGCTTGAGCCGCGCGATGGACCGCCCGCGGATCCTCATCGTGGCGGGGGAGGCGAGCGGCGACGCGCATGCCGCCGGAGTCGTGCGCGCCTTGCGCGAGAGCGGTCTCGAAGCGGATTTCTTCGGCATCGGCGGCCCGCGGCTGGCGTCCGAAGGCATGCACATGCTCGCGAACGCGTCGGAGCTCGCCGTCGTCGGGATCGCAGAAGTCCTCGAACGGCTGCCGAAGATCCTCGCCCTGCTGCGGCGCATTCGTTCCGAGATCGACCGCCGTCCCCCCGATCTCTTCCTGCCCGTGGATTCGCCCGACTTCAATTTCCGGCTGCTCTCGAAGGCCTCGGCCCGCGGCGTGCCGGTCGTCTACTTCATCGCGCCGCAGTTGTGGGCCTGGAGGGCTTCACGCGTGCGCACGCTGCGCGAACGCGTGCGCGAGCTGCTCGTGCTCTTTCCCTTCGAAGAGCCCTGGTTTCGCGAGCGCGGCGTGCCGGCCACCTATGTAGGCAATCCTCTGGCCGACGAGGCGCGCGCGCGCGCAGCGCGGCGGGCGCAGGAGCATTCTTCGCCGGGTGACGCGCATGGCGCGGCCTCGCTCGACGATCTCTCGCGCGCGACGGCCCATGACGGGCGGCCTGCGCCCTACGGGCTCTTTCTTCCCGGAAGCCGCCTGGTCGAGATCCGGCATCACCTGCCCGTCTTCGCGCAGACGGCGCGCAGGCTGCGCGCGCGCGGAATCACGCTGCGCTGGCTCGTGCGGCGCGCGCCGGGCATCGATCCGGGGATCTACGCCCGCCACCTCGAGCGCGGACTCCTGGACGCAAGCGACGAACCGCTCGCCGGCCTCGCGGAGCAGGCGCGCATCGTCGTCTCCGCTTCGGGCACCGCGTCGCTCGAGGCGGCGCTCACCGGAACGCCGCTCATCGTCGTCTATCGCATGAACCCGCTCACCTACCAGCTCGTGCGGCGGCAGGTGCGCGTGCCGCACATCGCCATGGCCAATCTGACGGCGGGCCGGCGGATCGTGCCCGAGTTCGTGCAGGACGAGTGCGCGCCCGAGCGGCTCGCGGGCGAAATCGAGCGCCTGCAAGTCGAGGGCCCCGCGCGCAGCGAGATGATCCGGGCGCTGAACGAGCTGCGCGCGAGCTTCGGCCCGCCGGGCGCCTACGCGCGGGCGGCGGAGCGAGTGAGGGCCCACCTGCCGTGAGCGAGGAAGCGCGCACATTCTCGCCGGTCAAGGCGGCGCTCGTCGGTTTCGCCGGGTGGGCGCTGGTCGGGTGCCTCGGCGCCACCTGGCGGGTGCGCGTCGTCGGAGACCCCCGGCCGCGCGGGAACGCACGCCCCATGAGACTGCTCTATGCCTTCTGGCACGGGCATCTGCTCAGCCTGGTTCACCATCGCCGCCGGGAAGGCATCCGCGTGCTCGTGAGCCAGGGACGCGACGGCGAGTACATCACCCGGGTGATCCATCACCACGGCTTTCGCACCGTGCGCGGATCCAGTTCGCGCGGCGGCTTTCGCTCGCTCCTGGAAATGGTCTCCTTCGCCCGCGAAGACGGCTCGCTCGCGATCACTCCCGACGGCCCCCGCGGTCCGCGCCATCGCGTGCAACCCGGGGTCCTGCTCGTCGCCCAACGCGCGCGGATTCCGATCGTGCCGCTCGCCGTAGCGGCGTGGCCTCGCAAGAACCTGCGCAGCTGGGACCGCTTTCTCGTTCCGCTGCCCTTTGCGAGAATCGTGGTCGCGTACGGCGCGCCGCTGAACATCGAGGACGAAGGCAGCCCCGAAGAGATCGCGGCGCAATGGACGCAACCGCTCGAGCGAGCGCTGCTCGCCGCGGGGGAAGCGGCCGAAGCGGAGCTGCGCGCGTGGACGGGGAAGCCCGCGCTGCCTCCCGCGCCGTCGTCGCAAGAGGCGCAGGCACGAACGGAGGCGCACCCGGAGGATGCGGCGCAAGCCGGGCAGGAGGCGCAGCAGCCCGGGCACGAGGCCGCGCCAGGCGAGCAGGCATCGGCGCCACCCGGGCCCGAATCGGCGCGCAGCGCGGGAGACTCCGGATCGTGAGCGCTCCCTGGCTATATCGCGCAGTGTGGGGAAGCGGGCTCGCGCTCGCCTCTCCCTACCTCCTCGGTCGCGCGATCGCCCACGGCCGCGAGATGCGCGAGCGCCGCGGCGAGTGGGAGCCCTTTCCTCCCACGGCCGCGAACGCCGTCTGGGTGCATGCGGCCAGCGTGGGAGAGGCCCGCGCGGCGCGGGCGCTGGTGCGCGCGTTTGCGGAACGAGGCCTCCCGGTCGTCTTCTCGCTCGTCACTCCCGCCGCCCGCGCGTTGGAAGAGGAGTGGACCGTGGCGGGCGCGCGCGTCGTGCGTCACGCTCCGCTCGACTTCGCTCCCTTCGTCCGCCGCGCCCTGGACACCGCCAAGCCCCGCGCACTCGTCTTTCTCGAGACCGAGATCTGGCCGGAGCTTCTCTTCCAGGCCAGCCGGCGCGCAATCCCGGCGTATTTCCTGAGCGCCCGCCTGACGCCCGCGGGCGGAGCGCGCCTCGGTCGCGTGCGGGCCTTGCTCGGCTCCGCGCTCTCTCACGCGCGCGTGGGCGCGCAGAGCGAAGGCGACGCCCTCCGCTGGCGGGCGCTCGGAATCCCGGACGCGCATGTGCGGGTGACGGGGAATGTGAAGTACGAGCATCCTCGCGGGCCGCTCGATTCCGCGGCGCGCGATCGGGGACGCGCGGGATGGGAGCGCGTCGTCGTCTTTGGCAGCGTGCGCAGCGGGGAGATCGACGCGATCGCTCAGGCCGTCGAGACTTGTCGCGCGCACGACCGCCCGGCGCTCTTCGTGGTCGCTCCGCGCCATCCCGCGCGCACCGCGGCGCGCTTGCGAAATGCGCTCTCCGCGCGGCTGCGCCTGCACGAGCGGACGAGCAGGGAAGGGCCGCTTCTTCCCGTTCCTCCGCGCGACGGGCAGCGCCACGCCGCCCTGCTCGTCTCGACGGTCGGGGAATTGCGCGACTACTACGCCCTCGCGGATGTCGCCTTCGTCGGCGGAACGCTTTGCGAAGTGGGAGGGCACAATCTCTTCGAAGCGGCCGAGCACGCGACCCCCGTGCTCTTCGGTCCTCAGACGCGCCATGTCGACGATGTCGCCGCCGCCTTGATCGCATCGACAGGCGGAAGAGAGGTCGCGGACGGCGCTGAACTCGGGCGCGCCATTCTTGCCTGGCTCGCGGACGAGTCCGCGCGTGCGCAGGCGGCGCAAGCCGCGTGGCAATGCGCGCGTGAACTGAGCGGCGCCCTGGCGCGCACGCTCGCCGCGCTGGAGGACTGGGGATTTCCGTTTGGCGCAGCCGGCGTGAGCGCGGGCGTGCGCGATGGCGCGAACAGGAGAGGGAAGGCGTGAAGAGCAAGACCGGGGGCACGAGCCTGCGGGCCATCCACCGGCGTCTCGCTCGAGGCGATGCGCGCCCGGGCGACGCCTGGCTGCAAGCGCTCCTCGCGCCGCCCGCGCTGCTCTACGGCCTCGGGGCCGCCGCCCGCAATCTCGCCTTCGATCGCGGCCTCCTTGCCTCCCACCGCTGCCCCGTACCCGCCGTGGGCGTGGGCGGCGTGTGCGCGGGAGGCAGCGGCAAGACCCCGATCGCGGCCGACATCGCCCGGCGCCTCCACGGGTGGGGCCTGCGCCCGCTTCTCGTCACCCGCGGATACGGCGCGCCCCGCGGAAGCGACCACGCGAAACTCGTCTCGGCAGGCAAGGGCCCGCTCCTCGGATGGGAGGAAGCGGGCGATGAGGCGCTCCTCTTCGCGCGGCTTGCGCCCGGGATTCCCATCGCCACCGCGGTCCGTCGCGAAGAGGCGCTCATTCCCGCGCGCAGAGCGGGCCTCGATCCGGGCGTGCTCGTCCTGGACGGCGTTCTCCAACATCGGCGTTTGATCGCGGATTTCCTCGCCGTCAGCGTGGACGCCTCCCGCCGCCCGGGCGCCGGTCATCTCTTGCCCTGGGGGGATCGCCGTGAATCCTGGAGAGCGCTTCGGCGGGCGGATCTCGTCGTGCTGTATCGCATCGAGCGGTGCGCCGACCCGCGGGCGTGGGAAGTCTTCGTCGCACATCACGCCCCGGGCGTTCCGATCGCGCACGCGGCGAATGTCTGGGGAGAGCCGCATCGGTTGGCGGACACAGAAGACAACGCGCACGCGGCGGATTCGATGGAAGCGGAGAGAAGCTGGGAGGCTCTCTCCCGCGCGCGCGTGGGAGTGTGGCTCTCGATCGCCGACCCGCAGCCGTTCCTGCAGGAGCTCGCGGCGCATGGCATCCGGCCTCGACGCATCGAGTGCGCGCGCGATCACGCGCCCTTCGGCGAGCGAGAGGCGCAGCATCTGGCCGGGCGAGCGGGCGAGCTCGATGCGATCGTGGTCAGCGAGAAGGACGCGGTCAAGATCGGGGAGGCTCTCAAAGCCCTGCCGCCCGTGTGGGTCGTGCCCGCGCGCATCGAATGGACCCACGGCGAAGAGGCGCTCGACGCCGGCCTGAAAGCGCGCTTGCGCGCGCGCAGCGCGGCGGCGCGGGCCGTCGCTTCAAGATGATCGACGGAGCCGGGGGCGCGCGGCGCGCCGCTGCTTGCGGACTACAACCAGTTGGCGAAATGAATCTGGATCGTGCCCGAGACTTCGATCGGGTCGTCGGATGTCTCTTCGTGTCCGCGCAGGATGATCGTGGCGCTGCCGAAGATCTCGCCGCCGGTTTCAACGAGCGAGCTGAGCGGGGGCTGCGACTTCGCTTCCGCGCTCACGAGGACGACCGATCCGATTCGCTGCGTCCCGCTGGGAATGAGAAGGTGCATCGAGCCTTCAAAAGGATCGATCTCGTCTCCATTCGCGGAATACTCGATTCGGTATCCGGTGATCACGACCTGGCCGAAGGCGCCGTCGGGATCGATCGAGAGCATGCTCGAGGAGGGCTCGTTCTCGAGGACCACGAGGATCTCGTCCTCATACACGATGTCGTCGGGCGTCCCGGGCAGGCCGTCTTCGCCCTCCGCGACGATATCGCTCTGAAACACGGACGAGGAGAGATCCACCGACTCTCCGGGAGCGGAGAATCGCGTGATCAGGACTCGCGAACGCGGCTGGTTTTCGTCGTGACATCCGGCCAGGGCCAGAAGCATGCAGCAGCAGACGACGGCAGCGAGAAGGCGGCCACTCATAGCACCTCCGGCAAGGGCAACGGCCCCGCCAATGCACAGATGGAAGACGGTATCGCCCCAGAAAGCGGGCGGTATTCGCCCTTTGATCCAAGTATCGGCACTCTCTATACTGCGCTGAAGTCGGAAAGCCGTGGACTCGAAGAAGAGCGTTAAAGCGGATTCTCAATCAGAGCATCTATGTTCTTGAATCACAGACTGTTGGGTAATATTTCCGGGCGTTTCGTCGCCGCCGCTGCCCTTGAGCGGGGACGAGCCCGGCAAACGCGGGGGGCACGCGAAAAATGTTTGGAGAGCGCTACGATTTCCTGGTGATCGGCTCGGGGCTCGCGGGCCTGCTCTTCGCTCTGAAGGCCTCGCGCTACGGGCGCGTGGCCGTCATCACCAAACGCTCCGCCACCGACAGCAACACCCAGGAGGCCCAGGGCGGGATCGCGAGCGTGAGCTCGCCCGAAGACTCCTTCCTCCATCACGCGGATGACACGCTTCGCGCGGGCGCGGGCCTGTGCGAGCCGCTCGTCGTCGAGCGCGTGGTCGCGGAGGCGCCCGCGGCGGTGGCCGAGCTCGAATCCTACGGCATGCGCTTCGCCCGCTCGGAAGACGGCCGCGCCTACGACCTCGGGCGCGAGGGCGGGCACTCGCACCGGCGCGTGCTCCATTCCGGCGACGCGACCGGCCGCGCGATGCAGAACGCGCTCCTCGAGCGCGCGCGCGCCGACGAGCGCATCCGCGTCTTCGAGCATTGCTGCGCGATCGACTTGATCACGACGAGCAAGCTCGCCAACACGCCCTTCGATCACAATCGCACCCGCGTGGTCGGCGCCTATCTGCTCGACGAGCAAACCAAGGAGATCGGCGCGATCGCCGCTCCGCGCGTGATGCTCGCCACGGGCGGCTGCGGCAAGGTCTATCGCTACACCTCGAATCCCGACACCGCGACCGGCGACGGGATCGCGATCGCCTATCGCGCGGGCGCGCGCCTGGCCGACCTCGAATTCGTGCAGTTTCATCCCACCTGCCTGTATCACGCGCGGGAAAAGCGCTTCCTGATCACCGAAGCGATTCGCGGAGAGGGCGGCCTGCTGCGAAACGGCGGCGGGGAAGCGTTCATGGAGCGCTATCACGCCTTGGGCAGCCTCGCCCCGCGGGATGTGGTCGCGCGCGCGATCGACAACGAGATGAAGCGCCGCGGCGACCGGTGCGTCTACCTGGATGTGAAGGCCATGTCGCCCGAGCGCATGCGCGAGCGCTTTCCGACGATCTTCAGCACCTGCCGCTCGCTCGGCATCGAGGTGCCCGCCGATCCCATTCCCGTCGTGCCCGCCGCGCACTACATGTGCGGCGGCGTCGCCACGGACGCGGTCGGGCGCACCAACATCGTGCATCTCTACGCCGCGGGCGAAGTGGCCTGCACCGGCCTGCACGGCGCGAACCGCCTCGCGAGCAACTCGCTCCTCGAGGCGGCGGTCCTCGCGCTGCAGGCGGCCCGCGCGGCGACCGAGGGACTGCGCGAGGGCGCGGGCATCGACGAGCCGTTGCCCGACATTCCGCCCTGGGACCCGGGCAAGGCGACCGTCGCCAAGGAATCGGTCCTGGTGAACGCGCACTGGGAGATGGTGCGCGCGCTGATGTGGGATTTCGTCGGCATCGTGCGCAACGATCACCGGCTCGCGCTCGCGGGCGGCTACATGCAGCTCTTCCGCGGAAGCATCGAACGCTACTACTGGGACTTCCTCCTCGACACCGATCTGATCGAGTTGCGCAACCTCGCGCTCGTCGCGGACCTGATCATCGCCTCGGCCGCCAAGCGCAGCGAATCGCGCGGGCTGCACTACAATTCCGATCATCCCGATTTGGCCGAGCCCGCCCGCCACACGCTGCTCGATCCCGCGGACGGATCGGCGCGCCTCGCGAATCCCGGCGAATTGCCCTTCGGCCAAACCGAATCGGCCTGGCGGGAATAGGGCATGGCGCACGCCTGGCCCGCGGATTCGTGGCACGGACCCCTGCTCGTGGTGCGCCTGAGCAGCCTCGGCGATGTGATCCTCACGACCGGCGTGCTGCGCATGTTGAAGGAACGCCGTCCCGATCTCGAAATCCACTTTCTCACCCGCCGCGCCTACGCCGGGCCGTTGCGCGGATCGCGCGCGATCGATCGGCTGATCCTCGATGAAGAGACCGTCGGGACGGTCGCGAGTTCGCAGCCGGGCCCGGATGCCGGCCCACGCTACGCGCTCGTTCTCGACTGGCAGGGCGGATGGAAGGGGAGGCGGGCGGCGGCGCGCTTCGCCCCCGGGGCGCGGGTGATCACCGTTTCGCGCGCGGCCCTGCGCCGTCGATTGCTCGTGCTCCTCGGCGATCGGATTCCCGCTCCGCCTCCGTATGTGGCGCGGTTGGCGCGCACGGTGTGCGGCTTCGCGCCCGATTGCGAGTCCTTGCACGAATGGAAGCCGGAAGTGATCCCCGATCGGGAGCGCGTCGAAGCGCTGCGCGCGAGGCTTCTCGCCTTCGCGAGCGATCGCGCCAAAAGCGATCGCGAGCGCGACGGCTCTTCGTTGGCGATGACCCAGGCGGGGGCGATGGGCCAGGCGCTGCCCCCCCGCCGGCGGCTCGTGTTCGCGCGCGGCGCGGCGTACCCCGGAAAGGCCGTGCCCGCGCGGCTCTCCGAGGCGTTGCAGGCGGCGTTTCGCGCAGAAGGCTGGGATGTCATCGAGTTGATCCCTCCTTCACCAGATTCCTCGTCAGAATCATCCGGCGAACATCTCTCGCGTGACGCGGACGCGACCGGCGGGCCGCGATTGCGCTTCTCAGGTTCGCTCACCGATGTCGCCGCGCTTCTCTCGCTCGCCGACCTCTTCGTCGGCAGCGATTCGGGGATCCTCCATCTCGCGTCGGCGGTCGGCATTCCCGCTCTCGGCCTCTTCGGCCCGACCGCGCCCTGCCTGGGCTTTTCGCCGCTCGGGCGCGCATCCGCCTTTGGGGTGGATTTGCCCTGCCGGCCCTGCCACATTCATGGCGTTTCCCGTTGCTGGCTCGGGCACGCCCGTTGCTGGAAGGAGATGGATCCCGCCGGCGTCGTCGCCGCGGCCGCGTCTCTCTTGCGGCGGGCGCCTGCGGCCGAATGCGCGCACGCCCGCGCAAGCGTCGAGAGAAGCGCACGGGAGGATGGATGACGCTGCGCCTCTGCGGCGTGAACGGACGAAGCGATGTGGTCGCAAGCAGGAACCCGACACAAGCGCCGCAGACTCCATTCGTCCGACGAGGGAGCGCCGGCGGAAGCGCATGCCAGAGACGGCGCGCAGGGCCGAGCGCGGACAGACGACGATACACCGTGCACACGCGTGGGCCTTCGCGGCATCCGCGAGCGCAACTTCGATCTCCTGCCCATTCTGGCGCGCGATCCCCACACCCGCGTGAGTTGGGTGCGCGTGCGCGCGGCCGATGAGCCGCTCGCTTTGTTGGCGGAGATGCTCGGCTTCCCGCTCCTGCTCGACGATCGCGCGGAAAGCGAGCGCCTGGCAGGAGACGAAGAGGAAGTCGACGTGATCATCGTGCGGGGAATGGGAGCGGCTGGCGAAGGCGAGGCGAGCGGGGACGAGGCAGCCTCGCGCATGGCCCATGCATCGACTCATGCACCGACTCACGCATCGACGCATGCATCGGCCCACGCATCGGCCCATGCGGATTCTGGAAACCGGGGCGCTCGCAGAACCGCCGTGCGCCCGCGCCTTCTCCTCGAGAGCGAGCTTCGCGGCCTGATCGACGATGGAGCGTTACGCTGGGAACGGGCGATCGATTCGCACGAGTGAAGAGGCCGATCGGCCTCGGGATTGCCGGAGGTAGGGTGGAGACCACGGAAGGACGCATACGGCGCCTGCCTGCAGAAGTCGTGGGACGAATCGCCGCGGGCGAAATGATCACGCGCCCCGCGGCCGCGGTGAAGGAGCTCGTCGAGAACGCGCTCGACGCGGGCGGGCGCCGCATCGGCATTCGCGTGACCGAATCGCTCGATCGCTTCCTCGAGATCGCGGACGACGGCTGCGGAATCGCGGGCGACGACCTCGTGCTCGCCATCGAGCGCTACGCGACGAGCAAGATCCAACGCGAGGAAGACCTGCTCGCCATCGACACGCTCGGCTTTCGCGGGGAAGCGCTGGCCGCCATCGCGGAGATCTCGCGCCTCACCCTGCTCTCCCGCGTCGCCGAAGCCGAACACGCCTGGCAGGTGCGCGCCGAAGCGGGCGTGATCGGCGTTCCGCAAGCGGCGGCGCGCGCGCCCGGCACGACCGTCACGGTCGAGGATCTCTTCTTCAACACGCCGGTGCGCAAGCGATTCCTGAAGAAGGGGCCGGGCGAGATCCGCCTCGTGCGCGAACTCGTGCAAGCCTACGCGAGCGCGTTCCCGGGGCTCGCGTGGAAGCTCGACGTCGACGGCCGCGCGGTGCTCGATCTTCCGCCCGCCTCCGACCTCCTCGGCCGCATCGCGCAGATGCACGGCGCGCGGGTCGCGCAAGCGCTGCTCGCGGTCGATGCGCGCGAGGAGAACGGTCTCGCGCTGCGGGGATTCGTGGGCGGTCCCGAGCTCGCCCGCGCCGGCGCGCGCCATCAGACGCTCTTCGTGAACGGGCGCTGGGTGGTCTCGCCCTGGTTGCTGCAGGCGGTGCGACAGGCCTTCGGCGATCTGATCCCGAATCACCAGAGCCCCTGGGCGGTGCTCTCCCTCACGCTTCCCGCCCGCGAGCTCGATGTGAATCTCCATCCCACCAAGCGCGAAGTGCGCTTCCTGGACGAGCGGGCCGTCTTCGGCTTCATCGTGCGCGCCATTCGACCGGCCGTCGCCCGTCTCGTTCCCCGGCTCTTCCTGGGAGGCGGCGCGGAATCAGGGTTCGCAAGCGCCAGCGGGCAATCGCAAGGGTCCGCGCACGGAGGCGGACCGGGAACGCGCGCGGCCGGCCCGGCGGGAACCCATGCGGGAACGGATGCGGGAACGCATGGCCCGCACGCCGCGGGCGCGCCGCAGGCAGGCCTTCTTCCGCGCGATGGCCATTTGCCGCCCGATATCGCGGCGCGCTTGTACGGGGGACGCGAGGGAGCCGCAGGGGCCCCGTACACGAGCTCGCCCGACGGCGAGGGAGAAATCGGCGGCGAGGGCTTCGCCTCGGACGGGCTCTTCGCTTCCCATGCGGACACGCCGGGAACGCCGCCTTCATCACCCGGCAGCGGGACTCGGGAAGGGCTCGTTTCGCTCTGGCAGCTCCATCATCGCTACATTTTCGCGCAAACCCATCAGGGCTTGCTGATCATCGATCAGCACGCGGCCCACGAGCGCATCCTGTACGAACGCATTCGGGAACGCATGCGCTCGGGCGATGCGACCGCGCAGCAGCTGCTCTTTCCGGCGTTGATCGAGCTCGAAGGAGCGGAGATGGAGATCTATCGCGACGAGCGCGCGACGCTCGCCGCGATGGGCTTCGATTGCGAGGAGCTCGACGACCGCACGCTTCTGGTGCGCGGCGTCCCGCCCCTGTGGCGCGCGCGCAGCGAGGCCGGGCTCGTGCGCGACCTGCTGGCCGAGGCCGAGGCGATGAGTCTGCGCGAGGGCGAGACGATCGAAGGATTCGCGCGCGCCTTCGCCTGCCAGGCCGCGATCAAGGCGGGCGAGCCGTTGAATGTCGAGGAGATGAACCGTCTCGTCGACGAGCTCTTCGCGACCACGCTCCCGCACGGCGACCCGCACGGCAGACCGACGTTCGTGTTCCTCTCGCTCGCCGAACTCGACCGGCGCTTCGCCCGCTCGGCCGCCGAGGCGCGCGAATGAGCGACGAAGCGCCCGCGCCGGTCGCGCCGCCTCCGCATGCCGCGCAAGGTCGGTTCCCCGCGCTCGTCTTCCTCGTCGGGCCGACCGCGGTGGGCAAGACGGCGGTTGCGATCGCCCTGGCGCAGCGCATCGACGCGGAGATCCTCTCGATCGATTCGCGCCAGGCGTATCGCCGTCTGGACATCGGAACGGCGAAACCGACGCGAGCGGAGCGCGCGGCGATTCCGCATCATCTCCTCGATCTCTTCGATCCCGTCGAGGTCGCCTCGGCCGAAGCCTTCGCCCGCCAGTACCGCATCGCCCTCGCGGGGGTGCACGTGCGCGGCAAGCGCGCGCTCGCCGTGGGCGGCGCGGGCCTCTATGTCGATGCCTGCCTGGGGCGCCTCGACCCCTTGCCCCCCGCCGACGCGCAGATCCGCGGCGAGCACGAGCGCCTGCGCGATCGCGAAGGGCCCGAAGCGCTCCATCGCTTGCTCGCCGAGCGCGATCCTGAAACCGCGGCCTCGCTCGCGCCGCGCGATTTCAAGCGCGTCAGCCGGGCGCTCGAAGTGCAGGCCCTCACCGGGCGGCCGATGAGCGCGCTGCGCACGCGCGCCGGCCCGTGGGATCTCTCGAACGGGCCGCCCATGTTCCTGCTCGTCCGCGAACGCGCGGACTTGAACCGGCGAATCGCGGGCCGCGCCCAAGCGATGATGGAGGAGGGCCTGGTCGAGGAAGTGCGCGCCCTGATCGCGGACGGCATCTCGCCCTCGGCTCCGGGGATGGAGTCGATCGGCTACCACGACTTCGCGCGCGCGTTGGCGGGCGAAATCGAATGGGAGAGTGCCGTGCGCGCCTTCGCGCAACGCACCCGGCGTTACGCCAAGCGCCAGATGACCTGGTTTCGAAACCGGTACCGCGGCGTGATCGAGATCCCCATCCCGGCCGAGGAGCCGCCCGAGCAGACGGCCGGCCGCATCGCCTCCATCCTGGCGAACGCCTGACCCGGATTCCTGATTGACGGGAATGGCAGGGATTGCGTACCGTAGGCAGGCAAAGGGCGGGTGTAACTCAGTGGTAGAGTATCAGCTTCCCAAGCTGAGAGTCGCGGGTTCAACCCCCGTCACCCGCTCCATTCTTGGCGTATCAGCGGGGGCCCGGAAGTCATCCGGCCCCCGTTTCTCGACCTGGCCGGCGGCGGTCCTTCACTCGAGGCCCGGCCGCGACCCGCGCTGCGAACGCGATCGACGCAAGCCGCGCGCCTCCGGCGTCCGCCGCCGTCATGACGCCGCCGCGCACCATCGCTCGAGGAATTCACTCGCGTGAGAATCCTTTCGGTGGAAAAGCCATCACCCGCGTTTCGCGCGGGCATTCGTGCGGGCGACGAGATCGTCTCGGTCAATGGAGCGGCCGTGCACGACAGCCTCGACTACCTCTTCGCCTCCTCGGAAGCGCAAGTGCGTCTCGTCCTCGAGCGGGCGGGAAGCGGCCGGCGCGAAGTCATCCTGCGCCGCCGGGGCGCGACTCCGCTCGGCATCACGCTCGAAGCCGATCGCGTGCGGCGCTGCGCCAACCGCTGCGTCTTCTGCTTCATCGACCAGAATCCGCGCGGGATGCGCGCAAGCCTGTATGTGAAAGACGAGGACTTCCGCCTCTCGCTTCTCTACGGCAACTACCTCACGCTGACCAGCCTCAAGCCCGAAGAAATCGAGCGCATCATCCGTCAGCGGATGAGCCCGCTGTATGTCTCGGTGCATGCGACGCGCCCCGAAGCGCGCCGGCGCCTGCTGCGCTGCAAAGGCAAGGCGGCCATCCAACCGCTGCTGCGCCGGTTGACCGCGCACGGCATCGAGCTGCACGCGCAAGTCGTCGTCGTGCCCGGCTACAACAACGGCGAGATTCTCGAAGAAACGCTCACCGATCTCGAGTTCCTGCATCCCAAATTGCTGAGCGTGGCCGTCGTTCCCGTCGGCCTCACGCGCCACCGTCAAGGCCTGGCGCGCTTGCGCATGCTCGACCGCGAGGGCGCCGGGCGGGTGCTCGAGCTGGTGGAGCGGCGCCGCGCCCTTTGCCTCGCCGCCTTCGGCACGCATCTGCACCACGCGGCGGACGAGTTGTACTTTCTCGCCGGGCGCCCGCTTCCCCCGTACGAATCGTACGATGGCTTTCCGCAAATCGACAACGGCGTGGGGATGGTGCGCCGCTTCGAGCGCCGCCTGCGCCGCCTCGGCCGCCTGCTTCGCCTTCCGCCGATCGCGCCCGCCCGCCGGGACTCGCGGAGCGCAACCCGCGCCATGGCGATCGCCCGCCCCGCGCGGGTGCTGCTGGCGAGCGGCACGCGCTTCACCCCCTGGCTGGAAGAGCATCTGCCGCTCGCGCTCGCGCGAACGGGGGAGGGGGGTTTTGTTCGCGCGGAGGTTCTTGCCGTCGAGAATCGCTTCTTCGGTAATGGCGTGACCACCGCAGGCCTGCTCGTGGGAGCCGATCTGGTGCGCTCGGTCAAGAAGCGCTTGCGCGAAGGGCCGGCCGATCTCCTCGTGATTCCCTCCGAGATGCTGAACGACGACGGGCTCACCTTGGATGGATTCTCGCTGGCCGATCTCTCCGCCTCGCTCGGTTGCCCCATCCAGGCGGGCTTCGGCGCTCGCAGCCCTCTCGCGCTGCCCGGGCACGAGCGGCGAAGCGAAAGACGACGATTGCCTTGGGGCGATTTCGCGAAGACCATGGGCGGCGCGTCCTGCGATGATCTTCCCCGCGAAGAATCGGGCCCGCGCTCCTCGCCCGGGCGTGGGGGAGCGGCCCGCGCAAGCGGCGCGAGAAACGCCAAGCGGAGAGAGGTTCGATGCGGCTGCCGGTGATCGCTCTGGTCGGACGCCCCAATGTGGGCAAGTCCACCCTCTTCAACCGCCTGCTCAAACGCAGGCAGGCGGTCGTGGATCCCACTCCCGGCGTCACTCGCGACCGCAACGCAGGGCTCGGCGACTGGTCCGGCCGCTCGTTCTATCTCATCGACACCGGCGGCTGGTACCCGGGCGCGCGCGAGGGGATGGAGGCACGCATCGCCGAGCAAGTGACCCAGGCTCTGCGCGAATGCGACCTGGTCCTCTTCGTCGTCGACACGCGCGAAGGCCTGCAACCGCTCGACGAGGAGATCTCGCGCGAGCTTCACCGCCTCGTTCCGCCCGAGCGCGTGCTCCTGCTCGCCAACAAGGCCGACGGCGAAAGCTGGGACGCGCACACGCACGAGTTCCAGGCGCTCGGCTGGCCGCGGATGGAGGCGATCTCGGCCGCCGAAGGGCGCGGGATCGGCGAGGCGCTCGACGCGATGACGGAAGCGCTTCCGCCCGCGGGCAGCGCGAAAGAGCCGCAGGAAGGCTTGCGGGTCGCGATCCTCGGACGCCCCAATGTCGGCAAGTCGAGCATCGTGAACCGTCTGCTCGGAGAAGTCCGCGTGATCGTCGACGAGAAGCCGGGCACCACCCGCGATGCCATCGACGCGCCGCTGCGCTTTCACGGCGAGACGATCTGGCTCGTCGACACCGCCGGCATCCAGCATCACTGGGACCACCTGCCGACCTTCGAGTTCTATGCCGCGCTGCGCAGCATCCGCGCGCTCGAGCAAAGCGAGATCGCCATCCTCGTGCTCGACGGCTCCGAGCCGGTGCAGCGCCAGGATCAGCGCATCGCCGATTTGATCGAGGAGCGCGGCCGCCCCGCAGTCATCGTCGTCAACAAGTGGGACATCGTCGAGAAGGATTCGCTCACCGCGGCGCATCGCGAGAAGGAGCTGCGCGAATCGATCCGCACCCTGGCCTACGCGCCGATCCTCTTCGCTTCCGCGCTCACGGGGCAGCGGATCGCGCGCCTCCCTGAGATGCTGCTCGCGATTCGAGCGGAGGGCGCGAAGAAGGTGCCGACTTCGGAGGTGAACCGCGTGCTCGCCGCGGCCATCGAGAAGACCGCGCCCCGCCCGCGGCGCGGCACGCCGCGTCCGCGCATTCTCTATGCCACCCAGATCCGCACTTCGCCGCCGACCTTCGCCCTCTTCGCCCGCCACGCGAAGAGCGTCAGCGCCGAATATCTTCGCTACCTCAGCCGCCGTTTCCGCGAGGCCTTCGGATACGAGGGCTCCCCGATCCTCTTTCGCCTGCGCGAAGCGACCGGCCGCAATCCCAAGCGCGGCGCCTCTCCGGGAGCACGGCCGTGACCGCGCTCGCCCTTCTCGCACTGCTTTCCTTCGCGATCGGCGCCATTCCCTGGGGCCCGATTCTCGCGCGCATCGCGGGCGGCCCCGATTTGCGTTCGCGCGGAAGCGGAAATCCCGGGGCGACGAATGTGATGCGCGTCCTCGGCCCCGGTTGGGGAATCGCGACGCTGATTCTCGACATCGGAAAGGGCTGGCTCTGCGCGGGACCGCTCGCACACTGGCTGCATCGAGGGGATGGCCCCGGCAGCGCCTCCGCGTCCCTCGCAGGCTCCGCGTCCCTTGCGGCCTTCGCACCCGCTCCCTCTGCCGCCGCCGGCTCCGCGCCCATCGCCGCCCCCGCATTCACCCTCGAGACGGCCATGCTGGTCGCCGGGAGCGCCGCAATTCTCGGCCATCTCTTCAGCCCCTGGCTTCGCTTTCGCGGGGGCAAGGGGGTCGCGACCGCGGTGGGCTGTTATCTCGCGATTGCGCCCGTGCCCGCCCTCATCGCGATCGCCGTCTTCGCCGCGGCCCTCGGCGTCTGGCGCTTCGTCTCGGTCGGATCACTGGCGATGGCCGCGAGTTTTCCCGTCGCGACGGCGCTCCTGCATCCGAAAGGGATCACCGTTGCGGCCGTTCTCTGGGGTATGGTGATCGCCATGCTGATCGCCTGGCGTCATCACACGAATCTCCGCCGGCTCCTGCAAGGCACGGAGCCGAAGATCGGCAGGCGCGCATGAGCCGCACGCTGGTACTGGGCGCGGGAAGCTGGGGCACGACGCTCGCACTGCATCTCGATCGCATCGGCGTCGATACCATGCTCTGGGAATTCGATCCGGTACGCGCGGAAGAAATCGCGCGCACGCGCCGCAGCCTGCCCTTCGTGCCCGATCACACGCTTCCCCCCTCCATCACCGTCACCTCGGACCTGCCGCGCGCGCTGCAAGCCTGCGATGTCCTCGTCGTCGCCGTGCCTTCACACGCGCTTCGCGAGACGGCCGCGGGCATCCGCGAGGCGATGCAGCCGCGCGCCGGCGACGCGGGGCAAGCTCCCGCAAGCGTTGCTCTCCCCACGCGCGATCCGGCATCGCTCCTCTGGGTCTCGGCCACCAAAGGCATTGAGGAAGGGACGGGCCTCACTCCCCGGCATGTGCTCGCCCAGGAGGCGCGCATTCCCGCCGCGTCCATCGTGGTCTTCGCCGGCCCGAGCTTCGCTCACGATGTGGCGGCGGGACGGCCCACCGCGCTCCTCGCGGCCTGCGAGGATGACGCCCGCGCGCAGGCGGTGCAGCGGCTCTTCTCCTCCGATTCTCTGCGCGTCTATCGCAACGCTGATCCGCTCGGGGTCGAGATCGGCGTGTCCCTCAAGAATGTGATTGCGATCGCGGCGGGCATCGCCGAGGGGCTCGGGCTGGGAAGAAACGCCCTTGGGGCGCTCGTGACGCGCGGCCTGGCCGAGATCGGGCGTTTGGGAGCGCGCATGGGCGCGAGACCCGAGACCTTCCTGGGCCTCGCGGGCATCGGCGACCTCGTGATCACCTGCACCAGCACGCTCAGCAGGAACTATCGCGTGGGTTTGGGCCTTGCGCGGGGAGAATCGCTGGAGCACATTCTCTCCGAGCTTCAGATGGTGGCCGAAGGGGTGCGGACCTGCCGGTCCGCCTGCGAGCTTGCGCGTCGACTCGAGGTCGAGCTGCCCATCACCGAGCAGATCTTCGCGGTCCTCTTCGAGGGCAAAGATCCCCGCGAAGCCGTTCTCGAGTTGATGCGACGCCCGCTCAAGGCGGAAGCGGGGGAGTGAGGCCATGAGCGAAGACCTCGAAAAACCCTATCGCTCGATTCGCGAAGTGAGCGAGGCCATGGGAGTGAAGGCGCATGTCCTGCGCTATTGGGAGACGCAGTTCTCAATGCTGCGCCCCCGCAAGAACCGCGCGGGCGTGCGCATGTACCGGCCGAAGGATCTCGATGTGCTGCGCGAGATCCGTCACTTGCTCTACGATCGCGGCTTCACCATCGCGGGCGCGCGTCGCAAGCTGCTCACCGAGAGAAAAGGCGAGGAGGCAGAGACGCCGGGCGGTCAGCAGGAGATCGAGCTCGAGCGCTCGCACGAGCCGATCCTGCGCGAGATCCGCAAGGAGCTGGCCGAGCTGCACGCGCTGATGAGCGCGCCTCCGGCCAAGCGCCAGCCGCCCCATTGAGGCGGCCGCCGTCCGCGCGGCCGAGCCCAAGCCGACCCATCGAGGCCGGCCCTCGCGCGCGCGGCCCGTACGGGCTCCTCGCGAGAGGGTGACGGTCCCCGAGGCGAGGGTGGGGAACGCGTCCGGCAGCGCGGAGTAGAGTCATTCGTGCGATGGGATGATGGGAACGGGCCATCAACAATCGAGCTTGTCGGTCCGATGAGTTTGCTATAGCATCCTTCCGGTCGTTGCCTGGAAAGATCTCGAGGTCGGGGCGTAGCGCAGTCCGGTAGCGCACTTGCATGGGGGGCAAGGGGTCGCTGGTTCAAATCCAGTCGCCCCGACCATTCTCTCTTCGCTCATCTCCTCCATGCCCGGGCGGGCATGGTTCCCGTTTCCCCGCTTCCTGACTCCCGCCCTTCGGAAGTCCTTGTATTCCGGCCGCGGGACCCGCACCGTGAGCCGCAATGGAGTTCTCAGCGGCATGAACATCCTGCTCACCAACGACGACGGCATCGAGGCCGTCGGCCTGGCGACGATGCGGCGCGCCCTCGAAGGCTTCGGCGAGCTATGGACCGTGGCCCCCGAGCGCGAGCAAAGCGCCACCAGCCATTCCCTCACGCTTCACGAGCCCTTGCGCGTGCGCCATCTCGGCGAGCGCGTCTTCTCCGTTTCCGGCACGCCCACCGATTGCGTGCTCGTGGCCGTGCGCGGCATTCGCGGGTTGATGGAACCCAAGCCCGATCTGGTCGTCTCGGGCATCAATCACGGGCCGAACATGGGCGACGACATCACCTACAGCGGCACCGTCGCCGCCGCCATCGAAGGCCGCCTGCTCGGCCTGCCCGCCATCGCCTTCTCGAACGCGGCCTGGCATCCCGACCATTGGGAGTCCTCCGCCGAGGCGGTCAAGCGCATCGCCAGGCTCTTCCTCGACGATGCGCGGCTGCGCGACGCGCTCATCAATGTGAACATCCCCGATCTTCCCTTGGAGGAGATCCGCGGGGTGCGCGTCACCTATCTCGGGAAGCGGCGCTATCGCGACGAGATCGAGGCCCGCACCGACCCGCGCGGCAGGATGTACTACTGGATCGGCGGAGAGCCGCCGGTGTGGGAGCCGGATCCGCTCAGCGATTTCGGCGCGGTCTCCGCGGGATCGATCTCGGTCACGCCGCTGCGCATGGACTGGACGGCGCGCGACGCCTTCACGCTCTTCGGCGATTGGGAACGGGCGTGGTCGGCCTTTCCCTCTCGCCAGGGCTCGGAGAAACCGCGATGACGCACGATTTCCCGCGCGCGCGCGAGCGCATGATCGCCACGCAGTTGCGGGGGAGGGGCATCTTCCACGAACGCGTCCTGGCCGCGTTCGCCGAAATCCCGCGTCATTTCTTCGTCGATCCGGCCCTCGTCGATCAGGCCTACGCCGATCGCTCGCTGCCGATCGGCTTCGGCCAGACGATCTCGCAGCCCTTCATGGTGGCCCGCATGCTCGAGCTCCTCGATCCGCAGCCTCACCAGCGGATCCTAGAGATCGGAACGGGCTCGGGCTACCAAGCGGCCTTGCTCGCGCGCCTCGCGCAGACCGTCTTCACCATGGAACGCGTCGCCGCACTCGCGGAATCGGCCGGACGCGCGCTCGCGCGCCTGGAGATCACCAATGTCATCCAGCGCGTGGGCGACGGCTCCACCGGCTGGATCAGCAACGCTCCCTTCGACGGCATCGTCGTGGCCGCGGGCGCGCCGGAAGCGCCCCGTTCCCTGCTCACTCAGCTGCGCGACGGCGGCCGCCTCGTGATCCCCACCGGCTCCCGATCCGGCCAGACGCTCACCGTCATCGAGCGCCGGGGAGAGGAGTTCGCCCCCGCCCAGCAGTTCCCCTGCGCCTTCGTGCCCCTCGTGGGAAAAGAGGGGTGGCGGGAGGGATCTTGAGGCTTGGCCCGCCCACCCGCGGAGATGGTCCGCTGGCGCACCCGCCCGGACGCATCCCCGGGTCGCATGGAGGCGGCCACCGCCTGGGTGCCGCCGGGCCTGCCCGTTCCCCGCGTAGAAGAAACCGTCTTGACCGCCCGCCTCGGAAAGTGCACACTGGAATCGTTCGGGGCGTAGCGCAGTCCGGTAGCGCACCTGGTTCGGGACTAGGGAGTCGCTGGTTCAAATCCAGTCGCCCCGACGGTTTTTGACAAACCCTGCGGCGGATCCACGGAGCCCCCCTCCTGGAAAGGGGGGCTTATGTCCATTCCGAGACTCTCCGAATCCAAGCCCGCGGGACGATCGCCCAGGCCCGCGAAACGAGTGTCGAGGTCCCCCAAGCCAACGGCCTCGCCCGCTGCAACGCCATCCCATCCCACCGCAACCGCGAGCGCTGCTCACGAGCGCGCGGCGCGCCTCGCGACCACGCTCACCCAACTTCTCGAGAAGGGACAGCGGCAAGGCAGCCTGCTGGCCTCGGAAATCGAGGCGGCGCTCCTCGCGCATCCGCCCGATGCGGCAGAATTCTCGCTGTTCCTCGATCTCACCGCGACCCTCGGGATCACGATCCACGAGACGCCCGAACCGGCCGCGCCCTCGCCGAAGACGATGGACGCGCTCGGGGTCTACTTCCGCGATGTGAGCCGCTATCCCTTGCTCAGCGCGGAAGAGGAGCGCATCTACGGCCGCAGAGTGCGGGCGGGCGATCCGCGCGCGCGCGAGCGCATGGTGCGCAGCAATCTGCGCCTCGTAGTCAGCATCGCGCGGCGCTACACCGGGCGGGGCGTGGACCTCGAGGACATCATCGAGGACGGAAACCTCGGCCTCATCACCGCGGTCGAGCGCTTCGATCCCGAGCGCGGATTCCGCTTCTCGACCTATGCGGCGTGGTGGATCCGCCAGGCGATCGCGACCGGAGTGGCCGAGCAGTCGCGCACGCTGCGCATCCCGCTGCATGTGATGCGCGCCCTGCATCGCTATCTCGAACAGGAGCGGCGGCTGAGCCTCGAACTGGAACGGCGTCCCGCTCCCGAGGAGATCTGCCGCGCGGCGGGCTTCGGGCCGCGGCGAGGCGGGCGCGTGGTCGCGCTCCTGCACGGCATCCGCTCGCTCGACGAAGAAGTGGCCGGCGATGCCTCACAGCGTCTGAGCCTGCTCGACCGGCTGCCCGCTTCCCCGTCGCTGGAAGAGGTCGTCTTCTCGCAGCTCGAGCATGCACACCTGGAGCAGCTGCTCGAGAACCTCTCGGAAAAAGAGGTGTTGGTGCTGCGCATCCGCTATGGTTTCATTGATGGAAGGCCGCGCAGCCTGACGCAGACGGGGACCTTCCTGGGAGTCAGCCGCGAGCGCATCCGTCAAATCGAGAAGCGCGCGCTGCGCCGTCTGCGCGAATGGGTCGAGCGAGAAGAGCGGGAGACCGAGCGTCTGCGCCAGCGCTCCGGAGCGAAGGCATGGAACTGACCGAGACTTTGAGGACCGCGATTCGCACGATCCCGGACTTTCCCAAGCCCGGGATCTCGTTTAAGGATGTCACCCCGCTCTTTCAGGATCCGCTGCTCGTGCGCCGGTGCGTGAACGAGATCCTCTCCGTGTTTCCCGCCGACAGCTTCGACACGGTCGGGGGCATCGAGGCGCGGGGGTTGATCCTCGGCACTCTGATCGCGCACACGAGCGATCGTCCCTTCTTCCCGTTTCGCAAGCCGGGCAAACTTCCCTGGAAGACGCTGCGCGAGCCCTATCAACTCGAATACGGAAAGAACGCGCTCGAAATGCACGCCGACGCCTTCCCGGCCGGGGGGCGGGTGCTGATCGTGGACGATCTTCTCGCCACCGGAGGGACCGCGGGCGCGGCCTCGCGGCTGGTGCTGCGAGGCGGAGGGCAGATCACCGGGCTCGCCTTTCTGGTCGAGCTTTCGTACCTGCCGGGCCGTTCCAAGCTGAATGTCGAAGGCCTGCCCGACGAGAAGATCTTCAGCCTCATTCGCTTCGGGCTGGGAGAGTGAACCGCGGGGCGGGCGCGGGATCGAACCGCATTGCCCGCGCCGTTCGTTTCGGTTGTCTCCGTCACCGTTCCGTGGCACCTTTGTGGGATCGCGCAGGCAAGGGCCCGGGATTCGGGAGCGCTCGATCGCGTGCATGAATCGGTCCGCTCGTACGCTTTGCCCGCTCTGGCTGCATGAGGGCCGGGTGAAGAGCAGAGCGCGTCCCGTCACGAATGAGGACCAGGTCGCCGATGAAATACCGAATCGAACGCTGCCCCACATGCCAGCTCCGCCCGATCGAGGAATATGACCTGCCCGCCGATTTCGAAACCATCGGCCGCGCGGGCGTCGACTGCTTTCGCTGCGGTTCCCGCTTGTGGGCGGTCCTGACCTCGCAGACGGACGGGGGAGTGCGCACCGTCGTCTTCCGGCCTCGCACGGAGCCCGCTCCGGACCCGAAATGACCTGCGCGCAGATCATCGATCCCGCCGCGCACTCCGCCGATTCCGCCAGCCGCGCCGATTGGCTCTGGGCCGCGCTTCCCGCCTTGGCGGCCACGGTTTGCGCCATCCTCCTCTCGGGCGCGATCTTCGGGCGCATCCCGCATGTGCAGGATTCGATCGCGCAGCTCTTCCAGGCGCGCATCTTCGCGGGAGGCAGGCTTTGGGCGCCCGCGCCTCCCTTGCCCGAGCTCTTCGATTACACCCATGTGGTCATCGCCGACGGACGCTGGTATTCGCAGTATCCGCCCGGGCATTCGCTCTTGCTCGTTCCCGGCGTGTGGCTGGGCCTGCCTTACCTGATCAATCCCTTGCTCGGCGGCCTTTCCATACTTGGCACCTTTCTTCTCGCCCGCGAACTCTTCGGCCGCTCGATCGCCCGCCTTGCCGTCCTGCTCGCGGCCGCGTCGCCGTTTTTGCTGCTGATGTCCGCGGAATTCATGTCGCACGCGAGCTCCCTCTTTGCGATGACCTTCTTCCTCTTCTTCTTCTTTCGCGCGCTGCGCACCCAACGCGTGTCCGACGGCGCGGTTGCGGGGATCTTCTGCGCCCTCGGCCTGCTCGTGCGTCCTTACAGCGCCGTCGCGATCGCGCTGCCCTGCGCGCTCCTCGCTCTCGCGCGCCTGCGAAACGATCGCGCGCTCATGCGTCCCTTCGCCTGGACCGCGGGGCTCGCGGCCGCGGGCCTCCTTCTTCTCCTTCTGTACAACTGGGGAACGACGGGCAGCCCGTTCGTCTTTGGATACAGCAAGCTCGCGGGCGATCTCGATGTCGGCTTGGGTTTCGGCAAGGGCCCCGTGCCTCACACGCCGGGACGCGGGCTGCACTTCACCTGGCAGCGCCTCACGGAATTGAACGAACGGCTCTTCGAGTGGCCGGTCACATCGCTGTGGCCCATCGCCGTCGCGCTCGCGATCGCAGCGCTGCGCGGAGGACGAGCGGGGCGCCGCGCATGGCTGCTCGCGAGCTTTCCGGCCAGCCTGCTGGTCTTGTACTTCTTCTACTGGTATCAGGACGCGAACGATTGCTTCGGGCCGCGCTATCTCTATGAAGCGCTCGGCCCGCTCGTGATTCTCGCGAGTGTGGGCGTGGCGGCGGTGGGAGAGGCGCTCGCGCAAGGGCTGCGCGCGAGAGGCGGCGCATCTCGCTGGGGATTCCTGCTCAGCGTCGCCGTCGTGGTCGCGCTCACGGCCGCGTCGATCGCATTCCGCTGGCCGGATCTCGTGACCACGCGGTCCGTCGGCGCCGCCGGCCCCGACTTGCAGCTCACTCCCGGCAATCCCTTCGAAATCTACAATCCGAATTTCTGGGGCGTCTCGCCGGCGCTCGGAAACGCGGTCGAAGCGCGCATTCACGATCGCGCGATCGTCTTCGTCGACACCCGGGTGCCGGCGGTATCCGACCCCGCGCGACGAAGGATCGCGCGTCAGCTCAAGTTCGGCTCCGCCTTCGCGCACGAGAACCCGGCCTGGCAGCGCGCGCGCGTGCTCTTCGCGCACCTCGCCCCGGTCAATTGGACCCCGCCCGCGAACACGACGGATGCCGACCTCGCTCGCATGATGCGCGAGAACGCCGCCCAGTTTCCCGGCCGGTCCATCTACTTCCATCGCGCGAGCTGGGAGGCTCCGCGTCCCGTCGTGAGGGATTAGCCGGAAGTGTGCGCCCAGGCAGACGCGCCGAGGGCGGATGCGCGGATGCGGCCGATCGAAAGAAGCATCCCGCCATCCAAGCGAAGCGGCCGGAGGATCCGAAGACCCTCCGGCCGCTCTCTATTCCGCCGGATCGCTGTAGGATGCCGGCGGCCTCCTCATGGTTCCTAGCGGGTGACGATCAGCTTCTGCGACACCACGCTCCCGCCCGCCTGCAGGCGCGAGAAGTAGATGCCGGGAGCGACGGAGCGCATCGCTTCGTCGCGGCTGTCCCACACCGTCTCGTAGCTTCCGGGCTGCTGGGTGCCCGACACCAGCGTGCGCACCAGGCGGCCGGAAGGATCGAAGACCTGCAGACGCACATCGGAGGCGGCGTTCAACTGGTAGCGCAGGTGCGTCTGGCCGGTGAACGGATTCGGATCGGCCGGATGCAGGAAGATGCCGCGGGGAGCGGGCCCTTCGTTCACGGCGGAGGCGTCGATCATGAAGCCGTCCACCACGACGTCGTCCACATACCAGCCTTCACGCACGTCCGCGCCGTCGCTTCCAAAGCGGAAGCGGATGCGCGCTTCGTGATCCGAGTAGGCGCTCAGGTTGAAGGTCACTTGCTCCCAATCGTGCGTTCCCGAGAAGAACTGCATGCCCGCCGGGAAGGGGCCGGGAGTCGAGCCGGCGCGCACGATGTAGTTGTAGCCGCCCTCGGGGAAGATCTGCTGCCACGCGCCGCCGTCGACGCTGATCTCCACGATCCCGCCGTCGTACGCGTACTGCGGATAGGCGCTGCTCGTCTCGGCCTCCATCCAGTGCCAGAAGCGCAGGTAGGAGTCGAGGCCCAGCTCGATCGAAGGCGTGACGAGGCACGCGTTCAGCAGGGTCGCGTAGTCGCCGGTTCCCGTGTCGCCGCACTTCCAGCTGTGGCCGCCGCCGGTGGTGTGATTGCGGGTCGTGCTGATGTGCCACTGATCGACGAAGCCCGAGCCGTCGGCCGCGTGGCTCCAGCCCGGCGCTCCGCCCTCGATCGCGTCGTTCAGGAAAGAGACGATCGGAGCGACATAGAACGAGTAGTACTGCGGAGGATCGGCCTCGGGAGGATCGCTCGCCTGATTGCCCGCCACATCCGCCGCGGAAATGTAGTACTCGACCAGGCTCGTGTACCCCTGACCGGGGATGTTCGCGCTGAAGACATCGTTCACGCCGGGGGTGAGCTCGATCATCTGGAAGGCGTGGCCGTTCACGCGGTAGTAGAGCCGCGCGTGGGTCAGGTTCGAGAAGTCGGTGATCGTCGATTGCACCGCGTAGGGGCCGACATTGTTGTCGGTCGATCGCAGGTCGGTCGTGTTGGTGATCACCGGCGCGCCGATGTCCACCAGGTTGAAATTCTGCACGCGCGTCTGGTCGACGAGGATCGAGACATTCTGAATGACCTGCGTCGCGAAGCTCGGGTGGTTCGTGCGCACGGTGTAGATCCCCGGCGCGATGCTCATCGCGTAGGCGCCGGTCGCATCCGAGCGAGCGGACCGGCCGGGCTCGACGATCTCGACGTCCACGCCCGCGATGGGGGTGTAGCCATTGGAGGCGTTCTTCACCAGCCCTTCGAGGCGCCCGAAGCCGGTCATCGCCGCTTCCACGGCCGCGTACGCGTCGATCACTCCCCATCCGTAGGTGTTATCTTCGCCGACCGTGCCCTCGTCAACGGCCGTCTGCATCAGGATTTCCTTGATCGTGTCGACATCGAGATCGGGATTCGCTTCGCGCATCAGCGCGACCACGCCCGCCACATGCGGCCCGGCCATCGAAGTGCCGTCCCAGCCGCCTTCGTAGCTGTTGGTCGGAACGCTCGAATAGACACCTACGCCGGGAGCGCAGACTTCCGGCTTGATCTTGAAGTCGGCCGGCACATTGCAGCCCGTGGGCCCACGGCTCGAGAAGCCCGCGATGGGGTAGGGAAAGCTGTAGTTGGTCGCGTCGATCGCGCCCACCGACAAGGCGTTCGTGAGCGTCGTCGCCCGGTCCGCCGGCGAACCGATCGTCTGCGCGCCGGAGCCTTCGTTGCCCGCCGACCAGGTGGTCACCGCGCCGGCCGCCTCGCAGTTGTCGATCACCGCCCACCAACGCGTGTCGCAATCGGTGTAGTCGAGGCCGAAGCCTTCGTTGATGCGCCACGAATTCTGGATCACATCGGGGACATCGTCGGTCGTCGAGGGATCGCCATCGGGATCGGCGAACCACTGGTAGGCCGTGATGATGTCGTTGTTGAAGTCGTAGCTGACACTCTGGTTGATCGGATCGGTCGCGATCCAGAGCGCGCCCCAGGCGACGCCGATCGTGTCCTGCGTGGCCGCGCCGAGGCCCGTGATCGTGCCCATCACATGCGTGCCGTGGCCGTAGCCGTCGTAGGGGAAGCTCGGCGCGCCGCCGATCAGGTTCAACCAGCACTCGCTCGCTGGGGCGAAGTTGCCGCGCCAGCGGCTGCCGAGCGCGGGATGGTCGCCCTGCACGCCGGTGTCGCAGTTGGCGACAAGGGTGCCCGCGCCCGTGATGCCCAGGTCATACCAGACATCGTCGGCGTTGATCGCGCGCAGGCCGGGCGTCACGCCAATGCCGCGGGTGGGAGGAATGGCTTCCTTGTCGACGGGACCTTGCGGGACTTCATGCTTGATCGGCTCGATCAACTCGACCGAGAAATTCGGCTCGATATAGGAGATGTCCGCGCGCTTGGCGAGATCGTAGAGGTACGCCTTCGTGACTTTCGCCACGACGAGATTCGAGATCCAGTAGCCGGTGAAATCGATCACCTTGCCGCCGCCGGCTTGCGCGCTCTCGAGCTCGTCCAGAAGGGGCTTCTGCGAAACGGCCGCTTCCTTCAAGGCCCGGACGACCTGCTCGTGGCGTTGCGCGAGCGTCACGCCTTCGCTCTTCAGGGATTGATTGATGCCCGTGATGTCGGCCTGCGTCTCCATGATGAGAATGACCGAGAGGTAGTCGTCATCGCCAAGCGCGGCCAGTTGCTCCTCCAACCAGGGTTGGATTTGCGCGGCCCCTGCAGGTGGCGCGACGAAGACACCGCTGAGGACGAGGAACAGCGCGAAGAGGAGGGAGATGCGACCCATGCTGACACCGCCTTTCGTCCGTGGCCCACTGTTCGAGCAGCCCCCTCGCCTGGACAGGGGAAACCTGCCCGGACGAGAAGGCCGCACTGGATGTGCCAATTCCCCCGGGCCCCCGATCGGCCGCGCGGCAGTTGGCGTGCGGTAACGTGTTGATAGTACTATATGTTACGGATTGTGTCAATCGCCTCTTCCAGAAATGACGCGTGCGCTGAGCATTGGCGGACGCCCGGCACACGCGACTATTGAGGTTGCAGGGGATCGGGATAGGCAGCGGCGGTTCCTGTAGCCATGCCGGGCGCGCGTCAAAAGGGCCGCCCGGAAGGCGGCCCTCATGCTCATCGATCCTGTTTGACAGTCCGCGTGAATCGCACGCGGCGATGCCTGCGTTCGATCATCGATAGACTGACTTGATCGCTCCCCAACTCGACGGATCCACCGGCACGGGCGCTTCGCACGGATTAGGCTCGCATCCCATCTGGCCGGGCTCCCATGTGCCGCCCTGCTCCGTGCAATCGGTTTCGGTCAGGATGAAGCAATCATTTGCGATGCAGCAAACGCGCCACGGGGGGCAGGTGACCTGATCGCAGTCCATGCCTTCGTGCCATTCGCCGCCGCCGGCCAGGCATTCGGCTTCGGTCAGCAGGTGGCATTGCTCATCGTAATCCAGGCAGCAGGCGGCGATGGGCACCGGGCAAGCGAAGCCCGGCGTCGAGCAGGTGACATCCGGATAGAGAGAGCCGCCGGCAGCCTGGCATTCCTCGGCCGTCTGCACGGCGGCGCACGATCCGTCTTCCAGGCAGCAGGCCATCTCGATTACCGGTGGGCAGGGATTCGGATCGCATACGAGTTCCGCGTACACCGTGCCTCCTTCGGCCAGACATTCCGCCGGCGGAAGGACGAGGCAGTCCGGACCGAAGCAGCAAGCTTGAGACGGAATCACGCAGGGATTCGGATCGCAGTCGGTGTCATCCCCTTGATACTCGCCGCTCTGGCCGACGCAGTCCGCCTCGGTCATGACCACGCATACGCCCTGGTCGACCAGGCAGCAAGCGCCCATGGGCGCAGGTGCCGGGCAGGTCGTGGCATCGCAGGGGACGTCAGGGCCAAGCCACGAGTAGGCGCAGTCGCTCTGCGTCGTGATCGTGCAGACGCCCGTGGCTTCGTTGCAGCACGCACCCGTGGGCTCGGGTTCCTCGCTCAGTGGGACATGGTTCCAGTTCCCGTGATCGGCCACATCAAACGAATCGTAAGAATAGACCGCGCCGTACCAGTCCGTGTACTGGCCGATGCTCACATCCTCCATGAGCGAGGAATAGACGGTGCCGCCCCAGATATTGTGCACCGATGTGAGGCCGCCGCTCATGCCGAAATTCCCGTGGGTCTCCAGGTAGACGAGCGAGGCCAAGGACGGTGCCGCGTTGATGGGCACGAAGACGCCGCCTGTTCCCGCGCCCTTGACCATCAGCGTATTGCGCTGTGAGAAGGCCGCGTCGCCGACGACGTAGATGTTGATCCGGGCGCCGGAGGTCAGGTCAATGCTCAGCGTGAAGCCGCCTTGGGCGGTGATGGCGTCGAAATAGTAATTGCCCGATGACAAGTACACCGTCTGGTCTTGTGCGGAGGTGGACAGCGTGCCGTACGTGTCGGGCCCAAGTGTCAAGGAGGAACCACCGCCGGAGGGGACTGTCTGGTCCACCCCACCCGCCGTGAAACTTGCGGCAGTCGGCATCGTGATGAGACCGAATGTTCTGTCGGAGGGCGCCGTCACCCCACCCGTGACCACAGCGCCGGATCCCAAGGTGTAGCTATAGGCGTCCAGAGTGCCGTAGATGGTCACACCGCCACCGATGCTAGCCGCGCCGTTCACGACAACCTCTCGCGCCGATACCGAACTGCCGACCGTGAGGTCCTGACCGAAGCTCAGGTCACCGCCGGCGTAGGCCGAGCCGTCGAGTTGCGCGGGATAACCCGGCAGCGGATTCCCCTGCAGGAAGAGGTCCTGATTGCTGCCGATATTGCCGTCGATGTAGGTGTGACCGCCGATCGAGGTTTCATAGTCGGCATCGGGGGCCGCATCGCCGCCGCCTGAGAAGATCACGAAGTCAGAGAGCGGTACGTTGACGACCTCAGCAGATGTCGTCTCCGCGCCCACCAGCATGACGACGAAGACGATCCAAATCAGACCGATGTACCGACAGGACGATCCGACTCTACAGGCGGGCATTGCGTTGTCCTCCTCCGATGAAGTTGAATCTCTGGGCCGTGCCAGCCGGGAAATGGACGGTAGAAAGACTACCCTGCCGACATGCTTCCCGTGACTTCCAAGCCGGAGGATTTTAACGTCTTCGTACCTGCCCGTCAAGCCTCATCCTCTTTCCGGTGACGGAGGAAGGGGGTACCGGCGAGCCGTTCAGCAAGCGGCTCGCCGGTTGGCCGACCGATGGCAAGAGCGTCATCCGGCAGCAGTGGCCTGCTTGCGAATGGATCTCGAAGAGCTGCGCATCTTCCATCGACACTCGGATCCTGAATGGCGCAAGGCAGCTCGCACAACCAACGCAATCGAACACCGTTTCCCAGAGGTCCGCAGAAAAACCCGTCCCACGGGCACTTTCAGCGATCGAACGAGCATGGAACGTATTCTTCTCGCTGTCTTCGGTTACGAGGACTGGAAGAAGAAAACGAATGCTTCCTTCCTCCTGACACAAAGCACGTGGCGTCACCCCGCACTCGGACTGAACAGGCCCTGGCGTCCAGCGCCCCCGGAAGACTCCGGCATTCCGGTTTCGTGGAAAGCACCGTGGAACGACTCGCTGCAACTCGCTCCGCCTCATCCAGATAACCGCCCCCCACGGCGCGTTTGACTGGCCGCGACCCCTTTATGAGGGTTCCAGGCAGGCCTCCGTCTGACGATGGCTGGAGCGGCAGAGCGGTTCTATCCACGCCTGGACATCGGCCTCGCCCCGGGCTACACTACTGACCGTAGCGCCCGTACGTCGCACGAGGGTCCGGTTGCAGAACGGCCCGTTCTCGGCGCGACGGAAGGATCCCGCCAAGACGGCACCGCTTTGTGTTCTGCGCCCCGTGCTTTATCGACCGCGCATTCAACCATGCGAGTCAAGAGGGGGGCGCCATGCCCTGCATCGCCCAGCCACCGGTGCCATCACATCAAGCTTCACCCCAGCCGCGCCCTCCTCGAAACCTGCCTGGAAACCGGCAGTCTGCGAAGGTGGCTCGATCCTGAAGTAGCCCTCGACCTCCCGGCCGGTCGCGCGGCATACAGCCTCACTCACTGGAGTGGGGCGTCGCGGCGGGCCGTGTGCGCCGCTCTCGACCCCAGCACGGCCTAGAGGCGCAGCGGTCGTTCCTGGCGGGAGACATGGACGACTCCTGCTCCCGCCGTTCGGCAGGCGTTCGGCGGATAGCCGAGTTAGCCCATGAAAGGAGGCCCGCAATGCGTCATGTAAGCCACCCGCGCACTGCCATCCTGCTCTTCGCCCTCGCGATTGTCGTGTCCCTTGGCGACGGGCAGGCTCAACAATCCAGCCAACCACGACCCTACGCGAGCGAGAAGGACCTCATCGAAGTGATGTTCTCCCAGGACTCCCGCGTTCGCTTGCGTGAGGGCGCTCTGGTCGATCTCGAAAACGACGCGCTTCGTGGCGTCGACGCCGCTCTCTCAGCCGTGCGACCTCATTCCTGGTCGCGCATCTGCGATGTCGAAGAGGCGATTCTCGACCGGCTCCAGGCCGAGGGGGAGGCCAGGAGCGGCGAGGCGCTCCACAATCTGAACAACATCTACCGTCTGCGCTTCACGGCCCGGGAAGGGGTGCCCGATGTCTGGAGTCTGAGCGCCTCGCTCGAAGCGCTCCCCGGCGTCCTCTACGCCCGCCCGGTTCCGCTGCCGATGGAACTCCCCGTTCCCGACTACGAGCCGTCGCAGGGATACCTCTACCCGGCGACGAGCGTACCGACCGGAATCGATGCCCAGTACGCCTGGACCGTCCCCGGCGGCGATGGAACGGGGATCACGATCTGCGACATCGAATACAGCTGGAACGACAATCATGACGACCTGACTAAGGCGCAGGGCATGCAGATCAACTCGTTCGTCCAGGATCCGTTCGCGGACAACAACCACGGAACGGCCGTCCTGGGCGAGATGATCTCGGATGACAACGCCCCCAACTGGGGCACGAAAGGGATCTGTCCCGGCGCTTCCGTCTATATCAGCGGCAGCTACTTCGGCGTCCCAGCGCCCAGCTGGAATCCCGCGGGCGCCATCGCCGTGGCATTGGCCTATCTGAAGGCAGGCGACGTCGTGCTGCTGGAGCAACAGTGGGACTACACGGGCTCGAACGGCTTCGTGCCGATCGAATGGTGGCTTTCCAATTCCCCCAACCCTCAGTTCGTCAACGCCGTCTACGCCGCCATTCAGACCGCGATCGCAAACGGCATCTACGTCGTCGAAGCCGGCGGCAATGGGAACATGAATACGGATCTCATGACCTGGATCGGCGACTCACGCGCGATCATCGTCGGCGCGGGTGGGGCGTACCCCGGAGGAACCTGGCCTGAGGGGGATCTGGAACGGCTCTCCTTCTCAAGCTACGGGCAACGCTTCAACCTGCAAGGTTGGGGAGAGGATGTCGTCACGACCGGATATGGCGACCTCTACAATCTGGAAGGGGTCGACCGCTACTACACGAACACATTCAGCGGTACTTCGAGCGCGTCTCCGATCGTGGCCGGGGCAGTCGCCTGCTGCGCTGGTTACTACCGGGCGAGTATCTCGATGACGCCCATGCCGCCGATCCCCATGCGCACCCTTCTCATGAACAGCGGGACTCCGCAGGTCTTCGGCCCTCCGGGCCGCATCGGACCGCGGCCGGACCTGATGATGGCCATCCAGTGGATGGGTGGCCCGACGTACGACGGGGACTGGGGCGACGCTCCGGAAGATGCCTTGGGCTATCCGTCGACGGGAGGCTGGGGGTTCTTTCCCACTTGTAGCGGAGGTTCGAGCTCGTTCGTGCTGCACGGGAATATGCCCCCGTTCCAAGCCTATTTCGGCCCAATGGAGGATTACGAGAACAACGGCAACGGCGGCAATTGCCCCAACTTTCCGCCTTACGACGCGGACGAGTGCTTCCGCGACGGCGACGCCGGCTTGGTTCTCCCCGGCGCTAGCACGATCCAAGGCGGGGTGGAAGTGCCATGCGGCCCGTTCGTCATGCCCATGGGTCAAATCTGCTCGACCATGGCCTGGGGCGCGAATGTCGACATCGCGGTGACCAACGCTTCGGGAGCCACGGCCTACGTCAACGTGCTCATGGACTGGGACGGAAGCGGCACATGGGCGGGCAGCATGCCCTGCCCCGGAGGGCCGGCGAGAGAACACGTGCTCGTGGACTTTCCAGTGCCACCCGGTTTCTCCGGGCGCTTGTCCTCCCTTTCGCCTCCTTCCTTCCTGAGCGGAGCTCCGCCCTTTCCGGGGTTTTTCTGGTCGCGCTTCAGTCTGACGGAAGTCCCCGTGGGACAGGGTTGGGACGGTTCCGGATCCTTTGCGCTCGGAGAGACTGAGGACTATCTGCTCAAGGTCTTCGAGGAGGCAACGTTCGACGGAGACTACGGAGACGCACCCGAGGGCGCGATTGCCTATCCATGGCTCGGTGTGAACGGGGCCTTCCCGACCTGCTACGGAGGCGGACCTGCGGGCTACGTGATCCATTTTCCGATCGACGGCTATCCGGCGATGTTCGGCAACACGATCGACTATGAGCCTGAGGGCAACGCGGGCAACTGCACGAACTTCCCGCCCTACGACGCGGACGAGTGCTATCAGGACGGTGACGCGGGCCTGACGATGCCTCCCGCGTACACGATCATAGGCGGCAGCGTCCAGCCTTGCAGCGGGCTCACCGGTTCCCTGGGCAGCGCCTGCGCGCCGGCCATGTGGGGCACAAATCTCGACATTTGGGTCGACAATGCGGGCGCCGCAGCCGACGTGTACGTGAACGTCCTCTTCGATTGGAACCAGGACGGCCAGTGGCGCGGATTCGGACAGTGTCCGGCCGGCGCCGCTCCTGAGCACGTGGTCTGGAATTTCCAGATTCCACAGGGCTACGCCGGCCTGCTCTCCGGTCTCAATCCGCCCCCCTTTATGATCGGGCCGCGGGGCGGGTACGTCTGGTCGCGCTTCACGGTGAGCTATGCGCAGCTGCCCTTCGACTGGGACGGCCACTGGGTGTTCGCGACAGGCGGAGAGACGGAGGACTATCTGCTGCACGTGCAGGGCCACCAAGAGGAGTACGGAGACTACGGCGACGCCCCCGAGGGCGCGCTCGCATATCCGTCGCTCGGCATCCTTGGCCAGTTCCCGACCTGCGCCGCGGCCGGCCCGGCGGGGTTCGTGCTCCATCTGCCTGTGGGCTCGGCCTGGTTCGGCAGCTTGCTCGACTTCGAGGTCGAAGGCAACGCGGGTAACTGCGCGAGCTTCCCGCCCTACGACGCCGATGAGTGCTTCAATGATCCCGATGCCGGACTGATCTTCCCCTCCGGCTACACGATCGACAATGCGTTGATCATCGTGCCCTGTGTTCCGACGCACACCCGGCCGCTGGGCTATGCCTGCACGGCAGCGAACTGGGGGAGCGACATCGACATCATGGTCACCAACACCGCCACGATGCCCTTCTATGTCAATCTGCTCATGGACTGGAATCAGGACGGCCAGTGGCAGGGGGCGTCGCAATGTCCGATGGCCATGACGCCGGAACATGTCATGGTCAACTTCGTGGTCCCGGGAGGCTTCACCGGTCCCCTCTCGTTGTTGGGACCGCCGTCATTCCTGATCGGGCCACAGGCGGGGTTCGTCTGGTCGCGCTTCACGGTGAGCTACAACCCGATCACCGCCGGATGGGACGGGACGGGCGTGTTCACGGACGGCGAGAGCGAGGACTATCTACTGCGCATCGTAGAGGAGGTGGAAGGAGACTACGGCGACGCTCCGGAAGGCGCGATCGCCTATCCCGAGCTCGGTGCGCTGGGAGCATTCCCGACTTGCACATCCACCGGCCCGGGCGCGTTCGTGGTGCACCGAGCAGCCACGGGTCCTTGGTTCGGACCGGGGCTCGACATCGAACTGGACGGAAATGCCGGCAACTGCCCGAACTTCCCGCCCTACGACGCGGACGAGTGCTTCAACGATGGCGATGCAGGGCTGCTGCAGCCCCGCGCCTATTCGCTGGACGCGGCCCTCAACTACGTGCCCTGCCTGCCTCCGGCGACCGGTTCGCTCGGCAACCCCTGCTCAACCGCCGTCTGGGGCGGCAACGTCGACATCGATGTCCACAATCCGTTGGCGATTGACGTCTATGTCAACGCGCTCATGGACTGGAACCGCGACGGCCAGTGGGCCGGCGCGTCGGCATGTCCCCTCGGACCGGCGCCGGAGCATGTGCTGGTCGACTTCGTCGTGCCGGCCGGCTTCGCCGGGCCCCTCTCTCTGCTGATGCCGCCTGCGTTCACCATCGGGCCGAACACGGGCTATGTCTGGACGCGCTTCACGATCAGCGAACAGCCGGTCGGGGGTGATTGGCGTGGCGGAGGCGACTTCCAATGCGGAGAGACCGAGGACTACCTGCTCCACGTCGCTCCGCCCGAGCCATCCGTTCTCGGAGAAGCCGACAGCGGTCCGATCCGTGCGACACGGATCCTCGCCTGCCGTCCGAGCCCGTTCAGCCGAGCGACGACGGTCGTCTTCGAAATCGATCGTCCGCAGACGGTGGACGTAGCCGTCTGCGACATCAACGGGCGTCACGTGCGCACGCTGCGCTCGGGCGTCCTGTCGGTTGGAAGGTACGAGGAGATCTGGATGGGGGACGCGGATGATGGAAGGCCGGTGGCGGCGGGAGTCTACTTCCTGACGCTGAAGGCCGGCGGCGAGCGGCAGAGCCAACCGATCATCTTGCTGAGATGAGCGGACCGTCCTGTCGCTTGGCCATCGTGCCGCCCAATGCGAAGGCGGGGGCGGGAAGGCTGCAAGCCGGCCCGCCCCCGTGCTCGATGCGCAACCCGATTCCGGTCGTGCGTCTGTGGTTCTTGCTTTCGACCTCCGCCGTTCTGGGAGTCGCCACGGGGGTGCGGCTCCCGTTCTGGCTCCACCCGGGCAAACGGTCATCGAACGCGTCGACTCCTTGTGGGAGGCCGGGGCCCGAGACGCGGCGCACACGCTCGCGCGGGAGCACGTGCCGCGGGCGCGAGCGTCGCCGTCCGGTCGCGGACTAATCCTCGTGTTGGTGGCATTGCAGTAGGAGAGGCCCTCATCACCGATGCGATCGCTCCCGTGGCGATCTCTCTCATGGCTCTTCGTACTTCCCAGGCGTACAATAATGCCCGGCGCGGGCTGAGCCTGGGCGGTATGTGAAGGCCGGCCGAGAAGAGCTTGCGTCCACCCGTCCCGTCTCCCGCCCAGCCCCTGCCCTCCGGCGTTCATCCGGTGCATGCCATGGGGGAATTCCCCAGCGATGCCGCCGCCGGTGCTTTCGTCCTCATCCGGTGGGAGGTGCTCCATGAAGACCCCGCGCTTCGTTCCGCGCGATTGGCTCCGCTGTGCGATCGTCTCCACCCTCGCCGCCGCCTGGTTGATCTCCATGGCCGCGGCCGCGACGAACGTGCAGGTGCCGTCCGCCACACCAACGGAAGGCGTGTCCTTGATCTGCGATGCATCCCAGAGCGCACTGCCCGCGCCCGCGCGCGACGTCGGCGACACGCCCATGTGGCATACCACTGGAACGGCGGCGGGCGACTACTTCGGCATCTCGGTCGCCACCGCGGGGGATGTCAACGGTGACGGCTATAGCGACTTGATCGTCGGCGCGCGCGATTACACGAATCTCCAAACCGACGAGGGCGCGGCCTTCCTGTACCTCGGATCTTCCGACGGCCTCGTGACCGAGCCCGCGTGGATGATGGAGGGCAATCAGAGCGGCGCGCACTTCGGCGTCTGCGTCGCTCCCGCCGGCGACGTCAACGCCGACGGCTACGACGACGTGATCATCGGCGCCGACATCTATGACAGCGGCCAGTTCGACGAAGGCTGCGCGTTCGTCTACCTCGGCTCGGCCGCGGGATTGTCGACGACGCCGGCTTGGACGGGGCAGGGCGACCAGGCCTCCGCGCAATACGGGTTCTGCGTCGCTCCCGCCGGCGACGTCAACGGCGACGGCTACGCGGACATCCTCGTCAGCACACCCTTCTATGACAATGGGCAGACGAACGAGGGCAAGGCGTTTCTGTACTACGGGGGCGTAGCCGGCATTCAACCCGGCCTCGCCTGGTCATACGAGTCGAATCAGGCCAATGCCTGCTTCGGACGCTCGGCGGCGACGGCCGGCGACGTGAACGGCGATGGGTATACCGACATCATCATCGGCGCGGATCGCTACGACGGATCGACGACGGACTGCGGGCGAGCGTGGGTATTCTATGGCTCGGCCTCGGGCATCCAGACCGGGATCATGTGGACCGATGACGGCGCGCTCACCGGGGATCACTTCGGTTGGTCGGTCGCGACCGCGGGCGACACGGACGGCGATGGATACGCTGATGTCGTGATCGGCGCACCGGACGCGGATGCGCCCGGCGGCATCGTCGACGCGGGCTACATCTACGTCTATCGCGGCTCGGCGACGGGGCTGTCGATCAGTCCTTCGTGGACGATCGGCGGCGGAGTGGCCGACACGCATCAGGGCTACTCCGTCGCCCCGGCGGGCGACGTTAACGGCGACTCGTTCGCAGACCTCATCTTCGGCGCAAGCGGTTGGGACAACGGCCAGGCGGACGAGGGCCGCGCCCGCGTCTACCAGGGAGGGGCGGACGGCACGTTCCGCTTGGCTTGGGCATACGAGAGCGACCAGGCCGACGCGCGTTTCGGCTCGTCGGTGGCGACGGCCGGCGACGTCGACGGCGACGGTTTCAGCGACGTCGCCGTCGGCACCTGGGCCTACGACGCGCCCGGCGTGGATGCCGGCGGGGCATGGGTGTTCGCGGGAGGGGGGGAGGACCTCGCGTGGAATCCCGGCTGGACGCAGGAAGGCGAACAGGCATCAGAAGAGATGGGCGACGTGGTCGCGTGCGCGGGCGACGTGAACGGCGACGGCTTGAGCGACATCGCCTTCGGCTCGCCCGGATACGACGCCTCGACGACGGACGGAGGGCGGGCTTGGGAGTGCGATGGAACTCCGGTCGGTCCGGGCGCCGCGCCGGACTGGACCGCGGACGGCACCCAGTCGGGCGCCTACTTCGGCGGCGTGATGGCGAACGCCGGCGACGTCAACGGCGACGGCTACAGCGACCTCCTCGTCGCGGCGCACCTCTACGACGACGGTGCCGTCCAGTGCGCCGGGCGGGTCTGGCTCTACCTCGGGTCCGCAAGCGGTCTGCAGAGCGATCCCGTTTGGAGTCAGACCGGCGATCGGCGTCTGATGTACTTGGGCTATCGCTGTTCGGGAGCGGGCGACGTCAACGGCGATGGCTACGCGGACGTGATTCTCGGCGCCTGCGGCTACACGGATGAGGAAGAGGGCGAGGGTGCGGCCTTCCTCTACCTCGGCTCGCCGGATGGGCTGGGAGCCCTTCCGGCCTGGACGATGGAAGGCAATCTCGAAGGCGCCGGCTTCGGGATCTCGACCGCGTGCGCGGGCGACGTCAACCGCGACGGCTACAGCGACGTGATCATCGGCGCGCCGGGCGATGACATCCCGGGCGGAGGCCCCGGGCGGGCCTATGTTTACCTCGGTGGCCCGGCGGGCCTGGCACTCGCTCCTGCCTGGACGGGATCCATCGATCAGAACGGAGACAATTTCGGCAACTCCGTCTCCTCCGCGGGCGACATGAACGGCGACGGCTACGACGACGTGATCATCGGGGCGCCCGCATACGATCATCTGGGTGAGTTGATCGACTGCGGCTCGGTTCGCGTCCACCTCGGATGCGCCTCGGGCGTCGAGGCGAGTCCGCACTCCTCGACGTACTGCGCCCAGTCATACGCGTACATGGGCTCCGTCGTCTGCTGCGCCGGCGATGTCAACGGGGATGGATACAGCGACGCCGCCATGTCGGCGCCTCTCTTCAACGACACGTCTCTGATCCAGACGGGCCGCGTGTGGCTCAAGCTCGGATCGTCGTCGGGCTGGGCGGGCTGGCCGGAGTGGATCTACACCGGCGGCCAGCCGAGCGAAATGCTGGGCATCGGCCTTGCTGGAGCCGGCGACACGAACGGCGACGGGTTCGACGATCTCATCATCGGCGCGCGCCAATACAGCCCCGGCGGAGGCCTCGAAGACGCCGGCCGAGTCCTCGTTTTTTTGGGCGGCAATTTCGAAGCTGCTCCGTGGAGCGCGAGCACCGGCATGCGCCAACAGGAGCCGACCAATGGGCTCCCGATCGATCTTCTCGGCAAATCGACCGGCACGACGGCCTTTCAGATCGCGGCAAACGCCCACGGAGCGGCGGGACGCATTCCCGTACGGCTGGAATGGCAGGCGGCGGAGATCGGGACGGACCTTGTCCCCCTGCCGATCGGCCGCGGCTCGTGGCGCATGACCGGAACGCCCGCGGGCGCGCAAGGCAGTCGCGTCTCGCTCGTGCGCCGGGTGACCGGCCTTCCGGAAGGCGTCATGTGCCACTGGCGCGCGCGCGTCGCGACCCGCTCGCCCTTCTTTCCCTGGTCGCCGTGGATGTCGACGGCGCGCACCGTGCCTTCCCAATCGCAGTTCCGGACGGCGGGCGCGGCGAGCGCGATCGCGGCCGCCGATCCCGCCGGCGTTCGAAACGGGCTGCGTCTCGAAGTGCTGCGGCCGAATCCGTTCCTGGACTACGCCTCCATCGTGTACGAGACGCCATCGGCGGCGATCGCGCGCGTTTCGATTCATGACGTCACAGGAAGATGCGTCAGGACGCTCGTCGACGCCAACGAGGACGCTGGCCGCCACGTGGCGCGTTGGGACGGGCGCGACGAGGAAGGATGGCGCGTTCCGAGCGGAGTCTATTGGGCTCGCGTGCAGGCCGGCTCCTTTGTGCGAACGGCGAAGATCGTGAGGACCCGATAGGGGGAGGGCGAACCGCTCGAGCAGGCATGGAGCTTGGCCTCGATCCTGGGGCATCGTCAGAGTTTTTGCGCATCGTCAACATCTAACAGGAGGAGGGTTCCCGATGAGATGCCGCCTGTTCCTTCTGGTGGGACTCGCAGCCGCGCTGCTCATGGTGAGCGACGCTGCTGCTCAGATCAGGCTGCTCTACGATGTGGACTTCGGACAGCCGCCCCATCTGGCCGGGAGCGCTCCGGTCGTCGGCGCGGCACCGGCTCCGCGCAAGACTCCCACGAGCGTCGTCTTGGGCGATCCGACGGTCGTGGACGCCCTGGGAGCCATGACGGAGCAGCCTTGCGAATTCGGCAACGGCACGACGGGATACGACCAGCTCCAGTTCGCCGTCGATCCGAGCCAGCCGGACGGCTTTCCCGCGGCCTACTCCGTCTACATCGCCGAGATGGATGTGCTCATCGAGTCGATGTCGGCCCCGGATTTGTTCCGGGTGTTCTTCGACTGCCCGACCGTCAACGTCGTCGAGTTCTATTCCTCGGGAGACATCCGGCTCCACCCAACCGGTGAGACGATCGGCCATTACGATCCGGGAACGCCGGTCCACCTGGAAGCGGAGTTGGACTGCGACGCCGCGACATGGAGCATCCGGCTGGATGGGAGTCTCGTTCACACCGGCCCCTTGGACGGCACCTACTTGCGGGCTATCCGCCTGAATCTGAACGGCGTGAATGTTGCGAATCGCGCGGCTGTCGACGATCTCAGACTATATGGTGGCGCACTTCCTCCGTTCACGGACCTGCTCTACGATGTCGACTACGGATCGCCGCCTCATCACATCGCGCAACCGCCCGTCCTGGGTGCCGGTCCCGCGCCGCGCAAGGTTCCGACGCGCATTGCCTTCGGCGACCCGACGGTCGTGGACACGCTGGGCGCGCTCAACGAGCAACCGTGCAGGTTCGGTAACATGAATGAGGGCTATGACCAGCTCTGGTTCTGCGTTTCTCCAGACTACCCCGACGGCTTTCCGGACAAGTACGACGAATACGTCCTGTCCGTCGACGTGCTCGTCCAGACTCTCGGCGTCGGCGACGTTTTCACGATCTACTTCGATTCCCCTTCAATCCATTACGTGTCCTTCCACATTGACGGCACCATCCAAGGTCCGGAGAACGTCGGATTGCTCGGCTACTACCAGTGGGGCACCCCCGTCCACGTGCTGATCGCCATGAACATGATCGAGGACACCTGGTCGATCCTGATCGATGGGGCGCACGTCTACACCGGGGCGGCGGACGCCGAGGACCTCGCGCAGGTTCGCCTGAGCCTGAGGCCGGGCGCGCTCTACAGCGCGGTCGGGGCCGATAACCTCTACTTCTGGGGCATCGGCAGGGAAGGGGCGGCGAGCGTGGACTCCGCCCCCGAAGCGCCTCGCCTCGCGACGCTCAGTGTCTCTCCGAACCCCGCGCGCGACGGAGCACAAATCCGTTGGGAATCCGCTCCCCGCAGCGAACCGATCCGGGTGGAGATCGTCAGCGTCGATGGAAGGCGCCTGTGGTCGCAAGATCACCCGGCCGAGAAGGGCCAGCTCCATTGGTCCGGCCGCGACTACCGCGGGATCGAAGTGCCGAGCGGCATCTACTATGTCCGCCTGCTTTCGGGGCATCAGGAGATCGGGAGGCGGTCGCTCGTGTTGCAGCGGTAGAGGCCTGGTTGCAGCGGCATAGGCCTGATGGAAGCGCCCGGGGCCTGCGGACAGGGGACTCGCGCGCCGGAAGCCAGCTCTCATACAAGCTGCTTGCGGCGGATGCCAAGAAGCTTCACTGTGTGCCGGCCGTGTACGGTTCGCGTGAGGTATCCTCCTAACCTCTTGCGCCCTCGTAGCTCAGCAGGATAGAGCGGCGGTTTCCTAAACCGCAGGCCCCGCGTTCGAGTCGCGGCGAGGGCAAGGACTTACGGCTTACGAGTGAAAAACTGCTGCAGCTCCGGCTACATCTTGCCAACCGCAACTTGCGAGCCGAGGCGCTCGAGAAAGAACCCGGACCAACCCGATCACATTCATTCGCTGATTCCGGTTCTCCTCGTCCGTTCGGTCCGCGGGGCGGCTTCCTGCTGAGGGTGGCTCGCCTCCGCGCATTTTCAGAGAACCTGCCCGGGCCATGTCCGAGCAGGAATTCCCCATCCGATGCCTCCATCCGGTCTTTCCAGCCATTCATCTCTGGGGATTCCCGCCTGACACGATCCGCAACGGATGCCATAATCGCCGCGCGTCGGGGGAACGAGCCTTGCCGCCCGGCCCTCTGCGCATGGAAACACTCGACCGACATTGGGGGGGAGGATCAGATGTTCACGATTCTTTGGGCGATTCTCGTGGGATTCGTCGTCGGCCTCATCGCGCGCGCGGTCCTGATCGGCGACGATCAGATGGGATTCGTGCCGACGATCCTGGTCGGCATTGCAGGCTCGATCATCGGCGCGCTGATCTCGCGCATGTTCCGGAAGTCCGAACCGGGAGCGAAATTCGAGCGCGCGGGCTTCCTGATGTCGATCGTCGGCGCCGTGGTGCTGCTCCTGATCCTGCGCATGGTGCGCTGACCCTATGGTTCCTCGTTTCGTGACTGGGCCTGGATCCATGAAAGCGACAGCATGCGCCGGCTGGGGTGTTCACTCCCGTTGTGCTATCGCCCGGAACCGGCCGGCGACAAAAACTCGGGGACCCAAGACCGCGTCGGGCGCTCGGTCCGGCAACCTCTTGCGCTCTCGTAGCTCAGCAGGATGGAGCGGCGGTTTCCCAACCCACAGGCCCCGCGTTCGAGTCGCGGCGAGGGCAAGGACTTACGGCGTTCGAGTGAAGGACTGCTGCAGCTCGGGATACGACTTGCCAACGACAAGACCCGAACCCATCCGATGGCCGGCGAGAGAACCGGCAACGGCCAGGCCCGCCCGGGGTATTCTCTCGGCGGTCGTCGAGCAGAATGACGCCAGGTGAGGCCTCCGACGGCCATGGCGTTGAGAAGCACGAGAAGCACGAGGAGAACGGAGCCCGGTTCAGTTGCCGATGCCAGACGAAGCGCAGAGCCCCAAGCCCGACGATTCGCCTCGCGATTTGGAGGGCTACAGGGGAAGGCGAATCGCGCGCCACAGGGATCACTCCAAGCGGGTGAAGCCGGGGCAGGCATCCGACTCCATCCACGCCTCGCGCCCCGAACAGCCATCCGATGATCCCCATGCCTCAACGCCCACGGAAGCGGCCGCGCTTTCCGCCAACGGCGAATGGCCCGCCGTGATTCGCGAGAAACTGCGTCTCCTGCCAAACAAGCCGGGCGTCTATCTCTTCAAGAACGAGCAGGGGAAAGTGCTCTATGTGGGCAAAGCCAAGCGCCTGCCCGCGCGCGTGCGCAGCTACTTCGCGGCCGGACGGCCGCAGGCCGAGCGCACCATGCAGCTTCTCGAGCAGGTGCGCGACTTCGACTATCTCGTGACCCAGAGCGAGACCGAGGCGTTGATCCTGGAAGCGAGCCTCGTGAAGTCCTACTCGCCTCGCTACAATGTGCTGCTCAAGGACGACAAGAGTTTCCCCTTCCTGAAAATCGACATCAAGGATCCCTTTCCGCGCCTCGTCCTCACGCGCCGGATCGTTCCCGACGGCTCGCGCTACTTCGGCCCCTACACGCATGTGAAGGAGCTGCGTAAACTCCTGCGCACGCTGCGCAAGGTCTTCCCGTTGCGCACCTGCTCGGACCGTCAGATGCGCCACAAGAAGCGGCCGTGCCTCGATCATTACCTCGGCCTCTGCCCCGGTCCTTGCGCGGGATTGATCACGCCCGAGCAGTATCGCGTGACGGTCGAGAATTTGATCGACTTCCTCGAAGGCCGCGGCCAGCACCTGCTGGACGAATGGCGCGCGCGCATGGAAGAGCACGCGCGCGGGTTGCGCTTCGAGGAATCGGCCAAGCTGCGCGACGACATCGCCGGGCTCGAGCAGCTCATGGAAAGCCAGCGCATGGCCGACGTGATGCGCCCCGATCTCGATGTGGTCGGGCTCGTCGTACGCGGAGGGCGCGCGATGGTGACGGTGCTCTCGCATCGCGAGGGGGCGGTGATCGCGAGCCGCCGGGTCGAGATCGCCCGCGCCGAACAGGCCGAGCCCCCCGACATGATGGAAGCGATCCTCGCCGACCATTACCGCCAGCAGACGCGCGTGCCGCCCTTGCTTCTGGTGAGCGTGCTGCCGCGCAATCCCGATCTCGTCATGCAATGGCTGTCGGAGAGCGCGGGGCGCAAGGTGCGCGTGCGCAAGCCGCTTCGCGGGCGTCACGCGGCGCTCCTGCGCGCGGCGGAAGAGAACGCGCATCTCACCCTGGAAGAGCGCGAGCTCATCGAGCGCGGACGTGACGCGCGCATGGCGAGCGAGGTCTACGCCTTGCAGGAGGCGCTGCGCTTGCCGGCCGCCCCCGAACGCATCGAAGGCTACGATGTAAGCAACCTGCAGGGGGGAAACGCGGTCGGCTCCAAGGTGCTCTTCGTGAACGGCCGGCCGAGAAAGAGCGAGTACCGACGGTTCAAGATCCGCACGGTGGAAGGCGCCGACGACTTCGCGATGCTGGGAGAGATCCTGGGGCGCAGGCTGCGCCGGCTGTCGGAAGGGGAGGTGGCGCCCGACCTGATTCTCGTGGACGGCGGGGTCGGGCAGGTGAACCGCGCGGCGTCCGTGCTGAGAGGGGAAGGCTACGCCGCGATTCCTCTCATCGGGCTCGCGAAGCGGGAAGAGGAGATCCATTTTCCGGAGACCGCGCGCGATGCGCCCGCAGCCAGTGCCCCCCAAGCCGCAGGCATCGAAGATTCCGCGCGGCCGCCGGTCGTTCACCTCCCTCGTTCCTCGCCTGCGCTTCAATTGTTGCAGCGGGTGCGCGACGAGGCGCATCGCTTCGCGATCGGGTATCATCGCGATCTGCGCGGAAAGCGCGTGGCCCGCTCGCCGCTCGAACGCGTGCCCGGTCTGGGGCGAAGAAGGGCGGCGGAATTGCTCGCGCGCTTCGGCGGTCTCGATGGACTCGCGCGAGCAAGCGAGGAAGAGATCCGCAAGGTCCCGGGCATCGGGCCCGCGCTGTCGGTGCGGATCCTCGCGGTGTTGCGGGAGGCCGGGTTGCATGACTGAGTCGCTGCCCACTCCGGAGATTCCGCCTTCGCCCTCGCGCGCGAGGGCGAAGGCGGCCTCGCAGAGCACGGCAAAGCCCGCGTCGCACCCTGCGCCGCAGGGCGCGCCGAAGCGCGCGGCAAAGCACACGCCGAAGCGCACGAGATCCGCACCCGAGCCGCCATCCCTGCCCGCCGGATTCACGCGCTCGCTCGAGGAGTTCCTCTTTCATCTCGAGCTCGTGCGCGGCGCGTCGCCTCGCACGGTGGGGGCCTACCGCTCGGACCTGCACACGCTCTTTCGACGCCTGGCGGAGTCGGGCGTGCGCGGCCCGGCGCACATCGACACGAACATGCTGCGCGCGCACTTGATCGCGCTGCATGAGTGGGGAAGGCGCGCCTCGAGCGTCGCGCGGGCCCGTTCGGCGCTGCGCACTTACTTCGCCTTCCTGCTCGACGAAGGCATCCTGACGGACGATCCTTCCCGCGAATTGCCCGCCCCGCGAGGATGGCTGCGCATTCCGCGCGCCCTGACCGAAGAGCAGGCCCAGGCGCTGATCGAGAAGATCCACGGCAAGGACCTTCTCGCCGGACGGGACCGGGCCTTGATGGAATGCGCCTACGGCACCGGCGCGCGCGTGAGCGAGCTGCTCGGCCTGCAATTGCAGGACTGCCTCTGGGAGGAACGGCTGGTCCGCCTGGTGGGAAAGGGCCGGCGCGTGCGGCTCGTGCCCCTGGGGACGCCCGCGCTGAAGGCGCTTGCCGACTATACTCGGGTCGTTCGACCGGCACTGGTCGCGAGCCGGAAGCGCGGGATCGAGGAGCCCGATGTGGTCTTCCTCAATGCGCGCGGGGGAGCGCTCACCCGCATGGGGTTCTGGAAAATCCTGCGCAAGCGGGCGCGGGAAGCGGGACTCGGCGATGGCGTGCACCCGCATCTGCTGCGCCATTCCTACGCAACGCACATGCTCCATCGAGGAGCGTCCTTGCGCGTGGTGCAGGAGCTGCTCGGCCATTCAAGGCTCGCGACGACGCAGATTTACACGAGCGTGGACGAGGCGTATCTTCGCTCGGTTCACCAGCGATGCCACCCGCGCTCATGAGTTCGAAAAGAGCCGTGACCGGGACGAGGGAGGATGAATGGACCGCAAGCAGCATCTTCTTCTGAGCAACCTGCCCCATGTCTTCCTGGCCGCCTGCCTGATTGCGGTCCTCTCTTCGATCGCGCCGCCTCCCGCGCAGGCCTACGAGCACCGCCGGGGGACGCCCAGCATCGGCGGACAGCTTCAGTTCGGATTCCTGGGGATCGATTCCGATTGGGCCGATGTCTTCCAGCCCGGCCGGGGGGTGAGCGTGCGGGTGAAGCAATACATCTCCCGCAACCAGGCCCTCGGCATTTCCTTCGAGCAGCAGCGCTTCCAGGAGCAGTCCTCGGTGAGCCTGGTCGACCCGGAGTGCCCTTCCTGCAAGCCCGACTACCTCCAGTTTCAGACGCTCATGGTCGACTACTACTTCTACATCCAGCGCCCGCTGAAGCGGACCCCCTATGTCATCGCCAGCCTGGGCTTCTATCGCCCCGAGATCGTCCAGGAAGGGACCGAAGATGTGGTGGAACCCGGGCAAACGGTGACCTATCCCAACGAAGGGGTGCTGGGCCGCCTGGGAATCGGGCTCGAGTACTTCGTCGCCCGCACCTTCTCGCTCGACGCAACCCTTTCCGGGTACTACCTGAACGCCCACGAAAACGGCACCACCGCCACCACCATGCTCGCTCTGGGCGTCCACATTTATACGGGCAAATAGCCTGCCTTCGTGCTACACTCTTTCCCCTTTTCTAGACCGGTCGTCCGGGGAAGCGCCTTTCTGTCCGGGACGCGAACCAGCGACTGTCGGTCCGGCTCCGGTCGAGATGCCTTGGGGGAATTGGGGCAGTTGACGCAGACGATCTACAAGGTCGGGGACCATGTCCATCACGAGGCCTTCGGCGAGGGGCTCGTGGTGGAGGTGCGTACCCGAGACTTCTTCGACATCCTCGAAATCGCGTTCTCGGATGCCGTCCGCAAGGTCACATCCATCCACCCGCAACTGCGAAGCTCCCCCTTGGGCGACCATCCGCCCAGGCAAGACCCAAGCGGGAAGGCTCGCGGGAATGCGGCCGGCGAAGGGCCCGCGCGCAAGGGGCCGGACGATTCGGGGGGAGCCATCTCCGCCAAGGCGGCCGCGCGGAACGAGGTTTCGTCGCAGGCAACTCTCTCGGGCGGCGATGTCGCCCGGCTCTCCTCGGGCGACATCTTTGCGGACGACGCCTCCGGGGAACGGGCCCCGTTTCCGGATGCGAACTCTGAAAGGGCGATCTCCGCGAGCGTGCTCGCGAATCTGCGCTCCTATCCCTTCGAGCGGTCGACGATCTTGCGCATCGACGCGGAGAGCCTCGCGCCCTTCTTGAAGAAGGACGGCCGTCCCGCGGACCCGCAGACCTTCCTCCTGCACCTCGAGGCGCTGCGGCTGCGCCGCGAGCGCGGTTTCGCGCGTTTGCTCGCCTGGAACCACACCCGCGACGTGCAACGCCTCGAGCACCAGATTCGCGCCTGCCTGCGCGTCTTGCGCGAGATGAAGGGCCGCGCGCTGCTCGCCGACGAGGTCGGCCTGGGAAAGACGATCGAGGCGGGTCTCATTCTGAAGGAGTACATCCTGCGCGGGCTCGTGCGCAAAACGCTCATCCTCGTGCCCGCGTCACTGGTCACGCAATGGCGCGAGGAATTGCAGCACAAGTTCGATCTGCCCGCCCAGGTGCACGGCCGCGGCATGCCGTGGGCGGGCCACGAACTGCTGATCGCCTCGCTCGACACCGCCAAATCCGCGCGGAACCGGCGCGCGATCGCGGAAGCGGACTTCGACCTCCTCATCGTCGACGAGGCCCATCGCCTGCGCAATCACCTGACCCAGGCGTGGAAGTTCATCGACTCGCTCAGCCTCAAGTACCTGCTCCTGCTCACCGCGACCCCGGTGCAGAACGATCTGCGCGAGCTCTACAACCTCGTCACATTACTGCGGCCGGGAGCGCTCGGAACCTATCGCGGCTTTCGCCAATCATTCGTCGTGCGCGGCGACCGGCGCCTTCCGAAGAACACGCCCCAGCTCTCGCGCCTGCTCGCGGATGTGATGATCCGCACCACTCGAAGCAGCACTTCGATTCCCTTCCCCCGGCGCGATGTGCAGACGCTCGCGCTCGATCTCTCGCCCGAGGAGCGGCATTTCTATCGGGAAGTCTCCTCCTTCGTGCGCCGCGCGGCCGCCAGCCGGCAAAAGAGCCGCACCGAAGTGCCCTGGCCGCTGCTTCTCATGGTGCTGCAGAAGGAAATCGGCTCCTCGGTGGAAGCGGCGCTCGGCACGCTGGAGCGCGCCGCCGCGGGACGGCTGCAAAGCGAACGGGCGGATCTCGAGCGCTTGATCGCCCTCGGGCGCGCGGTCACGCGCCAGGTGAAGCTCGAGCGGCTGGTCGCCGAAATCGAGGAGCGCCAGAAGCGCGGCGAAAAACTGCTCGTCTTCTCGCAATTCCGGCGCACGGTCGAGGCCGTGGCGCGCGAGCTCGCCCGGCGCGGAATTCGCGCGCAGCGCTTTCACGGCAGCATGACCCTGGCCGCCAAAGACGACGCCGTCGCCGCCTTTCGCGATTCGGTCGATGTGCTGGTGAGCACCGAGGCGGGAGGCGAGGGGCGCAACCTGCAGTTCTGCCGCACGCTCGTCAACTATGACCTGCCGTGGAACCCGATGCGCGTGGAGCAGCGCATCGGACGCATCCATCGCATCGGCCAGACGCGCGATGTGAGCATCCTGAATTTCTCCGCCCAGGGAACCCTCGAAGCCTATGTGCTCCAGGTGCTGCAGGAGAAGATCAGCATGTTCCAGCTCGTGATCGGCGAGATGGACCAGATCCTCGGCAATCTCGACTGGGCCGAGCCCTTCGAGATGCATGTCTTTCGTCTGTGGGCCTTGCATGGCGAGACGCCCGAACTCGAGCAGGCCTTCGGACAATTGGGCAGCGAGCTGGAGCGCGCCCGCGAGCGTTACGAGCATGTGAAGGCCTACGACCGCGAGGTCTTCGAGGAAGCGGGCGGGAGCGCCCATCGCGGAGAGGAGCACCGATGAGAGCGCGCCCGCCCTCGAAACGCGCCGCGCGCGGCCGCCCGGACTCTCGCAAGCAGCCGCCGCGCTCCCCGTCGCCGCGCGTCGCCCTGCCAGGCAAGCGCGCGCGCCGGGAGAACGCTGCCCACGCACGCGGCGCGCAGCCGGCCGAGGAGCAGAGCAAGACGGCGATGCCCGGCGGCGCAGACGAGCGCCCCAGGACTCCGAGCCGGCATCCCCGCCGCCTGCATCTGCGCCGATTCGTCGGCGAGTTTCTCGAGGCGACCGGCGGCGCGATCGCCCGCGAGGAAGGGGAAATCCTTCACGTGCGAATGCCGGAGACGCTGGAGGAGGGAGGGCGCGATCTCGCCCTCGCCTTCGGGGCGCAGGCGCAACGCAGCCATCCCGAGGCGGAAGTCGTCGCGATCGGCTCGGCGTTTCTGGACCGCGTGCTCGGAGAAGCGTTTTCTCTCGGACGGCACTCGGTCTCGTACCTGCCGGCCCCCAGGAACGCCGTCGCGCCGCGCGGATGCGCCTCGTTGCCCGCCATCGCCGGCCATCATTGGGACGCCCCCCAACGGGGAGCGCGACCCGTATTTCTGTTTGTCTACCTGGCCGAGTACCATACAATCGACGTTCGCGATGATCTGGTCCTGATTGCGCTCGACCCTCAACGCAGAAGCCTGCGGGCCTCGAGCCACGCATGGTGGAAGGCGTTCGCGCGGGGAAGCGCGCAACCGGAACCCGGCTGGCCGCCGGCCTCGAGCCTGCCGACGGCGGGGGATTTGGTGCGTTCGTTCGCTCTGCTCGACGGCCGGTTGGAGCGCCGGGCGCATCTCGTCCGCGAAGCGTCCGCGCTCGAGATCGAGCGCGAGACGGCGAACATCGAGGCCTATTATCGTCAGCTGATCGACGAGGCCCGCCACCCCGTTGGACGGAGCCGGCAGACGGCGGACGAGGAAGCCGAGCGCGTGCGCCAACTGCAGCTCGATTGGAAGCGCAGGGTGCAGGAAGTGGCCGGCTTCTGGGAAGCCTTCGGGGATGTGCGTCTCTCGGCCGTCGCGGCGGTGATGGAACCGTGCTGGATCATTCCGCTGCGGCCCGATGGGGCGCGGCGCGCACGACGGCGCGCCATCCGTCCGCCGTATGCGGTGGCCGATTGGCGCGGGCGGCTGGCAGAACCGCTCTGCGTCCTGTGCGGTTCCAGCCTGAGCGATGGAAGCGTGTGCGCCGGCCAGGACCTGATCTGCGGCTCGCATTCGTAAAGGGGTTGTCGAGAGCCGGGTTCGAGAGACGCCCTTGCGCGAGCGGTCTGGGGGTTTGCCTCGGGCGGGTCTTCCCGTTCGAGAAGGAAGAGAATAGGGGAGGATTCCAGAAGTGCCGCACATGACCAAGCAGGAGTTGCGCGAGGATCCCATCCTCGAGCGAATTCAAGGCTTCTTGCGCCTGGCCGAGAAGAACACCAGGTGGCTGATCGGAGCGGCCGTCGTGATCGTCGCGATCATCGTCGGAGTCACGATGGTGCAGCGCGGAAAGGTGCGAGGAGAGCGCGAGGCCGCGACGCAACTCAGCGAAGCGCAGGGCGCCTATCTCCAAGGCAATCTCACGGCCGCGGAGTCCGGGTTCCGTCAGATCGTGGACAGCCACGGCGGGACATCTTCCGGGCGCGTGGCGCGCGTCTACCTGGCCGATGTGCTCCAGGCGATGGGCCGTTCGCAGGATGCGTTGAAGCTCTACGAGGATGCGAGCGGGGGGAAGAATCCCGTGCTCGAAGTCGCGGCGCTGCGCGGCCAGGCGGCCGCGCTCGAAGACCTGGGACGCTTTGCCGACGCCTCCAAGGCGTACGAGCACGCGGCGGCGAAAGCGCCGTTCCTGCAGACCGAGGACTTGATCAGCGCGGGACGGGCGGCGCTCAAGGGCGGCGACGCGGCGCGAGCCAAGGGCTTCTTCGAACAGGCGCAGAAGAAGACCCAAGGCGACAAGCAGGCCGAGGTCGCGTTGCTTCTCGCGGAAGCCGAGGCGGCGCTGAAGTAGAGTCAAGCGGTTTGGCGTGATTGCGATTGGCTGACCTCTGATCGGCCAATCAGAGTGATGCGATCGGCCGACCAGATGTTTGCCGGCGAGGGAAATCGCCTTCGCCGGCATCGTTTTTCCCTCCCCATGGGAATGAGCGCACCTGCCCGCTCACGGGCCCGACTCGGGCACTTGCTCCGCATCCCTCGCGAGGGGTAGATTGCCTGCCGAAGCTTCGGCGCCGGATCGGGCGCCGTCACCGTCCGGACCCCGGGTTCCCGTGGAAGAAGCATGAGCGGCCATCACATCCCCTCAAGTGATATGCCCGGAAGGCGCAGCGCCTCGAACGCTCCCCGCGTCTCCGTGATCATTCCCGCGAAGGATGAGGCGGAATCGATCCCGGTCCTCGCCCGCGAGGTCGAAGCGATCCTGGACGGCACCGGGCTCACCTGGGAATGCGTCTGGATCGACGATGGAAGCACGGACGAGACGCTGGAGATCCTGCGCGCGCTGCGACGCCGCCGCCCCGAGCACCACTACCTTTCCCTCGCGGGCAATCACGGGCAGTCGGCCGCGCTGCTGGCCGGATTCGCGGCCGCGCGCGGCGGGCTCTTCATCACGCTCGACGCCGACTTGCAGAACGACCCCAGCGACATTCCCCGCCTGCTCGCGGCTCTGGATGGGGGCAAGGCCGACATGGTGAACGCGGTGCGCAGCGAGCGCCACGATTCGCGCGTGCGCCTGCTCTCCTCGCGCATCGCGAACGGATTTCGAAACTGGCTGACGCACGAAAAGGTCACCGATGTCGGCTGCTCGCTGCGCGCCTTTCGCGCCGACTGCGTGCGCGACATCCCTTCCTTCCGCGGTCTGCACCGCTTCCTGCCCACCTTCGCCCGCATGCGCGGCTACCGGATCATGGAGATCCCGGTCGGGCATCGGGAACGGCGGTTCGGAGTGACGAAGTACGGCATCGGAAACCGGCTGTGGGTGGGAATCGCCGACACGCTCGGAGTGCGCTGGCTTCAAGGCCGCTATGTGCGGCCGATCGTGCGGCTCTCGTCGCTCGCCGGCGAAGATGCGCAAGAGGAGATGGTGGGCCCGCACTCGGACCCGATTGCGGCCGGCATCTCGAACGAGTCCCCCCGCCGGACTTCGACGGCGGAAAGGACGGCGCCATGATCGCGTCCATCCTCGCGTGGTTCACGGCCGAGCATCTGTGGCTCGCGCTCGGCTTCTTCGCGCAGGCGCTTTTCGCCGGGCGCTTCATCGTCCAATGGCTCGCCTCCGAAAAGGCGAAGGCGAGCGTCGTCCCGGTGGGCTTCTGGTACTTCAGTCTCTTCGGCGGCTTGCTGCTGCTCGTCTACGCGATCCATCGCCGCGACCCGGTCTTCGTGCTCGGCCAGCTCACCGGCACGCTCATCTACGCGCGCAATCTCTACCTGATCCACCGCGCCAAGCGCGATCCGGGGCGCACGCTCGCCAAGGCCGAAGCTTCCTCGGGAATCGAAGCGGCCGAGGATGTGAAGACGGGGCGGTAGGGGAGAGAAGACCGACTCCTGCCAAACGGGGCCTTTCGCTCACCGAATCGCCGGCTCTACCGTCTTCCGCGCCTCTTCCTCACCTTCCCTCGTGGATGTCGGTCCCATTTCCTGCACAATGATTTCGCCCACATCGTTGCGCGGGTAGGAGAGCCTCAAGATTTCCTTCCCTCCCGGCTTGGCGCGCTTGGGAGTCGTCAGCAGGAAGAAGCGATCGAACTTCGCAACGCCGCTGCCGTACACGGGGCGGCCGAGACCCGCCTGGAGATAGAAGGCGAGATGGATCATCGGGACGCCTTCGTCGACGACCAGCGGCACGCTCGCATCGGCGCGCTCTGCGATGGCGCTGACGAGTGCATCGTAGTTCCCCTTGCGCTCCGCCTTGTCGTAGTAGATGCCGTGCTCGTACCCGGTGACGATGAAGAGCGCCGCGATGAGGGCGAGTTCCAGCGCGCGGAACCTCCTGGTGAAGAGCCACGCGAGCGCGACGAGCGCGGCCGCCATGACGATCACCGGAACGGTGTAGCCCAAGCGAATCCCCATCACGATCGCGGCCGCGCAGACGAGCCCGAGGAAGGCGATCGTGACGCGCCCCAGCCAGGGCGCGACCGGGCGTTCACGGTCGAAGTGCCAGGCGCCCACGATCGCGAGAAACGGGACGGCGGGGAGGATGTAACGATCGCGCGAGCCGCTCGCGACGACGAGCCCGAGGAGCGAAGTGAGCGCGATCCAGATGCTGCTGCGGTACATCCGATCGCCGCTGCGGACGCGACGAAAGGCAAGGGCCACGGCCAGCGTCCAGGGCAGGAGGACGATCCCGATTCGGACCGGAAAGACGGCGAGATGGGTGAGGAACTGCCTGATCGTCCCGGTGGATTTTTCGGCGATCTCGCTCACGCCCGTATGCAGAAGCTTGCTCAGATCTCCGCGCATCCACAGCGCGCCCGCCCACACGCCCGCGATGGCCAGGGAGAGCACGAGATGCAGCCCCAGGAAGCCGAGCGCGCGCGCCCGCGCCCGGCCGCGCGGGGCCCCTCCGGTCAAGAGCCACACGAGCAGCCCGGGATAGAAGAAGAGCGGCAGCACGCCCTTGGTCAGGATCCCTATGCCCATGAAGAGCGCCGAGAGAACGAGCGACAGCGGCCGCTGCGGCTCTTTCATGTAGAAGAAGTAGGCGAGGAATCCGAGCAGCCCGAGGAGCATGTCGGGCTCGGCCCAGTTGCCGTACTCGCACGCCATCAAATAGCTCGTGAGGGTCATCAAGGCGGCGGGCAACGCGAGCTCGGGACGCGTGCGGCGCAACGAGGCGTACACGAGCGCGCCGAGGGCGAGGAAGGCGATGACCGATACGCTGCGCGCGCCGCGCTCGGTGACGCGGCCCGACGGCAGCGCGGAGAGCGCGATCAGCCAGTTATGGAAGGGAGGCTTCTTGAAATAGGGGCGATGGAAGACGGTGGGCGCGATGTAGTCGCCGCGCTGGATCATCTCCTGGGCGACGATCGCGCGCCGGGGCTCCTCGTGGATGAAGGTCAGGCGCCCGATGTAGAGCGAGAGCGTGACGGCGAGATAGAGCATCACTGCGAGCAGCACGCCCGTTTCCCTGCGCCTTCCCGCCCACGCGCGCGGAAGGGGCACGCGAGCGAACGAGCGCTGAGCCTCTTCTCGTGCCGTCTCCACCACCGGTTCCACCATCGCCCCTCACCGCGCCTTGCCGCACATGGACAGGCAGCGCCTGCCGCTCGCAAGGCAGCGTGCCCTTCCGCTCGCCGCCTTGGCCGCGACTTCCCCCTGGTTGGCCGAGCGCATGCTATAGCACGAACCCGTTCGTCGATCCAGTTCCGTGGTAGGCAGGAGACGCCGAAGAGTGCACTTGAGAGTTGCTGGCTATTCCGCACCAGGACCGGGACTTGCAGGCACAGCCTCCGCCTCGGTGCGAGCCCTGCGCTTCCAGCGCTCGAGCGTCGATTGCGCCATCCAGCCGGCCTTGGCGGAAATCCAGTACATTGCAGGAAACGCCACGATCAGCAAGAGCGTGCTGCTCGCGAGCCCTCCGATCGACGAGAGGGCGAGATTCTCCCAAATGTCTTTCCCTTCGGTCTGGTCGGAGATCTGCACCAGCAGAGGGAGCAGTCCGGCGATCGTCGTGCCCGTCGTGAGCAGAACGGAATCGAGTTGGATGCGCATGGCCCGCACGATCGCCTCGCGCAGCACCTCCTTGCGCGTCTCTCCAGGAAGCCTCCACAGATCGCTCCCGCCCAGGCGCGGAACATCGGGCAGCAGGGGAGCGAGGTCGGGGCGCCTGGCGACGATCTCGCGCAGGTCGATGCGAAAGCGGTTCAAGAACAAGATCGCATTGTTGACCACGATGCCGAAGAGCAGCACGAGACCGATCTTCGCCGAGGAGTCGAAGCTGGTGTCGGTCAGCCAGAAGATCGCCACCACGCCGATCAAGGCCATCGGCACCGCGATCATCACGAGGATCGGAAGCGTGACGCTCTCGAAGAGCACGGCGAGCGTGAGGAAGATGAAGGCCACCGTGAGCCAGAGCACCGTCTGCACTTCCTCCTGCTCTTCCTCGGCTTTGGC
>CAYZWI010000001.1:0-241137 GCA_964482205.1 uncultured bacterium | reverse complement strand
CCCGAGACATCCTCCGCGGAATAGCCGTAGGGCAGCGCGAGGCCGTCGAGGATCTCGTTCACATAGGCCTGGCGCATGCGGTCGGTGCCGATGTATTCCCAGTTGATCTGCATCGCGTAGCGCTGATTCTCCCGATGGATCGATCCCACCACGGGGCGCACTTCGAGCGAGATCAGATCGCCCAGCCGCACGCGTTCTCCGCGCGCCGTCGTCACCGACTTCTGCATGATCTGGTCGTATTGGATGTCGGCCGCATCCTCGAGGGCGAGTTGCAGGCGCTGGTCCTCGCCTTCGACGAGCATGTGCCAGGGGATCTCCACCCCGAGCAGACGGCGCAAATGAGCCGCGACCTCCAGCATGCTCAGGTGGTGCGCACGCAGGCGGTCGCGGTGGATCACGATCACCGTCTCGTCGGCCGCGGCACGCTCGAACTGCTCGCCGCTGGTCAGACGGACATTGCGCACCCGGCGATTGCGCGCCAGGCGGGCCATGATGCCCTTGCAGGTGGAATCGAGGGTGCGGCTGTTGTAGCCGGTGAGCTTGATGAGCGAGTTGCTGAGACCGCCGCCCAGGCCGCCCTTGAAGTAGGGATCGCCGAAGCCGCCGATGTAGATCGTCATCCCGCCCAGTTCCTCGGCGAGCAGGATCGCGCGGTTGCGAAAGAGCTCGGGATACTCGGACAGCAGTCTCTCGGCCGAGAAGCGCACGCGCAGCACGGCGCGATTCTCCCAGCTCCACGATTTCGTGTGCACCCCCGCGGGCAGGGGAGTCATCTCCGCTTCGAAGAGCTTGATCGTCTCGTGCGAGAGGACCACATCGGTGCCCACGGGCCGCTCGATGTAGACAGTCAACTCCTCTTCGTTCTCCTGCTGCCAGAAGCCGCCCTGATGGATCTCGTGCTTGAAGAGATACGCGCCGCCGGCGCACAGCAGCAGGAAGAGCACGATCGGCGCCCACGAGATGCGCAGCACGAAGGCGGTCAGGCGCTCGATGTAGTTGGCGACATAGGCGACCGCCATCACGAACGCGAACAGCCCGAGCGCCCAGGGCCATTGCTCGAGCAAGCGCCGCGGACCTTCCAGCGCGAAATAGACCGCGGCCGTGACGACGGCGAGCCCGAGCGTGACCCAGAGCCACAACGCGAAGCCTTTCCATCCGGCGATCCGCCGGTGCGCGCTGGGATGCGTCGTGCTGCGCTCGGCGATCCGCGCGGCGGGACCGCGCAAGGTGACGGGGATCCAGGTGAGCCCGATCAGGATCGACGCCGTCATCGCGAGGCCGACGCTGGCGGCAAGCGGGCGGTAGTAGAGCGAGAAGCGCCCCGAGAGCATGCTGAAGGAGAGGAAGGCGACGACCGTGGTGAGGGTCGTGCCGGCGATCGGGAAGGCGACTTCGCGCGCGCCTTCGATAAGCGCCGCGCGGGCATCGACCTTTCCTGACACCGGCGCGGGCGCGGTCAGGCGGCGATGGATGGCGTCGAGCACGAGGATGCTGTTGTTGAGCAGCATGCCGAAGCAGACCGTCAATCCGCTGATGGTGATGAAGTTGACCGAGATCCCGAGAAAATAGAAGAGCGAGAGGCAGATCACGACCGCCATCAGGATCGAGGAGATCACCACGGCCGTCAAGACGACTTGTCTCAGGGTGATCGCGAGCAGGAGGAAGAGCAGGCCGAGAATGATGAGCGAGCGGTAGACGAGCTCTTCGAGCTTTTCCTCCAGATCGCGCCCCTGGTCCTCGTCGATCTCGAAGCTCACCGGAAAGGGCATCGAGGAGGCGATCTCGGGCAGCGCGCTGCGCAAGCGCCGGCTGATCGCGATCGCGTTCTCGCCGCTGCGCTTCGCGACCGTTGCCTGAATCACATTCTCGCCATTGATGCGCACGAAGTAGGCCGGGTCCTCGTAGCCCGGCTCGACGCGTCCGATGTGATCGAGCGTGATCGCCTGGCCCCCGCTGTAGCGCAGCACCACCCGCCGCAAGCGATCGAGCGTAACCGCATCGCGCACGCTGACGGTGAACTCCTGTCCCGCCCGCCGCACCGCACCCGCCGGCACGATCTCGTCGAGCTCGGCGAGGCGTTGATAGACGCGGTCGGCGGTCAAGCCGTAGCGCTCCATGCGCTCGAGATCGAGGTAGACGCGCACCAGGGCGCCTGCTCCGCCTTGCAGCTCGGCGTCGGCGACGCCCGGCAGCGCGAGCAGGCGCGGAAGGAGCCAGTTGTCCGCCTCGTCGCGCAGCTCGTTGGCGGGCAAGGGGGAGATGAGGCTCACGGTGAAGAAATCGTCGGTGCGGAATTCGTCGGGCAGGTAGGGCACGATCGACGGTTGTCCCGCGGTCGCGGGCAGGTCGCGCCGCACCGCGCCCAACTGCTCGTTCAATTGCAGACGCGCGAAATCGAGATCCACGCCGCGACGGAAGCTCACTTCCACCTGGCTGCGTCCCGGGTAGGAGCGGGCGACGATCTTCTCCACGCCGTAGACGCGCCGCACCGCTTCCTCGATGGGAACCGTGAGGCTCTGCTGAATGGCGGTGGGGGAGGCGCCGAGCCAGGCGGTCTGCACGGTGAGCGAGGGCAAGTCCGTCTCGGGCATCGCTTCGATGTCGAGGCGCGGCACCGCGTAGGCCCCGCACACGATCAGGGCCGCGAAGATCATCCCGCTCACGATCGGATGATCGACGCAGAAGCGGATCATGCCCGCCGGCGGATCATTCCGCCCCTCCCTGGCGCGCGCCCGCCGTGCTCGAAGCGCCCGCGCCCGCGTGGCTTGCCTCCGGCGCACGGCCGCGCTCGTAATCGCGATCGATTCTACGGTGCACGATCTCGTAGACCGAGGGGGTCACGAAGAAGGTGAGCAGGGTCGCGAGCGAGAGCCCGCCCATGATCGTGATCGCAAGCGGCCGCTGGATCTGCTCGCCGGTGCCCACGCCGATCGACATCGGGATCATCGCGAGCACGGTCGTGCTGGTCGTGATCAGGATCGCCCGAAAGCGCTCGCGGCTCGCTTCCAGAATCGCGGCGCGCCCGGCCAGCCCCTCGCGCCGCAGGCGGCGGATCGCGTCCACCTTCACGATCGCGTCGTTGACCGAGATGCCGACCAGCACGATCAATCCGATGAGCGAGATGATGTTCAGCGACTGGCCCGCGAGAAAGAGCGTCATCACCGCTCCCATCACGCCGACCGGGACCACGGCGGAAATGATCAGCGGGTCCCAGAACGATTCGAACTGCGCGGTCAGGATCATGTAGACCAGCGCAACCGAGAGGAGCAGGGCCCAGCCGAGATTGCGGAAGGAAGAGTTGATCTCCTCCTGCTCGCCGCCGATCACGAAGCTCGCGCCCGCGGGCAGTTCCGTGCCGGCCAACAAGCGGCGCACATCCTTCCACACATCCTCGAGGTTCCGGCCCTGCACATCGGCCATGAGCGAGATCTGCCGGCGTTGATTGCGCCGCACGATCTCGCGGACCGGCCGGCCCTCGGAGATCTTCACGAAGCGCGCGAGAGGGATGTCGCCCCCCGAGCGCAGCGAGATGGGGGAGGCGAGCACCGCGGGCAGATTCTGGCGCTCGTCCTCGCGCAAGCGCACGGCGATGTCGATGCGCTGCTCGATCTCGTTGTAGGTGGTCGCGACCACGCCCTGGATGCGGCCACGCAGCTCCTGCGCTACCTGCTCGGGCTCGAAGCCGTAGCGCAGCACTTCCTCGCGATCGATCGCGAGCTCGACGGTCGGATTGCCGAGCACGCGATCCATCGTGACGCCGCTCAGGCCGGGAACCTGGCGCAAACGCGGCAGGAGCTCTTCCGCCACCTGCAAGGCCACGTCCGCCTTCTCCGCCACGATCCCTAGAGTGAAGGCCGCTTCGCCGCTGGCCAGAATCTCCCGCAGCCCGATGCCTTCCTCTTCCAGCACATAGGTCGTGCCCGCGAGCTGCTCGAGCTGCGTGGCGAGACGGCCCTGCACATGCTGCATGCGGCGCAAGCCGTCGCGGCTCGGCTTCAAGACCACGCGAATCCGCGCGGTGTTCGCCGCAGTGTATTCCTTCAACGCCGCGAGGGTCTTCTCGGTGCGACCCACCTGCGCATAGACGGTCTCGACTTCGTTCATACCTTCGAGAGCGTTGCTCACGCGCCCCGCGATCGCTTTCGTTTCCTCGAGCGGCGTCCCGGCGGGCAGTTCGAGCGCCGCGGTGAAGTCCCCTCGATTTCGTTCGGGCAGGAACGCCTTTTCGATCTTCAGGCCCAGGAGAAGGGCCACCCCCAGGCCGACGGCGACCGGGATCAGCAGGCGGATCTTGTGGTCGAGGATCGAGACGAGCAGCCGGTGATAGCCTTCGGCAATGCTCTCCATGATGTTCCGGCAGATGCGGAAAATCCCGCGCGGCTCGCGCCAGCCTCCCGCCAGCAGGCGCGCGCACAGGGTCGGCTGGAGGTAGAGCGCGCTCAGGATCGAGATCAGGAGCGCGATCGTGACGGTCAGCGCCTGATCGCGGAAGAATTCGCCCGCGATGCCGGGCACATAGATGACGGGGAAGAAGACCGCCACGGTGGTCAGGATCGCGACCACCACCGGCGCGGCCACCTCGCGCGTCGCGCGCACGGCGATCTCGGTCACGCGCGTCTTGTGTTCGTCTTCGCGCAGGTGGCGGGTGATGTTCTCGAGCACCACGATCGAGCTGTCGACCAGCATGCCGTCGACCAGCGAGAGGCCCGCGAGCGACATCAGGTTGATGTTCACCCCGGCGAGCTTGAGGAAAGTGAAGGTCGTGAACATCGAGATCGGGATCGCGAGCCCGATCACGAGCGGGCTCTTCCAGTCGTGAAGGAAGAAGGCGAGCAGGATGAGGGCGAGCAGCGCGCCGTAGAACAGCGAGGTGAGCAGGCCGTTGAAGGAGGAGGCGACGAAGTCCGCGTCGCGGTAGACGAAGCGGTAGGCGAAATCGGGATACTGGCCGGCGACGATCTGGAGCACGCGATCGACCTCTTCGGTCGCGGCGATCGTGTTCGCGCCCGGCTCCTTGTACAGATGCAGCGAGACGACCTCGTGATCGCCGAGGAGGGTCGCGCCTTCGGCCTCCTTGACGGTGTCGAGCACTTCGGCGATGTCGGCGATCGCAAGGCCCGCCGGAGCGTTGGGGATTTCCGTCGCGCGGATCTCGTCCAGGTTCTCGAATTCGCCCAGGATGCGCAGCGGCAGATGCAGCGGGCCGCGGCGAATGCGCCCGCCGGGGAAGCTCACATTCGCGATCTGCAGCGCCGCGCTCAGGTCGGCGACCGAGAGGCCGTAGAGGCGCAGCTTCTCGAAGTCGGGACGCACGAGGATTTCGCGCTCGCTGCCGCCGATCACTTCCGCCTGGCTCACCCCCTGGATCTGCTCGAGCGCGGGCTTGGCGACATCGCGGGCGAAGGCGGTCATCTGCTCGAGCGGCCCTTCGCCTTCGAGCACGAGGATCGCGATCGGGCGCGCGCCCGGGTCCCAGCGCAGGATGAGGGGCCGGTCGGCCTCGGCGGGGAAGTCCTCGCGATAGGCGACCCGGTCGATGGCCTCGCGCAGATGCAGGTTCGCGAAGTCCATGTCGGTGCCCCATTCGTACTGCACCGTGATGGTCGAGAACCCTTCGCGCGTGCGCGAGACGACCCGCCGCACGCCGGCGAGGCCGGCGATCACTTCTTCGAGCGGCTCGGTGACCAGGCGGGTGAGATCGTCGGCGGGCGTGTCCGCGTAGCCGGTGATGACGGTCAGGTTGGGATAGTTGATCGCGGGGAGCAGATCGACGGGCAGGCGCTTCAACGCCAGCGCGCCCGTGAGCACGAGCGCGGCGAAGAGCATCAGCACCGCGACCGGCCGGCCGACCGCCCAGCGGATCATGATTTCGTCTCCGCCACTGCGCTCACGCGATCGCCCCAGCGATCGATCATGGGACGCACGCGGCGCACATTCAACTTGGCGTCGTGCGCGAGCGTGAGATGATCGCTCACGACCACCTGCTCGCCGGGCGCAAGCGAACCGCCGCTGTGCACGCCGGTGATCTCCACCCAGTCGTCGTTCTCCTGGCCCGTGTCGACATAGAGCCACTGGGCGCGTTCGCCGTTGACCTTGAAGACGAGCGGGCGCTCGTCGCGCACGAGCACGGCGGCTTTCGGCACGAGCAACCGGTCGGGGTAGACCCAACCCGCGATCTCGGCCCGCACGAACATGCCGGGCCGCAGCTGCCCCGAGGAATTCGGAAAGCGCGCGATCACCTCGCAGGTGCGGCTGGTCTCGTCGAGGCGGGGACTGATCACATCCACAGCGGCGGAAAGCGTGTCGTCCGTCGCGGGGACCGCGAGCAGCGCGGGACGGCCTTCGACCAGGTTGCCCAGGTCCGCTTCCAGCACGCGCAGCACGGCTTCCAGGCGGCTGTTGTCGTAGATCCCGCAGATCGGGGCGCCCACCTGCACGATCTCGCCGGGAACGACCTGCACATTCTCCACGATGCCGCCGAAGGGCGCGCGGATCTCGGTGTACTCGAGCTCGAGCTTCGCCCGCTCCTCGGCGAGGCGCGCCTCGGCGAGCCCGGTACGCTGCTCGAAAACCTCGCGGCGAAACGCGCCTTCCTTGTGGGCGGTGAGCTCGAGGTCGAGGAGCCGCGCCTGATAGGCCTCGACATGGATCCGCTTCGCGCGCAAATCCTCCTCGAGCGCTTTGCGCCGCTCCTCGAAGCGCGCGAAGGCGGCGGGATCGGCGGCGACCGTGTCGGATTCGGCCGCGATCTGCGAGAGCGCGCGCAGGTGGCGATAGCGGCTGTCCTCCAACGAGATCGCGTACTGGCGCGGATCCACGCGCGCGAGCAGCTGCCCCGCCTTCACGCGATCGCCGTCGCGCACCGCGACCTCGCTCAGCTCCCCGGAGACCTTTGCGCGCACCTCCAGCGAGCGCGGGGTGCGCAGCGTGCCGTCGGCGTGGATCGAGCGCACGAGCGCGCCCATGCGCACGAGGCCCGCATCGACGCTGATCGCCTTCTCGGCCTTCGGAGTCGCCTGGGTAGAGTCGCCGCCGCTCGAAGCGGGCGATTCAGAGGGCGCTTCCTTGGATGAGGAAGCGTCCTTCTCCGCGGATGGCTTGGCCGAGTTGGAATCGCCCGTGCCCGCCTCTTTGCCGCATCCGCCGCTGAAGAGGACGAGAGCTGCGCACAGCAGCAAGGCCATCGCCGGCGCCGCAGCCCGCCCGATGCGTCGCGCAAAAGACATGCCCCACCTCGCAATCGAATCCCGGATCACCGGGCCTTCATCCGATAGCAGATCGCCTCCATGGGCTCGGATTCCTGCGCCTCTTCCGATGTCACGCCTTGCATCGTGCGAAAGCCTTCGAGCGCCTGCGTGACGACGAGCACGCGATCGTCCCCGAGGAGAAAGATCGCGTCCTCGTTCGGATCGCCTTCGCCGGCCAGCGCCACCTGGCGGCGCAGCTTGCCCGCTGGATCAAAGGCATCATACAACGCGAGCACGCCCGCGGGTCGCTCCGTATCGCCGCGGCTCGTGCGCACCCACAGCTCGCCGTCCGGGCGGCAGTGGATCGCGACGACGACCGGGGGATCGTCCATGACGACGTGATCGCGCGGGGGAGCGGGGTAGTTTGCGGTGATCGCTTCCAGCAGAAGGCGCGCCTCTTTCTTCTCCTTCTCGTTGCGCGCGCGGAAGGAGTACTCGCGCTCGATCACCTTCTCGATCGATCCGTCGGGACGGCGCACCTCGATTTCGTAGCGATCGCGCGCGGGGGCGAAGAAGACGCGGCCGTCGGGGGCAAGGTCCCAGCGATTCCAGATGAAGTCGAAGCCCTCTTCCGAGGCGACGAAGTTCGCGTAATCGACGGGGGAGTCCTTCTCGAGGTAGCGCACCTGCTCCGTGCCTTGCTCGTTCACCGAGGCGAGAAAATAGCGCTGGCCGCTCACACTGCCCGAGAGGGTCATCGCGATTCCGCCGACGACGAGATTCCCGCCATTGGCGCGTCCCGTCACCAGCACGCCGAAGGAGCCCTGGCTGGGATCGCTGCCGCCCACGCTGAAGCCTCCCGCCGGACGGCCTTCGAAATCGAGCAGCACCGCGCGGCCGGGAAAGGTCTGGATGACCGCGAGCCGGTTGCCGGGGAGGATCATCAGGTCGCTCGCGCCGCGGATTTCGCCCGGCCCTTCGCCTTCGCGCGACAGCACGCGCAAGCGTTCGCCGGCGGGCGAGTACACCGGCACCTGGCTGAGTTGCGAGTCGAGCAGATAGATGCGCCCTTCGGCATCCATCACCGCCTGGCTGATCGCGCCGAAGAACTCCTCGTCGCTCTCCCCGCCCGCGCGCCACAGCTCCTCGAGCGCGACGCGCTCGACCGATGGGGGAGCGGCCTTGTTCGAGACGCGCGGCGCGCGCCCGGGATCGCTTTGCGCGAACAGAGGTCCGGCCTGCCCGAAGAGCAGGCCGGCGACGCAGATCAGGAGCGATGGAATCGGCGAGCGCATTCGCGCGCAACGGGGCATCGGACTCCTCCTCGTTCTTCGGCGGACATCGTCAACGCGTGATGCGATAGAGCACGACTTCCATGGGAGCCGCTTCCTCGTCCTCGGCCGATTCCATCGCGCCGCCTTGCAGCGCGACCCCCGCGTCGGCCATGCCGCGCACGAGCAGCATGCGGTCGTCGCCGGCGAAGAAGAGCCCGTCCTCCAGGCCGTCGCCGTCGCAAGCGACCGCCACCTGCTTGAGGAACTTGCCCGCGGCGTTGAAGACATCGTAGGTGAGCATGATGCCCTTGGGCTGCTCGTAGCCGCTGCGGCTGCTCGTCACCCACAGCTCGCCGTTGGAACGCAGATTGAGGCCGCTGATCGCGGGCTCGGTCTTCTCGAAATCGTACTTCGGCGTTCCCGGCAACTGGCGCGTCTGCGCCTCCACGACCGCATCGATGCGCTCGAGCTCCTTGGCCGTGCGCGGGCGCAGCGTGAATTCGCGCTCGATCACGCGGTCCATGGTGCCGTCGGGGCGGTAGACATAGATCGCGTAGCGATCGCGCTCGGGCGCCCCGAAGACCTCGCCGTTTTCGGAGGCCGCCCAGCGGCGCGGATAGACGAAGTGCTGGTCGCGTTCGACGATCTCGATGTTGGCGAGATCGAGGCGCGATTTCTTCTCGAGATAGCGGACTTGCTCGACGCCTTGCGGGGAGAAGCTCGCGAGGAAGCTGGTGCGATTCTGCACCGCGTTCTCCATCGTCATGTAGAGGCCGGCGAAGTAGAGATTGCCGCCGCCGCTCGCGCCGTCGAGAAGCACGACGAAGCCGCCCGCGGTGGGATCCGCTCCGCCGATCGTGATCGGCGTGCCGGGATTGCCATTGCGGTCGATCGTGATGACTTTCCCCGGGAACATCTGAACCAGACCGAGTTGCCCATCGGGCAGGAAGAAGAGATCCGTCGGGCCGCGCACTTCGCCCGGGCCTTCGCCTTCCCGGCTGAGGGTCTTCTTCAATTCCCCGGTGGGGGAGAAGACCTTCACTTCCGAGAGTTGGGAGTCGAGCAGGTAGATGTCTCCCGCGTCGTCGACCAGCGCCTGGGTGATGAGGCCAAAAATGATATCGCTCTCTTCTCCGCCGGCGCTCCAGAGCTTCTCCAGCTTCCAGGTCTCCGTTCCCTGGCTGGGCTTGGCGCCGTTCGTGATGCGCGGAACGCCCTCGGGAACCTGCGCTTCCGCGACCGCGGGCAGAACCGCGGCCGCGACCGCGAGGATGACGGCGAGCGCGATCGCGGGCAGAATTGCGAGAGTTGCCGCCCGCCTCGCCGTCCGCGTCGCCGCCCGGAGAACGAGCTCCGCACTGATGTCTCTCATTCGAATCCTCCTTCCATGCGCATGGATTCATCACCGACCGCAAAGGAATAGCCTAGTCGATTGCCGGGCGGCCTGCACCTTTGCGTTTAGGACGTGGGAGAATCGAACCTGGCGCAGATGCCTGCATTCCCAAGGGCGAGATTGAACTCAAGAGTCCGACGCTTTGCATGCGCGTCCCGGAACCGGGTCAATGCTCGCGGCCGGCCCCTCCAAGTCGACCCGTCTCCTTGATTTGCGCTGGAATCGCGTTTAAGAATAGGACACAACGCATTTGATAACAATAGCTTACAGCTTCGCCGCGCCGCAACCAGACCGTGTCCGGGCGGCTGCGCCGGCGAACAGGCATGTCCTCCGGCTATGATCCAAGAGCCATCCCGGGGACATGCGGCCCGTCTCCGCGAGCGAGCGCCATTGAGCGAGAACTCGGTCACAAGGTGTATGAGTGCGCCCACGGACCTCATGAGAATCGCCAAGGCCGCTTGCGGCACAGCGGATCCGGAGGCCATGGAGAATCCGACGCCCGAACGCGCACGACATGAAAGCGTCCAATGAAGAAGCGCCGGACACGAAGCCAACGACACCAAAAGCCAACGACACCAAGAGGAAATGCGCGACAACGACGAGACGAAACGCACGACGAGAAAAGGCGTGGGAGATTCCTCCGGCAACGCGTGAGGAATGGAACATCTTCGCGGAGAAGCGAGAGACGAGCTTCATGATCCACGGGATCAATGAAGCATGGAAGGGCTTGCCGGTCCCCTTCCGGTCCTCGAAAACGAAGGTCGCATAAGGTTCATTATGTAAACCTGTAGGTTGCGAAAGCCGCATTCCGCCTGCATTTGCCTCGCCCAGGCCTCGGATTCGGTGCCCCCGCCTCCATTCCTCCTGCCTCTGATCCTCCCGCCTCTAGCATTCCCTTGCCGCCCGTCGAGAATTGCGGCTTCCGGCTGGAGGATCATGCGTCGTGCCCGCTCGGCAAGCGACCGACATGCAGAATGCATGGTCCGATCGCCCGGGTTTCCCCGAAGGCCTGGAGCGAATCACGAATCGGTCACATGCGCAGAACGAGACCTTCCGCCGCGCCGCTTCTCGATCCGCGCGTTCTGATGCGAATTGCGCGCCTGACGGCTCCTGCACACGGCCCACAAAGCTCGGCCGCTTTCATCGGCCGGCGCAGCGGCATGCCTCATGCAACATATGAAGGACGAGAGCGGCTCGGATCCAAGGCAACGGCACGATTCGCTCTCAACTTGGAGGGACCTGCCTGCGCCGCGCGTGAGTGTCCCGCGGGTCCGAGGCCCAAAATCGCAAGCGTGGTGACCACAACGGCACTCGTGGCACGGCGGCTGCGGACGATCCCTCCTCGCATGTGCGGCGGTGAATCCGCCGCGGACCTCCGGCCACGGCCCCAGGTCCGAAAGCGAAAGGGAGCGCACCTTCGGGGCGCGCTCCCTTTTCCATTCTTCTCTCGGTTTCCCTACGCCATCCGGCGCACGGCTCCCAAGTGCGAGTCGATCAACCCGGCGAGCGAAGTGCGGTCCGCGCTGCCGACATGCTGTCCCACCACTCTTCCCGAGCGGAAGAGCAGCAAGGTCGGAAGCGACTCGATATGAAATGCCGAGGCGGCGCGCGGATTCGAGGAGACATTCAAGCGGCAGATCTTCAGCTTGCCCGCGTACTTCTGCGCGAACTGCGCGAGGAGCGGCTCGAGCGCCTTGCAGGGCTCGCACCAATCGCCCCACACATCCAACATCACCAGGGTTTCCGACGACAAGACCTCATCCGGTATGGTGGCATCCGTCACATCGACGACCTTGGGCACGCCCCTCGGCTGCATCCCTGCCTCCCGCGCTCCCGACGGAGCGCCCCGCCTAGCGCATCCGTCCGGACTTTCGTAGCCGTTCCATGTGTGCGATCACGAGCGCTTCCAGCGCCGGGTAGTCATTCGCGCCCGCCCAGCGCCCCGTCTTGATGTCGCGTTCCCACTCGTAGCATCCCCACAGCAAGCGGCCAAGCAATTTCTTGTCGAGCGATGCGTCGTTGCGTTTTGCGGGCGACGAAGAATGCGGCGCGCCGCGAGGCGGCCCTCCCCTGCTCTCACCGTAACCGCCGCCTTCGCCGCCGAGACTTCGCGCGACCGCCTGATTCAATTTCCACGCAAAGCCGAACGCCGATTCTTCGCGCTGGACTGCTAATAGCCCTTCAAGCGATGCATGAAGGTCGCCCGCGAGAATGTGCTCCACGCAATCCCACGACGACCCGAGCACTCCGCGTTTGGCGAGCGTGCGCAGCTCTTCCTCGTCGAGCGGACCGGGCCCGTGAAGGAGCGCAATTTTTTCGATTTCTTTTGAGAGCGCGAGCAGATCGGCGCCGACGTGCCGGACCAACCGCGCAGCGACTTCCGAAGAGATCTCGAGGCCATGCTTCTGGCCGCGCTTCTTCACCCAGTCGGCGGCGCGGTCGGGATAGAGATACCAGAAGTCGACGACCGTGACGGCCGAGAGCAATTCGGCGAGAGCCTTCGCGCGGCGAGAGAGCTCGCGTGAGTTCATCTCGCTCACCAGCAGGACGGGATTGGCCGGGCGTTCCGCGATCACACGAAACCATTCCTCGCGCTCTTTCTGCGCGAGCCGCGGATAGCGCTCGAGGCCTTCCACCCACACCAGCCGCTCGCCGCCGAAGAGGCCCGTTTGCGAAGCAGCCGAGAGGATCGCGCCCGAATCGTTCTCCCCCAGCCGGAAACTGTCGACGGCGTAGCGGTCGTCCTTGGACGCGGAATCGCCGAGGAGGCTCCGTTTCATCGCGGCGAGCGCTTCGCGCTTCAAGAAGATCTCGGGCCCGCAGAGGGCGTAGACGCCCGCCGGTTTCTCCTTCGTCATCGCGCGCGTGAGGTCGTACCAGGCCATGGAGCGGCCGCGCGGTCTTGCGACCGGCGCAGGCTTGGCGCTCGGGGCTCGAGCTTTTCGCGGCGCCTGGCTCACCATTGCTCCAGCGTTTTCGCGAGAATGTCCTGCGCGAGATTCTTCACGACGGCGTCGCGCGCTTCCTCTTCACTCTGCGGCGTGCCCGCCCCGGCGGCCTGTTGTCCCTCCGCGGGAAAGGTCGCGGTCGAGGTCAAGGCTTCGTCCTTCCAGAGATCGCGGTTCTTGACGCGGTCCTTCAACACCACCGACACCCGCACGACGATGATGTAGGACTCGGGCACCTGCGAGGCGTTGTAGTTGTAGACATTGCGCTCGTAGGCGACCACGCGCCCTTCCAGCACGGCCCCCGCGCTCGCCTCGCGTCCGATCTTCAGGCGATTGTCCTGCACGAAGCGCTCCGTCACGCCGCGCGTCACCTCGCTCGCGATCGTCGCGTCCAGGGTGTCGTTGCGGAAGGTCGGGATCGCGATCGACTCGATGTAGGCGGGCAGCGAGGTGCCTGAGAACGAATAGCCGCAGCCGGCCCATCCCGCCAGCCCGGCGAGGACCCATCCCATCAGCTTTGTCTTGTTCGTCGCTCGAATCATCCCTCTCCCCGCATGGCCGGCATCCTACCGGAAGCGATCGAGATTCTCCTTCGTCCAGCGAATCAAGCGCTCGACTCCCTCGCGCGGCGTAGTGCGCGGAGACCATCCCAGCCGCTCTTGCGCCCGGCGAATGTCGGACACATAGACCTTCTGGTCGCTCGGGCGCCAATCCGCGAACGAGATCCGCGGCGAGACGCCCGCGCTTTCGCGAATGATCTCGAGCAGCTCGAGCAGCGACAGCGTGTGCCCGGGGCCGCCTCCCATGTTGAACACCTCGACGCCCAGGTCGTCGCGCTCGATGAAGGCGGTGTAGGCCTCGAGAAGATCCTCGACCCAGAGGACATCGCGAACCTGCTTGCCGTCGCCGAAGATCGTGATCGGCTTGCCCGACAGGGCCGCGATCACGAACCAGGCCACCCAGCCCTGGTCTTCCATGCCGAATTGCCGCGTCCCGTAGATGCACGACATGCGAAAGACGCCGGCGCGAAAACCGTAGAGGTGGCCGAAGTCCTGCATGTAGAGATCGCCGGTCAGCTTCGAGCATCCGTAGGGCGTGTGCTCGCAATGGTCGATCGAGAAGCTTTCGGGAATGCCCGCGGCCATCGCCTCGGAAAAGCGATAGCGCCGGCCCGCGTCCTCCACGCCGATGCCGTTCACATTCTCGCCGTAGACCTTGTTCGTCGAGCAATAGACCACGGTGGGTTTGCGGCCCGCGCTGCGCGCCGCTTCGAGAACCTGGAAGGTCCCGGCCGCATTCGTGCGGAAGTCGGTTGCCGGGTCGGTCACGGAGGTGGTCACCGCGGTCTGCGCGGCGGCGTGGAGAATGACATCGGCTTTCGCCGCCAGAGGCCCGATCACCGAGGTGTCGCCCACATCGCCGCGCACGAGCTCGATGCCCGGTCTGCCCGCGAGGAATTCCCAATTGAAGAGCGCGTTGGGATCGTCCCGCTTGAGCAGCCGCCCGCGCGAGAGATTGTCGAGCACGGTGACCCGATAGCCGCGCTGGGCGAAGTGGACGGCGGCGTGGGAGCCGATGAAGCCGGCCCCTCCCGTAATCAACATCTGGGGCATGTCGGATGTCCTCAATTGAACGGACTGCTGAACGAACTGCCCGGGAGCGGACCCGATTCCGGGACTCTCCGCGACAGGAAGAGCGCCACCTTACCAGCCGCTCCGCCGGCAAACAAGCGAGCGGCCGTGGGCTGCGGACCGGCCTTTCCGGCGAGGCCCTAGCGGCCGTTCCGCCCCCACCCATTCGGCAATGGACCGGCCAGGCAACCGGAACCGTTTCCCATGCTTCCCGCCCCGCGGTAATCTGGCGCAAGAAGCGCCGTCCACAGAGCGACTTGACGGCGCCGACGAAGATGCCGGCTCCGCGGCCCATGTGCCGGGGCTCCGGTCCGGACTCGCTTTGTGGCAGCTCCGCCTAAACCTTTTGCCGGCTCGCTCCGTCGAAGTCCATGAACGGCGAACCGGAGGAGATGTGTCGGCCGTCTTCGAGGAAATCGAAAAGCCAGGCGAGCCGGCCGGCGAATCCGAGATCGCCGCCCTCGCGTTCCAGGCCGCAGCCGGAAACGAGGCCGCCTTCGAACGGCTCTACCGCCTGCACGCCGGCCGGATCCACGCGCTCTGCGCCCGCATGACCGGCGACCGCGCGCGGGCCGAGGCGCTGACCCAAGAGGTGTTCGTGCGGGCGTGGCAGAAGCTGGGCGGCTTCAAGGGAAGCGGATCGTTCGGGGGCTGGCTCTATCGCATGGGAGTGCGCGTCGTGATCGAGGAACAGAGAAAGATCGCCCGCTCCGCGCGCTGGCTTGTGGAAGAGTCTTCCTATGCGCGCCCCGATTCGGATCGCCGCACCGGAGGGCGAGCGGGCAGCGACGCATACACCCAGGCGCTCGATTCTCATCCGGCGCCTCCCTCCCCTTCCATCGAAGGGGCGCTCGACCTCGAGCGAGCCGTGGCGGCCTTGCCGCCGGGAGCGAGGCTCGTCTTCTTGCTTCACGATGTCGAAGGCTACCGGCATCGCGAGATCGCGGAGATGGCGGGGACGGCGATTGGAACGGTGAAGGCGCAGCTCCATCACGCCCGCCGCCGCCTGCGCGAACATCTCGCCGAACCGAGGGAGGCGCTCTCATGAAACGGAACGCTCCTCCCATGAGCCACGATCGCACCTGGGAGCTTCTCGCCGATCATATCGACGGCGAGATCGATCCCGCCGAGAACGAGGCGCTCGTGGCGCACCTGCGCGAATGCCGCGCGTGCGCGGAGGAACTGGCGGCGATGCAGTCCCTCGCCGCGCAGGCGAAGTCTCTCCCGCGCGAGCGGGAGCCGGAACATGACTTGTGGCCCGGCATTCGCGCGGCAATCCGCGATCAGGCGGAGCCGGCGGTCGCGCGCGGGAGCGCAGACAATGGGCAGCCGCAAGCCGATCGCGCTTCGCACGGCTGGCAGCGCTTCTTCCGCCTCGACCGGCGCATCACGATCGGCTTCGCGCTGCCCGCCTGCGCGCTGCTCATCTGGTTTCTCGTGGGAGGCATCGGAGTTCAGCCGCCGCAAGCGCCCGGTTCGCGCGGGCACATGCCCGGCCAGGTCGATTCGAATGAGGCGATCCTCGCCGCGCTCGAACGCGAATCGGATGCGGTGGACGAGGAATTCGCGCGGCTCGCGGACCAGGGCCGATCGGCTTCCACGCAAGGGGAAGCAACGGCTGAAGAGGCGGCGGCCGAGGGCGGCAGCGTCGCCAAGATGGAATCGCATGCGATGCCCTTCGCTTTCTTCGAGTCTCAACTGCGGATCGTCAATTCCGCGATCGAGGAAGCGCGGACGGCGTGGCGGGCGAATCCCGACAGCCCGCAACTGGTGCGCTTGCTCGTCGCTGCGTATCAAGCCAAGAGCGCTCTCCGCGGGCGGGCCGCGGAGCTCGCGGACAGGACCTGATTCCCCGGATGCGAAAACCGGGCGAGGAGGACGAACATGAAGAAGAGCAGAATCAACACCGGCCTCGGCGCGCTCACCGGCGCCCTCGATCGCGCGACGCGCGGAACCACTCACAGACGCCGGCCTGGTTGGGTCGCCATCGCCGTCGCGGTGGCCGCCATGGCCGCAGCGGCGGCCGGGGCTGGTTGGTGGACGCCGCCCGCGTTCGCCGCTCCCCCCGCCTCAGGAGCCCGCGAGGTCCACGAGAGCCGCGAAGCGGATCGCACCGCGGAAATCGAGATCTCCAACACGAGCGGCTCGGTCAGCGTGCAGGGCTGGGACCGCGAGATGGTCGAGATCACCGGCACGCTCGACGAAGATGTCGAGCGGCTGGAGATCACCGGGGATCGCAAGCATCTCAAGATCCGGGTGATCCTCCTCGATCGCGCGCGCAAGGGAGGCGAGGCGAATCTCGAAGTCCGCGTGCCCGCGGGAGCGGAAGTCTCGGTGTCGACCGTCAGCGCCGACCAAGACATTGCAGGACTCACCGGCGAATTGACGATCGCCTCGGTGAGCGGCGACATCTCGGTGACCGGCGGACCGTTGAAGGACATCGAGATCGACAGCGTCAGCGGAGAGATCGACCTGGGCGCGAGCGCGCCCTCGATCGAAGTCGATTCCGTCAGCGGCGACTTGACCTTGGATGCTCCCGCCCAGGGTGTGCTGCCCGAGCTGCAGGCCGAGACGGTGAGCGGCGACATGACGATTCTCGATGATCTCGCGTCATGCGAGCTGACTTCGATTTCGGGAGATGTGACCTACCAGGCGGGATTCCCGTCCGACGGCAACTACGAATTCGAGATCTTCAGCGGCGACATCGAGATCGCCGTTCCCGCCTCCACCGGCGCGCGCTTCGAAATCACCACCTTCAGCGGGGAAATCGAAAGCGATTTCACGAGCGTCTCCGTGGAGCGTGAAGGGCGCGGGAGAGGAGACAAGAGCGGGTACTCCAACTTCACGATCGGTGATGGGCGCGCGCGCGTGCGGATCGAGAGCATGAGCGGGGATGTGTCGATCTCGCCCCGGTAAGGGACGCGAGGCGAGCGGACCGAGGCAAGCACCGCGAAGCAAGCGGAGCGAGGCAAGCAGCACCAGGCAAGCGCGCGAGGCAGCGCAGCCGCTAGCCCGGATGATTCATGAAATCTCTGCTGCGACATCGTATCTGCCCGCATCTACTGCGTTACGCTGGCACCGCCTCCTCGACGTACTGCGTGAGTACGCCTGCGTCGGCGGCGCGGCGCGCGCCTTGTGTCTGCGGGCATCTCCGCTGTCTCGCGACGAGCTCTATGAATAATCCGGGCTAGACCCCGAAGCGCTCGCGGAAATACGCTACCGTCGTTTCGAGTCCGCTGCGCAGGTCGTCATCGGGCCGATAGCCCAGGTCGGCCTTCGCTCGCGAGATGTCGGCCAGCGAATCGCGCACATCGCCGGGACGCGGAGGCAAATGCTCTGGATCGATCCGCGTGCCGAGAATCTCCTGAAGCGTAGCGAGCAATTGCGAGACCGAAGTGCGCCGGCCGCAGGCGATGTTGTAGACGCCTTTCGCCTCGGGGTTGCGGCAGGCGGCGAGATTGGCGGCCACCACATTGGGCACATAGGTGAAGTCGCGCGTCTGCCCGCCGTCGCCGTAGATGACCGGCCGGCGGCCTTCGAGCAAGGCCTTCAGGAAGAGCGGAATCACCGCGGCGTACGGAGAATCGGGGTCCTGGCGCGGCCCGAAGACATTGAAGTAGCGCAGCGTCACGGTGCGCACGCCGAAGTGCTCGGCGAAGAGGCGCGCGTACTCCTCCCCCACATACTTGCTGAGCGCGTACGGGGAGAGCGGGCAGGGGCGCAGGTCCTCTCCCTTGGGAAGCTCCGGGTTGTCGCCATAGACCGACGAGCTGCCCGCGTAGACGACCCGCTCGACGCCCGCGTCGCGCGCCGCCAGCAACACATTCAGCGTGCCGTTGACATTCGCGCGATGGGTCGCCTCGGGATGCTCGATGCTGCGCGGCACGGAGGCGAGGGCCGCTTCGTGAAAGACGAAGCGCACGCCCGCCATCGCGCGACCGCACACCTCCGGCTCGGCGATGTCGCCCTCGATCACTTCCACCCGGCCGGGATGGTCCGCCAGCAGGCGCGCGGCCGTCGCCCGGCTGCCGGTCGAGTAGTCATCCAGGATGCGCACGCGCTCGCCTTCGCTGAGCAGCCGCTCGACGATGTGCGAACCGATGAACCCGGCCCCTCCGGTGACGAGGTAGGCCGCGCTTTCCGGTCGCGACACGCTCGTTCTCCTTTCCCCCGTTCCCAAGCGGGCGTGATCGGCAGGGCTAGAGCAGCACGATCTTCGGGTCGCGGCGGCCTTTCATGGCGTTGCGCGTATCGACGATCCGGCGCGCCTCGCGCAGCACGAGATCGTAATCGACCGCCGTGTGACCGGTCGTGATGACCACGATGTCGAATTCGCGCAGGGCTTCGGCCGTGAGCGGAACCGAGCGCCAGGCGCCGCCCTCGAGCCGGAACTCCCCCACCAGGGGATCGTGATAGCTCACATCGCCGCCTTCCTCCGCGAGCATGCGGAAGATGTCGAGCGCGGGCGACTCGCGCAGATCGTCGATGTCCGCCTTGTAGGCCACGCCGAGGATCAGGATCTTCGCGCCCTTCACTGCTTTGCCCTGGTCGCCGAGCGTGCGGCGCACCTTGTTGACCACGAATTCGGGCATGCTGCGATTGATCTGGCCGGCGAGCTCGATCATGCGCGCCTCGAAACCGGCCAGGCGCGCCTTCCACGACAGATAGAAGGGATCGATCGGGATGCAGTGACCGCCCAGCCCGGGGCCGGGATAGAAGGGCATGAAGCCGAACGGCTTGGTGGCCGCGGCCTCGATGACTTCCCACACATTGATGTTCATGCGCTCGCTCAGGAGCGCGATCTCGTTGACGAGCGCGATGTTCACGCTGCGGAACGTGTTTTCGAGGAGCTTGACCATTTCGGCGACGCGCGGCGAGGAGACGCTGACCACGCTGTCGATCGTGGCGCCGTAGAGCAGCGCGGCGAGCCGCGTGCAAGCGGGCGTGACGCCGCCGACCACCTTCGGAATCGTCCGCGTGGTGTGGACTGCGTTGCCCGGATCGACGCGTTCGGGCGAGAAGGCGAGAAAGATCTCGCGGCCGACGCGCAGGCCGTCTTTCTCGAGCCGCGGCTGGACCAGTTCCTCGGTCGTTCCCGGGTACGTCGTGCTTTCGAGGATGACGAGCTTTCCGGGACCCATGCGCCGCGCGATCTCGTCGGTCGCGGCGACGATGTAGGAGACATCCGGATCGCGCGTCTTGCGCAGGGGCGTGGGCACGCAGATGTCGATCGTGTCCGCCTCGCGGATGAGCTCGAAATCGGTGCTCACCGTCACGCGGCCTTCCGCCACTAGCGGCCCGATCACCTCGCTGGGGACGTCGAGCACGTAGCTGCGCCCCTCCTTCAGCGAGTCGATCTTGCGGGCATCGATGTCGATGCCGATCGGACGGAAGCCCGAGCGCGCGAGCTCCGTCAGCAGCGGGAGCCCGACATAGCCCAGCCCAACCACGGCCGGGCGTGCGGTCCGATCCCGGATCTTCTTCTCCAGCTCTTCATTCCATGACGCCACGCTACCTCCCACCCGGGAAGCTCCTTCCCGCATGAAGACCGGACAGCATAGGACCGGGCGATCGACGGTTCAAGGAACCAGGTGCGCTGGACGCCTCCGCAGGTTGCGAAGACAACCCGGCGCGTCCTTCCGTAGATCCCTGAACGGAAGCAGGGAACCGCCGCCCTGCCGCGCGGGACGACGACCGCCCACCCGCCGTGCACGGGGGGAGCGGAAGCGCGCTTCTCCCCCTTCGCCAAGGGGCGGGAATGGAGACGGCCGGCGATAGCGGCGCGGCCCGCGGAGGGAGAACCGCAAGCGGCGGCCCGGGCGGCTCTTTCCGCCTTTGCAGCGCCGGGAACCCTTTGGTAGCCTTGCCGGTAGATGGATCGTTCGCGTCCCGTTTTCGTGCAATCCCGTTCGCCCGAGCGCCGCTCGGGCCGGAGGCAGAATCGCAATGATGAGTCGCAAGCGTTGGATCGTGGTCCTGCCCGCGCTTCTCTTCCTTCTGACTCTTTTCCTCGGCGGCGTCTTCCTGCGCGATGTCGTCGCCGCGTCGCGGGACAATCTGTTCTCGCAGATCACCGTCTTCAATCAGGTCCTGAATCTCATCTCGAACTACTATGTGGAAGAGGTGACTCCCGACAGCCTGATCGAGGGCGCCATCACCGGCATGCTCGACCGTCTCGATCCCCACAGCAACTACATGAACGCCGAGCGCTTCTCGCGCATGGAGGAGCGCAATCGCGGCTCCTATTCGGGTATCGGCGTCTCCTTCGCGATCGAGAATGGGAATCTCACCGTGATCTCCGCGCTCGAAGGCGGTCCCTCGTATGATCTCGGCATCCGGCCCGGCGACATCATCACCCACATCGAGGGCAAGTCCGCCTTCGGCATCAAGGAGCAGGAGGTCTTCGACAAGCTGCGCGGCCCGAAGGGCACGAAGGTGCACATCACCCTGCACCGCCTGGGAGAAGAGCAGCCCTACGAGTACGAGATCGTGCGCGATGTGATTCCGATTCAGAGCGTGCCGTACGCGTTCATGCTCACGCCGGACGTCGGCTACATCATGATGCGCAATTTCTCGGCCCGCACCGCCGATGAGCTCGAAGGGGTGCTGCAGGATCTCGATTCGCAGGGGATGAAGCGTCTCATTCTCGACCTGCGCGGCAATTCGGGCGGATACCTGAACGCGGCCGTCGAGGTGGCCGACAAGTTCATCAGCGGCGACAAGAAGATCGTCTACACGCAAGGCCGCGTGCCTGGATCGACGGAGGAATACTTCGCGACCGACCGGGACAACCACCCCGAGTATCCGATCGTCGTGCTGATCGACGCGGGCAGCGCGAGCGCCTCGGAGATCGTGGCGGGGGCCATCCAGGATTGGGACCGCGGCGTGGTGGCGGGCCGGACGAGCTTCGGCAAAGGCCTCGTCCAGCGCCAGTATCCGCTCGAGAACAACGGAGCGTTGCTGCTCACGGTCGCGCGCTACTACACGCCCAGCGGCCGCCTCATTCAGCGCGCCTACAAGCCGGGCGAGCGCGAGGACTACTACAACCACGCGGGCGAGGATTCGGAGCTGCCCGGAGAAGCGGAGGATTCCGCCCTGCCCGGAGGAGAGATCGAGGTGAGCGAACTGGCGCCCGCGGATTCCGCCGAGCGTCCCGTCTTCCAGACGCTCTTGCAGAAGCGGACCGTGTACGGCGGCGGCGGGGTCACTCCCGATGTGCGCATCGACGAGTCGTACCATGCGAGCCGCTTGTTCGCCGACCTCTCCTACAACCGCAAGTTCTTCGATTTCACCAAGAGCCAGATGGCCGAGAAGCAGCTGAGCTGGAACGGCGATTTCATGGGCTTTCTGCAGAGCTTCCGCGTCAGCGACGACATGCTGCGCAAGTTCGAGACCTATCTCGAAGCCGACACGTCCTTCACGTTCGTGCCCGACAGCTTCACGGTGAACCAGGAAGAGATCCGTCGGGGATTGAAGGCCGAGATCGGGCGCTATCTCTGGAGCGAGGAGGAGCGCTACCGGGTGCTCATCCTCGAAGACCCGGCGCTCAAGCGTGCGCTGGAGCTTCTTCCCGACGCGGAGAAGATGCTGGCCGAATCACACCGGATCGAAGGCGGTATCGGGCCCCGCACCGTGCGCAGGTAGGGGCGACGGGCCCCGCGCCCGTGCGCGGACGGAGACGCCGGCGGGCACGAACGGCAACCTGCGGGGCAGAGGTGCGGGTCAACGCCCGCCGCTCTGCTCCGCAATCGCTCTCAGGATCGCCGCCCGATAGGCTTCGCGCGCTTCATCCCGGCTCACCGCCAGGACCACATTCTTCAATCGCAGATCGCCCAGCTTCTCAAAGAGCGTGGTTGCGACCGCGTGGGCGGCATCGTGGAAGGGGCCGGTCAATTCCTCGGATTCGAGCGGAGCGATGAGCAGCGTCTCGATGCCCTCACGCGAGGCGAGCCGCAGGCCGGTGCCCAGCGCCTCGCCGATGTGCTCGTGGCGGACTTTCAGATCCTGGCCCATCACCACCGCGTGAAAGATCTTGCGAAAGGCGGTCTCTCCTCCCGGGGTGGCGACCGCCGCCCCGAGATTCACGGGCCCCTGGCGGACCGCATCCACTTCGATCGCCTCTCCGCCCGCCTGCTTCACGCGCAGTCCCGGCCCACCTCCCATCCATAGATGATCGTTGGCCGCAATCACGAGCCCGTCGGCCGGCATGTGCAGGAGATCCCCTTCCTGAATGCTGACCCGGGTGCCGTACACGTTGAACATGCCCCCACCCTCCTGCTTTTCTCCCCTGCGGCCCCGTGCTAAGGTCGCCGCCATGGAGCGTGTCACCCCTTGGTTCACTTTCGTGTGCGCAACGCTTCTCACGGCGCTGGCTCTCTGGTCGATGCGCACGATTCTCGGGCCGATCCTGGCGACCGGAGCGGTCTTCGCGCTGCTGTGGCCGTCGCGCAGCCATCCCGGCGTGCGGCGCGTGCTGGTCGTGCTCGCGTTGCTCGTCGTGGTCTGGATCCTAGCCCAGGCCCGCAGCGTCGTCTATCCCGCCCTTGCCGGCCTGGCGCTCGCCTTCCTGCTCGATCCGGTGGTCGACCGTCTCGGAAAGCTGGGCATCGGACGCCAGGTGGCCGCGCTGATCGTCATCATTCCGGTGCTCGCGCTGATCGTGCTCTTCGTGCTCTTCGTCATTCCGGCCTTGATCGAGCAGGCGCGGTCGCTGATCGAGCAGATTCCGCGCGCGTATGAAGTCGCGGCCGCCTGGCTGCTGCCGAAGCTGAATCGCCTGCTCGCCGGACAGGTCCCGAACATGCCCTCCGACTTGAGCTCGCTGCTGCCTCCGCCCGAGCAGATCCTCCACGCCGTCACGGAGGGATTCGTCCAGGTGGGGCGCGGCATCGCGGCCGTCGTGCGCGTCGCGGCCTTCCTCCTGCTCACTCCCATCCTGGCCTACTACATGATCGTGGACTTCAACCGCTTGGAGGACTCGCTGCGCGGCTACCTCTCGCCCGCGTGGGGCGCGCGCCTTGCGATCCTCGGCCGCAGCTTTCAGGATTCGGTGGGCGGCTGGCTGAAAGGGCAGCTCATCGTGGCGGTCATCATCAGCTTGCTTTCGATCACGGGCTTTCTGCTGATCGGCCTCCCTTATGCGCTGCTGCTCGGGGTCGTGGCGGGCGTGTTGAATCTCGTTCCCGTGCTCGGCTTCTGGGTGACCGCATTGCTCGCGCTCATCATCACGCTCTTCACTCCGCATCCGCTCACGACGCTCTGGCGCACGGCGCTGGTCATCCTGGTGATCCAAGGGCTGGAACAGAATGTGTTGAGCCCGCTCTTCGTCGGGCGCAGGCTGCGCGTCAAGCCGGTCGTGCTCTTGATCGTCATGCTGGGAATGGGGGCGCTTCTCGGCGTGGTGGGCGTGCTCCTGGCCGCACCGGCGATCGGGCTCGTCAACGGCATCTGGGCGCTGCTCGACTTCCGCCCGCCCTATGCACCCAAGCCTGAAGGCACTCCTCCCCTTCCGCAGCAGCCTGCGTGAGGCGGAAGGCGGCGCATCATTCCTGAGACTCCGGCCGGAGTAGCGATCGTATGCTTCTCAGCATCTAGCTAGGCTGGCATTCCTCGAGAGGCATCGCGTTCGATTCCTTCCCGCTCTCCCTGCCGCTGAAAGCCCGGTTCGCTTTCCGGTGGCTGGCCTTCGAAAGAGCGGCCTCCGGGCGAAGGGCTCGAGGCGGGCCGGTCCTGCCCGCCTTGACGGCCGCGGGCCGCTTCGAGAACGGCTTCGTGCCGGGTGAGCACGAGCTCGCGCGCACGGCTCGGGAGGAGATCGGCGAAGACATCGATGGGACCGTCCGCAAGCTTGCGCGCGCGGCTGTCCTGAAGCAGGCGATGGCCGGCGGGCATGACGAGAATGAACCCCACGAGCAGCAGAACCGCGATCACCGCTCCTCGCAGGAATCCGAAGGCGAGGCCGAGCAGGTGATCCGCCCATCCGAGCTTGATGGAGCGGATCACGCGCGCGATCAAGGACCCGACCAGCGAGATGATGAGATAGACGATCAGGAAGATGAGCAGGAACGCGAGAATCTGGGTGACCGCCTGGCTCTCGAAGAAGACGGGCAGCGAGGGCGCGACCGAGCGGGTGAGAATGAGCGCGGTCAGGATGCCGACGAGAAGCGCGCCCAGGCTGAAGACCTCGCGCACGAGCCCCGCGCGCAGGCTCATCAACCCCGAGACGCCGACGACCGCGAGAATGAGAATATCGAGCAGATTCATGTCCCGTCCCTTCGCGTCGAACCGCCGTTCGCCTTCCGCATGGAACGCGCCGCCGCGGTCACTCGCATCCCCCGGGCGATTCCGAATCGCGCCGCCGCGTTGGCGTCCCTGGCCGCCACTTCGAGCTGTCCGCCGCTTCCGATGAGCGCCAGCCATTCGCCGGAAGCGACATCATGGTACATCCGCCGGAGCTCTCCGACCGCGCGCTCCTCCACTTCGACATCAAAGGGGCCGTGGCCCAAATCATCAAGCATCGCGCGGGTGATGTTCGAGATCGCGTTGCCGAAGCGATCGACGCGGATGATCTCCCCTTCCACGCGGCCGGGCAAGATCCGAGGCGCGGGAAGCTCGAGGACGATCGGATCGTCGATGGCGGGGCCGAGGCGCTCGAGCGGAACGCCCGAGGCGATGTGCGCGGCCGCGGGAGCGAACAGATCGCGCCCATGAAAAGTCTCGCTGCGCTGAGGCAACAGGTACTTCTCCTCGCGAATCTCGTGCACGAGCGCGGGAGCCGCGGGCAGCTTCCCGTCCGCGGCGGAAGGGGCAGTGCGCGCCGCGCGCGACAGCGCCGATGTGAGCACGCCGTTGTCGGGGCCGACGAAGAAGTGGCCGCGCGAGCGCGCGGCGATTGCCCTGCGCTTCGTTCCGACTCCCGGATCGATCACGACGAGATGCACCGTGCCCGCGGGAAACCAGCCATAGGCGGCCTCGAGAAGATAAACGCCCTCGACGATGTCCCCCGGCGGGACTTCGTGGCTGATGTCCACGATGCGCAGGTCCCGCCCGATCGCGCAGAGCACGCCCTTCATCGCGCCGACATACGCGTCGCGAACGCCGAAATCAGTGAGCAGCGTGACGATTCCACTCGGGCTTTCCATGATCGTTCTCCGCACCCATCGCGCGCACCCGGGCGATGCTAGGAGCAGAATCGCAGGCGGTCAACGCGGCGGCAGGCCGGCCCGGCGGGCCATGCGGAAGAGCAGCTCGGACTCGAAGGTCATCGGGCGATCGGGAAACGCCGAGCCGACCCCCGTTCCCGCGAGCCGCGCGGCCCCCGTGCCCCCCGTCTCCTGCGGGCGTCCGGAAATCGCGCCTCCGAAGGGGGCGATCAGGATCCATTGATGGAATCCCTCCGGCCCCCAAAGGCGAATGCGCAAGCGATAGTCCTCTCCCGCGGGCGCGCGCCCCGAGGGAGGCGGCATGGCGGAACCCTGGAGCTCGAAGAGATCGCCGACATCGTCTTCCAAGCTCGGATCCGTCACCGGTTGCCACGAACGGAGAGTCGTGTCGGGAGGCGCATCGCGATCGAGCTGCGCGAGGCGCGCGGGAGGAATCGAAACGCGCTGCCATCCCTTTGCGCCGCGCGAGAAGAAGACGCCTCCGTCGGGAGTGGCGAGCAGAAAGCGATCGACCTGCCCGCGCGATCCCGTCATGAAGCGGCGGCTCTCGAGGGCGGCGACCCCGCCCGTCAACAGATCGTAGGTCTCGCCCGCCACGCGGCCGGGCGGACGGCCATCCGCGCGCAAGACCATCTCGCCGTTTTCCAGTCGCCGGCCGATGGCCAGGGTGTCGATTTCGCGGCCGCGAAAGAGGACCCAGGTCGCGGCGGGAGGGTCGAGCCCGAGCGTCGCTCGTTGGGCCGGGTTGTCGAAGAACCCGGTGAAGGGAGAGCGCCAGAATCCGTTGGTGGCGCGCTCCAAGGCGAGCGCATCGGCGCTGCGCCCGGGCGGGATCCGGAAAGTCCAGCGCTGGGGCCCTTCCCTGTGGGCGCTCACTTGGAGGCTTGCCGGACCGCGTGCGCCCGCGGCCGCGCTGACGTGCACGCTGTCGATCGGGGCCGTCGAGCCAAGCATGTCGCGCTCACGCCAGGCGAATGCATCGCTCAGGAAGAAGCGCTGCACGACGAACCCCGGCACCAGCGCGACTCCCGGCAGCCCCTCCCAGATCGCGTAGTAGGCCGAGGACCCGGGCGCTTCGTCGCCGATTTCGATGCGGACCATCGGGCCAACCATCGGGCCCGTGTCCCAAGATCGCGCAACTTCGAGCGCGAGAACCATGCGCGGAGGATCCAATCCATACGGCGCTCGCTCGGCCGTGTCGAGAAGGCGCGCCGCCCGCAGTTCCTCGAGATTGCGAAAGAGCTCGCGCACCATGCGCGCGCTGGCGAGATCGGAAACCGGTTTCGTGATTCGCCAGCGGTCCTCTTCGCGAACGGCGCGCAGCGTGTCTCCCTGCCGGGTGAGAGTGAATCCGACGATCCCCGCTCCCGCGCCGGGCGGGAGCGGCCCCAGCGCCGCCTCGCGCTCGTCCGGCCGGCGCTCGAGTTTCCAGCTTCGAATGAGGGCCACGAGCACGACGAGGGAGGCGAGCAGCAGGATTCCCTGCAACGCGCGCTGCCCGCCTCGACGAGGAACCGGAGATGCGTTCATGGTCTCCTTCGAAGCTCCGCCATGGCCTCCTGCGACCTCATGCCCTCACCTGGAAACCCGCGCGCCGGATCCGCGCATCAAACCGCGCGTCAGCCGGCCCGGCGCCGCATCCAGACCGTGGCGCCCAGTGCCGCGAAGGCAAGGGGCAGCCCGAACTCGAGCGCGTACAGCAGCAGGCGCAAGCCTTGGGCGCCGACTCGAAGCTGCGCGGGACGCGTGCGCTCGCGGGCGATGTCGAGAAAGCGCTCCTGATTGGTGAGCCAGTGGATCGCATTCAGGGCAAAGTCGCGATTCGATCCCATGCCGAGGAAGCGGTTCGTGACCAGCGACGCATCACCGCAAATGAGAAGGCGCGCTTCCGGTTTGATCGGCGGGAGCCCGTGTGCATCCGGCGTCGAGCTCCAATCGCGCCCGACCGGAATCGTCCACTGCGCGACCGCCCCGACGACGGCGATTCCGCGCGCGAGGGGAAGGTCGCGCTCGCGACCCGGATCGGCGAAGGTCTCCACCGCGCCTGTGGTCTTCAGGAAGGGAACGGCGGTGAGATCCATCGGGTGCGGCTGCACGACCGCGACGGGGCCCGCATTGGGAGCGATCACGAAGGCATTCAGCCCGGCCGTCACCGGATGATTGGGATCGCCCACGAGCGCGATCACCCAGGGCCCCATCCCGAGCCCCGCGGTCACCCTCCCCTGGTCGCGGATGGTGCCCGCTTCGAAGCGCAGATACGAACGCGCGATCAACTCTTCGAGACCGCTCGAATCTCCGGGCTCACACCAGATGCCGATCCGTCCGCCCGCTTCCACATACCGTCGAATGGCCTCCGCCTCTTGGGGATAGAGGGCGTGGCGCGGATGCACGACGACGAGCGCATCGGTGCCTTCGGGAACATCCTCGTTTTCCACGAGCAGCACTTCGCGCGCCTCGATGTTCGCGCCGCGCATCGCTTCCGCCCATCCGCTCAGGCCCTCGTCGCCTCCGGCCGCAATCGACGGCTCCCCGTGGCCCTGAAGGAAGCGCACTCGCCGCGGCCTTCCCTCGATGACGCGCAAGATCGCCTGGGTCAGTTCCTCCTCGGTCAACTCGGTGATCTCCGCGCGCGCATCGTTCAACGAGACGACCACGCGATCGCCCGAAGCGACATTCGCGGCGCGGGCGGCGGCGGGATCGCGCTCCGGATCGATGAGCTCGGTTTCAACGAGCGGCGAGGAACGCCGGTAGAGATCAAAGTAGCGCATCGCCCGATCCCATTGCGGCGAAGGATCAGCGAAGAACCCCTGCACGCGCACGGGACCGGGAAGCGCCGCGAGTGCAGCCCGGGACGCGCGCGAGAGGCTGTTCAAGCGCTCGGCGGTGAGATCCACGGGCGTAAGCATGCGCGCGCTCAGGAGCGCGCCCAGAAACAGCAGCAACGCGAGCAGGAGCAGGGTCGTCACCGGCCCCGGTTCCGAGAATGCGCGAGCCTGAACGAAGAGCATGCGCAGCTCGCGCGCATTTCGCACCAGCGCCCAGAGGAGAATGAGCGCGCCTGCCAGCAAGACGAAGCGCGGCAGGTACGCGCGCGCCTCGATCGTGGACCACGCGACCCCCAGCACCAGAAGCAGGAGCCCGGCGAGGAAGAGCGGCAGCGTTCGTGCGGCGCGCGCCATCTCACCCCCTCCACTTGATCAGTCCGACGCCCCGGATCGCGAGTCCGAGAAAGAGCGCCGTGACGGCGAGGAAGTAGAAGATCGCGGAGGGCGCGAGCAGCCCTTGTCCCAGCGTGACGAAATGGTAGAGGGGCGAGAGATTGATGAAGAGCGCGATCCACACGCTCGCTCCCGGCCGCACGCTCGCCCCGGCCATCGCGAGGACGAGAAAGAGGCCGAGGGTCAGGACGGCCGCCTCGACCTGTCCCATCGCGAGAGTCGAGATGAAGAGGCCGATCGCCAGCAGCGCGACCGCAAAGAGGAACAGCCCCGCGAGTCCGCCCGCGAGGGGCAGAAGATCGGGTGTGCTGACCAAGGCGAGAATCGCCAGATGCAGAACATTCACGGCGAGCAGAAGCAGGGTGAAGAGGAGCGCGCCCAGGAATTTTCCTCCGACGACCTGCCAGATCTTCAGCGGATACGAGACCAGCAACTCGAGCGCGCGCGAGCGGCGCTCTTCGGCAATCGCGCGCATCGTGATGAAGGGGACGACGAAGAGGAGCAGGCTGGCGGCGTCGACGAGATAGGGCGTGACCACCGAGACCTGCACGCTCGGACCGGCCGCCTGGGGAATCGGCATCGCCGCCTGCTGCGCCGAGCGCAGGAGATTCTCGCGAAAGAGATAGAGCAGCGTGATCAGAAAGAGGCCCGAAGCGAGCGAGTAGACCGCCAGGATCGCATACCCGAGCGGCGAGCGCAGGAAGGCTCGGAACTCGCGTTGCGCCAAAGTCCAGAGGGCGCTCATCGCTCGCAGCCCTGTCGATGGAGGCGCATCACTCCCGTTCCTTTCGCTGATCGCCTTCTTCCAGCGTGAGCCGCCGGAACCAGTGTTCGAGCGCGCTCAATCCCGAGCTCCATTCGAGCAAGTCGCAGCCGCGCGAGGAGAGGTGCGCGAGGAGCCTCTCGCGTTCGGAAGCGTCGAGCGATCCCTCGATGCGCCAGAGTGGCCGCGCGGACCCCGGGGCCGGCGCCGGCTGCACGCCGGCATTCGCCCGGCGTGCGCCGGGCGATTCCTCCAGATGCGCGGCAAGCCGCGGAAACGAGGCGCCTGCCTGCGGGCCCTCGAGCGGATCGGAAGCCGAGCGAACGCGGATGAGGACTTCGGTTCGCCCATCGTCTTCTCCGGCCAATGCGTGAGGGCTTCCTTCCGCGACGAGGCGGCCGTGACTGAGCACGAGCACGCGATCGCAGAGCATCAGGGCCTCGGCCAGAATGTGCGTCGAGAGGAGGATCGCCTTCTCGGCTCTCCACTGCGACAACAGGGCGCGAAGATCGGCGATCTGATTGGGATCGAGCCCGGTCGCGGGCTCGTCGAGCACGAGCAGCGCGGGATCGGCGATCAGGCACTGCCCGAGCCCGACGCGCTGCCGAAAGCCGCGCGAGAGATGCGCGATCGGGCGAGTCCACACTTCGGAGAGGCGCAACATCGCGCGCACGCGCTCGAGGGCGGAAGCCAGCGCGGGGCCGCGGAGGTCCTTCAAACGGCCCGCCATCGCGAGGTACTCCCCCACCTGCATCTCGGCGTACAGGGGCGGGTTCTCGGGCAGATAGCCCAGGCTCATCTTCGCCGCGGCGCCTTCACGAAAGACATCCTGGCCGGCGAGCAGGACCCGGCCTTCGGTCGGGACCTGATAGCCGATCAGGATTCGCATCGCGGTCGTCTTGCCGGCCCCGTTGGGGCCAAGCAAGCCGACGATCTCGCCCCGCCGGACCTCGAAGCTCAGGTTCTCGACCGCGCGCACAGTGCCGTAGTCCTTCGTGAGGGAGAAGGCCTGAAGCAGGGCCGGATCGCCGGCCAGGACGGTCGCGCGCTCGATTGCCATCCGCTCCTATTTCCATTCCCGGACGCCAAAGGGAAGCGGCGAAAGATCGCCAAGATCATTGCCTCCCATAAGAACGGCGAAGTCTAGGCATGGCGCCAATGGGAGGCAAGCGCCAAGCCCGGGCCGCGCTGAAGCCGCGGACGAGCGTGGCGCGGAACCGGTATCGCCCGTGGGCAGGTTGACTTCCACCGGCCGGTTCGGGAAGATGCGCCGAAACGACCCCACCCTGCCCGGCGAAGGGTGCGGCGCCGGCCGATGCGCGACTCGCGCTGGAGAGGCAGCCGCCGACCGGGGGGCGATCGTGCGACGATGGGAAGGAGGCAGGAATCGATGGCCGAATACGGAATCACATCCCGCGCCCAGGACTTCTCCCAGTGGTACCTGGACATCGTCCAGAAGGCCGAGCTGGCCGACTACTCGCCGGTGCGCGGATGCATGGTGATCCGTCCCAACGGGTACGCGCTCTGGGAGAAGATGCAGGCCGCCCTGGATGGGATGATCAAGGAGACGGGCCACAGAAACGCCTACTTCCCGCTCTTCATTCCCGAGAGCTTCCTGAAGAAGGAGGCGGAGCACGTCGAGGGCTTCGCTCCCGAGTGCGCGGTCGTCACGCACGGCGGCGGGCGCCTGCTCGAAGAGCCGCTCATGATCCGTCCCACGTCGGAAACGATCATCTATCACATGTACGCGAAGTGGATTCAGAGCTACCGCGATCTTCCGCTGCTGATCAACCAATGGGCCAACGTTGTCCGTTGGGAGCTGCGCACGCGCCTGTTCCTGCGGACGACCGAGTTTCTCTGGCAGGAAGGCCACACCGCGCACGCGACCGCCGAGGAAGCCGAAGCCGAGACGCGCAAGATGCTGGGCGTGTACCGTCAGTTCGCCGAAGACTGGATGGCGATGCCCGTCTTCATGGGCAAGAAGACGGACGCGGAGAAATTCGCGGGGGCGCTGCGCACCTATTCGATCGAAGCCATGATGCAGGACGGGAAAGCGCTCCAGGCGGGGACCTCGCACAATCTCGGGCAGAACTTCGCCAAGGCCTTCGAGGTGCGCTATCAGGACGAGACCCAGCAGTGGCAATACTGTTGGCAGACTTCGTGGGGTGTTTCGACCCGCCTGGTCGGCGCGCTGATCATGGCGCATTCGGATGACCAGGGGCTGATCGTTCCTCCACGCCTCGCCCCCATCCCGGTCGTGATCGTGCCCATCTGGAAGTCCGACGAACAGCGGCGCGAGATGCTCGATTATGCGAACGAAGTGCGCGCTCGCCTCGCGGGGCGGATCGCGTGCCACCTGGACGATCGCGAGCAGTTCAAGCCGGGATGGAAGTACGCCGAGTGGGAGCTCAAGGGCATTCCCCTGCGCGTGGAGGTCGGCCCACGGGATCGCGACAAGCGCGCGGCGGTGATCGTGCGGCGCGACACGCGCAAGAAAGAGGAAGTCGCGATCGACGCGCTGGTGCCCGCTCTGGAAGCAGCCCTGCAGGCGATGCAGGCGGACCTGCTTGCCCGCGCGTGCGCCTATCGCGACGAGCACACCTATCACGTCGGCGACTACGAGGAATTCAAGCGTACGATCGAGGAGAAGCCGGGATTCATCTGGGCCCACTGGTGCGGCAACGGCGCGTGCGAGGCGAAGGTCACGGAAGAGACGAAGGCGACGATCCGCTCGGTGCCCTTCGACCCGGGCGAAGACATCCAGACCGAAGGCGCTCCCGCACCCGCTTCGGGCAAATGCATCGTGTGCGGCGGCGCATCCCATCGGGCCGTGCTCTGGGCCAAAGCCTACTAGCACATCCGGCCGGCACGCCGCGGGTTCGGATTGGGACAGCGGGACCGGCGCGCGCGCCAAGCCGTTTCACGCAGGGGGCGCGCGCCTTGTACGCTCGACGCTGTCGGATTTCGAGAACCCTGATGGCCGAGGTTCCGCGTCTCGCTAACATCCCTTTGTCCCAATCCGAACCCGCGGCCGGGAAGACTGCACAGAGACGCATGAGGAGCCGAGTCGCGAACGGCTAAAGAAGCCTGCGCTCGGGTTGCGTCCGGCGGCGCGCGGTCGGCTGCTGCGACTGTCTGTAACGAGCGAGCGTCCGCGAGTCGCCGTGCGAGAACGAGCGATGCGCTGCATGCCATGCAACGAGCGCGATGGAGCCGCCGTCGAGGCACGCGGATGGAGCGGCCAGCAGGCGATGAGTCGTGCGATGGCGTTTGCTCAGCGCTACAGGGAGAGGGCCGGTGGAGAATGCCGAGGGGTGTTAGCGACGCGCGAGTGCAGGGCCTCGAGGAGGCGAAAGAGATTCAAGCGCGGAGCGCACAAGGCGCGCGCGACACCAGGAACTGTTTCCGTGCGCGCGCCGTCCCCGGGCATTCTCCACCGGCCCTCGACCAAGGCAGTCCGAGCAACAGCCCGATTCGCTCGATTCACCGCACGCCGTCCCCGGGCACTCTCCACCGGCCCTCGACCAAGGCAGTCCGAGCAACAGCCTGATTCGCTCGATTCACCGCGCGCCGTCCCCGCGCAGCCCTGTCATCCGGCCCAGCGCAGAAGCCCGCGAAGTCTCACCGGATCAACACCAAGCGCTCGAGGAGCGTCCCGCCCGCGCCGCGCGCGCGGGCGAAGTAGGCGCCGGAGGGCGCGGGCGCGCCGTTCGCGTCGCGTCCGTCCCAGCGGAGGGCGTGGCTTCCGGACGGCAACACGCCATCCTGCAGGGTCGCAACCCGACGCCCGCCGACATCGAGGATCTCGACCGTCATGCGCGCGGGCGCGGCAAGCACCAGGCGCATGGTCGCCGCGTTCAAGACGGGGTTTCGATCGACGCGCAGCCTCACGAGCGGCGCGTGTTCGTCGTCCACGCCGAGATCGGAACCGACGATCGTGAAGGTCCCGGCCGAAAAGGCCTGGGCCATCCTTCCCGCCGCATCGCGCGCCACCACGCGCACGACGCAATGCTCCGAGCCCGGCCCTTTGGGCATCCAGATGTAGCTCCCGGTGTTGGCCAGGCGGCTCTCGAGCAGTATCGGGAAGGTCTCCCCATCATCATGCGAAAGCCAGATGTCCACGCGAGTGACGCCGACATTGTCGCTCGCGGTCCACTCGATTTCGGCGGGCGTCCCTGGCAACCAGGTCTCACCGCCCGAAGGGCTCGTCACTGAAACCAGGGGCGGCTCGATGTCCGGCCAGTCGGGAACGAGCCAGTCGAGGGCCTTCCCCGTCAATGCGACGCGATCGGCCGCTTCGTCGACCGCCTCGATCCCGAAGGCGCAATAGACCAGGCGATAGTCGCCCTCGTATCGCACTGCGCCGCCAAGTCCTCCGGCGTAGCTCAGGATCTTCACCGCGACCGTGTCGGGCTCGATCCAGCTCGGAAAGTCCTGATTGTGCGAGCCGTCCCCTCCGCCGAGATCGATGAGCATCCCGTCGGTAACCGGATCGCCGGGAACGCCGGCGAGCCGGCGATAGCCGGAATCATCGGATTGATAGAGCGCGTGCAGCCAATTCTCGTAGAAGGCCCGCCCGTCCGGGGGGCTCGATTCGTTCAGCCACCAGCCGATGTCCTGGCCGCTCAGCAGCAACGAGCCGCCATTCTGGAAATACTGCATGAGTCCCGCGCGATCCGGCTCTTCCAAGTTGCCGACGATTCCCGTCAACCAGACGAGCGCGGGGTAACGCATCATGACTTCCGCAGGCGGCGGGCCCTGGAGCTGCGTGTTCCAATGACGATACGGGTAGCCGCCCTCTTCGAGCGCGGCGCGGAAGAAAGGATCGGCGACCGTGCCTGCGTCGTCATCGACGAGAAGGATCGGGACGTCGCCGATCACGAACGAAATTGTGTCGCGATCGACATGGCCTCCGGCAGAGACAATGGTCAGCGGAAGCTCGACTGTCTCTCCCACGCGCAGGAACGAATCGGCCTCGACGATGAAGCGCGGAGCAAGCGTCACATGCTCCCCCGGTTGCATGATGCCCGCGGCCGACTGCCTGCGCACCACGCTGACGCGGCCATCGGACGGTCCGAGAATCGCTTGGACGCCTTCTCGCGTGCCGGCGAGCAATCCCGTCCGCAGGGTGACCGCGAGCTCGACGCGCTCGCCCGCATCCAGCCAGCCGTTGCCATTGCCGAGGTCCGCGTCGTAGACCTCGCAGGCCACCACTTCAATGCGATCGGCCGGATCGTAGGCGACCATCTGGGTCGAGATGCCGATTCCCGAAGAGCCGTACTTGATCCAGATATATCCGGCCAAGCCCCAGCCCGGGCCCCAGCTGTTCTTCACCAGCCAGGCGCCGTTGCCGTCGCACGCGGCGTCGTCCCATCCCACGATCGTCACCGCATGATTGTTGAATCCCTCTCCCTCGTGTTCGTAACAACCGTCCGTGTAGTACCGGAAGTCGTCGTACACGCACATGCTCGTCGCCACCGGACCGTAGCTGAAGATCGCGTTCTTGATCTGCTCCACGGTGTTCGGGACATCCAAGTAGAGACCGGCCACGGCGACCGGCGCGCAGTCTTCATGACAGGGAACGAGGTCCGAAGCTTCGTACGGGAAACATGCTTCCGTAGCCGCTCCGAAGAGGCGGTAGTAGTCCCAGGAAATGGAGGGATTGCCGCCCTGGCAACCCCAGCCTTGGGTCGCGCAGGAGACCACCTGCTGCTCCGACAAGTCGAGGCTCTGCCCGCCATGGATGAAGATGACGGACTCGAGCGCGCCGAGCGCCGCGAACGCCCAACAGCTTCCGCAGGAACCCTGATTGCGCACATCGGTGACGAGACCGAGGTCTCGCCAATTGAAGGCCGCGGGCAGATCGTCACGCACGGGAAGCGAAGCGCTCGTTCCACAGGAGCCGTAGCGCTCCTGCGCGGGCGTGAGCCTCAGTCCCAGCATGCGATCCAGTTCTTCGGGCGTGTACTCGACCATGCTCGTTCGCCCTGCCGTCCAGTGATAGCCCTTGGCTGCGATCTCGGCTTGCACTTCGGCGATGCGAGCGTCGTGGAACGCGAGCAAGGAGGGCTCCGCCCCACGAGCGGCGCCTGCGACGGTGAGCATGAGGCTGGAACCCAGCAGGATCAGGGTGAGGGTCGTCATCCACTTCATGCGCGCCTCCTGAATGATGCAGAGAGTTCGCGGATCCGATCACGATCCCGGCAACCGGCACACATGCCTAGCGTACTCGCAAGCTGCCCCCGGAAGAACTGCATTTCCCACCGCGAAGGAACCCGCGCGGCGCGGCCGCACGATGCCTCGGAACCGCGGGCGCTCATCCGGCCGGCGCGCGAAGAATCGCGGCCAGCCCACGCAGCCCTTCGTCCATGCGCGTTCCGTACCAGGCGGCCCACCGGCCGGGAACGGGAACGAACCGGGGAAGGCGATCTTCGAAAAGCGGGGCCAGGCGATCGATATCGCCTTCGCCGAAAGGCCATGGCTCATCGGGGAGAAAGAAGACTTCCGGGGCGCCCGCGCGAACTGCCTCAAGGTCCACCTTGGGATAGGGGACGCCACGGTCCGCGAAGATGGACTCTCCCCCGGCCTCCGTCAGCATGGCCGCGGGAAAACAGCCGCGGCCGACGGCGATCCAGGGGTCGCGCCAGACGGGATAGAAAATGCGCCGTGCCGGGCTTTTCGCGCGAGCATGTCGTGGAGCCGTGCGCCCGTCGTTCTCGCCGGGGCGAAGACCGGATTCGCCCATGCGCCGGATCTCATCACGAACCGCGTGAAATCGATCACGATGCAGGATCGCCCGCTCTTCGCATGCGAGCGCGCGGCCGAGATCGAGAAGCATCGCTTCCGCATCGTCGAGCGTGTGGCAAGAGAATGCGAGCACGCGCGCGTGAGCGGCAATGTCCGCGAGAATCCCGGCGGGATTCTCCTCGGCGCAGGCGACGACGAGATCGGGAGCGAGCGCGCGAAGTCTCTCGAGAGAAAGGGTGCGAGGACCGCCCACGATTTCGGGAGACGATGCGGCTCGCGCGCCCTGGCCGTCGCGAGAAGACCTGGACGCCGGCAGCGGACAATACGAAGTGACCCCGACGAGGCGGTCGCCCGCCCCGAGATCGGAGATCGCTTCGGTCAGACTTGGAACGAGGGAGACGATCCGCCGGGGAACGAGCGTCATTCAGACGCGCCCTGAGCGGGCAAGCGCACGCGTCCCGTCGCGAGATGGCCCGATCCATCCGTCACGCGCACGCCCGCGACAGCGGGCCCATCCGCCTCGCGCGCCACGGGAACGTCGAACTCCTCGACCGCTCCGTCGACGATGCCGTCCGAAGGGACGACCGGACGCCAGCCGCGCCCATTCACCGAGATTTCGATCGCGCTCACCCGGCTGGCGGCATCGCGCGCGCGGCCCCTGATCCGCCATCCGTCCGCGGTCGTCGTCACGGAGAGCGCCTCGAGCACCGGCGGAGTGTTGTCGATCGTGAAGGGCGCGCTCAGGCGGGCGGCGGACAGCGCTTCCCCGGCCGCGTTCGCGCCTTCGTCGCGCGCGACCACCTTCACTTCGTACGAGCCGTCCGGCCAGGCGGCCGATTCCCAGGTCCAGGCCGCATTCTCCAAATCGCGCTTGAGGAGTTGAAAGTCCTCTTCATCGAGGGCGCGCAGGAAGACATCGTAGCGAAGGTCGTCGCCGTCCGGATCGCTCGCCTTCCACACCGCGCTTCGCAGCGTGCGGGCCCAGATTCCGGGACGCGCGGGCACACCGGCAGGAGCGGCCGCCTCGTCGCTCGGAAGCTCATACTCCACTTTCACGCCGCCCGGTAACTCCTGTCGTAGCGAGCCGCTTGGGCCCCCGCCTGCCATCTCGCCCGGTCTCGCTGTGACGGCCAGGGCGAGGATTTCCGGAGCGCGATTGGGTCCCCGGTACGGGATGGCCACACCACTGATGCCGAAGTCCTGCGTGGCGCCGGAGGTGAGATTCACCCGCCATTGCAGGTAGCGCGCGGGCGGGCTCGCGACCCTGCCTCCTGCGAGCCGCTGCCAGTCGCTCCAGCTCTCGTCGGGCGAGGAGGTCTGCCCGCTGCGCGTCTCGAAGCCGACCGACCCATCGCCGAGGGCCGTCCACGAAGGCGATCCCCAGGTGGAAGGCTGGGTCGCATCCAAGACCTTGGACCAGTACTCGCCTTGACGCGTGGCGTCCCAATCGAGCAGGTGAACCGATCCCCCGTTTCCCGTGCCCACATACACGCGCCGGCCGGAGGAAAGAAGCGCGAGCAGATCGGATTCCGCGAAATCGGCGATGCGCGTCTCGTTCCACATCGAATCGAGCGCGAAGAGGATCCCCTGCTCTCCGGTTCCCGCGAGCACGCGGCCGTCAGGAGCGGTCGCGAGGCTGAGAATGCGCTTCTCGGGCGCCTGCCAGACGCGCCGCACGAAGCCGCGCGCATCGATTTCGTAGAGCCCGCCGCCTGAAGCCCTGCCGTCCGCCCGAACCTCGAAGGTCGGCAGCACGAGCACATCGCCCGACACTTCCGGCTCGCCGGTGGTCGAACCCGCTCCATTGGCCGCGAACAGCAGCCGGTCGCCGCACGGAAGCAGCGCGACGATTTCCTCTTCCGACGCGTCGTAGAGCACGCGTTCCTTGCCGCTCGCCGGATCGATTTCGAGGAGCAGCCCGCGGCCGTCGGTTCCGCAGATGAGCCGGTCGCCCCACCACGCGAAGGAGACCACGTGCGCGTCGGGCACTTTCGCGAAGCGCGTCGCCGCGCCATCGGACGCGACGCGGTAGATCTCGCCTTCTTCGCCGCTCGCCGCCAGAATGGACCCGCGCCGGTCGGCGATCAGGCTCCACACCGACCCTTCGGGAAGATCGACGATCGTCGCGAGCTTCCCGTCACGGCCGAGACGCATCACCGTTCCGTTCGGCGCTCCCGCGAGGACGAATCCGGATTCGAAGGGAGCCATGGCGAAGAGCTCGAATTCGAGCGTCTCGGCGACCATCTTCGACTGGCCGCTTTTCGAAATGCGATAGACCTTGCCCTGGCTGCCGGTGGCCGCGTACACGCCGCCTTCGCCATCCGGCTCGAGGGCCCAGACCAAGGACGCCTCGCCGGTGAAGACCGCCTCGTGCGGAGGGACGGCCAGGAGCGCGCCGGTCGCGGCGATGCCCGCTTCCCTGCGATCGCCCGCGAGGGCGCCCGCCAGATCGTCGAGCCGGAATTCGCGCGTTCCGGCGGCATGCGCGCAAGCGAACAGGGCGCCGACGGACAATGCGCCGGCGACGAGCATTCCGCATGCGACGAGCATTGCGCCGCGCAGCAGACGAGCATTCATCTCTTTCGATTCTCCTCGCATTCCCGCGCGGTGGCCCCGCTGCGCCGCGCTCACTTCAAGGGATCACTTCCAGATCGATCGCTTGTCCGCCTTGAACGACCGCGCCGATGTCGACTCTCTCTTCAGCCACCATCAAGCCTGCCACGGGAGTCGTCGCGCCTCCGGAGGTCGCTCCGTGCAAGGCCTGCCACTTGGAAAGCGGCAGCGACGGGATCTCCCGCCCTTCGTGCACCGTCCCGCGCGAAGGGCCGAAGAGCCGCACGAGCAGGGTCTCATCGGAGGGATACTCTTCGAGGATCCGCAGCAGGTCGGTGAAGTCGCGCGCGGCGTACTTGCCCGGCGCGCGCTCCGCATCCCATTCGAAGAAGGCGTCCGCCGAGCCGACCATCAAACGCAGCTTGTCGCCGCGCACGGTCTCGGGAACGCGCAACTCGACGCGCCGCGTTTCTCTCCAGCCCATCGTGTGCCGCAGGACCACATCCACCGGCAAGCTCTCTCCCGCTCGCACCTGACGCCGCGGAACGCGGATCTCCTCGATGCGCGCGGTCAGCACTTCCGGATGGCTGTTCACCGAAACGGATACGGAGGCCACCGAGAAGGGCGCGAGCCCGCTGCCCGCGATGTAGGCGACCGGCGCGATGATGCTCGCCGCGGTCTGCCCCGGCCCGAGGGTCTCGAAGAGGTCCTTTCGACGCAGGGTCTTTCCGTCCTCGAGACGAACTTCCAGATCGGTGGCCAGGGTGGCGGGCCCCATGCCGTGGATCTCGCCGCTCAAGGCCGATTGCAGCGCGATCGCGAGCAGCGCGGGAGTCAGGATGTCGTTGCGCGCGATCTCGAAGGAGAAGCTTCGGTCGCTCGTCTCACCTTCCTTGTGAATCTGCACCGAAAACGGGATGCGCCTCGCGCGCGGACCGAGCAGCCCCGAGACGCCGGCCTTCCGGTCGCCCACCAGCACGCCCACCTCTTCGAGCGGGCTTCCCACTTTGAACGAGACCGCGCGGGTGGGAATGATGGTGTGGATGCGGGCGCGGGCGATCGGCATCTCGATGGGCGATGCCTCGAAGAAGGGATGCCCGAGCCCCAGCAGTCGATTGCCTTCGATCCAGGTCACGGTGCCGATCGCGGCCGCCTCCATGTCGCCTTCGATGAGCGTGATCGCGAAGGCATCGCCCGGCTCGAGCGCCGCGTCGCCTGCGGGCGAAGTCGCATTGCCCGAAGCGCCCGGCGTCAACGGCATGGGGCCCGATGACGAGGGCGAGCCGGCCGACGGCCTCGACATGCGCGGAGACGGCATCGGCCCCGATGCGCTCGACGCCTCCGTCGCGCCGCTGTTCGACGATGCGAGCGCGGACCAGGCGCTGGATGCAGGCTCGAGGCCCAAAGACTTCCAGAGGCCGCCCGCTTCGTCGCCGTTCGATCCCACCCGTCCGCCGACGAAGACCGGCAATCCGATCGGCGCAAGCCCCGCGTACGAAGGTCCGTCCACGCGCGCGACGGGCATGCGGCCTGCGGCCGTTTGCTCGGCCCATTCCTCGCGCCAGACGGGAAACGCAGGCATTTCGAGGGGCGGAGGAACCGCAAGACGCGGCTGCGGTCGAGGAGATGCGGCGAAGGTGTCTTCCAGACGCACGATCATGTCTTCAATCGGCGTCGCCCCTCCGAGCGGCTCCGTCGCTCCCGTAAAGGAGAAGGCGAGGGCGCCGAGCAGACGGCCGTCGACATAGATGGGACTGCCGCTCATGCCGGCCGCGATTCCCATGTGGGTCAGGGGTTCTTCGAGCCCGCGCACGAGGACCAGGTTCGCTCCCGGCTCGGTTCGTTCCACGATGCCGATGATCTCGACCGGGAAGGAATCGGGTTCGGTGCCTTCGAAGACCGTCCAGGCAACGCCGCGCATGCCGGGCCGGATCTCGGACATCGGCAGGATGGGAGTGGCGGCATTCGCCCGGGAGAGCGGCTGCGCTTGCGCCGTGCCGGCCAGGAGGAGTGCGATCGCGAGGCAGGCGAAGCCGCGCCGAGACGCCACCGGCGCGCCGCATCCATGCGTTTGTGATCTATGCAAGGAACTCGTTCTCCCCTCTTGTCCCGGGTCCGCACGCCCGCTTCTTGACCTGTCGCGGTGTGTCTCGCCGCCCTGCTTCTTTCGGCGGAAGAGGAATCGCGAATCCGCCGGGCAACACCCCTCGCGCCTTTCGAGTATCCCGTCCGCCCGGGAGACCCGTGAGAGCCCGAAGGCGGCCGGCCGCGCCCTTGCCGGCCGGCAGGCGGGGACGCTCCCGGAATTCGTCGGGGCGCCCGCGCATGCCTGGGGCGGGCGATCGATACTGCCGCATCCCCATCGGGCGTCACGCCGGGGAAGCGCCGAAACGAAGCTCGTCTTCTCACATGATCGGCAGGGAGATCCGGTTGCTAGAACAAGTAGAGCCTCAGCCCGAAGTGGATCTGGAAGCCGGACATGTCGATGTCCAGATCGTTCGTCCCGAGCGGGACCATCTGCTCGTAGTGCGGCCCGTACAGCTGGGCGTCTTCGTCATTGCTGCCGTTCTGCACCGTCCGTTCCCAATCGAGGAAGGCATGGCCGCCGTAGGTGTCCTCGTAGTGCAGGCGGTTTTGGCGTTCCTGCACGGCGGACGCGGGCAGGGTGATCTTCACATTGTTGCGCGGACTCCAGTCGGAATAGTCGACGGTTGCCAGGCGATAGCCGAGATCCACAGAGAAGGTGAGGCGGTCCTGCATCATGTATTCGCCTACCACGCCGAACTGGAAGCCGAGCCCGTCGCCGGCGTAGAAGACTTCCTCGGTCCATTGCTCCGACAATTGAAGGTTCGAACGATTCACCTGCGTGACGCGCACTTCCTGATTCGTGATGATGAGCGGCCCGCCTCCCACGAAGAAACGCGTGTCCTCCTGAATGCGAATCGGCGGAACATAGAGAAGCCGCACATGGAAAGCTTCCTGCGAGACTTCCACGGTGAGCTTGTTGTCCATGTCCGGGCTGTCGCTGTTGCCCGAGGAAACGCCGTAGCCGCCGGTCACGAAGAACGAGCGGAAAAACGGCAGCTGGTATTTCACGTCGGCCCAGAAGGTCCACCCGAAGTCGACGGGATCCATGCCCGTCAAGCCGGGCAGGTGTACTTCTTCCAGAAACTCGTTCCCGGGCCCGTTGATTCGGTCGTTGACCTTGGTGAGCGCGTAGCTGGAGTACCCGACGCTGCCTCCCAGGCTCAGCTTGCCGATGGGGTCCTCCGCGCCCGCGGAAGCGGTCATCAGCACCATCGCCGCCAAGACCGAGATCCCGATCGCCGCTTTCATCGAGATTCCTCCAAACGCCCGCGCAGCAACAGCCGGGCGGGCCCTTCGCTGTGTGCCAACCTTCGAAGACGGAGCAGCATAGCAACCGACTCCGGGACTGTCAATCGGGCCGGTGGTTGTCTGCCTCCTTGCCCACTGCTAGGCTCGACGCATTCGGTCGAGCGAGAGAGGGTTAGTATGCAGGGAAATGCCAGCCATGCCGGGCGAGGACGACCCAGCGGCGCCGAAGGCGGGCGAAGCGGGGATGCCGCAGGCGCAGGGATCGGGGATGCCGCAGGCGAACCGATCACCGTCGCCCATCTCGTCACGCCCTATCTCTTTCCTACCGGCTCCTGGATCCACGCCCAGCTGGTGCATTCCTGCGGGGTCCGGCCGATCGTCCTCACCCAGAAGCTGGCGGACCCCGGGGCCTTTCCCTTCTCCCCCATCTTCGAAGTCACGCAGAGTCTGGGCCGCCTCGGACGAATGCGCAACGGCCTGCGCTCCCTGTCGGGCGGATACGATCCCCGCCCGTACCTTCCCATCCTGCGGCAGCAGGGGGCCGCGCTGCTCCATGCCCACCTGGGATGGGAAGGCGCGCTGGCCCTTCCCGTCGCCCGCGCATCGGGCCTGCCGATGATCGTCTCCTTCTACGGGCGCGATGCCGGGCGCCTCCCCCGCTTTCCCTGGTGGCGCGCCCGCTTCCAGCGCCTCTTTCGCGAAGCGCAGCTCTTCCTGGTGGAAGGGCCCGCCCTGGCGGCGCGGCTGCGCGACATCGGATGCCCGGGCGAGAAGGTGCGCGTGCTGCACCTCGGCATCGACCCCGCGCGCATTCCCTTCCGGGAGCGGAGCGGGGAAGCGGGTCGGCCGGTCGAGATCCTCGTCAGCGCGAGCTTCCGCCCGAAAAAGGGCGTGCCCTCGGCGGTGCGCGCCTTTGCGGGCGTCGCGGCGGAATTTCCGCACGCCCGGCTGCGCGTGCTCGGTGACGGGCCCGAGCGCACGGCGGTGATGCGCGAGGTGCGCAGGGCGAACCTGGGAGAGCGAATCGTTCTCGAAGGCTATGTGCGCTACGCCCGCCATCTGCGGGCGCTCGAGGAGGCGGACCTCTTTCTCGCCCCAAGCCGCACCGCACCCGACGGCGACACCGAAGGCGGAGCGCCCGTTGCGGTCATCGAAGCGCAGGCGGCCGGCCTGCCGGTGGTTTCGACCACGCACGCGGACATTCCCGAAGTGGTGATCGCCGGCGAAGGCGGCCTCTTGAGCCCGGAAGGCGACGACGCGGCCCTGGCGAAGAATCTCGCCTCTCTACTCTCCCGGCCCGAGACCTGGCCCGCGATGGGACGGTCGGCGCGCGCACGGATCGAGCGCGAATTCGACATCCGCGCGCTCTCCTGCGAAGCGGCGCGCATCTATCGCGAAACGGCCCGACGGGGAGATGCCGACTAGCGTTCGTGCGGCATGAATTCGTGCGAAGTGACGAAGTACTTCGTCATCGGATAGTTCAGGAAGTTGCTCACCCGGCTAGTGTAGATGCAGGCGAATTCCTCCACCTGCTTGCCGAAGTGCGAAGTCTCGCGGCCCGCGCGAAAGATCGGGCCCCAGTGCGGGTTGAAACTCGCCTCCACCGCCGCTTCCCGCATCCACGCCTCGCGCGAGATCGCGCGGAGCTGGTCCTGCACCGCGCGCAGATCTTCGCGCAACCGGCGCCGCCCTCCCGCGACGCCCGCGGTGCGCAAGAGGCGCCGCAAGGCCTTCGTGTTGATCTCGCCCGCGACCGCCCGCTCGAGGTAGTCGCGCGTCGCCGCGAGGCGGTCGATCTTGCGCTCGAGCTGGTCGAGCACCCTCCATTCGGGCGCCGCGGCCGCCAGCAAGGCGATCTCGTCTTCGAGCGAACGGATGATCATGGCGGTGCGCCATCCGCAGATGCGCTTCGATCGCATGATGTCGCCGTAAGTGTGATCGCCGAAGTAGAGGATCTCGTCGCCCGTCACGCCGAGGGCCTGTTCGAGCGCGCGCACGGAGCCGCGCGTGTAGGCGAACCGGCCGCGCGAGGATTGCGCGAGACCCAGCGATTCGGGCGCCAGCGGACTCAACGCTTCGTGCCGCACGAAGAAGCCGGGTTTGTCCGACTGCATCACGAGGACATCGAAATAGTCGGTCCAGTGCGGATGGGCCTTCGTCCGCCCGCCCAGCAGGCGATTCATGATCAGCGCCGTGTAGGCGGGCTCGGAGTTGGTGAGCAGGAAGAGCAGCACGCCGTTCGCGCGCATGCGGGTGAGGGTGCCGGGCAGCTGGGGATCGATGTCGAGATAGCGCAGCGGATCGTGGGCGATCACATTCTTGATGCTGCCGTCGGCGTGCGCCTCGTCGATCGCCGAGCGGACATCGTCGTAGAGCTTGCGATAGTTGGGACGCGCGGCGGAGTCGTCGAGCAGGTCCACCATCTGGGCGTACAGGCTGATCTCGGGAATCGAGAAGAGCGTGTCGACGGCGACATAGGTCTTCCCGCCGACGCGAATGCGCTCGCGGGTGTACAGGTCCTTGCGCATCTCGTGCGGGATCTTGCGCGTGCCGTGATAGGCCTGCACCACATAGTGGTGGCGGTCCATCTTGAGGATGTTGCCGCGGCCCTTGTCCACGATCAGCCCGCGCACGACGAATTCTTTTTGATACCGCAGCCGCAGCAGGCTGCGCGGGTAGCCCCGCGCGACCAGCTTCTGCGTCGTCTTCTGGAAGGCGAGCTGCTCGAAGGGCTCGGCGCGGTACATCGCGAGGGTGTGATCCATGTCGAAGCCGATCGCGCGCACGCTGCCGAGGCGCAGGTTGCGATTGACGAAAATCCGCTGGGCGCGCGGGACATCGGCGGCCTGAAGGGCGAGGATCGGCTTCTCGCTCATCGCGTCCCTCCTGGGAGGCCGGCCGCCAGCACGCGCAGCGCGTTTTTCCAGGCGATCTTCTCCACCTGATCGCGCGACAGGCCGGCCGTTTCGAGCGCGAGGAAAAAGGCGGGCATGTCCTGGACGCCCGAGATGCCGGCGGGCAGCGGGGCGCCGTCGAAGTCGGTGCCGATCGCGACCGCGTCGCTCCCCGCAATGGAGAGCGCGTGCCGGATGTGCGCGATCACCGCATCGCGATCCGGCTCGCGCTCGGCGAGAAACGGCGCGCAGAAGGTGATGCCGGCGACGCCTCCCGCCTCCGCGATCGCCCGCAGCTGATCGTCGGTCAAGTTGCGCGGGTGCGGGCGCAGCCCCGCGCAAGCGGTATGGCTGACGAGCGGCGGGCGGCCGGCCGCCTTCATCTGCTCCAGCGTCGTGGCGAAGGTCTTCGGCGAGGCGTGCGCGAGATCGATCACGATCCCGAGCGCGTCGGCGCGCGCGAGCAGCTCGCGGCCGAGGAGCGTCAAGCCCTGATCCTCCTCCGGCGGCGCGTAGCAGCCGGCGCCGAAGGGATTCGCGTGATTCCAGGTGAGCGTGAGCAGCCGCAGTCCGAGGGCGTGAAAGGCGCTCAACATCTCGAGGCTGCCAGCGAGCGAATGGGCGCCCTCCACCGCGAGCAGCATCGCGATGGGATGCGCGCCCGGCCGCGCAGGCGGCCCTTGCTCCGTCTCGCTTGCCACAGGAGTTGCGCACATCGCGGCTTCGAGGTCGGCCGCCGAAAGGATGAGACGCAGGCGCGAGCCCCCGCGCGCGGCGAGCTCGTTTCCCGCGATCAGCATGCGCAACACGCGCGCCGCGCTCACTCCCCCGCCGCGATGCTCGTCGTCGCACGCGGCCCACACCGCTCCGCACGCGTGCGCCTGTTCGAGACGCGGCCAGTCGACCGCGGTCTTCTCGCTTCCCAGAAGGAGACCGGCGGCCACGCGCTCGCCCTTGACGGCCGTGGCGGCGCCGCCATCGTCCGGCTCGATCGCCTTCGCGAGCGTGTCGATGTGAAGATCGAAGAAACGCATGCCTGCAGACCGCCTCTCAGTTCCTCTTCCACAATCCAAAGCGCGCGATCGCCCACAACGCGCGCACGCCGTCGCGCCAGCCGATCTTCTTTCCTTCGCGCGCGCTGCGTCCCTGATACGAGATCGGCACTTCGATGAAGCGCGCCTTGCGCCGCGCCGCGCGGGCGGTGAGCTCCGGCTCGATGTCGAAGCCGTTCGATTCGAGCGGAAGGCTCAAGAGCAGGTCCGCGCGGAAGGCCTTGTAACAGGTTTCCATGTCGGACAAGCGCAGCCCGGTGAAGAGATTCGACAGCCGCGTGAGCAGATGGTTGACGAGATAGTGGCCGCGGCTGCTGGCGCGAGGGCCACGGCCCAGGAAGCGCGAGCCATAGACGACATCCGCGGTGCCCAGCGCGATCGGCTCGATCAGGCGCGGGTATTCGGCGGGATCGTATTCGAGATCGGCGTCCTGGAGAATCACGATCTCCCCGGTCACATGGGCCAAGGCCGTGCGGACGGCCGCGCCCTTGCCTCGATTCCGATCGTGGAGCAGGAGACGCACCGGAGGAACGGCCAGGGACGGGAGCAGATCCCGCGTTCCATCCTGCGAGAAGTCGTCCACGACGAGCACTTCCTTCTCGACCGGCACGGCTAGGACGCGCTGCAACAGCTCCGCGATCGTTCCCCGCTCGTTGTAGACGGGAATGATCACCGAAACCTTCATCCGCTCTCCTCGCTTGCAGGGACTCGACCCTGTCCGGCCTTGCCGCTACGCCACGCGTGTCGGGGCGCGAATCGGTTAGCGTAGCGGATGGCGCGCGAAGCGACAAGGACAAGGGCCGGCGTCCGCAGCCGGGCACGCGGCCGGCCGTGCGAAGCCGGGCGGCAGGCTCGCACTAGGCAAGTGCGCCGCGATCGAGTATCCTCGGCCGCTTTCCAGAAGGCGCCGCGGCGCGCGGCCGAGGAGCGAATGCGTCGTTTTCCGCCCGCAGACTTGCGCGCGGGCGGCCCAGCGGGATGGGGGCTCGCGCCTCGAGATCCACACAGGCATGACGAACAGGGAGGGACGATGAACCGGATCGAAGAGGTCCTCGCCATCCTGCGCACGGTGCGGTTTCCCGGACTCGATCGCGACATCGTCGAGCTCGGATATGTGACCTCGGTCGAGCCGCAGGGCGAACGGATGCGCATTCGCCTGGAAGTGACCACGAGCCGGCCCGAAGCCGTGCAGGCGATCGAGTCCGAGGTGCGCGCGAAGCTCGCGCAGGCGCGCATCCCCTTCGATCTCGACCTGGGCGCCGAAGCGCCCGCGCACGAAGCCCAAGCGCAGGCGCCGAAGATCGAGGACCTCGCCCCCGGCATCCGTCACAAGATCGCGGTCGCGAGCGGCAAGGGCGGCGTGGGCAAGTCCACCGTCGCCGTCAATCTCGCCCTCGCGATCGCCTCGCGCGGCCATCACGTGGGGTTGCTCGACGCCGACATCCATGGCCCGAGCGTACCCACGATGCTGGGCGTGGCCGATCGGCGGCCCACTTCCAGCGAAGGCAAGCTCGCCCCCATTCCCGCGCACGGCATCCGGGCGATGTCGCTCGGCTTTCTCGTCGACGGGCTCGACCCGATCATCTGGCGCGGCCCGCTGGCGAGCCGCGCGATGGAGCAGCTCTTGTCGGATGTGGACTGGACCGGCGTCGATCATCTCGTGCTCGATCTTCCCCCCGGAACGGGAGACATCCAGATCTCGATCGCGCAGAAGGCGAACCCTTCGGGAGTCGTGATCGTGACCACGCCGCAGGATGTCGCCTTGATCGACGCGATTCGCGGCGTGCGCATGTTCCGCAAGGTGAACATTCCCGTGCTCGGCGTGGTCGAGAACATGGGCCTCTTCGTTTGCCCGCATTGCCACCAGTCGAGCGAGATCTTCCCGCGCGGCGCGCTGGCGAAAGAGATCGAGCGCCTGGGCGTGGAAGTGCTCGGCCGCGTGCCGATCGATCCCGCGGTGGCGGCGGGCGGCGACGAGGGCGTTCCCATCGTGCGCCGCGCTCCCGATTCCACTGCGGCGCGCGCGTTTCAGGAGATCGCCGAGCGCGTGCTGCGCCGGGTGCACGAAGGCGGGCGCGACGCGCAGGGGAAGGACGCAGGCGCATGATGCCTGAGAGCGCGCGCGGCGAGCGGGACGAGGGGGATGCGGAAGGGGCGATGCCCCCGCAGCCGGATGAGCCCATTCGCGATCCCATCGAGGTCGATCCCACGCGGTGGACTCCGCCGTTCGACTGGCCGTCGCTCTTCGGCGACGAAGGGCCCGTCGAGCTGGAGATCGGATCGGGCAAGGGCATGTTCCTGAAGGAAGCGGCCCGCGCGCATCCGGAAGTCCGTTATCTCGGCGTCGAGCGGGCGGGCCGGTTCTATCGCGTGGCGGTGCGCAGGATCAGCCGCGCGAAGCTTCCCGGCGTGCGCATGATGCGCGCCGACGGCCTCGATGTCCTCGCCCGCTGGGTCCCTCCCGCGAGCCTGCGCGCCATTCACATCTACTTTCCCGATCCCTGGCCGAAGAAGCGGCATCAGAAGCGGCGCGTCTTCCGCCCGGCGCTGCTCGACCTCGCGGCCGCGGCCCTCGCCCCCGCGGGCGAGATTCGCGTGGGCACGGACGATGCCGCGTACGCGGAAGTGATTCGTTCTCTGCTCGCGGGCGATGAGCGATTCTCGCAAATCGATTGGCCGGAAGACGACCTTTCGAGGCACCCTTCGAACTACGAGCTCAAGTGGCGGCGCGCGGGTCGCGCCCTGTGGTGGGGCCGCTACCTCTTGAATCGCGCAGGGTGAGCTTCACTGGCCTGCGAACGCGTGCGTGAAGAGGCTTCCCTGGGGCGCGCGCCCGGCGTGGAGGCGACCGCGCCCGCAGCCCGCAGGCGGGCCCGAAAGCGGGCCCTGGCCGGGTGCCCGGGAGGGTGCTAGAGTCCCTCGCCGGTTGTCGCGGGCGGCCGGAACCCGCACGGGCTGCGCACGGTGTGCCGTCCAGATGGCTACAGAAGAAGGGCTTCTTCGCCGATGATTCAAGGGACCGCCACGGATGGCGGGAAGCGAAGACGAGCGGCCGGTCCTTCAGGGACCGAAGGCAGAGAGGGTTCGATGGAGCAGGAACGCAGGATGAGAGCGCGGGTCGCGGATGCGCTGCGGCGCAATCGGGGACAGGAAGACCCTGACGAGGACGACGATGACGGAGACGATGACAGTCCCGGCGAGGCGGACGCCCGCCTGCAGGAGAAGGCCCTCAAGACCCGCACGATCATGGTCAGCGAGTCGATCAGCGACGAGCTTGCCCGCCGGGTCTACATGCAGCTTCTCATTCTCGAAGCGGAATCGAAAGAGAAGCCGATCACGGTGATCATCAACTCGCCCGGCGGCGAGGCCGATTCCGGGTTCGGCATCCTCGACATGCTGCAATTCGTCGCGCCGCCTATTCGCACGCTCGTTTCCGGGTTGTGCGCGAGCGCGGCGGTGATGGTGTTTCTCGCGGGAGACAAGGGCCAGCGCCTGAGCCTCCCCCATTCCCGGTTCATGATGCACCAACCCTCGAGCCAGAGCTTCGGGCAGGCGTCCGATCTCGAAATCGCCTCCACCGAGATCGTGCGCATGCGCCGGCGCTACAACCAGGTGGTCGCCGATGCCGTGGGCAAGGACCTGGAGACGGTCACCCGCGATGTGGATCGCGACTTCTGGCTGACGGCCGAGGATGCGCGCGCGTACGGCCTCGTCGATCGCGTGGTCACGCGTCGCGCGGAGATCGAATCGTAGTGGGCTGACCTTTCGCTTTCGTTGCCTCCTTGCGTGATGAGGCGCGCCGGTCGAGATCCGCCGGCGCGCCTTCGTTTTCCTACCTCAATGATCGGCGCCGCGCTCAGACCCCTGGCCCCCGGAAGGGGCCAGGGGCAAAGGAGTAAGGGGTCAAGGGGCAATCGTCTTGGATACTCGGAAGCCGATATAGACTTCACTGTTGTACGGGCTGTAGTCGTTCCGATGCGCGCATCGCAGGTAGCTGTTGGTGTGGTACCAGGAGCCCCCGCGAAGCACCCGGTATGTTCCACTCGTCGGGCCCGGAGGATCCGTAACCGGACTCGTCCCCAGACCGCAGACGAACCAGTCATTGCACCATTCCCACACATTCCCAGCCACGTCGGAAAGACCCGGCACCGCCGGTGCGTCCGGACAGCTCCCCACCGGCAAGGTCCAGTTGACGCAACCCTCATAGTTCGCGCGATTGCAGTCGGGAGCCTCGTTCCCCCATGGGTAGATCCGCTCGTCGTCCCATTGCGCCGCGTACTCCCACTCCGCGTCCGTGGGCAGGCGGTAGCCTTGGGCGCTGTAGGGGTCGCCTCCATTGCATTGCCAAGTGGAGTGGTTGTAGGCCCGGGGCAGCCCCGCCCGAAGGCTCAGCCAGTCACAGTACGCTGCCGCTCCGTACCAGGTCACCTTCTTCACCGGATGGTCAGGGTTGATCCCGTGGCCAAAATCAAACAAGGTGAACACGCCACCGAGGAACGCGATCTCGCAGTATGTGTCCAGATCCAGAAGCTCCCGCGTGCTACCATCCAGATTGTCTATCACCGAACCGCTCGTCGCCGTCACATATCCATGGTCGAAGGCCCACTGCACCGCCTCCAGGTACTCCTGGTTCGTCACCTCGTGCTGGCCCAGGTAGAAGCTCCGCGTCAGCGTCGCCTCGTGCTGCTGCGTCCCGCATTCGGCTGAGCCGTCGCCCATAGTGAAAACCCCGGCCGGCACTTCCACCATCGGCAATGCCAGGGTAAATTCGTAGAAGGTCAGGCTGTCGATGTTCGATGCCGTAAACTCCGTCACGCCCGTCCCCTCGTGCACGCGCATCTTCCATTCGCCTTGGCTCACCGTGACACCCAGGACCAGCGTCAGTACCAGCCCGATGCCCAGCACCACCATCGTCCGCCGTCTCATCGCTCGATCCTCCTTCGGGCTGCCTCGATCTCGACCGCTCTTCGTCGTGTGCTCATGAACACCACGCTCACGGCAGCAGGATCATCCGCCGGCTCTCTGCGATACCCGGCGCGGCAAGCTTGTAGAAATAGACTCCGCTCGCGACCTTCTTGCCTTCGGCGTCGCAACCATCCCAGATCGCTTCGTGCGACCCGGCATGACGATCCTCGTTGATCAGCGTCCGGATCAGTCGTCCGTCCACGCTGTAGACCGCGAGCTCCACCCGGCCAGCCTGCGCAAGCTCGAAGCCGATCTTCGTCACAGGCGTGAAGGGATTGGGCCGGTTCTGAAAGAGGCGCAAGGCCTTGAGGACATGGGCCACCTCCTCGGGTTCGGCCACGCCCGAGAAGCCCCAGAGGAACTCGATCTTCTCGACCGAGCCGAGCGCGTGGCTCTCCGACGCACCGGACTTCAGGACGAACAGCGAGTCGCCCTCGAAGACGACCCGGTCGATCTCGCTCACGGCGTAGATCGCGTCTCCGCCATCGAGGAGCCGGACGGCCAGCATGGGTTCATCGGCCTCCGCCACCGGCGATGAAATCAGCATGGCGAGCACGACTGCGGGGATCAGGGTCAGACGTAGCACGCGGGGAATAGACATTCGGCGCATATGTACACCCTTGGTTTCAGGTCACTCGGGTCGAACGGTCTCAGGTGGAATTCTACCACAGACCGGTGTGGACGGGCCATATTAGGCGCCGATGCCAAGCCGAGAGCCGGGACTCTCCTGCGCTCTTGGGCGGCTCCAAATGGGACGAGCACGCAGCTAGAGCGGCAGCAAAAGCGATCGCGGAGGTCGCTCAATCCCAGGGAAAAGACGACTCATGACAGGCCGGTAGCATTCCGCCAAGCGCGCGACCCACCCCATGCTGATGATTGGCAGAATGCATGACTCGCCTAGTACAGCACCCGTGACTTGTAGTCTGAGGCGCCGACTCGCGTCGGACCGAAACGGCGGTTTTGCATGCATGAGTGGGCAGCGAGGCGCGTCCCGTGAAGAACTGAGCCTGCGAGAAGTCCCCAACGAAAAGCCCGTCAGCGATCGCGCTCCTTGCGATCGGAAGACCGCACGGTCTGATCCCCGGGTCCAAGATTCCCGCGTGGGCCGGTAGGATGCCCATCAAGAGAAGGGCGGCCCGCGCCAATGACGCAGGCCGCCATCATTCAAACGAGACCCGAAACGGAACCCTGAACCGTGTCAGAACCTCAGTCCCTTGGAGCTGAGGGGGATCGAACCCCTGACCTCATGACTGCCAGTCATGCGCTCTCCCAACTGAGCTACAGCCCCTTCGGAAGCGATGATGCTACGGAATGGATCTCGCTGGGGTCAAGGGCTAATCCCGCCCGCCTCGCCGCTCCCCGCGGCGCGAAAGCATTTGCGAGCGGGCCTGCCATGCCCTACATTCTTCCCTCGTTCCCGCGGACGCTCGCTTGCGCCGCGGACCGATCAAGCGGGAGTGGTGAAACTGGTAGACGCGCGGGACTCAAAATCCCGTGGGGGAAACCCCGTGTCGGTTCGATTCCGACCTCCCGCACGGGACCTCGATTCTGAAAGCCGATGGTCGCAAACATTCCCGAACGCTGGCAGCGCAATGTTCCGCTCTCCCGCCTGACGACCTGGCGCATCGGCGGTCCGGCGGCCTATCTCTCGCGCCCCTGCTCCCAGGAAGATCTCGCCGCCGATCTCGCTTTGGCCGCAGGGCTCGCCATGCCCGTCTTTGCGATCGGCTTCGGCAGCAATCTCCTCTTCCCCGATGAAGGCTACCCTGGACTTCTCGTGCGCTTGCCGTCCGGTCTTCCGCGCTTCGCCGATGGGCGTCCCCTCACCCCCATGCGCGGTCGCGAAAAGACCGATGCGCGCACCGGCGCGCGCGAGCGCGACGAGATGGATGCGGGCCATCGAGACGAGGGCCCCGGCGAGATGCTGATCTCGTGCCCGGCGGGCGCCTCGCTTTCCGCCGTCGCCCGCCGTCTGGCGCATTTCGGATACGCCGGGCTCGAGTGGGCCGAGGGAATTCCGGGAACGATCGGCGGGGCGATCGTGAACAACGCCGGCGCCTTCGGCGGCGAGATGGCCGACGCGCTCGTGAGTGTGGAGGCGCTCGAAGCGGGAGCGCCGCCGCGCGTGTGGGAGCCTCCCGAGCTCGGCCTCGCCTACCGCCACTCGCGCTTGAAGGGCTCGGAGCCGACGCACGCCTTTCTCCTGAGCGCGCGGTTTCGGGTGCGGCGTGGCCGGGCGGAGGAACTCTGCGCGCAAGTGGCCGCTTATCGTTCGCGCCGCCGCGGGAATGCGCCGCACGAACCGACTTGCGGCAGCGTCTTTCGCAATCCGGCAGGATTCTCGGCGGGGCGGCTGATCGAACGGGCGGGGCTGTCGGGAATGCGCGTGGGCGATCTGCAGATCTCCACGCGCCACGCCAACTACATGGTCAATCGCGGCAACGCGACCGCGCGCGAGGCGCTCGAGCTCATCGCCCTGGCGCAATCGCGCGTGCGCGCGGCCTTCGGCATCGATCTCGAGCCCGAGGTCCAGAAGGTCGGCTTCCCGCGCGCCTGATCGCGCGCCCGCCCTCGCGCTCCTGCCTTCCCTCGCGCCACTTGCGCCGCGCCCCTCTACGCCTTCACTCCCGCCAGCTGCGCGAGATCCCCTTCCAGCAGCACGGTGGGATTCTGGATGCCGAAGCGCTCGAGCACTTCGGGATGCGTCTCGCCGAAGCGCATGAGATGCGCGCGCCCGGCGGAAGTCTCCATCCAGGCGTCGGCCGCGCGCCCGGGAAGGAAGGGCCGCTCTTCGCACGGCGTGTAGACCGCCGCGCATCCGAACTCGCGCAGAGCGGCTTCGGCGAGCGCCTTCGCCTCCTCGAAGCTCGCCCGCGCGGAGACGATTCCGCAAGCGAAGCGGCGGATGTCGCGCGCGCCCGTCTCGGCGGTCGCGTCGCAGCGGGTCACATCGCCCACTTCGAAGATCCTCTGCGGCAGAGGATGGATCACATTGCGACGGAACACATCGAGCAGGCCGGGCAGCAGGCTCGCGCGCAGGATCGACTGCTCGATGGAAACGGGATTCTTCACCTGCACCGTCTCTTCCGATTCCGGCCGGCCGAGCATGCGATCGTGCTCCTCGGAATTGGTGAGCGAGAGGGTCATCACTTCCGAGAAGCCCAGCCCGCAGAAGACTTCCCTCGCGCGATCGGAGGCCTTCTCGATCGCCCGTTCGCCCCCGACCGTGAAGGTCGGCACGAGCGAAGGCACGATGTTGTGATAGCCGTATCCGATCGCGAGGTCCTCGACGAGATCCATCTCGTGCAGGATATCGCTGCGATAGACGGGAATGCTGACCTGCACGCGGCCGTCGGAAAGCGCGGTGGGATCGTGGCGCATGCGCCCGAGCAGCTCGAGCGTTTGGGGAAGCGCAAGCGAAATGCCCAAGATGGCCTGCGCGCGCGCGGGATCGAGGTCCATGCGCTGCAGCGTCCAGTCGGGAGTGGTGCGCCGCTCGGAGCCGGGCCCCACGATCTCGACCGCGGACGCGGTCGCGCCCGGGAGATTCTCGAGCAGGCTCGTCACGATCACATTCAACGCGCGCGAAACGGTGCGCTCGGTCAGGCCGGTGACATCGATCACGAAGCGGCCCGTCTTCGCGGTCACGCGCGTCTGCTCGGAATTGATGATCGGCGGCATCGAGAGCACGCGCCCGTGGCGGTCTTTCAAGATGGGATAGCGGTCGTGCTTCGCGAGCAGATGCGCATAGCCCACGCCCTTCGGGTGCTTCGCCAGAATCTCGCGCAACGACCAGGGGGCCGCGCCGCTCGCGCCCAGCGGCACGAAGCGAAAGGCGTCGGGATCCTCGACGGTGTAGACCAGCTCCGGATCGACCGTGTCGAAGTCGTAGACACCGATGGAGGCGTGCTTGCGATCGCGCCCGATCGCCCAGTGCAGGTTCTCCTGCAGCTTCATGACGATCTTCAACGCGTCTTCGTCGAGGGTGAAGTTCTCGACCACCGCCGCGACGATCCATGGGCGGTAGGACTCGGGCCGGCGCACGCCCGGGTCCACCGTGATGCGCGCGCGCGCCGGGCCGAGCGGGTAGCGCGGCGCGCCCGTCTCGATGCCGAGCGTTCCGCGCAGCGCGCGGGCGAGCCCGCCGGGATCGAACATGTCGGGACGCACCGCGAGAAGCTCCATGCGGATCACTTCGAGCGGGAGAAGCTCTTCGTGCCCTTCGCGCAGATTCGCGCCGCACGCGTCGCAGGCGGGCGGAATCTCCTCCTGCGCGGTGCGCTCGTGGATCGTTCCACAGGCCGTGCAGCGCACCCGCGCGAGCTCGGTGAAGCCTTCCACATCGCAGCCGAGATGGCCCAGCTCGCGCAGCAGCTCGTCGTTTCCGATGTCGCGGCCCAGGAGGGCGCGCAGACGCCCGACCGGGATTCCCACTACCGGCACAGCGGCACCTCCTTCAACCACTCGAGATCGGGCTGATAGAGCTTGCGCATCTCGAGCACATCGTAGCGCAGCATCGCGAGCCGCTCGAGGCCGAGGCCCCAGGCGAGCACGGGCACTTCGCATCCGAGCGGGCGGGTCACTTCGGGACGGAAGATCCCGGCGCCGCCCATCTCGAACCAGTCCTGCTTCTGCGGCACCCAGATGAAGACTTCCACGCTCGGCTCCGTGTACGGGAAGAACCCCGGGCGCAGCTCGATGCGCTCGAAGCCCATCTTGCGATAGAAGGCCGTCAGCGTGCCGAGCAGGTTCGCGAAGGTGGCCTGCGCGTCGATGATGATCCCGTCCACTTGATGGAAGAGCGGCAGATGCTTGTAGTCGATCGCTTCGCGGCGAAAGACGCGCCCCACGCAGAAGACCTTGCGCGGCCCGCGCGGATCTTCCGCCAGCGCGCGCACCGTCGCCGCGGTCGTGTGCGTGCGCAGCACCGCCGTGCGGGCGCGCGCCGCATCCCAGGAGTGGCCCCAACCGATCGAGCCGGTGTCTCCCCCATCCTCGTGCGTGCGGCGCACGCGCTCGACGAGGGCCGCATCCGCGGGCAGCGCAAGCTCGCCGGGCCGCTCGAGGTAGAAGGTGTCCTGCATCTCGCGCGCGGGATGGTCCTGCGGTTGAAAGAGCGCGTCGAAGTTCCAGAACGAGGATTCGACCATCGGCGAGACGATCTCAGTGAAGCCCATCTCGAGAAAGATGCGCCGCGTCTCGCCGACCACGCGTTGCAGAGGATGCAGCTTTCCGGGAAAGACGGGCGTCACGCCGAGCTGGATGTCGTAGGCCTTGAGCGAAACCTCTCGCCACGCGCCCGAGGCGAGCAGCTCCGGCGTGAGCTGGGTCGCCTCGCGCGCCTCGCGCGCGCCCGCCTCGAGCTCCCGCCGGCCTTCCGCGGTGAGCGTCACGCGCCACACGCGCCTCGTCTTCGTCTCCAGCCATTCCCGGCGCGTCTTCAGCAACGCCAGCGCCTCCTCGAGCGCGATCCCCTCGCGCGCGAGGTCGGCCTCGACGGCGCGGCCTTCCGCGCGGCCGGCGAGCGCCTGCAGCAGCGCTTCGTCGGGCCCCAGGCGCGGGGGGCCTGCGAGCGCGCCCGTCAAACGAACGAGCGGGCCGTCCTTCACCGCCCACTTCTTCTCGGAAAGAACACGCAGGGTCGCGCCGATCTCGCGCGGCGCGAGCCCCGTCGGGGCGGGCAGCTCCTGGATCGAGAGCGCCTTTCCCGCCTCGCGCAGCGCGTTCACGATCTTGCGCTCGGGAAGGCCGCCCGCCGCCGCGGCGCGTCCCGCCTCCTTCAAGACGAATTCGCGATACGGTTCCTCGATCAATTCCACCAGGGCGCGTTCCGCGAGCAGGCGCGCGCCCGCGGAGAGCAGCGCCTGGTCCACACCCGATCGTTCCGCGAGCTCGCGAATGGTCGATGCGCCGCCCGCTTGCTCGAGCCCCGTCAGGACGAGGTATTGCTCGCGAGGAAAGGCACCCATGGCGATCGTCTCCTTCCCACCCTCACCGTGCGCGCCCGCGATCACGAGACATGATCGCGAGGCCGCTCACGACCCCTTCAGCATGCGGGCGCATCCATCGCGGCCAGCCGCGCCGCGACGAGCGCCCCCAGCGCGATCGCGGCGCTTTCGCTGCGCAAGCGAAAGGCGCCCAATCTCACCCGCTCCACGCCCGCGCGCGCGAGGGTCGCGCGCTCCTCCGAGGTCCACCCGCCTTCGGGGCCGACGAGCAGCAACAAGCGCTCGTCCGCGCGGAATGGATCGAGGCGCGCGAAATCGCCGCCCCGCGCATCGCCGATCAACATGCGCGGGCGCTCGTCCAATCCCGACAACAATGCGGCTAACGATCCGCGATGGGCGACGCGCGGGCAATAGGATCTTCCCGATTGTTTCATCGCCGCCCGCGCCACCGCGCGCCAGCGCTCCAACCGGGTATCGGAGGGCAGCGCGCCCGCCGTCACGCAGCGCTCGGCGGAGTAGATGTGAAGCGCGCGGCAACCGAGCTCGGTCGCCTTCTCGATCGCCCAATCGATGCGCGCGGGCGAGCGCAGCCAGGGAAGGGCGAGCTCCCACGCGCACGCTTCCTCCGTTTCCTCATCGCGCGCTTCGAGCAGCCGCATGCGCACGCCGCGCCGCGCGATCGAGGTCACTTCTCCCGAACCGGCGCGCCCCTCTCCATCCACGACGCGCACGCGATCACCGGGGCGCACGCGAATGGCGCGCGAGGCGTGCTGGCTCTCGCTCTCGTCGAGCGTGATCTCTCCGCCCCGTGAAGGCCAGGGAGGCGGCGCGAAGAAGATCGCGTGGGGCGCCTGGCCCTCGGTGTCGCGGCCCCCGCCGCCGGGGCCCTCGTCGCACGGCCGCTCGTCGCCCCGCGGCTCGCTGTGATCACCCTCAGCCGCGGAACGCATCCTTGAACCTCTCCAGGATCCCCTTGCCCGGCTTGGGGGCGCGCATTCCCGGCATGCGTCCCAATTGCTGCAGCAGTTCCTTCTCCTTCCCGGAGAGGTTCTGCGGAGTCCACAGCCGCACGGCGACATAGAGGTCGCCCTGCCTGCCGCTCACCGCGAGGCCGCGCCCGCGCAAACGCAGCACCTTTCCCGATTGAATGCCCGCCGGCACCTTGATCTCGACCGCATCGCCGATCGTCTCGAGCTTGACGCGCGCGCCCAGCGCCGCTTGCGCGAGGCTCACCGGCAATTCCACCCACAAGTCGAGGCCGCGGCGCTCGAAGACTTCGTGCGGCCGCTCGCGGATCTCGATCACGAGATCGCCCGCCGGCCCGCCGCGCCGCCCGGCGTTTCCTCCGCCGCGTTGGGCGAGGCGTTCGCCGTCGACGATGCCGGGCGGTATCTTCAGCGCGACCTGCTCCTCCTGTTCGATCCGGCCTTCCCCACGACAGACGGGACAGGGGTCCTCGATGATCTGCCCATCGCCTCCGCAACGCTTGCAGGGCTCGGTGCGGATGACCTGGCCCCACAACACGCGCTGCACGATCTTGATCTCGCCGGTGCCTTCGCATTGCGGGCAGCGCGTGGCGCGCCCGCCGGGGCGCAGGCCTTTGCCGCCGCATTTCTCGCACGCCGTGCGGCGCTTCAGGCGAATGGTCTTCTCCGCGCCCTGCGCGACTTCCTCCAGCGTCAGCGGAAGGACGACGCGCAAGTCCTCGCCGCGGCGGTCATCGACGGCCGAGCGGCGTTGGAAGCCGCCGCCCATGAAGCTTCCGAAGAGGTCCTCCAGCCCGCCCCAGCCTCCTTGCGAGCGCGCGAATTCGCGGAAGATCTCCATGGGATCGAAGCCCACGCCGCCTTCGCCGCTCGCGCCGCGCACGCCGGCGCGCCCGTAGCGGTCGTACTGCGCGCGCTTCTCGGGCTGGCTCAGGACCTGGTAGGCCTCGGAGATCGCCTTGAAGCGCTCCTCAGCCGCGTGATCGCCGGGGTTCTTGTCGGGATGGTACTGCACGGCGAGCTGGCGATAGGCCTTCTTGATCTGCTCGACCGTGGCATCGCGCGGAACGCCCAGAATCTCGTAGTAATCTTCTTTCTCCATGCTCTCCATCTCCGCGCTGCCGCGGCGCCGGCTCGCGCGCGGGCCGGACGGGAATCGACGCGGTGCGCTAGTGTCCTCTCTGCGCGAAGATCGAGCGCAGGGTCATGAACAGAATCCGGACATCGAGGGCCAGAGACCAGTTGGCGATGTACTGCAAATCGTAGCGGGTGCGCTCCTCGATCGGCACGCTGCCCCGCAGACCGTTCACCTGCGCCCAGCCCGTGATCCCGCTCTTCACGCGATGGCGGTTGAGGTAGCCGGGCACCAGCTCTTCAAAGCGATCGACGAAGTAGGGCCGCTCCGGACGCGGCCCAACGAGGCTCATGTCTCCCTTGAGCACATTCAGCAATTGCGGCAGCTCATCCAGACTCCAGGTGCGCAGAAAACCACCCAGGCGCGTGCGGCGCGGGTCCCCGCTGTGGGCCCAGACGGGACCGGTTTCCTCCTCGGCATCGGTGCGCATCGAGCGAAACTTCATGATCCAGAAAATCCTGCCGTCGCGTCCCACGCGTTCCTGGCGATAGAAGACGGGGCCGCGCGAGTCGAGGCGGATGAGCGCCGCGATCAAGAGGAGCAGCGGACTGAGGAGCAGAAGCAGCAGGCTGGTGACGATGAGATCGAAGCTGCGCTTCGCGACCGCGTTCCACCCCGCGAGCGGAATTTCCTGCAGCGAGATCACCGGAATGCCGTCGACTTCGTCGAAGCGCGCGCGACGCGAGATTTCGGCGACGAGATCGGGCACGAACTCGATGTCGACATGCAGGGCGCGACACTGGCGCAGAATCTCGAGCAGCGCCTCCTGCCCCGCGAGCGGAAGCGCCACGATCACGCGATCGATGGTGAGCTCGCTCACCAGGCGGCCCACCTCCTCGAAGCGGCCGAGAACCGGAAGCGGGTCGCCCGGCTCGTCCGCCGCGCTTTCATTCGGCCCCGCCAGAAACCCGACCGCCTCGTGCGGAACGCCGCGCGCCGAGGAAAGCGCCTGCGCGAGCCGCCGCCCCTGCGCCGTTCGCCCGATGACGAGGAAGCGCACCGGGCGGCGCGGGCCGAGCGCGGCGGCCAGCGACAATCCGAGGACGCGGCCCGCATGCAGCAAGGGAATGGCCAGTATCCAGATCAGCGGAATCGCGATACGGGAAAGGGTGACATCGCGATAGAAGAAGGCCACCCCGGCGGTGAGCGCCATGCCCAGAAGCGAAGCCTGGAGGAGACGCGTGACCGCGCGCCCTTCCCAGCGCGGCCGGATGCGATACAGGCCGAAGGTGTGAAAGACGGCGATCCAGACGAGCGCGCTCGCGCCCGCGGCGATGAGGTAATGACGCAGCGGAGGAATGCCGCCCGAGACGCCCCACAACTGCCCGACCAGCGGGGAATGAAAACGCAGCCAGTATCCGAGCAGGAAGGCCGCGAAGAGCGCGGCGATGTCGCCCGCGTGCCAGATGAACTGGACGCGCGTCTCCGCTGCGCGGCGCTCTACCTGGCCCATGGCTGCGTGGCTCCTTCGTGCGCGCCTTCGTGCACGGCGCCTTTCTCCGGTTTACCGCGCTCTTCCAACGCCCGCGCGATCTCGGATCGCATGCGCCGCAGGAAGACAGGGCGCGCGAACTCGAGCGCGCGGCGCCGGCAGGCATCGGGAAGCACCGGATGCTCGTCGAGACGCCGGCACGCCTCGCACAGCGCCTCCATCGACTGCTCCGCGAAGAAGACTCCCGTTTCCCCGTCGATCACCGTCTCGCACGCCCCACCCGCGCCGTAGGCGATCACGGGCGTTCCGCACGCCATCGCTTCGAGGGGAACGATACCGAAGTCCTCCTCGCCGGGAAAGAGGAGCGCGCGCGCATGGCGCAGCGCCTCGCGCAGTGCTTCCCTGTCCTGCCAGCCGAGGAAACGTGCGCCGCCGCGCGCGGCGCGCTCCAGGCGCTTGCGCTCCACTCCGCTTCCGATGATGACGAGCGGGCGTCCCAGCTTGCGCGCCGCTTCGATGGCGAGATCCACGCGCTTGTACGGGACGAGCGCGGTCACCATCAGGTAGAAGTCCTCGCGCCGCCCGCGCTGCGCCACCCCGGCCGCATCGGATTCGCCGGGCGTGAAGTAGTCGGTTTCCACCCAAGGATGCACGACCGCCGCGTCGCGCCCGTAGTAGCGCGCAATCCGCCCGGCGACATTGTGCGAGTTCGCGATGAACCGGTCGACGCGCGCCGCGGTGACCGTGTCCCACAAGCGCAGCCGGCTGGCCGCGGCGCTCATCGCCCAGGAGACGGGAAACCGATAGCGCCCTCTTCCGAAATACTCCTCGTACGCCGACCAGACATAGCGCATCGGCGTGTGGCAATAGCACACATGCCGCGTGCCCGGATGCACCACCACGCCTTTCGCGACCGCATGGCTGCTCGAGAGCACCAGATCGTAGCCGCGCAGGTCGAAGCGCTCGACGGCCAGGGGAAAGAGCGGCAGGTAGCGCTGATAGTTCTTGCGCGCGAAGGGCGCGTGCTGAAGAAACGAGGTGTGGATCGGGTGGCTCTCGATCGCCGCGCTCACGCTCCCCGGCCGGTGAACCAGCGTGTAGATGGGCGCCTCGGGAAAGAGCTCGCAGAAAGTCTCGAGGCACTTCTCGCCCCCGCGCATGCCGGTCAGCCAGTCGTGGACGAGCGCGACCTTCATGCTTCCTTGTCCTCCAGCGCGCGGATGAGCTCGAGGACGACGCTGTCGACGACGAAATAGGCTTGCGGCTTCGCGCGGATGCCGCCGGCTTCCAGATCGAGGAAGCCATGGGTGGCGAGCACGCGCGCCTTGTGCTCGAGGCGCGCGAGGGTGGCGGGCCCCACATACTGCGCGAGCGCGCTCCAACGGATGCCGGTCGCTTGCCGCAGGCCCAGCGAGAGCACTTCCTGCACCGCATTTTCGGGGCTCAGGCGGTAGCGCTCGCGGGGCGGGAAGCGGCCGGCATCGAGCAGGCGGGTCAGATAGGCGCCCAGATCGCCCGCGTTCCTCCAGCGCACGGCTCCGTCGAAGGAATGCGCGCCGGGGCCGAGGCCGTAGAAGGTCCGCCGGTTCCAGACCCCGAGGCCGTAACGCGAGACATTTCCTCCGCGGGCGAAGCTCTCCACTTCGTATTGCTCGTAGCCCGCCTCGACCAGGCGCCGCACGGCAGTCTGATAGAACGAGAGAAGCGATTCCTCGAGCGGGCTCTCGCGAAAGGCGCCGCGCAAGAGGCGGTCGTGCACGCTCTCTTCCCGCCGTCCGATTTGATTGCAGGTCGCGTGGACGAGATCGAGGGCGATCGAATCCTTCAGGGTTGCGTTCCAGGTATCGGTCGTCTGGCCGGGAATTCCGTAGCGCAAATCGATGCTCAGGTTCTCGAACCCCGCCTCTCGCGCCGCGCCGACCGCTGCCTGGGCCTGGTCGGCGGTGTACCCGCGTTCGAGGAAGGCGAGCTCGGCGTCGCGAAAGGTGTGCACGCGCAAGTGCAGGCGATTGAATCCCGCCTCGCGCAGGATCCGGGCGCCGTCGCGATCGAACGAGCCCGGGTAGACCTCGAGCGTCACTTCGCAATCGTCCGCCCAGGGGAGGCCTTCTCGCAGGCCGCTCAGCAGGGTGGCGAGGCGGACGGGGCCGAAGAGCGAAGGCATGCCGCCGCCGACATAGACGGCAAACACGGAGCGGCCGGCTGGCTCTTCCATCTCGGCCCGCAGCAGCGACCACTCTCGCGCCATGGCCCGCAGGAAGGGGTCGTAGGAAGCCTCCCGCTCGGCCACGCGAAAGGTCCCGCAATACGCGCATCTCCGGCAACAGAATGGGATGTGCACATAGAGCGCGACGGCGGAGCGATCGTTTCCCGCCTTGGATTCGGGCGCCATCTCTTCCCCTCGCGCGGAACTTCGGGAACCGGTCCGTTCAGCGTCCGGGAGGCCGCCCCGGATGCGCCGGACATGGGAATCGAGAAGACGGTAGCGGATAGGAAAGCCGGGGTGAAGAAGAGAATCGGCCGCGAACGGGCTCGTCATGAAGCGCGCGGGCCCGCTTCGCCCGTCGCGAGAGCCGTCTGAGATGGAACGCGACCGGCGGAGCACCGCAAGGAGGGCACGCCTTCAGGGAGCGAGGCGCAATCCCAGGCGGATCCCGGGCGGCGCCGGACCGGAGCCTCCCCCACCATCGCCACCCGTCTCGGGATCGATGTCTTCGCCGCCCTGCAGGCCGACATCGAAGCGCTGCAGATGCGCATCCACATACGCATCGCCCATCGAGAGGATCACGAAGAGCGCCGTCCACCAGGTGAAGTCGCGACGATGCCGCGCGTGCTTCTCGGACTTGGAAAGGTAGCGCTCGCGCTCGGCCGATCCTTCGGGAAATCGCGCCGCCTTGCGCTCGAAATCGCGGCTCACGCGCGCTTCGTAGAACAACCTCTCGAGCAGCGCGCCCTCGATGCCCGCCACCGCGATCGCCTTCCACCACGCTCCGTTCTTCGCCTGCCCCCATCCCGGAATGATGAGCGAGCGGGCCATGACCCAGGTGGGGCTGTCGAAGCGTCCCGGCTTTCCCTCTGCCGCGGCCGAATCGACGGCAGCGGGCGGTGAAGCGGCAGCGCGATGGGAAGCTTCTGTTGCCCCCGCCGCGGACCGCGCCGCCATCGTGTCGGCCGGCGCGAGAGAATCGGGCGCCGGCGACCGCTCCGCGCGCATCCGTTCCTGGAGACGCTCGACCGCGCGCTGGGCCCGGTTTTCGAGACTCGTGTCAGCGCTGGCCGGCGGCGACTGCGCGACCGCGAAGAACGAGAAACGCGATGTTTGGGGGTACGCTGACGCGAGGATGCCCGGACCCGGCCGCGCAACAGGCGGCGACGACGAGGCGCACACATCGGGCGCAAGCGCAATCCCCGCGACGGCGAGCAGGGCGGGAAGAGCGAGAAGAGCGGAAGCGACGCGGGCGCGCAGGGACGGTGGATGCCGGCGCGGGCGTGCGCCGAACACGAGGGCGGTCCGCGAGCGCTGCACGGCGCTCCGCGAACCGCCCTTCGAATGGCGGGAACGCGTGGGAATCGAACCCACCCCGGACGTCAGAAACGCCCGACACAGGCTTTGAAGGCCAGGGGACCCACCAGGATCCATTCGCTCCCTCGACCCGTTTCGTTCCCGGCCCGGCAGGAACCTTAGGCAATCGCACGCCGCCGGTCAATCCGGCCTTGCGCGGCATCTCGCCCGCGCGCGCGGGAAGCGCTTCGTCTCGCGCCCGAGCCGCCGGCGCCCGTCCGGCCTCACGCGCTCCCGCGCTCGCGAATCCTCGAACGCTCTCAGTCGATCAGCGCCACCGCTTCGATTTCCACGCGTCCCGCTTTCGGAAGCGCGGCCACCTGCACCGCGCTGCGCGCCGGATAGGGCGCGGAGAAATGCCGCTCGTAGATCGCGTTCATCTGCGCGAACTCGCCCATGTCCGCGAGGAACACGGTCGTCTTGATCACGCGCTCCATGCCCGACCCGGCCGCTTCCAGGACGGCCTCGAGGTTCCGCAAGGCCTGTTCGGTCTCCGCCTGGATTCCGCCGCCGGCCAGCGCTCCGGTCGCGGGATCGAGTCCCAGCTGCCCGGCGGTATAGACGAGCCGCTGGGCGGGGCAACGAATCGCCTGGCTGTAGGGGCCGAGAGCCGCGGGCGCGTTCGCCGTGTGCACCGATTGCATCTTGTTGCCCGAGGAGTCGCGCGCGTCCATGTCCTTCCCTTTCTGTTTCGGTACCGCTCGCTCGACGCTTCGATCCTGATTCGCGAGGACCGCCTGCGTCGACGAGCTATCGAGACGATGGCCTCCCTTGCTCCTTCACCGCCCGCACCATCTCCCGGGCAGCGTCATCGTCCGCCGCCTCCGCGAAGATCCTCGTCTTCGGCTCGGTGTTGGATGGCCGCACATGCAGCCAGCGCCCGGGCCAGCTCCAGCGCAGACCGTCGGAGCGATCGCCCGGCTCTCCGAAGAGGCGCACGAGCCGCGGCTCGAGGGCGACGAGCTCCGCCCGCGAGAGAGGCGCTTCATCCTTTACGAGAACGAATGGGGGGAATTCATTCACAGCAATGGCGATACCGCTCCTGCCCCCGGGACCCGAAACCTCCAGCGAGAGGAGCTGCGCAATCCCCACGGCCGCATCGCGGCCATAGTGCACGCGGGCATCGATCACTCCCCCGTTGCCTTCGCCGCCCAGCGTGGCTCGCAAAGACTTCATGCGCGAAACGACGTGCGCCTCGCCGACGGGAGTGCGCGCGACCGATTGGCCGTGGCGCGCGGCAATCCATTCGATGCGCGCGGAAGTGCTGAGGTTCGTGACGAGCGGCCCCTGCAAGCCGCGCGCGAGCAGGCGCGCCGCACACAGCGGCAGCGTCCACTCCTCGCCCAGCACGCGATCGGGAAGGACGAGCGCCAGACGGTCTCCATCGGGATCGAGCGCGAAGCCGATCTGGGCGCCCGCGCTTGCGGCCGCGCGCGCGAGCGGCTCGAGGCGCTCGGCCCTCGGTTCGGGATGCTCGGGGAGCCTGCCGTCGGGCTCGCCGTCGATCCAGTCCGTCTCGACGCCGAGTTGCTCGAGCAGCGGCGCGATGACCACCGCGCCCGCTCCGTGCACCGCGTCGATCACCACGCGGGGACGCTGCGCGCGAATGCGATCCGCTTCGCAAATGGGAAGGATGCGCACGATGTGCGCGCCGACCGCGCGCATGCCCGCCTTCGTGGTGACCGTGCCGGAATCGTCCGCGCCGCGCGATGGTGAAGGGCGCTCGCCTTCATCCGCGTGCGAAGGTTCAGCAGAGGGAGCGCTCTCGTGAAAGCGCGCGATCAAGCGGTCCATCGCGGCCGCATCCAGGAAGATCCCTGCGGGCGAGATGAACTTGAGCCCGTTCCACGCGGGAGGATTGTGGCTCGCGGTGATGACGATTCCGCCCGCCGCGCGTTCGACCTCCACGGCGAGTTGCACCGTGGGGGTCGGCACGACGCCGAGATCGACGGCCTCGCGGCCGGCGGAGCAAAGCTCGCGCATGCAGGCTTCGGCCAGGCGCGCGCCGGAAGGGCGCGTGTCGCGGCCCACGAGAACCGGACCCGGCGAGGAGAGCTGCGCGCAGAACGCGCCCGCGAGACGCGTGGCGACTCCCTCGTCGAGCGATTCGCCGACGATCCCTCGCGCGCCCGAGACACCGAGGATCAACTCCGGCTTCATCGGCAGCTCCGGCCGCGGGTGCATCGAGGCTTCATCGGCGGCTCCCTCCGCGGTTTCTCTTCAGACTCCTCGCGCCGTCGTTGGACGCTTCAAGGAAGGGGCCGCCGGCTGCGGGCGGCCCTCCCGGCTTCACACGCCAAGGCCCCGGTCGCGGTCGACCGGGGCCTCGAGATGGAGCCGATGAACGGAATCGAACCGTTGACCTGCTCATTACGAATGAGCTGCTCTACCAGCTGAGCTACATCGGCCGACCGAAGCGCCGTCCGCGGCGAAAGGCGCATCTATGCAGCCCCCCAGAATTGAACTGGGGACCCCGTGATTTTCAGTCACGTGCTCTACCAACTGAGCTAGGGCTGCACGCACTACCGCCGGAGACTAGGCATCCGGACGACCGGGGGCAACTGCTTTTTGGCCCGTCAGGCCGCCCGTCCCGGAGCGGCGCGCCGGGCGAGGGCGCGTGCGAGTTTGCGCTTCAGTTCATCGGCGTCGCTCGACTTGATCACGTACTCGTCCGCGCCCCAGGAGGAGAAGTCCGACCAGAAGCCTCCGTGCGGAGCGCTCAAGAGCACCGTGAGATCGGGGTCGTGCGCGAGCACCTGGCTCAAGAGATCACGCACTCCCCCGCACTGAAGTTCCGAGGCGAGCACGACCGCGTCGGGCGGCTCGTGCCCGGTCAGTTCGCCGAGGACCTGTTGCCAGGTCTCGGCCGCCGCCACGCGATAGCCTTCCTCGGTGAGCGCGCGCGCGAGGCGGCCGCGGTACTCTGCGTCGCCGTCGATCAGGAGCACGCGCTGGCCGGCCGGAGCGGGCATTCGTCTCGTGAAAGTTCCCTGCCAGGGTTCCATGCGATGGTGGAACATGCTGCGTCCCCTTTCTTGTCCTGCGACTGCGTGGCAGTCGCCTACGGGTGCGCCGGCCGGCGCTATTCCCGGGCCCGTCCGGACCCGCGCCTCCGGTCGCCCCCCCGCCGCCGGTCGCCCGACCGGCGACGGTCCTGGTTTTCCGAAATGGGAAAGGTGACCGTGAAGATCGTTCGCCACTCGTCCTCGCCGCGCACGGAGATTTCGCCTCCGTGCTCGCGCACGATCTGGTGCGCCAGCGCGAGCGCGAGCCCCGCGCCCGCCGCCTGCAGCGTGGTGAAGGGGCTGAAGAGTTGTTCGAGCGCCTCGCCGGGCAGCGCCGCGCCGGTGTGGGCGATCTCGAGGAGCGCGCGATCGCCCTGCAGCAGGGTTTCGATGCGAAGCGTCTCTCCGCGCCCGAGGCCGCCGAGCGCGCTTCGCAGAAGGTTGCCCGTCATCTGGCCGATGCGCTCGGGATCGAGGAGCATTTCGGGCATCTGCTCGGCGTACACTTCCTCGAGCGTCACGCCCTGCTCGCGCAGGCGTTCGTGCACCCCCGAGACCGCGAGGTGCACGAGCTCGTTCAGGCGGCAGATCGCCAGACGCGGCCCGCTCTCGCGCGACGCCTGCTCTTGGACATCCAGAATCTCCCCGACTTTCGCCGTCTCGCGAAGAATCACCTGCACGTATTCGCGCTGGGTTTCGTCGTCGAGCTCGCGCTCGAGCCGGCGCGCGAAGCCGGCGATCGCCGTCGCGGCCGCGCGGATCTCCTTGCCCTGTTCGCCGGCGAGATCTCCCCGCGCGGCGCGCTTCTCGGCCCCGAGCAGCGCTTGTTGGGTCTCGCGCAACTGGCGCTCGCCCATCCGCACGCGATCGGCGAGACGCGCGTTGGCGATGCTCACCGCCGCGAAGCCGGAGAGCATCGAAGCGAAGCTCTCCGCTTGCGGAGGAAAGCGGCCCGGCGACGCGGGCCCGTCGCTCCTCGCGATCAGCAACCCGGCCCCCACCAGATCGCCGAAGGCGATCAACGGGAAGGTGAGCGCGGGAAGCGGCTGCGGATGCCGTTCCAGTTCGAGCTCCGTGCGCGCGCGCAAGTCGTCCAGGTGGTGATACGAATTCTCGGCCAGCACCGCCCGCGCGAGCGGGTCGAACTTCGGCAGCCACTCTTCCAGGGAATGGTCCTTGTCGATCGCGAGGTGGAGAGCGAGCTCGAGCCGGGAGGCAGGCTCGTCGTAGGTCCAGAGGATCACGCTCGCCGCCCCGGTGGCGCGCAGCGCGGTCCGCCCCCACAGTTGCAGCAGGTCGGGAAGATTTCCCGCCGCCAGCATCGCCCGCATCGTTTCGTGCAGCGAACGAATCTCGGCGGTGAGGTCGAGCGCGGAACGCTCGGTGTCGCGCAGCGCGATCGCGAGCCCGAGGTGGCCAGCAAGGGCCGAGGCCAGCGAGGCCCTGCGCGCCCAGGTCGCGGCCGCGAGCCCGGCCTCTTCGAGAAGAAGGACTCCGAGCGGATGGCCTCCTCCGCGCACCGAAACCGCCCACCAGAAACGATCGCCTGAGATCCGCTCGGCCTGCCGGCCGAGGCTGCGGCGCACTTCGCCGGCGCTCAAATGGCGCGGCTCGCCGTCGGCCATCACGGCGAGCAACGGATTCTGGGCGGCGTCCGCGGTGGAGAGGCGCAGCGCGCGTACCAGGCCCGCGAATCGCGAATCGCCCGCGCCGCTGCGCGCCCTTCGCGCGGCGCCGGCGCCGGCCAGGGTCGTGCCGGTCGGATCCAGCAACAGGCACGCGGCGCGACGGAACCCGAGCCCTTGGGCGGAAGTCAGCAACGCCAGGGCCGCGTCGGCCGCTTCGCACTTCTCGGCCGACTTGCACAGGGCGAGCGCGCCTTCGAACGCCGCCGCCAATTCCCTGTGACCCGCCCGCCGCGCTTTGCTATACTCGTTCGTCACGCCTGGGGCATGTGAAGCGCGCGGTTCGCGAAGCCCGTCCCGTTCCCTGGATGGCATGAGCGATCCTCCCTCGAGCGGTCCGGCCTCGAGTGGGCCGGCCGGGAGCGTGCAACCTGTGTTCGCCTGCGATCACGAGCGTCGAGGCGGGCTCGACGCGCGGACATTGGAGGAAGCGAATGGGGATTCTCGGCAAGGATTCGCAAGACAAGCCCCCGGCGGGGCAGCGTCCGGCCCAGCAGATACAAGTCGAGCTTCCCGAGCGGGAGGCCGAAGGCATCTACTCGAACCTGGTCCTGATGACCCACTCCTCCTCCGAGTTCATCTTCGATTTCGCCCGCGTCCTGCCGGGCGCGCCCAAGGCGAAGGTCTACGCGCGCATCATCATGACTCCGCAGAATGCGAAGTCGCTGCTGAACGCGCTCCAGAAGAACCTGGACGGGTTCGAGCAAAAGCACGGAAAGATCCCGGGGGCGGCCGAGTTCCCGCCCCCTCGTGAGATCGGCTTCAAGTAGGCGGCTCTTGAGCCCCGATTTGCGCGCGGATGCTTGCGCGAAGCGAGCGCGCGGCGGGGTCTCGGGCCCGGATCCTCAAATCAGCCAAAGGGCTGGGGAGAAATGTTCATGGACCTCTCGAAGCGCGCGCGCGTCGCTCCTCCGTCGCCCATTCGCAAGCTCGTCCCGCTCGCCGACCAGGCGAAGGCCCAGGGGCGGAAGGTCTATCACCTGAACATCGGCCAGCCCGACATCCCCACGCCCGGGGTCATGTGGGACGCCCTGCGCAAGACGAAGATCGAAGTGCTGAGCTACAGCCCCTCGGGAGGCATCGCGGAATTCGTCGATGCCCAGCGCCGCTACTACGCGCGCCACGGCCTGGCCCTCGGCCGCGAGGAAATCCTCATCACGACGGCGGGCAGCGAGGCGATTCTCTTCGCGCTCGCCGCGATCAGCGATCCCGGCGATGAAGTCATCATCCCCGAACCGCTCTACGCCAACTACAACGGCTACGCCGCGCTGCTCGGCGTTCGCGTCTCGCCGGTCACTTCGCGCGCGGAAGACGGATACGCGCTTCCTGCGCGCGCGGCGATCGAGGAGAAGATCACGCCCCGCACGCGGGCGCTGCTGATCTGCAACCCGTGCAATCCGACGGGCCACATCTACACGCGCGACGAGCTCGACAGGGCCGCGGCGATCGCGCGCGAACGGAACCTCTATCTCATCGTCGACGAGGTCTATCGCGAGTTCTGCTACGCCGACCAGGAGCCGATTCCCATCCTGAGCTATCCCGACCTGCACGACCGGGCGATCATGGTCGACAGTCTCTCCAAGCGCTTCAGCGTGTGCGGGGCGCGGATCGGATGCATCGCTTCGCGCAACCGGGAAGTCATCGGCGCGGCGCTCAAGTTCGCCCAGGCGCGCCTCTCGCCGCCCACGCTCGGACAGATCATGGGCGCGGCCGCGCTGGATCTTCCGGCGGAGTACTACGAAGCCATCGTGAAGGAATACCGCCGCCGCCGCGACGCGGTGTTGGAAGAGCTCGCGCGCATCCCGGGGGTCCTCTGCCGCAAGCCGGAAGGCGCCTTCTATGTCATGGCGCGGCTGCCCGTCGACGACGCCGAGGATTTCGTGCGCTGGATGCTGACGGACTTCCACATGGACGGCGAGACGACCATGCTCGCGCCGGGAAACGGCTTCTACGCTTCGCCGGGCGTGGGCGCGAACGAGGTCCGGATCGCCTATGTGCTGGAAGAGCCGAAGCTGCGCCGCGCGATCGGGATCATTGCGGCGGGCCTGCGCGCCTACCAGCCCTCCCCGGCAGCGTCCGCAGAAACGCGCTGACCACGCGCAAGGGCGGGGCGGCCCGCCGGCGGATGACGCCCGAGCGCCGCGCGCTGCGGAACCCCGCCACGCGCAGGCGCACGAGGCGTCCGTCGCGGATCTCGCTCGTCACTTGGGCGCGCGACAGCGGCGCGATCCCGAGGCCGAGCGCGACGAGGGCCTTGATCGCTTCGGGCGAGCTCACTTCCATGGTCACCCGGGGCTCGAGCCCTTGCGTGCGAAAGACGGCCGCGATCTCCTCGCGGGTGATCGAATCCCCGTGGTGATGGATCATTCCCTCGCGCGCCACATCGGCGAGCGTCACGCGCCTGCCCGCCCAGGGATGCTCGGGCGAAGCGACGAAGAAGACCGGCTCATGGTGGATCTCGAGGACGCTCAGGTCGGCCTCTTCGGCGGGCAAGGTGACGAGCGCCAGATCGAGCTCGCCGTTTCTCACCCTGCGCGCCAGCGCGCGCGAGCCCTGCACTTCCACGGTCAGCCGCACTCCCGGATGCAGGCGCCGGAATTTCGCGACCACCGGCGGGAGAAAGTGGATCGCCATCACATCGGTGGCGCCGATCCGCAGCCGCCCCGTTTGCAGCGAGCCCCCCGCGCGCAGCTCGCCGACGAGCTCGTGCGTCTGGCGCAGAATCTCCTGGGCGCGCGCGTAGAGGATCTCGCCGGCGGGCGTGGGCCGCACGCCGCGCGCCTCGCGCACCAGCAAGGGGTCCCCCGCCTCGCGCTCGAGGTTTCGGATCTGGGCGCTGATCGCCGGCTGGGTGCGAAAGCGCGCCTTGCCGGCCGCGGTCAAGCTGCCGAGCTGCACGGCGAGAACGAAGGTCTGCAGGACATCGAGGTCCATCTCGCTCCTCCTCTTGGGCCCGGGCGCGCGGCGGCGGGCCATCAATTCCATTTATGGGTCGGATAACAACTATAGCATCGACCCACGGTCCCGCAAATCGTAGCGTGCCTGCGTTCACGCCGTCGGAAGGATGCGGCCGTCGACCCCGCCGGCCGGCATCCTGAGGAAGAGATCGCGCCACGCGCGCAGGGAGGAAGCATGCAGCCGACACCCATCGCTCCCGCCACCGGGAAGCTCGCCGTTCTCACCCCAGGCCTGGGGGCGGTCAGCACGACCTTCATCGCCGGCGTCTGCGCCGCGCGCCGCGGCCTGGGCCGCCCGATCGGCTCGCTCACCCAGATGGGCACGATCCGCCTGGGCAAGCGCACCGAAAACCGCTCCCCGCTGATTCACGACTTCGTCCCGCTGGCGCAGCTCGACGACCTCGTCTTCGGCGGCTGGGACATCTTTCCCGACAACGCCTACGAATCGGCCTGCCACGCGGGCGTCCTCGACCGCCAGCTGCTCGACCAGCTGCGTCCGGATCTCGAAGTGATCAAGCCGATGACGGCAGTCTTCGACCGGCGCTTCGTGAAGAAGCTCGACGGCCCGCATGTCAAGCGCGGCCACGATCTCTTCGAGCTCGCCGAGGCCTTGAAGGAGGACATCCGCAACTTCCAGCAGACCAGCGGCGCGCAGCGGGTCGTGATGGTCTGGTGCGCGAGCACCGAGACCTTCCTGGTCCCCTCCGCCGTGCACCAATCGCTGGAAGCCTTCGAGCAGGGCCTGAAGCGCAACGACTCGGCCATCGCGCCCAGCATGGTCTACGCCTACGCGGCCCTCTCGCTCGGCATCCCCTACGCCAACGGGGCGCCGAATCTCTCCGCCGACATCCCCGCGCTGGAAGAGCTCGCCCGCCGCACCGGCTCGCCGATGGCCGGCAAGGACTACAAGACGGGCCAGACGCTGATGAAGACGATCCTCGCGCCGGGATTCAAGGCGCGCCTGCTGGGCCTCTCGGGCTGGTTCTCGACCAACATCCTCGGCAATCGCGACGGCGAAGTGCTGGACGATCCCGAGGCGTTTCGCACCAAGGAGGAGAGCAAGCTCGGCGTGCTGAGCACGATTCTCCAGCCGCATCTCTATCCCGAGCTCTACCGCGACCTCTATCACAAGGTGCGGATCAACTACTACCCGCCTCGCGGAGACAACAAGGAAGGCTGGGACAACATCGACATCTTCGGTTGGCTCAACTATCCGATGCAGATCAAGATCGACTTCCTGTGCCGCGATTCGATTCTCGCCGCGCCGATCGTCCTGGATGTCGCCCTCTTCCTCGACATGGCCGCGCGCGCCAAGATGCACGGCATCCAGGAGTGGCTCTCGTTCTACTTCAAGTCCCCCGTCCACGCGCCCGGGCTCTATCCCGAGCACGACCTGTTCATCCAGCTCATGAAGTTGAAGAACACGCTGCGCTATTTGCGCGGAGAGGATCTCATCACGCATCTCGGGCTGGAGTACTACGACTAGCAGGGTGCGGAAACACCGACGCGGACGCCCGTGCTGGGCGTCCGCGCTTCGTTTCCATGCGCGCGGGCGCGCCCCCGGCTCTCAGCGCCGCACGACGCGATTGCGCAGCGAGCCGACGTTTTCCAGGCGGACTTCCATCTCATCCCCGTCCTGCAGGAAGAGGGGCGGATCGCGGAAGACGCCCACGCCGGCGGGCGTGCCGGTCGCGATCATGTCGCCCGGATAGAGCGTCATCTGGCGGGAAATCCAGGAGACGAGGTCCGCGCATCCCACCGTCATTTCCGACGTGCGCGCGCGCTGGCGCGCTTCGCCGTTGACGAGCATCTCGATTCGCAAATTGTCGATGTCGCCCGCTTCATCGAGCGAGACGGCCCAGGGCCCGGTTGGGCCGAAGGTGTCGAAGCTCTTCCCACGCATCCAGAGCTTGTCGCCGAATTGCGCTTCTCGGCCGCTGACATCGTTGAAGGCCGTGATCGCGGCCACGCAGGCCAGCGCTTCTTCCTCCTCCACCGCGCGGGCCGTCCTTCCAATGATCAGCGCCATTTCCGCTTCGTAGTCGGGGCGCGTCTCGTGCGCCGGCACGATCACTTCCGCCCCGTCTCCGACGAGGCAAGAGGGCGCCTTCGCGAAGAGCAGCGGAGCGGATGGGGCGGCGCGTCCCTGCTCGGCCGCGTGCGCGGCGTAGTTGCGCGCGAGCGCGATCACCTTGGACGGTCGCGGCACGGGCGGAGCGAGCAGGAGTCTCGCGCGCGGCTTCACATGCCAGGCGTGGAAGCGCCCGCGCTCGATCTCGGCGGCGATCAGGCGGTCGATTCCCGCCGCGAGCAGCGCCGCCCAATTCCGCGGCCAGTGAGGCCACTGTCCCGCGACATCGAGCACTTCTTCGGAGGAGAGCAGGACTCCCGGGCGCTCGCCTCCCCGCACTCCGAAACTCAACCAGCGCATCAGCGCTCCCCCCCCGCCTTCGCGAACACCGTCTTCCAGCGGCGATGCATCCAGAAATACTGCTCGGGATGGCGGCGAACGAATTCCTCCAGCGTGCGCGCGTATTCGCCCAGGATGCGGCGCGTCTCCTCCTCTTCGGGCCGGGCGCGGTCCGCGTGAATGCAGGGGAAATAGGCGATCTCGTGGCGCCCGCCGCCCAAATGGCGATCGAGCGCGATCACGATGGGCGCGCCGGTTCGATACGCCATCCGCGCGGGGCCGACCGCGGTCGAGGCGTCGCGGCCCAGAAACGGAATGGGCAGGCCTTCGGGCCCCGCATCCTGATCGCCCGCGATGCCGATCGGAGATCCCGCTTGCAGGGCGCGCATCATGCCGCGCAGACCGAAGCCGACCGGGATCATCACGAGCCCGAGGCGCTCGCGCGAGCGGCGCACATAGCGGTCCACGAAGCGGTTTCGCTGCTCGGCGAAGACGACCGTGAGCGGGCGGTCGACCAGGCTCGTCGCCGCGGCCGAGACCTCCCAGCTTCCCACATGGGCGGTCAAGTAGATGACGCCCTTGCCTTCCCGCGCGGCGGCCGCGCAGTGCCGCGTCCCGATGAAGCGCACCCGCTCGCCCAGGGCATCGATGCCGCGCGGACCGAGCAGGGTCAGCTCGATGAAGGTCATGCCCATGTTGCGATAGCACGCCCGCGCGATGCGGCGCCGTTCTCCCGCGCTCGTTTCGCTCCCCAGCGCGCGCTCGAGATTCTCGAGCGTGACCTGGCGGCGCAGCCGCACGATGTCGAAGGCGAAATCCCCCAGACGGCGAGCCACCCACATGGACGCGGAAACGGGAAGCAGTGTCAGGAGAAAGAGCACCAGGCGCAGCAGCGCGTATTCGATCGCGTGCTTCACGCGCCGCGCGAATCCTGATCGTTTGCGCTTTCCCGCCACGCCCCTACTCCCCTTCGGCCGACCGCGCGCCAAAGCGGCCCGCGCGATCGCGCGTGAGCCTGCGCTCCACTTCCAATCCCAGCAAGGCGGCCTGCAGGCTCGCGGCCGGCTCCTCGGGCAAGCGATCGGCGAGCTCGGCGAGCGAGAGGCTGCCGGCGCGACGAAGGCAGGCGAGGATGCGATCGGAAAGCGAGGCGCGCGGAGACGAGTCCTGCTCCCGCGCCCCGCGCCGGCGACGAGCTGCGGGCTTGCGTGAAGAGGCGCTCTTGTGGGGAGGCACTGCCGCGCAGGCGGAGGAATCGTCGCATGGGGAGCCATCCTCGCGGCCGGAGGAAGCGCCCGGGTCGGGCGCGGCGGCCGATGCGCCCGGGCCCGCCGCAGCGGCCGCGGCGGCCGGGGAGAGCGAGGAAAGCGCGGCGATCACATCGGCCGCTCCCACCGCGGGCGCGGCTCCCTGCTTGAGCAGGCGATTGGGAGCGCGGCTGCCGGGAAGGGTGGGATCGCGCGGGACGGCCATGACCTCGCGTCCGAAATCCAGCGCGAAGCGCACCGTGTGCAGCGCTCCGCTCGACGCGGCCCCTTCGACGAGCACGACCACATCGCTCAGCCCGCTGATCAAGCGGTTGCGCGCGGGAAAGCACCCGGGCCGCGGCTGAAAGGCGCCGGCCCATTCGGAAATGACCGCCCCGTGGGCCGCGATTCTCTTTGCGAGCGGACCGTGCTCGGGCGGATAGCAGACCTCGATTCCGCAGCCGAGGATCGCGACCGTCCAGCCCCCGGCGAGAAGCGCCCCTTCGTGCGCGGCCGCATCGATCCCGCGCGCCATCCCGCTCACGACGACCACGCCCGCGCGGGCAAGGTCCCAGCCAAGGGAACGCGCGATTTCGAGACCGGCGGGGCTCGCCGCGCGGGCGCCGACCACGGCAACCGCCGGCTGGTTCCACAGCTCCTGCAACGAAGCGCCGTCGAGTTCGCTTCGCATCCACAACGCTTCGAGACGCAGGGGAAGAGGCAGAAGCCGGGAGGGGAAGCCGGCGTCGTCGCGCGAAAGATGGATGGCGGGTTTGCGTGAAACGCGATCGGCGGGTTCTGAAGACGGCGTCTCGGCGCGCGCGCCCGGCAACGCGGAGCCACGCCGAGAGAGAATCGTCTCGCCCTGCCTCATGCGTCGGGAACTCCGCGCAGGAAGCGGATGAGATTCTCTTTCCACTCGGGCAGCGGCTCGCCCGATCCCAGCCGTTCCCAATCGACCGACCAGTCGGCGTCATTCACCTCCCACGCAAGGCGCTCTTCCTCGTGCGGCAAGAGCGAGCCTTCCGGGCCCATGAGCGGCGAGAGCATCAATCGCCGCAGACGCCCGCCTCCCTCGGGATGGATGCGCTGCACGAGCGCGAGCGCCCGGTCGCGGAAGCTTCCCCCCCGCGCGTGGAGGATCTTGGCCGCGGCGGCGGCCTTGCCGTGCCGGCAATAGTCGAGAATCGAGCGCGCCGCATCTTCGGCGATCGCGCGGTTCGAATCCGCGAGGGCGGTCACGACTTTCGGAAGGCTGCCCGGCGCGGCGATTGCCCCGAGCACGCGCAGGGCCGCGGCGCGCGTGTACCAGAGGCCGGCGTTCAAGAGCTCTTCGAGCACCGGCGCCGCGGCGGGGCCGTAAGCGGCGAGCGCCTCTCCCGCGCGCTTGCGCAGGTACCACGATTCGTCGGCCAGCATCTCGGCCAGGCGCGGAATCGCCTCCTCGGGAGGCCCGGCTCGCAACTGATCGATGTAATGCCGGGATTCGTCCAGTTGATTCCCGGTCGAGAGCATCCTCTTCCCGGGCCGATGCCCGCCGCCTCTCTCAGCCACCTCGCTTCCTCCCTTCCGATGTCAAGCAGACTCCCGGACGATCGGGCAGCACCCAGCGTGTGGGCCACGGCCGTTCGCCGAAATCGGGAAGCTCTTCCTCCGCCTCCGTCGCATCCGCCGCACTCGCGCCGCCTTCGCGCAGCTCTCTTTGCGACACCGCGCGCACCCGCTCGGCGAGCTCGTGGAGGAGGGGCGTGATGCCCTCGCCGGTGTGGGCCGAAATGACCGGCGGGCGCGCGCCTTCGAGCTCGGGAAGCGCGCCGCGGGCTTCCGCGGCCAGGAGATCTCCCTTCGAGTAGCAGACGATCGCTTCCTTACTCCCGAGCTCCGCGCTCCAGCGCGCCAACTCGTCGCGCAGGAGAGCGAGCGTCCTGGCGGGATGTGGATCCAGGATGTCGATCAATACGAGCAGCACGCGCGTGCGCTCGATGTGACGCAGGAAACGCTGGCCGAGCCCCTTGCCTTCGTGCGCTCCCTGGATCAGCCCCGGCAGATCGGCGACCACCAGCGCCTCTTCTTCGTTCACCGCGGCGATGCCCAGCGCCGGAGCGAGGGTGGTGAAGGGATAGTCCGCGATCTTCGGCTTTGCGCGGGAGACGCGCGCCAGAAAGGTCGACTTGCCCGCGTTCGGCAAGCCGACCAGGCCGACATCCGCGAGCAGCTTCAAGGTGAGCCGCAGCCTGCGGGCCTCGCCCGGCTTTCCCTCTTCGGCCACGCGAGGAGTGCGGCGGGTCGGGCCCTTGAAGTGCACATTGCCGCGCCCGCCGCGTCCGCCGCGCGCGAGCACGACCGTGCGCGCTTCCTGGCCGAGGTCGATCACGACTTCCCCGGTCGCCGCGTCGGCGACGATCGTGCCCGGCGGCGCTTCGACGACGACATCGGCTCCCGATGCGCCGAACATCTGCTTGCCCATTCCCGGACGGCCGTCCTCGGCGCGAAAGCGGGGCGTGTGGCGCAGGTGATAGAGCGTCCGCAAGTGGGGATTCACCCGCAGGAGGACGTCTCCGCCCTTCCCGCCGTCGCCTCCATCGGGGCCGCCGCGCGGCGTGAACTTCTCGCGCCGAAAGGAAACGCTTCCGTTTCCGCCGTCACCCGCCGCAACCTCGATGTCGGCCTCGTCGACGAACATGAAATCGATCTTCCATCGCGCGCATCGCGCGCGCGGCCGGCCTCAGTCGCCCTTCGCATCCGCGCCCGGCTTGCTTTCCTTCGCTTTCGCCGGAGATTCCGCGGCCTTCTCGCCGGCGGGCTCCCTCTCCGGCCTCCGCTTCCTTCCCGGTACGGCCGGTTCCTTGCGCTTGTAATCGGTCTCGTAGAACCCGCTGCCCTTGAAGATGAACCCGCCTCCCGGGGTGATGATGCGCTTCAGCTTTCCCCGGCACTTCGGACAACGCTTGCGGGGCGGCTCCGTGATCCCCTGGAGGATCTCGAACCGTTCCCCGCACTTTTCGCATTCATACACATAGGTCGGCATCGTCTTCTTCCATTCCGCTTCCGCGCGCGACATCCGGCCCGCCAAGCGAACCCCGCGCGCGAGTCGTGAGTTGCCTGCTCGATCCTTCCGGCGACGCGACGGCCGGCGCGTGCGCGCGGCCCGCCCGCGCCCGCACGGCTGCGCGGCGCCGCCGCTCAGCGCTCTTCGCGAAAACGCCTGGCCAGGGCCGCCGAGACATTGGGAGTAACAAACTGCTCCGTCGGCCCGTTCCAGCGCGCGACCTCTTTCACCAGGGTCGAATTCAAATAGATGAACGCTTCGCCCGGCATGAGGAACAGGGTCTCGATGTCGGGCCAGAGGCGTTTGTTCATCAGGGCCATCTGGAATTCATACTCGAAATCGGAAACGACCCGCAAGCCTCGCACGATCACGCGAATGCCCTCGGCGCGCGCGAAATCGACGAGCAGCCCGGTGAAGGGCTTGACCGTGACCCGCGCTCGCCAATCGGCGGGCAAGGCCTCGCGAATCAAAGCCACCCGCTCTTCCACGCTGAAGAGCGTCTGCTTGTGATGACGATCGGCGACCGCGACCGTCAGGCAATCGCATGCCTGAAGCGCGCGGCCGATGATGTCCAGGTGCCCCTTGGTGACCGGATCAAAGGTTCCCGGAAAGAGACCCCGGCGTTCCTTCCGCGCGTTCTCCATCGTGAGTCCCCCATGCGTCGATCACTATGCGCGTCTCCCCGTAGACGCGAGCGCGCCATCGCCGCCATCCTGCGGCCGGCGCGAGCTCGGGCTCACGGCGAGATGTCTCTAGCACGAACAGGGCCGAAGGGCTCCAGCAGAGCGCCTCAGCGCCCGTCACGCGAGCCATCCAGCGGTCGTCGACCGTCCCGTAGGGCGGATCCGCGAACAGGATGTCGACCTCGCAGCCGCGCTCGCGTTCACGCCCCCGCGCGAGATACTCGAGCGCATCGGCGGCGATCACGCGCGCGCACTCGCTCGCGCCGAGAAGGACGATGTTCGCGCGCAGCGCATCCAGCGCGGCCCGCGAGCGCTCGACGAACGAAGCGTGCAGCGCTCCCCGGCTGAGCGCCTCCAGACCGAGCGCCCCGCTGCCCGCGTAGAGGTCGACGACGCGCGCGCCTGCCGTCCGCTCCCCGAGCGTGTCGAAGAGCGCCTCGCGCACCATCTCGAGCGTCGGCCGGTGCTCTCGTCCCGGCGGAGTGCGAAGCGCGCGGCCTCGCCATCGCCCCCCCACGATCCTCACGCCCATCTTCCTTCTCGAGGAAGGCCGCCGGCACGCGCCCTCAGATGCTGCCCGATTCGTCCTCCTCGGCCGGGACGCTGACCGAAGCGGTTGCGGTCGTTTCCGTTGCGACTCCCGCCGGCGGGACCTCGGGAACCTCTCGCGCAGGCTCCTCCTCGCTTGGCCGGCTGGGAAGCCTCCGTGGCGGCTGCGGCTTGCCCGCGGCCTCGCCTGGCGGAGGGCGCAGGATCGATTCGACGCCGACGTCCTGCTGCACTTCGCGCATCGCCTTGCGGAAGTCCCTCAGGCCGGAGCCGATCGCCCGGGCCACTTCGGGGAGCCGCTTGCCGCCGAACAGCAGCAAGACGAAGAGCAGGATGATCAGGAACTCCTGCGTTCCAATCCCGAACATGCTGACCCCCGGGAGACCGCACCGGCCGCGGGCGGCGCAGTTCCGCATAGTGCATGGGATCGCGTGCACACTGCAAGCGGCTTCCTGCTCAATGGGTTGCGCCCGCCGGGGCGGCCGGCTGCGGGCCGGCGCGACGGCCCCCGAACTCGAAGGGCTGGAAGGAGATCCGGAGCGGCCTTTTTTCCCCCGCCCAGAGGACCCCGGGGAACGGCTTCTGCAATGACTTCCACGACGCGGACCGTCCGATATCCGGCCTCGCGTCCTGCCCGTTTGTGCCGAAAAACGGGGAAGAAGGGGCCGCCCGGAACCGGCGGCGGTGCGGGATGGATTCGGGCGGGCAGGAACGCCAACGAGGAGAAACCCACATGCGCGCAGGCGGCCAGGCAGGAAGTCGAGAGCGTTTCGGTGAACGCGAGGACGCGCGTGAGCCGGCCCGCGGCCGTCGCGCAGGCTTCACCCTCGTCGAGCTGCTCGTGGCCCTCGTGATGCTGTCGGTCGGGCTCCTCGGCGTCGGCCGCATGATCGTGCTCTCGCAGCATCACGCCTTCCACGGACGCAGCGAGACGACCGCCGTGACGCTGGCCGAAGAGATCCGCGAAAAGATCATGAGCGAATCGTTCAGCGATCTCGTCACCGTCTTCGACGGCGTCGACACCAGCCTGCCCGGCACCGTCACGCTGCCGTGCGCCCCGTGGGCCGCTCATCTCGCCCAGCAACTCGGCCCGAGCGGCATCGGCCGCATCCAGGTTCTCGAAGCCGCGGAGGACCCGGAGATCTCGGCGAACATGCGCACGATCGTGATCCAGATCTCCTGGCTGCAGGACGGCGAGCGCAAGACCGTGCCTCTGCGCTTCTCGATCAGCCGCATGGGCGTGTGACGAATGCGCGGGACGCGCACATCCGGGGAGGATCGGACATGAAACGTGCCGGAAGGAATCGTCCCGCAGGCAAGGCGTTCCCCCGCGCCCTTCCCGCCGGGCGCGCGCGTGAACGCGGCTCCGCGCTCCTCGTCGCGCTTCTCATCCTGGGCGCGCTCTCGATGATCGCGACCTCGCTCGTGATGAGCTCGGTCACCGAGCGCCACAGCTCCGGCTACTACCGCGAATCCCTGCAGGCTCTCGCCGCCGCGGAAACGGGGCTCGCCTTCGCCAAGCGGGCCGTGCAAGACCTGGCGGCCCCGATGGAGGATGTCGACTCCGACGGCCGTCCCGATTTTCGGATGAGCGACACCCTCTCGTGGAACGGGCGCTATGAGCTCGTCGCTGAAGCGACCGACATCGCCGGCCAGGGAATCGCCGCCTATCGCTCGAACGGTTACACGATCGTGGTCCAGGGCATGCACGAGAACGCAGCCCGCCGGGTCCGCGCTCAGATCGTGCACGACAGCTTCCTGAAGTACGCCCGCTTCGTCGCCGCCACGGGAACCTCCTGGTCCTGCGGAGCGATCCTGACCGGCGAGGTCTACGCGGGCGGCGATCTGAGCGTGCCCAACAACTGCGGCGCCGACATGGTGCAGTTCCTCGAATTCGTCGCCACCACCGGCGACATCCCCAACGCCGCCTACGCGCTCTTCTATCGCGGCTATGTGACCGGCGCCGACCCCATCGACCTGCAGAACTCGGTCGACTTCGCCTCGTACCGCAGCCGCGCGCAAGGCACCGCGCCCGAATGCGATTGCGAGGGCGCGGGCGAAGTGGGGCTCTACATCAACCCGCCGAGCTACGACCCGCTCTCCATCGGCGCGGGCGGCACGCTCGACTTCAGCCTCTTCGACTTCTGCAACACCACCCTGGCGCCCGGAGACACGATCATCACCTACAACACTGTCGCCGTGCGTCACGGCCTCACCGGCGCCCTGCTGCGCAGCTCCGAATTCAACGGGATCATCTTCTTCGAGAACGACGGGCGCGTGAAGGGCCGGCTCGACGGGCGCAGCGGGCGCTGCCTGTCGGTTTTCGCCACCGACGATGTCATCGTCGCCGACAACATCGTCACCGGCCATCGCGGATTCGACGCCGTGACGGGCCTGCCCAACGGCTCCGGAGATCCGGTGAACCTGGGACTGATCGCCTCCGACTACATCTATCTCGATCGTTACACGCCCCGCGTGCTACGCGTGGACGCGGCGATCATGTCGTGCAACTCGAACTGGCGGGTGTCGGGCGGCATGCTGGCCGACCATCCCGTGTGCACGGGGCCGATCGACCTCGACTGCGACGGAATCAACGGGGAGACGCCGGTGAACGACGATCCGCGCCCGGGCGAGGGCTGGGACGAGCTGAACATCTCCGCGGCCACCTGGGTGCTGAACATCAACGGGCCGACGATCACGTACAACGGCGGCGACGCCTGGCCCTGGAACGATTCGAGCGTGCTCGCGGGGGCGAGCGGCCCGACCCGCCGCTACAACTACGACATGGATGTGACGCTCTTTCCGCCCCCCTGTTTTCCCGTGCCGCTCAATTTGTGGAAGGACGTCACCTGGACCGAGATCTTCGAAGTCGAGAGCGATCTCGCGAGCCACTTGCCGCAATGAGGATGAGCATGAGATCCGAGCACGGGAAAGGCGCACACCGCAGAGGCGCGGGCGCGATGGCGCAGGCGGGGTTCCAGTTGATCGAGCTCATGATCGTGCTCACGATCGCCGGGATCCTGCTGACCGCCGCGATTCCGAACTTCACCCGCCTCACCTCGCGCAGCCGCGTGGAATCGGCCGCCTCCGACGTGCACCGCACGCTCGTTCTGGCGCGGCAGAAGGCGCTCGCCCGCCGCGTCCCCTATCGCGTGATGGTGATTGCGGGAGGGCAGGCCCTGCGCGTCGAGCGCCGGGACGACGGCGCCTGGGTCGCCGATCCCGTGCGCGATCTCCTCATTCCCGAGTCGCTGGAAATGACGACCAGCTTTGGAGGGCAGTCCACCAACATCGACTTGATCATCGAGCCGCAGGGAACGATTCGCGCGGAAGACGCGCCGGCCGTCTTTCGCTTCGGCAACGCCCGCGGGGACAGCGCCAGCGTTCGCGCGGTGAGGACCGGACGCATTCGCGCCGATGTGCATTGAGCGATCGCCGCGGGAGGACGCCCGGGGGCGGCCATTCCCGCGATCGGGGGAGATGATGGACGCAAGGAGAACGCCTTCCGGCCGCCGTTCGTGGACGCGCGCGGCGCGCAGGATGAGATCCGGCTTCACGCTGGTCGAGATGATGGTGGTCGTCCTGCTGATCGGGATCGTCTCGACCGGCTTGTATCAAGTGCTGAACACCAGCCGGGGCAGCTACGAGCAGCAGAAGGTCACGCTGGAGATGCAGCAGAACGCCCGCGTCGCGATCGAGTCGCTCGCGGACGATTTCCGGCATGTCAGCTACGGCAAGGACCCCACCCAGCCCTCGATCGCCTATGCGGGCCCCGACTCAGTCACCTTCATCGCGGATGTGATGCTCGCGGTGCCGGGCGCCGAGACGATCAGCTACTCGCTCAGTCTCGACGGCGATGCCGACACGCCCAATCCCTACGACACCGTGCTCATGAAGACGGTGGCCGATTCCGCCGGCACGGTCCTGGTGCACGAGCCGCAATCGTACGGGATCAAGTACGCGGGCCTCTCCTTCCGCTACTTCAACGGCGCGGGTGTGGAATTGCCCAATCCGGCGCCGCATCCCGAACTGATCGGCGAAGTGATGATTGAGGTGACGGCGGTCGAGCCGCAAGCGCACAAGCGGCTCGGGACCTACATGGAAGAGACCCTCAGCACGACCATCTACCCGAGGAATCTTCCTCTCACGCCGGCGCGCAGCCGCCCTTCCATGCCGCGCATCGGGACCCTCAGCGTGCCCGACTGCGAGAGCGTCACGATCCCGTGGGAAACGCCCACTACCTACACCGACGGCACTCCCCTGCCCCTCGCGGACATCAGCCACTTCACCGTGTTCATGGGGACCGATCCCGACGAGATGACCCTCTATTGCCGCGTCGCGCGCACGATCAACGAGTGGACCGTCACGCAGCTGACCGGCGGGGAGCATTATTACCTGGGCGTCACTTGCACCAGCCGCTCGGGCGTCGAGAGCCACACGAGCCTGGCCGAGCTCGACCTCACCTCGCCGCGCTATCCCGAGGCGCCGGGCGGTTTCGCCTGGCAGCCCAACGCTTCCGGCCCGGGCGTGCGCTTGAGCTGGAGCCCCGTGACCGCGTTCACCGACGGCACGCCGATCACGACCGTCCTCACCTACTACATCTATCGCGACGCGTCCGCGGGCTTCGTTCCGATGGCGGGCAACCGGCTGGCCTCCGTTCCGGTGAATTGCGTCTATGTCGATTCGACTCTCGTCGACTGCGATCACTTCTACTATCAGGTGGCCGCGGAGGCGTGCGGAAACGAGGGAGCGGCCTCGACCGAGCTCGACATCTCCTTCCCCTCCGCGCCCGGCTGCATCGCGAATCTCACCCTGGAAGCGACCGAGGCGGGAGGAGAGATCCTCGTCGGCTGGTCGGGACCGGCCCAACGCATCGACGGCAGCACGCTCGATCCCGAAGACATCGACAAGGTGCGCATCTTCTACGGCACGATTCCCTACACGCGCGACAACTACGTGGAAGTGCCGGGCAACGCGCACTCCTGCCTCCTGGGCGGTCTGGACGATTGCACCGACTACTACATCAATGTGGGGGCGATCGATCAGTGCGGCAATCTTGGCCAGGTGTGCGACTACAATGAGGGGAACATTCGGACCGCCGAGCCGTGCAACCCCGAACCGCCCGCTCGCGTGCCTGCGCTCTTCGCCCACGCGGGGCTCGACCGCATCGACCTCTCGTGGCCCGCGAACAAGACCGACTGCGACCTCGCCGGATACTATCTCTATTACGGATCGCAAGCGGGCGGCCCGTACACCGGGACGGGCGCCGATCAAGGCCCGTCTCCCGTGTACTTCTCCGGGCCCGTCATCACCTATGACGATTCATGCCACGCGTCCCTGACGGGCTTGAACCCCTGCGAGGACTATCGCCTCATCGTGCGCTCGGCCGATCGCTGCGACCCGGCCAATCAATCAACCTATTCGCCCGAGGCCGCGGTTCAAACCGACTGCGCGCCGTGCGCGGTGGAGGCGGGATGCGCCTCGTACATGGCGACCGGTTCGACGAACGCCGATGTGCGCTTGGAGCTCTATCCTTCGGCGGGCACCGCCATCACGGTGACAAGCATGTCGGCCGAGTGGACGGGAAGCCGCCTCGCGCGCCAGGTGTGGGTGGGGCGTCCGCTGGTCAAGATCTGGGATTCGAACGGAAGCGCCGGGCAGGACGGCAATGTCGGGCCGCAGCCGAGCGGCGCGACGCTCAATTTCACCGACTTCACCCTGCCCGCGACGGCGACGAGTTCGTACGGGCTCCCCTTCCGCCTGACCTTCGATGGCGACCAGCGCTATCAAGACCTGGAGCTCAGCTTCACCACGGCAGCCGGAACCTGCCCGATCGCCGCTCGCCAAGTCGGCAACGGGTCGTACTACGACGACTTCGACGACAGCAACTACACCGGCTGGACGGTGATCAGCGGCACCTGGGCTGTCTATAGCTACACGCTGTATCAATCGCGGGAGACGAGCACGCGTTTGATCGTCGCGCCCGGCGAGCACAGCTCCTTCTCGTACGAAGCGAAGGTGAGGGTGACCTACGGCTCGAGTCCCTATCTCATTTTCCGATACCAGGACACCAACAACTACTACACCTTCGGGATCACGACCACGACCGACAAGGTGCGCTTCGGACGCTTCCAGGGCGGATCGATGACGAACACCGCGGAAGCGAACTACGCCACCGCGAACAATCAGTGGTACACCCTGCGGGTGGATGTGATCGGCAACACTATGCGCGGCTTTATCAACTGCGAGCAGGTGCTGGAAGTGACCGACGCCGCCATGGTCAGCACGGGCGAGGTCGGGCTGCGCTGCTACGCCACGCGCGCCTACTTCGACGATGTCCGCGTGGCCGCGCTCACGACCTGGCCGTAAGCGGAATCAAGGCCTGTGGCGGCGGGATCCTGCCGGATCCCACCGGACTGCCGCCTCCGAGCTCATGGGGGCTCGAGCGCTCCCCGCGTGGCGACCGGGGTGCGTTTGGTCCCCTTCCGCTCTTGCCCGTCGGAAAATCCTCCCTTACCTTGCCGGCGTACTTCCAACTGTCCATGACTGCTCTCGCTCTTGGAATCCGGGCCCGCGCTGTCTGCGCGAAAAGGGACAGCAGTCCAGGGGAGGCATTCTCATGCTCCGACTTCCCTCATCGTTCCACCATTCGACCGGCGCGATTGTCGCCTTATTTCTTCTGGGGATGGCCTTTTCGGGCAGCGGTTGCAGCCGCGAGAGGATCACGCCCGATACGCCGTCGCCGGACGATTGGGAGTTCGGGGAGTCGAGGGTCCACCCGGTCGCCCCCGCCGCCGAGGCGAGAGTCATCGACCCCATCAGCAACAGCATCTTCCGGATCCGGGACGCCCAGGGGGGGGCGCTGACCGTCACCGCCATCGTTTCCGGACCGCAGGCCGCTCCGGAAGACAGCGCCTTCGCGTTGTCGTACACCGGTTCCGAACCGGTCGAGATCCTGATCCCCCACGATTCGACGGACTACGATTTCGTCTTCGGCTATGCGCCATTCGAGGGCGTCATCCTGGAAGGAGACGAAGGAAGCGACTCGGGGTGGCTTCCCTTCCCCGTCACCGAAACCGTCGGCGACACGCTCGTCGTGGAACTGCTCGAGACATCCGCGTTCCGTGATGGGCAGAGCATGAAGTGGCAAGGGATCACGAACTTCAAGAAGCTCCACATCGCGGGGATCACCGACCACGGGGAGTTGATGCGGGTGTTCGAGCAGAACGTGCGCGAGGCCATCCAGAACCTCATCGTGGTCGTCCCCCCGGCCAGGAGAGAGCAGGCGATGCTGGACATCAACGGCCCCTTCATGCCGACTCTGTTCGTGGACATCAACACGGGGTCCTGGTTTCCGACCAAACCGAAGTATGTCCCCTTCTGGAGTTTCGTTCCGCCGATCGCGCGCTGCGCCTTGATGATGAAGGACGATTACGAGGGCAGCGTGGCTCACGAAGTCGGCCACTATCTCCACCATGTGTTGCTCGGGAACAACCAGTACCTCAACTTCGCCATGACCCCGCGTCCCAGCGACCACAAGCTCGGCGAGCCGGGAGCGAGGAACAATGTGATCGAGGAGCCTGCTTACTTTGCGGAATACGTCCTCAATCGCACGATCAACAGCGGGAATCCGGAGCAGGGTACCTTCCTCACCAGTCTCGATCATGTCACGGACCCGATGGAGCAGGATTTCCTCGACCTCGAGGGCATGGGGGTCGCGGTTTTGGCGTCCATGACCCGGCAATCCGATACCGTGTTCTCCTTCTATGGTCCGCGGGTGTCCGTGCCCGTCGTGGAGGGCGACCTGAACGAAAGGTATCAGGCCTGCTACGAATGGATCGCTCACGGAGCCAACACCATCCCCTCCTTCCGCTACCAGATGCACATCTACCTGTCTGCCTCGGGGCAGCAGGACAAGATCCCGGCCATGCTGCAGCCTTCAGGCTGGAGCCACTTCGCGCAGTGCAGATTCGTCGATGAGCAGGACAACCCCCTCCCAGGCCATTCCGCGCGCTCCGTCTCGATCGCAGGAGATAAGGAATACCGGCTTCCGCTGGGAAAGCCGGTGGCCGCAGTCCCGGGAGGGTATCTCCTGGAGCGCGTCTACCCCGGGGAAAGCGTGCTGCGGATCTACAGGCCAAACGGCGACTCGCTCGACGTGGCGCGCAACATCGAATGGGGAACCTCGACGAACGCGAAGCAGCAATGGGGAGACATCGTCGTCCCGCAACAGAACCTGCTCGATCTCCTGCACCAGCGGGGCAACATCTACCCTTCCGCTTCCGGGTCCATTCTGGATCCCCAGGATCCCGACCCCCGATATCAGAACTTCTCGGTGTCCAACACCGTCTCGTGCCTGCCCGGGGCCCCGGCTCTCACCTGGAACGGCACGAGCTTCTCCTTTGGAATCCAGACTGTGGAGGCGACCATCTACGAGACGGCCGTATTCAGCGACAGCCTGACGGGACAAGTCTCGCCGGACGGCAGAATGATCGAGTGGATCCGCATGTACTCGGATCGAACCACGACCTATCCGCAAGGCGGACGGTACCAGTGGCAGACGGATGTCACCGTCAGAGACATCCCGGTTCAGGACTACCCGGGAGATGAATGGGGAAGCACGGATTTCCGATACCAGCTCGCGCCGGAGGAAGTCTCTGAGCGAATCGTGCATTGCAGATGGTATTACTACTACAACAACCAGGAGAGAGAGAGCACGACCTTCCTCTCATCCGATGATCAATGGACATTCGACATCTCTACACGCGAGTGACCATCGGCCACCGATTGCGCAGGCGGCTCCGAAACGGGGCGGACAGGCTGAACGACATGCCCCTCGCTTCGCACTCATGCAAAGGAGGGAGCCCTGAGGCTCCCTCCTTGCTTCCCACCGGCTTCCCGAGGGGCGCATGGGTACCGGCGGGTTCACCTCTTTCTTTTGTGCGCGCGGCGTAAGGGTGGCCGTGAGCGCGGCCGCGCTGACATCCCGTAGCCGTCAAGGTGCGATCGGGTGCCCGCGCCAGGTGCCGTTGAAGACGCCCGATCCCGCGGCCCGAGAAATCCAGACTCCTTGCACACGCCCGAGCGCCTGACCCGTTCTTGTGATCCATTCCCCTTCGAAGCGCCCTTCATTCTCCGAGCGCGTCCACGAGCCGCGCAGAAAACCGCTGAAATTCCCGCGCTCTCCGGTGAACTTGCCGAAGAAGACCGGTTCGCCCAGGCGGTTGTAGCCTGCGATCCCGCGCAGGAACCCCGCCATTCTGCCCTCTTCGCGGGTCCATGTGCCGCGAAACTCCCCGCAGGGGTTCTCCGCGGGCCATTCCCACAAACCACTGCAGAAACCGTGCGCCTCGAGCTTGGAATCCATGCGGAACGAGCGCAGCACGACGCGCGTTCCGTCGCCGAGATCGATCAGCTCCTCCAGGTCTTCCAAGTCCGCGGTCGTCAGCTCGCGGGTGTACTCATTCAAGCGGAGCGCAAGCGGCACAGCCGGCGCGCCCGAGTCGGCGACAGTCACCAGCAGGCGCAGTCCGTCCATGAAGTCCGATGTCACCGAGGTCCAGGCGATCGAATCAGGACGCGTGCGCGGAAGAACGCGATCCTCACGACGCTCGAAATCGATCAGACGGAGCAGCCGAATGGCGCCCTCTTCGATCGCCAGACTGCCTTTCCATTCAACAGGCGAGGTCGCGCCCAGGCTGTCACCCGCGCCGGGCCGGAATCCCCACAGGATTGTGAGCGAATAACGGACGCGACGGTGATCGTCCTCCAAGCGCTTCGCATGCCGCCGTCCTTCGGGGCCGAGGCCGGCATAGCCGTCCTCCACTTCCTCTTCGCGGCCGGCGAGCACCGCAAGCGCCGGATCGCCGAAGGCAGGCTCTTCGTCGATCGGAAGGAAGCCTCCATTCTCCGCGTCGAGATCGAGCACTTGTTCCGTGCCGGGATCGACGGCCGAAGTTGCGGGCGCCTCGTCACGGCCGCAGCCCGAATTGAGGAGGCCGACCGCGAGGAGGCCGATCAGCAGCGCGATTCCCCACTTCCATGCCTTCATCCTTCCCTCCCTTCTCCGCGAGGCGTTCGAGCGCGCCGCGACCCTGTTTGGCGAATCCGCTTCCTGATCCGCCCGCTGTATCGCTCTGCCAGATCCATGCCAGAAGTGAACCGGCAAACGACGGGCAACCGCGTGTCGGCGTGCGCGCGCGTCGGGGCCCGCCAATGTCGAGGAATGCAAGAAGATGCGGGCGTCGTTGCGATGGGCGGGAGAAACGGTTTCGGGATGCGAAGGTCTCTTCGAGCGGATCAACCATGCAGAGTCGCGGCCCGCTGGCCTCCACGGTTCAGCGAGTGTCCCGCATCGTACAGTGAGGGCCGGGATCGCGCCGCGCTCTTGCGACTAGCGCAACAGCACGATGCGGCGCGAGGCGCGGTACGGGCCCGCATCCAGGCGCACGAAGTAGATGCCGCTTCCCGCGGGCGCGTCGTGATCGTCTCTGCCGTTCCAGTACACGGCGTGCGAGCCCGCTCGAATGGGCCCCTGCAGGAGGTTGCGCACGAGGCGGCCGGCCACATCGAACACGCTCAATCGCAACTCACGCTGCGCGGAAGGCATCTGGAAGCGGATCGCGAGCCCCTGCGCGGCCGATCCCGGACGGAAGGGATTCGGCCCGGGCGCCCCGAGCGAAAAGGCCACGGAGCTGCTCGAAACGCGCAGCGACACGGGTGGAAATGTCTGGCTGCCGTCCTCCCTGAGGGCGAGCAACTGATATTCGTACAACGCGCCGGGAAGAATGTCGTGGTCGAGGAAGCAGCTCTCTCCATCGCCCTCGATCGGAGATTCGGGATTGAGCAAGGCGAACTCGCTGCCCGCTTCCTCCGGCGAACGCCGATACACATAGAAGAGCGCGCCGCCGAAGATCCGCGGGGCCTCCCAGCAAAGCTGCACTCCTCCGGCCGTTTCGGAGAGCAGGATCCGTATGAGCGAAACGGGCGTCCCTTCGTAGCGCACCGAGATGCCTCTCGGCTGAACGAAAGGCGATCCTCCGCGGTAGAGCTGGCAGCGCTCCAACTCGGGATCGATTCTCAAGATGCTTCCCGTCGGTCCCGGGAACCCGCCGGGATTCGCCGTCGCGTCCGAGAAGACGATCCGGCTCGCGTAGTCGACCACCATGTCGCGCGGGTCCGAGGCGCTCGTGCACGAAGCGACGATGCTCGTGGACGGGCCGTCCGCCAAACGCAGGACGGCGGCTCCGATCTGGCGGCGGTCCATGACCAGCAATGCACCATCGTCGCCGATCGTCCCGCATCGCGGCGACTGAAAAGGCTCGCCCGTCCAGATCTCCGTCACTTCTCCGGAGTCCGGATGGATCTCGAATACGCCTCCCTGTCCGCTGCCACCCCCGCCCGCGTCCTCATCGATCAGGAAGATCCTGCCGGTCGTGGGATCGGGCACCAGATCGACCGGCGAAGAGAAGCGCGTGTCGGAAGCGATCGGCTCGCCGGCGCCGGTTCTCACATCGATGCGATACACGGCTCCGGGCCCACCCGTCGGCCCGGGAACGAGATCGAAGGGATCGGCCAGGCGGTCGAGCAGGAAACAGGTCACGCTGTCGAGCACCGTGATCCCGATGGGATCGACGAAGGTGGAATCCTGGAAGAGCAGGCTGACCTCGCCGGTTCTCGTGCTCGCGCGCAGGAGGCATCCCCGCTTTCCGATACCCGCGGGATCGGCATCCGAATCGAGCAGCAGCATCTCGGTCGTGCTGCCGGGCAGCAACTCGACGGCCATCAATTGGCGGAGGTCCGCGGACGCGACCACCGGCACCGGCTCGCGGGTGGGGCCCTCGATACGAAAGACGGCGCCCTGAGCCCGGGAGTGGTGCAGAATGTCAGCGCGTCCGTCGGCGACCAGGATCTCTCCGTCGCCGGTGGCGTTCGAGATGTAGTGCCGCATCAGCGCCGAGTCGCTTTCGGCTCGCGCGCAGGTCAAGTAGGCGCGCTGTTCGATCCACGGCGTCATGCCCGGCAATCGAGGCGGAATGATGGCGGAATAGTCGATCCAGGCGCTGTCTCCCGGCTGGATGCTTCCCTCCCAGGAAATCGTCTGCGGACTCGAGGCGATCTTTCCATCGGAGACATGCAGCGAGCTCGTCAGCAGGCGCAGGTTGTCGGGCAGGCGCACTTCCAGCGAGGTCGCCGGGTCGGGGAGCCGGCCGGGGTTCTCGGCGACGATCCGGCAATGCAGCGTGTCCCCCGGCTGGCGCGCGAATCCGCTCGCATCCTCCTGCTCGCTCCACGAACGCAGCTCGATTTCGACCGAAGGAATGCGGACGAGCGCCTGAAGCTGCTTGACCTCCGGATGCTGCACGAAGCGTTCGAGGACTCCACTCACCAAGCCGCCCCGGAATATGGAGCCGCGCAGCGTGTCGGCCACCGGACTGGCCAGCGAATCGACCACGAAGAACTGGTTCTTCTTGCCGAGCGTCAATCGGGACGGCGTGGTCAGGAACAACGAGGTGAGAAAATTGGAGATCTGATCCGTCTCCGGGTTGGCAACGCGAATGGCGGTGTTTGGGCCCACGCGATAGCGCGGATCGACGAAGAACAGCCCGCGCCCCTCGACCCACATCACTCCTTGCGGGTTCTGCAGGCTCTCGTCCGCAATCGTGTCGACGACCGCGCCGGTTTGCACATCCAATCCGAAAATCGCGCCGGTATTCTGGACCGACAGGTTCTTGGGGTTGGCGCGCGTGTCGGCCACCCAGAGAATACTGTCGCCCTGCAAGGTCATGTCGATCGGCATGCGGAAGGAGGAGGGCTGCGCGAGCACCTGCAGCTCCTGCTGTCCGGCCGGGATGCGGAAGACCGCCCCCCGCGCGAAACCGGCTCCCACCACACTCGCATCCAGAATGAGGCAATCCCCATTGGGGAGAACGAGCACGCGTTGAGGAGAAACGAAGGGCGGCCCTCCGGCCAGGATGTTCAAACGGTCCTCTTCCAGGTCGTATTCCCAGAGGGCGCCGGTGTCCGGCCCGAAGCTCGCGTTCGCTTTGCTTTCCAGGATCAGCGCGCGGTTCTCATCGAGCATGCACATATCCGAAGGCTGTCGGAATTCTTCGCGCGACCGATAGGGGATGAGCTTCAGGTTCTCGGCGTCGTAGAGAAAGATCGCTCCCCGGTGTCCCCGATGAAAGGGATCGGCGCGCGCATCCAGCACGAGGACCTGATCGGCCCCCAAGGGACCCATGATCGTATCGGAGACGGCGAGCGAGGGAGAGTTCGCACCGCCGAGAAGCTGGATGGCGGCATCGATCACCGAATGCGTGGGCGCGAGCGAATCGACCTCGAGATCGACCCAGAGGGTTTCCGCTTTCTGGAAGGCCAGATCGACCGTCCAATGCACCCGGCCTTCCGAATCCGGGCGTAGAAGCCCTCGCGTCGCCCGCCACCCCACCGGCTTGACCTGATCCGAATGCGTGAGGATGGCGCCCGTGTCCAGCGCGGGCATGGGACAGCGGTTGCGCACCACGGCTTTCACTTGCACGGTGTCGCCGGGCGCGGGCGGGGTCTGGCCGTCGCCCATCTGCAGCAAGTCGCACTGCAATTCCGGCGGGCGAAAGATCGCCGCGCGGCGAGGGTGCCAGAGGCTGTAGTGGAAGCTGAGACTCTTGACCTCCCAGCCCCCGGAAAGCCTGTTCAGGCGAAGCAGCCCGCCGTGCCCGGGATAGTACGGGTTCGACGACCAGTCGCAGAGCGCGAAGCGGCCCGCTTCGAGCCGCTCGATTCCGGCCGGGCAGACGAGCAGGGTATCGATCGCTCCGGAGGCGATCCTGACATAGTCAATCGGGTTGCGCGTGATCTTGTAGACGCCCGGAGGGGGTTGCGCCCCGCTCGTCGAGTCGGTGACGAAGATCGTTCCGTCGTCATCCACGACTACGCTCATCGGATCGTCGAGCGCTAGCCCGACGCGGTCGAACTTGCGCAGCCAGTGGCCGGCTCCATCCAGTTCCACCACCCGGCCCCAGCGATCGTTGCCGGGATTCGACACCATGTCGGCCACCATGTAGTGGCCCTTGATGTCGGGACAGATGTCCATCGGATCGTTCAGCCAGCTCAGGTTGGTCGTGGTGAAGAAGACGCTGATGTCGCCGGATTGCGGATCGAGGCGATAGATGACCGGAGGAATGGTTTCCGGATAGTAGGCCTTGGGATCGGTGATGAGGAGCGACCCGTCGTGGCCGAGGCAGATCGCGGTGGGGATGGTCAGCGGGGCGCCTTCGTGCACGATGCGCTTGCTGCGATCCACGGGATTCACCGCCACCACTCGGGGGCGGTTGACCTGATTGTCGAGAACATAGACGGTGCCGTCGGGGCCGAAGGTCAGGTCGATCATGCGCGGCATCATGTTCGAATCGGATAGCCAGGTGACCGGTTCGTATCCGCCCGCGCCGAGATAGAAGATCCGCGGACTGGAAGTGGCCCCCGCATCGAGATAGAAGACTTGTCCCGCGCTGATGTTGGCGACCGTCTGCAGATCGATCGTCTGCACGCGCGAAATCCCCTCGCCGTCGATCTGGATCACGACTTCGGTGATACGTCCGGCCGCGAACTGAACCGGCACGCGGACATCCATCGCGAAGTGGGTGCTGTCCCCGGGCCCGAGTTCTCCCCGCCAGGTGAGGACCGGTCCATCGGCATCGAAGAGCAATTCGCCCGATTCAGCTTCCGCATTGGTGAACAGGCAGAGCAGCGAGTCCAATTCTACGGAGACGCTCAGAGGGCCGGTGGGCATGGGAGCGCGGTTCACCAGCGCGGCGGTGAAGCGCAGCGACGCGCCCGCCGCCGCCTCTCCGGACTCCGCGCCTTCCAGGACGAACCGGCTGGCATCCATGTCCGGGCCGTCGTAGCGCGCCAGAGAGGCAAGGCTGCGAAAGAGCGTGCTCGAGAGCGTGTCCACGGCCGCTTCCGCATCCAGGTCGATTCGCAGGAGCGCGCCTTTTCCAGCGACGGCCCCATTCATGTCCGCGTTCGCGTCGAGGACCGCCGCCTCGGAGGGCGAGATCATGACGAGGTCGACCGGCTCACGGAAGGCGGGAACGGCAAGCGTGTCCTCGATGGCGAGACTCGGGAGCGACACGACATAGATCGCTCCTCCGTTCGGTGCCCCTCCAGGAACACTCGCTTCCCCATCGAGGAGCAGCAGCGTCTGCGGGTCGCGCACGGCGACTGCGGCGGGACGCGTCATGAAAGAGAGGGAGAGCAGCGCCTCGACCGTATGCATGCCGGGATCGACCGCGAACAGCGCCCCCGTGCTGGGAGCGGTGCCCGCCATGCGGCCGGTGGGATCGAGAACATACAGGCGCCCATCCGGGCCGGCTGCGAAATCGCTCGGCGAGCCGAAGAGACGGCTACTCGCGACGATCGAGACCGCCCGGGTCTCGGGACGGAATAGAAGCACGGCGCCCGAATACCCTTCCGACAGCGGGTCGGATTCGCGATCCAGAAGGTAGAGATTGCCGGAGGAGTCTCGCTCGAGAGCGACGATGGAATCGAAATAGTCATGGCGAATCGTCTCGACATTGCCCGGCATCGGAAGGTACGGGTCGAACTTTCGCAGCCGCGGTCCGTCCCCGACATAGAGCGTCTTGGGCGAAGCCCACGCGATCCCGGAGAGCCGTTCGTAGCGAGGCAGGAAGGCGACCGGCGAGACGCTCGCGCGCGTGAAGCTCGCGACGACGGCCGCGCCGGAATCGCTCTGCACGGGCCAGGCGCGGTCGAGGACGAGGAGATCTCCCCAGGCGGGGGCCTCTGCGTTCGAGGACGAGGGGCAGACGCCCGCCAAAGCGAGCAACAGGGCGGCCAACAGCGCCGCCCGGAAGAGCGGGAACCGCCCGCCCCGCCTGCGGCGGATTCGCGGAGAGCCCGCTGGTCTCATGATCTTCCGCCTACCCGGCGCGCCGTATCGCCGGCCAGTGCCCCGATCCGGCGCAGGAAGAGCGAGATCGTGTGGAAATGCATCATGGATCATCTTGGTGCCGGATGCTGGTTTCAGTCAAGAGCCGCCATGAGGGCCTCCGCGCGATCCTCCGCGACCCGTTCTCCAAACATCGGCAGGAGCGCTCATTCCGCCAAGGAGTCTTTCCCGTTGCCCCTATCGTCGGGCCGGCGCGCTCGGCCCCCGGCCGGAGACGAGCGGTCGATTTCGCTGGGATCGAAACCGTCGAGGGAGAGGGCGGACAACATGCGGCGGGCGAAGGCCTGGGCCCATTCCATGGCTTGACGCGATTCCGTGGCAGAGCTGTTGCTTCCGTGATAGACGAGGTCCTTCCGGCCTTTTGCCTCGCGCAAATCGTTCAGCACGCTGGCGGGCAGATGGCCCGGTCCGACATACAGCCGTTCCACTCCCGCGCAGAGCCCGTAGAAATTCGTGTCCACATATCCGCGCGAGAGAAGCCCCGCGCGCGCGGCGTGATACAGCGCGAAATAGCTCTGGGTGGTGACATCTCCCCAGTTGCCGTTGGCGTACCGGCTCCGGGCGCGTTCGAGTTCTTTCAGCGCGAGCCGGATTTCGGCTGCCACCAGCGAGGGATCGGGCTGCGTCTTCTTCAGGCGTCCCTTGGCAAGGCAATCGTCGAAGCGATCCAAGGCCTACCTCTGGGCCATTGATGGAGAATCTCGTCGGCCGCCTTCGAGAATATCCAGACATTGTAGAATCGGTTGACGGGAAATGCCACGCCTCTTTGCCCGGCCGGCTGATCCAGCTGCGGGGCGCCCTGCCTGGACCCCCGTTTGCCCGTCACGGCTAGTCGCATGGCGGCGGTGCGACCGGCCCCCGGCCCGCCTTTGTGCGCGCCTGATTGATCGCCTCCTCCAAGGCGCTGACTTGCTCGGCAACCGCCGGATCCTGAGGGAGCTTCAGGAACAGGGCCGGGTTGCGCCCGCCCCAATCGAGGATCTCGTTCTCCGGCGAGAGAACCAGGCGCACGATTCCGGCAAACTGGCCGTGAGAGCCCGAGCGATTGAGGATCGCTTGCCCTTCCAGGAAGGGAAATGTGCTGGCGTACGACTCGTACCCGCTCAGGACCACATCCGCGCCCCGCGCCTCGCGCGCGATTCGCGCCGCCTCTTCGTCTCCCGCGCAGGCGAGAACGACGACGAGATCGGCGCCTTCGGCCTTCAACGCCGGCAACTCCCCCGCGATGGCTTCCACCGGATCGCGAAACTGCAGAGCCGATTTCGCGGAGGCATCGATCTTCTCGAACGCGTCCGCCCCGATCACGCCGAGGAGCCCGACGCGCACGCCCTCTACCGTGACGACCGCGGATGTGCGAATCGCTTGCCCGCGGTCCGCTTCCTGGAAGGAAACATTCGTCTGCACGATCGGAATGCGGCTCTCCCCCATCCAGCCTTGGAGCTGATCCCAATGCGCGAACTCCGGAGGGCCCAGGGTCAGCGCGGCCACTCCGTCCCGTTCCATGGAGGCGATCAGGAACGGATTGACGAGATCCGCCTTGATCGCATCGGTCTCGATGAAGTCGCCCACTTCCAGCACGAGCAAAGGGAAGTGGCCCTTGCGCAACGAATCGACCACGCCGGCCCGCCGGGCCAGCCCGCCTCTGCGCTGCCCGCTTCACCCGACCGGCTGGAGATTGCCCTTCAGCGACGAGCGCGAAAGGAGCAGCAATCCGGCATTGGATGGACGCGGGCTTCCGTGAGCGAACGGAGGTCCCGCCAAGACCAGGCCGAGCATGGCGAAAGGAACCATCCATCCCCTTGCGCTTCGCATTCGCATGTCGAATCCCCCTGCTTTCTCCTTGCGGCGGCCATGACGCATCCGCGCGCGATCGCGCAGCGCGCGGGCGGGCCGCCCTCAAAGATCGCGCCGCTCATACTTCAAATCGGGCAGCTCTTTCACGCTGATCCGAAAGTAATACGACGAGCGCCCGCCGCTCTCCCGTCTTTCGAAGGAGGCCTGCCAGCAATGCAAGTCGCGATACAGGCTATAGCCTTGCGACGTCACTTCCTTCCCGGTGAGGTCGTAGTAGATACTATATTCCACGCGCCACGAGGGCGTCGCCGAAAGGCCGAGCGAGAGATTGGCCGAGCTCTTCTCCGACTGATGCGCGGCCTTCGACATCACATGGCTCAAGGTCAGATGCCACGGGCCGGCCAGCGACGCCAGCCCCTCGCCGCCTCCCGGACCCGAGTGGATTCCGGCGGCCGGATCGCCGAAGCCCCCGTAGCCCTCCTGCGCAGGGGAGACCTCCGCGGTCGTCGAAGAACCTCCTCCGCCTCCGCCCTGCAATCGAAGCGTCGTGCGCAGCGAGAGCTGGTAATCGTCCCGCCAGCGCTCGGGATCGTGCGTGATCGAGAGGTCCGAGCTGAGGGAGCGCCCCGGCTGCAAGCGGATGCTGTGCGAGAAATCGCTCCATGGCTTCGGCTTCTGGCCCGCCGGGGTCTTCTCCTCGGCCAGGAAATCGTGCGAGATCGAGGTGTCCCACACGAGCAGGTTTTCCATCTTCTTCGTCTGCTCGCCCTCGCGCCATTTCAGATGGAATCGTTGGGTCGCGCGCAACGAGACTGAGCTCGCTTTCGAGCTGCTCAGGCTGATCCCGCCCACCGAAGGGAAGTCCTCGAGGGAGCGCAATTCGGGCCGGTACCCGTACGACGCGTTCAACTCGACGACATGGCGGATGCCTTCCAGCCCCGCCAGGTTCGGAAAGAAGGTCCCATACAGGGCCGTCCCCGCGGAAACGCCCGTCGACCAGGAAGCGCCGGTCAGGTTCTCGTCCCCTTCGTCATTCTCGTGCGCCCAGGCCGCGGAGATCGCGACGTTCGGCGAGATGTTGAGCAGGCCGAAGAGCCGGCGGTTGTCCGACAGGCTCACATTCAACCCCGCCGCCTGATTCGATTCCGTCTCGCCGCACCAGTCCTTCGAATAGACGCTGCGGACGCGCATGTCGCTGCGCAGGTAGGTGCTCGAAAGCAGGCTCCAATGCCCGCCGCGCCCGCGCGCATCCGGCTTCGTTCCCAGCGGAAACGAGGAGAGCGAGAAGTTCACGCTGGGAATCGATTGGCTGATCCGTTGGGTGCAGTTGCCCGGATCGTCGAGATTCTCGGTGCGATCCGCGAACACCGAGAGCGAGGCAAAGGACCAGCTCTTGTTGAGGCTCACCTGCGAGCGCAGGGTCTGATTCACCCGCTCGTCCACATCCGCGCCGAAATCGCGGTCGCCCGCGTAGTCCTTGTCGCTCTGGAAATTCGCCGAGACCTTCAGGTTCGCCCGCTCCCCGAGCGTCTGGTCGTGCCCCATGCGCAGTAGCCAGCGATCGCGCCGGCCAGCGAGCTCGTTGCCCTGGCGCGCGTACGATGCCTCGAAACTGCCCGAGAGCAGATAGCGCAGCCGGTACTGGGTCTTCATGTTGTAGATCGTGCGCGGGTCCTCTTCGTAGTAATCGAGCCAGAAGAGCGAGTCGAAGTAGTCGTTGGGCGCCCAGTAGTAGCCGACATTGCGCAGGAAGCGTCCGCGGGAAGAGTCGAATCCCAGCTCCGCATCCGGAATGAGCACGCCGCTCTGGCGTCCGCGGCTGATCGGAAAGACCGCATAGGGGATGGCGAGAACGGGAATGTTTCCGAGGTACAGGACGACCGGGCGGGCGACGACCCGCTCTCCGGGCACGATCTTCATCTTCGCGCCGCGGAAGTGGAAGTGGGTGCTCTCCTCGTCGCAGGTCGAGAAGTTGCCCTCCTTCACGAAGAGCGATTGCGCGTCGGCGCGCTTGATCCGCTCGCCCCGGTAGTGGCCGGTTTCCAGATCGCTGCGGCCCTGAAAGATGAGCCCCTGTCCGCGATCGATCCGATAGGTCATCTCGTCGCCGACGACCTCGGTATCCTTGTCGCTCAGCTTGGGCTCGCCCTTCGCGACCACCAGATCGCGGGCGAAGTAGAGGGTGATCTCGCTCGAAGTCAGTCCCATCGTCTGGTACTTGACCGATCCGTTGCCCGAAATGGTCATCGTCTCGCCGGCCACGCGGTAGTCGATCTTGTCGCCCTGATAGCGGACCGCCTCGCTGGTGTCGAAGGGAAGCCTCGCGAGAAGCGCATCGTCGGGGTGCAGCGCTCCGGTGCGCGCGCTCACGCGGATGGTCTCGAGCGCATCGGCCGGCAGATCGCCCGGAACGGCCGGGCGCGTGCGATCGAAGCGCCGCGACGGCGGGCTGTCGCCGGCGGAAGACTCGACAGCGCCCCCTGCGGACTCGCCGCCTTCCGCGAGCGCGCCCCCTTCGGACTCGCCGCCTGCCGCCGGCGGCTCGTCAGCCTCCGCGCTGTCCGCCCCGGCCTTCGCTTCCCCGTCCGCCTCGCCCGCCGTCTTGGAGGGGGGCACATACAGGCCCTCGGTCTGTCCTTCGAACTGCACTCCCTCCGCCCCTTCTTCTCCGAATCCGATTCGCAGGCGCGCGGCGCGGGTCCAGTTCAGGCCCGTTCCGTCGTCGCGCGCATCGGGTGGGGGCAAGTAGAGCGCTTCCGCCTTTCCATCCAGCACGACGCTGCGCACGCGCCCGCCCTGGAGATAGGCCGTCAGCGTGTCGCCCACCGCGAAGTAGCGCTCGGCGGGATGCGCGGAGGGCTGGTATTCCGAGCGCGCGCGTCCCCACACGACCAGGCGGTCGGCGCGTCCTTCGCGCAGCTGCACCGCCATGCTGTCACCCTCGATCACGCCTTCCTGGTCCCAGACCGAGGGCTCGCCGGTGAGGAGGATGCGATCGCTCTGCAATAGAAAGATCGCGCGCGCGCAGGCCGCTTCGGCCCCTTCGTAGGTGACCGTCACATTTCCGCGCGCCTCGCCCTCGTGCTTCTCGGTGCCCATCGACATCGTGTCCGCGGTGACGACGAGCTTTTCCGAGAGTTCGCCGAAATCGCGCTCGAGAGTGGGGCGCTCTTGCGAGTTGCCGAGCACGGTGAGGATTCCCGCGGCGCGATCGTAGAGCGCGATCCGCCCGCGGATCTCCACGCTGTCGGCATCGGTCTGAATCGTGACCGGCTCGCCCGCCCGGCCGGAGGAATCGGCCAGATCGTAGTTCAGCCATGAGCTGAAGATGCGACGCCCCTCTTCCATCAACCGGACCGCCCCGTTCATGACGAGTTTCTTCTGCGCGCGATCGTAGTGGAGCCGGTCGGCGAAGATCTGTCCCTCGGGGCCGTCACCGCGCACATTCTCTTCGAGCTCGAGTTGCTGAAGCGCGCGATAGTAGATGCCGCGCTCGGCCCACAGCGTGCGCACCGAATCGCGGATCGAGACGGCGCCCTGCAACTGCACCATCTCGCTCTGGGGAATCCACACTCCGCGCAATGCGCGCAAGCGCATGGCGCCGTGCTGGACCTCGACGGAATCGATCGTCAAGGGCCCATCGAAGGTGCCGCTCAGGCTTGCGCCCGAGATGCGCCAGATGCCCTCGGCCGTGCGGCCGCTGAGGAGAACGGAGGACCCTCCGGCGGGCGCAGCGGGGGCCGGGGAGGAGACCGGCGGCGCGGCGCCCTCCTGTGGTTGCGGCGGGCCGGCCTCGCGCTCCTGCGCGATCGCGGCGCCGGCCGGCATCACGACCGCCCATGCGGCCACGGCAAGGCAAGCAACGAGCGTTCGAGCGCGGAATCGCGAGAAGCGCGCCGCCCGGCCCGCCTGGGAAGGCAGGAATCGACTTCCTGGCCGCGCGCTCACCGGTGGCCCTCCCGCGAGGCCCGCTGCACCTGGTCCAGCGCATGGAAGGCGGCGCCGAGCAGGCCCGCTCGCACCCCGAGAGCCGCCGGCACGACAGGAGCCACACGCCCCGCCCCCATCATCGCCCGGGCGGCCAGGGACCGGCGCGCGGGCTCGAAGAGCAGGTCGCCCGCCTGAGCGACTCCTCCTCCAATCACGAAGATCTCCGGGTCGATGAGATTGGACAGGTTCGCAAGGGCCACGCCCAGGATCACCCCCGCGCGTTCGAAGACCCCTCGCGCGACCGGGTCGCCGGCTTCGGCCGCCTCGGCCAGCGTGTGCGGCTCGAGCGCTTCCGGATCGCGGCTCTCCGATTCCGAGAGGCGGGAAAGGCCGGTCGTCTCCGAACCGCTCTCTCGGGTGCGGGCGAGGTAAGCCGAGACGAGGCCCCGGCGCCCCACATAGAGCTCCAGGCATCCCCGGTTGCCGCAAGGGCACTGCGGGCCGTCCCAAGCCAGGGACATGTGGCCGATCTCCCCTCCGAAGCCATGGAATCCGTCCGCGAGCCGCCCGTCGATCACGACCGCCCCGCCGACACCCGTTCCCAGGGTGATGGCGACGACCGGGGAGCAGCCGCGGCCCGCGCCCGCTCTCGCCTCGGCCAGGGCGAAGGCATTGGCATCATTGAGAACGAACACCGGCCGCTTCAGTTCCTGCTGAAGAAGCGGGCCGAGCGGCGCGTCTTTCCAGGTGGGCAGGTTGGGAGAGACATGCACGACGCCTGCGTGCCCGCTGACCAGGCCCGCGCAGCCGGCGCCGGCGGCGGCAATATCGCGGCCGGCGAGGAAGTCGCGCAGGGATCGCCCCAGAATCCGCACCGCCTCTTCCTGCGATTGCTCGACCGGAGTCGGCATCTGGAGATCGGCGACGATTTCGCCCGACGCTCTCACGAGGCCGATCTTGACCGCCGTGCCGCCGATGTCGATTCCGAGGATGGATCTCGTGGTCATGCCCTTGCCTTGCTCATGCGCGCCGGTGCCGGCGCTGGAGTTCGCGCTTCCCCCCGCCCTCGCGGCCGCGCGGGAGGGAACAGGCGCGCGGCCGGCCGCATCCCAAGCGCCCGCATGCCCGCTTCCACCGTGAGGAACGAACCGGTGACGAGCAGCGGCCCGCCTTGCCGGGAAGCTTCCTCGATCGCCTCGCGCATCGATCGCGCCACCGCCGGGCGCATTCCCGCGCGCCTGGCGGCTCTTGCCAGCGCCTCGACCGACCCCGCGCGCGGAGAATCCAACGCCACCAAGCGCACCTCGCCCGTCAGGGCGCGCAGGTTTCGGAGGAACGAAACCTGATCCTTGTCGCCCAGCATTCCGAGTATCAATCGCGGCTCCCGCCGCGGCATCCAGCGCTGCCAGGTGTCCGCGAGACACGCGCTCCCCTGGGGATTGTGCGCCACATCGAACACGACGGGCGGCCGGCCCCGCCGCACGACCGGATGGAAGCGCCCGGGCCAGCGGCCCGAGGCGAGGCCTCGCCGTCGCTCGGCGAGCGGGATCTGCCAGCCTTGCCCGGCCAGCAGGACCGCCGCCTCCTCCGCGAGAAGCGCGTTGTCGACTTGATGAACGCCTCTGATCAGGAGCCGCCGTTCGCCGCCGTCCGCGCCATCCTGCGCGTCGCGCACATAGCGGACTCCGCGCGGGTCCGAAGAGATCTGCCGGGCGCGCGCGCGTCTCTCTCGCAGGATGAGCGGCGCTCCCAGAACTTCCGCGCGATCGCGGAAGACCCTGCGAACCGCGGGCGTGCAGGGACCGAGCAGCACGGGAGTGTTGCGCTTGATGATGCCCGCCTTCTCCCCGGCGATGCGCACGCGGGTCGCGCCCAGCGATTGGGTGTGATCGAGATCGATTCCCGTGATCACGGCCAACGCGGGGCGAACGACATTCGTGGAATCGAGCCGCCCTCCCATGCCCACTTCGATCACGGCGAGGTCCACGCGATGGGCCGCGAAGATCTCGAACGCGAGCAGCGTGGTCGCCTCGAAAAAGGAGAGCTTCAGCCGCTCGATGAGCGGGCGCAAGCGCACCGTCCACGACACGATCTCTTCGCGCGCGGCCATCGCCCCGTCGACGCGCAGGCGTTCGCGAAAATCGAGCAGGTGCGGCGAAGTGAAGAGTCCCGTGCGATAGCCGGAGGCGGCGAGAATCGAGGCGATCAGCGCACAGGTCGAACCCTTGCCGTTGGTGCCGGCCACATGCACGCAAGCGTAACGCCGTTCGGGATGTCCGCGCGCCTCCACCGCCGCTTGAATGCGCTCGAGGCCGAGCTTCACGCTCCCATGCTCCAGCGCGTAGAGATAGGAGATCGCCTGGGAATAGGTCATTGCGGGCGAGATCCGTTGCGAAGGCCGATCATCGGTTCCGCTTCCAGGGCCCCGGCATCGGGGCCGCCGCGTCCGCCTCTCACGCCGCGATCTTCCGGGCGAGACGCCGCGGCAGCTGCGCCTTTCGAGCGCGCGGCGCGACTCTTCTCCGCAGCGCGCAGACAGGGGCTGTCGAGAAAGTGGCGCAGAAGCGTGCCCAGAAAGGCGCGCATTTCGCTGCGCGCCACGATGGCATCGACGAAGCCGTGCTCGAGGAGGAACTCGGAACGCTGAAAGCCGGCCGGAAGCTCCTGGCCGATCGTCTCGCGAATCACCCGCGGCCCCGCGAATCCGATCAAGGCCGCCGGCTCCGCCACGATCACATCTCCCAGCATCGCGAAGCTCGCGCTCACCCCGCCGGTGGTGGGATCGGCGAGCACCGAGATGAAGGGCACGCGCGCCTCCTGCAGGCGGGCGAGCTCCGCGCAGGTCTTGGCCATCTGCATGAGCGAGAGGATGCCTTCCTGCATCCGCGCCCCGCCCGAGCTCGAGACGATCACCAGGGGCAGGCGCTCGACGCGTGCGAGCGCGGTCAAGCGCGCGACCCGCTCGCCCACCACCGATCCCATGCTGCCGCCCAGAAAATGGAAGTCCATGACCCCCAACGCGACCGCGATCGCCTCGATGCGCGCGCGCCCGGTCACGACCGCCTCCCGGCCCGCGTCTCCCGCCTGCGCCCGCGCCATCTTCTCGGCGTAGGGACCGCGGGTGTCTCGAAAGCGCAGCGGATCGGTCGGAACGACGTCGCGGAAGAGCTCCTCGAAGCTGCCCTCATCGGCAAGAATGCGGATGTACTCGGATGCCGCCATGCGGAAGTGCCCGCCGCAATGCGCGCAGATCCACAAGTTCCGCTCGAGCTCTTTGCGGTAGAGGATCTCTCCGCAACCGGCGCACTTCACCCACACGCCGTCGGGCGTCTCCTTGCGGTTCGCCACGCTCGGCGGGGCGATCGCCTTCTTGCGCAGCCAGGACACGAGGCCTCCTTTCGCGTCACCCAGAGTGAGGCAGATCGGGCGCCAGGTCCAGCCGCATGACGAGGGCGTCCTCCCCCGTGTCCGCATAGTAGTGCCGCCGCCGGCCCACCGGCCGGAAGCCGAAGCTGCGATAGAGCGAGCGCGCCGGAGTGTTCGAAGGGCGCACCTCCAAGTGGACATGCACGCAACCGCGCGCGCGCGCCTCTTCCAGAACGCGATCGAGCAGGATGCGGGCGAGGCCGCGCCGCCGCTTCGTGGGAGCCACGGCCAGGTTCGCGACCTGGGTCTCGTCGGAGATGAACCACGCGACGATGTATCCCGCCAGCCCACGCTCGCCGATCGCCACGAGCGGCCAACGGACATGCGGAGAGCCGGCGATCTCGGCAAGGAAGGCCTCGCGGTGCCACGGGTCGCCGAAGGTCGCCTCCTCGAGCGCGAGCACGCTGTCGAGATCCTCGATCTCCATCAAGCGGATCTCCCACTCGCGGCCACCCGGCGTGCTCACAGAGTCCTTTCCCTTTCCTCGTCCCCGACGGGTGTCCGCAACAGCGCGTCTAGCCCGCTTTTGGCCTCCTGGCCGCCGCCCCGCGCAAGTAGACGGGGACCAGAGAATCCAAGTCCCTTCCGTTCAAGAGCGAGGAAGCGCCCGCTTCGGCGGCGAGCAGGGCTGCCGCCCCGGGAACGGCCGAAGCCGCCGCGCGCGCGAGCACGACCAGGCGCTCGCCCGCTTCTCGCGCCGCCTTGCTCCCGAGCAGGGCGCCCGCGCCGTCGCCCACGCACAAGAGCGGCGCCATGGCGCGATCGACGGCGCCCGCGACCGCTTCCAGCACCCAGGCGGCATCGTCGAGGGGCCTCGAAGCCGGCGGGAGAATCCAGTGAAAGCGGACGCCTTCCCGCCACCCGGCGCCGCAGAATACTTCCCCCTGGCGGGGAGCGGTCAGCACCAACACGGCGCGTCCCTCCGCCCCCGAAGCAAACGCGCGGGCTTCCACCGAGGAAATCGGCACCACTCCCGCCTCCAGCCCCTCGGCCAGTCCCTTGGCCGTCGCCAGGCCCACGCGAACCCCGGTGAAGGAGCCGGGGCCGATCACGACCCCGATTCTGCCGATCGAATCGCGGGCGAGCCCCAAATCCGAGAGAAGCCGATCGATTTGGGGAAGGATCCGCTCGCTCGCCGCCGCGCGGGCGTCCACCCGGGCTTCCGCCAGCAGCCGGCTGCCCGCGGCCAGGGCCACACCTCCCAAGATCGCGGAGGTGTCGATTCCCAGGACGACCTCTCGGCATTCACGATCGGACAAGAGATCCACCCTTCGTCAGGAAGCGCCCTCAACCTCGCGCAGCTTCTCCAGCTTCTCCTCCGGCCCCGTGATCTCGATCCGGCGCCGGCATTCCCCTTCGTGAAACAGGCGGATGTGGACCGTGCGCTCGGGAAGTTCTCCGCCCCACCGCTCGGCCCACTCCAGGAAGGTGACGCCGTCTCCTTCCAGGTATTCCTCCCACTCGGCCCGTTCCGCTTCTCGATCGTCGGGCGTCCAGCGGTACAGATCGAAGTGATAGAGGGCCAGGCGGGCGCGGTAGACATGCAGCAGCGTGAAGCTTGGCGAGCGCACCCGCCCCCCGTAGCCAAGCGCGCGCGCGGCGGCTTCGACGAAGCGCGTCTTGCCGGTTCCCAAATCCCCTGTGAGCGCGACCACATCCCCGGCCGACAGACAGGCCGCGAGCCGCGCGGCGAGGTCCGCCGTGCGTCCCTCTCCATCGCTGTGAAAGACGATCCTTCCGGGCATGCGTCGCTCGCTCCCTCACATGGGGAGAAGGGTCGCGAGGGGCACGACCATCTCCTCCAGCGAGATTCCGCCGTGCTGAAAGCTCTCGCGCAGAAGCCGCTCGTACGAATGTTGATTCGTCGGATAGATGAGGAAGTAATCCTCGCGCGCGAAGAGATAGGTCTTCAGCAGCCCGCCCGCCGGAAGCCCGAACGCGCGCGGGTCCTCGACGAGCAGGGCCTGATCCGATTCCGCGCGCAAGGCCTTCCCGAACTTGAAGCGCACGCCCGAGGAGGCGTGGCGGTCGGCGCGCACGCGGGCGGGCCGGCGGACCTGCACATTGCCGTGATCCGTGGTGACGATCACGGTGCGCTTCTGGCGCCCCATCTCGCGAATCGCCTCGCGCAAGACCGAGCGCTCGAACCAGGTGCCCAGGTGGGCGCGCAGCCCGGCGGCATCGTGCGCGAACTCGGCCAGGATCGCGTCGCGGCCGCGCCCGTGGGTGACGGTGTCGACGAAGGTGAAGACGAGCGCGACGAGATCGCAGTCGGCCATGCTGCCCATCCGCCGCCCGAGCTCTTCCGCGTCCGGGCGGGAAGCGATCTTCGCGTACTGGATGCGCTGCTCGGCGACGCCGTGGCGGGCGAGCAGGCGCGCCAGGAGCTCGCGCTCGAAGCGGTTCTTGCCGGTCTCGTCGATCTGCGCCTCCTGCCAGAAATCGGGGAACCGCGAGGCGATTTCGCGCGGGTAGAGTCCGCTGAAGATCGCGTTGCGCGAGTAGGGGGTCGCGGTCGGAAGAATCGAGCAGGCCGCCTCGGTGGTCACGCGGAAGTCTCTCGCGAGCAGCGGCGCGAAGACGAGCCATTGATCCATGCGCAGGCAATCGATCACGATCAAGGCCGCGCGCCCGCCGCCCTGCAGGAGAGGCGCGATGCGCGCGGGGACAATCTCGGGAGAGAAGAGCGGACGGCCGCTCGCGGGCGCTGCGACCCATTCCCGATAGCCCTCGCTGACGAAGCGGGCGAAGTGGCGATTGAATTCGTCGAGTTGCGCGCGATGGGCGTCCTGCAGGTCCGTCTCCTCGATCGCCTCGAGCTCCAGGCCCCAGCGCGCCGCCCGCATGTACGCGGCACTCCAATCCGACCAGGAGAAGCCGGCCAGAGGAGCGCCGCGCTCGAACTCCAGCTGGCGCACGAAGTCGCGCACGGCCGTGCCGCGCTCGAGCGAAGGCGCCTCGAAGATCTTCTTGCAGGCGAGAAAAATCTGGCTCGGGTTCACCGGCTTGATGAGGTAGTCGGCGATCTTGCGCCCGAGCGCCTCGTTCATGATGTGCTCTTCCTCGCTCTTCGTGATCATGATCACCGAGAGCTCGGGATGGCGCTCCTTGATCGCCTCGAGCACGGCCAGCCCTCCCATGCCGGGCATCATCTCGTCGAGCAGGAGGAGATCGAAGCGCTCGCGATCGGCCAGCTCGAGCGCGTCGTAGCCGTTGGAGACGGGCGTGACCTGATAGCCCTTGCCTTCCAGATAGAGGATGTGCGGACGCAAGAGGTCGATCTCGTCATCGACCCACAGGATCCGCCGGAGTCGTCGATCCATGCTCGCCTTCGTTTGGTGGCGGGAAGCGCAAGAATCCTAGGCCGGGAACGACATCACGAAGACCGTGCCTTTGCCCACTTCCGTGTGCTCGATCCAGATGCGGCCGCCGTGGTAGTCCTCGACGATGCGCTTGGCGAGCGTGAGGCCGAGCCCCCAGCCGCGGCTCTTCGTCGTATATCCGGGCGAGAAAACCTGGCGCGCCTGCGCCGCCGTCATTCCCTGCCCCTCATCGCTCACCCGCACTTCCACGCATTCGGTCTCGTGACGATGGACGACCTCGACCTTCACCGTGCCGCGCGAGCCGGTCGCGTCGACCGCGTTCTTCAAGATGTTCTCGACCACCCACTCGATCAGCTCTTCGTTCAGGCTCACCTGCGGAACCATCTCGTAGAGCTCGCGGATCTCGACCTCCTTCTTCAAGTGCGGCAGCCGGCGGCGGAAATACCGGACGGCGGAGCTCACGATGGGCACGATGTCGGTCATGTTGAGATTGGGCGCCGAGCCCACCTGGCTGAACCGCTTGGCCACCTTGTTCAAGCGGTCCGCGTCGTCTTCCATCTCGTTCAGCACTTCCTGGAGGAATTCGGCCGGCAGCCGGATCAGGCGCGGACCCGCCGCCGCCAGGACGCCGCTGCCTTCATCGGCGCGGCCCGCTTCCGGCGCGCCCCCCGCGGCGCTTCCCCGCGCAACCGCATCCGCGGGGGAAGCGGGTTTCCCGGACCCGGCTTGATCCTCCGCCTGCGAAACGCGCTCGCGCGCCAATTCCACCCAACCGAGCAGCGAGGAAATCGGCGAGCCGAGTTGGTGGGCCGTCTCCTTGGCGAGGCCGATCCAGATCGCCCTCTGCTCGCTCGTCTTCATCGAGCGGTAGCCCATGTAGCCCAGGGCGATGAAGACGAAGAGCACCCCGAGCTGCATGAGAGGAATGTAGCGCAGCTCGCTCGCGAGCTTGCGTTCCCCGTAATGAACGAGTCCAAAGGCGCGGGTGTGGTCGGCGGCGTAGATCGGAATCGGCTCGTTGGCCTCGTCGAACTGGCGCACCTTGTCCAGCACGCGGCGCAGCACCGGCGGAGGCTCCTTGCTCGCGTTCCACTGCGAGATCGTCTCGATGTCGATCGCGTCGGGATCGATGCCGATGTTGTGCCACACGAAGGGACGGCCGGCGCGGTCGGTGAGGACGATGGGCAGATCGCTCGGACGGATGACCTCCGAGAAGAGCGTGCGCAACTCGGGATTCCCGGTGGCCTCGAGAGCGCTCGCCGCGACGAAGCGCGCGAGCAGCTGCGAGACCGCTTGCGACTCGCGATTGACCTTGCGCACCCAGCTGTACGAATAGGCGAACGCGACCGCGATCAGGACGAAGCTTCCGAGGAAGAGATAGGCCCTCAGCAAAGTGGGCAGGCTGGAGCGGGAAAACGGCATGCGCTCCTCTTCCTCACACGCCCGGCCCGGGCATCAGCGTCGCGCGCCCTTGCAGGTACTCGCGCAGCGCTTCGGGAACATCCACTCCTCCGTCGGCGCGCTGATAGTGCTCCAGCAACGCGACGGTGAGCCGCGGCAGCGCGACTCCCGATCCATTCAGGGTGTGCACATGACGCAGGCGCCCTTGTCCGTCACGATACCGCAAACCGATCCGCCGCGCCTGGAAGTCTTCGAAGTTGCTGCACGAGGAGACTTCCAGCCAGCGGCCCTCGCCCGGCGCCCAGAGCTCGAGATCGTAGCACTTGGCCGCCGCGAAGCTGAGATCGCCCGAGGCGAGCAGAAGCACGCGGTACGGCAGTCCGAGCGCCTGCAAGACGCCTTCCGCATCCTGGGTGAGCAATTCGAGCTCCTCGTACGAACGCTCGGGATGCACGAGCTTCACCAGCTCGACCTTGTCGAACTGATGCAGCCGGATGAGCCCATGGGTCTGCTTCCCGTGGGCCCCCGCCTCTTTGCGGAAACAGGGCGTGTAGGCGACGAAGCGCACGGGAAGGTCCGCTTCGCGCAGCGACGCGCCGCGCAGGTAGTTGGTCAAGGGCACTTCGCCCGTCGGGATGAGGTAGAGGTCCTCGCCCGCCAGCGCGTACATGTCCTCGGCCAGCTTCGGCAACTGCCCGCATCCGAAGAGCGCGGTCCCGCGGGTCGCGTAGGGCACGCGCATCTCGCAGTACCCCGCTGCGGCGTGGCGGTCGAGCATGAAGTTGATCAGCGCGCGCTCGAGACGCGCTCCCATGCCCAGGAAGGCGGCGAATCCGGTGCCGCTCAGCTCCGCGGCCGAGACGATGTCGAGGATCCCGAGCTGCGCCCCGATCTCGAGGTGATCGCGCAGCCCTTCCTCGCGGCGCGGCTCTCCCCAGGTGCGCACGACCCGGTTCGCCGACTCATCGCCCCTCGGCACCGAGGCATGCGGAAGATTGGGCAGCCACGCGACCAGCCCCTCGATCTCCTCTTCGATCGCGCGCACCTGCGCGTCGAGCGCCTGGATGCGCTCTCCGACCGCGCGCATGTTCTCGATCGGAGCGCTCACATCCGCGCCGGACGCTTTCGCCCGTCCGATCTCCTGCGAAACCCGGTTTCGTTCCGCCTTCAGCTTCTCGACTTCCACCAGCCATTCGCGCCGCCGCCGGTCCCGCTCGAGAATGCCTTCGAGATCGGCCGACTCGCCCTTCTCCGCGATGGCCCGCCGGATTTCCTCTTCGTGTTCTCGCACGAATTTCAAATCGTACATGAGAAGTTTCGCGTCTCCGTGCGGCTCATGCGATGCCGGCCTGTTCGCGCGCGCGCAGGAGCATTTCCCCCGCGCCTTGATCGAGGAGCTTCTTCGCCAGACGCTCCCCCGTGCGCAATGGGTCCTCAGGGAATCCTTCGGCCCAGTCGCGCAGGATCTCGCTTCCATCCAGGGAACAGACGCACCCGTCGATGCGCAGGATATCGCCTTTCACCCGGGCGAGCCCTCCCACCGGAGAGCCTTCCCAGGCCCCCAACGCCTCGTAGCAGGCCCGCTCCGCCTCGATCTCCGTGCGGGCCAGCGGATCGTCGAGGAAGCGCAGCGGCTCCGCGAGCTTCGTTTTCTCGCCCTCGCACGCCAGAATCCCGAGCGCGGCCTGTCCGACCGCCGGCAAGCAGACATGCGCGGTGAACACTTCAGCGACGCGATCCTGCCACCCGCGCCATTCGATTCCCGCCGCAGCGACGACGATGCCCTGCAGCCTGCCCTCCTCCACCATGCGGATGCGCTCCGACAAGCTTCCGACGACGAACTCGACCTTGAGGTCGGATCGATAGCGGTTGAGCTGCGCTTCGCGCCGCCGGCTGCTGACGCCGATTCTCGCTCCCTCGGGAAGCTCGTCCAGGATCGATCCGCCCTTGGTGACTAGAACATCGAGCGGCGTCTTTCTCTCCGTGATGGCCACGAGGCGCGTGCGGGGAGGCAACGGCGCGGGGAGGTCTTTCATGCGATGCAAGCCGACGTCGATTTCATCGCGCAGGAGGGCATGATAGATCGGCTCGGAAAAGAACTCGCGGATCGGAATCTCCCTGCCCGTCGAGCCCTTTCCCTTGCGGCGCGGGCGGGCGGGAAACCACTTGATCTCCACCTGGATATCCGGCCAGCGCTCGCGCAGGCGGGCCTCCAGCCAGGCGGCGTGCAGGTGGCCGGACTCGACATCCAGCACGCCGGCTCGGATGTTCTGCATTTTGCCCTCCACCGTCTCCGTCCCCGTTCCACGCTCGGCCGCCCCGGCAGCGAGGCGCTCGATCGACTGGGCGCACCCAATCGCAAGCGTATCCTGAAGTTGCCAACCTAGCACACGCCGTTGGAGGGGTCAACGCGGGCGCCCGCAAAGCGCTCCCCCGGCCAGAATCGCCGACCACCCGACAGCCGCCGCGGGCGCAAGCCAGGCGGGGGCAAGCTCGTGGACGACCGCCAGAGCGGCCGCGGCCGACAGACCATGCCACGCGAGCAGCAGAGACAGCGCGGGAGGCCATGCCCCGAAAGCCGCCGCCCAATCGTGCGAAGGATGGTCGGTTCCGCCCACCCAGGGGGCTCTCCCTCGAACGATCCGCCGCGCCACGGTCCAGCATGGGTCCAAGAGGAGGTAACCGCCGCAGAGCACCGCACAAAGAGCCACGCAGATCGCCGGGCTGATGGAGTCCGCCGCCCTCAAGCGCCACATCCAGCCGACGAGGAACCACAGCCCCAGCCCCATCAATCCTCCCAAGGGCAAGGCCCCGTGATCGCCCAGGTAGATCCGGGCGGGCGGGCGGTTCCAGAACCAGAACCCGGCCAGGGCGGCGGCGACGAGGGCAAAGAGCGGTGCCAGGAAGACTCCCGCCAAAGCGAGGGCGGCAAAGGTGAGCGCGCCCGCGCCGGCAGCCAGGCCGTCGGCATTGTCCGCCAGGTTGAAGGCATTCGCCCCCGCGACGATGGCGCCGGCAGGAAAGACGAGCGCGAGCGCCTGGCTGGAGAGGAGCGAACCCGCATGACTGGAGACGAGCGATCCCGCCCGGCTGGTGATCAACCCGGACACCAGCAACGCGACGCATCCCTCAGCGATCAGGCGCACGGCGGGAGAGCGCGGCTTGCGATCGTCCCACCAGCCGATCGCCCCGAATCCGGCGATGAGAAGCAGGAGCGAGCCGAGTTTCCAGAGATGGGCGGGCGCAAGATCAACGGGTCGCGCCGCCTCACGGATGGGAATCGGCACCATCGCGAGAAAACCGCCGGCATCCAGCGCCGCCGCGACGCCGCCGCCGGCGGCGATCGCGACCGCCAGGACGAGCCCGCCGGAGATCGCGACCCCGCCCGGGCCCGCGCGGCCCGCGTCGCGCCGGGAGGTCCACCCCCGCATGCGTGCGAGAGCGATGAAAGCGGGTGCGACGAGCAGCGCGGAGAAGAAGGCGGTCAGGAGGGGCAGAAGCGACCAGAGGCTCCAGAGGCTCATCCATGCCTCGACGGCATCAGGCCTGCGCGCCCCGCGCAGGTGTGGAGGCGCCCGTGGCGGGGCGGGCGGCGCCCCCCGAGCGCAGGCTCGCGATCGTGATGCGCAAGAGCTCGTCCAGGCCGATGCGCGGCTCGTAGCCCACGAAGGCGCGGATCTTGCCGAGCGAGGGAACGCGACGGCGGATGTCTTCGAAGGTCGCGCCGAAGACATGCTCGTACGGGACGACCTGAATTCGCGAGCGGCTCCTGGTCAACTCGACCGTTCTGCGCGCGAGATCGAGAATCGAGACTTCCTCGTCGTTCCCGACATTGAAGATCTCCCCCAGCGTGGAGGGAGAATCGTGCAGCATGAGCGCGCCCCGCACGACATCGCCGACATAGGAGAAGCAGCGCGTCTGGCGGCCGTCGCCGTGCACCGTCAGGGGCGCCCCCGCGAGGGCCTGGCGAATGAAAGTCGGCAGCACCATGCCGTAGCGGTCCGTCTGGCGCGGGCCGCAGGTGTTGAAGCAGCGCAGCACGGTGACCGGCAGGCCCTGCTCGGCGTGGTACGCGAGGGCGAGCGCCTCGTCCACCGCCTTGCCGACCGCGTAGGACCAGCGCACTACGCTGGGCGCGCCGATCGCAAGGTCGTCGCGCTCATCGAGCAGCTCGCCGCGGCCCTTTCCGTACACCTCCGAGCTCGAGAAGAGCAGCAGCCGGGTGCGCGAGCGGGCCGCCTGATCGAGAACCGTGACCGTTCCCTGCACATTGTTGAGGAGGCTCGCCACCGAATGGCGCAGGATGCGCCGCACGCCGACATGCGCGGCGAGGTGAAAGGCCGCCTCCGCGCCGTCGAAAGCCTGGCCGAGCGCGCGGCTGTCGCGGACATCGGCCTGGAGGAAGGTCAGCCCCGGATGGTCGCGGACCGCGGAGAGGTTCCCGTGCCGTCCCGACGAGAGGTTGTCGATCACCGTGACGGTGTCGCCACGGGCGAGCAGGGCCTCGACCAGATGGGAGCCGATGAACCCGGCGCCCCCCGTGACCACGACTCTCATCGACTCGCTCCCCATCGTATGGCGTTTGGCGATCGCGGGCCGCCCGCTTGCGCCGTCCGCGCGATCAAGCCCGCGCGCCTCGCATTCCGGCCTTCCGCTGCGCCGGCGCTTCCCGAATCCTCGCTTCCCTCTGATGGACTCCGTGGCTCAACGAATTTCCCGCTCTTCTGAGCGCCCGTCAAGGAACCTGTAGTTGCGCCGGTAGAATTCCCAGAATTCGCCGGATTTGAGCGGCCGCCACCAGCCCTCGTGCTCCCGATACCAGCGGACCGTGGAAGCGATCCCTTCGTCGAATGGGATCCTCGGGCGCCAGCCGGTTCGGGCCGCCAGCTTCGACCAGTCCACCGCGTAGCGCCGGTCGTGGCCGGGGCGGTCGACCACATGCGAGACGAGTTCCTCGGGCTTGCCGAGCGCCTTCAGGATTTCGGCCGCAATCGAGAGGACATCGCGTTCTTCGGTCGCGCCGATGTTGAAGACTTCCCCTTCGATGTCCTCGGCTGCGAGCAACGCGAACAGCGCCTCGACATGGTCCTGCACATGGATCCAATCGCGCCGGTTCTTTCCGCTTCCGTACACCGGCAGAGGACGGTCCTCCATCGCATTGGTCACGAAGAGCGGGATCAGCTTCTCGGGATATTGGTGCGGCCCGTAGTTGTTGCAGCAGCGCGTGACGATCACCGGCAGCCCGTAGGTCGCGTGATAGGCGTACGCGAGGCGGTCGCCGCCCGCCTTGCTGGCCGCGTAGGGATTGCGCGGCAGAAGCGGCGCCGCTTCGTCCACGGGCTCGCCCAGCACTTCCCCGTAGACCTCGTCGGTCGAAACCTGCACGAAGCGCGAGACGCCCGCCTGGCGCACCGCCTCGAGCAGCGCGTAGACCCCGTAGACATCGGTCTGCACGAAGCTGCCCGGATCGCCGATCGAACGATCGACATGCGTCTCGGCCGCGAAATTCAGCACCCAGTCGTATCCGCGGGCGATGATCTCGGCGACGAGCGCCCGGTCGGCGATGTCGCCGCGCACGAATTCGTATCCGGGGGTCCCCTCGCAGCCGGCGAGGTTGGCGGGATTGCCGGCGTAGGTCAGCTTGTCGAGCACGGTGACGCGCGCCTGGGGATGGGCCCGGCGCAAGTGGCGCACGAAGGCGCTGCCGATGAAGCCCGCCCCTCCGGTCACGAGATACCGGCCGGTCGCAATGCGCGCCTCTCTATCCATCCTTGCGGCTCCAGTCGTACGGAATCTCCGATCCGTGCGGAGGCAGGCGGTATTCGTCGGGATGCTCGTACTCGTAGACGCGATCGGGAATGTTGATCATGAACGCGGGCGCGGTGCCGATCGCCTTCATGCCATGGCAGACGCCGGGAGGAATGCGCACGAGCGCGGGGTTGCGCTCGCCGACGAAGAGCTCCATCACCTCCCCGTGCGTGGCCGAGCCGGCGCGCCTGTCGTAGAGCACGATCTTCGCCATCCCGCTCACCACCGTCATGTGATCGGTCTGTCGCTGGTGATAGTGCCAGCCCTTCACGACTCCGGGATAGGCCACGCTGAGATACGCCTGGCCGAACTTCTCGAAGAACGCGTCGTCGTTGCGCAGGATCTCCATCAGGTACCCGCGCTCGTCGGGAATCAGGCGCAAAGCCTTCACCGCCACGCCTTCGATCATGGCTTCTTCTCCTTGCGGGCGCCCTGGCGCAACAGGTGGATCCCCCGGCCGATGCCGGCGTAACGGAAGCCGAGCTCGTCCATGCGTTCCGGATCGTAGATGTTCCGGCAGTCGACGAGGTTCGGAGTGCGCATCAAGCGGCGCAGCTTGCGCAGATCGAGCATGCGAAATTCGTTCCACTCCGTCGCGAGAACCAGCAGGTCCGCCCCCGCGGCCGCCCGGTAGGCGTCGGCGCAGAAGGTCACATTCTTCAGCAGGCGCGCGGCCGCATCCATCGCGACCGGATCGAAGGCCCGCACCTTCGCTCCGCTGCGCTGAAGCGCCGGGATGAGCTCGAGCGAAAAGCTCTCGCGCAAGTCGTCGGTCTGCGGCTTGAACGAAAGGCCGAGCACCGCCGCCTCCTTGCCTTCCGTCTCGCCGAGCATCGCGACTGCGCGGCCGATGAGCTCCTGGCGCTGGCGCTTGTTGGCCGCGATCGTCGCCTCGACGATCGAGAAGCGGAAGCCCGCCGCGCGCGAGAAGCTCGCCAGCGCGCGCGTATCCTTGGGAAAACAGGAACCGCCGTACCCGGGCCCCGCGTGCAGGAACTTCGGCCCGATGCGCCGGTCGAGGCCGATGCCGCGCGCGATCACCTTGATGTCGGCCCCCACCTTCTCGCACAGCAGCGACATCTCGTTGATGTAGGAAATCTTCGTGGCCAGGAAGGCGTTGGCCGCGTACTTGATGAGCTCCGCCGTCTCGACGCTCGTCTTCACCATCGGCGTCTCGTTGAGGAAGAGCGGGCGATAGATCTCGGAGAGGAGCGTTTCCGCGCGGCGGTTCCAGGTGCCGATGACGACGCGGTCGGGGCGCATGAAGTCTTCGACCGCGGAGCCTTCGCGCAGGAATTCCGGATTCGAGGCGACGTCGAAGTCGATCTTGTCCAGCCGGTGCTTCTCGATGATCGCCTTGATCTTCGCTCCCGTGCCCACCGGCACGGTGCTCTTCTGCACGACCAGCTTGTGGCTGCCCAGATTCTCCGCGATCGTGCGGGCGACCTGGAAGACCTGGCTCAAATCCGCTTCGCCGCGCGCGTTCGAAGGCGTGCCCACCGCGATGAAGATCACCTTGGCGCCCCGAATCGCCTGGGCGACATCGGTCGAGAAGGAAAGGCGTTTCTCACGCAGGTTCCGGTCGACCAATTCCTGGAGGCTGAATTCGTAGAAAGGGATCTGGCCTCGGGAAAGCTGCTCGATCTTCTCCGCGTCGGTGTCGACGCACACGACGGGATTGCCGAAATCGGCGAGACAGGTTCCGGTCACGAGCCCGACATACCCCGTGCCGACGACACAGATGCGTTGCATCCAAGCGCTCCCTTCCGACTGCAGCCATCCAGATGTCCGGAAAGCATTTCCATGCGCTCGGCCGGACTGCCGACGAATCGGTGATGCTATCGCACGCGCGCCGGGGGGTCAAACACGGCCCGCCGCCGGTTCCCGCTCCTCCACCGGTCCCTCAGGCCTCGTCCATTTCGGCCAGGATCTCCCTCGCGGCCTGCGCCGGATCGGGCGCCGCCGTGATGGGACGGCCCACGACGAGCCAACGGGCCCCCGCGCGAACAGCCTGCCCGGGGGTGGCGGTCCACTGCTGGTCGCCCTTGGCCGCCCCGGCCGGCCGGATGCCGGGCGTGAGGACGGGAAAGCCGGGGCACAGCGATTGAATCGCCGGAAGGGCGGCCACCGGAGCGACGACTCCGCCCAATCCACACTGCTTCGCCCGCACCGCCCGCGCGGCCACCTCCGCCATCAGCGCGTCCGCGTCCATCTCCACGCCCGAATCGGCGCGCTTGGCGCTGGTGAGCACGGTGACGCCGAGAAGGAGCGGCGCCTCTCCGGCGGGGACGGCGTCGCGCACGGCGCCGGCGGCCATCCGCATCGCTTCCTCGCCGGCGGCGATGTGGAGGTCGATCAGGCTCGCTCCCAGCGACGCCGCGCGCGCCGCGGCGCGGGCGACGGTGTTCGGGATGTCGTGGAGCTTGAGGTCGAGGAAGACGCGCTTCCCTTCGCCGGTCAGGGCCCGCACCGCCTCGGTCCCCGCCACCGTGAAAAGCTCGAGGCCCACTTTGTACCAGAGCACTTCGGGCCCCGCGCGTTTCACGAGCGCGAGCGCGTCGGCGAGGTTCGGGTAGTCGAGCGCGATCACCAGCCGGTCTCTTGCGCGCACGGTCATCCAGCCACCTCCGGTCCTGGGGGGTCCGCGCGGGAAGCGCGATGAAGCCGGCCGATCACTTCCCGCACGCTCCGCGCGCGCTTTTCCTGGAGCAACTGCGCGATCTCATCGACGAGCGCCGCGGGCCGCGCCGGATCGCGAAGCGTCGCGGTCCCCACCTGCACCGCGCTCGCCCCCGCGAGCAGGAAGGCCAGCGCGTCGCGCGCGGTCGCGATGCCGCCCGCTCCGATCAAGGGCACCGGCAGCGCCTGGGCGAGCTCGTACACGCGATGAAGCGCGAGCGGCATGATCGCCGGCCCCGACACTCCCGCGCCGACCCGCGCGAAGATGGGGCGCTCGCGATCCACATCGACCGCCATGCCGAGGAAGGTGTTGACGGCGGTCAACCCGTCGGCGCCTTCGGCCACGCACGCCCGCCCGATGGCGACGATGTCGGTCACATTGGGAGTCAGCTTGACGAACAGCGGGCGGCGCGTCTTCGCGCGCGCATCGCGCACCACGCGGGCGCTGTCGGTCTCCGAGCGGCCGAAGGAAAGCCCCCCCGCGGCGACATTCGGACAGGAGATGTTGATCTCGTAGGCGTCGGGCGGGGATTCGCTGTCTTCGAGGCGCTCCACGCAGCGGGCGTACTCGGAAGGCGCCTCGCCGCCCACGCTCGCGATCACGCGCGGGCCGAGCTTCTTGATGCCGGGCAGATAGTCGCGCAGGAACGCGTCCACGCCGACATTCTCGAGCCCGATCGAGTTCATCAGCCCGCTCGCCGTCTCGTGCAAGCGGGGCGGCGGATTGCCGGCGCGCGGCGCGAGCGTGAGAGTCTTCGTGACGATGGCCCCGAGCCTCGCCGTCTCGCAGAGCCGAGGCCATTCGCCGCCGTAGCCGAAGGTGCCCGACGCATTCATGACCGGATTGGCAAGGGAAAGCCCACCCAGCGACACGGTCAGGTCGAGGCTCACCGCGCCTCCCTCTTGCCCGCACGCCCGGGCGGGCTGCCGCCGCCGCCGTCGCGACGACCGCGATCCTGCGCATGCATGTGATCCCAGGCGTCCCAGTCGACTTCGCGCGCGTCCATCACCGGGCCCTCCCGGCAGGCCCACACGAATCCGCGCCTCTCGCCCGCCGCCGGGATGGCGCACCCGCCGCACAGGCCGAGACCGCATCCGAAGACCGCTTCCACCGACACATGGCAATCGATTCCCCGCGCAAGCGCCCAACGCGCGAGCGCGGCGAGCATCGGCTCGGGACCGCAGGCGAAGACCGCGCCCGGCCGCTCCCGCGCGCTTTCCTCGTGGAGCAATTCGCCCACGGGACCTTTCCGCCCGCGCGTCCCGTCATCCGTCGCCAGACTCACCGGCGCGGGATGAAAGCGTTCGGGCGGCAGCAACTGATAGGCCGTCTTCGCGCCGTAGAAGATCTCGCATCTGCGCCCCGTTCTCGTGAGTTCGTCGGCCAGGAAGAGAATCGGTGCCACTCCCCTGCCTCCGGCAACCAGGGCGGCAGGCTCCTCGAATTCGAGGGGGAAGGGACAACCGAGAGGGCCGAGGGTGTCGAGGGAAGTGCCTGGCTCGAGCAGGACCATGCGATGGGTCACGCGTCCCACCGGTGCGTAGAGCAGCGAGAGGCGCGCGCGGTCGCCGGCCTTCGCGTAGCCGGCGACGCTGAAGGGCCGCCGCAGCAGCGAACCTTCCGGCCCTCCGGTGTGGCCCGGCGAAATGGCAAGCGAGACGAATTGACCGGGTAACGGAGGGCCCCAGGCGGCGGGAACGGCGAGGGTCATCTCCCAGAGGTCCAACGAAACGGCGCGGTTTTCGAGAATTCCGGCCCGGAATCGTTGCGGCTCGGCGCCGGCCGTCGGAGAACCTTGCGCCGCGTCGCAGGATGGCTCCGGCCGGATTGCGCCGCTCGAAGCCGCGGCCGGCCCGGACCGCTCTCCGGCGGCCGCGCTCAAGGAGCGCTCTCCCCTTCCGCTCCCAAGGAATCCTGGGAAGCGGAGGGAAATGGCGGCACGGCGCCCGTGGAATCGGCGGAGATCGCCGTCGACTCCGCGGAGTCCGCCTGCGCGGAGACTGCTCCGACGGCCGTTGCGCGGACGGTGTCCACGGGGGCGAAAACTCTGCCTCCGATGGCGATCACGGTATCGCGAGGCGCGCCGCCCGGCTGGCCGGGCGAGGCAACGGAGGAATCAGCGGCCGCCAGCGATTCCCGTTCGGAGCGTCGTTCGCGTCTTGGATCGCGGAAGCGCCCCTTGGGCGGAGCCTGCCCTTGCGCGGCCCCGGTGGAGTCGCCGGGCACCCTCGCGCGTCCGACCAGCAGCGAGGAATCGGCGGGAACCCCCCGCGAGGCGGCGAGGGAATCGGCCAGCGCCTTCTGTCGCATCGCCGCATTCAAGGAATCCGCGCGGGCCGCCCCCGCGGCTTGCAGGGAATCAGCCCGGGCCTTCTCGACCGCCGCAACCGAATCCTCCCGGGCGCGCGTGACCGCCTTGGCTTTGGTGACCAGCGACTCCCAGGCGCTTCGCCGCTCATCGGGCGCGCCCAAGCTCGTCACCAGCGTCAAGGCGCCTTCCGCCTGCCCACACCCGGGATTCGATTCGATCAGCTGCCCGAGCACATCCACCGCGGAGGCGGAGGAATCGGGTTCGCGGCTCAGGATCCAGCCGCGCGCGTAGGCCGCTCGCAGGGCCGCCTCCGTCCCGGGAAAATCACGCTGGACGCTGGCGTATTGCGCGAGCGCGGTCGTGGAATCGCGGCTTTCGAGCAGGCTGAATTCCGCGACCTTCAAGGCGGCGACGGCGCGCGCGTCGCGACTGCTGTCGCCCGCCGCGCCCTCGGTCGCGAGCTCCTTCATGTTGCGCAGGTTCTCCAGCCGCCGGGCCGCCTGGTCCCGAAACACGGAGCGGCCCTGGTCCTGACAAGCCTTTTGATACGCCTTCTCCGCTTCGTCGTAGTTGTGAAGGTAGACTTCGAAGGCGTAGCCCATCGAGTAGCTCGCTTCGATCGCCTGCTGGCGGTTCTCAAAGTTCTCGATGACGAGCGCGAGCTTCTCGAGCGCCTCGTCGTGCCGCCCGAGACGGTTGTAGGCGTCGGCCATCGCGAGCCAGGTGCGCGCACCCAGGTCCTCCTTTTCGGGATTCTCCGGCAAGAGGAGCTGGTAGATGGCAAGCGCTTCCTCGCCGCGACCCAGTCGCACGAGGCACGCGCCACGCCGGAATTGCGCTTCGATGTAGACCTGATCGTCCTGCGTCGTGCGCGCGAGGTCGGCATACGCGACCAGCGCGCTGTCGAAGCGCCCCTCGTCGAAGCGGATCTCGCTCACCCGCTGCAGGGCCTTCTCCTTCTGCTTGCTCTTCGGGAAGTCGCGCAGGATCCGCGCGTACTGCCCCACCGCCGCGTCGCGCTCTCCCGCGGACTCCAGCCCTTCGGCCATGATGTAATAGATCTCATCGCGGCGCTCGAAGCGCGGATGAGCGGCGAGCAGCGCCTCGAAGATCTGGTTCGCGGTGCCGAAATTGCGCAGCCGCTGATAGCAGAGGCCCGAGTAGAATTGCGCTTCGGCCGCGTGGCCGGATTCCGGATAGTTCAGCAGCAGGGCATCAAGCTTCTCGATCGCGGTCTCGTATTCGCGCTTTCCGTAATAGCACTGCCCCATGAGGAAGAGCGCGTCATCGATGCCGGCGTGCCAGCCGCCTTCATATTCGAGAATCACCTTGTTGCAGCGCTCGATCGCCTCGTCGTAGCACTTCACCGCCTCGGGCGAAAGCCGGTCGGTCTTCGACGCGACTTCGATGCGCAAGGCCTTGGCGTAGCTTTTCTTGGCGTGGAAGAAGGTGTTGTAGTAGGCGCAACCGGCGAGGATCGCCAACAGCAGCAAGGCGGCGAGCGTCTTCGCGCCCGTCACGCGCTGTCCGGCCGGCCGGGAGGCAGGCTTCACGCCATCTGGGAGAGCAGTCGTTCCGAGGGACACGCGGCCACCCCTTCGATGTGGGTCAAGCGTCCGCCGCAGACGGTCATGCGCGCCCGGCCGCGCAGCTTCCAGCCCCGGAAGGGGCAATTGCGCGCCCGCGAGGCGAACGCTTCCGGATCGCAGGTCCAGACCGCCTCGGGCTCGAGGACGGTCAGATCGGCGTCCTCGCCGAGAGCGAGCCGCCCGCCGCCCCAACCGAGAATCGCCGCCGGACCGCTCGACCAGAATCGCACGATCTCGCTCAGGGCGAAACCCTCGCGATGATGCAGGATCTCGAGGCTCACCCCCACTGCGCTTTCCAGCCCGATCATACCGGACGGCGCCGCCTCCAGTTCCTGCTCCTTGGCCACCTGCGTGTGGGGCGCGTGATCGGTCGCCAGCGCATCGATCGTGCCGTCCCGCAGGCCCGCCAGGAGCGCCTGCCGGTCGGCCTCCGTGCGCAGAGGAGGATTCACGCGAAAGACGCTGTCGTACTCCTGCAGCGCTTCCTCGGTGAGCGCGATGTAATGCGGCGCCGTCTCCGCGGTCACGCGCACCCCGCGCGCCTTGGCCGCGCGCACGAGATCGACCGCCTCCGCCGTGCTCACATGCGCCACGTGCAGCCGCGCGCCGGTCCACTCGGCCAGGCGGATGTCGCGCGCCACCGCGATCCCTTCGGCCGCCGCCGGCACGCCCTGCAATCCGAGCACGGTCGACCAATAGCCCTCGTTCATCACTCCGCCCGCCGAAAGGGCGCGATCCTCGGCGTGGGTGATCACCGGCATGTCCCAGGTGCGCGCGTACTCGAGCACGCGGCGCATCACGCGGCTGTCCTCGACCGGACTGCCGTCGTCGGAAACTGCGACCGCACCCGCGGCCTTCAGCTCCCACATCTCGGTGAGCTCCTTGCCGCCCCGGCCGCGCGTGGCGGCGGCCACGGGAAAGACGCGCGCCAGGCCGGCCGCTTTCGCCTGGCGCAGGACATATTCGATCTGCCCGCGGTTGTCGAGCGCGGGCCGCGTGTTGGGCATGCAGGCGACGCGCGTGAAGCCTCCCACGGCGGCGGCCCGGCTGCCGCTCTCGATCGTCTCGGCGTCCTCGTCGCCCGGCTCGCGCAGGTGGACGTGCGGATCGCCGAATCCGGGCGCGATCGCGCGGCCGCCCAGATCGACGCGCAGGTCCGCTTCGCGCTCGATGCGCGGGGCGATCGCCTCGATGCGGCCGCGGCGCAGGAAGAGATCGCGGTTCTCGTCGATTCCGCCGGCGGGGTCGACGAGGCGCCCTCCGCTCAAGAGAATCGTCTCCGCTCCGGCCCACAAACGCTCGATGGGTATGTTCTGGTTCATGCCGATCTCCCGCGTTTTCGCATCACGACGCTCGCGCGCCCGTCCGTCGTCTCGGCGCCCGGGACGCGGCCCGACGACCCGCCGCGTCCCTTCGACCGGCTCACGCCTCCGCCCGAGCGCGGCGCCCTATCGTCCCGCCGGCCGCACGGCGGCAAGCAGCGGAGCGGCTTCCTCGGGGGGCGTTCCTCCGCTGATCAAGAAGAGCGCCGCCATGCGGACGGCGACGCCGTTGGCCACTTGCTCGAGAATCACCGACTGGGGACCGTCGGCCACATCGGGCTGGATCTCGACCCCGCGGTTGATCGGTCCCGGATGCATGATGAGCGCGCCGGGAGCCGCGAGCCGCGCGCGAGCGCGGTCGATTCCGTAGCTCATCGCGTACTCGCGCAGCGACGGCAGGAAGCCCCCTTGCATGCGCTCGAGCTGCAGGCGCAGGACATACACCACATCCGCCCCGCGCAGCCCTTCCTCCGGATCGTGGGTCACCTTGACTCCGGTCTTCTCGATGTCGGCGGGAAGCAGCGTGCGCGGCCCGAGCAGCCGCACTTCCGCGCCGAGCTTCGCAAGCGCCCAGATGTTCGACTTCGCGACCCGGCTGTGAGTGATGTCGCCCACGATCACGACCTTCAGCCCGGCGATGCGTCCCTTCTTCTCGCGAATCGTGAAGAGATCGAGCAGGGCCTGGGTGGGATGCTCGTGCTGTCCGTCGCCCGCGTTGATCACCCGCGCGCTCACGTAACGGGTGAGGAAGCGCGCCGCGCCCGACGCGGGATGACGGATGACGACGATGTCCACCTTCATCGCTTCGATGTTCTGGATCGTGTCGCGCAGGCTCTCGCCCTTCTTGACCGAGGAAGTGGACACGGCGAAGTTCACCATGTCGGCGCTCAGGCGCTTCTCGGCGAGCTCGAAGGAGACGCGCGTGCGCGTGCTCGCCTCGTAGAAGGCGTTGCAGACGGTGATCCCGCGCAAGGCCGGGACCTTCTTGATCGGGCGGTCGAGGATTTCGCGGAAGGAGCGCGCCGTGTCGAGGATCGTGAGGATCTCCTCCGCCGTCAGGTCCTGCATGCTGATCAGATGCTTGAGCGCCATGGCTCACTCCTCCCCCAACTCCTCGATCGCCACTTCGTCACGCCCGTCGGTTTCCGTCAAATAGACCTTCACGATCTCGCGGCCCGCGGTGGGCAGGTTCTTGCCGACGAAGTCGGCGCGGATGGGCAGTTCGCGATGGCCGCGATCGACGAGCACGGCGAGGCGGATCGCCTGCGGCCGCCCGAAATCGATGAGCGCGTCCATGGCCGCCCGCACCGTGCGGCCGGTGAAGAGCACATCGTCCACCAGCACCACGACGCCGTTCTCGATCGAATGGGGAATGTCGGTCGATTCGACCAGCGGCTGCGGCGCGATGCGATGCACATCGTCGCGGTAGAGGGTGATGTCGAGCACGCCGAGCGGGACCTCTTCGCCCTCGATGAGCGCGATCTGCTTTCGAATGCGCTCGGCCAGCGGAACGCCGCGCTTGCGGATGCCCACCAGGATGAGCCCGGCCGTGCCGTTGTTCGATTCCACGATCTCGTGGGAGAGACGCACGATCGCGCGGCGCATCTCTTCCGAATCCATGATGCACGCCTTGCGCCTGAGATTCATGAACCCTCCTCTTGGAAACGAGCCGGCAAGCAGGAGCAAGCGAATGGTGCGCGCCCGGCAAGGGCGGGAGGCCCCGCAAACCACCCGGTGCCCGCGGCGCAACGGGGTGCGCGAAAGGAAACGCGAGCGCGAGCCGGCGCGAAGAATGGGGAAAGCGGCAACCGGACGCCGGAAGAGCAGGCCTTCAGGCGCGATCGGGAGAGATGCCCAGCAGGCGGAGCGTCGAGCTCCAGCTTCCGCTTCACCTTATTGACCTCGCCGGATCAACTTAAAGGATCACGCGGTCAGGATCGGTCGGAAGCTAATACGCGAAGACGCGAAGCGACAAGACTTTTTTCCGCCCCCTGCGGAGGCATGAAGGACATGGGATGCGCGCGCGGTGCGGCGGCCTTGGACCGCGCGTCATCTCGCGAGAACGAGTCGCCGCACCTGCGCTTGCGCGCCCTGCGAGAGGCGGGCGAAGTAGACCCCCGAAGGCGCCCGGCGTCCATCCTCTCCCGTTCCGTCCCAGGAAACGGCGTGCCATCCGCTTGCGGCCGGCCGCTCGATCAAACGCCGCACCGGACGGCCCTGGGCGTCGAAGATCTCGAGCGCGATGGCGGCCGGGGCAGGCAGGAAGTAGCCGAGCCGCACCGGGCCGCACGCGGGAAGCGCGCTCGCGGTGACGAGGCGGATCTCCGACCGCGCGCTCTCCGGCTCCTCATCGGCAACGGGCGAGTTCTCGGCGTACCAACGGGCGAGATGGAGAGAGGCCGTCCGCCCCGCCCGGGTGAAGAGCCCTCCCGCAAAGAGATCCTCGCCGAACGGCCGGAGCGCTTTCACCCACGAGTCCATGCCCGAGCCGAACGATTGCCAGACCTCGCCGTCCCAGCGCGCGAGGTAGGAAGCGGGGTTTTGCCCGATGAAAGTGAACTGCCCCCCCGCGATGAGCTCGTCCTGGTACACGGCGAGGCACTCGACCCAGAAGTCGGGGCCATTGGGAAGCGCGGCCCATGCGCTTCCATTCCAGCGCGCGATGTAGGGAGCCGACACCCCGCCCGCCTCGATGAACCACCCGCCCGCGACGAGATCGCCGGCGTAGGAGGCAAAGGCGAGCACCGAGGGGGAATCCCCGCTCATGCCTCCTGCCATCGACGACCAGGCCGCGCCGTTCCACTTCGCCACATGGTTCACCGGCAGCGCGCCGGAGTTGGAGAAATCGCCTCCCGCATACAAGAGGCCGTCGTGGAATGCGAGGGCGCGGACGGAACTGTCGAAGCCCGCGCCGGCCGGAAACCAGGCCGAGCCGTTCCACCGCGCCACATTCATCGCCCCGACGTTGCCTGCCGTCTCGAAGGTCCCGCCCGCGTAGAGCCCATCCTCGCCGACCGCGAGGGCCATCACGCGGGGGCTTCAGCAGCCCCCGACGCCGCCTGCCAGCGGCAGCCATCGGTCACCATCCCAACGCGCCACTCCCGAAGCGGGGCTTCCGTCGGCCGCCGTGAAGGAACCGCCCGCATAGAGCCTCCCCTGGTACACGGCGAGCGCGTTCACATCGTTGTCGAACCCTTCGCCGAGCGCGGACCACGCCTCGCCGTTCCATCGCGCCACGCACATCGCGGGCGCATCTCCCGCGTGCGTGAATGCGCCGCCGGCGATCAGGTCCCCGTCCAGCGCCGCGAGGGCGAGGACGGGTCCGTCCAGCCCATTCCCCGTTCCGAGCGGCGTCCAGGAGTCGCCGTCCCAGGAGGCGATGAAGGGATTGGCGGCGCCCCCGGCCTGGGTGAAGGCTCCGCCCAGATGGATGGCGCCTTCCTGCACGACGATCGCGAGCACCACATCGTTGGCGCCGCCGCCGATGCCCTCCCACTGCCCGCCGCGGTAGCGGGCGAAGTGGTCCAGCGCGAGGGTGCCCGCGTGCGCGAAGTAGCCGCCGACGAGGAGCCCCTCCGGATCGGACGCCAGCGTGCGCACGGCCCCGTCCAATGCCGGCGTGATCGCGCTCCAGGCGCTTCCGTCCCAGGAGGCGAGGTAGAGGGCGGGAACGCCCCCGGCGGTGTCGAAGATCCCTCCGGCGTAGAGCAGCCCGTCCCGGGAAGCGAGCGCGTAGACCCAGCTGTTCACTCCGGAGCCATAGGTGCTCCACGCGCTCCCGTCCCACGCGGCCAGGTACCCGGCGGGCTGGCCGCCGGCGCGGGTCAGCTTCCCGCCCGCGACCAGCTTTCCGTCGTGCACCGTCAGCGCGTAGACGCTGCGGTCGACGCCGCTGCCTAGAGATCGCCACGAGCTCCCATTCCACAGCGCGACGCGCGCGGCGGACCAGCCGCCCGCCGTCGTGAAGTCGCCGCCCGCGGCCAGCTCCCCCTGATACACGCACAGCGCCGCCACCCGCGCATTCGTCCCGCTTCCGAGCATCGACCAGACTTCCCCGTTCCAGCGCGCGATCCGCTGCGCCGCAACGCTGCCTGCGCGCGTGAACCACCCGGCCGCGATCAGCGCTCCGTCGTACACGGCGAGCGCCTCGACGCCCGCGTCGACGCCTTCGCCGAGCGGATGCCAGGCGGCGCCGTCCCAGCGCGCGATGCGCTCGGCGAGCACGCCGCCCATCTGGGTGAACGCCCCGCCCGCGATCAAGTCGCCCTGGAAGATCGCGAGCGCGTTCACGGCGTCGTTGGCGCCCGGCCGCCCAAAGCCCGCCGCCCATTGGTCCTCGATCTCTTCCTCGCGGCCGCGTTCTCCAGCGCCGTCGCCGGCAGCGTGCGGCGGAGCCAGGCGCGGCCCGCCGCCGGGGCCGCCGGCCACGAGGCGCAGGCCGTGCAGGTCGATCGGACCTTCGTATCCGGAAGAGCGCACGCTCTCGATGTCGATCCGTCCTTCGGAATCGAGAAAGCGCTCGACCGCGGGGGGAGAAGGAGAAGCGTCTTGCGCGCGGGCCGCCGGAAGCGGATTCGCGAGCGGAAGAAGAGCGAAGAGCATGGCGAGGAGCAGCGCACAACGCGCCTCCCAGTGCGGGCAACGGGAAACGACGAGGTTGGCGGAGCAGGAGATGCGCATCCTCATGATCCTTCAAGTATACCAGAGCGAGGCTCTCGAAAGCGCGCGGGGCGGGACGATTCCCCGCGTAGCGCGCAAAATTGTGGAACGAATGGTGAACGGCCCGCACGCCGGGCGCAATCGCAAACTCGCCTCCGATGCGGATGCTTCGCGGATTCGCGCGCGGCGATGCACAAGAGATGCACCCAGGAGGCATCGTCTCCGGTCACGGAACGAGAAGAGCTGGATCGAGGCGTGCAATGGAACGAGGCGCGCAGAGAAGAAGGCGTCCGTCAGGCGCGACGCGTACACGGCGCACGAGCGAATCGAGCGCGCGACGATAGCGCGCGCCGGCAGCGCAGCCGGCCGGGGCCGGCCGGGGCGCACTCATCCGGGTCCCGGCTTCGCGGCGGGGGAAGCGAGGGATTCCCATTCCTCGAAGCTCTTCAACGATTTCAGGCCGTAGTAGCCGGTCACATGGTAGCGCAGGAAGGACTCGACGACTTCGATGACTTGCCGGTCGCGAACCGCGGAAGATCCGCGCAAACCGCCCGGCTTCCGTTCGGCAACCGCCCCCGTTCCCTGCGACGCGTGCGGCTGCCACGACGCGCCGGCGGGCGGCGCCTCTTCCTTCGCGGCCGCTTGCTTCGGCGCTTCATCCTCTCCTGCGCTCTCGCTCTGCGTCGCAGCCCTCATCCGCTCGCCGGGCACTGCGCAGATCCTTCGCAAGAGAGCGAGCGCGCGCGGGGAGAGAGGGAGCGCCTCGCCCTCCGGCCGGCAACGAACGCAGAGGAGCCCCCCTTCCCGGACGCCGAAGCGCGCGTCGGATTCGAGCGGCGCGCCGCACCCGCAGCAGCATCCCGTCGCCGGCGCGTATCCGAGCGCGGCCACCGCGGCGAGCTGAAAGATGCGCAGCTCCCAGAGGAGCTTGCCCTGCGCCTTGCGCGGATCGATCGGCGCGCCGTCCGGGGCGGGCGCATCGGACGCATCCGCCCGTTCGAGAAAGGCGGCTAGCGAAGCGAAGATCTCCTCCGCGGGGTCTTCATCGGGAACGACGCGCAAGACGAATTCGAGCGCAGCGCAGGCGAGGTGGAACCCGCCCGCCGTTTGCAGGATGCGCAGGTAGGCGCGCTCCACCGAAGCGCTGTGCACGAGATGAAGCTCGCGGCTGCGCTTGTGGTAGAAGACGATCTGGCTGCGCGTGAGAATCTCGAGCGCGCCGCCATAGCCGCGCTTGGGCTCGCGCGCCCCCTTCGCGAGCAGGTGGACCTTGCCGTGGCGCGCGGTCAGCGCGACGACGAGACGGCTCGTCTCTCCGTAGCGCAGGGAACGCAGAATGAGCGCGTCATCCCGAATGATGGACACGATCCTGCTCTCCCGTCTTCGACCGCACCGCCTGCTCCTTCTTGACGATGATGCGCAGGCGCAGAATGCGCCGCGCGGTGCTCGCCAGCACCTCCAGGCGCGCCCCGCCGATGTCCAGGCTCTCCCCCGCCGCCGGGATCCGCCCGAAATGCGCGAGCGCCAGCCCCGCCACCGTTTCGTAATCCCCTTCGGGAAGCGCATCCCGTGACAACGCGTTGAACTCGTCCACGCGGCACGGGCCCTTGGCCAGGTACACGCCGGGCGCCACGCGCGCCACCTCCGCTTCCAACGCCTCTTCCCGGTCGAGCTCTCCCAACAGAATCCGGAAGAGGTCCTCGTCGCGAACGAGCCCGGCCGTCCCTCCGAATTCGTCGACCACGATGGCCAGCCGCTCCTGATGCGCAAGCAGGTCGCGCAGGAGATCGTCGCACCGCATCGTCTCGGGGACGAAACGCGCTTCGCGCACGAAGCGCGCGATCGGTCGCGCGCCATCGGCTTCGGAGAAGAGATCGCTGATGCGCACGTAACCGGCGATCTCGTCCAGTTCGGTCCGATAGACGGGCACGAACGGGTGGCGCGCTTCCAGCGCCAGGCGCGCCGCGTCGGCGACCGTCGCGCTCTCGGGCAGGGCGTGCATCTCGCTGCGCGCGGTCATCACCTCGCCGACCGTCGTGCGCCCGAGCGCGACGACGCTGTCGCGCGTCTCGACCAGGGCGTCGCTTGCCGCTCGCCGGGCCGGACTCCCGGTCGCGCGCTCCTCTGCGCCGTCCGCCTCCAGCGCCACACCGGTCTCCGCCGGGGGACCGGCTTTCTGCATCAGGTCCGCATCCCGCGCCAGGTCCGTTCGCCGCGCCGGCTCGGTTTCCTGCGCCAGGCCCGCTTCGCGCGCCACATCGGCCTCCTCAGCCGAATCTTTGTCGGCCTGCCGGCGACGAGCTTCCCGTCGCCTCCCTTCCACGAGCCAGAGGACGGCGAGGCCGATGGCCTGAACCGGGCCGAGCACCCAGACCCAGCCGCGCACCGCCGCGCGCCGTCCCAATCGGTGGCCCAGGCGCACGAGGAGGAATGCGCCGGCGACGAACGCGAGCGAAACGGCCAACGCTTGCCACGGCGAGAAGGACCGCCGGCCACCCAGCATTCCGATGGTCCACAGGCCCAAGAGCGCCACCCACGCGGAGACTCCGCCGGCTCCTTCGGTCTGCCTGCGCCAGGCGGAGACCAGGAGCCCGAGAGCCAGGTACACCCCGACGGCGGCGAGAATGGCATCACCCTGGCTCATGGCCGTCCTCGCTCGTCGTTCGCGCGAGAAGTCGCGGGAAGATCTCGTCCCAGGAAACGAGCCCTTGAGGAGCGCCTCCCGCGTCGCACACGACGCCCATGCCCACCGGAGTTCGCATCAGGATATCGAGCACTTCTCCGGCCTTTTGCTGCGGATTCAAACAAGGCAGCGGCTTGAGCAACGGACGCAGGGAGAAGGGAGGCGCCGGCTGGCCCGCGCCTTCGCGGCTCAGCGCGGGAACATGGGCGACCAGGTCGCGCGCTTCCATCGCTCCCAGCACCGCATCGCCTTGCTCGTTCCACACCGGCAGGCGCAAGGACGCGGTGCGTTGGAAGAGGGCCAGCGCGGCATCCCGGGAATCGCCGATGCGCAACGAGCGAGCCCGATCGAAGGGAAGCATCACCTCCCCGATCGGCCTTCGCCGCAGGCGAACGATCCGCCGCAGCAGACGCGCGCCTTCGGAATCGAGCCCTTCCTCTTCGCCCTCTTCTTCCTCGGGCGGTGCGCCGGCCGCTTCTTCCTCGATCAAGCTCGGCAGGTCCACCCGGCTCCAGCGAAGCAGGGCGACGGCGAGAAGGCCGGCGGCGCAACAGAGCAGTCCGAGAGGAATGCCGAGGGCCTTGCGATCGCCGAAGAGCCCGCTGGAGAGCAGCCCGAACAGCACCCAGGCGCCGGAGGCGGTCCAGAAGGGCGCCCGCGACGGCAGCCGCTCCAGCTGCGCGGCGCGCCGCGAATGAAGCGCCTGCCAGCACAAGGCCACGAGCGCGATCGCGAGCGCCGCCCATCCGGAAAGCGTCTGTCCGTCCGCGTCAGCCATGGCTCGGGCGGCCCTCTTCCCCCGCGGCCCGCGCTGCGCGCTAACGCCCGAGGCCTGGCGTTCGCGCGATCAGGGAGGCTGCGTCAAGAAGCCAGGTACCGGTTCTCGCGTCTCCGCATCCGCGCGCGCGCGCGCGGGTCCTCATGTTCGTATCCGAGCAGATGGAGCACTCCGTGGACCAGCAGCCGCGCGACCTCGCGCCGGGGCGTCGCGCCGCGCTCGGCCGCTTGCGCGAGCGCCCGGTCGATGGAGACGATCACTTCGCCGAGGGGCAGCGGCTCTTCGGGCGGCCGGCCGGCGGGATCGGCCGGAAACGACAGCACATCGGTCGGGCCGCTCTTTCCGCGATAGCGCGCATTCAATTCGGCGAGCAGCGGGTCGCGCGCAAAGAGGATCTCCACCGTGCGACCGGCCGGCGCCTCTTCTTCCTCCAGCACCCGCTCGATCAATGCGCGCCAGGCGCGGCGGTCAATCTTCCATCGCCGTTGACGATTGTTGATGCACACTCGTTCGGGCACCTTGCGTCTCCTTGGCCGGCTCGGCGCCGTTGCGGCTTGCGCCTTCGCGGACCGGACTCTCGCGGCTCCCGCTGTCGCGACCGGCGGCTGATCGCCCGCTACCCTCACGCCCACCGCCTTCACGACCCGCGCTCTCGCGGCTGGAGGCGTCCGCGCTCGGATACGCGATCCGCGCGCTCATCCGGCCGCGCACGAGAACAGTGAGAATCTGAATGAACGCCTCGCGCAACGCAGCCAGGTCGCGAAGCGTGAGCTGGCTCTCTTCCAGCTCGCCTTCCGCGGCCCGGCGCTCGATCAACTGCTTGACCATGCCGCGCAAACGGCTCGGGGTCGGGTCCTCGAGTGCGCGCGACGCGGCGTCGATCTGGTCGGCCAGGAGAAGCACGGCCGCCTCGCGGGTCTTCGGCCGCGGGCCGGGATAGCGGTACTCGCTCTCCGAAACATCCGGGCTCTTCTGGCGGGCCTTGTGAAAGAAGAAGGTCATCACCCCGGTCGCGTGATGCTGGGCGATCACGTCGCGCACGATTCTGGGAAGCTTCGCTTCCTTCGCGAGCGCGAGGCCGTCGCGCAAATGCGCTTCGAGAATCAGGCGGCTCATCCCGGGCGCCAGACGATCGTGCGGATTGCGGCGGCCGGGGCCGAGGTTTTCGTAGAAGTACTCCGGCTTGTTGATCTTCCCGATGTCGTGATAGTACCCGGCCACGCGCGCGAGCAGCGTGTTCGCGCCGATCTGCGCGGCTCCCGCTTCGGCGAGCGTTCCCACCATCAGGCTGTGATGATACGTCCCGGGCGCTTCGAGCATCAGCCGGCGCAGCATCGGGCGGTTGAGGTCGAGCAACTCGAGCAGGCGCAGGTTGGTGCACTTCTCGAACAACAATTCCGAGAGCGGCACGGCAAAGAGCGCGAAGCCCGCGGCGAGAAAGGGATTGCCGACGAGATAGAGCGCGTCGGTGAGCAGCAGGTCGATGGCCGTCGAGCGCACCAAGGCGATCGCGCCGACGGCGGTCAGATGGACCAGCGGAACGAAGAAGAGCAGCCGGTAGAGCTGACGGCGGTCGCGCAGGTGGCGGACGCTCAGGATCCCGACCATCGCGCCCAGGCCGAGGATCATGATGAAGTCGAGCCCCTGGCCTCCGACGAGACCGATCGTCACGGTGATGAATCCGGCCGAGATCAGCGCCAGCGCTTCGTCGTAGAGCAGCGCGAGCAGCACCGCGAATCCGGCGATCGGGATCAGGTACCCGGACAGCGAGAAGACATTCAGCACCAGCCCGCCGACCAGGAAGGCGACCGCGAATGTCGCGGCGAGCAGGTAGACATCGTTCGGGTCGTCGAGAATCTGGCGGCGATAGGAAATCAGGAATTGCAGCATCGCCCCGAGCGCGAGCGCGAGAATGAGCGCCCGGCCGACGAAGGAGAAGACCCGCTCGCGCACGAGCACTTCCGCCGCGCGCTTCTCGCGTTCGGCCTCGTAGGATTCCAGCCGCGCGAGATCCTCCTGCCACAGGCGTTCGTGCGCGCCGACGATCTCTTCTCCGCGCAGGACCAGTCCGATGTTGCGGTCGACCGCGTCGCGTGCCAGGCGGCGGCGCTGCTCGGTCTTCTCTTCATCGAGGACGATGTTCGGGCGCGCGAAGGTTTCGACCAGCTCGGCCACGACCTGCTCTTCGGTGTCGGCCGCCAGTTCGCGCTCGCGCTGCAGGCGCGCGGTCGCCACGAAACGATCGGTCGGCCCCACCCAGTCGATGCCCTTTCCGGCCAGGGCCGCGCGCTCGACGCCGCGCAGGCGCTGCTCGAGCTCGGGCGAGAGCACGCCTTTCTCGAATAGCTCGCGCAGCCGCACTCGCGCCCGCGTGAAGACCGGCTCCGTTCCCTCCATGAGCAGAACCGCGTACGCGTTCTGCGTCAGAGCGATCCCCGGTTCGTCGAACGGGCGCACTTGGGGAGCGTTGCGCACGAGGTCCTGGATCGAGACTTCCAGCCGGTCGAGGGCCGCGAGGGCCTCCACCGCCACCGAATCCTGCAGCACCAGCACCGGCGGCACGGCAGCCATCGCCGCCTGCTGTTCGCGGGCGAGCTGCGCGGCGTCCTTCTGAAGCGGAAAATCGAACTCGGCGATCACCGGCTTGGCCAACACCGAGCCGGGCGCGTAGCTCACCCGCTGGTAGCCGGTCTGTTTGGGGCTGAGAGTCAGCCCGGCGCAGAAGACCGCCCCGAGAGCGACCCAGCGCAGCAACGAGAAGTGCGCCCGCGACCAGCGCAACGCGTCGCCGAACATGCGGCGAAGCTTGCCCGGACCGCGGGCCGCTCCCTTGCCGCCCATCTCGGGCGCCTCGATCGACATCAGCGCTCTCCCGGCTGGTCCTGACGGCGGCCGTGATCGCGAAAGGCGTTCACGATGTCTCGCACCAGGCGATGACGCGCCACGTCGCATTCGTCGAGATCCACGAAGGCAATGCCTTTCACATCGTGAAGAATCGGGCGGATGCGAACGAGGCCGGAATCGGCGGGATCGGCGAGATCGATCTGGGTCACATCGCCGGTGATGACCGCGCGCGACTCGGGCCCCAGGCGCGTGAGGAACATCTTCATCTGGGGAAGGGTCGAGTTCTGGGCCTCGTCGAGGATCACGAAGGCATGGTGCAGCGTGCGTCCGCGCATGTAGGCGAGCGGCGCGACTTCGATCACGCCGAGCTGCAGGAAGCGCTGCAGCTTCTCGAAGCTGATCATGTCGCGGAGCGCGTCGTACAACGGACGCAGGTAGGGATCGACCTTCTCGAGCAGATCTCCGGGAAGAAAGCCCAGGCTCTCCCCCGCTTCCACGGCGGGACGCGCGAGCACTACGCGCTCGACGCGCTTCTCCTTCAGGAACTGCACCGCCATGGCGACGGCCAGATAGGTCTTGCCGGTCCCCGCGGGCCCGATCGAGAAGACGATCTCGTTGGCGCGCAGGGCGGCGACATAGCGCCTCTGGCCGGGGGAACGCACTTTCACCACGCGCTTGTCGCCGTGGAGGATGATTTCGCGCTCCGCCAGGGGCTCGGACCCGCCCGGGCCCCCCGGGGCCGCCCCTTCCACCTGCGACATCGCGTAGGCGAGGTCTTCGTCGTCGATCGTCTCGCCGCGGCGCACGCGTTCGAGCAGATGCTCCAACAGCCGGACGGCCGCATCCACCTCGGCTGGCGCGCCGCGCACCGAGAGCTGGCCGTTGCGCGCGACCAGACGGATACCGAAGCGTCCCTCGATCGCGCGCAGGTGGCAGTCCTGTTCACCAAAGAGATTGACGAGAGGCAGGTCTTCGAGAGCCAGGATCCGTTGGGTCTCTTCGCTCATCATCCACTCAGGGAATCGTGATCCGCTGTCCCGCCGGAAGCGCCTTCTGCGGATCGGAAATGATCTCCTTGTTCGCTTCGTAGATCTTCCGCCAGTCGGCCGTCGAGCCGTAGAAGAGATTGGCGAGCGAGGTGAGGGTATCGCCCTCGCGAACCTGATAGGTCACCGGGCCCGGCCGGCGGCTCTTCGCCTCGGCCATTTCGCGCTCGATCCGCCGCGACTCGGTGCTCACGCGCACCTGTTCCGTTTGCAGGGAATCGCCCACCGCCGACAGACTGTCCTGAAGCGAGCGCGCGAGTTCGACATCGTCGCGCAGCTCCTGAAGGTAGGCGTCCAGCATGGCGCAGTATTCTTTGAGCTGGCCGCGGCTGAGGGCGCGCTGCTCTTCGAGCGTCAGGAACTTGCCGGATTCGGGGGCGGGCAGCTCCACCTTGGGCACCTGGCTGCACCCAAAGAAGAAAAGAAGCCCGCAACACACCGCGCAGGCGGCCACGGCCGCGCGACGCACCGTTCCCAGGGCCCCGCCTCGGGCGCCCGCTTCCCCAAACGGAAGCCCGTTCGCCCGGCATGCAGTCCGCCCCGCTTCACTCCCCCGCTTCGCACGCAACATCTCGAACATCTCCTCTACCCTCCAAGGCAGTCCCGCTCTTCGCGATTTGCCGCCCCTCGTCCATCGCCCGCGCGTCCGCGCGCCTGCCCCCGGGGACACGCTCGCCGGCCCGCCCGGGAAATGGGACAAAACGGCCGGCCGCCGGTCTCTGCCTAGTCGGTCGCGTTCGGCTTGGCCGCGGTGTTGGAAAGGCTGTCGATCAGCGCCTTCTCCCGTTGCAGGTCCTTCAGGCGCTGCCTGCCCGTCTCCAGCGTGGCGGCCGTCCGGTCGACGCGTTTGGCCGTATTCTCGAGATCGTCCAGCAACGCGTCACGGCGCTCCTTGACGAGATCGATCTGCGCCGGAATGACGAGGCAATTGCGCGGACCGCCGCCGCCGCAGCCCGTGCCGACCATGAGCAATGCGACCGCCAGCCCGAATCCGACCGCGATCGCCCCCGAGATCCTGATCTTCATGCTGCACCCCTGATTCCCCAAGTCGTCCCCGCCGCAACTCCGGAAGATATTTCGGGAACCGCTCGAGGCATGTCAAGCCCGTTGGCGCGGCCTCTCCCTCGCCTCACGCCGGAATCTCCCTCTCCCGCCTCGACCGGGCCCTCGAAAGAGCCGGGCGCCCCGCCGCGGGCGGCCGGAAAACGCTCTCATTCGATCACTCGGATGTGCAGTTCGGCCAGATCGGCCGGATCGGCCTCGGCCGGCGCGCCATCCATGAGCGAAAGGGCGCTGGTGGTCTTGGGAAACGCGATCGTGTCGCGAATGGAGGCGCTTCCCGACATCAGCATGACGAGCCGGTCCACTCCGAGCGCCACTCCGCCGTGCGGCGGCGCGCCATACTGGAAGGCCTTGAGCAAGAACCCGAAGCGCCGCCGGGCCGCTTCCGCGTCGAGCCCGATCACCTTCATCACTCGCTCCTGGATGTCCCGCCGGTGGATGCGAATGCTTCCGCTGCCGAGCTCCATTCCATTCATCACGAGGTCGTAGAGCTGGGCGCGCACCGCGAGCGGATCGCTCTCGAGAAGCGGCAGGTCGCGCTCGAGCGGCATCGTGAACATGTGATGCGCGGGCGTGATCCTGCCGGTCCGCTCGTCGGTTTCGAAGAGCGGGAAGTGGCGCACCCACAGGAAGGCGTAGACCGGCTCCTTGCCCGCCGCGTGGCGTTGCGCGAGCAGGGCGCGCAGGCGTCCGAGCGCGCGGTTGGCACGCATGCGCTCGTCCACCACCACGGCGATCAGATCGCCGGGAGAAGCCTTCACCGCCGCGATCAGCGCCGCCGCGCGTTCGGGCTCCAGCTGCTTGCCGAAACCGCCTTCGAGCCCGCCGGGAACGACCTTCGCCCGCGCCAGCCCACCCGCGCCCGCGAGCTTCACCTCGCTCTCCAACGCATCCGATTCCTTGCGCGAGAGTTCCGCTCCGCCCGCGACCGTCAGACCCTTCACGCACCTGCCGCGGTCGCGCGCCTCGCCGAAGAGCCGGAAGGCGGAGCCCGCGGTGATCTCGGTGAGATCGACCATCTCCGCGGGCAGGCGCAAATCGGGCTTGTCGGATCCGAAGCGCTCCATGCAGTCGTCGTACTCGAGCCGCGGGAAGGGCGCCAGTTCCACCCCGAGCACTTCGGCGAAGACGCGCTTCATCAGCCCTTCCACGGTGGCGTAGATGTCCTCCTCGTCGACGAAGCTCATCTCGATGTCGATTTGGGTGTGCTCGGGCTGGCGGTCGGCGCGCAGATCCTCGTCGCGCAGGCAGCGGGCGATCTGGAAGTAGCGATCCATGCCGGAGACCATGAGGATCTGCTTGTAGAGCTGCGGGCTCTGCGGCAACGCGTAGAAGCGCCCCGGGTACTCGCGGCTCGGCACGAGATAGTCGCGCGCTCCCTCCGGTGTGGGTTTGACCAGCATGGGCGTCTCGATCTCGAGGAAGCCGCGCTCGTCGAAGTAGCGCCGGGCGGTCATGACCACGCGATGGCGCATAGCGAGCACCCGCTGCAGCACGGGCCGGCGAAGGTCGAGGTAGCGGTATTCCAGCCGCAGATCCTCGCCCGCCGTGGTTTCGTCTTCGATCACGAAGGGAGGCGTCTCCGCGGGAGCGAGGATGCTCGCCTCCCGCGCGACCACCTCGATTTCGCCGGTCGGGCGGTCGCGATTGATCATGCCCTCGGGGCGGGCGGCGACGAGGCCGCTCACGCGGGCGACGAATTCAGGGCGCAGCTCGCCCAGGACGGCGAGCAGCTCGGGCGAAGCTTCGCCGGGGCGGGTGACGATCTGGGTCACTCCGTGGCGATCGCGCAGATCGATGAAGAAGACGCCTCCATGATCGCGCACGCGGTTGACCCATCCGGTCAGCACGACCTGCCGGCCCGCATCCGCGGCTCGCAGCTCTCCGCAGGTGTGCGTGCGCATCGCGGTCGGGCAGCGTCCCTTCTCGCTCGCCGCGCCGGTCGGCTTCTCATCCATGGTCGGTTCCTTCCCTTCGTGAGCGGCACATCCAGTGGGCGATCCCCAGGCCCACTGCGATTCCCAGACAGTCGAATGCGAAATCGGCCACGCTCGAATGGCGTCCCTTCACCGAGCGTTGAAAGATCTCGTCCAATCCTCCGATCAGCGCTCCGAAAGCCGCCGTGGCGACGACGGGCCACCAGCGCGGGAGCGCGAGCCGCTCGACCGCCCGGCGGGCGAGAAAGCCCAGGAGCGTGTATTCAGCCAGATGGGCACCCTTGTCCCACCAGAGAAAAGAAATCGGCGGACGAAGTTGCGGTCGCGAGGAAATGTAGAACATCAGCGCGAGATAGACAGCCAGGGCCCCCGGCCAGAGCCAGTCCCGAAGAGCTTGCCGTCCTTCTGCCACCGCACCGCCTCGACCGGGCGGTCCATCCCTTCGCCGCCCGCGACCGGCCCGGGAGAAGCGCGCGTCGAGCGCGCGCGCCGGACCTTTCGTTCCCGCCGCCCGCCTGAAAGACTCGGAGGCCATGCCGTCCGGTCGCGCGGCGTGCATCTTGCTCAGCCGTCGATCCTCGCCTCCTCGGAGGCAACCAGCCGAAGCAGCTCCTCGGCGGACTTCACCGCTTGGGCCTTCTCCTGAAGATGCCCCGAATACAGCAGATGTGAGAGACGCGTGATGATGCGCATGAGCCCCGTGCGGTCGCCGGGCCCGACGACCAGGAAGACCACTCGGACGGGCTCGCCGTCGAGCGCTTCGAAATCGATCGGCTGCTGCGGGCGCGCAAAGGCGACGGCGAATTCGCGCACGGCGGGAGACTGCGCGTGCGGAAGCGCGACGCCGCCTCCGACGCCGGTGCTCATGGCCCGCTCCCGCTCGAGCAGCGCTCGCATCACGGGAGCGACGCTCTCCACCAGCCCCTGTTCGGCCAGACGATCGACCATGCTGCGGATCATCTCCTCCTTGGTGAGAGGAGGAGTGTCCAGCAACACGAATTCCTGCTTCAGCAGATCGGCGATTTGCACGGCAACTCCCTGGAAGCAAGCCCGGCCAAGTCGTTCTCGGCCGCCGGCTCGCGCGCGCGGATCGAGAAAGGATCCCTCAGACAGATCAGAGAATCGAACGGACGCTCGAACGGATATATCGGAAAGGCTGCTCGGTTCGCTTGCTTGCGGCTCGATGGCCCGGCCCCTTTCGACCTGCGCAAAAGGCAAGGGATTCTAGCAGACGCGGTTCCACGGTCAAGCGAGGAAGGCGCATCGGCAAGTCTGGCTCTTTTCGGCCATGCGGCCGCGAATCCCTTCGCGTTGTGCGCTCGCGGCTCGGCTCAGGCAGCCTCGCGAGGCCCGCGAGCCGGCGGGCATGCTATCATCATGGGTTGAAGAGCCGCGCGGCCCTCCGGCGAAGGGGAGCGGACCCGGCGCGGCGTATGCAAGCATCCGCCCGGCGTCCCGGGCCCATGGGCCACCATGCGAGAGCCGATCGACATCACCTACGGGGGCCTCCTCGGACGCCTTTCCCAAGGCGGTTACCTCACCCTGGAAGAGCAGGCTCGCGTCGCTCGCATCCTCTCCGAATCCTCCGGGCGGGTGCGCGCCTTCTGCACGCACGAGCTCGTCCGCCGCATGATTTCGGACGGCCGGCTTTCGCTGTACGAGGGGAATCCCGCAGACCCGGCCGGGGCGATCACCGCCGCCGATCCGCCTCGCGGCCTCCTCTTCGTGCTCCCGTCCCTGGGGCTCGAAGAGCCGGGGATGCTCCGGGCTCCTCTGGCTCCGGCCTTGGGGCCTCCGCCCTTCCTTTCCCCCCAGGAATGCGCACGCCTCTTCCACTCGATCGGACGAATGGTGTTCCCTTCGATCGAAGCCGCGTCCGACCCCAAGACGGTCCTCTCGGGCGTCCTCGACTTGCTGCGCGAATTCCTGGATGTGCCCGCCGCGCTCGCCTCCGGTCGCGCCCTCGCCTTGCCTGGCGGGATCGCTCGCGGAGCGCGGGAGGCGATCTTCGGCGGGCCGCCGGCGGAGTTCGAACGCGAGGAGCCGGAATCTCCCGACGCCTTGCCCGACCTTCCGCAGGAATGGCGAACGTGGATTCTGCGGGCGGCGGCCGCAGGCGAGGAGAGCGCGCTCTACCTCTTCGATTTTCGCGCCCTGGCGCGTCCGCTGACGCGCTCCCCGGGAAGCGCGCTGCTCTTGCCGCTCGCTTCGCCCGACCCCGCCTGGGATGCGGTGCTCGTCGCCGTGGCGGAACGACCGGCCTGGTTCGACGGCGAACGCCTGGCGCGGGCGCGATTGATCCGCGCCCACGCGCGACGGCTGCTCGACCACGCGATCCGCCTGCAGGAGGCCGTCTCGATCGACTATCTGACCGGCATCAACAATCGCAGCTATTTCGTCGACCAGTTCGCCCGCGCCCTCGCCGCCGCCGCCCGGCGCAGCGAAGGCTTCGGCCTCCTCATCGTCGACATCGACGACTTCCGCCAATTCAACAGCCGCCACGGATACGACGCGGGGGACGCGGTGCTGCAGGCGATCGCGCAGGCACTGCAGCGCGCCTTGCGCGCGACCGATGTGATCGCGCGCTACGGCGGCGAGGAGTTCGCCACGATCCTGCCTCCGCCGGTGACCCTTTCGGAGGCGATGCACATCGGGGAACGCTTGCGCCAGGCGGTCGAGAGCCTCCCCGTCACCGTGCCCACCTTGACGGGCTCGCGCCAGCGGGTGCCGGTCAGCGTGTCGATCGGCGGCGCGCTCTTTCCCGACGACGGGCGCGCGCGCGACGAATTGTGGAACGCCGCCAATCGCATGCTGCTCGCCGCCAAAGCGGACGGGAAGAACTGCGTGCGCTTCCCGGAGCGCCCGGATCGGGCAGCGCGGGCGGATGCGCCGTAGGCGCCCGATCACGAGGGCCCGCCCCCTCTCCGGCCGCAGTGAGCTCGGCTGCCCCACGCGGCGGGGCCGCTCACGGCCGCGTCCGATCCCCCTGCTCGCCCGGATGCGCCCGCCAAACGAGCTCGCCGCCCGGCGTGGCGTCCAGCGTCACGCGGTCGCCCTCGTGCACTTCGCCCGAGAGCAGCTTCACCGCGAGCGTGTTCTGCAGCTCGCGCTGCAACAGGCGCCGCAGCGGGCGGGCGCCCAGGTCGGGATCGAACCCGCGCTCGGCGAAGGAGTCGCGCGCGGAAGGCGTGACCTCCAGCAGGATGCCTCGCGGTTCCAGGTAGCGGCGCACGATGTCGATCTGCAGATCGACGATGCGCCGGATCTCGTTCTTCCCGAGCGGCTGGAAGATCACGATCTCGTCGATGCGATTCAAGAACTCGGGGCGAAAGTGATTGCGCAGCTCCTCGATCACGCGCTCGCGGCGCGCATCGGCGGTGCAGCCCGAGTCCTGCTCCAGATACCGCGTCCCGATGTTCGAGGTCATGATGACGACGGTGTTGCTGAAGTTCACCGTGCGTCCCTGCCCGTCGGTCAAGCGGCCGTCGTCGAGCACTTGCAGCAGGACATTGAACACTTCCGGATGCGCCTTCTCGATTTCGTCGAAGAGCACGACCGAATAGGGCCGGCGGCGCACCGCTTCGGTGAGCGCGCCGCCTTCCTCGTAGCCCACATACCCCGGCGGCGCGCCGATCATGCGCGCGACCGAATGCCGTTCGCCGTATTCGGACATGTCGAGGCGGACGATGTTGTCCTCGTTGTCGAAGAGGAATTCGGCGAGCGCTTTGGCCGTCTCGGTCTTGCCGACCCCGGTCGGCCCGAGGAAGATGAAGCTCCCGATCGGCCGGTTGGGCGGCGCCAGCCCCGCCCGCCCGCGGCGGACCGCGTCGCTCACCGCGCGCAAGGCCTCGTCCTGGCCGATCACCCGCTCGCCGAGGCGCTCCTCCATGTGCACGAGCTTCTGCGCCTCGGTCTCGAGCATGCGGGCCACGGGAATCCCGGTCCAGCGCGAGACCACTTCGGCGATGTCCTCCTCGTCGACCTCTTCCTTCAAGAGCCGCGTCTCGCGCTGAATGCCGATCAGCTCGCTCTCGATCGCGGAAAGCTCGCGGCGCGTCTCGGGAATGCGCCCGTGCCGGATCTCGGCCACCTTGTCGAGCTGCCCTTCGCGCTCGCCGCGCGCCTCTTCGGCCTTCAGATCCTCCAGCTTCGTCTTCTGCTCCCGAATGCGCCCGATGAGCGCGCGCTCGCGGTCCCACTGCGCGCGCAGGCGGTCGCGATCCGCTCCCAGCTCCTTCGTCTCCTGCGCGATTTCCGCGAGCCGCTCCTCGGTGCGCTCCTCCCCTTCGCGCTTCAACGCCTCGCGTTCCACCTCCAGGCGCTGCATCCGCCGCTCGATCGCCTCCAGTTCCTCGGGCATCGAATCAATCTCGATGCGCAGCGCGGAGGCCGCTTCGTCCACCAGGTCGATCGCCTTGTCGGGTTGGAAGCGATCGGCGATGTAACGGTCCGACAAGCGCGCGGCGGCGACCAAGGCCGCATCCTTGATGCGCACGCCATGGTGCAGCTCATAGCGGTCGCGCAGGCCGCGCAGGATCGCGATCGTATCCTCGACCGAAGGCTCGCTGACGAGAATCGGCTGGAAGCGGCGCTCGAGGGCCGCGTCCTTCTCCACATGCTTGCGGTACTCGTCGAGGGTCGTCGCGCCGATCGCGCGCAATTCCCCGCGCGCGAGCATGGGCTTCAGCATGTTCGAGGCATCGACCGCCCCTTCGGCCGCGCCCGCACCCACGAGGGTGTGAAGCTCGTCGATGAAGAGCAGCACGGTGCCCTCGGCCTCCTCGATCTCCCGCAGCAGCGCCTTCAGGCGATCCTCGAACTCTCCGCGGTACTTGGCTCCCGCAACGAGCGATCCGAGGTCGAGGGCCAGCAGCTTCTTGCCGCGCAGCCCTTCGGGCACCTCCTTGGCGACGATCCGTTGGGCCAGGCCCTCGACGATCGCGGTCTTCCCCACGCCGGGGTCCCCGATCAACACGGGATTGTTCTTGCGCCGGCGCGAGAGCACCTGCATCACGCGGCGAATCTCCGTATCGCGGCCGATCACGGGATCGAGATCGCCGCGCGCGGCGAGGGCGGTCAGGTCGCGGGTGTAGCGCTTGAGCGCCTCGTACTTCTCCTCGGGATTCTGATCCGTCACGCGCGCGCCGCCTCGCACCGTGGCCAGCGCTTCGAGCAGCTTCTCCTTGCCCCCCGCGCGCCGTCGCAAGATCTCGCCGGAGGCATGCCGGTTCTCCGGGTCCGCGATCGCGAGCAGCAAGTGCTCGGTCGAGAGAAACTCGTCCTTCAAGCGCTCGGCCTCCTGGCCCGCCGCATCGAGCACGATGCCGAGCTCCGGCGAAGGATATTGCTGAACCGCGCCCGTCACTTTCGGCGTCGCCGCCAGATCGCGCTCGAGATCGGCGGTGAGCGCGCCCGCGTCCGCCCCCATGTGAGCGAGCAGGCGGCCCACGATGCCCTCGGGCTGCTGGATGAGCGCGAGAAGCAGGTGCGAGGGAGTGATCTGCTGCTGATTCCTTCGCGACGCCTCCCGGCGCGCGGCGTCGATCGCCTCCGCGGCTTTCTGGGTCAAGCGATTCGGATCCCAGGCCATGTCGCCCTCCAACTCTGCCTCGTTCGAAAACGGCGCGCGAATGGTGAGGAACGGCGGCGAGCGCGCGCGTCAACCAGGCGGGCGCCCGATCGTGACGCGCGATTGTGCGTGAACGCCGATCGGGACGCAATACGGGGCGGCAAGGAGCCGCGGCCTCGGATTCGCGCGGAGGCGGACGCCCCTCGGGCTCGGCGAATGCGCCGCTCGCGTGGCGGTGCGCTTCTCAGCGGACGCGCAGGACCTTGTCCAGAATCCGCGTCTCCGAGCGGCGGCCGTCGCCGTCCCACACGGAGAGCTCGAAGAAGTAGAGGCCGTTGGCGACCGGATCCCCGTCCGCGTCTCTGCCGTCCCAACGGTACCCGCGCGTGCCGCGCGCCACCGGAAGGGTGTCGTCGTCGAGAATCTTGCGTCCGCTCGAAGTGAAGATGCGCAAGCGCGCGCGTGAGGCGGTGTCGGTGAGGTGATAGACGAGATTCGACTCGCCCTCGAAGGGATTGGGCATCCAATAGGCGAAGGAGATCGCCAGCGGGCCCTGCCGGCCAACCGAGACGGTCCGCGAAAGAAGCTCGAGCGGCGACCCGTCGCGCTGCACGATCTCGACGGAGAGCCGTCTCTCGCCCGCCGAGGAAACGGGAAGCCCTTGATAACGCAGCGTCCAGGTGCGCGCCTCGCCGGGAGGTTCGTCGAGCGTCGCTTGCGCGAGATCGACCGGCGCGCCGTCCAGCAGCAGCCGGACATCGGCCGCGTCGAGATGCGCCCCGCTGCGCACCGTCACCGCGAGGCGGCTCGAATCGGCCAGCGAGGCGCCTTCGCGAACAGGCTCGAGCGCCTGCCCCACCTGCTCGTAGAGCTCGATGCCGAGCGGCATCGTCACCCGCAGCTCGCGCTGCAGGCCTTCGTAGTCCGTGGAGCGCACGCTCAGCACATAGGGCCGGCGTTGCACGCGCGTGCGGTACTCGACCGTCAGCGAGCGGCCCAGGTGGCCGGAATCGATCACGACCAGGCGCTCGGGCGGCACGAGACCATCGTAGTCGCGCACCTCGGGCAACTGCCCCACTTGCGACTCGTCGAGGAGCTCGATGCGCACGCGCAGGGAATCGTCCGCGCGCCCGCTCACATACTCGCCGTCCGTCCCCTGCGTCCAGGAGAGGCCTTCGAGCGTCAGATCGATCCACGGCGGCAGCGCGCCATGGCGCAGGGCCGGATCGCCGAGCAGCATGTAGGTGACCCGCTCGAGCCGGTTCGAGGTCAGCTTCGCCTTGCCCCAATCGACGATCTCCCCCAGGCGCCAACGCCGCGCGCCCTGCGCGTCGCTGGGCGGATCGGTGAACATCGCCTGGAAGACCTTCTCCTGGAAGTCGTGCCCGATCTGCTCGTAGTCGGTCGATCCGATCGCCCCGATCGCGCCCCGCGGAGCGCCCGGGCAGCAGAAGAGCAGCGCCTCGGAGAGCGCGTCGCCGCGGAAGGGATTGGCCTCCATGCGCGAGCCGAATTCGGCCAGGTGGCAGCCATAGCCGTGATAGACGAAGGGCTTGTACAGATTCCCGAGCGCGGCCACATCGTTGCCGTCGCTCGGCGAGCTGGCGTAGTTCACGAAGAAGCGCTCGTGGGCCATCTGCCGGCTGTGCGAATGCCCCTGATAGGCGAAGGCGAGCGCGCCGCGGTCCAACGAGGAGAGCACGATGTCGCGCAAACGCCCGCGGCCGAAATCCCCGTTCACGCGCATATCGATGCAGTTTCCCACCGGCCGGACGACGACCCGGCCCTGCGCGTCGCGCAGGCATTCGGAAGGATCCAGCGTGTCCCGCACGCAGCGGCCCAACTCGGGAATGCTGTCCATCAATCCATTCAAGTACAGGGTATCGACCTCGAGGTGGTCGAAGATCGAATCCGAAGTGACGGCCGCGGCGGCGTTGCGGCTGATCTGCAGGAATCGATACTCGCTCCCCGCCCGGCAGTAGTTGAATCCTTCCCCCGAATAATCGTCGTCCGACACGATCACCAAACGCTGGCGCCATGCTCCGGTCGCGTCGGTGGTCTCGTAACGCACGACCTTGTCCGCGTAGATGGCCGCTTCCTCTTCGCTCCCGCACGAGACGCGCCCCACGTGGACATCGGGATAGAAATTCATCCGTCCGGTCCACGGTCCCCCGAGATTGTCGACGAACCAGGCGTCGGTGGAGACGAGTTGGATGCCCGTCACTCCGAAGCTGTGGCCGAAATTGGAGATCGTGGGAACATAGGTCGTGTCGGAAGGCTGGCTCGCAAGGCCGAGCGCGTATCCGCCCATGTCGTTCGAGCCGTCGCCGTAGAGCAGCAGGTAATCGGGGACCGGCGAGGATTGGTGCCACATCGCGCGCATCAGGCGCTTGATCGCGAACGGATGCGGCCGCCCGCCCGTGTAGGTGTCGTAGACATCCTCGACCGGCGCGGCGAGCACGCGATGGCCCTGCGACTTGCGCAGACCGATGAGCGGCGCGAGCGCGCTCTCGAAGCGGCGGGGATAGACGACCACATAGTCTTCGCCCGTAAAGGTGTCCAGGGGCGGGGCGGGCCGCATCTCCACCGCCTTCGCGGGCAGCGGGATGAACCCGGCGGCGGCGGCCACGAGGAATTCGTGCGGCTCCGTTCCATCGCCGCAGTCCATCTGCAGATTCAGGTTCCAGGTCCCGCCCGATCCGGCCACATACTGGCCCGGAGTCACGCGCAGGCGGCGCGGCGCGCGCCGGTCGCCGATGTCGAGCACGAGCGCATCCTGCGACGGCACCTTGCGCACGATGAAACGCTGCGGCCCCGTCAAGGCGAGCGGGGCCTGGAGCAATCCTTCGTACAGTTCGTACGCGCCGGTGTAGGTGACTTCGAACCAGTCGATCCCCACCTTGTCGCCGTTCACATTGTCGATGCCGTCGTGCTCGCGCGGCAGATAGATCTTCAGGTAGTTGCGGCCGGCCTTCGTCACCGTCGTGGGGATCGAGCGCTCCTCGCACGCGATGTAGTCGCGCAGCGAGGAGATCACATAGGGGTTGCCGGAGAAGGCCAGCGAGCGCGGCGAGGTCGTGTCCTCCGGCGCGGCGGAGTTCGAGAGCCACAGCCGCGGGCGGTGCTCGATCGAGGCCATGTCCTGCACATAGAACTGGCCTTGCAGGTGCACGCAGACCCTCGTCGCCCGTAGGACGCTCGGCATCCCGAAAGAGACCACCTTGATCGGCTTCATCCCCGCGGTCGGATCGGTCCAGTTGTAGTGGTCGCTCGCGAGGGCGAGCGGGCCGTCGAAGGGGCCGCTCGTGTCCTGGTAGACCTTCATGTCGCCGAGGAAGCGGTTCTGCTCGAAACGGATCGTCCGCTGGTACATGCTGGGAGCCGGAAGCGAATCCCAACCGAAAGAGGAATCGATCTCCTCCATTCGCGGCCCGGCGCTGTTTCCGTACACCAGCCAGTAGGCATTCTCTCTTCCGAAACGCTTGGCCCCGCCGGTGAGCGAAAAGAAATCCCAGGCGTGCTGGCCGTAGAAGACGATCGATTCGCCCGCCTCGAAGAGAGCGTTGCCCTGGTCTCCGAAGGGCAGGAATGCGACCGGAATCTCCGTCCCTTCCAGCGCGTCGTCATCGTAATCGCGAACCACGAGGGCGAGGCGGTCCCATTCCAGGCCGGTGGCTTCGAGCCCCGCCTGGACGAGCCGCTCGAAGGGGAGCTGGTAGACGCCGGTGGAATCGACGGCGATGCGGAATTCGAAGGCCGCCTCCGCGGCGCTGAAGCGGGGCGCTTCCCGGGCCGCGCCGGAGCGAGGAGCTTCCAGCGCCGCGCCCGTCTTCGCGTCCCGCGGCGCGCGGCGATACTCGGGGGCTCGCTGGTAATTCAGGATCCGGTCGCGATACAACGATTCCCAACTCGGTTCGTCCATGCGGTACGGCGCCGAAGGCGGCTCGGCGGTCTTGCCCTTCGGCCGCGTGAAGAGCACGCGCACGCGCAGGCGCGGAGTCCAGGTGAGGGTGCCGGCCGCGGGATCGTAGGCCACTGGATGAAGCGTCACGGGAACCACCCGCAACAGCCGCCACGAGCGGGCCGCTTCGATGGAGACGGGCTGTGCGGGAAACACCCGCGCGCTTTCATAGAGCGCAGGATCTTCGGCGTACTCGAGCCGGTACCCCGGCACCTTGTCTTCGAGGTTCTCGTCTCCGGGCGGGAAGGTGAGATCCTGAACCGGCACCGGAGCCGGCCGCGCCTCGGCGAGGAAGAGGCGCGTCTCCTCCATCGTCTCGATCAGCGGCTCGGCACTCGGGGGAAGCGCGACCAGCCATTCGCGAACCGGAAGGTCGGGTTCGCCTTCGGCACCGGCATGATCGCATCCCGGCATGTCGACGCGCACATAGTCGCGCTCGGCGAGCCGCGCGGAAGCGAGCACGGGCGCGGGGAATTCGACCTCGAAGATGAGCTGCTCGTCCGTCTGGACGATGATCTGGGCGCGCGGTTCGGACACTTGCGCGAACGCCGGAGCGGAGAGGGCGGTGACGCCCGCCGCGATCGTGATGCAGCCAAGCACGCATCCGAGCGCCTGTTTGAGCGCGCGCAGGCGGGGGATCAGGAGCCGGGAAAGCTCATCGGTACGGATCAATCCGCTGTCTCCTGCTCCGCAGGCTTCTCGGGCGGCGGCGTGAAGCGCAGCTTCGCGAAGGCGTTCTCGTTCACGACCAACTTGGTCGATGCCCGGCGGTCGCGCACGAATTCCTTGAACAGCGAATCCGCGCGCACCTCGGTCAGCTTGCCCACGACCTGTTCCGCCACCGTTTCGAAGGGGGGCACATGCGCCGGCTCCACCGACTCGAGGCGCGCGACCAGAAAGCGGCCTTCATCGGGAATCGGCTCGCTCACTTCCCCGGGCGAAAGGCGCAGCAATTGCCGCTGGAGCGCATTCTGCGGGGGGCCGGCGAAGAATTCGCCGGCTCCCCCGTCAACCCAGGCGGCCGTGCGGTCGAATCGAAGAATCGCCGCCATCGCCGAGTTGCGATCGGGATTGCCCGCCAACGCCTCACGCGCCTTGATCGCGCTTCCCCAATCCCGCACCCGCAGCTGCAGGAAACGGCGCTTCTCCGGCTCGCCGAATTCGTCCGCGTGGGCGGCGTACCAGGCCCTCGCCTCCTCGACCGTCGGGCGAACCCTGTTCCAGACATACTGCTGATAGAAATTGCGGGCGAGCATGAAGCTGCGCTGCTTGCGATCCTGCCAGGCGAGATCCGGACGCTTGTGGTAGCCCCTGCGCCAGCACTCGGCGCGCATGACCCGATCGAGAAGAAGCTCTCGGGTGAGGTTGGTCACATCCTGCTCCTTCTCGAATGTGGGCCAATCCATGAGAAGCTTCGTGAGCAGGTGATCGAGGATGAGGATGGCGCTTGCCGTATCGACATCGCAGCTCGCGATCATCCGGTTCCACTCTTCGCGCGGGAGAGGGCATCCGGTCCACGGGATCGGGTCCTTCTGAGGGCCATCGGCGGTGGGTGCGGTGCGACTCACATCGCGGGTCGCCTCGCGCAGAAACTGGGTCATCCACGCGACCTCGGCGGGATAGACCCTGTAGTTGTTGTCCTTCAGAAGCTTCTCGTCGAAATCAGCCATCAGATTGCCGGCCCGCTGCTGCTGGACGCTCAAGCGCAGGACATGCGCCGCCTGCTCGAACGAAGGCAGCTGGCCGGGAGTCGGCTCCTTCTCCAGGAACTGCACCACATAGGTGAGCCCCCCCGTGCGCACCGGCCCGCCCACTTCCCCGGGGCCGAGCCTGTCCAGCAGATCGACGACTTCGACGGGAACATCCAGGATTGTCCGCCAATCCGTCTCTCCGCCGTTCGGAAAGCCGTAATAATCGGCGACCGCGGAGAAGCGGCCCCCTTCCTTCAGCGTCTGATAAGCGGCCTGCGCCTCGGCCTGGGTTTGGAAATACATCTGCCGGTAGCGATAGCGCGTGCGGGCGCGCTCGAAGATCTGACGGAGCTCATCGTCGGGGATGTCCAGGACATGCCGGTACGAATCCTCGCGCATGATGCGCATCATCTTCGATTCGAGAACATCCTTGGCGCGGTCCTCCAGGATCGGATTCCAGACGAGAGAATCGGTCGCCGCCTGCTCGATGAGCGTCTTATCGATGTAGCGGGTCAGAAAGCGGCGGGCCGATGCGCTGTCGGGCGTGAATCCTTCGTCCTGCTTGAGGATGTCGTCGAAGGACCTCTGGAATTCGCTGAGCGGAATCTTCTGCTCCCCCACCGTCAGGAGCGTCGGGTCCTCGGCGCCGCAGCCGCCGAGCCACAGAAGAAAGGCCAGCCCGAGCAGAATCGGGGTTCTTTTCTGGATCATGAAGCCCTCCAGAGAGGTTTTTCCATGCGCCATCTCTTACGAGGATCGGCGAAGGATGCTATCAGCCTCCCGATCTGCCGGAAAGTGTTTCTCGGAAATAGACCCAGGGAGCCGGGCGAGGTTCCCCAGGGGCGAGAGCGCGGGAAAAGCCTCCGTCCTGCCTGCGATTGACAGCCGCAAGAGGGCGGGGTAAGGATCCGGAGTCCGGCTGTCGCGGGGCCTGGGCACATGTTACGCCAGGCCGTCGCGGGCAGGGGCTGCCGGCGGAAAGCCCCCTCGGCCGCCTCTGCCATCGAGGCGCAAGAACCGGAAGGAGCCATGGCCGAACCCCAGGGTCGCCGGGAATCGATCAGCGTCTTTTTCCCGGCCTACAACGACTGGGGCACCATCGCGAGCATGGTGGTGCTCGCCTTTCGCGTCCTCGAGCAAGTGACCGACGACGGAGAAGTCATCGTCGTCAACGACGCGAGCCCAGACCACACCGGCGACATCCTCTCGGAACTGATGACTCGCTACCCGAAACTCCGCTGCATCACCCACGCGCGCAATCTCGGCTACGGGGGCGCCCTGCGCAGCGGGTTCGCCGCCGCCAGGGGCGACTGGATCTTCTACACCGACGGCGACGCCCAGTACGATGTTCGCGAGCTCTCCGCCCTCTGGGAACGCCGGGCGGGGGTCGATCTCGTGAACGGCTACAAGATCCGGCGCAGCGATCCCTGGTACCGGGCGGTCATCGGACGCATGTACCATCACCTCGTGCGCGCCCTCTTCGACCTCCCGGTGCGCGATGTCGACTGCGACTTCCGCCTCATGCGCCGCTCGATCTTCGAGCGCTTCGCCCTCACCGAGAATTCAGGCCTGATCTGCGTGGAGCTGATGGCGAAGGTCCGCCTCTCCGGCTGCACCGTCGCCCAGGTGCCGGTGCATCATTTCCATCGCATGCACGGGAAATCGCAGTTCTTCAATCTGAGCAGGGTCGGCCGGGTGCTGTGGCGCATGACCGGCCTCTGGTGGCGCTTGCGCGTGCGCCACGAGCCGCTCGGTTCTTCTCTGCCCATGCGGGACGAGGGGAACGCCGGGGAGAGCTCGCAATCGTGAATGCCTTCGTCGACTTCTATGCCGGCCGCAAGGTCCTCGTGACGGGAGGCGCGGGCTTCATCGGAAGCAACCTGGCCCTGCGGCTGGTCGCCTTGGACGCGCGCGTCACCGTGCAGGACTGCCTCGTCCCCGACTGCGGCGGCAATCTCTTCAACCTCGAGCCGGTTCGCGGGCAAATCACGCTGCAGATCGCCGATCTGCGCGATCAGGAGACGACTCGCGCAACGGTGAGAGGCTCCGAGGTGATCTTCAATCTGGCCGGGCAGGTGAGCCACATCGACAGCATGACGCGCCCGCGCGACGATCTCGCCAACAATTGCGAAGCGCATCTCACGCTTCTCGAGGCATGCCGGCGGGAAGCTCCTCGCGCGCGCGTGATCTACGCGAGCACGCGCCAGCAGTACGGGCGCCCGCAGTATCTGCCCGTCGACGAGCAGCATCCTCTGCGCCCGACGGATGTGAACGGCATCAACAAGCTGGCGGCCGAGTGGTACCACCGTCTCTACGCGCGCCTGCACGGCCTGCCGACCATCAGCCTCCGGCTGACGAACACCTTCGGCCCTCGCCAGCTCATCCGCCACGACCGGCAGGGTTTTCTCGCCGTCTTCGTGCGCCGCGCCTTGGCGGACGAGCCCATTCGCGTGTTCGGAGACGGCCGCCAGCTGCGCGATCTGAACTTCGTCGACGATGTGGTCGACGCCTTCCTTGCGGCGGGAGCCTCCGATCCGGCTCGCGTTCCCCCCGGCGAAGTCTTCAACCTCGGATCGCCGGAGGTCCTGTCGCTGGCCGAGATTGCCCAATTGGCGGTGCGCGTGGCCGGCCGGGGGCAAGTCGATTTCGTGCCGTTTCCCGATGCGTTGAAAGGAATCGACATCGGGAGCTTCCGGGCCGATTTCGAAAAGATCCGGCACGCGCTCGGCTGGGAACCGAAGGTCCGGGCGGCCGAGGCCTTTGAACGCACGCTCGCCTATTATCGCGAGCACGGGCGGCACTATCTGGCGCAAGCGTGATCCGGCGTGTTGCCGGCGCCCATGCGCTCCCGGCCCAGGGCCCGGCCGCGCATGATGCAACCGGAAGAATCCTGCAAGGAGGTCATCGCTTGGACTGCGCGAAGGGATCGCAGCAGCCGGATTCCGGCGCTTTCCTGCCCGTCTTCGACCTTCGCCTTCATGATGCCGCCATCGCGGCAGAGATCGAGCGCGCGGTGCGCGAGACGATGGCGTCCGGCTGGTTCGTGCTCGGCCGCGCGGGCGAGCGCTTCGAGCGCGCCTTTGCGGAATGGCTGGGCGGCGGCCACATCGTCGGCGTCGGGTCGGGCACGGATGCTTTGATGCTCGCGCTCCGCTCGGCGGGAGTCGGAGCGGGCGATCAAGTGATCACCGTTCCCAACACGGCCGTGCCGACGGTGAATGCGATCAGCGCGGTCGGCGCGGTCCCGGTCTTTGCGGATGTCGAGCCGGGAAGCGCGCTTCTCGATCCTACCCGTCTGGCCGGCGCGCTCACTCCCGCCACGCGCGCGATCATTCCCGTGCATCTCTACGGCCGGGCGGTCCCGATGGAACCCATCCTCGCCTTCGCTCGCGCGCACGATCTCGTGGTGATCGAGGATGCGGCCCAAGCGCACGGAGCGATCACGAACGGACGACCGGCCGGCACCTGGGGCGACTACGGCTGCTTCAGCTTCTATCCCAGCAAGAATCTCGGGGCCTATGGCGACGCGGGTGCGATCTGGACGGCGAACGCGGATCGCGCGGGACACCTGAAGCGCTTGCGCAACTACGGCCAGACGGATCGCTATGTGCACGACACCATCGGCGTCAACAGCCGCCTCGACGAGTTGCAGGCGGCCATCCTGCTCGCCAAGCTTCCCTACCTGCGGGAATGGAACGCTCGCCGGATCGAGCTCGCCGCGCGGTATCGCGAGCTCCTCGCCCCTCTGCCGCTCGCTCTGCCTTCGCCCGCGCCGTCCGGCGCTCATGTGCACCATCTCTTTCCGGTGCGCGTGCCTCGCCGCGAGCGAGTGCGCGAAGCGCTCTCGAAGCGCGGCATCGGGACCCAGATCCACTATCCCATTCCCATCCATTTGCAGCATGCCTACGAGTTCCTCGGCCGCGGGCCAGGCGCGTATCCGCAAGCCGAGGCGTGGTGCGCGGAGACCTTATCGCTTCCTTTCTCACCGGTGCTGGGCGAGAATGACGCGCACCGAATTGCGGATGCATTGGAAGCGGCTCTGACCGAGTCGGCGCGTGATTGAGGAGCGTCGAACGCTTTCGTCCGCTTCTCGACTGGAGGCCCGATGACCACGACCTTCCTTCTCGTCCTCGTGGCCGTCTGTTTCTCGGTGACCGGCGAGCTCTTCCTGAAGTCCGGGATGAACATCGTGGGCGCCGTCACTTGGGCCGGGCTCGGCGCCGTGATTCCTCGCATGCTGCGCACCTGGCATCTCTATGCGGGCCTTGCTTCGATCTCGATCGGCGCGCTCTTCTGGCTGGCGGCCATCTCGCGCGCGGATTTGAGCTGGGCCTATCCCATGCTGGCGATGGGCTATATCCTGGCCCTGCTCTTCTCGGCCATCATCCTCAGCGAGCATGTCTCGCTGCTCCGCTGGATCGGCGCCCTCGTGATCGTCGTCGGGGTGATCCTTGTCAGCCGCTCCTGACATGGGCCGGTGACGCGATGGAACCTCGCGAATACCGCCGCATGTTTTCCCTCGAGGAGACCCACTGGTGGTACCGGGCGCTGCGCATCCGCATCGCCCGCGCGCTCGGCGATGCGGGGGCGCTGCCCTCGCACCCCAGCACCGCGCTCCCCCGCTGCCTGGATGCCGGATGCGGCACGGGAATGCTGCTCGCCTTCTTGCGCGGGAGAGTGCGCGCCACCGGTTTGGACGCGAGCCGCGACGCGCTCGCTCTGGCGAGAACGAGGGAGGTGGGGCCGCTCGTGCGCGCCAGCGTGGAAGCGTTGCCCTTTCGAAGCGCCTCGTTGGACATCATCCTCTCGGCGGATGTCCTCTACCACCGCGGCGTGCGCGACGACCGCGCCGCGCTGCGCGAGGCGGCCCGCTGTCTCAAACCGGGCGGGGTGCTGATTCTCAATCTCCCGGCCTTCGCCTGGCTGACATCGAGCCACGATCGCGCCATCCACACCGCTCGCCGCTACACCGCGGGAGAAGTGCGAAGGAAGGTGAAGGCTTCGGGGTTCATTCCGCTGCGCGTGCGCTACTGGAACAGCCTGCTCTTCGTCCCGCTCGCGCTCGTCCGGCTTCTCCGGCGTTCGCGCTTGCGGGGGACGGAAGTCCAATCGGATCTCGATCGCGTGCCCGGGTGGTTGAATGGAATCCTGTCGCGCGCGCTCGCTCTCGAACGGGCGCTCGATTTCGTCCCTTGGCCCGCGGGGCTCTCGATTCTCGCTTCCGCCCGCCGTGAAGGCGCTTCGCAGGCGGCGTTTCGCGGCAGCGAGGCATCGCCCTCCGAAGATGCGAATCGCGCGCACGCACGACCCGCTGCCGCCCCGAGCGCGGAGAATGCGCCGCAAGGGGAGCAGCGGTGATTCCCGCGCGCGACAGCCTGCTTGCGCGCCCAAGCGCTTCTTGCCGGCCGTCCTGGATCGGTCTCGGCATGCTCCTGGCGCTCGCGTTCGCGCTGCGGTTCTTCCGGTTGGGCTGGGAAGGTTTGTGGGTGGACGAGGCGTTCACGGCTCAACTCGTGCGCCTCGCCCCCGCGCGCATCCTCGAACAACTCCTCGGAAGCGACGACGCGCCGCCGCTCTTCTACTTCGTGGAGAAGATCGCCGCGGCTCTCTTTGGAACCGGGGAGACGGCGCTTCGCCTCGCGCCCGCGCTGGCGGGGTTTCTCGCTCCCGCGCTTCTGCTCCTCTGCGCGCGCGCGCGCGGCCGGGCGAATCTCCTGTGGAGCGGCGCCTTCCTCAGCGTCGCCGCCTACGGCGTCTTCTATTCCCGGCAGGCGCGCTCCTATGGCTTGGTCCTGCTCCTCGGCCTGCTCTTCGTGCTCGCTTCGCAAGCGCTCTTGTCGCCGGAATCCCGCACAGCGCCCGTGAGGGAGTCCAGGCGCGCGGCCGCATGGGTCGCCATTTCAGGAACGCTGCTCGTCTGCACCCATCATCTCGCCGGCCTCCTGCTCATGACGGGCGCTTTGTTGGCCCTCGTTCGCCTCATCGCGGAACGGGGACAACCGGCCGGTGAAACGGGCGGCCCCCGCGCGCGAGGGATCGTGGCCGCGTTCGCGATTCCCCTGCTCGCCTGGGGCCTGCTTCTGCTGCTTTCTCGATCGCAAATCGAGACGCACGCGATCTTCAACGCCTGGATGGGCGAGTTCTGGAAGCGGCACCCGCTTCCGCTCGCGCCGCTCTTCTCGCTCGGCGTCTTCAGCCCGGGAGGCCGCTGTCCGCTGCCTCCTTCCGTCTCCTTCGCCGTCCTTCATCGCGCCTACGCCTTCTGGAGCTGCTTGTCCTTTGCGCTGGGCGTGAGCCTGCTCGTCCTGGCCATCGCGCCGGCCTTCTCGCCGCGCACTCCGAAGCCGTCGCGCGATCACGATCCCGGACGAAACGCGCCCGATGGCTCCGGGCAATCGGACTCGCAGCCGGCGTCTCCCGATCAAAAGCGCGTGCTCGCGCTCGTTCTTTCTCCCGCGGCGATCGAGACGGCCTTCCTCGCCCTTCCGCTCCTCGCGCTCTTGGCGGCTTCGATGCTCTTTCGGCCCGCCTATGTCCTCGGACGCTCCGACGCGATCGCCTTTCCCGCCTTCGCTCTCCTCATGGGCCGCGGGCTCGCCCGTCTGCCTCGGGCCGCGGCGGGCGCGGCCGTCGTCTTCTGGCTGCTCGTGTCGCTGGCGGCGCTCTCGCCCACCTATGGTTGGGCGGGGCAATCGGGCGGCGTGCGGCATGGCCTCGCCGGATGGCAGGCCAAGGGAAACGACCGGCGCCTGGCGGAAGATCTCGTGCGTCAGGGATTCGCGGCGGGCGACCGGGTGATTCACACCTATTTGACGGCTCCCTCGCTCGAGTACTACCTCGATCACGCGGGGATCGCGCACGGCAAGGCATGGTTCCCAGCGGAAGCGGGCGCAGCGCCCGCAGCCACGGCGCTTGCGAGCTTCGATTCGCTCCGGGCCCACGAACGCCAAGCGATCGCGCTGCGCCGGATGGTCGAGCGCGATCTCCCGCACGAAGGATCGGTCTGGATTCTCGCCCTCGCATCGGGCGACGAATCCTCGCGGGTGAACGAAGACCCGGGCGCGCGCACGCTCACGCTCGACGATCTCGCCTACCCGCAGAACCTTCTTCTCTTCTATTTCAGCGGAACCGCTCCGCAGCCGGCCGCCCTGCGCTACACGCAGGATTGGATCAGCGGCCGGCGCCTCGTCGTGCGCGTGCCGAAGCAAGCCTTCGTTCCCCTCGAGTCCCTCCCGCCGGTCGAAGCGGGCTCACCGGAGACGAGGCGATGATGCGATCGTCTTCCCCGTCCAGGCTCCGCTCCGAGTCGTTCCTGAAGAACGGGATCTGGGTCCTGCTCGCCTGCGCCGCGCTCCTTCCCTATGGAAACGCTCTGCGCGCGGACTTCACCTACGATGATGGCGGCCTCATCCTGGAGAATCCCAGCGTGGCCCCCGAGCGCCCGTGGACCGTCTCGCTCACCGCGTCGTACTGGCCCGAGAAGAACCAGGCGGGGCTCTATCGCCCGTTGACCGCCTTCACCTATCGATGGCAGCTCGGAATCTGGGGCAGGAATCCCCTTCCCTTTCACGCCCTGAACCTCGCGCTGCACGCAGGCGTCTGCTTCCTGCTCTTCGCTTTGTTGCGGCGCTTAGCCCCCACGCGCCCGGGCTTCGCCCTCGCCGCCGCGCTGCTCTTCGCGGTCCATCCCGTGCACACCGAAGCGGTGACCAGCATCGTCGGGCGCGCCGAGTTGTTGGCTGCGCTCTTCGGCATCGCCGGATATCTGCTCTGGCTCGAAGCGGCCGCCCCCTCCAGGAAAAGAGCGATCGCGCTGGCGGGCGCAAGCGGCCTCTGCTTCTTCCTGGCGGCCGCATCCAAAGAGAGCGCGGCGGTCTGGCCGGCATTGCTCGCGTTGCATCGCCTGTTTCGTCTTCCCGGCTTTTCGGAGGACCGCTCCAGCCGGACGAAGACGCCCGCGCGTGCGAGCGCGTTTGGCGGATTCCTCACGCGCGATCTGTGGGCCTGGGGCGGAGTGACCCTCTACTTGTTGCTCCGCCGCATCGCGCTCGGATCCTTTCTGGGGCTGGGCGAAGTGAGCTTCGTCGACAATCCGCTCTTCCACGCCTCTCTCTCCACGCGCCTGCTCACCGCCGCAAAGGCGCTCTGGATCGGGATCGCGCGCACGCTCGCGCCCTTCACGCTGCAACCCGATTATTCCTTCGATTCGATTCCGCTGGCCTCGTCCTGGCTCTCGCCGGCCGCCTTGGGCCTGCTCGCCTGGATCGCGCTTCTCCTCCTCGCACTGCGCGCGCGGCGCACCCGGCCGCTGCTTGCCTGGTCGGCCTTCGTCTATGCGGCCACCATCCTGCCCGTCTCGAATCTCGTGATTCCGATCGGAACCATCTTCGCGGAACGCCTGCTCTACCTTCCTTCGCTGGGATTGCTCGCTCTGGTCGCTCTGCTTCCATCGCAACTCGCACGCGAGTTCCCCACCGTGCGCGGCGCCACCACCGCGCGCCGTCTCGCTCCCGCCCTTCTTGCGCTGCTGCTTCTCCTCGGCGCGGCGCGCACCTGGGCGCGTAATCGCGATTGGGCCAACGATGCCGTCCTGTTCGAAAAGGCGGCCCGCACCCAACCGAAGAGCGCCAAGGTGCAGAACAATCTCGGAAGCGTGCGAGGCAAAGCCGGACGATGGAAGGAAGCGGAAGCGGCCTATCGCGCGGCGCTCGCCATTCACGAGGACTATCCCGCTTCGTGGAACGGACTCGGCAACGCGCTTCTCATGCAGCAGCGGTATGCGGAAGCCGAAGCCGCCTTCCGGCGGCTTCTCGAGCGCCATCCCGACAACCGCGAGGGGCATGTGCGCCTGGGCAACCTGCAGCTCGAAGCGGGGCGCGCCGCCGACGCGCTCGCTTCTTTCGAGCGTGCCCTCGCGCTCGATTCCGCGCCCGCGGATGGCTGGATCGGGCGCGCCTCGGCGCTCTTTCTCCTGGAGCGCTTCGGCGAATCGGCCCTCGCCTGGGAAGAGGCGCAGGCGCGCGCGGAAAAGGGCCAGGACTTCCGGCGCCATGTGGCCTTCGCGTGGCTGCGCGTGGGGGATCGTGAGAAGGCGCTCGCGCTCCTGCGAAGCGCGGCCGCCGATCATCCCGCCGACCCGGCGGTCTTGAACGCGCTCGCGGTCGCGCTCCTCGACGGCGGCATGAACCAGGAGGGCCTCTCGCTCGCTGCCCGAGCGGTCGAACTAGAGCCGCGCTTCGAGAACCTGGAAACGCTTCTTCTGTATCGCATCGCGGCCGGCGATTGCCTCCGGGCGCGCGCCGTGCTTTCCTCTCCCGCTGTCCAGCGTCTCAACGAACAGGAGCGCCGCAGGCTGACAGAGCGGATGGCACCGGCCTGCGGCTCTTGACGGAGGATGCCGGCACGCGGGCGGCGTTCGGCTGCCGGCGGACTGGTTTCGAGCACCCGTGCGCCGCAGCCCGCGATTCCCTGCTCGCCCGCATGGCATCGTGGCCGGCGAATGGCATGCCGAATGGCCGTCCATCTTCGATCGCACGACCAGGAGAGAAGCTCGATGAACACGTCCTCTTCCACAAACGCCTCCACCAGCGCCTCGCCGACATCGGCGATGCATTCCTCCGCTCGGGGATGGATGATCGCGGCCCTTGCCGCGGCCTTGCTTGCGCGCGCGGGAGCCTGGCTCCTGTTGCGCAATGCGCTCTTCACCGGCATTCCCGGCTTCATCGATGCCGTGCACGCGGCCCGCATCGCGCGATTGCTCGCCGGCAGCTTTCCCGAGAACCACCTTCCGGCCGGCTCTCCCGCCTATCCCTACCTGGGAGCGCTTCTGGGGAGCGTGACCGGCGGAAGCACCTCCGGCATCCTGCTGCTGCAAGCGCTGGCCGGCATCGGAGTGGTCGTCTTGATCGCCTGGGCGTTCGCTCCCCTACTCTCCGCGCGCGGGCGCTGGATCGCCGCCCTGCTCTACGCAGTGCATCCGGTCGCGATCATTCTCGAGCTTCGCCTGCAACCCTTCGTCTTCGCCCTGCTGCTCTTGTTGCCGGCGCTGCGATGGATCTTCTTCGACGGCCGGGCCCGCCTCTCGCGCCTCGTTCCCGGGGGCGCGGCTCTCGGCATCGGCTTTCTTCTCTGGCCGCTGCCTTTCATCCTCGTCGCGGCAGCTGGGATCGTGCATCTCCTTCGCCTCCCGCGCGCGCGCACGCAACCCATCGGCCAAGAGTCCGGGCAGCCATCCGACGCCGAGCCCACTTCCCGCCGCCGCGGGTGGGGCCCGGCGATGGCGCTCACCGTTTCGTTCGTCCTCCTGCCGCTGCTCTTCTGCGCGGGTCAGGCCACCTTGCCCCACGGCGCATTCACCTGGAACTGGACGGACGCCCACTCCTTCTGGCGCACGCTCCAGCCGGATACCTATGGCACCGCGCGATCGAGCGGATTTCCCGCGTGGCAGGACTACGAGACGGCCCGCACCTTCGCCAACGAAACGCAAGCGAAGAGCCTCGACGAGAAAGGCCTGCTCGGCTTCTACCGGGGACGCGCGCTGCAGTCCCTTGCCGAGCATCCTCTGCGATGGATCGGGAATCTGCTCGCGCGCGCGCTCTTTCTCTTGTCGCGTCCCGAGCTGCCTGATCCCGTGTCGGTGGATTTTCTTCTCAGGCGATCGGCGGTGCCCTTCGTCTGGGGTCTCTATCTCTTCCCGCTCTTCCTCACTTTCGCGTTTCTCGGAATCTGGTCGCGACGCGATCGTCCGGAGATGCGCTTGCTCTTCCTGCCCCTCGCCGCTCTCGTCGTGACAAACCTGATCGGGAGCTATTCCTTCGCCACGCGCCTTCTCCTGGTGGTGGCGGCCCTTCCCGCCGTCGTCTCGGGAGTCGAAGGGCTCCCGGCTCTGCGCGCCCGATTGCGCGCGGGCGAGCGCCCGGCGCGCGTCGTCGCCGCCGCCGCTCTCGTCCTGCTGGTCGTCTCATTCCTCGACCCTGCGGGCGCGCACCGCCGTTTCGAAGATTCTTCCGAGGACCTCCGCGAAGGCGCGATCGCGCACCTGCGCAGAGGCGACTTCGGAGTGGCGACAAATCTCCTGCGCCAGGCGATCCGCGAGAATCCCGCGAATCCGCTCGCCCATGCCGGTCTCGGCGAAATCCTCACCCGCCAGGAGCTGGCCGGCGCCGCGCGGGCCGAATACGAAGCCTCTCTCGAAGCGGCTCCGGGCAATGAAGCAGGACTCTATGGGCTCGCCGAAGTGCACCGCGCCGAAGGCAGTTTCGCGGTCGCCGAATCGCTCATGACCCAGCTCGTGCAAGCGCACCCGAACCATCCGCTCTACTTGAACCAGCTGGCCACGATCCTGCTGATGCGAGGAGATTTTTCGAAGGCTCGCGAGCTCCTGCGCAAAGCGGTGCGGATCTCGCCCGACTATCAGGTGGCCTGGACCAATCTGCGAGCCGCCGATGAAGCCCAGCGGCGGGCGAGCACGCAGGTGCTGCCGGAAGAGCTCAGCCGCGCGATGGATCCCGAGATCGTCCGGATCGGGTCGCTGGCGGCGCAGGCGAACGAGCGCAAGGACTCTGCGGCGGCCGACAGCTTGACGAGGGAAGCGATCGTCCGCTGGCCCGACAATTACATGGTGATCTACATGCGCGGCGCGTTTCTCTTGAACTCGGGTCGCGCTCAGGAGGCGCTTGATCCGCTCATGCGCGTCGCGCGCGCCATTCCCGGTCGCGGAATCACGACGGCGATGGTCGCGCAGGCGCTGGTCGCGACCGGCCGGCGGGAAGAAGCGATCGCCTTCGCGCGCGAGAATCTCGCCAAGGCGCCCGACAGCATGAATCGGAGATCGATCGAGAATCTGCTGCAAGAGCTGGGCGCGAATTGAGGGACGATCGCGGCGGCCATTCGAGAGACCGCAGCGCCGCGGGGCCACGCGCTCGGCCGGCGGCCCACGCCTGAGCCGACCTGCGTCGCCTTCCGCGAGGCAGGTGCGCGTCAATCGCCGATGTACGGCAGGTTCTTCAGATTCTTCATGTCCTCGGGGCTCAGCTCCCGGAAGTCCTCTTCCAACGGACCCGTCGTGCGCACCGGATGACCGCTCAGGTACCCTGGATCGATCAACGGCGACAGCACCTTTCCATCCAAGCCTTCGGGAATGGGCTGGTTGAGCAGGTAGAGGACGGTGGGCACGATGTCCAACAGGGCGAAGGGACCGCCTGCATCCCCATCCTTGCGCCCGGGGACGATGGCGGGGCCGCGCAGCGCGTAGATCCCATTCATCTCATGCCACGCCGTGATCCCCACGGTGTGAGGCACGATGACCGAATCGGGGCTTCCGCCCGGGGTCCCTCCGACCAGAATGTACCCCGGAGAAGGAACGACCACGATATCGGGTCCTTTCTCCGCATAGGTTCCTGTGAAGAGCTCCTCGCCCGTGTGCACTTCAGCGCACACCGGCCGGCCGGTCCGGGGATCCACCGTCGAGCGCAGCAGACCGACCAGCTTGTCCCGGATGCGATTGGCGTCCTCGGCCGTCCAAGGGACATTCGGCTCGCGCCCTCGCCGGGCGATGTAGATCCGGCAGGCATCGGCGTCATCGAAGCTGTACACGGCACGCGCTTCGTCTTTCGTCAAAGGCGAACCGGGCGCCTGCAGCAGATTGCCGAGCTGAAGGTGGTAGCGAAGCGGCGCGAATCCGTGGTCGGAGAGCAGGAGCACTGTGGCGCTGGCGCCGACCTTGGAAAGGATCTCCCCCAGCGCGCGGTCCTGGGCGACCCAGTAATCGTGGATCGCCCGGCCGTATCGCGCTCCCTGACCGGCATCGTAGCCGGGATGCTCGGGATCCATGAAGATCCAGAAGGTGTGTTGAATGCGGTCCGTCTCGGTGAAGACCGCCCACAAGAGATCAAAGCGCTCGTGCGTGAGCCAGTCGAGCAGGATGCGCGTGCGCATCTGCAGACCCTGCTTGTACGAGGCGAGCAGGCTGTCCTCTTTTCCCGGCACGAGGGAGAGCTCCATGTGCTCGAGGAAGTAGCCCGGCAGCTTGTCCTGCAGCTCGGGCGGATAGGTGTACCCCACCTGGTCGAGATGCGGAAAACCCGCGATACACATCCCGTCTCCCATGTCGTCGGGCGGATCGGTCATGGGAATGTTGAGAAGAAGCGATCGCATTCCGGCCGTCTTGAGAACATTCCAGACGGGCTGCGCGCGCCGGCTCGCGGCCGTCTCGTTCACGACCGCCTTTTGCCCGGGAAGGCGGCGCTGGAAATCGAAGATCGCGTGCTTTCCGGGATTCACGCCGGTGACGGCGGTCGTCCAGGCCGACGGAGAGAGATAGGGGGAGGAGCTGCGCAGCTTCCCCCAGGCCCACGAATGCTGGACCTGGGCCAAGGTGGGAAGATCTCCAGCATCGATCCAGGGTTGAAGCAAGTCCCAAGTCGCGCCATCGAGGCCGATCACGATCACGGGCCCGCCGTGCCCTTTCCTTCTTGCGCAATCAGACAGCGCACCAGCAAGAAGGACAAAGAACAGGATGCCCACGAGGGGAACGAGCACGCGCTTCTTCATCGCCGATCCTCACGAAGCCGAAATGCAAAGCGAAAGGCCTGCATCCGGCGCGACCTCACCCAGGAGAGCTTCTCGCTTCTTGGAGCAGATCCAAAGAAAAGGGCCCCGTCGAGCGAGGCCCTTCCCTGCCATGAGAGTGATCGAGATCCGTCGTCAACCGTCCAGACATCGACTCCGGCCGAATGGGATCAGCATCCCCTGGTCTCGAACCCCAAAGCCCCGGATTGCGGCTTCCGATTCAAGACCTCCCATCCAGACCTGCAAAGCCCCTCTCCCGCTCGGGTGCCGAAGATACCACCTCACGCGGAACCGGGTTCCTGGCGGAATCGGGCTACCGATAGGCGGCCTTCACCGAGCCCCAGGAGTGCTCGTCGGCGGGCGTCGAGCAATCGATCGTCCCGCCATCTTCCAGACAGATCTCGCCGGGAAATGAGAGGCCGCCATAGCCTTCTGTGCAGTCCGTCCCGGAGAGCATGACGCAGGTGGTTTCCACACAACAGGCGGAAAGAACCGTGCAAGGGCTCGGCTCGCAGACGGTGTCGGCGCCCATGAAGGTTCCGCTCAGCGCGACGCACTCGGCCTGGGTCAACACCGTGCAGGTGGCGCCGAAACTGGTGCAGCAGGCGCCGGAAACATCGGCCACGGGACAGACGGCCTTGCCGGCCGTGTTCATGCCCATCGCCCCGGCGACGGTAGCCGGATCCCAGAAGTCCTGTTCGTAACCGACATGGCCCGGCAGAGGAACGATTGACAGGGCATCCGAAGCGGGCATTTTCACCAAGGAGACGAGCGTCGTGCCATACGCATACCCGGCAAACCAGTACATCGGTCTGAAATTCCCCGACCAGGCGCCGGCTTCCGTGCGATCCTGGGCAGCGAGGGCGATTCCGGAACCGGGGTCCGGCCACACGGGATCGGGGACATCGGTGGTGATCGCGAGCGCTCCGCCCGGCGGGTTGCAGATTCCGTTCTGCGTGATCACATAGGCTTCCGGATCATAGTCGCTGAGGCCGAACTCGAACGCGGCCCAATACTTCGACTCCGTCCAGGCAAGCAGCACATACCAGACTGCCTGCAGCTCGGGGTCGGTGATCGTGTTCACCTGCTGCTCGCACGAGGTGATCGCGATCGTCTCATAGTGTGCGCAGTAATCCGGTCCCGGAGGGTCCGTCGAGTACGCCAGGCCGGATGGTGCGTGAGCGATCGCGACTCCGTTCCTGACATCGTAGGGATCGGCATTCGCCAATCCGGTGATGACCACCGTCAACATCAGCACCCAGAAGATCCCTCTCATTGGCTCGACCTCCTTGACAAGCACCCACCTCGACCCGAACTCGGCTGCCTTCAGCCGGCCGGATCTCGGTCCGACAACGGAAGACCACGCCGATCACAAAGCCAGCGTACGTCTCCTCGGGCCATGTGCCAAGCGGCGGACCAACCCCGGACGCCCCTTCGACTTCAGGGAAATCCGCGCTCTTGTGGCAGTATGCCACCATTCCCTTTGCTGACAAGGCTTTTTTTCGCGATGAATCGTTTGCGAATGTGGGGATTACCGAAACACAGCCGGAGCGCGTCGATGCGGGGCGGATGCCGCCGAGAGGCCTACCCTGCGGGTCGCATCATCTTCGCAGGCGGCCCGGAGATCTCGCCGCGAAGAAAGGTCGAACCGGCACACGAGGAAGAGACGGCGGCTACCTGATGTCCTCGTACATCTTCTTCAGACTTCCCCACGAGGTCTCGATTGGGGCGGGACAGGGATTGGGGAAGCAGGCGGAGAAATCACCGAGGTAATGGCCGCCCTGCTCGTCGCAGTCCTCTTCCCGCAACACTTCGCAGGCGCCCCACAAGCAGCACCCTCCCGTGGGATGGGCCGGCGAGGCGCAGGGATTCTCTCCCGCCTGGCCGAACCCGATCGATCCGAACGTCTCGATTCGGTCCTGCACGATGTAGATCTCGGGATCGGGATCGGGAGCGATCACATTGGCGGCCTGCGTGTCCGGATTCACCGACAGCGGAATCGTGACGGGCGAATAGACATAGGTCGCGAACCAGTAGAGCTCTTCGAGCGTGTCGGCCTCGGGATCTGCCTGGCTCAGGTTGATGACGGTGGCCACCCCCTCACCCGGGCCCGGCCAACCAGGACTGCTTGGGATCTCCATGGAGGCGGGCAGGCATTGCCCCCAGCCAACAAAGCTCACCTTGCCGGCGTTGAAGTCGCCGAAGCCGAATTCCGCCCCGATCAACGCCACGGGACCGGGCGATTCCGCAAAGGAGACGAGCACGAACCAGACTTGGGCCTTCTCGCCGTCGACCCTTCCTTGAACGACCGCCTGGCCGCAGTCGTCGAGATCGGATTGGCCGGCGTAGCTGGTCACGCTGCTCGTGTACTCGAGGGATGTCTGAAGATGCGGGATCAGGACGGCATATTCCTGAGGCCCGGCCAGCGCCGGGGAGGCGATGAACGAGCCGCAACAGAGAAGAGCGGCCGGGAGAAGCTGGCCCAAACGAAGGCGGCCCCAAAGTGGGCCCCAACGAAGCCGGCCCCAGCGAAGGCCGCGATCCAGGAGCCCGAACCTCATTTGAGCTTGTCCCTTCCTCGATCCATCAGTCCGAGGATCTCTTGCGCCGCGGGGCCATGTTGACCGTCGCTGCTTCTACCCGCCCGGCCGCGCCCGGTTCGAGGCGCACGCGCCGCTTCGCAGAAAAGCACCGAAGCGAACATCCGCCCAGAAACCTAGAGAGGGCCTGAGGATCGCGCAAGCCTGATCACGGCGCCAACCCATCGATGAATGCTCGCCCGGGTCAATGCATGCCCACGATGTCCATCCGGGGAAAAAGAGAGCGGCCCGGGAGTCTGCCCGGACCGCTCACAACCTCACCCGGCCGATCGGCCGGCTGCGGCAAAGGAGGGCTCAGGGAGCTACAGTGCAGTTGTCGCCGTAGTGGCCGGCGAAGAAGCTGAAGTCCGGAAGGCCGACTGCGTTGTCGCCGCCGACGAAGTCGGAGCAGGGAGCAATGTCGCCGTAGCTGGCAGCCAGAAGGCTGAAGTCGGGCAGACCGACCACGGCATCACTCGCCGTACCGCTCCAATCCGGAGAAACGATGATCGTATAGCTGCGAATGGGCGTGTCATCGGCGTAGATCGTCGCCGCGGCATCCATCTGGCAGCACCCGCCGTAGCGGAGATTCATCGTCAAATTGCCGCTGGCGTCCGTGTAGCCAGGGTTCACCCAGGCGTCGCACTCGTTTGTCACTCCGTCGCAGGCGGGATTGATCACCACGAGCACTGCGCTGCTGGCGATCGGCTCGCCGCCGAAAGCCGCGATGTGGATCGTGATATCCCCGTCCGCGCGCAGAGCCCCGGTCCATGGAATGCCGACGAGCTTCGGATTCGCCCACCCGTCCTGAGGAGTGACGGTGCAGTAATCCGCATCGGGCACACTCGCCCAGGCATTCAGGCCGAGCAGTGCAAGCGCGACCAGTGCCATCAACACACTTCTCATTGCTAAGAACCTCCTAGGTTGATCTGCTCTCAGGTGCAACCTTCTGGTGGAAGGTTACAAGGCCTCAAAGATGCAAAACTCACGATCCTTGCTGCCCCGCCACCTCCTTTCTGAAAATCTCACCGCTAGCTTGCACGAGATAAGAATACCAGCGGAAGGGGCTTTCTGTCAAGGCGGGAGGCGTCAGAATTTCGTGGGGATGAGAGGGTTGGACCGGCGTGGGCCTGGCCAGACAATGTCCATTGCCCTTGGGCGGTGGCTCGCCTTCGCCGGATCTCGGACCGACATATCCGGACCTGCAACCGCCTGGCCCTCCCTAGGGCAGGCCTCCGGGGTTCCAGCCTGAGAAGGGCGAGCCGCGGGCCCCTCGCCCGGCCGCCCCGAATGCCGCGATGGCGGAATCGGCCTCGAGAATGCAACCGGGGAGCCCGCCAGGATGATAGGCGCTTGGGCGAAACAGGAATTGAACCTGTGACCTCCTGCTTGTAAGGCAGGCGCTCTAACCAGCTGAGCTATCCGCCCAGAACAGCGAACCCGCACGCGGCCTTGGGACACGGGCCCTCGCCCCCCGGGCGGCTTCCCGGCGCGGGACTCGCCCCACGACGCCTCATGGCACCCTGGCCCCGCAGGCGACGGACTACGAATCGGTTTTCTCGAGTGCCGTCTTGATCTTCTTCATCAAGGCGTAAGGAACCGCAACCAGGAACCCTCCGACGAGAAGCAGCGGCGCCAGCGTCGTGGAACCGGCCGCCAGGGCGATGAACCCGGCAATGATGATGGCGCAGGCGATCCCGAGGAGCACCAACCGCGGCCGCGGAAGGTCGACCAAAGCATCCGCCTGAGCCTGTCTGGCCGCGGCTCGTTCCTTGGCGATTCTCGCTCGCCTCGCTCCGCCCGGCTTCTCCCTCTTGCCATTTCGTTCCATCGCCTGCTCCTCGAATCGCCTCTTGCCTGGAAGTGCGCGACACAATTCGCGGGCCAACCGAGCGCAGGGGTCTGGCGGCCTATCTGGTTTGGCCACCTTCGCCGCGCCGTTCCCGCCGAATCCGAGAACCTGCGGGGAAGCTAGCATTACTGCCGGCCACGCGCAAACCCGCCCGCGGATCCCGCCATCCCCGCTGCGACGTTCGTCTTCCTTCAACGCCGTTTTCTTCGGGCGCCTCGCGAGCGAGGCTTGGTGGCTTTCGCTTTCGACGAAGGCGGGGGCCGCTTGCTCGCTTCGATCTGCGCCCGGGCGCGATTGTGCTGCTCCAACGACCGCGAGAAGATGTGGGTTCCATCTCCCCGCGCGACGAAGTAGAGATCCGCGCATCCCACCAGCGGCCACAAGGCGGCATCCACGCTTTCCAGACCCGGCGAGCAGATCGGTCCGGGAGGAAGGCCCGCATGCTGGTAGGTGTTGAATGGGGAATCGACCCCGAGGTCCTGTGAAGTCAGCCGCTCCCCGATGCGCCCGGCCGCGTAGGCCACGGTGGGGTCGGCTTGGAGCAGCAGGTTCTGCCGCAGGCGGTTATGGTAGACGGCGGAAATCCTCGCGCGTTCATCGTCCACTGCCGCTTCGAGCTCGATGATCGAGGCCAGAGTGAGCAGCGCGTGATCGCTCATCCCGAGCTCGACGGCCCGCGAGCGTCGCGCGCCTTCGAGATGCGCGAGACAAGTGCGCACCATCGTGCCGAGGACTTCGCGCGCCGATGAGGATGGATCGAAGAGATAAGTCTCGGGGAACAGGTAGCCTTCCAGAGAAGGCCCGGGAATCCCGAGCGATTGCATCCACTGCCCGTCCGCCGCGGCCGCGGCGAGATCGTTCGCCGAAAGCGGCAACTCCGCCTGCAGCCGTTCGAGAATCTGCGCCCGGGTGAATCCTTCGGGAATCGTGACCCTCTTCAAGATCATGTCGCCCGATACCAGGGTGTGAAGGATCTCGAGGGGCGTCTGCGCGGCCGAAAGCTCGTAGGTGCCCGGATGGATTTGCCGATCTTTCCCGGTCAGGCGCGCCCAGATGGAGAGGGGGCCACGGAAGGAGACGATTCCCCCGCGGGCCAGGCGCGCTTCCACGGCGGTGAAGGACTGGCCCGAATCGACGCGAAAGTACTCCGTCGTTGCACCCGGCCGGGCGGGCAGGTGAAGGGAGACGCCGCCCCCCGCGATCAGAAGCGTCAGCACCGCTCCTGTGCCCCAGAGGCGCAAGAACCCTCCCCGAAAGGGAAGCGGCCGCCTTCGAGAAGGCGCTCGTTGGCGCTTGCGGCGCGCGATCCATGCGTCGTCCGGCTTCACTCGTTCCCGCCTCGGCGCTCGTCCGGTTCACGCGCGATCCTGCGCGCGCTTTCGTCCAGGAAATCCTGAAGGATCAGGGCGGCCGCGACCTTGTCGATCTCGGCTGCGGCTGCTCTTCGCCGCGCTGCGCTCTCGCGTCCGCCCGGCTTGCGCACCCCGCGTCTCTTCTTTCTCAGAACCTCTTCAGCCTCCCAACTGCTCAACGCTTCGTTCCACAGCAGGACTTCGACGCCGAGACGCGCGCGAAGTCGATCCGCCAGATCCTGAGCGCGCATTCCGATTTCTCCGGCGTCTCCGCTCGGCCGGATGGGCACTCCGATCACGATCGCGTTCACCTCGTGGATGCGCGCCAGCCCGGCGATGTGATCCACCAAGGCAGCGGCGTCCAGGGAGACGGTTTCCAGCGGCGAGGCGAGCGAACGGGAGGGATCGCTCAGCGCGATTCCGGTGCGACGCGTGCCCACATCGATTCCCAGCACGCGGCCGCGCGGCATGTGGGCAGCGGAGGTCACCGGGGACCGCCAGGGCGAAGAGGCAGGATGCTAGGCCTTGCGGTACTTGGTGAGAATCGCGGTGCATCCCCGCCCTTCGCCGATCGAAAAGGCCACTTCATCCATGAGGCTCCGCATGATGAAGATGCCGCGCCCACGGGGCGCGAGCAGGAATTCGGGGTTCGTCGGATCGGCCCGCAACACGCGATCGGCGTCGAAACCGGGGCCCTCGTCCTTGACGCGGACGCGCAGCCGGTCGGACAGGACCTCGAAGACGATCTCGACCGGAAGGTCGGGATCGTAGCGATGGCCGTGCTGGATCGCATTGGTTCCCGCCTCCAGCACCGAGTTGGCCACCCCATCCGCCTCCTCCTGAGTGAAGGCGAGCAAGAGCGCGATGCCGCTCGCCATGCGGTCCACGAGATCGAGCCATTCCAGCCGGCTGGGTATCCTGAGGAGGATCCGGTCGGCGTCCAGTTCCTCGGCCATCGAAACCCTCGCACCTCTTCCCCGGGATCGAGCACCGGCTTCGAGCTCGCGAGCGCATCCGCGCCGTCCGACCGATCACCGGAGAGCGGGCATCTTACCCTGGGAATCCTCGCATAGCCTGCTCCACGGAATCATAGGTCTCAAACACCGTGCGCAGCTTGGTCACCATCAAAATCTGGGAAATCCGGTGCGAGACCCGGGCGAGCTTGAGTTGCCCTCCCGCGCCGGCGACCGTCACATGGCTCGCGATCAGGATTCCAAGGCCGGTGGAATTGACCCACGACACCTCGCCGACATCGACCACGATGTGCTTCCTGCCTCCCTCGAGACTCTCCCGAATCAACCGGCGCATCATGCCGGCATCGGGACCGCCCAGAAGCTGGCCGCTCACGGCGATCACGGTGACCGGACCTTCGACGCGCGCGGATGCCTTCATCCCCTCTCCTCCTGTTCCGCCAGGGCGAGAAGGAGCTTCTCGATGTCCGCTGGAACCGGCGCTTCGAAGGCGAGCCACTCCTCGTCGGCGGGATGACGGAATCCCAGGCGATAGGCGTGCAGAGCCGGGCGGCCCAGTTCCTCGACCCATCGGGAAAAGGGAAACCGGTCGCGCGCCGCCGGGCGCGCGGCTTCCATCCCGCCGCCATAGGTAGCGTCGCCGAAGACGGGATGCCCCAGGCTGGCGAGATGCACCCGCACTTGATGGGTGCGACCCGTGCGCAATACTAGGCGAACGAGCGTGAGCCTGTCAAACCGGGCAAGCACTTGCCAGGCGGTCTTGGCCGGCTTTCCATCGGCGACCACCGCCATCCGCTGGCGAGCCTTGGGGTCGCGGCCGATCGGCGCGTCGACTTCCCCGCGATTCCCGGAAAGAATGCCCCAGGCGAGCGCGATGTACGACCGCTCCACCAGATGAGAAGAGATCTGGGCGGTGAGCGAGAGATAGCCGCGCGCGCTGCGGGCGACCGCCATCAGCCCGCTCGTGCCCTTGTCCAGCCGGTGGACGATCCCCGGGCGGTCCACGCCTCCGGGCGCCTGCCATCCGGGCCAGCGATGGAGCAGCCCGTTGACGAGCGTCCCCGACCAATGTCCCGGCGCGGGATGGACGACGAGCCCGGGCGGCTTGTTGAGCACGAGCACATCGTCGTCTTCGAAGACCGCGTCGATGGGGAGCGGTTCGGGCGAGAGCGTGACCGGCCGCAAGCCAGCGCCTGCGGGCCAGGAGACCGATTGCCCTTCCTTGACCCGCGTGCTCGGACGGCAGGCGGCTCCTTCGATGCGAACGAGGCCGTCGCGAATCAGGGTTTGAATCCGGTTGCGCGAAAGATCGTCGAGGCGATCGGCGAGAAAGCGATCGACGCGCTCCCCCTCGGCGTCGGCATCGACGACGAGCCAGAGACGGTCTTGCGCGGACTCCGTCACCCGTCCTCTCCGGACGCTGGTTGCGCGGGCGGACCTTGACCGCAGCCCTCCCCGGACGCTTCCTGGGCGCGCGTTCCCCGATCGCACGGCATCGAGAGCCGGATGGCGAGATAGATCACGCCGAGGGTCACTCCGATGTCGGCCACATTGAAGGTCGGCCAGCGCGCGTTTCCGATTCCGATATCGATGAAGTCGATGACGAAGCGATGCGAAAGGCGATCGACGAGATTCCCGAGCGCGCCCCCGAGCACGACGCCGAAGGCGATCCGGCCTCCGGGCAGCGCGAAGCGCCGCGAGAGCGCGAGCGCGACGATCGCGCCGATCGAGACGAGCGAGAGCAGGATGAAGAACGCGCGGCTGCCTTGCAGCACGCCGAAGACGCCGCCCGCATTGCGCACATAGGCGAAGCGCACGACCTCGCCGATCAGGCGCACGGTTCGTGGAGGAGCGTCGTCGGGAACGAGGTGCTGCGTGGCGACCCACTTCGTGAACTGGTCGGAGGCCAGCACGAGCGCGGCCGAGGCGGCGAATCGCTTCACGGCCTTCCCGCGCCCCCGGATTTGGCGCGGTCCTCATTCTCCTGGCAGGTCATGCAGAAGCGCGCATAGGGCAGCGCGTCCAGTCGTTTGGGATCGATCGGATTGCCGCAGTTGTCGCAAGGGCCGTAGCGGTTTTCGGCGATCTTGCCCAAGGCCAGCTCGATGTCCTCGAGCGTTCGCGAAAGGCTGGCGGCGAGCATCATGTTCTGTTCGCGTTCCATCGCGTCGGTGCCGAGATCGGCCATGTGGAAGGCGTACGCGGAGAGGTCCCCCGAGGAGTCGCGAATCGAGCGGCGAACGGATTCCTCCAATTCCTCCTGCTGCTCGCGCAGGCGAGCGCGCTCTTCCCTCAAGAGCCGTTCGTAGCGTTCGAGATCGCGCTTGCGCATCTTCACCTCCCCGCGTTGCGCAGCACGCGCTCGATCACGCGATTGAGTTTCGGCTGAGCTTCCGCGGAGGTGCTCAGGATGCGCCCGATGTCGGCCGGCCGGAGGGCGTCGGGCAGGCACATGTCGGTGACCACGCACAGGCCGAGGACGCGCAGGCCCGCGTGCACCGCGGCGAGATTCTCCGGAACCATCGACATCCCGACCAGGTCGGCCCCCATCATGCGCAGGAAGCGGTACTCGGCGCGCGTCTCGAGATTGGGACCGGCCACGCCCACGAGCACCCCGCGGTGCAGGATCAGGCCCTCGTGCAAGGCGGCGCCGACGGCCAGCTCGATCAAGCGCCGGTCGTACGGCTCGCTCATGTCGGGGAAGCGCGGCCCGAGGGCTTCGTCGTTGGGGCCGATCAGAGGGTTGTCGCCCATCAGGTTGATGTGATCGACGACGACGACCAGATCCCCTTCCCGGTAGAGCGGGTGCAGGCCGCCCACCGCGCTCGTGAGAATGAGCAGGTCGATTCCGAGCATCTTCATCACGCGCACCGGAAAGACGACCTGCTCCATGGAATAGCCTTCGTAGTAGTGCACGCGCCCCTTCATCGCGAGCACATCGAGGCCGGCGAAGGTCCCGTAGACGAGTTCGCCCGGATGGTGGGCGACGGTCGAGACGGGAAAGTGAGGGATCTGCCCGTACGCCACCGAGACGATGGGCTCGATCTGCTCGGCGAGCTGATCGAGTCCCGAACCGAGGATGAGCCCCGCCTTCGGCCGGGCCACTCCGCGCGCCCGAAGGAACTCCGCCGCGGCGGTGGCTCGCTCGAGCACTCCTCCCTCCGACTGCATCACTGGCCGGCTCCCTCTTCTTCCTCGGCGTCAAAGAATCCCTGACCGGCGTTGGGCCGCGACGACAGGAACCCGTCCGGCTCCGCGGTCCGAACGGTCTCGGGCTCGCGGGCCACGCGATTGAAACGCTGGCGCGCGGGGGTCTCGGCCTGCCGTTCCGTGCGGATTCGAGCCGGCCGTTCGGGCGCAGAGGCTCTCTCCGCGGCCCGCTCGAAGGTGCCCGCGGTCTGCGGCCGCTCGCCCGATGCGAGGCGCTCGGTCGCGCTCGCGCGCTCGGAGGTTCTCGGGCGATTCGTGTCCGCGACGCGCTCCGACATCCTCGGGCGCTCGGTTTCCGTGGCGCGCTCCGGCGTGGGCGCGAATTCGTCCTCCACCAGCTCCTCGTCGGCGAGACCGATCGATTCGGGCTCCTCCTCGAACACCGGCGCGGGCGACTCTTCCGGCCTTGCCCGGCGCGTGTTTTCGGCGAGGTACTCGCCCGCGCGCGTGTCGATCGAGTCGATCTCGTGCAGCTCGGCCTCGTGGGTGCGGAGGAATTGGATCTGTCCTTCCAGGAAGGAAAGGAATCGTTGCAGGAACAGGTCCTTCTCGCGATGCAGCTCCTGCACCTGGCGGCTCAACTGGCGCAAGCGTTCGCGAGAATCCTCGAGAATCCGCTCGCCGCGCTGGCGCGATTCGGCGACGACGGCGTCGGCCTCCAGCCGGGACCGCTCGCGCGCTTCTTCGGACACGCGCTCGGCGGTCAGCAGCGAGTTCTGCAAGGTCTTCTCCATGCTGTGGTAGCGCTCGATCTGATCGGAGAGATGCCGGGCCTTCTCGGCGAGCATGCTGTTTTCCTGAAGCACCTGCTCGTATTCGTCGGCCACGAGATCGAGGAAGACGTGCACGTCCTCGGGGTCGAATCCCCGCATGGTTTTGCGGAACACTTGCTTGCGGATGTCGAGCGGAGTCAGTTTCACGGGATCCACCTCCCTCCTTGATGTCGGTCGCTCGCTCCCTGCCCGGGACGCCCACGGCCCAAAGGCCAACGGGTGACGGCCGACTCGGGATCGGCTGTCCGCGCCCCTTTCCGCGCGACAGTAGGGACGATCCCGGGGGGCGGCAACGAAAAAGTTTCGCCGGGGGCTGCCGATCCTTATACTCGAAGGTTCCGCGCGGGCGGAACGCCCCGCCGGCTTGCTTTTAGGAGGTCGCCATGGCCATGGATGAGGTCAATCACGACAGCGAGAAGCGGATCGGAATCAGCTTCACCGAGCACATCGCCGAGAGCCAGCACCGCCTCTCTCCCGCGGCGCGCGGAGAGCTGACGAGCCTGCTCATTCACTTGATGATCGCGGCGAAGATCATCAGCCGCGAAACGCGCAAGGCGGCCCTCGTCGACGTCCTCGGACTCACCGGGCGCACGAACATCCAGGGCGAGAAAGTCCAGAAGCTCGACGAATACGCCGACGACATCATCATCCGCAATCTGCGCTACACCGGTCATCTTTGCGTGATGTCGTCCGAGGAGCACGAGGACACGATCCAGATTCCCGAACGCTATGCGATCGGAAATTACACCCTGACCTTCGATCCGCTCGACGGTTCGTCCAACATCGACGCGAATGTGAGCATCGGGACGATCTTCTCCATTCAGCGGCGCATCAGCGACGGCGCGACCGGCACGCGCCAGGACATCTTGCAGCGCGGCAAGAACCAGGTGTGCGCGGGATACATCATCTACGGGCCGGGCACGATCATGGTCTACACGACCGGCCACGGCGTGCACGGCTTCACCCTCGATCCGAGCGTCGGCGAGTTCCTGCTCTCGCACCCCGACATCCGCATTCCGGAAGAAGGCAAGATCTACAGCGTGAACGAGGGCAATTACTACCGCTGGGACGACCCCACCCGCCAGTTGATCGACGCCTTCAAGAGCGCCAACAACTATCGCGGCGAGCCCTATTCCGCGCGCTACATCGGCTCGCTCGTCGCCGACTTCCATCGCAATCTGCTCTACGGCGGAATCTTCCTCTATCCGGCCGACTCGAAGAGCCCGAACGGCAAACTGCGCCTGCTGCCCGAAGCCAATCCGCTCGCGTATGTCGCCGAGCAGGCGGGCGGGCTGGCCTCCACCGGCACGCAGCGGATCCTGGACATCGAACCGCGCCGATTGCATCACCGCGTGCCGCTCATCATCGGCAGCCGCCGCGATGTCGAATTCGCCGAGAGCTTCTACACGCGCGAGAGCGAGGCGTGAACCGGGCGGGCTCGCCCGGCAGCGCTCCCCTCACCACCGCGCCCCCGGCCGAGCGGGCCGCGATCGCCGAGCGGCCAAGCCATCCCCGCGCGCGTTCGCTCGCCCGGCCGCGCGTCTGCCATCTCATCACGCGCTTGATTCTTGGCGGCGCGCAGCGGATCGCGCTCGAGACGGCCGCCTTCCTCGCGCGCAATGACTGGAAAGTGGAATTGTGGGCGGGGCCCGAGACCGGCCCGGAAGGCAGCCTGTGGGAAGAAGCGCGCGGGCGAGGGCTCTCTGTGCGGGTCGTGCCCGATCTTCGCCGGGCGGTCTCCCCCATGCACGACGCGCGCGCCTACGCCTGGCTCGCGCGCGCCTGGCAGGCGGGGGCCTTCGATGTCGTCCACACGCACAGCTCGAAAGCGGGCATCGTCGGCCGATTGGCCGCGGAACGCGCCGGCGTGCCCGTGCGCCTGCACAGCGTGCACGGATGGGCGATGGAGCCCGCGACGCATCCCCCCGCGAGCTGGATCTTCACCGCGATCGAGCGCCGCGCGGCGCGCAGCTGCGATGCGTTGATCGCCGTGTCGCAGGCGGTGCGCGACACCGGATTGGCGCGCGGCATCGGCACCGCCGAGCGCTACCGGGTCATTCACGGCGCGGTCGTTCCCGGGCCCGAACCCACTCCCGAGGCGCGCCGCGAAGCGCGCCGGGAGCTCGGCCTTCCCGAGGACGCGATCGTCTGTGGAACGCTCGGCCGGTTGGATCATGCGAAAGACCCGCTCGGCGCGTGGCAGGCGCTCGAGCCTCTGTTGAACGGCGACTCGCGATGCTGGGCGGTCTTCGTCGGCGACGGCCCGTTGCGAGACCGCATGGCCGGGGCCGTCGCCCGCTCGCCCTCCCGCGAGCGCGTGCGCCTGGCCGGATTTCGAGCGCAAGGATCGCAACTGTTGCCCGCGTTCGATCTCTTCTTCCTCGGTTCGCGCTGGGAAGGGTTCCCGCTCGCCGTGCTGGAGGCGATGGCGGCGGGGTTGCCGGTGGTTTCCTACGCGGTCGCCGGCGTGGGCGAAGCGGTGATCGACAACGAGACCGGATTCCTCGCGCCTCGAGGAGACCAAGATCTCTGGCGCAGGCGAGTGAAGGAGCTTGCGGAAGACGGCCCGCTGCGCGTCGCGCTGGGCGCGCGCGGGCGGAGGCTGGTGCTCGAACGGTTCAGTCTGGAGACCATGCTCGCCCGCACGCTCGCCCTGTACGAATCGCTCCGGGCCGGGAAGAGCCGCGCGAGATGACTCTGCCTATCGCCTGAACTCGCCCGCCCTCAGGATTCGGATGCGGTCGCCGGCCGCGCAGCCCTCGCCGCGGAAGAGGCGTTATCGGCAGCGTAGAAGATATTCAACGCCCGGGCCGATTCCTCGCTCACCACCCGGCTCGCATGCAGCACTCCGGCGAAAATCGAAATCATCTGTCCCGGGCCGACCACGATCGCCTCGCCGTCGACCAGGAATTCGAGCGTGCCGGTTTCCACGATCGTGATCTGCTCCTGGGCGTGCATGTGCCGTTCGAAGCTCGATCCTTTTCCATACAGGCAACGAACCACGGTGAGCCGCTGGGTGGCGATGATCTCTTCTTCGAGGATTTTCTGCGCGTCTGCGGCGGTCACGCTTTGCCACGAACCGACGGAGTATTTGCCCGGCATCGTCCGGGTCCGGCCCTTGGGGGTCCGCGCTTCGGGTTCCATGTGCATGTCGCTCTCCTTCGCTTCTCTCGATCCCTTGGCCCTGCGGCTTTCTCTCGGCCTCGCAAACGCCAATCGGATTCGAGCCGGGTCTTGCCTGCCCGCAACGGTCGAAGCTCCCGGCTGGCAGGTCACCGCAGCCAGGCCTGCACACCTGCCGGACTCATTCTCCGCATACAATATCGTCCGCCGCAACAAGCAGGGCGCCTTTTTCTTCCGCCGCGTTTCCCGCCTCCGCGAATCGGCCGCTTTCCCATGGGTCTCGTGGGCGATGTCTCCGCCACATCGCCCACGCGCCTCGCCTTGACAGGCACGCCTCCCGGCCATCAGTCTGCTCACCTTTGGCCAGTGGCCGCCGTCGATGCTTGGGCCGGATGCTCGCGTGGCCGCAGGGGATACGCGCAATGCGACCTGGAGAACGAGCTCGGGCGATCTACCGCCGGGCTGTGCTGCCCGCGGACCTATCCGCCTCCGAGCGCGGCCAATTGCGTCTCCATCTCCTGTCCGCGTTCTTCAACGGGATCTTCTTCGGAAGCATGAACCTCGGCGATGTGACCCTCGCCAAGACGCTTCAGGGCTCTCCTTTCCTCGTGACGGTCTTCAATCTGCTCATCGGACTCTCGTACATCGGCTCGCTCTTCTTCGTCGGCATGATGCGCGGACGGCCCAAGGCGCCGTTCCTGCTGCTCTTCGCGATCGTCGGCCGGCTGGGGCTCTGGCTGATGGGGCTCTCCGCCACCCCCGTCTGGTTCGTCTTCATCATCGGAGTGGCGTGGCTCACCCATTCGCTGATCCTGATCGGGCAGGTCTCGATCATTCAGCGCTCCTATTCCCCGCATCATCGCAACACGCTCTTCGGTCTCACGCTCTCGATGACGACGGCGACCAACCTGATCGCTTCGGTGGCGCTCGGCTGGCTGCTCGAGTGGAACGATCGCGCCTACTGGGTCTATTTCGGATGCGCGGGCATCGCCGGTTTCGTGGGGGCCGCGGTCCTCGCCTGGATGGAGCGGCGCATCGACCGCCGCAGTGATGAGCGTGCAGCCGGCGCGCAAGCCGGCGATTCCCTGGAAGGCGCTTTTCGGGAAAGCTCGCCGGCGAATGGCTCCTGGCGGGCAGGGTCCGATGCCGCGCCCGCGTACCGTCCGATGGGACAACCCGGGCTGGCGGCCGCCTTGCGATCGATGCGCGAGTCGGTCGCGCTCGTGCGCTCCATCCTGCGCGAAGATGCGCGCTATCGGAGGTTCCAGAACAACTTCTTTCTCTACGGCGTCGCCTTCCTCTGCCTCACTCCGGTGGTGCCGCTCTTCCTGGTCCACGATCTGCGGCTCGATTACAGCCAGATCGGGCTCGCGAAGGGTCTCATGGGGCAGGCAGGCATGATCCTCTTCCCGCCCGCGCTCGGACATCTCATGCAGCGGATGGGACCGGTCCGGTTCAGCGGGCGGATGTTCGCCTTCCTCTCGCTCTATCCCGCGTTCCTGCTCGTGGCGGGTTTCGGGCCGACCGCGTGGGGCCTGCCTTTCACCTACGCCGCGTTCCTCTGTTTCGGCATCTCCATGGCAGGGGTCAATCTCGCGTGGCACATGAGCTGCCTGCACTTCTCAGGACGCGAGGACCCGAGTTCGTATCAAGCCGTCCACACGGTCCTGACCGGGCTGCGCGGCGGCTTCGCCCCGCTCCTCGGCTATGCGATCATGATGGCCGGCACCAAGATGCACGCTTTCGCGCTGAGCGCGGCTCTTCTGGTGGTCGCCTCGCTGCTGATGGGACGCATGGCGCGTGACGAAGAGCGCGTGGGGCGCGAAGGCGCGTCGGGCGGCGGCCCGCCGGGGCCCTCCGCCGCGCGAGGCGCGCGCGGTGCGACTCCCCCGAATCGCCCGAACCGCGGCGGTGATTGACGCGCCGCGCCCGAACTCTCTATACTCGCCGCCTTCGAAAAGAGGAGATCGACCGGTTCGCCCGGCCTGCGCCCGTCTGCGAGGGCCTCCGAAGTTCCTTCTCGGATCGGGCGAACGGATCGGCGAAGAGAGTCGCAACGGTACCATCGCGCCAGTCGAAAGCTGCGCACCGGGGAGGATCGAGATGTACGGAAAGATCAAGGAAGACCTTCGCCAGGGTCTGACCGATGTTCGCCAGGCGGGTCTCTACAAGTCCGAGCGGATCATCACCAGCCATCAGGGCCCCGAAATCCGCGTGAGCACCGGGCAGAAGGTGCTGAACTTCTGCGCGAACAACTACCTCGGCCTCTCCTCGCACCCGAAGGTGCTCGAAGCGGCCGCGCAGGGATTGCGCGACTGGGGCTACGGCATGTCCTCGGTGCGCTTCATCTGCGGGACGCAGGAAATCCACAAGACCCTCGAGCGCAAGATCGCCGACTTCCTCGGCATGGAAGACGCGATCCTCTACGCCGCCTGCTTCGACGCCAACGGCGGCGTCTTCGAGCCGTTCATGGACAAGGACTGCGCGATCCTCACCGACGCCCTCAATCACGCCTCGGTGATCGACGGCATCCGCCTCGCGAAGGCGCAGCGCTTCATCTACAACCACATGGACATGGCCGACCTCGAGGCGAAGCTGAAGGAAGCGGCGGGCGCGAAGTACCGCTTGATCGCGACCGACGGCGTCTTCTCGATGGACGGCGACATCGCCGGCCTCGGCCCGATCTGCGATCTCGCGGAGAAGTACGACGCGATCGTGATGGTCGACGATTCGCACGCGACCGGCTTCATGGGAACGCACGGACGCGGCACGCACGAGTACAACAAGGTCATGGGCCGGGTCGACCTCATCACCACCACCTTCGGCAAGGCGCTCGGCGGAGCGTCCGGCGGCTGCACGGCCGGGCCGAAGGAAATGATCGAGTGGCTGCGCCAGAAGTCGCGCCCGTATCTCTTCTCGAACACGCTCGCGCCGACGGTCGCGGCCGGCACGGTCGCGGTCATGGATCTGCTCTCTGCCACCACCGAGCTGCGCGACAAGCTCGAGCGCAATCAGCGCCTCTTCCGCAAGCTGATGAGCGAGGCGGGCTTCGACATCCGCAAGGGCGACCACCCGATCGTGCCGATCATGTTCGGCAAGTACGAGAACGACGCGCAGCTCGCGCAGAGCTTCGCCGAGAAGCTCCTGGCCGAAGGCATCTATGTGATCGGCTTCTCCTATCCGGTCGTGCCGCGCGGCGCCGCGCGCATCCGCGTGCAGCTGTCGGCGGCGCACGAGGAAGAGCACATTCGCAAGGCGGTTGCGGCCTTCACGAAGATCGGCAAGGAGCTGAAGGTCATCGCGTAGCCTTCGCGCGGCCATGCGCAGCCGCCGCGTTGCCTTCGCGCAACCGGTGCGCGGGAATCGTTGGCGAAAAGTGGATTCGGGGGGATCAGCCGGCGGGCCACCGCCGGCTGATCCATGCGCCGAGCGGTCATCAACCTTCACGAACGAGGCGAGAGCACATGGCGAAGAAATCGATCAAGCGCATTCTGGTCACCGGCTCGGTCGGCCAGATCGGCTCCGAGTTGACCCTGGTCCTGCGCCAGCGGTACGGCGCCGAGAATGTGGTCGCCTGCGGGCGCAAGACGGCGCCCACCCAGGCGCTGAAAGAGTCGGGCCCCTTCGAATGGGTGGATGTCACCGAAGCGGAGAAGCTCGCCGAAGTCTGCCGGCGCCATTCGATCGACGCGATCATCAACATGGCGGCGATCCTTTCGGCCACCGGCGAGAAGAACCCGCAGCTCGCCTGGCATGTCAATGTGACCGGGCTCATCAACACCCTCGAGATCGCGCGCGAACAGGAGATGGCCCAGGTGCTCTGCCCGAGCTCGATCGCGGTCTTCGGGCCGACCACTCCGCGCAAGAACACGCCGCAGGAAACGGTCCTCAAGCCGACGACCATGTACGGCGTGACCAAGGTGACCGGCGAGCTCCTCTGCGACTACTATGTGCGCCGCTTCGGCGTGGACGCGCGCGGGCTGCGCTATCCGGGGATCATCTCGGCCGAGACGCTTCCCGGCGGCGGCACCACCGACTACGCCGTCGACATCTACTACCAGGCGGTCGAGAAGGGCAGCTACACCTGCTTCGTGCGCGAAGAGACGCGCCTGCCGATGATGTACATGCCCGATTGCCTCAAGGCGACGATCGACCTCCTGGAAGCCGACTTCTCGTCGCTCGAGCATCACGGCGATTTCAATGTGGGGGCGATGAGCTTCTCGGCGGGCGAGCTGGCCGCGGAAATCGCGAAGCATGTGCCCGGCTTCCGCGTGTCGTACGAGCCCGACTTCCGCCAGGCGATCGCCGATTCGTGGCCCGAATCAATCGACGACTCGGCCGCGCGCAAGGAATGGCATTGGAAGCCGAGCTACGACCTGCCCGCCATGACCAAGGACATGCTCGCGAAGCTGCGCAAGCGTCACGCGGAAGGCAGGCTCTATCCGAAGAACGCGTAGCGGGAGACGCCGGCGCAGGCGCCCGTGGGATGCCCGCGTGAAGGGCAGCGGAAGGTAGACGCGGCGGAAGCGCAGCGCAGGAAACACCGGCCAGGAGCGAGCGAGCGGCGAATCGCGAACCACGCACACGAGACGCATACGCAAAGAGGCGGGCGAAGGAGCCCGCCTCTTTCTCGTTTGGGTGCGGCCCGGACGGCATCGCGGAAATCCGCTGGGCGTCTGGGAGCTTCACGGCCCGTGCATCAAGGCGCGGCTCTCAGCGCTCCGCCAGTCTCTCGGCCGCCAATTGCGCTTCGTGCGTCGCCGGAAACCTCTCGACCACGAGCCCGAAGTACCGCCGCGCGGTCGTCTCGTCGCGCATGTTCCGAAAGCAGAGCCCGAGCTTGTAGTACGCGGCCGGAACCTTGTCCTGGCCCGCGTAGTTCTCGACCACTTTCACGAATTCCTCGACGGCGGTCGTGAACTGCTTCTGCTTGTAGTAGACCTCGGCGATCCAGTACTGCGCATTGTCGCTCAGACTGGTGGCCGGATACCGGCTCAAGTAGGTGCGGAACCCGACCAGGGCGAGTTGGAAGTTCTCCTGCATCAGATCCTGGTACGCGTCTTCGTAGATGCTCTGGCCTTCGACTTGCGGAGTGCCGGGCGCGACCTGCGCGGCGCCGCCCTCGCCGTCCTGCGCAGCCGAGTCGCCCAGGGCCCCGGAGAGCGCGCCGGCGGGCAGCCCGCCGGCCGGTGAGTCCGCCGCGGCATCCATGGGCGGCCGCGAGCGTTCCCCGGGCTCGAAGGACGGCGGACCTGCGGGCGACCGGCGCTCGCGATCCTCGCTCGCGCGTTGCTCGAGGGCGGCCACCCGCGCCGACAACACCTGCAGCTCGCGCAGCACTTCCTCGATCTGCGCGGAGAGGTCGGCATTGGTGCGCCGCAGAAGCGTCTCCTGGCGTTCCTGGGACGCCTCGATCCGGACCATGCGTTCGGTCGCGGGATCGGCGCTCGAATCCGCGGTCGCTGAACCGCCGGGACGCCCGAGCCCCATCGAAGCGCACCCGGTCAGGCTCGCCGCCCCCAGCAGCAGCAGCGCGAGCGGAGCGCGCATGCGCACCTCCGTTACTGGTTCTTGAAGTGCGCCCGCCGGTTCTTGGCCCAGGCCGCTTCGTCGTGTCCGCTGTCGAAGGGACGCTCCTTGCCGTAGCTGATCGTCTCGACCCGGCTCGGCTGGACGCCGTAGGAGACGAGGAAGTCACGGGCCGCACTGGCGCGCCGATCGCCGAGCGCGAGGTTGTATTCGCGCGTGCCGCGCTCGTCGCAGTGGCCCTCGATCAAGATCTTCACATCCGGATTCTTCATCAGGTAGTCGGCGTTCTTCGCCAGCACATCGCGCCCCGCGGGAGTGAGGGTGTGCTTGTCGTACTCGAAGTACACATCCTCGATCGTCATCCGCACATCGCGAGAGGTGTCGGAAGCTTCGGGGGAAGTCCGGTCCTGGCTCGGCGCCACCTGATCCTGCGTCGATCTATCGGGCGGAGGAACCATCTCTCCCGCGGGCGGCTTCTTCGAGCAGCCGGCCGCGGTCGCGAAGAGAACCGCGACGATCATCACCCACCATCCCATCCGTCTGTTCATGGCGTTCCATCCTCCCTTGGTTTGCCGTTGGGGCCGTTTTATGTTGCAGGCCTTGATTCCCGACTCGGAGTGCTGATGGTGATCGCCGGCCACGGCGACCGATTCTCCCCGTGCGATCGCCCTCCCCGTCCGGATGGCCGCTGCCCGGGCAGATCCAGGATCAGCCCGTTTCCCCGGAGGCGCGAATGCGTCGTTCCGCAAGCGGCGACCAGGCGGGATTGTAGGTTTGGGCCCGCGAGAAAGTCAATTGCCGCAGGCTCCCGGTGTCCACATCCACGATCCACAGATTGCGCTGGCCGCCGATCGACCGCGAGAAGACCACATGGCGGCTGTCAGGCGCCCAATGAGGATCCTCGCATCCGCCTCCGCGCGTCACGATGCGCGGCGCCGAGAGGCCGGAGCTCGAGACGACCGCGACCTCGAACTTGCCGTCGACCGAGCAGACATACACGATCCGCTCTCCATTCGGCGACCAGTCGGGAGAATCGTTCCACTTCCCGTCGAAGGTGAGCTGGGCGACATTCGATCCGTCCGCATCCATCACATAGAGCTGCGGCGTGCCGCGCCGGTCGGAAGTGAAGACGACCCGGTCTCCCGAAGGGCTCCAGCTCGGGGCGGTATCGATGCCTTTGTCGAAGGTCAGGCGCTCGGGATGCGAGCCGTCGGAACGGGCCACATAGATCTCCGCGTCCCCGGTCGTGGCGGCCGAGAAAGCGATCTGCCGGCCGCTTGGAGAATAGGCCCCGGCCGAAGGCGTGCGTTTGTCCGAGAGCGTGATCATCCGCCGGGTCGCGAGATCGAGCGACACGAGCAGCGGCTGTCCGCGATGAAAGCTGGTGAAGGCGATTCTCTTCCCGCCGGGATGCCATTCGGGCGAGACGAGCACGGTCGCCATTCCCGTGACCGTTTCCTCCTCCTTGCCGTCCCAGTCGATCAGGTAGAGCTCCTTGCCCGAGCCGCCTTCCCGCAGAAAAGCGATCCGCGTGGCGGCGCAGCCGGGACTGCCCGTCAAGTAGCGCGTCACGCTGTCGGCCCAGATGTGGATCTGCCAGCGGTCGGGCTGCGCCTCGCCTTCGCTGAAAACCGGATACGAACAACGAATGATCTCGGCCCGCGTTCCCTCTTCGAGCAATTCCAGATCCAGTTGCGGCCCGCCCCGGCCGCCGACGATCCGGCCGCGCACGCGAGCGACGATGGCGTTCGTCACCGGATCTCCGTTCACATCCAAGACGGCCGGGGCCGCATCCCCGGCGCGCTGGCGAACGACCTGAAAGACGCTCATGTTCACGAGGTCCTGCGCGAGCAGATCCTCGGGAGTCTGCCCGTCGTAGTAGAAGGCGGTGAAGCCGAGAGACGCATCCACCGGGAAATCCTCGATCACGATGGGCGTGCGCGCGGCCTCGGATTTGCGCACCTCGCCCCAATAGTCCTGCTGGGCAAAGGACGAAACCGCAAGCCAGGCGGACATCATGAGCGCGCAGCACAGCGCGATCGGGAAGGACTGCGCGAGCGCGAGGAACTGCGCGAGCGCGGAGCAGGTGCGACCTCGCATCCGCATGTCTCTCTTCATCACGACCCTCTCTCTGGTTCGCTAGCACGCGCCGGCGAGCGCCGGGATCAAACGCCGAAGACGAATCGCAAGTGCAGCGTGAGCCATTGGCCGCGATAGGCGGGAGGAAAGGGAGGGAACGGTTGCGCTCGCATGACGGCTTCCTGGGCGGTCTTGTCGAACGCCGGATTGCCCGACGACGTTTCGATCTCCGCTTTCATAACCTGCCCGTGCGCCATGATCCGGAATTTCAGCACCGCGGCCCGTTCTCCCGGATTCCCGCCCCCTCTGGATGGCGGCGTCCACGTGGCCGAGATGCGCCCGATGACCGAATCGAGATAGTAGTCGGACGCGAACTGCCCCTCTTCCACTCCCGTGATCTGGAGGGGCCCGCCGTCTCCGCCTCCTCCGCCCTTTCCGCTCCCGCCTCCGCTGCCGCCTCCGCTGCCCACCCCCGATCCTGCGGAAGCGAGCGTCGCGTCATGCGCCTTCGAAGCGTCGCCCTGCCCGGCCGGCGAGACCGGGTCCATCTTGGTCGGCACCGGGAGCGCCGCTTCCTTCTTCGGGGGATCGCTCTTGGGCGGAGGTTTCACGACCGGTTCGCTCTTCTTGGCCGCCGCGGTCTCGGGCGGCTTGGCGACCGGCGGCGTCACCATCCGCGCCGGCTCACCCGATCCGCCCCCAGGGGAGCCGAGGCGCACCGAAAGCGACAGCGCTCCTCCTCCCAGGCGCACGGGCCGGGGCGCGCGCGCGGGCCAAAGGATGATCGCCAGGGCGACGAGGACATGCAATCCGACCGAAGCGATCAGCCCGCGCACGAATCCCCGCCGGTACCCGCCCGGGTCCCGGCGCAGTCCCGAAGAGAGAAAGGGGACGGCGGGCCGCGAGAGCTCCGCGGTTCGCGACAGAACCAGGGATCTCGTGGTGGCGATGCGCAGCAGGACTGAGCGTTCCGCCCGGCTTCTGCGCGAATATTCTCGAGAAGAGCCGCGCGCGGAGACGCTTCTGGCCTCCATCGAATCCCTGCTCACGCGCGAACCTCCAGGCCTGGAACCTCCGCCGCCGATCCATGGGAGCGCCACGATCCCTCGCAACGCCCCGCGATCCCCGTCACTGCCGGAAACATTCCCTCACCGAAGCAACGATACACGGGGATCATGGAACAGATTCCGCGCGCGGTCCAGAAGGCGGAGGGCGATCGAGCCCGACGACCGGCCTTTCAGCACAACGGGCGACGGCGCACCAGGTGGGCCATCGCCCGCTTCGTCATTCCGTGGCTCCGGCCGGCCGCTCAACCGCCGATGGTGGCCAAGTGATCGCGAATCGCCTTCCGGTCGATCATGACCTTGGGTCCCGTCATGATCGTGTTCCAGACGAGGCAACCTTGCCGGTCGAAGAAGATGAGCGCCTGCCCCGGCGTCGCGGAGTACGCGTCTTCGAACTGCTTGTCGGCGGAGTCCTGCAACAGCGGCAGCCCGCGATCGGTGACCATCTTGTCCATCTTGTCGCGCTTGGTGCTCTCGAGAACGCCGTAGATGCGCACATCCGCGAAGGCCGGGCTCTTGGCGAGCTCGTTGGCCAGCGTGTCCAAAGCGGCGAACTGCCGCTCGTAGCTGCATCACCCGCTCGGCATCGCGAACCAGACGAGGACGCGATGCCCGCGCAAGTCGGAGAGCTTGATCTTCTTGCCGAAGCTGCGCGAATGGGAATTCACATCGGTCAGCTCGAATTCGGGCGCCGGGCAGGGAGCCTTGATCGTGACCTCGCTTCCCACGATCGAATCCAGCAGGCCGCCTTCGTCCTGCACGAGCAGCCGCGGCCGAAAGACGCCCGGCTTCTCAAAGACATGCCGCATGCGGCTCGCGCGCTGGAAGTTCGCATCCCATGCGCCGTCGCCGTCAAAGTCCCAGCGCTTCAGGAGCAGCTCGTTCGCGGTCGAATCGTCCTTCGAAAGCGTGGCGTTGAATCGAAAGGCGGTCAGTCTCTCGTATCCCGTGAGAGGAAAGACCTCGAAGCTGGCTTTGGGAGGGCGATTGTTCTTGCTTCCTTGCGCGGAAGCGCTCGGTGGGCGCGAGACTTCCGTCACCGAGGGGGTGACATCGGACTTCTTGCCCCGCTTGCCCGACTCCCCGCTCTCCCCCCCGCCGCCGCAACCGAAGACGATCGCGATCGGCAAGGCGAGGATCAACCCCGCCTGGCGCAGGTGGCTCATTCTCCGCACGAGGCAGAGACCATGCGTTCTCTCGCTCACGTCGTTCCTTCCCTCCCTGCGGCGTCTGCCACCGAAAGGACAATCGGCCGTCGTCGAACCGTTCTATGTCTGTGGAATGTCCTCGGGTTCCAGCTTCGGGAAGAGGATTTCCGGTTTCCCCAGAACACTCCCCTCCGCCAGCTCTCTACCGATGCCGGACCAATTCTCGCGCGGTCGCTCGGGCAGCCCCATCATCGCCGCCAGCCGGGCGCCGGCCGCGGGCAGGAAGGGGCTGATCAGGCGCGCGAGCGCGCCGACGAGCTGCAGGCAGACATGCAGCGTGGAGGCGCAGCGCGGCGCGTCGCTCTTGCGCGTGGCCCAGGGCTGCTGCTCGTCGAAGTAGCGGTTGCCGAACCGCGCCAGCTCGAGCATCGCGATCTGCGCTTGGCGGAACTGGAAGCGCTCGATGTTTTCGCCCACCGCCCGGCTCGCGATCGCGATCGCTTCGAGCGCGCGCCGGTCCGCCTCGCCCAAATCCCCGGCCGGCGGCACCTGCCCGGCGAAGTTCTTCGCCGTGAAGGCCAGGGTGCGATGCACGAAATTCCCGAGCACATTGGCCAGCTCACCGTTGGTGCGATGGAGAAAATCGGTCCAGGAGAACTCGGCGTCCGCCGTCTCGGGAGCGATCGCGGTCAGGTAATAGCGCAGTCGATCGGAGCCGTAGGTCTCGATGAACCAGCCGACCTCGACCACCGTGCCGCGGCTCTTCGAGAACTTGACCGCGGCCGCTTCGCCCGCGCGCAGGAAGTTCAGGTACTCATTCGCCACGACCGCGTCGGGCAGGATGAAATTGCCCTGCCCCATCAGCATCGCGGGGAAGATGATCGCGTGAAACGGAATGTTGTCCTTCCCGATGAAGTGGATCAGGCGCGTCTCGGGGTCCTGCCAGTAGGTTCGCCACGCCTCGGGCTTTCCTTGGCGCGCGGCCCACACCTGGGTGTTGGTCACATATCCGATCGGCGCGTCGAACCACACATAGATCCGCTTCCCCTGCGTGTCAGGATCGTCGAGCGGAATGCGCACGCCCCACTCGGTGTCGCGCGTGACGCAGCGCGCGCGCAGGCCTTCGCGCAGCCAGCCGAGCGCGGTGCCGCGCGTGTTCGGGCGCCAGTCGCGCTTCGCTTCCAGCCAGGCCAGCAGCGGCTCCTGAAACCGGTCGAGGCGCAGGAACCAGTGCATCGTCTCGCGCAGCACCGGCGTGGAACCGTCGCCGGGAACCGCCGAGCGCGGCTCGCGCAGCTCGGTGACTTCGTAGGTCGTGCCGCAGTGGTCGCACTGGTCGCCGCGCGCGTCCTTGCCGCAGCGCGGGCAGATGCCTTCGATGTAGCGATCGGGCAAGAACATTCCGATCTTCTCGGAATAGTACTGCTGGATCTTCTGCTTCTCGATGTAGCCGCCCTCGCTCAGCTTGAGAAAGAACTCGGCCGTCGTCTTCTGGTGCTCGGCCCACGAGGTGCGCCCGTAGATGTCGAAGTCGATCCCGGCCGCGCGAAAGGCGGACTCGTTCTCCCCGTGGAAGCGATCGATGATCTCGCGAGGGGTCACGCCCTCTTCCATCGCGCGCAGCGTGATCGGCACGCCATGCTCGTCGGATCCCGACACGAAGAGCACGTCCTCGCCCTTCATCCGCAGGTAGCGGACATAGATGTCGGGAGGTAGGTAGGCGCCCGCCAGATGGCCGATGTGAATGCGCCCGTTCGCATACGGCAGGGCGCTCGTCACGAGCGTTCTCTTGTACGCCAAGCCGACTCCTTTCCACGCGCCCGACCCGGCTCCCTGGCCGGGACAAGACTTCCGCGACGCGCCGAAGAGCGTAATTTTGCCGAGGTTCGCGCCCCCGTGCCCGGCTGTCAAGGTGCCGGGAAAACGACCGCGCCCTCGTTCGTCGCGCTAGTACCCGAAGCGGCGAAGCGCTTTGGGATCGCGACGCCAGTGCGGCAGCACTCTTACCCGCAGCGCCAGATAGACCTCCCGATCCAGGAGCTCTTCGATGGAAGCGCGCGCGCGGCGGCCCAGGTCGCGAATCGCCTGCCCGCCCTTTCCGATCAGGATTCCCTTCTGCGATTCCGTCTCCACGAAGATCTCGGCCTCGATCAGGTCCTTGCGTCCTTCCTGTTCGTGAAAGGTCGTGATCTCGATCTCGGACGAGTACGGAATCTCCTGACGAAACTGGTCGAAGAGCGCTTCGCGAATGAGCTCGGTCACGAAGAAGCGCTCGGGCTGCTCGGTCAGCATGTCGGCCGGATAGAAGGGCGCGCCGGCCGGCAGCTTCTCGATCAAGCGGTCGCGCAAGAGCGGGACCCCCGCTCCGTGAAGCGCGCTGACGACGAAGAACTCCGCCTCGGGAAGCTCGGCCTGCAGCCGCTCGATCACGGGCAGGCTTTCCTCGGGAACGGCCAGCAAGTCGGCCTTGTTGATCGCGACCACCACCGGCTTGCGGGCGGCCGCCGCGATCACGCCCGGGGCGATCTCCGGACGGCGGACATCGACCACATAGAGAAGGAGGTCGGCATCGGCGATGCTCTCCTCTACCAGCCGCATCATGGCGGCGTGAAGTTCGTCGCGAGGAACCAGGATGCCCGGGGTGTCGATGAAGATCGCCTGGCCGCCGGCGACATTCACGATCCCGAGGGTTCTCCGCCGGGTCGTTTGAGGCTTCGACGTCACGATCGCGAGGCGCTCCTGCAGAATCGCGTTCAGCAGGGTCGACTTGCCCGCGTTGGGAAGGCCGCAGATCGCGATATAGCCCGCGTGAAAGGCGTCCGGCCGCTCGCGAGCGTCTTCTCCGCGCGCGGTCGCTTCGATTGCCGTGTCGAAGTCTCCGGCCGCCACGGTTGCGTCATCGCGATCCGGATGCGGGAGATCGGGCGGGAGATCCTTCGCCCGCGGCTTCTTGGGTGCGCGCTTCTTGGAGGCAGCCTTGCCGGATCGAGGGCCTGCCGGCGGGCGCCCGGATGCCGGGGCCTTCGATGTCTTTCTCTTCGATACAGGTTTCTTCGATGTCATGGCGCGCCTTTCGTTGCCCGGCCCCTCCGCCTCGATCCCTTCCTGAGGTACAATTATCGCGACCGCCGCGCGGGCGCGAGCGAAGGGGTAGACTAGCCATCGCGGAGCCTGGAACCCAGCCCTTCTCCCGTTTTGTACGGTGCGCGAGAGGATCGCATGATGGAAAGCCATAAGAAAGCACCTCGAACGCCGGCTCCATCGAGCGGTTCGGGAAGACGCGCGAGCAAGAGCGCTTCCCGGGCGCGACCGGACGGTGTCCTCCGATCGGATGCCGGGGACATCGGGAAGAGCCCTGGGCCCTCCGGACGGGCGGCGCTTGCGCCCCGGCGCGTCTCCAGCGGCGAGGCGGCCGCGTCGGATCCTCTGGTTCTTCTGGCGCGTGCCACTGCCGCGGGCGGGCTTCTTCGCATGCGCGGCCTCACGATTCGCCTGGCGCGCGCCTACGGGTTCTGCCAGGGCGTCGAACGCGCGGTCGAGCTCGCGCTGGCTGCGGCCCAAGAGGAGTTTGTGGCCCCAGAGAAGTCCGCGGCGAAAGAGAAGACTGCGGCTCGAGAGAAGGAGGCTGCGCCGGGGAGCGGACGGCGGGCCGGCGGGAAGCCTGCGTCGCGGCTTTTCGTGACCGGAGAGATCATCCACAACCCTTCGATCAACGTGCGCCTCGGGAAAGCGGGCATCGTCATGCTCGACCCTCCCGGCACGGCCGGCCGGCTGGCCGGCATCCTGCCCTCCGACCGCGTGATCATTCCCGCCTTCGGCATCGATCTCGAGGAATTCGAGAAGCTGCGCTCGATCGGTTGCGAAGTGATCGACACGACCTGCGGCTGGGTGCGCCGAGTGTGGAAGGCGTCGGCGGAATTCACCCAGGCGGGATTCACGATCGTGATCCACGGCCGCGCGGAACACGAAGAGACGCGCGCCACGGCCTCGCGCGTGCGCGGCCCCTGGATCATCGTCAAGGACACCGGCGAAGCGGCCGCGCTGGGAACGGCGATCCGGGAACGCGGCTTCCGCACGGCAGGCGAATGGCGCGGGCGCGCGAGCGCCGGCTTCGATCCCGGGCGGGATCTGGAACGGATCGGCCTCGTCAATCAGACGACCATGCTGGAGCAGGAGACCCGGGAGATCGCGCGCATCCTGCGCGAGGCCATCCGCCGGCGCGACGGCGCGCGCCCCAGCGAGGATCGCTTTCGCGCCCTCGATACCTTCTGCACCGCCACGCAGCGCAGGCAGGAGGCGGTGCGGGCGCTGATCGCGGAAGAGGATCTCCAATGCCTGATCGTCGTGGGCGGGTTTCGCTCGAGCAACACGGCCCACCTGGCGGGTCTCGGCGCGCAAGAGGTCCCCACCTATCACGTGGAGGATGCGAGCTGTCTCGAAAGCGATGCGGTCATCCGCCATCGCCCGCCCGGAAAAGCGCGGCCGGTGCGCACGCGCGACTGGCTGCCGAGCGCTCCGCGGGTGATCGGCGTGACGGCCGGCGCATCGACTCCCGATGAGGAGACGGGCAGAATCCTCAAACGCCTGGCGGAAATCCACGCCGCGACGGAGGCGGCGACACCCGACCGCGAGCCGCCCGCCGCCGGAGAGCGCGGCAAGGAACGCCCGTGAACTTCGCCCGATCACAGTCCACGCGTTTCCCGGTCTCGGCGGGGTCTCTCATCGTTCTTCCGTGTCTCCTCGTCTTCGTGGCGATGGCTCTCGGCTCGTTCGTGGATTCGATGTGCTCGCCCGCCGCCGCTGCGCCTCCGCCGCGCGATCCGCTCGGCCAACCGGAAATCGCGGGCAGCGAAGTCGAGAAGCTCGCGCTCGGCGAGCAAGGACGCCTGTCTTCGGTGCCGGGCGTGGAATCGGGGCCCGATCGCACCGGGTACGATGCGCTGCACGTCGATTTGACGACCGAGATTTTCTTCGAGGACGAAGCGATCTCCGGACGAGCGGTCTGGACGCTCGCGCTGCGCGAGTCTCCGCCCGACGCGTTGGTCTTCGATTTGCAGGACAGCATTCGGGTGAGCGAAGTTCGGATGGAAGGCCTGGCCCTCGCATGGAGCCAGGGGGACGATACGCTGCGAATCGTGCCTCCCCGCGCGCTGGTTCCCGAAGAGACCCTGCGCGTGGAATTGCGCTACGCAGGCCGCCCGCGGCTGGAGCTCATGCTCGGCTTTCGTTTCGAGGCCGTCAACGGCCGCCCCGTCGCGTACACCCACTGCGAGCCGTTCGCCGCCCACACCTGGTGGCCCTGCAAGGACCGGCCCGACGGGAAGTTCACCGCGGACCTCGCCTTCATCGTGCCCGACCCCATGCTCGCCGTCTCGAACGGCGTGCTCGTCTCCACGACCGCGCTTCCCGGCGGCCGCGTGAACATGCACTGGCGGACGCGCTATCCCATCGCGCCCTATCTCGTCAGCGTCGTTGCGACCGAGTACGCCGCGTTCGAGGATCGCTACCAGGGTTTGGACGGACGCGAGATGCCGCTCACCCACTTCGCGTTCCCCGAAGATCTCGAGCCGGCCCGCGAACAGTGGGCCTTCACTCCCGGCGCGATCCGCTTTCTCGCCGAGACCTTCGGCGAGTATCCGTTCTTTGAAGAGAAGTACGGCATGGCGGAGTTTCCGTGGAGCGGAGCCATGGAGCACCAGACGCTCACCAGCATGGGCGCCTATTTCCTGCATCTCAGCACGAACCAGGACTGGGTGGTGGTGCACGAGCTCGCGCATCAATGGTGGGGCGATTGGGTGACCTGCGCGACCTGGCGGGACATCTGGCTGAACGAGGGATTCGCCACTTACAGCGAAGCGCTTTGGGCCGAGCATGCGGGCGGAGCCGACAGCCTGCAGTTCGAAATGCGGCGCTTCGCGCGGTCGCGCTTCCGCGGCTCGGTCTACGATCCCGAATACCTCTTCAACTCGACCGTGTATCGCAAGGGCGCCTGGGTGCTTCACATGCTGCGCGGAGTCCTGGGCGATGCGCGCTTCTTTCACGCGCTGCGCAAGTACGGCGACGCCCATGCCTATCGCTCGGCGACCACGGAGGATTTCCGTCGCGTGTGCGAAGAGGCGTACGGAGATGACCTCGGCTGGTTCTTCGATCCCTGGGTGTATGGAGAAGGCATGCCGCTCTACGGCGTGTGGTGGGAGATGGCGGGCAGCGGGCCCGGGGGCGATCCGCTCGCGCGCGTGCGCATCGTGCAGGAATCGACCGGCCCGCAGTTGTTCCGCATGCCGCTCGAGCTGCTCTTCCGGCTCCCCACAGGCGCCGATTTTCGCGCCGTGGTGTGGGACAGCCTGCCCGACCAGGAATTCCTGGTAACCCTGCCCGCCGCGGCCGAGAGTCTGGTCGTCGATCCCGATGGATGGGTGCTGTGCCGGATCTACGAAAACGCGATTCCTTCGGACATTTCGGATCCCGACGACAGGGACGCGCGTCCCGCCGTCTTCTTGTCCAGCCTCGGCCCGAATCCGACCAGCGCCTCCACCCTCATCCGGCTCACCATCTCACCGGACGCAAGCGCGGCGGGCCTGGATGCGCGATTCCATGCGCCTTCCATCGATGGACTCGAACTCGAGGTGTTCGATGCGGCGGGGAGGCTCCTGCGCCGGCTGCCCGCGCGCCCCGAAGGCGCCGGCACCTTGCTGTTTTCGTGGGATGGCCGCGATGCGAGCGGGGCGGCGGTTCCATCGGGCGTCTACTTCGCCCGGCTGCCCTCGGCCGCACTTGCCGCCTCGCAAGATGACGAGGGCGCGAACGATTCTGCGGAGCGCGACGGTTGCAGCGTTCGCGTGATGATCGTGCGCTGATTCCGTTTCCCAGCAGAGGACTGCCGGCGCCCCGTCAGGTGCCGTACCGCTCGTTGCCCCATTCGGAGTCGCGTTCGTGCGGAGGCCGGTCGACCGTGTGCTCGGCCAGAGCATCTTCCGGTTCGGTCGCCAGCCAGTCTTCGGGCCGGATCGCCGGTTTGCGACAGCGCGCTTCCCGCGTGCTGCGCTCGTAGCCTCGCAGTTGGATGGTGCGCGCGGCGATGTCCAGATCGGCGCTGATCCGGTTCAGCTCGGCCACCTGCTGGCGCGCGCCGGTCACATGCTTGCGCCGCAGATCGGCGAGGTCGGCATCCGCGCTTTCGAGAAGACCGAGATAGGCGTCGAGCGAATCGGCTCCGCTATCGAGCCTGCGACGCACTTCGTCGAGGGCATCGACGAGATTCTTCCACCAGGCGAGCGCGCGGCGATCCGCGTCGCACAAGCGCCGGCGCATGCGCCGGTAGCGCACCCAGTGGCGCACGACCCGATCCAAACGCGCGGCATCCAGGTCTTCCCGCGCGATCGTGTCGGCGAGCCCGCATCCCGCCCAGCGGTCTGCGCGCCCGTGGCTGCGATGGAAGATGCCGAGAATCGGAAACGCGTCGCGGGAGACGAAACGCACCCGCCGCAGGAATTCGGGCTGGCCGAATTCGCGCTGGTCGAGGTCGACGATCATGGCGTCCGCCGATCCCGCAAAGGCGAGATCGAGGCATTCCTGTTCGGTGGTCGCGAGATGCACGCGTCGGCGGGGCGGCAGCATTTCGCGAATGCCCGCCTCGCGCGTCCGCTCGGCAATCAGAATGTGAAGCGGTTGTTTCACCCTCTCTCCTCGTTGCGTCGCGCAATCTCCGGCGAGGCACGCGTTCATGAGACCGAGAGCGTTCCCGGGCCCCGCGCAGGCCGCCTTTCGCGAGACGATCCGGCCGGGCCCGGGTTCTGATGACGGTCTCTACTTGCAGTTTCGGCCACACCGGCGAGGGCCTTGACGCCTCGCGGAGGCAAAGAGGGGCCGGGCCGAAAGCGGCCAGGCATGGCTATGTTCCATGGCGGAATGCGAATGGAGTCCGAGCGAGCCGCATCGCCGAGCGAAGCGCGCGGGGGCATTTCGTGCCAGCGGAATCCACCGCTCGATCGGTCCCCTCAGGGCGCGTTCTCGGCATCGCGAAAAGGGGTCTCATCGCGGAAGTCGGGGCGCAAGAGCGGCGCGGAGGAAGGATCCTGCACCCAGCCCGCCAGCCCGAGATCCCGAACGAGCAGGCAGGCGCGTTCGTATTCCTCGCGCCTCAACGGCCGCTGCAGTGCGGGATGAGCGCAGGCGGGCATGGGATGGAACTGGGCCATCAACGAAAGCGCAGGCGTGGGCCGCAGGCTCGCGAGGAAACGCAGCGCCTCTTCCGTTCCGCTCAAGCCGGCCGGCAGGACGAGATGGCGAACGATCGTTCCCGCACTCGCGCATCCTTCGTCGTCCAAGAGAAGCTCGCCCGTTTGCCTGACCATCTCGGCGATCGCCGCCCGGGCGACCGGCCAGTAATCGGGCGCGCCCGACAATTCGCGCGCCCGTTCCGCGCTCGAGTACTTGAGATCGGGCAGGTAGACATCGATCACGCCGTCCAATTCCTGCAGGACATCGAGCGCATCGTACCCTCCCGAATTGTGCACGATCGGAAGCACGAGCCCATCGTCGGCCGCGCATGCGAGCGTTTCGAGAATCGGCGGAACCAGATGCGAAGGCGTGACGAGCTCGATGTTGTGGCAGCCCTCCCGTTGAAGGTCGAGCATGCGGGCGGCGAGCTGCGCCGGTTCGAGAACGGGCATGGCGATGTCCAAGCGGCTGATCTGGATGTTCTGGCAGTACGAGCAGCGCAGATTGCAGCCGCCGAAGAAGATCGTGCCCGCGCCCCGCGCGCCCGACAACGGCGGCTCCTCCCCGAAGTGCGCGAGCGCGGCGGCGACGGGCAGCCCGCCGGCGACACCGCAGACGCCGCGTTCGCCTCGCGTGCGATCGACGCCGCAGCGGCGTGGGCAGAGGTCGCAATGACGATAGCGGGCCCGCAGCCGCTTGGCTCGCGCGCGCAGTTCGTTCGATCCCACGCGCACCGCGCTCACTCCCTTCGGGCGCGCGCCCGCCGGGCGAGAGCGAGAAAGAGCCGCGCGACGCCGTCATCGCGGGCCATTTCCGGATGAAAGGCGGCCGCCATCCTGAGCCCCGATCGCACCAGCACGGGATCGTTCCCCTGGTGCGCCAGCGTCTCGACTCCCGCTCCGCAAGAGAGGATCTTCGGAGCGCGAATGAAGACGAACTCGGTGTCGAAGAACGCGCCCGCTTCGTTCTCGAAGATCTGCGGCGCGGGCACCGAAGCCGCGTCCGCCTCCCGCTCCGTCGCTGGGCTCCACCGAAGCCCGCGCCGTTCCTCCGGCGAGAAGTCGTCCGGGATGCGCACGCGTCCGGGGACGACATGCGAATCGACCTGCCGGCCGTAGCCGTTGCGCCGCACCTGCACCGGCAGAAGCGCGAGCGAATCCTGCTCGGGCGCGCTGACCTTCTCCGCCATGAGGATCAATCCCGCGCAGGTCCCGAAGAGCGCCCGGCCTTCGTCCGCGAAACGGCGCAGCGGATCCCAGAGCGCTTCTTCCTTGAGAAGCTTGATGAGCGTCGTCGATTCCCCTCCGGGCAGAACGAGGCCGTCGCAAGCGGAGAGCTCGCCGCGCTTGCGCACCTCGTGGATCCTACCCGCCCCCGCGCGCGCGAGCGCCGTCGCATGGGCGGCGAAATCGCCCTGCAGCGCGAGCACGCCGATGGTCGGCTCGATGCCCGGCGCGGGCACGCTCGGGTGCAACTCGCCGTGCAACGCGCCGCGCAGCTCGCTCACGCGCACCTCTTTCGGCCGCTCGCCCACGCGCATTCCTTCCTCGTTGCGATGCTGCCTTCGTGGCGCGCCGCGCTCAGGCGCAGCGCCCACGAGGTGTGCTGACCAGCCCCACTTACCAGCCGCGAGTTTGCAGGAGCTCGCTCTCCGCCAGCTTCGAGACATCGATTCCGCGCATCGGTTCGCCGAGCCCTTCCGAGAGCTTCGCGAGGATGTCGGGATCCTTGTAGTGCGTGACCGCTTTCACGATCGCGGCCGCACGCTCGGCGGGGTCGGAGGACTTGAAGATGCCGCTGCCGACGAACACGCTCTCGGCACCGAGCTGCATCATGAGCGCGGCGTCAGCGGGGGTCGCGATGCCTCCCGCGGAGAAATTGGGCACCGGCAGGCGCCCGTTCTCGGCCACCCAGCGCACGAGCTCACAAGGGGCGCCCAGTTCCTTCGCCTTGGTCATCATCTGCTCGGGCCGCAGCTGGGTCAGCTCACGGATGCCGTCGGTGACCGCGCGCATGTGGCGCACCGCTTCGACGATGTCGCCCGATCCCGCTTCGCCCTTGGTGCGGATCATCGCCGCGCCTTCGCCGATTCTCCGCAACGCCTCTCCCAGATTGCGGCAGCCGCACACGAAGGGCACGGTGAAGGCGAACTTGTCGACATGGTAATGCTCGTCCGCGGGAGTGAGCACTTCGCTCTCGTCGACGAAATCGACTCCGAGCGCCTGGAGGATCTGCGCTTCGGCGAAGTGTCCGATGCGGCACTTGGCCATCACCGGAATCGAGACCGTCTCCATGATCTCCTTGATCTTGCGGGGGTCGGCCATGCGCGCCACGCCCCCTTCCTTGCGGATGTCCGCGGGCACCCGCTCGAGCGCCATCACCGCAACGGCGCCCGCCTGCTCCCCGATGCGCGCCTGCTCGGCATTGGTGACATCCATGATGACCCCGCCCTTCAGCATTTCCGCGAGGCCCGTCTTCACGCGCAGCGATCCGGTTTCCATCCTGGTCCTCCGTTCTTCACCCGCGGCCGCGCACGGCCGCACCGTTCCACTCCCATCGCTCTTGCGGGCGCGATCCATGATGCGCCCGTCCCGCTTCGCTTCCTGTTCGCGTCCTGGATTCTTGCCGCCGGCTCACGGCTCCTTCATGGAAGCGGCCCTTCCCCCATGCCCTCCGCGCGCGCGGGAGCGTCGAGGCGTTCGGCGATCCGCCGCGCGAGGTGCGCAATCCCTTCGCGGATGCGCGCCTCGTTCTCGCGCGTGAAGGTGAGCCGCATTCCGTTTCTTCCGCCGCCGTGCGGGAAGAAGGCCATCCCCGGCGAGAAGAGCACGCCGTCCGAGGCCGTTTGGCTCAGCAAGGCCACCGCATCGATCGCCTCCGGCATCTCCACCCACAGCGTCATGCCCCCCGCCGGTTCCGTCCACCGGACGCCCACCGGCATGAACTCGCGCAGGGCTGCGAGCATCGCCGCCAGACGGCGCGCATTCACCTTGCGAATGCGGCGCAGGTGGCGCTCGAGACGCCCTTCGCGACAGAAGTGCTCCAGCGCCCGCTGGGTGAGCGTCGCGGAGGCGAGATCGGTCGCCCAGCGCACTTGCCGCAGCGGCGCGGCGAGCTCACGGGGAACGACCAACCAACCGATGCGCAAGCCGGGAAAGAGGATCTTCGAGAAGGTCCCGAGATGCACGATCTGGCCCGACGGATCGTCGGCGAGCAAGGGCCGCGGCCGCGTCCCGTCGTAGTAGAGATCCGAATCGTAGTGATCCTCGACGATCGCGAGACGCCGGCGCCGCGCGAGATCGAGCAGGCGCGCGCGCGGGGCCGCCTCCAGGCTGATGCCGGTCGGGTTCTGGAAGCAGGGCATCGTGTAGAGAAACTTCACCGGGCGACGCGCGATCAACTCCTCCAATGCGTCGACGTCCACTCCCGCCGGGCCCATCGGCGCCGTGGCGATGCGCGCCCCCGCGAGGCTGAGCGAGCAGAAGGCGCCCGTGTACCCGGGCGCTTCCATCGCGACCGTGTCTCCCGGGGCGAGCAAGAGCTTGGCGAGAAGATCGAGCCCTTGTTGCGAGCCGCTGATGATGAAAACGCGGTCGAGTTCGATTCCGCGCGCGCCCGCCTCTTCGAGTCGCGAGAGCACCCAGCGCCGCAGCCGCTCGTCGCCTTCGGGAGGTCCGTAGTCGAGGATCCCGGGGTCGGCGGAAGCGAAGACCGCCCGCACGCTCTTCTCGAAATCCGCGAGAGGGAACTGCCGGCTGTCGGGAGTCACCCCCGCGAGGCGAATGGCGTCCGGAGAGACCGAAAGGTGGCGCGCCGACAGCCAGCGGGCCGGATCGCTTTCGAGCGCCTCGGGATCGCGAATCAGGCGCTGCCAGGCGAAGGGCGGGTTCTCGCGAGGCCCGCGTTCCTGCGCGCCGTGGAGCGCAAGAGTCGCGCGGGCGGGCATGCCGCCGAGGAAGGCGTCGCTTGCCGAAACCCCGGCTGGGGACATCCCGGATGTGCGCGCCGCCGAAGCGGCCGGCGGACGACGAACGAAGCTTCCCGCGCCGACTCCCGAGCGGACCAGGCCTTCCTGTCCGAGCAGGCGATAGGCCGCCACGATCGTGTTGCGATCGACCTTCAACGCCGCGGCGAGCGTGCGAGTGGCCGGGAGTCTGCTGCCCTCTTCCCATTCGCCGGAGGAAATCTTCGCGCGAATGGAATCGGCGATCTGTTGGTAAACGGGCTGCGCATGAGAGCGGTCGATCGAGCAGGCGATCGAGACCTGGCGGGAAGTCGGCCTGGCCATGCGCTCCCTCCTTCCCCGCGCCGCGTTTCGGACCGTTCCGGATCGGCAGCCCATCTCGCCGCAACGGGCAATTGGATTGATCCATCTTGGGAAAACGGATCCGAAATTGCAAGGATTTCACCCATCAACGCGGAAGAATGTCCCGATTGGACTAGTCCATTAGACGCGCCGGAGCCTCCTCACCCGGCGTTTGCATTCCTCTGAAAGGTGGCTTAGGTTGTCTGCTGCGCGAAGCCGGACCAGCGGCGGCGAATCTCGGGTCCGGCGCATCGAATGGGCCATCCCCCATGCAGGAGGTCGGCGATGGAGAAACTGCGCGTCGAGGCGAACCCGCAGGTCAGCAAGCTCGTGCTTCGGGGAGTGCCCGACCGGCCCGGCATCGCGGCTGAGATCTTCGGGGTGCTGGGATCGAAGGGTTTCAATGTCGAGCTGGTAGTCACGAGCGGAGGGACGCGCGGCACGGCGGACATCGTGCTCGCGGTGTCGCAGGAGCAACGAGAGGACATCCGCGAAGCGCTTCAGGACATCAAGAAGAAGGTCCAGGCCGAGGACATCCAGGCGGACACGGATGTCGCCCTCGTTTCCGTCACGGGAGCCAACCTCGCGAAGGTGCCGGGAGTCGCGGGGCGTCTCTTCCACGCCCTTTCCAGCCGTGGCATCAACATCGATGTCATCTCCACTTCGCTCTCCTCGGTGACGTGCATCATCGCGCGCGCGCAGGCGGAGAGTTCGGTCGCCGCCTTGAAGGAAGAATTCTCGCGCTGAGCCGGCGTTGACGCCTCTGGAGGCGCCGGCACCGTGGATGCCCTTTGCGCCGCTCGCACCGTTCGCGCCTGCGCCTCAGCGTTGCCGGGCCGTCGCTCATCTGCTATCGTTCTTCGAAGAGGAAAGAGGCGCTCTTCGCCGACGGCCGGGACGACCCGCGGAAGCGCAAGCGACCGCTTTCAGGCGCCCGTGACGGCGAGGGCCGGCGCGCGCAGGCGTCGCTCGCCCGGAATGGTATGAGGACGCGAAGATGTCCGACCCAACCGATGTGAAATCCTCCTCCGCGGCCGCTCGTTCCAAGGCCGAGACACCCAAGTACCGCACCTACTCGGGCCTCCCCCTCGAAGAGAGCTATCCGCCCGACGGGGCCGTCGCGCCGGATGGGCGGCGTGACGAGTCGAGGCCGGGAGAGTTTCCCTTCACCCGCGGCATCCACCCCGACATGTATCGCGGCCGGCTGTGGACGATGCGCATGTTCGCCGGCTTCGGCGGGCCCGCCGACACGAACCAACGCTTCCACTATCTGCTCGATCACGGGCAGACGGGACTCTCGACCGCGTTCGACATGCCCACCCTGATGGGCTACGACCCCGATCACGCCATGAGCGCGGGCGAAGTGGGACGCGAAGGCGTCTCGATCCCCTCCCTGCCCGACATGGAGATCCTCTTCGATCGCATCGCCCTCGATCGCGTCAGCACGTCGATGACGATCAACGCGACGGCGATCATCATGCTCGCCTTCTACATCGCGATCGCGCGCAAGCAGGGCGTCGCCCCGGAAGCGCTGCGCGGGACGCTGCAGAACGACATCCTGAAAGAGTTCATCGCCCAGAAGGAATGGATCTGCCCGCCCGAACCATCGATGCGCATCATCCGCGACATGCTCGTCTACTGCACCCGGCACATGCCGCAGTGGAACACGATCTCGATCAGCGGCTATCACATTCGGGAAGCGGGCGCGACCGCCGTGCAGGAGCTCGCCTTCACCCTCGCCGACGGCATCGGCTATGTGCAGGCGGGCATCGAGGCGGGACTCGACCCGGACGCCTTCGCTCCCCGGCTCTCCTTCTTCTTCGATGTGCACAACGACTTCTTCGAGGAGATCGCCAAGTTCCGCGCGGCCCGCCGGATGTGGGCGCGGATCATGCGCGACCGCTTTCAGGCCAAGAACCCGCGCTCGCTGTGGCTGCGCACTCACGCCCAGACCGCGGGCGTCTCGCTGACCGCGCAGCAGCCGTACAACAATGTCGTGCGGGTCGCCTTGCAGGCCCTGGCCGCGGTGCTGGGCGGGACGCAATCGCTGCACACCAATTCGCTCGACGAGACCTACGCCCTGCCCACCGAGGAAGCGGCCAAGATCGCGCTCCGCACTCAGCAGCTCATCGCCCACGAATCGAATGTGCCCAGCGTCGTCGATCCGCTGGGCGGATCGCATTTCCTCGAACACTTGACCGATCGCCTGGAGGAAGAGGCGTTCAAGTACATCGCCCAGATCGATCAGTTGGGCGGCATCGTGCCGGCGATCAACCAGGGATATCCGCAGATGGAGATTGCGCGCTCCGCCTACGAATTCCAGATGCAGGTGGAACGCGGCGAACGCATGATCGTGGGCATCAACAAGCACCTCGAGGAAGAGCAGACCGATCCGGTCCCGACTTTGAAGATCGACGCCGAGGTCGAGCGGACGCAGGTCGAACGGATTCGCCGCCTGCGCGCCGAACGCGACGAGCGCGCCGCGCGGGCGGCCTTGGATGCGATTCGCCAGGCCGCGGCGGGCAAGGACAATCTCGTCGGGCCGATCGTTACCGCGGTCGAAGCCCATGTCACTCTCGGCGAAGTGAGCGATGTGTTCCGGGAAGTCTTCGGCGTCTATCGCGACCCGGCCTTCCTGTAAGCGTTCCGTGCCGGAGAGGCGCGCGGATGCGCGCCTCGACCCCGGCGGACGGCTCTGCAAGCGGCGTGACCGGCGGAGGAGAAGAATGGATTCTTCTTTCCATGACCGTCTGGCCGTCCAGGCGATGCGCCTGGGCGTCTCCCCCGCGGATCTCCTGCGCTTGAGCATTCCGGTCACGCTGCCGGCCGAGACCTTGGTGCTGAAATCCTCCTCCGCCCCCGCCCCTCTGGTGCTCTGCCTTCATCCGGGACGCTTGTGCGAGTTCCAGTGCGCGCAGCGCCTGCGCGATCTGGTGCGCCTGCGCGCGCACATCGCCTTCCCGCGCGGCCTGCATCCGCAGGAAGTGGATCTCGGCGGTGCGCGCACGGTCGGGTATGGCTGGTACCACTACACGGGCGACAATCCTGCCTTCCGCTCGAGCATCGCCGCGGCCGCGGAGTACGTCGAGCGCGTGCTCGACCGGCTGTTCGCCGAGCTTCCCATTCGACGCGAAGCGGTCTTTCTCGTGGGCGCGGAGGAGACTTCGCTGCTCTCGGTCGTTCTCGCCATGCGCCGCCCCTCCGCAATCGCCGGCGCGATTCTCTTCAACGGCAGCCTGCCGAGCGAAGTGCTGGCCGATCTCGCACCCGAGGCGCGCACGACCGAGTTCCTGCGCGTGCGGCGCAGCATGCGCTGGCCGGTGCTGAAACCGCCCTCCGACCGCGGGGCGGACGAGCTGCGCCGGTTGGGATATCCGGTCGAGCTGCATCTGCTCGAGACGAGCGACACGCGCTGGCATGAAGAGAGCGAGCTTCTGATCGAATGGCTCGCGGAGAAGCTGGGCATCCGGTTGGAAGAGCCCCGTTCCCGATCGCACGATCAGCCCTTCGCGAGCCCGTGAGCGCGCCCGTCCCCTGGCGGCTCACCCGTTGCGCCGCCCGGGGCGCGATCGCTCACCTTCCCAGGCGCCTGCGCGGAGAGTCCCAGGCGCTTCATCTTGCCCACCAGCGTCGTGCGGCTGAGGCCTCCGAGAAGATGAGCGGCGGCCGTGCGATTGCCTTCCGCAACGGCCAATGCTCGGGCGATGAGCCTTCGCTCGATGTCCTCGAACAGCCTCTCGATCGTGTACCCCGGCGGCAGTTCGTCGGGCCATGCCTGCGGCCCGATCCCTTGGCCGCCCGCTTCGCGACCGGCTGCTTTGGAGTATTCCGCATCCGCGTCCGCCCCCGGGCGCTCTTTCCCGCTTTCCGCCTGCACGCGGTCTTCTCCTTTCCCTGGTTTCGCCTGCTCGTCCAAGCCCGTCGACCGTCTGAATTCGCGCTCTCCGCTTCGCGACCGGCTCTCTGCGTTCCGGTCCGGAAAGAGCAGCTCGTGGCGCAGTTCCTCTTCCTCGCTCAAGCTCCATAGCGCGGCTGCCCGTTCCATCGCGTATTTCAGTTCGCGCACATTGCCGGGCCAGTCGTGGCGCAGAAGGTCCGCGCGGGCGCGAGGCGAGAGCGCGGGCGGGCAGGGAAGCGCGCGGCGCAGAAAATGCTCCGCCAGCGGCAGGATGTCTCCGCGCCGCTCGCGCAGCGGAGGCAGCACCACCCGGATCGCGGCCACGCGGTGCAGAAGGTCGCGGCGGAACCTGCCCGCCGCCACCGCTTCATCCACGCGCGTGTTCGTCGCCGCGATCACGCGCACCTTCACCTGCCGGGTGCGGATTTCTCCCAAGCGGCGCAGTTCTCCGCTCTCGAGCACGCGCAGCAACTTCACCTGCGCGCGCGGATCCATCTCGCCGATCTCGTCGAGGAAGATCGAGCCGCCGTGGGCCGCTTCGAAGAGGCCCGGCTTCTCCAGCGCCGCGCCCGTGTAGGCGCCGCGCGCGTGGCCGAAGAGCTCGCTCTCGTGCAGCTCTCCCGGCAACGCCCCGCAATTGACGGCGATGAAGGCCGCATCCGCGCAGCGGCTCGAACGGTGCACGCCGCGCGCGACCACTTCCTTCCCCGTTCCGGACTCGCCTTCCAGAAGGATCGGGAGAGCCGTGCGGGCGAGATCCTCGAGCAGGCTGAGCGCCCCGAGCATGCGCGCATCCTGCGTGATCACGCCCATGCGCGCCGCCACGCCGCCGCTCGCGCGCCAGGCCAGGACCACGCTCGGGCCGGGCGTCTGCGCGCCCTCGCCTCCGTCCGGCCACAAGGCCAGCTGCGCGCGCGCCGAGAGCGCGGGCGGGATTTCCGCGAGGCAGGTGAGAATGCGCATCCACGATTCGATTTCCTCTCCCCCCGGCGCGCAGGCGCCGAGCAGCCGGCCGAGCAGCGGGCGAATGCGCCGCCGGGCGCGCGCCCACTCGCCCACGGCCAGATCGTGCTCGAGACAACGGCGCTCTTCGGACAAGGCGACCCATTCCTGGGCGCGGTCCATGGTCCCTCCCATGCTAGCCCGGATGATTCATGAAGCTCGTCGCAGCAGAGTTTTCATGAATCATCCGGGCTGGGCACAGCCGGCCTGACCGCTCCATGAACTGTGCATCCCTGTTCATGGGCGATGCGGAGCCGGACCGATGCCGCCTGGAGTGCGGCGCTTCACAAGTGACGCTGGCGCGGTCGGGAACGGGGGGCGAACAGGCGCAGGCCGGCGGCAGTCCGAGGGCATGCTTGCGCCCGCCTGCGCCCTTCTCTGCCAGAAACGCTCCAAAACGCGCATGCCGCAAGCGATCTGTCGCGCTTTGCAATGCGATTTGGGAGCGGAGGCGCCCTCGCGAGCGCATTCCCCGAAAGGCTAGCTCGCGCTGCGAGCCGTCGATGCGTGATTTGGGGGCGGCGCGGGCGTCGTGGAACGGGCATTGCACGAGTGTTGGCCGGCCGGGACGCAAACCCCGGCCGAGCGACCGAGCCTCCCCATGGTGGGGAGAGAGGGCGGGAATCGCAGCGAGCGAAGGCCTCGCGAGAATCCGGCCCGCGGGTCAAGGCAGAGAGAGGGGGCAAGAGGCATCATGAAACGGACGGTGACGCGACTTCCACTGACTCTTCTGGTGTTGTTCTGCATGGGCCTCGGCCTCGTGAGCTCTGCCTGCCTGGTCGGTTGCAGTCACGATCCGGCGGTCACGGATCCTCAGATCGATCCGGTGCCGCAGGATCCGCCCACGGGAGACAAGACATCGGAGGTGAACGCCGATGCTTCCGGTTGGGCGGTGATGTAGACCGAGGGCGGCGCCGGCGGAGCTTCGACATCCAAGCTTCGCTTCGTCCTTCGGGACCCGCCGGCCCCGCTCGAAGGTCTGCGCGGCGACGACAACGCGCTCGCTCGAAGAGCGCGCAGGGGCTGGTCCGGCGGCAAGGGTGTCGCAACCCCAGTGGCTTCCCCGCCTCCTCACCTTGCCTTAGCCCCCGAGGCCCACTGGCCGTCGGACCCGGTTGTCGAGGGAGGGATCCGCGCAGGATCCCTCCCTCGCTTCGTTCTTCCGCATCGCTCCGTCGATCGCTCGCCGCCGCTCGCGACTCCACGCACGCCCGGCTTTGCGATCGCCCGCTCGCGTGACCGGCCCGCCCGTCACTCCCCCGCTCGCAGCTTGCGGCGCTCTTCGAGCGCCCACGCGGGATCCGCTTCGTCGAGCAGCGCCGAGATCGCCTCGTGCAATCCGCCGTTGCTCGCGAGCACTTCGGTGCCTTCGAGCGCGCGCGGCCGTCCGCGAACATCGCTCACCCGTCCGCCCGCCTCTTCGACGAGCAGGATGCCCGCGGCCGCGTCCCAGGGCTTCAAGTACAGCTCCCAGAAACCGTCGAAGCGTCCCGCGGCGGTATAGGCGAGATCGAGCGCCGCCGATCCGCCGCGCCGAATGCCGCGCGCGCGCCGCGCGAGGCGGGTGAAGTTCGCGCAGTTGTCGTTGGCCACTTCGTTCATCCGATACGCGAATCCCGTGGCGAGCAAGGCGTCGGCCAGTTCCTTCGTCTCGCTCACGCGCATCCGGCGCGCCCCGCCCGCGCCGGTGTCGCGCATCCAGGCGCCTTTTCCGCGCTCGGCCCAAAACTCCTCGCGCAACCGGGGCGCATGGATGACCGCGATCAGCGGACGCGGCAAATCTCCCGGCGCGAAGAAGCCCGAGGCGTTCGGCTCGCAGCGCGGATGCGCTCGCTCCTCGTCGCGCGCAGCGGACGCGTTCGCCGGCCCGCCCGGCGGCACGCGCTCGATCGCGCGATAGCCTTCCGCCAGCGCGACGCTCACGCAAAACATGGGATGGGCATGCACGAAGTTCGTCGTTCCATCGAGGGGGTCGACGATCCAGAGCCTGCCCGAATGACCCGCTTTGCGCACGCGCTCCTCGCCGAGAATCGCGTCGCCGGGGAATTCCCGCTCGATCGCCTCGGCGAGCAGCCCCTCGGCCGCGCGGTCGGCGGCGGTCACGAGATCGCGGCGTCCCTTGAAATCGATCTCGCCCGCGCGCAAGTGCCCCAGGCGCTCCAGAAGCAGGCGGGCCGCATCGGCCGCGATCCGGCGTGCGAAATCGATCACACGAAACCTCCCTCGAAATCGCGCGTGCGAGCCTGATCGCCTCCCGCGTACCCGCGCCTGCGCCAAACGATCGACAGAGAAGCGGCTTGATCGGCCGCGCCACGGCCTGTAGCCTACCTGCCCAATCGACCCGATGCCAAGGCTCGCATCACGAGCGAATCGAATCAGGGCCGCGAAGGAAGCGAGGGTACTCCCGATGGAATCGATCATGGACAAGCTGGCCGCGCTCGCCAAGCGCCGCGGCTTCGTCTTTCCGAGCTCCGAAATCTACGGCGGGATCAACGCCTGCTGGGATTACGGCCCGATGGGCGTGCGCTTGAAGAACAACATCAAGGCGCGCTGGCTGAACGCCCTCACCCGCTTCCGCGACGACGTCGTCCCGTTGGACGCGGCGATCCTCATGCATCCCGCGGTGTGGGACGCCTCGGGCCACATCCGCGAATTCGCCGACCCGCTGGTCGACTGCAAGCACTGCAAGTCGCGCTTCCGCGCCGACGAGCTGGGCTTCGACCCGCAAGCGCCCGACGCGCAATGCCCCACCTGCGGCATGCGCGGCACCTTCACCGAGCCGCGCATGTTCAACCTCATGTTCAAGACCTTCATGGGGCCGGTCGAGGACGAAGCGAGCGTGATCTATCTGCGTCCCGAGACCGCCCAGGGCATCTATGTCAACTTCGACAATGTGCGCGTCGCCGCGCGCAAGAAGCTGCCCTTCGGCATCGCCCAGATCGGCAAGGCCTTCCGCAACGAGATCACTCCCGGCAACTTCATCTTCCGCACCCGTGAGTTCGAGCAGATGGAGATGCAGTTCTTCATCCGCCCCGGCGAGAACGAGCGCTGGTTCGCCTACTGGAAGGACGAACGGATGCGCTGGTACACGGATCTCGGCATCCGGGCGGAGAAGCTGCGCTTTCACGATCACGGCCCCGGCGAGCTGGCCCACTACGCGCGCGCGGCGACCGACATTCAGTACGAATTCGGCTTCGGCACCGATCCCTGGCACGAGCTCGAAGGGATTCACGACCGCGGCGACTTCGATCTCACCCGCCATCAGGAGCGCTCGGGCAAGAAGCTCGAATACTTCGACGAGGAGACCCGCGAGAAGTTCATCCCCCACATCATCGAGACCTCGGCGGGCTGCGATCGGGCGCTGCTCGTGACCCTGATCGACGGTTATCGGGAAGAAGAGATCCGCGGCGAGAAGCGCGTCTTCCTCGGCCTGCATCCGAGCATCGCGCCCATCAAGGTGGCGGTCTTTCCGCTCGTCAAGCGCGACAACATGCCCGAGATCGCGCGCCGGTTGTACGAAGAGCTGCGCATGCGCTTCGACGCCTTCTACGACGAAGGCGGCAGCATCGGACGGCGGTACGCGCGCATGGACGAGGTGGGCACGCCGTTTTGCGTGACGATCGACAGCCAGACGATCCAGGACCAGACGGTCACGATCCGCATGCGCGACACGCTCGAGCAGGAGCGCTGCGCGGCCGACCGCCTGGCCGAGCGCGTGGCCGAATTGATCGGGCGCTGAGCGGGCCCCCTGGGGCTGGACCTCGCGGCATCCCAACGCGTCAGTCGAACTCGGCGATCACCGGCGCATGGTCCGAGGGCTTCGGCCCCTTGCGCGCGGCCCGGTCGATGCGCATCCCGGTGCAGCGTTGCGCGAGCGCGGGCGTCATCAGCATGAGATCGATGCGCAAGCCCCATCCGCGATGGAAGGCCCCCGCGCGGTAGTCCCACCAGGTGTACAGCCCCGCCTCCTGGGTGAAGCGCCGGAATCCATCTTCGAGGCCCCAGCTCATCAGGTCGCGCAAGGCCGCGTGTTCGTCGGGGTGAAAGAGAATCGAGCCCTCCCACAGGCTCGGGTCGTGCACATCGCGCTCCTCGGGCGCGACATTGAAATCGCCGCACACGAGCACGGGATCCTCGGGACGGTGCAGCGCAGCCAGAGTGGCGCGCAGGCGCGCGAACCACTCGAGCTTGAAGCGAAAGCGCTCCGATCCCACCTCCGTTCCGTTGGGCACATACACATTAATGACGCGGATGCCGTCCAGGAATGCGCCGATCAGGCGCGCCTCGGCGTTCGGAGGATCGTCGACGAGCCCACGGATCACTCCGCTCAAGGGCGCGCGGCTGGCGAGCGCGACGCCGTGGAGGGTGGGCTGCCCGCAACACTCGATCGCATAGCCGGCGTTTTCGAACTCTGCGCGCGGGAATTCCTCGTCGCGCACCTTCGTCTCCTGCATGCACAGGAGATCGGGCCGCTCCGCCTCCAGCCACGCGAGCACGCGCGGCAGACGCGCGCGCACGGAGTTCACATTCCAGGTCGCGATGCGCAGCATGGTCCGCTTGCCCCTCACGACAGCGGCCGGGCGAGGCGAGCCGCGCACCGCTCGGCAAGCGTCACGCCGCTCCGTCCGCCCGGCCGATTCCCGCAGCCGCGAATTCCTCGCGAGCCGCTCAGACGATCTCGCCGTCGCGCATGATCGCGCGCGAGCGGCCCGCCGCCCCGATCGCCAGCATGGTCGGTTTGCGCACGATGCAATCGAGGTGGATGAACGCTTCGGCGTCGTTGTCGTAGTTCGAGCCGATCGCGAAGTGACAGGTGCCGAGGATCTTTTCGTCCTCCAGCATATTGCCGGTGACCTTGGCGGCGGGATTGAGCCCGATGCCGAGCTCGCCGATGTGGCGCGCGTTTCTCCGGTACGACTCGATCTTCTCCTCGGTCCAGCCGGACTTGCCCGCCATCTTCAGCGCGGCTTGCTCGCCCTTGCGCAGCGAATGCTCGAGCCGCCGGGCGCCGTCGCCGCCGCGCACCGCGGTCACCAGCCCCCCGCGCACTTCCACCGTCACCGGAGCGCGCGGCACGAAGGCGCCGTCGGTCGAAGTGAGCGAGCCGTCGAAGACGATCACGCCTTCGCAGTCATGGAGGGCCGGAGAGATGTAGGCCTCGCCCGCGGGAAGATTGCCTCCCGTTCCCGGCTTCGAGAAGGAGCCGTCATCGAGGTGCGCCTTGCGATCGCGCAGGCCGACTTCGATGTTCGTGCCTCCCGGGGCGGTGATGCGCACGCGGTCGGCCGCGTCGAGCGCGCGCTTGAGCTTCCTCGCCTGGCGCGCGATCTGGGCGTAATCGACCGCGACCGTGCGGGAGAACATGTCGATCGTGACCGAGGGCGACCAGAAGGCGCGCGCGAGCTTCGCTCCCATCAGCGCGTCGAAGATGTGCGGCCAGGAGCCCTCATTGGGCGGGAAGCGATAGGGCTCGGCGAGACCGAAGCGATCCTTGCCGAGCTTCTCGGCGCTGATCGAGCAGATCACATCCGGCTGCGAACGCAGCGCGTGGATGACCGCGTCGGAGGCCATGTCGAGCGAAGTCCTGCGCGGCTGGACGATCATCACCGCGTCGGCGCCGCGATCGAGCGCCGCATCGTAGAGCGCCGCCGAGATCGTGAGCACATCGTCGAGCGGATTGGTGACGATCACCACCCGTTCGCCCTTGCGCACCTTGAGCACCTCGCCCATCGCCGTCGCCGCCGCGCGAGCCAGCCGGCTCGAAGGGCGCGGCGCCTCTTGCCTGCCGCTCCCGCTCGTCCTGGCTCGGGCGCCCGTCTTCGCCCGGGGGCTCGTCTTCTTTCCGCTCACCTTCTTTGGCATCGTTCCTCCTCCCGCTCCTCGCTGTCGCGGCCGGCGTTCGCCATCCATGGTTGCCCGACGCATTCGCGTCTCGAACCCGATCGCGCCAGATGCGCGTCGTCCGGCGAGCATGTCCCGTCACGCTCGTTTGCGCAAGCCTTGGGCGTTTCCCTCGCATCACCACTCGCGGCCGGATCCATCCTGCACATGCACCGGTTCCATCATGAAGATCGGGCGCCCTTGCGCGGCGAGAACGCGCGCGAGCAGGCTGCGTTCCTCCTCCGAAAGGCCCGGGAAGGGATCGATCGCTTCAGAACCGGAGAGCAGCGCGCTCGCTTGAAGGCTCGGGAATTTGGGCAGCTCGAAACGGATGAATCCCGCCTCCGGCGCCTGGGTGAGCTCGATCAGCCGGTTCTCGGGAAGGCCGGACGCGTCGCGGGCGATCTCGAGGCTGCGCCACAAGCCGCCGATCTCGTCGACCAGGCCCTTCTCCTTGCCGCGCGTTCCGCTCCACACGCGCCCCTGCCCGACCGCGTCCACTTCTTCCGGGGTCATGCCGCGCCCTTCCGCGACCATGCCGACGAAGTCGCCGTACATCGTGCGGATGAGCTCCTCCATGCGCGCGCGCTCTTCGGAAGTGAGATTGCGGTCGGGAACGACGGTGCCCAGGAGAGGAAGGCTCATCCCGCGGCCGACGTCGGCGTGCGCTCCGCGTTGCACGCCGTCGTAGCGGATGCCGAGCTTCTCGCCCAGCCCCGCATCCCATAGCCATCCCGCGATCACGCCGATCGAACCGGTGATCGTGAGCGGCGAGGCGACGATCGTGTCGCCGTACATCGAGATCCAGTATCCGCCCGAGCCCGCCACGCGGCCTTGCGAGACGATCACCGGTTTCTTCTCGGCGGTCTTCTTCAACTCGCGGGCGACGAGATCGCTCGGCAGCGGATCGCCGCCGGGAGAATCGGCGCGGAAGACGACCGCCTTCACGCGGCGGTCTTCGCGCGCTTTCTTGATCGTGTTCGCGAGCGCGGGTCCCTTGATGCCGGTCGTCATGGCGCATTCGCCGATGCCGTAGATCACCGCGATCCGATCGCGCTCGCCCCAATCCATCGGCCCCCACACGCGGTCGCCGAGGACATTGGTCAAGTGCGCCGCGCTCTCGTCGCCGAATGCCCGGCGATCGGCTTTGGCCGCCGCCTTCTTGGCCTCTTCGTAGGTCCCCACCGAATCGATCAGCCCCGCCGCGAGCGCCTCCTTGGGAAGCAGGTAGCCCTTCTCGTCGATCAGCCGGTCCCATTCCGCACGGCTGATCCCGCGGCTCGCGGTCACGGAAGCGGCAATCGTCTCGTAGAAATCGCCCACCAGCAGGTCGAGCTGCTCGCGATCGGCCTCCGACATCGAGGTGCGCGACAAGGTCTCGAAGGCCGACTTGTAGGTGAAGAAGCGCCACTCCTCCACACCCACGCCGAGCTTGTCGAACATCTCGCGCAAGTAGGTCTTGCCCACCGCGAGCCCGGTGATCTCGAGTTGGCCGCAGGGATCCATCCAGATCTGGTCGGCCACCGACGCGAGCAGGTAGTCGCCCATGCCCGCGCGGTCGAAATAGAGGATCACCTTCTTGCCGTGCGCGCGCAGCCCGCTCAACTGCTCGCGCAGTTCCCAAAGCATCTCGGAATCGATCTCCATCTCCGAGAGATTCACCACCACGCCGCGCACGCCCGGATCGTCGGCCATGCGATCGAGCGCGGTGAGCGTGCCGAGCAGCGTGCGCCGGTCGTCGAGGAAGCGGTAGCGCTGATAGACCATCTTGCCTTTCAGCTCGAGCTCCGGATAGCGTGAGCCCGCCTCGGCATGCAGCGGCGGCGAAGCGAGGCCGGATTCGAAGATGTAGGTGCGCGCGAGCGATTCGGCGTCGTTGTCGAACGCCGCGTGCATCGACGGCCGGAATCCGTTGCCCAGGCCCAAGCTCAGGCGCAGCCCGAAATCGCCGGTGTTGTAGCCTTCGGCGCCGATGCCGATGCCCCGGATGGGATAGACTTCCACACCGTAGCCGGTGCGAATGTCTTCGAAGTCCTCGCCGTCGTTCCAGAAGGCTTCTCCGAAGAGCGTCAGGCGCGGGCCGAACGGGCGCAGCCCCAGATCGGCCTGCACGGCGTTGCGGTCGCGGTCCAGATCGAAGATCGCGGTGCTGCCGAAGGAGAGCCAGCGCACCCGCTGGATGCCTCCGATGCGCAGGCGATCGCCGGTCTCCTCGCTCCAGGTGTAGCTCGCGCCCATCGCGGAGCCGCGCGAGCCTCCCCCGATGCCGAGCGTGTAGTCGATCGGATGGCAGTCGTGCTCGCCGGGGACCTCGAAGGCGTGGCGCCGCATCGCGAAGCTGAGCGCTTTCACCGAGGCGATCCCGATCCAGTCGTGATAGCCGTCCGCGCCGAGCGATCCGCCGGCGAAGGGCAGCGCGCCGTCCTCGTAATTCTCCCAGGCGAGATAGACGCCGCCGTTCTCGCGCATCGCCCACGCGGCGGGATTGAAGAGGCCGGCGCCGAGACTGCCCGATGTTCCCGGGGCGTCGACGAGAAAGCGGCTCTCATTCCAGTACTCGCCCACGCCGTCTTGTTCGGCGCCATCCTGCGCGAGCGCCGGCGGCGCCGTCGCGAGCCACGCGATCAGCAACGCGAAGCCGGCCGCCTGAAATGACCGAGCCCGCCCTCCGAGAGAACCCCACGCGCGAAAATGCATGATCCGACCTCCTTGGTGATCGTTCGCGAAATCTTGATGGACTGCCAGGCGATGCGTCGCAGCCCACCAAAAGGCCCGCCGGGAAACGGCAGCGAACGAAGGCAGTACGCCTCATGTCCGCTCGAGGTTGTGGGTCGAAGATTCGGGATGGCGGCCGATGGGCCCCGAGTCCCGCGCCGGCCGCGATTCAATCCAGATGCGCCGATGGGCGCCCCCTCTTCGCACGACAGCCTCTTGCATCCATCAATGAGAAACCACTTGCGAGCTCACCTGCATTTGTCTGGCTCGCAAACCCTTGCCAAGCCAATAGAATCCCTGGTCCGGAAGCGGAACTTAAGTCTACTCGTTTTGTTGACTATGAAGACTCCGTTGACCTCCAACGCCCGGCTGCGTTTCGGAGCTGAGCCGAGCGGAGCCGGGCGATCAGATGCACGAGTCGGGAGATTCCAGGCAGGGAACCTCCAAAGGTGGCCGGTGGCAAGGGGCATGGTCGTAACCGGCGTGGGTGCGCACGGCCGAAAGGCCCGCGCAAACATCGCTCCTTGCCGCCGGCGCGTTTTTCCCCCGCGGCTCCCCCTCTCCCGCACACCCTGATTCCGTCTCGAACGCCTCGACGTTCGACCAAGCGTTGTCCCGCTCCGATGCCCCAGCCTTCGATCAAGCGCCTGTTCCTCTTCGCCTTTGGCGTTCTCGCAGCTCCGAGAAGTATTCCTCCAGTCGATCGACCATCTTCTCGACCGTGAACTCGCGCAGCACGCGGGCGCGCGCGCGCGCGCCCATCGCCTCCGCCGCGGCACGGTCTTCGATCAACGAGCCGACCGCGGCCGCCATGCCTTCGATGTCGCCGTCGGCGACGACCACTCCCGCGTCTCCGGCGAGCAGCTCTCTCACACCACCCACATCGAACGCCACCACCGGGCGAGCGGCGAGCATGCTCTCCATGACCGCGTTGGGGAGCCCTTCCTCTTGCGAGGTGAGCGTCACGACATCGCAACCATGCAGATGAGGGAAGACATCGCGTTGGAATCCCGCGAACAGCAGTTGCGATGCCATCCCGCATTCGCGCGCCCGCCCTTCCAACGCCTCCCGCTCGGGGCCGTCTCCGACGACGAGCAGCAGGACATCCGGGTGGCGCTCGCAGACGCGTCTGCCCACTTCCAGAAAGCGATCGTGCCGCTTCTGCCTGACGAGCCGGCCGACGATGCCGATCACCGGCCGGCCGAGGGGAATCGCGAGCCGCGCGCGGCAGGCGTCGGGCGGGTCGCGCACGAGGTCGGATGCGGGATCGATCCCATTCGGGATCACGCGCACGAAATCGGGCGGCAGCCAGCCGTACGACAGATACCGCCGCCGGATCGCTTCGGTGTTGGTCAAGATGCCGTCGGACATCCAGCGATAGGTGCGCCGGTAGCGCCAGTTGTCGGCCAGGATCGGCAAGCCGTTGCGCGCGACGAGCAGCGCACCGCGACGCCTCCCGCGCCATCCGACCGGCGTGGAGAGCGCGCGCGCCAACGCGCTCAGACGAAGGTCGCGATGAAAGTTCGCGATCACGATGTCGATGCGATGCCGATCGAAGAAACGAGCGAGCTTGATCGCGAGAGCGGGATCGAAATCTCCGCGCACGGTGAGCGGCAGGGTTTCGAACCCGCTCGCGCCGGCCCGCTCGAGCAGCACTCCTCCCGCCCGGCCCGCGAAACGCGGCGCATGTCCGCGGCGGCGCAGGCCCTCGGCGGCCGCGAGCATCCACTTCTCGCCTCCGCCCCACACCTTCACTCCGATCGAGTTCAGGAAGAGCAGATTCATGCGGGCGAATCCAGCGGCGAGAACTGCAGCTCGTAGAAGTGCCGGTAGCGAGCCGATCGCTCGAGCAGCTGGGCATGCGTGCCCGAGTCGATCAACCGGCCTTCCTCGAAGACGAGAATGCGGTCGGCGTCGATCACCGAGGAGAGCCGATGGGCGATCATCAGCACGGTGCGATCGCGCAGGAGATTGGTGACCGCCTCCTGGATCAGGCGCTCCGACTCCGAATCGAGCGACGAAGTCGCCTCGTCGAAGATCAGGATCGGCGGATTCTGCAGGACCGCGCGTGCGATCGAGATCCGCTGGCGCTCGCCGCCCGACAGGCGCATGCCCTTCTCGCCCACCATCGTGTCGAAGCCTTGCGGCAGCTCGCGGATGAAGTCGGACGCGGAGGCCAGGCGCGCCGCGGTTTCGATCCGCTCCCGGCTCGCGTCGCGGCGCCCATAGGCGATGTTGTTCGCCACCGTGTCGTTGAAGAGCACGACCTCCTGGCTCACGATCCCGATCATCCCGCGCAGGTCCGAGACGCGCAGGCGGCGGATGTCGACGCCGTCGATGGCGATCCGCCCCCGATCCACATCGTAGAAGCGCGGCAGCAGGTTCGCGATCGTCGTCTTCCCCGCGCCGCTCGCGCCCACGAGCGCGACCTTCTCGCCCTTCGCCATCCGAAAAGAAACATCCTCGAGCGCCCAACCTGCCTGCGGGCCGTAGCGAAAGCCGACGCCTTCGTACGCGATCTCGCGCTCGAACGTGCGCTTCTCCACCGGATGCGGATCCTCGGCGAGCGTCAGGGGATGATCGATCACCTCGAAGACGCGACTGCCCGAAGCGAGCGCGATCTGGATGTTGGTGTTCAACTCGGCCAGGCTCTTCAAGGGTTGCAGCAATGCGAAGAGCACCATCAGGAAGCGCACGAAATCCTCGGCGCTCAGCTCCGGATGCACGAGCACGCGGCTGCCGCCGTACCACAGGACGGCGACCATGATCCCCGCGCCGAGGGTTTCCGAAAGCGGCGACGAGAGGCGATTCAAGCGCACCTGCTTGAGGGTCGCGCGAAAATGCCGGTCGGTGCCGCGTTCGAAGCGCTCGGCCTCGCGCCGCTCCTGCGAGAAGGCCTGCACCACGCGGATGCCCGAGAGGGTCTCCTGCAGCATCGAAGTCAGCTCGGCGATCCGCTCCTGCACGCGATGCGATTTCCTGCGCAGGCTCTGCCCGATCCAATAAATCACGAGACCGCTGGCCGGAATGACGATGATCGCCAGGAGCGTGAGCTTCCAGTCGATCGAGAAGAGGATCCACAGGAAGGCGAGAATCAGGATCGGATCGCGGATCACCTTGGTGAAACTGCGATTGACCGCCACATTCAGCGCGCTGATGTCGTTCGTGATGCGCGAGATCAGATTGCCCGTCTCGAAGCGGTCGAAGAAGCGCAGCGGGCGGCCGAGCACGCACCCGTAGAGATCGTCGCGCAACCGCTTGATCACGCCCTGTTCGACGAAACTCACCAGATAGGCTTCCGCGAATTGGAAGAAGTTCTTCAACAGGAAGGTGAAGAAGATGACGACGCAGATGACCTGCAAGGCATCGTGCGGATCCGGGCGCGCGACCCAGCGCAGGTAGAGCTGCTTGAGCCACAAGTTGAGATCGAAGAGGTTCGCGCCTCCGCCCGCGGCCGCTCCGCCCGCGCCTCCCGGCGCTCCGCCGCCGAAACCAGGCAAGAGGCCCGAGGTGTCGGCGCCCTTTCCGAAGAGCGTCGTCAGGAACGGCGCGATCATCCAGATCGAAACCGTGTTGAAGGCGATGTAGAGGAAGTTCAAGATGACGACGAGCGCGAGGTGGCGCGTGTAAGGCACGAGGTAGGCGAGAATGCGCAGGTACAGGCCCGCGGCCTTTTGCCAGGCGGTCAATGTCGCGCGAACGCCCATGGCATCTCCTTGGCCGACCGCGGCGTCTCCGAACTCCGCTGCCGCCAGGCCTCGGCTTCGCGCAGCCCCGCCGCGGTCACGAACCACCAGACCTGGGCCACTTTCTCGTCGGTGCTGAAACACTGTCCCAGACCGCCGACGAGCAAGGCCGCAACCGCGGCGCCCAAAGCGGCGGGCAAGGCCGACCCCTCGCCTCTCGCCCTCCGGCAGACGCAAGCGAGCGCGCCGAAGAACGCGATCCAGATTCCCGCCCAGGCGGCCAGCCCCACGGCGCCGGTCTCCACGAGCACATTCAAAGGATCGCTGTGCGGATGCGCGATCGACATGTATGCGCCGGGAATCCGGTAGCGCTCGAAGAGCGTGCCGAAGCTGCCGAGACCCGCGCCGATCCAGGGATGATCGGCCGCCATGCGCAGCGAAGTCAACCAGAGCCGCACGCGCGCGGAATCCTGGGATTCATCGCCGGCGGAGAGGTGATGCCCGATCGACCCGACTCTGGCGAGCAATTGCGGCTCGAGCAGGGCTGCCGCTATTCCAAGGGCGACCATTCCGGCCATGATGAACAGGAGAGCCCGGCGGCCGCGCACGATCCCGAGCAGGAGGAGACCGGCCATCATCCCCACCCAGGCGGTGCGCGCGTAGCTCATCACCACGCCCAGCAAGATGAGAAGCATGGCGGCGGCCCAGAACCAGGAGCGTCGCGGGCCAAGAAGCGACGCGCCGAAGAAGGCGGGCCGGGTGAAGGCCACGCCGCGCTGCGTTTCGGGCGGCGATGCCGTCTCGCGCGGGAATGCGGCGGCGCGCGCGTCGACGAAGAGGCCCAGGGCCACGAAGAAGGCGGGCAGCAGCACGCCGGCGTAGCTCAAGTGATGGCCCAAGGTGCCGACTGCGATGAAGCCGCCACCCAGGAGTTCCAGGCGTTTTCCAGGCAGAGTGAGTCCGGTGAAATGCTGGATTCCGCCGTAGAGGCCCGCCAAGGCGGCGCTGACGACGAACCATCGCAGCGCTCGCCCGCGCACACCGTCGGACAAGGCGATGGTGAAGACGAAAGCGAAGAGCATGACCCACGATCCGCGAAAGCAACGCAGGGAATGGGCGGGATGAATGCCCAGCGGAATCGAAAGCGCTTGCACGAGGAGGAAGACCAGCACGAGCACGAGGGCCGGCGGAAGGCGAAAGGTCTCCTCTCTCCATGGCGCGCGGCGGCATCGCGCCCAGGCGGCGACCGTCGTGACGAGAAGAAGCACCGCGAGCAGGACGACCGCGCTCTGGGCGGCGGCGATCGACCAGGGAGCCGCGGCGGCGAAGAGCAGCACGCAAGCGGCCGTCGCGCGGCCTTGCCACGCGGGCGCCGTCCTCGAAGCCGATGCGCCTGCGATATCGCGTTCCACCGATTCCTCGTTGCCGGGCCTTGCCTCGCAATGGAGCGAGCCCGCAACCTTCGGAAGTTGCGTGCTGAATTGGCGGTCGTTTGCGCGCCCCATGAGGCAGGACTGCCATCCACCGAAGGAGGCGGAAAGGCGGCAGTATAGCGTCCGCCAGGGCGGCGGACAACAGGACCGCACGATCCGGGCTGCGCCGCGTTCGCCCGCTCGTTCCCGCCTTGCGCGACCGCAATGGCGATCAGGCGCGATCCTCGAATGCGCGGTCCGCGCAAAGAGAACCTGGGTGATGGAAAGGAAACGACGCGGCGTCTAGAATCCCTTTCTGCCTGGAGAGTTCATCGAGCGCGGCATCGGAGACGTGCGGGAAGATGTCGCGGAACGCGCGGCACTGCCATCGAACGCGCGCAAGGAGAGCCATGCGAGCCGGAGGCCCGATGTCGTTGAGCCCATCGTCATGCGGCTGAACACCGCAGGCAGCAGCCGCGTTTGGGCGATCGTCGCACTCTTTCTCGCGGCCCTCGGCCTGCGAGCCTGGAGCGTCGCTTCACTCGCTCGCAATCTGCGCATCGCCGATCCGATTCTCGACAGCCGCTACTACCTCGATGTCGCCGGAATGCTGGCGCGCGGAGAGGGCTGGCCGGAATCGCCGCACTTCTTCAGTCCCCTCTATCCCGTCCTGCTGAGCGGACTCGTGCGCATCGCGGGGCCCTCGGTGCTTGCCATCCAGATCGCGCAATCCCTGCTGGGGTGCGCGGCCCTCGCGTTCCTGCTGCTCGCGGCCCGGCGCTGGCTGGGTTCGTCGAGCGCGATCCTCGCCGGCTCGCTCTATGTGCTCTACGGTCCCGTGCTGGGGATGGAAAACCTCGTCCTGATGGAATCGATCCTCCTCTGTCTCGCGTGCGCGGCCTTGTGGCTGTGGCCTGATGGGCGCGCGGTTCCCCCGGCGGCGCACGCCATCGGCGGCAGCCCCGCGCGCACCGGCGCGCTCGCGCGGGCCTTCGCCTTCGGCCTCGTCTGCGGCGTTCTCGCCGTGGGGCGCGGGACCTTCCTGCTCCTGCCGCTCTTTGCGATCGCCGGACTGTTGCTCCGCGCCCGCCGTTCCGCCGACCCGGGCGAGCCCTCGCGTGCGGCCGGTCGCGCGCTGGTCGTCGGGCTCGTCATCATCGGCGCCTGTCTTCCCCTTCTGCCGCAGACGATCTCGCAGACGCGCGCGACGGGCCGGTTGCAGATCATGACCCTCAATGGCGGACTGAATCTCTATGTCGGCCACAATCCGACTTCGCGCGGCATCTTCAGCGAGCCCTCCGACCTCGACCTCAATCAAGACCCGACCGGCGCGCATTCCGCTGCGCTGCTCACGGGCAGACGCCTGACCCTGGTCGAAGCGTCGCGATACTGGCGCGAGCGGGCCGCCTCCTTCGTGCGCGAGCAACCGGGCCGTGAGCTCTTCCTGATCGCGCGCAAGACGCTGTTGTATTTCTCGCCGCGCGAAGTGCCGCAGGTGGACGACTTCCAGATTCTCGCGGAATCCTCGCCGCCGCTGCGCGTCGCCTTCCTGCGCTTCGGCATCCTCTTGCCCTTCGTGCTCCTTGGCGCGGCGACGCTCTGCGCACGATCGAGCAAGGCGCGCGCGCGCGAAACCTCGGCGGCCCGCCCACAAACGATCGCCTCGCTCTATCCCTGGATCGCGCTCCTTCTCACGGGATGGATCCAGACCGTGCTGTTCTTCGCGACCGGACGCTATCGCATCCCCGTCGTTCCCGGCCTTCTCGGCCTCGCCGCCGTGGGAGCGCTCTTCCTCTGGCAGCGCGCCGGCCGCCTGCGCGGGATCGCCCTGGCAGGCGCGGCAGCGGCGGGAATCGCGCTTCAACTCTTGCCTTCCGCCTATCCCGCCGACAAGGCCAGAGCGTTCGATGCGTTTCAAATGGGCGTTCGCCGCATGAACGCCGGCCAGCTTTCCCTCGCCCTCGCGGACTACGACGAAGCGATTCGCTACTCGCCCGCATCAGGAGAGGCATGGCACAGCCGGGGAGTCGTCCTCTATCACTTGCGCCGGAATGCCGAGGCGGTGGCGGCCTATCGCGAGGCGCTCGCGCGCATGCCCGGCTCCGCGATCACCTGGTACGCCCTCGCGCTCGCGTGCCGCGAAGGCGGCGACGATGCGGGCGCGCTGGCCGCCTTCGAGCGCGCGACGCAGCTCAACCCCCGCCAGGCGGGCTATCGCGTGGATCTCGGAGATGCGCTCGTGCGCGCGGGCAAGACGGAAGAAGCGATCGAGCGATGGAACATCGCCCTTCAAATCCAGCCGGGCTATACGGACGCGCTTCAGCGATTGCGCGCCATGGGAGTCGCGCCCGACTCCCCATGAGCCGCGTGGATGCCATGAGACGCGAATCGCCCAGGCGCGCTCGCGCTAGTGACCCTTGAGTGAGATCCTCGCCGCCCCCAGAGACGGCCCTTCGAGACCGATGGCGCGAATCAACCAGAAGACGCGATCCTTCCCGGACTGAGGCGTGGAGCAGGTTGCTCTGCGGCCGCTTGCGCTTTCACGCCCGCATGGAATTCGACTCCTGGAAGACACGACCGGCCATGTTTGGTCGCGCATCGCTTCCGTGCCCGCCGCTGCCCTCGTTGCCGGGTTTCCCCCACCGCCTTCCGGCGGTGGATTGCTGCGCGCCCGGCCCGACCGGCCGCCTCATCGGCCAGGCGGAATCATCGGGAACGGCTTGGAAATGCCGATAACCACAGGCAGGCCGAGGCGTAATCACTGTGCGCGTGACGCGGCGTGAAACCGTCGGGGGAATCGTCTCTTGAGAATTCCTTTCCAGAATCGCTTCCGCGCGACTCGCATCTTTGGCGAAGGATGCGCGATCACCCCCCGCCGCATCGACGAAGCGGGAGTCTCGCTCATTGAAGTGCTCGTCGCCGCATTCTTGCTGCTCGTCGTCTTCTCGGGGATCGCGCAGGTCGTCTTGCGCGGGCGGATCCAGATCGATTACGAGGAGGACCGCCGCAGGGCCACGGCGATTGCCCAGGCGCGACTGGACGACATTCGCCGCGACTACCATTACGAATCGCTGCCGGGCCTCGCCGACACGAATTATGTCGTGGACGGGCGCACCTTCACGGTGTCGCACGACGTGGAGCCGGGCACGCCCGAGGTCAACGCCACTTCCCTGCGCCTGATCGTGCGCTGGACGGCGCGCGCCAACGGGCAGGCGGTCACGCGAGGCGACACGACCATGACGATCTTCGCGAGAGGCATGCCATGATGGGGTTCCTGAGAAGCGCCCGGCCCACGGCCGGAGCGCGCGCGAAGGAGAAGAGCAGCGGCGCACTCGGGCTTGGCGAGCCTGGCCGGGGCCGGCGGGGGCTGACGATCATCGAATTCACGGTCGCCAGCATGATCTCGGTCATCGTGGTCCTCGCTCTCGGGCGCATCGTGCTCGCCAACAAGCGGGGCTTCGACTGGAATGTGGACAAGACCGTGCTCCAACAGAATGCCTCGGAATCGCTGGAGCGCATGGCCCGCGCGGTGCGCGCGTCGCAGCGGCTCGTGGTGACTTCGCCTTCCGCCTTCTCGACCTATGACGAGACCGGCGCCCTCACCTACACCTTCATGCGCACCGTCGCGAGTGGAACCGGCACGCTGCGCGAGAACGGAGCGGCCCTCACTCCCCGAGCCTGCACCGCCTTCACCGTCACGCCCGACGAAGACACGACCAGCGTCTGCATCGATTTGCAGCTCGCGGACAACTCCGGAAACGCCGTCGCGCTCGCGACGCGCGCGGCCGTGCGCAATCGCCACTTCCAGTTCTGAGGAGGACCGCGCATGTTCCCAGCCTCTTCATCGAAACCGGGGCGCGAGGAGGGATTCGTGCTCCTCGCCCTGATGGTCTTCATCCTGGTCGTGATCACGGTGTGCGCCTCGATGTTCGCGATGGCGTCCTACGAGACGAAGGGCGCGCTCCATCAGCAGCACTCGCACGAAGCGTTCAACCTCGCGGAAGGGGCGATCGAGCGGGCGCGCGCCAAGTTGCTCGAAGACCGGGCGTGGCGCGAGGGCTGGACCGATGTGCCCGTCGCTTTCGAGGAGCTGGGATCGTCCGCCACCTACGATCTCGCCATCTCCGACACGAGCCTGCCCGGCCTGCCGCAACTCCACGCGCCCGTTCGTCTGCGGGCGGAAGGCCATGTGGGCACCGCGCACCGGGCGATCGAGGCGATCGCGGATCTTCCTCCCACCGGCTTCGACATGCCGCTCTTCGTCTCGGGAACGGCGGAAGTGGGCGGCAATCTGACGATCGAAGGGCCCACACATGTGAACGGAGATGCCGCCGGCAACAACGGCAACGGCGACCCGCACATCGTGAGCGAGGAAGGCTACACGGAAGGATTCGAGCTCCAGCCTCCCATCATCTACACAGACCCCGACCACTTCCCGGACGCGACCTACTACTATGTGAAGGGGACGAAGGTTGGGTCCACCTACAAGGCGCGCATCTTCGACCGCTACATGAACGACATCACCGGCACGACCAACATGACATCTCTCATGAGTTACAGCACGAGCACGAAGACCTTCACCTACAACTTCAACACGGCAGCGCGCATCACGCAGTATTTCCATCCGACGACGGGCGTCTTTCGGATGGCGAGCGGCGACCAGTCCATCGTCGTCAATTTCGGCGAACAGCCTCTCGGCCCGAGCGGGGCCCTCTATCAAGCGCTCAATTTCGACAACGGCGGAACGGTCTCGATTCCCGCCACGGTGATCAATTCGCGCTTCGTCGGCTCGACGACCGAGCAGCGTTTGGACACCGACGATTGGAGAGGGGCGAAAATCTCCGTGAAACAGGTGAAATTCGAGCCGTTGAACGGAATCGGCATGATTTGCCACGACCTCGAGCGCAGCGGAACGTCACACGCGTATCTGGGCACCGCGGCCCATCCCGCCCTCGTCTACGTCACGCGCGACGTCGTCACGATCAACTCGAACCTGCACCTCTACGGCGCGCTCATCTGCCTGAGGGACTTCCACAGCACGGGCGGCCCCGACATCACCTACGATCCGGATTTCATGGCCTCGTTGCCGGGCTACCTGATCAGCGGGTGGACCCCCGGCGTATCCGGCACCTTGCGCATCTATCGCTGGAGGGAAGCCGCCGCTTCCTGACCGATCGGCCCATCGTGCTTGGTGTGTTGGTGGGGCGGGTATCCGGAGACCCTCAATGCCCCCGGCGCTTGTACAGCTCCTTGGCGGATTTGTGGATGATCTTCCACTTGCGCGCTTCCTCGGCGCGCAGACGCGCGTCGGTCTTGCGCGCGGCCGCCTTCGCCTCGCGTACGAGCTTGTGATAGCTCGCGAGACGCTCGGCCGCGAGCTGGCCGGAGTCCACGGCCGCGTGCACCGCGCAACCCGGCTCGTCCTGATGCGTGCAATCGCGAAAGCGGCATCCGGCGGCCAGCTCCTCGACGTCCGGAAACGCCCCCGCGATCCCCTCCTCCGAGCCCGTCTGCCCGATCGAGCGCAAGCCGGGCGTGTCGATGAGCAGCCCTCCGCTGGGAAGCGCGATCAACTCGCGCACCACCGTCGTGTGCCGCCCGCGTCCGTCGCTCATCCGCACTTCGCGCGTGGCCTGCCGTTCTTCGCCCAGCAGAGTGTTGATGATCGTCGATTTGCCCGCGCCGGAAGGGCCGATCACGATCGCCGTCCGCCGGTCTCGAAGACGCGGGAGGATCGCGGCGACTTGGTCGGGGTCGAGCGCGTTGAAGGCAAGCACTTCCACCCCGGGCGCGATCGCTTCCACTTCCGCCCGCGCTTCCTGCGCGTCGGCGCAGAGATCCGCTTTGGTCAAGAGCACGATGGGAAGCGCGCCCGAGTCCCAGGCCAGCGCGAGCTCGCGCTCGATTCTCCGCAGGTTCGGGCCGTTGACGATCGGTTGCACGAGAAAGACGATGTCCATGTTGGCGGCGAGCACTTGCACCTGCGACCCCTTGGCGGGATCGCCACGCACCATCGCGCTCGTTCTCGGAAGGACCGCTTCGATGCGCGGGACATCCAGATCGGCGGGCTTGAAGAGGGCCACCCAATCGCCCACGACGGGTAAGTCGATCGGCCCGCGCGCGGCTTTCAGCAGGCTCGCGGCCGCCTGCGCGCGCACGACTCCTGCCTCGCATGCCACCAGAGCGCTCCCCCGGTCGCTGCGCAGGACCCGCGCCGGCTCCCATCCCTGCGCGGTGCAAGGCTCGAAGCGTTCCCGCCACAAGGGCGTGAGGCCGATCGCGTCGAGAGCGCCGGCCTGCTTCTCCTTCGGATCCGAGCTTTCTGGCACGATGTCCACCTCTGCGCCTCGACCGCGGCCGCCGCGCCGCTTTCGGAGATAGGATGCGGCTGACAAATCGATGGCGTCATGCCGGCGCCGTCTTCCCCACGCTGTGCCAGGCAGTTCGATCGCCGGCTTGGGGGCCGAACATCAGTCCTCTTCTTCCGCCGGAATGATGTCGAAGTCTCCGCCCAACACGCGCTCGAGCTTGCCCGTGCGATAGCCGCGACGCGCATCGCGCACGAGCGGCGAAGGCTTCTCGCGATAGCGGCGGACCACCTCCCCTTCGTCTCCTTGCTCGCAGGCGAAGCAGCGTTCGGCCTCGGCTCGCAGAAGCTCGATGCGCCGCCCGTCGGTTCCCGCGGAATGCGGAGTGTGCTCCATCGGCGCGACGCACACGCGGGCGCGAAAACGCAGGAAATCGCGCTCGTCCTTCACGCTCGGAGGCGCCTCGAGCACATGCGCTCCGTGCTCCAGCGCGAGAATCGAATGCGAGCCGAATCCCGAGACGGCGAGCATCAGGCGAAAACGCTCCTCTTCTCCGGGCCGGCAATCTTCCAGGATGTCCAGCCGCATGCCGCGGTGCCTCGCCCACAAGCGATACATGGCGCCCAGCGAGGCGGCGAATTCTTCCAGCGCCGGGCGGTCCTGGCCGAAGGTGGGCGCCGTCTCCACCATGAGAAAGGCCTGCTTGGGGCGCTCCTCGCGCACATCCCGCGCGGCCACTTCGAGCAAGTAGAGGCGCTCGGCCATTTGCCCCACCGTCGCGCGGGGGAAGTAGAGGCGGCCTCGCTCGCGCCGTCCGCTCAAGCGCTCGAGCCAGCGGCCGAAGCGCTCGAGCCCTTCCTTGACGCGCTCCTGGTACTCGATCCCACCCATGATCGCGAAGCGGTCGGGCCGCGTCCAGAAGCCCGGGGCCGACATGAGCGCGAGCCCTTTGTCGCGATAGGTTCGCCACGGCTCGCTCGCGGTCTCTTCGCAGAGCAATTGGTAACGCGAGAGCAGCTCCGCGATCTCTTCCTCGGTTCCTTCGGGATCGAACGCGATCTTCGCCAGCGAGAGCGGCGCGCGGGGACGCGCAACGGCGGGAAGCCGAATGGCCGTCTCCGTGGTTTCCGGTTCCAGGAAGCGGAACCCCAGCCGATTCCCGTGGACCTTCACGAGCAACAGGGAATTCTCGGCCCTTCTGCCGGGAGCGATGATCTCTTCCGCGAGCGGCCCCAGGAAGTAGCGCTCGATCGCGCGCTTCAAGGGGCGCGCGCCGAGCTCGGGCTCGAAGCCCTTCTCGAGGAGGAAGTCGATCGCCGCCTCGTCCCACTCGGTCGTCAAATGAAGGCGGCTCAGCCCGCGCCGCTCCATCGCGAGCCTGAGCTCGGTGAAGAGAATCGAGCGCATCGTATCGCGTCCCAGCGGATGGAAGACGATCGTCCGGTCGACGCGGTTCACGAACTCGCGGCGGAAGGTCCGCGCGATTTCGCGCTCGATCGCCCCGGCGTGAAATCTCTCGCCGTCCGCGGTGAATCCCAGGCTGGACTCCTGCGCGCGCGCGCCGCCGAGATTGGTCGTCATGATGATGATCGCGTGGCGGAAATCCGAAGTGTGCCCGGCCGCGTCGGTCAGCCGGCCGTCGTCGAAGAGTTGCAGGAAGAGATCCCAGATCTCGGGATCGGTCTTCTCCACCTCATCCAGCAATACCACCGAGAAGGGGCGGCTGCGGATCTCGTGGACGAGCGCGTTGCTGTGGGCGGCCCGCATCAGGTCCGTGGAGCCGACGATGCGCGCCAGCCCTTGCATTCCGTGCAGCTCGCTCATGTCCAGCCGGATCATGCGGTCGGGGTCTCCGAACATGAACTCGGCCAGCGCTTTGACGAGCGCCGTCTTTCCGGTGCCGGTCGGCCCGGCGAAGAGCAGCACCGCGAGCGGACGCCGCTCGTCGCACAGGCCCGCCTTGAACATCGCCATCCGGCTGACGAGGCAGTCGACCGCCTCGCGCTGGCCTTGGACGCGCGCTTCGAAGTGCTTGCGCAACGCGTCCAGGTCGAGCGTCTTCCGGTCATCGAGCAATTCGAGGGGCAGGCCCGTCGAATCTGCGAGCGTTTGAACCAGGTCTTCGCGCACGAGACTGCCGGTCGGATTCCCTTTCGATTCCAGCCGGTTCATCGTGAGCCGCATGAGATCGATCAGCGAGCCCGGTGGATGCACGCTCGAAAGGAAGTGCCGCGCGAGATTCCATCCGTCACGGACGAGGCCGGCGGCAGGCGAAACCGGCTTGTGCCCGATCGTCTGCCCGGCCAGCCAGGTCTCGACCAGCGAAACGGTCGCCTCTGCCTCCAACGGCTGAATCCGAACCACATCCAAGGCCAGTTGGACTTGAGGCGCTTCGCGCGTCAAGCGTTCGAAGGCCTCGGGCTCCGTCATCCCAACGACGAGAACGCGGCCCTCCTGGATGTACGGCAGAATGATGTGCAGCGCCCCGAAGACCGGGTTCTGCTCGTGACGGCCGGTCGTCAAGAGATGCTGCAAATCCGGAATGACCCAAGCGATCTTGGGTTCCGATTCGAGACAAAGGAGGATCTGCTGAAGCCGCCCTTCAAAGGTACCGACGTACTTCATGCCCGCGATCAGCTCGAGGTGTCCAGCCTCGAAGAACACCCAACCCTCGCCCGCCAGCCGTTCGTGCAAGAGGCGGATCGCTGTTTTCTTGCCCACTCCCCGCTCCCCAACCAGCAGGACCGAGCGCTTGGGCGCGCGAATGAACGAGGAATGCATGCGCTCGACGGTTTCCAGCAAAGCGGAATGTCCGATGCGGCGGCCACCGCTTCCATCCAGGCACCACAGCTTGCCGACGGATGTCAGGAACTTGACGGCCCCCTCGGATACGCGCGAGCGCGCGGGGACCGCCGATGAAGATGCGGTCGCGGCCGGAGCCTCGGACTGGTTCTCCGCCTCGGTGTGCGGCGCGGCCTCTTCCTCGTTTGCCGCTCGAGGCTGCGTCCCAGGAACGCTCTCCGCCTCCTCCTCTTCCTCTTTCTCCTCTTCATCGAGCTCGAGCATGGGCATGCGCGGCCTCAGCAGATCGCGCCGCATCCCGTACAGGCTTCGCAGCTCCATTCGTGCGAGCAAAGAGTAGAGCAGCTGCACCTGCTGAGGCGGACATCGCGAGCTGATCAAGGTGCTGTCGGGTTCCTCGCCTCCCGCTACCCGCTTGTTCACGAATTCGCGCAGCGTTGCCGTGACGGGCGCGGCGAGCCACGAGGGCTGGGCGAGTTCGAGGACCTCGACGATGATCTGCTTGTCGGGCGGGTACCGCTCCGCGAGAAGCTCGAGCGCCACGGCCAGCCACCACGAACCGGCGCGCACGATGCCGTCGAGGATGGGGGCGCGCCATTCGTCCTTCCATTCCTCGCGGCGAAGGGCGTCGAGGGCGACGATGCTCAGGGCGTTGTCCATGGAGATGTAGCGGAGGCGTTGTTCGGAAGAAAACAGTTCGGAGGCCAGCAGATCGACGGCCGCTCGATAGGCGGGCATCTGGCGCAAATCGAAGAGATCGACCCGGTGCTGCAGCTGCTCCAAGTCCTGGATCAAGAGATAGAGCTGGTTGCGCGGATCAGAGGGGTCGTTGGGAAAAGGCAGGTTCGAGTTCTCATTCATGACAGGCTCGGTCCTCACCGTCTTCCTGGAAAAGAACTTCATCTCGACCTTCCATGGAAATCCATCGTCCCGCCGGCCGTCCCGGCTCGAAGTCCATTCCCTCGAACGGACGGCCCACCCGGTTCCTTTCGCGTGATCCGCCGCAGATGCGCCGGCCCTGGCTGCTGTCGCTTCCGGATTTCGGACGATTCTACGCAAATCCCGGCTGGAATTCGACAGAAACGAGAGCCCGCAGACGGCCAGGAGTTCGCGTCCGGGCCTTCGCAACTTCGCCGGGATGAGATCCTGACGGCGCGTTTCTCGCGCGTTTCTCCTCTCGCGGCGGTTCGATCGCCTGCCGGGCCTTGCGGCGAGCCGTCGCCGGGAAACATCCCGAGTGGAACATCGCGGCCAAAAGAAGGACGGTTGGGACGGGCGCGCGACTTGCGAGAGCGACGGCAAGCGGCTTCACGATGGCCGCCCTTGTACTTGAGGCACCGAGGCGCTATCCTTTAATTTATCTGTGAGTGACTGCATTTGCGGCGCCGACCTTGCTTCCCGGAGGACTCCATGCGCAGCCTGCCGCTGTCCTGCGTGCCCATCGCCCTGGTCTTCCTTCTCGCATCCCCGTGTCATGCCGCCTGGGGAGGATTCGTTGAGAACCAGGGCCAGACCGATCCCTCCGTCCTCTATTACTCGACCATCACCGGCGCATCCGTCTACCTGACCCGTGACGCGATCGTCTTCGATCTGTCGAGCCCGGAGGGAGAGTCGCGGGCGCGAGGCGCCGCCGTGCACATGCACTTCAACCGACGCCCCGGCGCAACTTCCCCTGCCGCCCGGTTCCCACGCGTCGAGCCACGCGACCGGCTTCCCGGTCGGATCCACTGCTTTCTGGGCGCCGACCCGGCCCGGTGGCGCACGGATCTGTCCATCTTCCGGGAGATCGTCTATCACGAACTCTGGCCGGGAACCGATCTGGTGCTGCGTTCCACCGGCGCGAGAATCGTGTACGAGGTTGTGAACGCGAGGACCGGGCACCCAGGAGAGGCGCCGGATCGAGGAGAAGGCGAGACGCCTCGACTGAGCGACATCTTCGTATCCGAAGGCGTGGAAGGGACGACGCGCGCCGGCGAGAGGATCCTCCTTCACACCGAGGCCGGAACGCTGGCCCATGTACTGCCTCAGAATGGGGGATCCGGATGCCTGGAGGTCGCTGCCGTCTCATCCCAGCCGGATGCCGACGTGGATGCGTTGTCCTCCGTGTCATCCATGGAGGCCGACCCTTCGCTCCCCGCGGTCTCGCCCGCCTTCTCGTCCGCGCGCGACAATCCCGATGCACTTCTCTACGGCACCTTCCTAGGGGGAAGCGCGATCGACTGGGGCAACCGAGGCGCAGTGGACGCCGACGGCTGTGCCGTCGCGACGGGAAACACGCAGTCTCCCAACTTCCCCGTGACCCCTGGGGCCTACGACGTCAGCCGCAGCGCCCAGGACGCCTTCGTGGCCAAGCTTTCCTCTGCGGGAGACTCGTTGCTCTGGTGCACATTCCTGGGAGGCAGCGCCATGGATGACGGGCGGGCGGTCGCGATCGATGCATCGGACCACGTCATCGTCACCGGAAACACTCTCTCGACCGATTTCCCGACCACGACCGGAGCATACGATCGCACCCACAACGGATCGGACGACCTCTTCTTCGTCAAGCTCGCGCCAGCGGGCAACGCGCTCGTCTGGGGAAGCTACGTCGGCGGATCCTCCTCTGACGGTGTGTCGAGCATCGCGCTTGACGAGGACGGTATCGCCTATGTGACCGGAGAGACGGTCTCGACCAATTTCCCGACCACCGCCGGGGCGTACGACACGTCGTACAACGGGGGCAGCGACGTCTTCGTCCTCGCCTTCGGCGCGGCGGGAAGCTCGCTGGTCTGGAGCACGGTCCTGGGAGGCTCCTCCAACGAATACGGTTGGGACGTGGATCTCGGCCCGATGGGAAATCCCGTCATCTCGGGCTATGCGACCGATGGCAACTTCCCCACCACTCCGGGCGCCTACGACCGCACGTACAACGGGAGCGACCGGGACGCATTCGTCGCCCGGCTTTCGGCTGACGGGCGCACGCTGATGTGGAGCTCGTTCCTCGGCGGCAGCAATTGGGACTGGAGCTATGGCGTGGCCATGGGCGACGACGATTGCCCCATTGCGGCGGGCGGCACGATGTCGTCCGATTTCCCCACGACTCCCGGAGCCTACGACGTCGCCTTCGCCGTCTACGATGTGTTCGTCACCAAGTTCAGTGACGATGGCGACAGCCTGCGCTGGAGCACATTCGTTGGTGGAAGCTCCAGCGAAGAGGCCTACGACGTCGAAATCGACGATCGCGGCCGGCCGATTGTCACCGGCCTCGTCTCTTCCCCCGATTTCCCGGTCACGGACGACGCCTTCGACGGAAGCTTCAACAGCTCAAGCGATGTGTTCCTCTTCAAGATGTCCGAGAGCGGAGATCAGTTGCTTTGGAGCAGCTACTTCGGAGGCGCTTCTCAGGAACGCGGCTGGTCGGTGGCGCTCGAGGACGGCCGGGATCCGGTCGTGTTCGGCCACACGCAATCGAGCGCCTTCCCCAGCACCCCCTCGGCCTTCGATCCGACGGCCAACGGGAACTTCGACGCATTCGTGATCAAGGTGCACATGCAGGAGTCCAGCGGAATCGGTGATCGCCATGACACGCCTGCCGGGCAAGCGATTTTCGCGTGTGGACCCAATCCCACTCTCGACGGCACGACTCTTCGTTTTCGCCTGCCCGCCGGCACGCCGTTCGCGGTCCGTCTGCTCGATGTGTCGGGGCGCGTGCTCGCCGTGCTGGGCAGCGGACGAGCGGAAGGCAGCAAGGAACGCATCCTGTGGGACGGCCGCGACGGTCGCGGGCTCCGCGTGCCAGCGGGCGCGTACCTGCTGCAGCTGGATGCCGGGGGGGATTCGGAAGGCCGGTGGGTCACGGTCCTTCGGTGATTCCGGAAGGCGGCGCGTGAGACGCTTTCCCCGGCAATCAGGATCCTGTCACCCGGACCGCCCGGGTGCACCCTGAGTAGGCCGATGTTGAGCGTGTGGTAGGCCGACCCACTTGGACCACCGTGCGTCTTCCATGTCCGTACTGGAGTGTGTAGCGGAAATCCGACTCCTGCTTCATCCCTTCGGACGGAGGAACTCCTTGAACTCCGGGTCATCCCAGAGTGGCTCGAGGTCGATGTCGCAATGCAGCCAGGCGTCAAAACCGTACCCGCGCGCCATCGCCTCCTTGAGCAGTGCCATCCCCTCCCGCTTGTCGCCCAGCTGGACCGCAATGCAGGCGCGCCAGTAGGTGGCGTCCCCGTCACGGCAGTCCGACGCGCGGTCGCGCAGCCTCTCCGCGATCCGGCGGGCTTGCGCCGCATCGCCGAGGCGCGCTCCGAGCGTGGCGACGGAACCCAGACAGTCGATGTCATCCGGGCTCTCGGCCAAGAGCGCGTCTGCGATTGCTTTCGCCTCTGCCCACCGTTCCGCGCAGATCAGAGCTTCCAGCAGCGATGGTCGCAACTCCGCGGCCTCCGCGGCCGGGCGCGCTTGGTACCAGTCCACGGCCTGCCGCGCCATCGCCAGCGAGGCCTGCCGGTCGCCGTGCGCGCGCAGCTCGGCGGCGGCCGCACGCATCACGTATCCCGCAGTGCTCCTGCGCGCCCGCAGCGCGAGCGTCTCGTCCACCAGGCGGTCCAACTCGGCCATCCGCCCGAGCGCCGCCAACGCCGCCGCCTTGCGGGCATAGAAACCCAGGATGTCGGGAGACTCGCGCGTGCCTTCGTCAGCAACTTTCAGCTCGGCCTCGTACTCGGCCAACATGTGGTACGCGGAGGCGAGGTAGCTGCGGGGCCACCACTGATTGGGTGCCCCGCGAGCCCAGCGTTGCTCCGTCGAGATCGTCAAGGAGACCACGGCCTCCCGAGGGCGATTCAAGCCCATCTCGTTGCGACCTTCCAGGTAGTGGACCAAGCCAAGCATGCGGCCGGAGGCCACCTTCTCTATCTGCCTCAGGATGTCGAGCGCCTCGGCCTGCCGGCGTTCCTGAAGGGCCCGTGCGCCGGAGACCCACAGACGTTCGACAGCCGTCAGCCGCTCCCGGTGACTCTCCATCTCCGCGAGCACTTCGCCAGCGTCCTCGCAGCGGCTCTGGTTATGGTACGAGGACCACACCCACATCCTCGGCATCAGAAAGTCGGGGTCCAGCGCTGCGGCACGCGCGAAATGCGCCACAGCGGTTTCGTAATCACCCCCGAAGGAGTCCAGCCCCAGTGTGTATTCCCCGTATGCAGCGAGTGTCGGAGCGTGGATGGACCCCGGGGCCATTCCCAGACCAAGCCAGGCCACGGCCCCCAAGATCTGCTGGCGCAAAGGCTCCAGAAGGGACGAGCGGTCCCGGAGGTCCCCGGTGATCGGGTCGAAGGTCAGGATCACGCTGCCCTCCACGGCATCGAAGAGCTGCGCCTGGATCCGCAGGCTGTCTCCCGTCAGATAGCAGGCGCCGGATGCGACCAACCCCGCCCCGCTCGCGCGAGCCAGAGCGGCCAACGCGTCTGCGCTCGGGCGGCTCCCAACTTCGTCGGCGAAGGAAGTGCCCGGCACCACGGCCATCCCGCTCACTAGCGCCGCCTCTCGCGTGACCGCCTCCGGGATCAGCGCTCCAAAACTGTCGAGCGCAGGATCGCCGGTGCGGTTTTCGAACGGTGCCACCACGACCTTCGCGGGGTCGAGGGCCGGTGCGGACACCGGTCGCTTCCACGGCGCCCACAGTACCACCGCGGCCACAATCGCGATCACGCCCACCGCGGCCGCCGTGCTTGTCCACCACCTTCGCCGTAGTGACAAGGCCACGGCGGGACGCGTGACCACGCTGCCCGTGAGCAGAGAGCGCAGATCGAACGCGATGTCGTGGGCCGATTGAAACCGTCGCTCCGGAGCCTTCTCCAGGCAGTGGGCCACGATCCGGACCAGCTCGGGACTGACCTCGGGATGGGTGACCGTGATCTCCGGCGGTTGCTCCTTCAGGATCGCGCTCAAGGTATCGACCGCGGTGTTTCCCCGGAATGCCCGCTGGCCCGTTAGCATTTCGTAGAGGACGCAGCCGAAGGCGAAGATGTCGCTACGGTGGTCCGCGGGCTCTCCCCGCACCTGCTCGGGCGCCATGTAGCCGACGGTGCCGAGCACCGTGCCCACCCTGGTCCCGTGCGGTGGCGAGGGCACGGTCTCCAGATCCGTAAACGAACCTCGCTGTACCCTCGCCAGCCCGAAGTCGAGCACCTTCACGCGCCCGTCTCGCGTGAGGAACACGTTCTCAGGCTTGAGATCCCGGTGCACGATTCCCGCCGCGTGCGCGGCGCTCAGGGCATCCGCGATAGCGGCTCCGGTCTCCACCGCCTCTCGCCAGGGCAATGCGCCCTTCCCGACTCGATGGCGAAGGTCCTCTCCATCCAGGAACTCGGTCACCGCGTAAGCGACCTCGCCCTCTCGCCCGAAATCATGGATGACCAGAATGTTGGGATGGGAGAGCGCCGCCAGCGCTTTCGCTTCGCGCTCGAAGCGGGCCAGGCGGTCCGGGTCTTGCGACACTTCCGGGGGCAGCACCTTGACGGCGACATCGCGATCGAGGCGCGCGTCACGCGCGCGATAGACTTCGCCCATGCCTCCCGCGCCGATGAGGGCGAGGATCTTGTAGGGACCAAGCGAAGTGCCGGGAGTCAGCATCAACTCCCTCCCACAATCGCGGCTTGCCAACATGCGTGCGAGCCAATTGGCGCCCGTTCAGACTACGACCCTGTACGCCCATGTCAATGGGCTGGCCGCCGCGACCGCAGCCACGTTCGCAGTTCGCATACCTCAAGCTCAGGAGAAGTCATACCGCAGGAGGATGTTCATGCTGATCATGCCGTCCCCAGTGTTCCTGCAGATCAAGGCTCAGAACCGCACCCATGTCCCAGACGGTCTCCGTGTCTTCTTCCTCGAAGTACGGCGCCTGCACACCGGCGTCTACGTAGAGCAGATAGCCCACGGTCTTGCTGTGGCCAAAAGCCGCGCGGATCCCCTTGGTCGCGCGAAGGCTCGTGGCATCCTCCCAGATGGAGTTGGTGGAATCGTAGGCTCCCCCTCAAAGAGGACCAGCAATGAGTAGAGCTTTCTGGCATGTGAGGTCACCCCCGTTGTCCGACAGGTTCAGAGTACAATTCGCTTGCTCCCGAGGCCTTGTTCCGACAGAAGCTCAAGAGGCTGCCCCAACCGGTGAGGCGAGGCCGCCGCCCTCGGCCGCTGGCGGTGGGAGGCCATTTGCCCTTCCCTGCCGGCCGGGTATGATGACCTCATGCGAAGCGAAGCGATCATCCGCCCCGCAGAGGACCGTGATGTCGAGGCGATCGGCCGGCTGGGCGCGGCCCTTGTGCGCCAGCATCATGCGTACGACCCGGAACGCTTCATGGCACCGCGACCCGACGCCGCGGCTGGGTACGGGCGGTTCCTGCAAACGCAGATTGGGGCAGAGGACGCCGTCGTTCTTGTGGCCGATCGCGACGGCGAAGTGATCGGGTATGTCTACGCCAGCCTGGAGCCGTTGTCTTGGATGGAACTGCGCGGCCCGGCCGGGTTCGTGCACGATGTCGTCGTCGCCGCGCATGCCCGCGGGAAGGGACTCGGCACGCGACTGCTGGAAGCGGCGGCCGCATGGCTCGAAGGCCACGGCGCGCCTCGGGTCATGCTCTGGACCGCGGAGAGGAATCCGGCGGCGCGACGTCTCTTCGAACGCCTGGGCTTTCGGCCGACGATAGTGGAGATGATCCAGGAACGGCGCAAATGAGCGCAGGCCCGGGATGCGCGCACCGCATCGCGGACGAGAGAGGCGGAATCATGAACAACTTCGTTCCCCGCCTGTTCACCTTCCTCTCGCTCGGATTCGGAGGAGGAGGGCTGCTGCTTCTCGCCTGGTTCCTTGCGGCAGGCACGCCGTCTTCCATCGTCATCGCGCAATCGCGACCCGGGCGGCTCGCGATCGATGCGCTACTCTGTCTGTTCTTCTTCGTGCAGCACAGTGGAATGGTCCGGCGCGGCGCCAAGGCACGGATCGCACGGTATGTGCCCTCAGGTTACGATGCCGCCCTCTACTCGATCGCCTCCGGCATTGCGCTTTTCATCTTGATCCTGCTCTGGCAGACGGACGGCAAGATCCTGTACGAAGTTCGCGGGGTGGGTCGCTGGCTGCCCTCCGTCATTTCGGTCGCGGCTGTCGCCGGTTTCCTCTGGGGCGTGAAGGCACTGCCAGAATTCGACCCCTTCGGCACCGCCCCACTCCGGGCCAGGTCACTCGGCCGGCCGGCGGCCTCGCCGGTATTCGTCGCCCGCGGCCCCTACCGCTATGTGCGACATCCGCTCTACCTGTTCGCGCTCATTCTCATCTGGAGCGAGCATAGCGTCACGGTCGATCGACTGCTCTTCAACCTGCTCTGGACCGCATGGATCGTCATCGGCACGATGCTCGAGGAGCGAGACTTGCGCAGCGACTTCGGCACGACCTATCAGGAGTATCAGAAGGCCGTTCCCATGCTCCTTCCCCTTCCGCGCGCGCCTGAGCGCCACCACCGCTAGCCCGCGTTGGCCCGGACACAGGGCGCGGCCGGCGTACAGCGCAGCGCTCGGGTCTCGCCTCACCCTACGCAGCCAAGGTCCGCGCGGCCGGCCCTGGCCGCAAGGCGCTTGCCGCGCTCAGCGGGAGCTACGCGGCCGAGAGCGGACTCTCGGTGAATGTCGCCTTCGATGCCGATTCGATGCTGACTGTGGGGAACGAGGACAACCCGCCCGCGACTCTTGAATGGCTGGAAGGACGGAAGTTCAAGACCGTGACGGACGAGGGAATCACTTTCACGTTCGCGGAAGGCACACCCTGCCCGGCGGTCGACCTCGAGCTGAACGGCCGGGTGATGCGGATGATGCGGCGGGACCACTAATCCGGGGCGCGCCGCGCAAGGCGGGGGCATACTCACGCGGCGCCGGGACGGTTCGCGTACCATGCACGCAAGCTGCGAAGGGGAAGCCCCGGATGGGCCTTCTCGCCGTCGCGCGGGACTGCGGGCGTGCACGTGCACGCGTTTGCCCGTGTGCACGCCTGCGTGTGTGCCCGTTTGCTCGAAAGGAGACCGACATGCGACCTCGTTCGATCGTGCCCCGCCTGGGTCCGCTGCTGGCGCTCGTCGCTTTGATCGGCACGACTGCCTCGCTCGCAGACGAATCAGCCGCGATCACGACGGTCCCGATCTCGATCATCCGCAACAAGACCGTCGTCCCCGTGCGCTTCGCAGGCGCGCGAGAGCTCCATCTGATCCTCGACACGGGAATGGGTTCTGACGGGCTGCTCCTGTTCGAGCCGGCGCTGAGGGATTCGCTTGGAACGCAGCGGTTCATGGAAGCGCAAATCGCCGGGGCCGGCGGAGGCCCGCCCTCTCGCGCGGTATTCACCGACTCGGCATCGTTCCGGGTCGGGCAAGCCGCGTTCGAAAACCAACGCGTGATCATCCTCATGAACGATTCCATGGCCAGCCCGGAGATCGATGGAGTGATCGGCTATTCGTTGCTCGGGCACTACGCGGTCGAGATCGATGTCGACATGATGATGCTGACCCTGCGCGACGCGGACACCTTCGAGCCGGGCCCAGGCTGGGAGAGCCTGCCGCTGGAGATGGGCGCGAACAACCTTCCCTTCCTCGACCTCTCGGTCGCGATCGCAGACGAGCCGCCGGTCGCGCTGCGCGCCTACATAGACTGCGCCTCGAGCGAAGCCGTCGAGCTGTTGCTGCGGCCCAGCATGAAGTTCTCCGTCCCGGCCACGGCGAACGATGTTGTCCTGGGGCAAGGGCTGAGCGGGGAGATTCGCGGCCGCAGGGGACGAATCGCGTATCTGAAGATCGGCCCCTACGGACTGCATGACCTGGCGGCGGCCTTCGCCCCGGCCGAGATCCGTTCGAAAGCCGGCAACGCGGATGCCGTGCTGGCGAACGCGGTCCTGCGCCGGTTCAACCTCGTCTACGACTACGCGCATCGGCGGCTCGCCATGAGGCCCAACAAGCATTTCACGGACGCGTTCGAGTAGAACCGCGGCGGGCATCGAGCAGGGCTGCGAGCTCACGCGTCGAGGATCGATTCCGAGAACCGACTAGCGAGGGATCTCGGCCAGCATCAAGTCGATCTCGATCTTCCCGATGCTGTCATAGAGGAGCATGGTGCGGTCCGGGGAGAGAGCCGGCGACGCGGCGTACCATTCGATCGTCGCCAGCGAGTCGGCGCGCCCCGTGGCCGTGTCGTAGAACCCGAGGGTCGACGATTCCGGGTTCCGTCGGGTGAAGAAGAACCCGTGATCCGCGGGAACGGCCTCTTGCCATTCCCGGCACACGTCGGCGGAAACGAGCTGGCTATTCGAGCCGCCCTCGTACGGAAAGAGCCAGATCCCGGAGCCGTCCGAGCGGGCGCAGAGCAGGCCCCGGCCGTCCGGGGACTCGCCGAGGATCTCCCAACCCGCCGGAGCGATCTTCGCCGGCGCCATCCCATCGGGATGGACTCGCCACACCTCCGTCCCTTCCGCCGTTTCGACGCCGTAATAGATGAAGTCGCCTTGCGCGGACCAGGCGCCGAGCATGTAGGGCCCCCCGGCGAGCAACGCTCGCGTCATCCGGGTTGAAAGATCCGCCACACGGATCGACAGCCTGCCATCCGTCATGCAGGTGTAGCCGATTCGTTGGCCGTCCGGAGACCACCGGGGACGCGTGATGAGCGTCGTCTGCTGCTCCGTGATGCGTCGCGAATGCTCGCCGTCGGCATCGGCGATCCAGATTTCGGGCGACCCGGAACGATCCGAGACGAAGGCGATCGTGCGGCCATCGGGCGAGAAGACCGCCTCCGATTCGCGCTGCGTCGAGGCGATCAGCGGTTGCGGACGCCGGCGGCACTCTCCCGATGGCGACAACTCGAGGCACCAGATGCTCTGGGCAAAGGAGATCTTCTCGTACGCGAGCCGGCCCTTGTCGCCGCACGAGAGGCGCTGGATCCTTCCCCCCGGGATCGCGAGCGGTCGCATTCGTCCAGAGCGGGTCTCGACCCTCCAGAGGCCGGTATCGATCTTGGACGAGGCAGAGACGATCAAGCCGGCCGGCGACATCCAGTCCACACCGGAGACCCTGCGCCCACCCAGATTCACCTTCTGCGCCTCTCCTCCACCGACGGGCACGAACCAGGCATCGGATCCGCGTCGCGTGTCGAGACGCATGAAGGCGACCGTCCCAGCATCCGGGGAGAACTGCGGGGCGACGTCACCCTGCACGCCGTTCACCGGGCGCGTGAGAACCGTGTCTGCGAGATCTTTCAGGCGCAGCAAGTGGATTCGTGACGAGCCTCTCGCGCTATCCGCTGCTGCGAAAGCGATCGACGCTCCGTCCGGGGACCAGTCGATTCCCGAGGTGGGCGCATCGAGTCGGACGATGCGACGGATCTCCCCGCCGAGGACCGATACCACGCAGATTTCGCTTCCACCCTCGACCTCGCGCGTGAACGCGATCTCCGTCCCGTCAGGAGACCAGGATGGAAAGCACTCGGGACCCGGCAGGTTCGTCAGCCGCACGGGCGTGCCGCCGGAAGTCTTCGTGACGTAGAGATCCAGTTGGTCGGCGCTCGCGGAAGGCGACCCCGCCCACGAGAAGGCGAGCATCGCGCCGTTCGGGGAGAGCGCCGGAAAGAGCTCGAGACCCGGCGTGCTCGTGAGAGGCGTCGCTTCGATCGTGACGGCAGGAGCGCGGCTCGCGCGCAGCATCGACCGCGCGCCCCAGATGACGACGACGAGGACCGCGAGCCCCGCCAGCGACCAGAGAGCGCCATGGAGCGCGCGGCGCGACTTCGGCTGCGTCGCCTCCTCCGCGCGCGGTCCCATGGTTTGGCGGACAGGCGGCGGGGCGGCAGGACTCGAGGGGCTGTCGGCCGTCGCGCCGGTTTCGGGTGGCGCCGGCGCTGGCGCGGGCACCGGCGCGGGCACCGGCAGGACAGGGGCGATCAGGCGATAGCCGCCCTTGCGGATCGTCTCGATCACGCGCGGCTTTCTGGTGTCGTCGCCAAAGACCCGCCGCAGCTCCGTGATCGTCCGGGTCAGCGCCTCTTCGCAGACGACGGACTCCGCCCACACGGAGTCGAAAAGCTCCTGCCTCGACAGCACCTCACCGGGGCGGGCGGCGAGACGGACGAGCACCTGCATCACCCGCGGCTCGATCTGGACGACTTCGCCTTCGCGCTCGATGCGGTTCAGCGCGGGGAGAACGAGGCGGTCTTCGATGCGAAACGCACTCGGGCACAACGGTCTCGAGTCCTTCGTCATGTTCCGATTCTAGCGCCGCCCGTCTCGCGTGGGAAACGGATGGGTCGTCCGCGGCCAAAAAAATCAGGATTTCATTCGCGATCCATTGGGTGCCCGGCAGGCTTTCGGCGATGGCATTCCCTACGATTCCAGTGTCGTTCCGCTGCCTGCGCGGGGTTCCAGTGGGTGACCGCGCGGCCCTCGAGGAATCGGTGAGGTTGGAAGGAGGTGTCACCATGAAGAGGAACGTTGCGTTGGCCGGCGTGCTCCTGCTCCTGGCTGTCGGAGCTGGTGTCGCGCATGGGACGACGCTGCCGGACGGACGCTACTTCGGCCAGACTCCCCCGGGACTCACTCCGGTCGTCTTCGCGCCTGGCCTCATCTCGCTGCCCAACCGCTTCGAGTACTGCCTCACGTTCTCGCCAAACCTGGACGAGTGCGTCTTCGGGGTGACGAATGCCGGTTGGGGGGGATTCAATCTCAGGTACACGCGGATGAGCAGCGACAGCACCTGGGCCGATCCGATCCCGGCCCCTTTCCAGGGCAGCGGCGATGCCACCGACGCCTTCTTCGCGCCCGACGGCGATGCCGTCTACTTCGTCTCTTCGCGTCCCAGTCCGCCCACCGACCTGTGGCGGTCCGTCCGCGAGGAAACCGGGTGGGGCGCGCCCGTCGTGCTGGATCCCCCCGTCAACACTCCCGCCAACGAGTGGGGAGGCTCGGTCGCCGGTGACGGCACTCTGTTCTTCTGCTCCATCCGCTCCGGAGGATTCGGCAACTCGGACGTCTATCGCGCGGTCACTTCACCCGGCGGGGAAGTCACCGTCGAGAACCTGGGCGCCGCGATCAACACTTCGTATCTTGAAGGCTCCGTGTTCGGCGCCCGGGACGGCAGCTACGTCATCTTCGAATCCCAGATGCCGGGCGGATACGGTCAGTCCGATCTGTACATCAGCTACGACGAGAACGGCGTCTGGAGCACGCCGCGCAACCTCGGGCCCGCGATCAACACGTCGCAGATCGAGGACTGTCCGTTCCTCTCCCCCGACGGGAAGTACATGTTCTTCAACCGCCGCAGCGCCCCGTACACGACGGAGCCATCAGAGATCTGGTGGGTCGACGCGCGGGCCGTCTTCGATCCCGGGCAGACCGACGTGGGCGATAGCGGCTTCGAGATCGGCGGCACGCTCCTCAGCACGCCCAACCCGTTCGCGGCCTCCACCATGATCACGTATGCCACGCCTGCTCCCGGCTTCGTCGCGATCAAGGTCTACGACAGCCTGGGACGGGAAGTGCGAAGCCTCGTCAATGCGCTTCAGCCGGCTGGGACGCACTCGGTCGACTTCGACGCGGCCGGGATCGAGCGGTCCTCTCGAGGCGTCTACTTCTGCAGCCTGCTCGTGGGAGGCAGGAAGGTGAAGACGACGAAGATCGTGGCGCTGCAATGAGGCCTTAGACACGCTCGCGTGCTCGGCGACCGAGGGCCGGGATGGGCTGGACCATCCCGGCCTCGAATCGCAGCGGCCCGCCGCGGCAATCTGCCTGCCCCACGTCGAACTTCCCGACGCCCGCAGCGTGTCGTGCCCGCTCCTTACCCCACAGCGACTCTCTGGCCGGCCCTGAGGAAGGCGAAAAGATCCGCGTTGATCACTTCCGCGTGCGTCGTGCACATGCCGTGGGGGAATCCCTGATACACCTTGAGGGTGCCGTTCTTCAGAAGCTTCACGGACGGCAGCGACTAGCGGCAGGCGCGGAAGCAGAAAGCGGGAAACGGCTGCCCAGCAATCCGTTCCCCGCTAGCAAGCCCCCTGTGGAGGCGGCGGGAATCGAACCCGCGTCCGGAAGAGCTTCATCAAGCGTATCTAC